>JAXDGL010000034.1:0-244013 GCA_034665065.1 Thermoanaerobaculia bacterium | reverse complement strand
AAGGACCCCCTCCCTTCCTGCACGTGGGCGGGGGGTCCTTCGACGTCCTTCGCCGCCACACCATTCCGCGCGAACGCACGAGTACGAATGGCGGCTTCGGCAGTCTCAGGATGACAGCGGTTGGGTTTGCGGGCACGGTCCGCGCGGTGACCTCTGCGCTTCTGTGGTTCAAAGGTTTTTCAGCGCGGGCAATGCGCTACCATGCGCGCGCCATGGCACGCATCCTGGTCACCAACGACGACGGCATTTACAGCGAAGGGCTGCGCGTTCTCGCCGACGCCTGCCGGCGCATCGATGGCGTCGAGGTGCTCGTCGTCGCGCCCGATCGCGAGCAGAGCGCGGCATCGCATGCGCTCACACTCAACCGGCCGCTGCGCCTTCTGAAGCTGAAAGAGAACGAATACATCATCGACGGCACGCCGGCCGACTGCGTGAACCTGGCCATCCTCAAACTGATGAAGGATGCGCGGCCCGATCTCGTCGTCTCCGGCATCAACTTCGGACCCAACCTCGGCGACGATGTCACCTACTCCGGTACCATCTCCGCCGCGTTCGAGGGAGCATTGCTCAACGCACCGTCGATCGCATTCTCCACGCTCGTCGGTGAGGGCTTCTCTTTCGAGCGCTGCGGCGTTTTCGCCGAGAAACTCATTCGATGGGCGCTGGTCGAACATCGCGATCCGCACATCATCCTGAACGTCAACTTTCCTGTCTCATTCAGCGGCGTCCGCGTGGCGCGTCTCGGTACCCGGATCTACTCCGAGGGCATCATTGAGCGGAAGGATCCGCGCGGGAGGACGTACTACTGGATCGGCGGCGGCGAACCGACGTGGCATCCAGCGAAAGACACCGACTTCGAAGCGATTCAGGACAACTGCATCGCCATCACACCGCTGCACCTCGACCTCACCCATCACGATTCGATTCCGCGGCTCAAGCCGCTCGAGGACCTGCTTGAACCCAACGCGGAAGGGTGACAACGCATCGCAGGATCGCGAGCTCGCGCATCAGCGCGCGCTCATGGTGCAACGCCACGTCGCCGATCGCGGCATCATGGACGAACGCGTGCTGCAGGCGATGCGCGAAGTTCCGCGGCATCTCTTCGTGCCGTCGCTCGTTGCCGCAAAAGCGTACGGCGCGGGCGCCCTTCCGATCGGATCGAAGCAGACCATCTCGCAGCCGTACATCGTGGCGCGCATGATCGAGCTCCTCGAACTGACGGGTAAGGAGAAAGTGCTGGAGATCGGAACCGGCACCGGCTATCAGACGGTCGTGCTGTCGAAGCTCTGCGCGAAGGTCTTTTCGATCGAGCGGCTCAATGAACTGGCGCTTCGTGCGGTGGAGCTGATTCGCACGCTGAAGATTCACAACGCGTCGGTGAAAGTGTTCGACGGAACGTATGGCTGGTCGGATCAGGCGCCGTTCGACCGCATCATCGTCGCCGCGGCGGCGCCGCAAGTTCCCGAGCCGCTTCTGCAACAGCTCTCGCGAATGGGGAAGCTGGTCATCCCGATCGGTCCCGAAGGAAATCAGCGCCTGGCGAGAGTGATGCGCGTCGGCACGAGCCTGAAGGTCGAGGACTGCGGATCCGCGGAGTTCGTGCCGCTGGTGGGAAAATTTGGTTGGAAAGAATAGCGGGCGCGGAGACTCTCACGGGCTGCGATCGCAGGGCCGCTAATGAGTTTCACGCGGCCGCTAAAGCCGCAGAGCGGCGCAAGAATAAAGCCCACGGCGCGAGCCGTGGGGGTGGGGGCTCCCGGTAATCGAGCCGCGGAGCGGCGAAAGAGCGGAGCACATCTCAATCGTCGCTCGCCGCGTGTCACCGCCTGATCTTGAGCAAAGGCATCAACTCGAATCGCGGCGAGCGCAAATTGCGATGCGTCGTCACGTCAACCTTCTTTCGCCGCTCCGCGGCTTGCCTTCCTGCGCACAACTTCCCCACGGCTGACGCCCTGGGCTACATTCCGCCGCCGCTCCGCGGCTTTCGGCGCATCAAGGCTGAACTGGCGCCGCTCTTGAAGCATCCGGCATCATGCGCGCTGGCCGCCTTCTCCTAATCGTCACCGCGATCGTCTCCTCGCTCCTCGGCGCGACCGTCGCGTGGCTGGTACTGACGGTCCCGAACGACATTCAGGCCGGTGCGTTGCTGCGCACCGCGCGAAAAGATCTCGAAGCGGGACGCAACGACAAAGCGCGTCAGGAGTACTCGCGCGTCATCCAGCAGTATCCGCGAACGGATGCATCGGCGGCGGCCACCGTCGCGCTCGCCTCGATCGCCGATAGCGAGCGGCACACGCTGGCAGACCTGCTCGATCAACAGAAGCGCACGCAGGCCGCGCAACAGAAGGCGATCGCGGACCTGACCGCACGCCTCGCCGCGCTGGAAGCCACACCTCCCCCAGCGCCGGCCGTCGTACAGCATCCTCCGGCTCCGGCAAAGAAACCTCCACAACCACACTCGCCGCGCAAACGGCACCGGTAATTGCGTACAATCGCGCGCACATGGCGAGGGAACAGCGAATCATCAGGATCCACGGGAAAGTTCAAGGCGTCGGTTACCGCTTTTTTGCCACGCGCGTCGCGCGCCGCCTCGGACTCAAAGGCTCAATCGAGAACAGCCGCGACGGCTACGTCGAGGCGATCGTCGAAGGGGAAAAAGGCGTCATCGACGAGTGGATCGAAGAGCTGAAGGAAGGTCCGCGCTTCGCGGAGGTCACGAGCATCGATCAGGAGTCGAAGGACTTCACCGGCCGTCTCGGTGACTTCGATGTGAAGTTCTGATGGATCTTCGGCCCTTCATCCGCGACGTTCCTGATTTTCCCAAGCCAGGAATCGTCTTCAAAGACATCACTCCTCTTCTTCGCTCGCACGCTGCGCTCGACTATGTGTCGCACTCCCTCGCGGAGCCGTTCAAGGACGAAGGCATCACGAGTGTCGTGGCCATCGAATCGCGCGGATTCATTTTCGGCAGCGGCGTCGCGCGTGTGCTTGGCGCAGGATTCGTTCCGATCCGCAAGCCGGGCAAGCTCCCTGCCAAAACGCGGCGCAGCGAATACACGCTCGAATACGGCAGCGGCATCCTCGAGATTCACGACGACGCGCTCACTGCCGACGACCGCGTCCTGATCATCGACGACGTTCTGGCCACGGGAGGCACGGCTGCCTGCTCCGTAACTCTCGTGCGCGAATGCGGAGCCACCGTCGTCGCCGCAGGGTTCGTAATCGAGTTGACGTTCCTCGATGGCCGGGCCAGACTCGATGGAGTTCCCGTTCATTCGTTGCTTGCGTATTGAATGAAGAGTGAAGAGTGAAGGGTGAAGAGTGAAATGAAGGCGGGCTGACCGTCCCGTTTCACTCCTGCTCTTTCACTCTTCACCCTTCACTCTTCACACTTCGAATGTACGATCTGATCGTCATTGGCTCCGGACCGGCCGGCGAGAAAGGGGCTGCGCAGGCGGCCTACTTCGGGAAGAGTGTCGCGCTCATCGAGCGCGAGCCGGTGCTCGGCGGTGCTTGCGTCAACACCGGCACGATTCCCTCGAAGACCCTTCGTGAGTCTGCGCTCCATCTCTCTGGATTCCGCCAGCGCGGATTCCGCGAAGGATCGATCGAGGTGACCGTCAACTGCATCACGGTTGCAGACTTCATGTACCGCAAAGACCGCGTTATCGCGCACGAATGGAAGCGGATCGACGACAACCTGCGTCGGCACAAGATCGATCGCTACGAAGGAACCGCGCGATTCATCTCGCCGACGCGCATCGCCATCAAGAACGCCATCGGCGAGGAAGTCATCGACGGCAACTTCGTCCTGATCGCCACGGGCTCATCGCCGCATCGGCCCGACAACGTAACGTTCGACGGCGAGGTGATTTGCGACAGCGACTCCATCCTCGGCATCGGCCGCATTCCGGAGCGGATGGCCGTCGTCGGCGCGGGGATCATCGGCATCGAGTACGCCTCGATCTTCGCCGCGCTCGGCGTGGAAGTGCACTTGATCGACGGCCGCACGGCACTCCTTCCGAACATCGACCGCGAGATCGTCCGCATCCTCCTCGGCGAATTTCAGAATCGTCTCGGCATCACCATGCACCTCGGCATGGATGTCGACTCGATCGAGCGCTGCGATCATCAGGCAGCGCTCACGCTGAAAGGCGGCCAATGCATGGTCGTCGACAATGTCCTCTACGCTGCCGGCCGGTCGAGCAACGTCGAAGGACTCAATCTCGACGGAGTCGGCGTGAAGACGGGCGCACGCGGACTCATTGCAGTCGATGAGAATTATCAAACGTCAGTGCCGAACATCTATGCCGCGGGCGATGTCATCGGATTCCCTGCTCTCGCATCGACGTCGATGGAGCAGGCGCGCGTGGCGATGGTTCATGCGTTCAACCTGAAGTACAAAACGCGCGTGGCCTCGATCCTCCCCTACGCCATCTACACGATCCCGGAGGTGGCGACGGTTGGTCTGAATGAGGACGATTGCCGCAAGGCTGGGAAGGCATTCGCCGTCGGCCGGGCTTATTACCGCGACAATGCCCGCGGCGAGATCATCGGCGACATGAAGGGACTGATCAAGCTCGTTTTCGATCCCGAATCGCTGACGCTTCTCGGCGTCCACATCGTCGGCGAGAACGCCTCGGAGCATCTGCACATCGGCATGATGGTCATGCAGTTCAAGGGAACGATCAACGCCTTCATCGATTGCGTATTCAACTTCCCGACCTTGAGCGAGGCCTACAAATACGCCGCGTACGATGGACTCGGCAGCATCAATCGCAAGAGGACGCTCGAACAGGAGATCGTATGAAACAGATCGGCGAGATCATTCAGGGACATCCGCTCTTTCATGTTTCCTCGACGGCGATCGTCCGCGATGTGGCGCGCACGATGAGCGAGCGAAATATCGGCGCGATCGCGGTGCTCGACGCCGGGAAGCTCGTCGGGATTTTTTCCGAGCGCGACATGCTGACGCGCATCGTGGCAGAGGGACGCAATCCGGATGACACGCGCATCGACAGCGTCATGACCAAGGAGCTGATGGTGGCCGATCCGGACGACGACATCAACGACGCGCTGCAGAAAATGCACGAGTGCAACTGCCGTCATCTGCCGGTCGTGCATCGCGGAAATCTCGTCGGCATGATCTCGATCCGCGACCTGCTGAAGGTCGACGACGATGCCAATCGCGCACGGGCCAGTTTTCTGAGCGAGCTCGTGACGTATTCGCCGGATTACGAGACGTAGGTTGTCATCTCTTCGCTGCCCCTTTTGCTGTCATCCTGAGCCACCGAAGCCGCCGCAAGTTTCGCTGCGCTCGCACCTGCGGGGCATCGGCGCGAAGGACGGTCGAAGGACCCCCTGATTCCCTGCAGGTCGGGCGGTGGAAAAACGCGGCACAGAATTAGGGGTCCTTCGACCGTCCTTCGCCGCCGAGCACGCGCTGCGCGAGAGCGAAATAGTAAGGCGGGCGGCTTCGGCGGCTCAGGATGACAGTTGAAATGACGCCGCGCCTACCCCTCCAACTTCAACATCACCATCGGTGAATCTGCCGTCACGTGCACGTTCGGCTTCAACTCGAACCAATCGGCGGTGTCTCTCCCCCCGCCGAGGAGAAGACAGAGGCGGGCGAGCTCGCGGAAGGCGGCGGGCTCGCCGGTGAACGTCACGCCCGCGCTGTCAGTGCGCACCGTCAGCGGCGTTCGCATCAGGCCGTCGAGCGCCATCATCGCAAGGTCGTAGTTCATTCCTCATCCTCCCCGCGATAGACGACGGAGTTTTTCTCCGTCTCCTGCAACACGATCTCGAACAATGCGCCCTCGGTGATCGACGGCGCTAATTGCGACCAGAAGGAGCGCGCCAGATTTTCGGCCGTCGGGATAACGCCGCAAAGGAACTCGACGTCTTCGTTGAGATTCGTGTGATCGACGCGATCGATGATCTGCGCCCCCACGATGTCTTTGAGCCGCTTAAGATCGATGACCATGCCGGTTTCGGGATCGATCTTCCCCTTCACGCTGACCTGGATGACGTAGTTGTGGCCGTGCCCTTTCGGGTTGTCGCACTTACCGTAGATGCGCCGGTTCCACGCGTCGTCGTAGTTCGGGTTGTGCAGGCGGTGCGCCGCGGAGAATGTGAGTCTGGCGGTGACGATCATGGGCTTGCAATCTATATCGTCACGCCGGCAAGGGCGGAACGAATCTCATCCTGTTGCGCTTTCAACTTTCCGCGAATGGCCTGAAATCGCGCGTCGCTTCGAAGGAACCCGAAAAGTGGATTCGTGAGAACGTAGCTCGCAGTCGGCTCCTTGCGCGTAACGGCGCGATCAAGCGCATCGTCCACGCCGCGGACGTCTCCGTTCATCGCAGCGATCTCGGCGATGGTGGTCCAGTAGTCGTCTCGGGGCGTCGAGAACGCTGCCGCAAGCTTCATCTCCGCATCGGCGGCAGCCTTGTTGCCCGATTGCGCGGCGATGTAGGCCTTCAGGATGTGCGCTCCATAGTTCGGATCGGACTCCTCTACTTTTTTCAGCTCGATCTCCGCCATCTCGGCCGAATGACGCAACACGGCGATACGGCCGATCTTGAGAGCGAGTGCGGAATTGTGAGGCAAGCGCCGCTCGATATCGTAGTACTTGTCGACCGCGTCATCGATGCGGCCTGATGCTACGAGCAAGTCGGGAGGATGAATGGCGGCCGTGTCGGATGCGCCCAGGCGGCTGATCGCGGCGTTGAAATGAGCGTCGTCGCCGGCTGCGAGCGCGTAGCGTCCGATGATGTTGAGTGCTTCGGCATCGGAACGATCGTGCTGCAGAACGGCGGCGTAGCCCTGGAACGCGGCGGCCAGATCGCCGGCGATGACGCTCGCGCGCGCGACGCGCCGCAACGCTTCCATGTTGGCAGGATCCTGCGCGAGGATCTGTTTCGCCGCGGCTGTGGCATCCGCCTCTTTCCCATGCGCATCGAAAAAGTGCAGCGCAAAGAGTTGCGCAGCCAGAAAATTCGGATCGGACTGAATGGCCGTGCGCAGCGATTTCTCTGCGGCCGTGACGTCGTTTGCAGCATTGGCGGCAACCGCATCCGCAAACGCGTTGTACGCCTCGGCGCTGGCCGCCCCGCGCGGTGCGATCTTCAAGTCGCTGGTGATCCAGTTGATGATCTCCTGAACGCCGCCCGAGGCATCGAGGAGTGGCGTGGCGGTGCCTTGCTTCGCAATCGTTGCATCGGTCACGGCGATGATCTGCGGCGAAGCGCCCTCGCCGGTTAGCTTTGCCGTGTACGCACTCACGTCGGATGCTTTTGCATCGGTGATGCGCACTTCAGGGAAGGATCGAAGCACTTCGATCGCGGCGAGCTGGATCGCGTCGGCTCGCTGTTGAAGAACTGGATCGGGAGGCGTGACCGTGAAGCGCTCGACGAACACTTTGCGCGGCGTTGCGGCAGACGCCCGCGGCAGGCCCGCCGGACGACTGACGGCAACGGGCGCCGGCTCATCGCGACGGCTTCGCAACGCGAAGAACGCTACGATCGCGAGGACCACGAGGACAACTCCTGCAATAGCCAGCGCACCCATCCGCGCGCGTTTCTTCTTCCGCGCCGCGAGTGTTGCCGCTGCCGTTGCCTCTGCCTCCGCTTCCGCCGCAATCCGCGCCGATTCTTCGGTTGCCGCGGTCGCGCGCGCAGCCTCTTCGGCCGCTTCGGCGTCAGGCGCAATCGCGAAGAGCTTCACGCCGGCGCGAGCACCAGCATCGCGCAGCCGCAAGCTCGTGCGCCCTTTCCGCAACACCGCCTCGGTGATGTAGAGCTTCTGCGGCTCGATCTGATCGAGGATCTCGAACGCCTTGTCGACTGCGGGACCGGCCGGCGATCCGTCGCGCGTCTCCACCTCCCCCGCGTGAAGGAGAAGGCGCACAGGGATCGGAGTCCCTTCCTGCTGTCCCGGAGAGAAATCGAATTCGCCTTTGCGCCCTGCTTCGAGCGCGCTCTCCAGCGAAGGCAACTCTCCGACAAACCGCGCGCCGAAGGGATCGACGACCTGACCATCGAACAGGTAGACCGACTCGCCAAGAATCTGCTGCATGCGCGAGACAGCTTTCGCCGCAGACGCCGGATCGACCGCGTTGATCTCGTCGTGATTGGCGACGTCGGCGGCCAGGATGATCGACTGCCTCGCCTGTACTGCCTGTCGTGCGGCGGAAGCGGCATTGAGCGCTGCGCGGGAAAGATCGTTCGACCACGCCACGACGTCCGCATCCGCTTTCACGATCTCATCGATGATGGCTTTCGTGTCTTTGTAGCGGCGATAGGGGTCCTTGTAAAAGCACTTTCCCATCACGCTGAGCACGGCGCTGTCGATCTCGGGATTGATCGCTTTCGGCGATGGCGGTTGTTCATCGACGATCTTCCGCGCGATCTCGGGAGCTGTGCTCGCGAGATACGGCCGGCGGCCTGTTGCGATCTCGTACATGAGGATGCCGAGCGAGAAGACGTCGCTCTGCACGGTCAGCGGCTGGTTGGTGATCAGCTCCGGCGACATGTAGCTCACAGCGTCGGGATCGCTCCCCTTCTGCGCGAACGCTGATCCCTGTCCCTCGCGCCGCGGAAGAAACGTCGACGCGTTGAGACCGGCGAGCTTCACCTGCCCATCCGCGGCCACCAGCACGGAATCGCCGGCGATATTCAGATGCAGGACGTTCTTCACATGCATCAGCTTCACGGCATCGACGAGCTGATACGCAATGCGAAGAAACTCCGATCGATTCGCCGCGCGTCCGCGGAATGCAACCGAGACAGGCTGGCTTTCGAACCATTCCATCACCAAAACGAGCGCGTCATCCGCCTGCGCCACGTCGATGTTCGTGACGAGCGAGGAGTGATACAACGCCGCACCCTGCCGCATGTCGCGGATCACCATCTCCCGTCGCGATTCGTCACGCGGGAGTTGCTTGGTCAGGACCTTGATCGCGACCGCCCGCCCGCTTCGCGTGTCTTCGGCGCGCCACACCGAAGCACTGACACGCTCGATCAGCCGGAAGGAAAGGATGCGTGCCCCGGCAACGAACGGGTCGGGTGTGGACATGGGCGAATTATAGACGTGGGGTCGGAGTGGAGGATTACTGTCATCCTGAGACTGCCGCAGGACACGAAGTGCCGGAGGACGTCGAAGGACCCCCTGCTTCGTCGCGATGGCTTTTTCGTAACGCCGCGCTGCAAGAATTAGGGGGTCCTTCGACCGACCTTCGCCGCCGACGCTCACCGAGTGCAAACGTTGTGAATCTTGCGGCGGCTTCGGCGGCTCAGGATGACAGGCAATCCTCCCGACCCCGACACCTGAGCCCGACACCCGCCCCCTCACTCGGAGACCAGGTGCACCAGATCCGCGCCACTCTCCACTGTATCTCCGGCCTGGACAAAGATCTCGTCGATCACGCCGTCCGCGGGCGCTTGAATTTCGTTCTCCATCTTCATCGCTTCGAGGACGAGCAGTCCTGCGCCGCGCTGGATGGATGCGCCCTTCTCGACGAGAACGCGCGCGATGCGACCGGGCATCGGCGACTTGATGATGCCGCTGGCGCCGAGGTGATCGTCACCACCCTTTCGACGCAAGGCCAGCGGATCGAGGACATCGATGTCGAATCGCTGCGCTCCGATCGTGACCTGGTGCATCGTTCCTTCGCGGTGATGCGCGAGCGGAAGCTGCCTCCCGTCTTCGAGCCGCAGCGAATGAATGGCACCCGCGCGGACGAGATCCGCAACGATCCAACGGTCGCCAATCCTGACGCGATAGCCGCTGCCTTGCCGCTCCACCTCGACCGGCATCTCTTCATCGCGATAGCGGGCGATCAGTTTCACGCGCGCCCCCGCAACGCATCGGCACGACCCAGTTGCTTCCAGCGCGACGCCGTCTCTTCGGGCAGACGGACGTTCTGAGAATCCTCGTAGGCCAGAATCGCCGCCGCGATGAGCGCGAGGTCGCGGACGCCTTCTTCGTCCGGCCGATGCGCCAGATCGATCTCCGGAAGGATTCTGTCGATGAATCCCGTGTCGAAGTTCGCAGTGCGAAAGTCGGGATGCTTCATCAGAAACGTGAAGAACGGGATCGTGGTCTGTATCCCATCGACGCGATACTCCTGAAGCGCACGCAACATGCGATCGATCGCATCCTGCCGCGTCCCCGCGTGACAGATCAGCTTCGACAACATCGGGTCGTAGTAAACGGGAACCGTGTAGCCCGCGAAGACGCCGTTGTCGTTGCGAACGCCCGGCCCCTGCGGCAAGGTCAGGTTGCGAATCAAGCCGGGCGACGGCGAGAAATTGTGCGCGGGATCCTCGGCGTAGATGCGGCACTCGATAGCGTGGCCGTTCGGCGCAAGATCTTTCTGCGTGAAGCCGAGCGGCTCGCCCTGGGCAATGCGGAGCTGCGCTTTGACGAGATCGATTCCCCACACCATCTCGGTGACCGGGTGCTCGACCTGGAGCCGCGTGTTCATCTCGAGGAAGTAGAACTGCTTGTCCGGCCCCATCAGGCACTCGATCGTCCCGGCAGAGTAGTAGTTCACCGCCGCAGCGGCTTTCACCGCCATTTCTCCGAGCCGCTCGCGCAATTCGTGATCGACGACAGGTGAGGGACTCTCCTCGACGACTTTCTGATGCCGGCGCTGCAGCGTGCATTCGCGCTCGCCAACATGAACGATGTTGCCGTGCTGATCGCCGAGCACCTGCACTTCGATGTGCCGCGGCGAGGCGATGAACTTCTCCGCGTAGACAGCGCCGTCGCCGAAAAACGCCTGCGCCTCGCTCGTGACGCGCTCAAAGGAGGAACGAAGATCCTCTTCGCGCTCGACCAGACGCAAGCCCTTGCCACCACCGCCGGCAGAGGCCTTGATCATGATCGGATAACCTGTCTCGCGCGCGAAGGCCGCGATCTCATCGAACGACTTCACCGCTTCCGTGAGTCCCGGCACGACCGGCACTCCCGCCGCTTTCATCCGCTGCCGCGCCTCGGTTTTCGATCCCATCGCTTCGATCGACTCCGGTGACGGACCGATAAAGAGGATGCCGACGTCGCGGCAGGCGCGCGCGAAGCCGGCGTTCTCGGCGAGAAATCCGTAGCCGGGATGGATGGCGTCAGCGCCGGTCTTCTTCGCCGCATCGAGAATGCGATCGATGCGCAGATAGCTCTCGCGCGACGGCGCGGGACCGATCGGCATCGCTTCATCCGCGTAGACGACGTGCAGCGCGGAACGATCAGGCTCGGAGTAGACCGCCACCGTCGGAAAACCCATCTCACGGCAGGCGCGCATGACGCGTACGGCGATCTCGCCGCGGTTGGCAACCAGGACTTTCATCGCGGCGCATTGTATTCGCTGCTAAGATCTGCGCCCATGGCTGAGGAACCTCTCAAAGACGAGCGCACGCAAATTCTCTCCGGCGTCGTAGCGACCCTGCTCGCCGATCTCAAGAGCGGAGCGGGCGACAAAGACCGGCGGCGGCAGGTCGAAGAGTGGATGCGCACGCTGGCCGAGAAGTATCCCGAGTTCCACATCGAGAGCGGACTGCGCGATTACTATCTGGCCGAGGCTGAGCGGCTGCGCGCCGACTTCGAAAAGGCGGCTGAGCTCAATGAGAAGCTGGCGTTGGGACGGTCGATCGAAGGGTTCCTCGACCGCGCCGCGGACTACGCGAAGCGCCTTGCAGAGAAATAGGCAGTGTTCTTCCGCACACTCGTGTAGCGCCGTGCAAGCGGCTAACCCTCGGCTACACTATCTGCCCCATGGGCAAGAAGGCACGTAACAAGAGAGTCGCGGCAACGACAGAAGTACGGACTACCGCTTCTGCGTCAGAGCTGGAACCGGTGGCGGCAGGCCACTGGCCCATCGTCGCAATCGTCGCCTTTCTTGCCGTTACCGTCTTCTACATCTTCTTTCAGCTCCGCACGCACCAGTTTGTCAACTTCGACGACCCGATTTACGTGAGCGACAACGCTCGCGTAAAAGCCGGCCTGACGCTCGATGGCATGCGCTGGGCGATGACGGCGATGGATGGGGGCAACTGGCATCCCCTCACTTGGCTCAGTTACATGCTTGACGCGCAGCTCTTCGGGCCGCGGCCTGGCGCGCACCTGCTGGTAAACGCCTTCCTGCACTATCTCAACTCTCTGCTGGTCTTCGCCTTTCTGTTCGTCGCCACGCGGCGGGTTTGGCGCAGTGGCTTCGTGGCAGGGCTGTTTGCCGTCCACCCTCTGCACGTCGAATCCGTGGCCTGGGTTGCGGAGAGGAAGGATGTCCTTTGTGCGTTCTTCTTCCTGCTGGCCATTTTTCTCCACTGCCGTTACGCGCAGACGCGATCACGGCTGCTGTATGGCGGTGTCATCGCCGCATTCGTTTTCGGATTGATGTCGAAGGCGATGATCATCACGCTCCCCTTCGTCCTTCTCGTCATCGACTACTGGCCTCTGCAACGATGGCCGCATAAGGATTTCTCGCGGTTGCGGATGCTCGTCATCGAGAAGATTCCGCTCTTCCTGTTCATCGTTCCCGCCGCGATGATCTCACTCAATGCGCAGACACACGCTGGTGCAGTTGCCTCCAGGATTGCGCTCCTGCCACGTTTGGCAAATGCGACGATCGCCTATGCCGCCTATCTCGGTAAGACGTTCTGGCCCAGCGATCTGGCGGTGTTCTATCCATATCGGATCGTCATCTCGCCGTCGCTGGCAATTATTGCGGTGCTCTTTCTTCTTGCGGTGACCGTGCTCGTCCTGTGGCAGGCGGGCATCAGGCCCTATCTGGCCGCAGGTTGGTTCTGGTATATCGGAATTCTCGTTCCGGTCATCGGGATCGTTCAGATCGGCCTCCAGTCGATGGCGGATCGCTACACGTATTTACCGCTGATCGGGATCTTCGCCGCGCTTACATGGCTTGCAGCCGGCATGATTCACTCCCGCATCGTGCTTGGATCAGCCGCGGCGATCATCCTCACACTCCTGGCGGTTGCCGCACATCAACAGGTGACGTATTGGCAGGACAGTCTGACGCTGTTTACTCACGCGGTTGCAGTAACGCCCTCCAACCACACTTCCAAAGGAAACCTTGGCGCGGCACTGGAGGAGCTCGGCGACTCGGAAGGAGCGGCGCGCATTTGGAGGGAGGCGATCGCCGAAAATCCCGAGCGCCCCGATCTCTATCGAAACCTCGGCTGGTACGAGCTCACGAGCGGAAGAAAAAAAGAGGCAGCGGTTCTCTTCAGAAAATCGATCAGCCTCAAGCCGGAAGCGCGGACCTACGCCGAGCTGGCGAGCGCAGAGGACAACCTCGACGAAGCAATCCGCCGCTATCAGCAGGCCGTCAAAGAGGGTCCCGATTCCGCCAGTCTTCGAAACGATTTCGCGGCCACGCTGGTTCTGGCAGGGCGCGATCAGCAGGCTCTCGAACAATACGAGGCCGCCCTTCGCGTATCGCCCGGCTATTACAACGCGGAGATGAACATCGGCGCTTTGCTGACACGAACGGGCCGTCCGCTGCCGGCCATCGATCACTTCCGGCTGGCATCAAACTCACACCCCAATTCGTTTGAGCCTCACGTCTATCTGGCTCTGCTCTTCGCACAGACCGGCCGCAACAGCGAAGCAATCGCGGAGATTCAGAAGGCAGTGACGATGGATTCCGTACACGCAAACGCAGCGATATCACAAGCGACCGGCGGCCGGTTCGACGCGAATACATTTATCGACGCGATGCGCAGCAATCAGCATCCGCCAGGATAATAGTTTCGTTTGTGGCGAAGGCTACCAGGCATCATCGCGCCGGAGCACAAGGCGAATAAAGCAGCTCGATGTCGTGCAGCTTCGTGCGTGCTTCAGCGGTTGTCATGCACTCGCTCCTTCACTCCGGCGATGCTCGACATTTTTCTTTTGGTGCCCAAGGCCGGACTCGAACCGGCACGGATTTCTCCACACGCCCCTCAAACGTGCGCGTCTACCAATTCCGCCACTTGGGCGTTCAAAAGAACGCGGTTACTTCTTGGCTGGAGCTGCCGGCGCCGAGGGTGCGCCACCATTCATGACTGAAGCGCGCGGACGAGCCTGAAGGATCGCCAGCGACAACGACGTAAGGACGAAGAGGACAAAGAATCCGGTCGTCAGTTTGTGCAGAAGCGTGGTCGCGCCGCGTGCACCGAATGCGGTTTGTGAGCCGCCGCCACCAAACGCTCCCGCCAGATCCGCTCCCTTCCCCTGCTGCAGAAGGACGACGAGGATCAGGAAGAGGCTGATGAGGACGTGCAGAATGACTAAAAGTACGATCATGGATTCTCCGAAGCGATGCTGCTAACGGCGCAAGGGGGCGAATTCTTCCCGGAAAGGCACCGGGTGTCAAGACGCGGTTGGAATGTCCGCTGCGCTGCGCGAACTTGCGTCGCTCGCGCACAACGCGACCGCGCCCTTTATCGCCTCATCGCCTCGGCGAGCGCCATGAACTTGGTTGAATCGAGGCTGGCACCGCCGACGAGAAATCCGTCGATTTTACCGTTCGCAACGAGATCATCGACGTTATCCGGCGTCACACTGCCACCGTACAACAGCGGCGCGTTTTCAGCCACCGTCGCCGGCCAGGAGCGGCGCAACGCATCGCGAATCCCATCCACCATCTCCGCGACGACCGCGCTGGTGGCATTGCGTCCCGTGCCGATCGCCCAGATTGGCTCGTAGGCGACGATCACCTCCGCGGCGCGATCGAGCTCAGGGATGGCTGCGGCCTCGATCTGGTCCAGGCACGTAGCTAGCGCAGTGCCCCCCTCGCGCGCGTCAAGGTTTTCCCCGATGCAGAGAATCGGTGTGAGACCGTTCCCGATCGCCAGCGCCAGCTTCCGTGCGATGACCGCATTGCCCTCACAGTAAATGTTGCGCCGTTCGGAATGGCCGATGATGACAAAGCCAGCGCCGCAATCGCGAATCATCGCCGCGGAAACCTCGCCGGTGAAGGCCCCCGATTCTCGATCGGCGCAGTCCTGCGCACCGACGGAAACGTCCTCCGGTGCTCGCCCGGCGACGTCTTTGAGAAATGGAAACGGCGGCGCGATGACGATGCCTTCGCCCCGCAGCGCTCCGAGAAAGGTATCGACCCCCTCAGGCGGCAGATTCATTTTCCAGTTCGCGATGAGGTACCGGTTCGGCATTCGGCGAGTTTATCGCGCCGCAACGGCCGGCGCCGCGTAGCGATTTTTCCCTGCGCGCTTTGCGTCGTAAAGTTGTTCGTCGGCGCGGCGAATGACGTCGCTCGCCGATTTGTCCCCCGCCTGATGACAGGAGATTCCGATCGAGATCGAGCATTGGATCATGCTCTCCTCGTCCGTGGGGATGGTCAGCGCGCGCACCCGCTGCAGGATGCGGTCGGCGACCGAACAGGCGCCGCCGAGGTCGGTGTGCGGAAGAATGATCGCGAACTCGTCGCCGCCAAAACGGGCGAAGAGGTCGGGAGGACGCAGTGATTCGCGCACGGCACCGCACAGCTCCGAGAGAACGACGTCGCCGATCGTGTGACCGAAGCTGTCGTTGATCTCTTTGAAGTCGTCGACGTCGAACATCAGGAGCGAAAGCGGCAACGAGTAGACGCGCGCCCGCTCGATCTCCTGCGGCAGTTGGCGGCGAAAGTGACGCTTGTTGGCGATGCCGGTGAGATCGTCCGTATCGGCCAGACCCTGAATCTGTTCGCGCGCGCTTCGCTGGCCGATCAGAAGCGACACCTGCGCGGCGAAGATCTCGACGATCTGACGCTCCTGCTCATCGAACGGCTCGCCGCGATAAACCAGTAACACACCACTGCTGTGATTGTCGACCGTGATCATGGCGTGCGTGGAGTGCTCCAGACTGTCTCCTTCACCGCGCCGCGGCAGATCGCTGCGCTCCGCTTTCACGACAACATCGGAGGCGGCGAACGAGACGGGAATCATCATCTCCAACGTCCGGCGAAGACTCTCGATCAGACGCGGCCCTACGAGCGACGCCGAGCCTTCACGCGTCACCACGTAGAGATCGAGGTTCTGCTCCACCAACACTGCCGCGGCAAGATCAAAATCGATGGCGTGATCGAGCGCGCGAAAGGACGACGTGAAGAGGTCCGCCAGGTCGTCGGCTCGCGCCGCCGATCCGGTGAGCTCACGGATCAGGGAAAGGACTCCGGCAATCGGCTGCTGTTCGTCACGTCTCACGGTTGGTGTGTGTTGTCGGGAATCCGGTGTCGGAGTTTCTCCATCCCCAATCGACACTCTGACTCCCGAGAATCTGAAGATTATACGGACGACGCTGTCCTGAGCTTCGTACAAAGCACAGGCCCGGCCAGAAACATCGGTAAGGATGAGGAACAAGAGAGCTCCGTACCGATGCCGTCGCTCCGACACCCAACTCCCGACAACCTATAATCCGACTATGACCATTCGCGAGGCGGAGGCGATTCCATTCGAGCCGCAGGACTTACGCGGCGAGCGCCTCATGGTGCTGGCGCCGCATCCAGACGATGAGGTCATCGGCTGCGGCGGCCTCGTGGCCTTGCATCTCGCCGAAGGACGGCCGGTACACGTCGTCGTCGCAACAGACGGCGCGCAGGCTGGCAGCGGTGCGCAGCGCGAAGCAGAGTCGCGCGCGGCACTCGCTCTCCTCGGCACTGCAACCGTCGACTTTCTCCGCTTCCCCGACCGCGCTCTCGAAGATGCGGGCGATGTTCACACACGCCTTGCCACGATTCTGCGCGAATGGAAGCCCGACCTCATCGCCGTACCGAGCCCGCTGGAGATTCATCCGGATCACATCGCGCTCTCGCGTGTCTTCTGCGATCTCATCGCGCGTGATCCGTCGCTTTTCGCCGAGTTGGCGGTGGCCCGCGTCGCCTTCTACGAAGTCAGCGCGCCGATCCGGCCCAACGCGCTCGTCGACATCACAGAAGTCGCGTCCGCGAAGTATGCGGCCATCGACACGCATGCTTCGCAGAACGCGATCCGCGACTACACCTCCTACACGCGCGGACTCAACTCATGGCGGGCCATGACGCTACCGTCGAACGTCAAGTTTGCGGAGGCCTACTGGACGATACCGCTTCCCTCGCTGCGCACCCTTCCCTTCAGTGCCCTGCGCGAAGCGATGGGTCCGCATCCCATCGATATCGTTCACGAGCCGCTCCCGATCAGCGTCATCGTGCGGACGAAAGATCGTCCGAAGCTGCTTTCCGAAGCGATCGCATCGATTCGCGCGACGCACTATCCGGCAGAGATCGTCGTCGTGAACGACGGCGGTGCACGGCCGGAGATCGGCGACGTCACGCTCGTCCAGCACGACACATCGCATGGACGTTCCGAAGCCGCCAACGCCGGCGTCCGCGCGGCGGCGAGCGAATTCATCGCTTTCCTCGATGACGACGACCTCTATTACCCTGAGCATCTCGCCACGCTTTCAAAGGCCGCAGGCGGGTCGGGTGCTACGGCCTGGTACAGCGATGCGGTCTCCGCCTTCATTAACGGCACAGACCGCGAGACGCTGCGCATCTACGCGCGTGATTTCGATCGCGAGCTTCTGCTCGTCGACAACTACATCCCGCTTCCCACACTGCTTTTCAGGCGTCAGGACTTTCTTGATGCCGGCGGGTTCGATCCGGCATTCGACCTATTCGAAGATTGGGACTTCCTCATTCGCCTCGCACAGCGCGGCGTCTTCGTCCACGTCCCGCGCATCACTTGCGAGATTCGCCACATCAAGGGCTCCGGATCGATCGTGAATGCCAATCCCGAAGGATCCTCAGCATTCCGCAGTGCGAAACTTCAAGTATGGGAAAAACATGCAGCGCTCGTAGGAAAGAACCTTTTCGCGAACGTGTTCGAGCGGGAGAAACAGCGAGCAATTGTGATCGAGGGAGCGTTGACGGAAGCACGCGGAGGGCGCAGCCGGAGCGATCTGGAAATCGCACGCCTCGATCGCGACAAGCGCTCGCTCATCGCGCAGATCGGCGCGCTCAGCGAGCGGATCAACGAGACGATGATGCGCATCAGCCATCTGGAAGGAGCGAACGCCGAGATCCGAGGAGCGCTCGATCACGCCAATGGCGAGCGCTACGCGGCCGTCGCGCGAATCGCCGCGGCGGAGACGGCGCTCGAGGGAAATCGATCGGCGCTTGCAGAGATGGAGCGCACGAACATCGCGCTTTACAGCGAAGTCGCGCGGCTGCAGTCCCTGCTGGACACGATCTTCAAGTCGCGGACATGGAAACTGCACACCATCGTCGAGCGGGTGAAAGGACGATGACGCGAGCATTGCTCGTCTGTCCAGAGCCGCTCGGTCATCGTCAGCCGGCCGGCATCGGCATCCGCTTTCTCGAAATGGCGCGGGTACTGATCGATGACGGACATAAGGTCACGCTGTTGTCCCGCGATGCCGGCGCGGTCCCCGGCTGCCGCTGCGATGCGATCACACCCGAAACCCTGCAGCGCTATTCGCGCGAAGCCGATGTCGCCATCGTGCAGGGACACGCGGCGAATGAGGTTTTCGCGCACGCAGCGACAATCCCCACGGTCGTCGACCTGTACGACCCGTTCATCGTCGAGAACCTGCACTACTACCCATCGCGCGGAGCCGAAGTCTTCTCGCACGATCACGCCACGCTGATTCAATCGCTGCTGCGTGGCGACCTTTTCCTCTGCGCCTCCGAAGCGCAGCGCCTCTTCTATCTCGGCGCGCTCCTGGCAACGGGGCGCGTGAACCCGATCGCATTCGAAAGCGATCCCACTCTCCATGCGCTCATCCGCATCGCACCATTCGGCGTAGCTCCCCCTGGGACCGCGCGCGTCTCGCCCGCTGCTTCTGATGTCGAGACAAGAGCGGGCGGGACGCCCGCGGTCCCAGGAGTTCTCTTCGGGGGCATCTATGATTGGTACGATCCAATCCTGGCGATCGAGGCAGTGGCGATCGCGCGCGCCACGATGCCGGACATCACGCTGACGTTCACGACGCATCCGAATCCGTCCCTGACCCCGCAGGGAAAACTTGCGGACGCGATGCGCATGGTGAAGCAGAAGAGCCTCGATTTCGTGCGCTTCGAGCCGTGGGTTCCTTACGAGGATCGGAGCGCTTTCTTCGCGCGCTTCGGCGCAGCGCTGATGACATTCTCGCCGTCGATCGAGACGGATCTGGCGATGCGAACGCGCGTCTACGACTACATATGGGGAGGGCTGCCGATCGTGACGAGCTCCGCGCCGGGCACCGACGAGATCCTGATTCGCTACGATGTCGGGACGGTCGTGGCATCCGATTCGCCGGGTGACTTCGCGGCCGCACTCCTCCATGCGTTGGGTCGCGACCGCGAGAGTCTGCGCGAAGGCGCGAGACGCTTCGTCGATGAACATCAATGGTCTCGTACATTGCAACCGCTGGTCGATTTCGTACGCGCGCCGCAGATCGACGCAACCAAAGATACGTTCGCGACAACATTGCACCTGCCAGACCGTCCTCCTTCGATTCTCGATCGCATCAAGCGCCGTATGGGAGGTTCGTTCTGACTGCGCCGCTCGTCGATGTCATCATCGTGAATTGGAACAGCCGCGAGGACACGCTCGCCTGCATCGACGCCGTCTCGACGCAACTCGGCGACTTTGGTCCGGGCGAGGCCGTCATCACCGTCGTCGACAACGGCTCGACTGACGGCAGCATTGGTGCGATTGCCGCGCGCCGTCCGCTGGTGCGTCTGCTGCCGCTAGGAAGCAATCACGGTTTTACCGGCGGCGTTGCCGCGGGCCTGGCCCGATCAGAGGCGCGCAACGTCGTGTTTCTCAACAACGACGCGGTGCCGGAGTCCGGATGGCTCGATGCCCTCGTGGATGCGATCGAAGGCGCGCCGGATGACGTCATGTCGATCGGCGGGAAGATCGTCGATCAGGCTGGAGAGCAGATCGATTTCATCGGCGGGTCTCTGACGTTCGACGGCCACGCGTTTCAGAACGGTTTTCGCTATCCACTTGGGTCTCGCGCAGAACCGTCGGCCGGCGCGGAGATTCTCTTCGCCTGCGGCGGCAACATGATCTCCCGCCGCGAGCCGCTGCTGGCGATCGGCGGGTTCGACGACGACTACTTCGCCTATCTCGAGGATGTCGACTTTGGCTGGCGATCGTGGCTGGCCGGATACCGTGTGCTGTTCGAGCCAGGCGCCGTCGTCCGGCACAAATCGAGCGCGACGAGCCAGCGCCTCGGCGACTTCGAGCGCGGTGTGCTTTTCGAGCGCAATGCGTTGCAGACCGCGCTGAAAAACTACGAGGATCTACACGATGCCGCAGGCTCGATTTTCTTTGCGTACCTCTCACGTCTGCATCACTACGCGACGACGCGCAACAGCGCTGCGAGCGAACTGACGCGCGAGCCGTTCTCGAAGACCTCATCGTCGTCGCGGAGCTTCTTCTCCCGCGCGCGGCGAAAGCTGTTCGGCTCAAAACCGCTGGCGACGATCGACGATCCACTCACCACGATGCAGTTTCGCGCCTTCTCCTGGACCGTGGCTCACGGCAACCGCATCGCAGAAAAGCGCGTTGTGGTGCAGGGAATGAGAAAACGGAGCGACGTCGAGATCTTCGAACGGTTTCCGCTGCATATCGTTCCCACCTACCCCGGTGATGAGAGTTTGATGGGCAGCGCCCTCTTTGCGATGCTCCGCCCCTCATTGCCCGCCGTCGATCGGACGCTGTCCGATATCATGCGCTCGTGACGCGGACGGCCTGGTGGCGTCGTTTTCTTGCACGCGGTGTGTTCTGGCGGCAGGTTCTCCGCTTCGGCGTTTTGAGCTCGCCGCCATGGCTCGAGCCGCTCGTAATCGCTTTCTGGTCGGCATTTTTCATGGTCTGGGGATCGGCGCGCCGCGGCATCATGCGTAACCTCACCGTGATCAAGCCCGGTTCGTTTGCGATCGTCAACTTCTTCCGCAGCTACCGCGTGTTCTGGAACTACGCATGGACGATCGCCGACAACGTCCGCTTCAAAGAGCTGCGAACGATTCCGGACTGGGAGTTCAGCGGCTGGCAGTATTTTCAGGAGATGCAGGCGCGCGAAGGAGCGATCCTCCTCACCGCCCACATGGGGAGCTACGACCTCGGTGCGCACCTTTTCTCGGAGACTTCGTCGCGGCGCATCGTCATGGTGCGTGCTCCCGAAGCCGACCCGCAGACCCGGGCGTTTGAAGAGGATCATGCGGCCGGCGGCGGGCTGCGCATCGAGTTCAATACGCGCGCCACCGACTTGGCGATCGACCTCCTCAGCGTGATCCGCGAGGGAAGCATCGTCGCCATTCAGGGTGACCGCGTGATGGGAGATATCGGGTTCCTGCCTGCGACCGTGTTCGGCCGGCCCACGCGCGTACCCGCCGGTCCGTTCGCGCTGGCATTGGCCGCACGTGTGCCGATCTATCCCGTTTTCGTCATGCGGCTGGGAAGGCGACGGTACCGGCTCGTAACGGCGCGTCCGATCGAATTGATTCGCAGTGGGAATCGCGATGAGGATTTTGCGCGCGCGGTCGGACAGTGGATTGAAGAGCTCGAGAACGCAGTACGCGAGCGCTGGTTTCAGTGGTTTACGTTCGATCCATACTGGCCGGAGGTGGCGGCGTGACCATGAACGTCGTCATCGACCGGCCGCAGGCGCGTTGGCTGCCGTCGCGCCATCATTTTGCATTGGCGCGGCTTCTCGCATTCGTGCAACTGAGATGGAGCAAAGGCGCGGGGAGCCCAACGCCCGAGCATCTCATCCTCTCGATCGATCGCGATCAAAGCGCGGCGGAACATTACTGCGCGGCGATGTGGACCGTGCTGACGACAGCGTCGTATATTGCCGTGCTCCTGCCGCTGCGCATGCCCTTCGCTTTCTTCATCGCTGTGCCGCTCGCATTTTTCGCAATCCACATTCCGGTCGTCGGCGGCGGACTCATCCTCCGTTTACTCGCGGGCGACGAGAATCACGTCACCTTTGTTTCGGTGGGCGCTATGGGGATGCTCTTCCTATGGTCCGCGTACGTTGCCCGCACTGCGTTATGGGCTCGCTTTGTGGCTTGGTTTTTCTTTGCAGTAGTCGCGACCAACGCTGTTTCATGGTTGTTGCTCCGGCTTCTGCGCGCTCAAGTACGAACCGCGGAGGAACGATGCGTCCTCTGATCCTCGGCTTCGCGCTCGGCGCGACGCTTCTGATCCCAGTCATTCTGATCGTGGCGTTTCCGCCGTGGTGGCCGTTCGCGATCGGCGCGCTGGCGCTTGCGCACGGACTCGTCCTCTGGCCGACCGTCCGCGCGAACTCGCAGTGGCTCGGACCGGTGATGACCTGCTTCGAGACCGGCTCCGAAGAAGTCTGGCTGACGATCGACGACGGCCCCACAGACGACACGTCAGCTCTTCTGGACGCACTCGACGCGCGCAACGTGAAGGCGACGTTCTTCGTGAAGGGCGAGCTTGCGAGTCAGCGCCGCGATCTCGTGGAGGTGATGCTGGCCCGCGGCCACACCGTCGAAAACCACTCGCAGAATCATCCGTCCGGTGCATTCTGGAGGCTCTCGCCGCGCGCGTTGGAGTGGCAGATCGACTCGTGCAGCGCTGCGTTGAGGACGATCGACGGTACCGGATCGCGCCTGTTCCGGGCTCCTGTCGGGATGAAGAATCCGTTCGTACATCCGCTTCTGGCGCGGCGCGGGATGACCCTGGTCGGCTGGAGCATCCGCGGATTCGATTCCTTTGGCGATGACGTGGAGCGCGTCGTGGGGCGCATCGTGCCGCGCGTCCGCGCCGGATCGATCATCGTCATGCATCAGGGCCGCGGCTTTTCCGTAGCCTGCGTGAGCGGCGTCGTCGACGCGTTGCAGGGGAAGGGCTACTCCTTCGTCATTCCGGCCATCGAACGTCTGAAGACGAAAAGGTAGTTGTTAAACGGCGTTCGTCCATACAAGGGCACAACCTCAGCGTCGAATCCGGCGAACGGCTGCAGCACTTCGGCGCGCGCCGGAAAATGAAGGCGATCCGCGCGAAGCCACCGAACCACGCGCGAGAACATTTCCTGCGCGTACGTCAGCCGGTAGCGCCAGCTCCCGTCGCGCAACGCATCGCGAACGATCACCGTTGTGGCGTGTGCAGCGGCGCTGGTGAGAAGGTCCGCCTGTTCCCGCGATGTCAGGTAATGCAGCAAGTCGAGCAGTACGACCGTCCCGCCCGCGGTCAGCGCATCGCGCGCATCGCCGGCGACGAATGTTGCGCCGGGCATGACCATCCGGGCAATACCGATCTTCCTCTCATCATGATCGACACCGCTGATCGGCGCCGTGAATCCGCGGGCACGGAGGTAAAGCGGAAGAATGCCGACGCCACAGCCTACGTCGAGCAGCGGTTCGCTGCTGCATTGAATCCGGTCGAACACGGCGTCGTAGACGGGATCGGTGCGGATCTTCGCGCGAACGTAAATGCGAAGGAATCGCGTCGGATAGTGAGCAGCGACCTGCTCCGCAAGCTCACTGCGGCTTCTCCAATGCGGCATCGAAACGGTCAAGGCGAAAGATGCTCGATGAGATCGATCAACTCGGTAAGGTTGAATGGCTTGGGCAGAATTGCGGCAACGCCGAGCTGCAGAATCGCCTGAGGCTCTACGTGCAGGTGCGCGGAAAGCACGATGATCGGGATGGTGCCGAGGTAGCCGGTCTCCTTGAGACGCTGAAGAAAATCCCAGCCGTTGACACCGGGCATGGCAAGGTCGAGCAGGATCACGTCGGGCTGGTGAAGGGTCAGCGCTCGTTGACCTTCGTTGCCGTCGCCGGCCAGGAGAACCTGGAATCCTGCCTGACGAAGGGCTGCAGCGAGCATCCCCCGGAGCGGCAAGTCGTCGTCGATGACAAGGACGCGTTTCCGGTCCACATCGACGACGCGCTTCTCATCGTCGGGATCGTATGTTTGAACCTGGCTCATTCCGCGCTCATCAAGGCTCAACTGCGGCGATTGCATTCTAACGGCTGCCGAGCCGAGATGCAGAACGCTGGCCACTCCAGGCTCACTCAGAAAAGATCGCTGTCTCCGTAGGTGTAATAGAACCGGTCTGCGATCGCGGCGCTGGCGTCCGGCTGATCAAACGGCACGCACATCACCGAAAGACCCTGCGGGTCAGGACGGGACTCGAAACCGAGGCTGCGCAAGGTGTCGCCGAACCAAGCCGGCCGGTCCGGGAACCAGCCGTCGATGAGATCGACGGGATAGGCTGGAACCACATGGCGGAGCAGCACTTCAGGAGCGTCCGGGTATCGCGGATCGAAGAGTGCATCGCCCCACGCCAGACGACGGCCTCGAACGCCGAAGACGCTCCACCCAACCAGCCGCCGCCATTTGCGGATCGCTACGATGAAATACGCCACATCAGGGCATTCGAGATACCGCCAGCGGACGTAGCGCGCATCGCGGCGAACGAGGAAGCGGTACGCGGACGCGACGCGCGCGAAGAGCTCGTCGAATTCCGCTCCGACGTTGTGTACGAGCTCGAGTTGCCAGCCGCGCGGCCAGCGCTCGCGCCGCCCGATGCGCGCGAATGGCGATCGGATGAGATCCCGCACGCGGTATGAAACCGATTCCACCGCATCGCTGCCGAGAAAACGCACCGACAGCTCGCGGTGCGTTGCGGTGGTGAAACCGTAGTTGAAGGCAACCTTGCCGCGGCAGAATGAATCATAGAAGTGTGATGCCGTGCGAGCCAGGATGCTGGTGGGACCGCGGCCGGTCTGGCGGACGGAGCGATCCGTCATGATGTCGCCGATCTGGTGGGCCACGAGCTCCCGACCCTCATCGATCATCGGCACCGGATAACCGGCGTATTGCGCAACCAGATGTTGGTTCTCGTCGAACGTCAGGGAAATACGCTCGTTGCCGAATGGGCTGCGCTGATACTCCCACTGAAAGTGATCGACACCGCGAACGGAATGCGGAAAGGCACGAGCGAAAAGCGCGAGGATCTGCTCCTCATCGCCGTCCCGGAAGGTGCGGATGGTGAAGCGCGAATCAACGGGCATGTGTTGGCTCGACCGAACGGATCGGGCGGAAATTGAACGGCGATCCTGCACGGCGTTTTGCCACGATGCGAATCGACCCGGAGGGCACGAGCAACGGATCGGGAAGGACGGTCAGGAGCGGACGAACGAACGATGCCAGCGCCGGCCAGCGCGCGGTCACCGCATGCCGCAAAAACCGCTGATCGCGGTATTCGAGCTCGGCGCCGATGCTCACGATCTCGAAACCGGAATGCTCGAGCATCTCGATGAGCGCGGAACGCGAGTAAAGAATGAGGTGCGTTCGAAAGTTTTGCGTCATCCACCTCCTCTCCGTGAGGAGGTAGAGCAACCCCTCGGTGTCGAAGGTCGACAGCAACAGGACCGCGCCAGGTTTTAGCAGATCCTTCATCCGGCTCAGCGCGTCGTGCGGATCGGCCATGTTCTCGAAGACATGGAAGATGGCGATCGCATCAAACGCCGGACCGGTGTTCACGAAGTTCGTCAGCGTGGAGCAGTAGACATCGAGCCCGCGGGAACGGGCCGCTCGTGCCACGGCCGGCGCGCGATCGATCCCAACGTATTCGAGCTCTTGTGTCGCGGCCGATCCAAATGAACCATCGCGTACGCCGATTTCGAGCACGCGCGCGCGCGGCGGGAGATGCTTTCGCAGCGCGGCCATGCGGCGCAGACTGGTCTTCTCGCGGGCAACACCGCGATGCATCGTTTCGTCTCCGGCCTCGACGGGCCGCGGCTGCGCGCGAAGCTCGCGGTGAACGGGGCTCGTGTCATCCGCAACGTCAAATCGAGCCAGGTAGCGGCACTTACAGCGGCTGCACGCCCGCACGACATTGCCAGGGATCTGATCGAAGTTCCAGACCTCATTGGAGAAGCAGACGAGACATCGCCGCGGTGCGCGGTAACCGTTGCGGCGGTCCGTCATCCGGATTGCGATCGCTGACAGGACAGCGGACCAGAAGCCGGGCTTTTCTTTCGAATGCTGCGTTTCAATCCTCAGACACTCGATGCGGAAGCCGTACTTGTTGGCGAGGTACGCCACCTCGAGGTCGAAGCCATCTCCCGGCAGCCTCGCTTCTGCAATCGCCAGCCGTGCAGCGTCAGCGGAGAATGCCTTCAAACGGATTGAACGGTCGGGAAGGATCGAGACCAGAAGGGATCGAAGGGGAAGACTGGCGAGCCGCTCATCCCTGCGCGCGAAAACAACATCCGCGGCACCGGATTGGATCAGCGCGACCGCATCGCCGATCGCGTTGACGGGATAAGGCAGATCTTGATCGATCACGATGATCGTGCGGCCCGCCGCTTCGGCTGCGCCGCGGCGTATCGCTGTGCCGTAGCCATCGCCGTTGCAGCAATCGAGCACTCGTACATCGAACGCGAACCCCGTAGCCTGCAGGTACCGTTCGACGCTCGCAAGCGTCACCGGCAGAGCGGACGATTGCTCGACTATCGGCACAAGGATCGACACGCTGTTCGATCTCATGCCGGTATTCTAGCTTTTGCCCACGATCGAAGGAGCCGGCCGCTTTCTCGGTGGAACGCGCGCAGATAGAGTACGTCCCCCCGATAGGAGCGCCAGACTTCAGGGGGAACGTCAGCGTACGGGTCATTGGTGAATCGGCCGGCGGTATTCTCGAAGTTCGGTAGTGGCGATGCTTCGACCACAACGTCACCATCGTCGAATGCGAAATCATGAATACCCGAACGATCAGGACGCGGGTTCGCGTCGATGGGAGAATGCTTCTCGAATCGTTTGACGAATGAGCCTCCCCACTTAGTCAGGTAGAGCTGCTCCGACTGCGCGTAGAACGAGGAAGCTTCTGCCGACGCACCCGCGCTCTGATTGTAAAGATGACGGCAGCGCGCGGCGGGGACGTACGCAATCGTTCCGCGCACGCGGCGAAGAAAATCGTTCTCTTCAAAATAGAGCGGGAAGCGCGTGTCGAATCCTCCCGCTGCGTCGAACGCGCCGGCGCGGATGGCCATTACAGCGCCGGAGAGCGCGCGGATAATCGCCGGCGTCTGGAGCGACCAAAACGCAACGCGGGCGAAGAAACGCCGGCGGTCGCGCATGCGCGCCCACGCACGCGAGCGGCTTGCAAGTACGCGGTCCGCGACCTCGCGCGCCGTGTGTAACTCCGCGGGAGGCAGCATCCATCGGTAGTCGTCATCCCAGAAGAGAGCTGGACCACTCACAGCGGCGTCGGCGTCGACGAGCAGGTCGATCGCGGCCGCTCCGAATCGAACGTCAGGGTTAGAAACGATGATGACGTCACCCTCGCAAACGGCTCGTCCGGCATTGATTCCGCCGGCATATCCAAGGTTGCGTGGGGCGGCGATCACGGCATCGGCATGCTGGCGGAGGATTCCCACTTCAGAGCCGGAAACGCTGTTGTCGACGACCACGATCTGCAGAGGCTCCGACGACGCGGCCCGCGCAGTCCGGATCGCTGCCACGGCCAGCAACGCCGAGTGATAGTTGATGATCAGGAGAGACCGAGTCGTCATCTGCTTTCGGCGGCTCGGGCCGATCCGCTCACCGTTGGCGGAAGGGACCAGTCGTGATCGATTGAGATGAGGCCCACCTCAAAGCGCTCGCCCGTGATCGAGAAGGCAGGCCGCAGGTCGCGCCGGTCAAAAACCGTGACGGCATTCTCGTCGCCGGCGAAGGCGATGATCGCGTACTGACCCCGATTGAGCGGAACGCTGTGAAGGTTGACGGAAATCTCGTAGTCGTTGCTGCCTTTCGGCGGAGCGATGCCGTCGGCATGCGTGCCCACCGCGAAGCACTGCAGGTCATCCGCCGAGCGATGCACGCCGACGATCACGTGAACCGGCTGCGAGGCAACCTCGGAATGAACCCGCAGCTTCACCTGGATGTTTTCGCCGCGCGCGAAAATATCGCGCGGCCGCCCGTCACGATCGCAAATCGTCACCTCGCGAATACGAACCGGCGACGGCGGACGCTCGTGCTCCGGCTCCCCCTCGCTGGCGGGCCGCTCGCGGTCGCGCTGCAGCAGGAACGTCTCGTACTCGTGCACAACGTCAAGCGACGGCCCGTAGCGCATCACGCGGCCATGATCGAGCCATAAGGTGCGTTTGCAGATCGTAC
The DNA here is from genome assembly GCA_034665065.1 of Thermoanaerobaculia bacterium. Lineage (GTDB taxonomy): Bacteria > Acidobacteriota > Thermoanaerobaculia > Gp7-AA8 > Gp7-AA8 > JADGNZ01. The sequence goes on along the minus strand of JAXDGL010000034.1, from coordinate 215,862 downwards.
TGACGTGATACAGGCCGTGCGAGCAGAAGAGGATCGTCCTCCCTTCTTCCTGAAAATCGCGGATCTTGTCGACGCACTTTTTCTGAAAGTGGCCGTCGCCCACGGCGAGCGCTTCGTCGATGACGAGAATGTCGGGAGCCACGTTGACGGCCACCGAGAAAGCAAGCCGCATATACATGCCTGATGAATAGGTCTTCACCGGCCGGTCGAGAAATGTGCCCAGTTCCGAGAACTCCAGGATCGCCGGAAGCCGCTGCTTGACCTCCGCCGGACCGAGACCAAGAATCGCAGCGTTGAGCGCGGCGTTGTCCCGGCCGCTGAACTCGGGATGAAATCCAGTGCCCAGCTCCAGGATCGAAGCGATGGTCCCTTTGGTCTCCAGGAGGCCGCTCGTCGGGCGCGTCACGCTGCAAAGTAGTTTGAGGAGCGTGCTTTTCCCAGCGCCGTTCTGTCCGATGATTCCAATCGTCTCGCCGCGCTCGACTTCGAAACTGACATCCTGAAGCGCCGGAAAGATCGTGTGGCGCGGCCGCCGCGTGAAGGCCTCGATCAGCCTGTCCACCGGCCGGCGGTAGATGTCATATTGCTTCGTGAGCTCAGTGGCCCGAACTGCAGTGGTCATCGTCGCTATTGTACGGATGGTGGGGCCAAATCATCGCAGCCATAAAAAAAAGTGGCGGGCCGGAGCCCGCCACTTTCAGCGACTGCGTTGACCAATTGTCAGTGGCCGCTGGCACGACGCCGCGTCGGAGCGGACACGCCGGTACCGACGACGACCGTCTTGAAGATGTCGACGCCGGCCGGCTGCTGCGAATTCGTAATCGTTAGCTTGACACGGTATGTGCCGTTCTGCGCGAAGGCGTGCGTCGGGTTCTTCTCTGTCGACGAGGTTCCGTCACCGAATTCCCAATGGAATGTGTGCGTGTTGGAACAGTCGTACGAGTAGTTATACGTAAAGGCGGTGAACTGCACGGAATCGCCAACCGGGCAACTGCCTCCGACGTTCGAACATTGGTTATTACCGTTGTAATAGACGATGTACACATTGGAATCCGGGATGATCAGCGGACAGTTTCCGGGCAACCCGCCGGTTGACGTGACTACCTTAAAAGTCTTTGAGAGCGTGATGCTGGCGTCCCCATACCCAACGGTCAGCTTCGCCGTGTACGTGCCAGGGCCGGCGTAGGTATGAGCGGCGCTCACAGTGGTGCCATGTGCGCTATTGTCGCCGTAGTCCCAATCAAATCGGTGCGTGCCGCAGGTGAAGTTGTATCCGTTACCAACTGCGGTGAACGTAACGGGGCTGGTGGAGGCGCAATCGCCGCCTTGCTCAGTGCAACCCGACCCTGCCCATGTCATCAAGATGGTCTGCGTTGAGAGGTTTCCGCAGTTCTGTGGCGTTGGTGTCGGAGTGGGAGTGGGAGTGGGAGTCGGGTTCGGTGTCACTGACGACGAACCTACCTGCACGTTCGCCGTATAGGTACCCGTCCCTCCGCTGTTCGTGATCTGCAATGTCACGTGATAGGTATTCGACGTTGCGTACGTGTGCTGCGCGAAACGATCAGTAGACGTTGCTCCGTCGCCGAAGGTCCAAAGGTAGGTCGGGACGCTGCACTCGAAGTTGTAGTTCGACGTCCCGTAGTTGAACGAGATGGACTCACCGGTGTTGCAGGTCGATCCAATGAGACACTGCGATTGTGAGCCAAACACGCTGATGTAGGCCGACGAAGCACCCTGCGCGGCGCAAGTGCCGTTGGGCACGGGAGTCGGCGTAGGTGTCGGAGTGGGGGTTGGCGTCGGGTTGGGTGGCGGAACGTAAACGGAGCCGATCGTAATGGGCGTCGTGATCACCGCTGGATTGGTGGCGCCGCCCTTCAGCGTCATGACGACGTTATATGTGCCGTTGCTGGCAAACGTATGCGTGGTCTCGAAACCGCTACCGCCTGCCGAACTGTCTCCCCAGTTCCATGTGACCGTGTCACAAGCGGGATCGGGCTGCCAATTGTAGGCCGCGACTCTGAAGGAGACGGTCTCACCCGCCTGACATTGGGTGTTTGCACAGCCGAAGTAGGCGACCGTAGTGTTATCCGAGCTCGGATTACTCGTGCACCGCGGCTGGGCTGGGTTAATCGTCGTCGTTCTCGTCACTGAAGCAATTGCGTTCGTGACGACGAGTGTAATCGTATAACTACCACCCGTCGCAATGGCCGGGGCAAATGTCGAAGCCGTTGAGGTGGCGCTGTTGTTCGTCATCGACCAGGCATAAACCCAGCCCGTTTGCGAACCGCTGGACGTGACGCTGAAGGAACACGGCGATCCGGCATTGTCGCAGCCGGCCGTCACGATGGTCGGGTCCGGCGCATTGAGGGGATCGGTCATCGAGGCGCTGGTCACGAATGGAGCACAACCTGCGCTGAGCGCAGTCGGCGCGACGGTCACGGTCAAACGGACCCTGGTACCGAGGCTGTTGAAGACACTTCGATCCACTGAATAGGTAGGAATGTTGCGCAACGTCTTATTCGAGTCGCCTGAACTTTGCAACGTAGCGCCGGCAGCGCTGACTACTTCCCATAGGTACGTAATCGGGGTATTCAAATCGCCAGGAAGATCCGCGGCGGCCGAGGTGATGCGAACTGTCGAGGAGAATACCGCGTTCCCGTTCCCGGCAGGCGCGCCCGGAACGATGGCCGGAGGTGGCTGCACAGTGACCACAAAGGGCCGCGATGTATAGACAAATGGACCCGACAGACCGGCAGAATCGAGAGTTCTGATCGGGAAATCACCGCCCACGGAGGCCGCCGATGCGCCCGCACCCGTATAGGCACCATAATGGCCGATGAAATTGAGCGTATGCACGCCGCACGCACCGACTGGAAGGGATTCTGACGGAAGCATCTTTGTCGAAGCGGAGTCAAGCACCCATTCGGTGAAATGACCCTCGACGGAACCGTCGGATCCGTCGATGAACGCATCGCTGGTGACGATGGGCGCCGTGGAGCTGGCGTTTGGCTGCGCAAAAAGATACGAGGTGCCCGCAAGAGCGAAACGGACCGCGGGCTTGGCCAGGGTTACGGTCAGCGTCGACGTCACCGCGCTATCCGCGGCGTTGGTGGCCGTGGCGTGGCGCGTGGCAGGGAGGTTGGCGATATTCGTAATGCCGCCGAATTGATGCTTGATATCTGTGGTCCCTGGAGGCGTCGTCCCCGCCGTCTGATCGTCGAACGTCCAATTCACGGTAGCCGGAGTCCCTGATTGGAGCGCGCTGGTAAATGTCTGCCGGTCCCCATAGAACGGACCTGCGGCGGTCCCTTTCGTATTCGGGTTCGGCGTCTCCATCGTTGCTTTGATGCTGGCGTTGAGGTTGTCGCCAGTCTTAACTTCCCAAACGTCGCCCAGGCCATAGGCCGAGACGATGAGGTACATTTTCCCGTTGTATTTATAGGGCTGTACATTGTCGAACTTCGCGTACGCCGGATGCGTAAAATTCGCAGCCGGAGTGATGGACGTATAATATTGCGCAAAAAACGGCGCGTGGGTTCCGCCGACGGCATTATCGAGTGAGACTTGTGACGGAACGCTGTTGGCGAGCTTAAAGACACGGATGTTCTCCGCGCGAAGCTCGTTTTCAAAGCCCCAGATGGCGAGGAAGCCCTGAGTGGCTCCAATGCCTTTGGGCGAGTAATACGAGACTGTACCTCCGGCATCGTTAAGAACGCGATAATCGGTCCGGTCAAAACCTCCGCTACTGTTCGCCTTCATGGCAATAATCACGGCGCTACCGTTTGCGCTGCCGAGTGCGTAAAAGTTCGTACCGTCGGAAGAAATGGAGTTAATCGTTCCGGAGGGGGATGTAATGCTCTGGATGGGCGCCTGTGCTTTGGCCAATCCGTCCGCGCTGTAGATCCTGGCGCCGCCGTCGGACGAAACGATTCCGATTCGCGAGCCGGTGGAATTCTTCGACCAATTGACAATGGCCAGGTTCGTTTGGTCCGCCATCTTTGCCGGGTGGAGATAATCGGTGACATTCCAGATGGACGTGGGCGGGGTGCTGCCATTCGATATCGCAGCGTAATAGGACCCGTCCGTCGTCTTCAGACTGATGATCGATTTCGGAGTTGATTCGCCAAAAAACTGAGCCGGACCGCCCGATGGCATCGTAATGTTCTTCATCCAACCACCGTCGTTGATGGCTGGATCGTCGATCACCATTCCCCAGCCGAACAGGGAGTACGCCAGGTAGCAGATCTTTCGGTCATCCCAATCGATACCAGTGCTATACAACCGGTCCTGGCCGTCGGCCAGACCCGTTTCCCAGCCACCGCCGTTCTCCGCGTAGAAGAACCGGTCCCAGAAAAGGAAGAGCTCCGATCCATGGTCACGGCGGCCGGAATTTGAGGGAGTCGTGGGAACTGATGTCGCCATCGTCATGGGCGTGTGCGCCCCGACTTTTGTAAAGAAATTGTCCGTATTGTATGCAGCGAGGGCGCTTCCGAGGAGGAGGTAGACGCGGTTCTTCTCCGGAGCAATGTACGCCCCCTTGGCCCGCGCCGTGCGGAAATTGTTCTGGTAATCAGTAATCGTCTCCGCGTCTTCGAAGCGGCCGAGATAACTGAGTACCGGCGGGTAGCCTGGCGTGAGCAGCCCGTCTCTGGTAGCACCACACGACGCAACCGTGCATGGGACGTTCGTGTTCGGCGTGGCGGCCGGGAGCGGGTAGTTTTGCGCAACTACAGTAGCCGCGCCGGCAATCATCAGCAGCGAGCACAGAAACAACTTCGAGCGAAACCAGTTCACTGTTCTTCTCCCATCGGATTCTTGGAACGCGTAGCGGAACGAATATGAGGCCGAGACAGAGTTTCCTCTGTCTCGCCAAGTGTTATTTTACTGAATAGGATGACCGTTGTCACGCAAAATCTGGATAAAAAAAGGCGGGCCGGAGAACCGGCCCGCCTCAACGGCAACTGCGTGTGAATCCGTACTACGGAAGCGGGGTCGTGTTCGTGCCCGTGTACTGACCAACACCCGGGGTGCAGCCCGTGTTGCCCGCAGGGCAAACCAGGACGCCGCCGGCCGGTCCGATGATGGCACCGCCAGCCTGGTTGGCAGTGGAAACGCCAACCGCAGGCGAGCAACCGTTGCCAAGCCACGCGGCGTCAAAGTCGACGCTCAGGTGGTTGGTTCCGAGGTTACCGAACATCTCGACGATGACCCAGTTCTGGCTGGGACGTGGGGTATCGAGGTTGCTCGAACCGCCAACCTGCGAAACGTTGCCACGCGTGACCGAGTAGTTGTTCAGTCCGCCGGTGGCGCCGTTGTGGAGGTTGAGGTACATCCAACCGCCGACATCAGCACCGGTCATCGCCGGGTAAACGGAGGTGTCCGTGGTGTTCGTCGCTGACGTCTCGGGAAGAACGATCGTTCCCGGTCCGCAGTTCGGCGAGCAGTTGACGGTCTGTCCGCCGACGTACGGGTTCTCGTGCTCGTCAAAGCGAACGATTTCCGTGACGGGGATGGCACCGTTGATTGCATAGTTGGAGCAGGCATTGGTGGGGTTGAAACCTTCGCGCCAGATCTTGAAGTTCGTGGCGAACGCACCTGTGCCGCCCTGGATCCAACGTGCGGCCCAGGTCGACGGCAGCGGCTGCCGGCGATCGATCGTGCGCGGGATACCAGTACCGTTCACAGTGTAACGATCATAGAAGGTGTACGGGAGGTTGGTCGCTGCCGGCAGGTTGACGCCGGTGGCCGGGCCACCCTCAGGTACGGCGCGGATGTGAACCATCGCGTTACCAGCGGCGTCAAGGAACGGCGCCGTGCCGGTGCCGGCCGGGGCCGGTCCGAGCTGCTGATAGTCGCCAATGAGAACGTTGTCATACAGAATGCCGCCGGCGACACCGAAGTACGATGTCACACCGTCGCTCGGGAGCGCCGTGGTGCAGCTTGCTGCGACGTCGATCGTCACATAGCCGATGGCGTTCGTGTGCGTGTTTCCGGCCGAGGCGCAGGAACCATACACGCCCGTGGTCAGAGCCGAACGGACCAGAGCCATCAGGGACTGCGGAATGAGACCCGGGAGGGTGCCGCAGCCGATGCCGGTCTGGAGGAAGTTCGCATTCAACGACACCGCATAGGAGCCGTTGGTGGGAGTGGTGCCAGCTCCGATGGAGAGCGAGCCGATCGGCGACTGCGAGCCGGTCGGGCCAGTGCCGTTGGGCTGCGCAACAAGGCCGCTGATCAGAACGTCAGCCATGTTGATTGCCTGAACGTCATAACCGGTCAGGTAGATGTTGAAGTCGAGGACGGCGAAGGAACGATCCGTCCAGACCGTCACGTGCGCGATCTGAGGATAGCGGCTCACGTTGGTGATCGTGAACAGCGTCGTCGTCGTGCGGTTGACGAGGTCGACTTCGAAATACGGAAGAAGCAACGTAGCGGCCGGAGCGACACCAATGTCGCACGAGTCGTCGTTGTTCGTAGTCGTCGGCCCAGAAGAGATGCCGGCGTTCCCGAACGTGAAGGTGGCGTTCGCGGACGGAGTGAGAGTCCGGCCAACCGCGAATGCGGAACCTGCCATCAGGAGGGTGGCCATCATGGCCAGAACCAAAAGTTTTTTCATGCTGTTCTCCTACACATCGATGATTGTTTGAATCGAATTGTTCGAGCTACGGTCACCCTCTCTCGACGATACGATCACCTCCCGCGCCGAATTTGAAAACTTGTCTTGCTATTCCAGTTTCGAGTAACAGTATGGCCAAAGAGCCGTGAAGTCAACCCCTCGGACGCATTTTTATGGTGTTACAACATAGCGTGTTCGAGGGAAAGTAGCCGGATTATACCGAAACAGCACGGCGGCGCAAGTACCAATCGTGACGCGCGCTGAGATTCTTTCCTCTCGCCGGAAGCCCCGAATGCGGAACGGTGCCCGCCAAAATCGAGAGGTTGGCAGCCTGAGCCGTTACGCTCAGGCTCCCGGAAGACGCCTACTTTCTCGTTTCAGCGCTCTTCGTGACCGCAGCAACTCCCGACGCGCCACGGTTCAGGAAGACACGAATCGATCCGTTCTGACTCTCGAACGAAGATTTCGATCCGGATTCATACATGATGATGACGTCCGGCTTGCCATCCCCGTCGACATCCGCAACCTTGAGGTCGTAACTGGTCAGATCGAGGATCGGCAATCCTTCCACCTTCGCTTGCGTGAAACCACCCTTCCCGTCGCCAAGAAGGATGACCGCCTCTGAGTTCGCGGGCGTCGTGTACCTGTAGATAATGTCCAGCTTCCCGTCGCCGTTGAAGTCTCCTGAGGCAAGGCCCGTCACGACACGGCTGCCACTCCAGCGGGCGATCGGAACTCGTTTCGGGCCGCCTTCGCCGAACGTCATCCGGTCGATCTCGATCAGTTGTTTGATCGGAGGTGTCGGGACGATTCGCGTATCGAGATCGGCCGGCCAGTCGCGGAAAAACGAGAAGACGACATCGTCGCGGGTCTTCGATGAAAACTTTCCGGCGGCACTGGCAACATAGACCGCGCGCGAGGGAACGATGTCCCCATCACTCGGCAATGGCGCCCACAGCTTCGGCCCCTTGCTCAGGAAGAGCACGTCCCAGCTTCCGTGGTAGATGCTTCCGAGAAAGAAATCGGGAGTGGAGTCGCCGTTGAAATTACCGGCGGACATCCAATCGCTGCCGGTAGAGGCTCCGGGACCAGCGATGTCCATCACCTGCCATGCTTTCCCCTTGTTCTTGTTGAGAAGTACGATGGCCTTGCCAAACGGCGTGGCCTGCGTACCTCGGATGGACGGTCCCTCGCTGGCCGCCGCAAGGTCAGGGTATCCATCATTGTTCACGTCGGTGACGATGATCCGGCGCGTGGCGTAGTCGCGGGGAAGCCCTTCGATCACTTCGCTGAAGTGGCCTTTGCCATCGCCCATGAAAACGTAGATGCCGTTCAGATGGACGGCAAACGCTAAATCCATGTTCCCATCTTTATTGAAATCCGCAGCAACGACACCGCCGTAATCGAGCGAGTGCGGCCAGATCACGTCCGCCCACAATTTCCAGTGTCCCTTGCAATCGCCCAGAAAGATCGCGGGGAGGTTGTTGCTCGCCCCTCCACGTTGCGGCGGCGCGATGATGTCCGGGCAACCATCGCCATTCATGTCGGCGACGACCAGCGAGTTGCGCCACGATCCCGACGTCGGCAGTCCTTCTGAGGAGTCTTCGAAGCGAATCACGGTGTTATTCGCTGCGGGTGCGAGCGGCGCGAACTGAAAACGCGCCTTCTCGAGGAATTTGATGTCGCCTTCGAGATATTTCTGCGGCGGCGCTGGAGCCACGCTTTCCGTGGAATCTGCAGGATGCTTGTCCAGGATCGGTACCCACGCCCAGACGTAGCGGTCGTTCTGCTGGTAAATCTCCAACGGGATGTTCACCATCGCCATCGGCCGGACCATTCCGTCTCCTCGGTCATAGGTCGCCCACTTACGCTCGTAGCGATCGATGGTGAATTCCTGTCCGTAACGCCACCAATGCTTTTTCAGGTCGGGATCGGGGCCGGGATCTTCCGCGGTACCGAGACGGTCACGGCGCTGCTGCGGCGTCTCCGGCCGGATCCAGGTTGGCGTTCCCCCTTCCTGGGTCGATGGCACTGCCGCCGGCGCCGAGGCCGCGGCTGCTGGAGATGCATTGGTTTGCGCCGGCGCAGTGTCGGTCGACTGCCCCGCAAACGCACTCACGGTCAGTACCGCAGCGGCGGCACACATTGCCAAGATCAACTTCCTGTCAAGCATTCTCACTCCTGAACAATTTGGGATGGATTCTCGATCGTCAACGATCAGATCAGATCCGCCAGCGTCCCTTGCGCACGGCGGAAGAACTGCAGACCACCGGTGAACAGTGCGATGGCGACGACCAGAAGGAATACGATCGAACCGGCCGCAGGTAACGGCGCCGAAAGAAGCGCGCTCCGGAACAAACCGAGCAGCGGTGTCATCGGATTCCACAAAAAGAAGCTCTCGAAGCGTCCGGCAACGGGATAGAGAATCGGGCTGAGATAAAAGATGATCGACATGACGAAGCCGAGGATCGGCATCAGGTCGCGGAAGAAAACGTAGCTCGCCGCAAGGATCCAGCCCAGCCCGACCTGCAGCGCGAACTGGACGATCAGCGCAAACGGAAGCAGCCACACCATCCGCATCGGCATTCCGCGAAGAAGAAGAAAGCCTCCGAACAACGCCAGCGCGATCGACTCGAAGATCATCGCCGACGCGTGCGGCACGAGCACGAGCAGCTCGCTGCGAAACGCCAGGCGGCGAACCATCGGCGCGTTTTCGACGATGCTCGTCGTCGATCGGATGATGCCCTCATTCAATCCAAGCCACGGAAGAAGACCGGCGATCAGGAAATCAATGTAGCCCTTGTTGTCCGCCGCCGGTCCTCGGCTGAACATATAGGTGAAGACAAACCAATAGAGGAGGACGAGACTCAGCGGCTGCAGCACGGCCCAGAGGACGCCGAGCGCCGAGCCGGTGAAGCGCGCGTGGAAGTCTCTTTTGACGAGTTCCCGGAGGAGGTGGACGTTTTTGTACGTTTTCGGGACCCTCTGGACTTGACAGCGAGGCAGCAAGTCCGTAGATTGCTCGAAGTTTATGGTCTCCGCAGCATAAAAGTCAACGAAACCCCTGATGAATAAGCCAGCACAACTCGAGCTCGTCGGACGCAAAATCCGGCAACTTCGCCGTCAGCGCAAGCTGACCCAGGTGGAGCTTGCCGATCGCATCGGCGTGCATCAGTCCGACCTTTCCCGGATGGAACAGGGAGAGTACAAAGTCGGTCTCGATACGTTGCTGAAGATTCTGGGGACGTTCGATTTGAGCATCGGAGACTTCTTCGATGAGGGTGCCCGCACGGAAACAGTCGTGCAGAAGTACCGCAGCCTCAGTCCGACCGCGCAGAAGGAAGTGGAGAGCTTCATCGAGTTCAAGCGCGCGCAGGAAGAAGATAGCTCGTGGGATTCAGACAGTGGTGGGAGCGAGGGTGATGATGTCTGAGCTGCAGAGCAGAATCGAGGAGTTGCGTCAGCAAGCGCTGGCGAAAGTCCGTTCCGAAGAATTCGACGAAGCGCTGGCGATGTACGACGAAGCGCTGAGCCTCGCCGAGGACGAAGAAGTCCGCGAGCTCATCACGATCAACAAAGGGCACGCACTGATTGCCGCAGAGCGTACAGGTCCGGAAGTGAAGGCGCTTCCGATGATCCTGATGCGCCGCCGCAATCCACATCACACCTTCCTCGCTTCGTACGCTCTCTTGTATACGCACCGGTTGACGGGCGAGATGAAGCGCGCCATCTTCTACGGGCAGATTGCCCTGGATGCCGCGAATGAAGCCGATCAGCCCTTCTGGAAGCTGGCGGCCCTCAACGAGCTCGGTATCGTCTACGAGACGGACTCGCAGTTCCCGCGAGCAATCGAGTGCCTGGATCAAGCGTTGGCTTGTCTGGATCGTGATGTCAGCGACGATGCCGCTCATTCGTTTAGTCGAGTGGCGATCATAACCAACCTCGGATACAACAAACTTCTTGTCGGCGATACGACCGAAGGACTGCGTCTGCTTCATAGTGTTGTCGATGAGATCTCCACGCCACACGCGAAATCTGATGCATATGTCGACCTCTGCTATGGCTATCTCGACCTCGAAGAGTATGAGAGGGCCCGCGGCTACGGGGAACTCGCACTCGAGTTTGCAAGCGAAGAGCGGCAAATCCGAAACGCGCATTACCTGATCGGAGAAGCCGCTTACAAGTCGGGAGACGTGGAAGCTTCCGAAGAACATTTCGAGGAGTTAGCTCGCTTCTATCCGCAGTTTCGGCATCTGAAGAGTCTTCTGTTTGCAATCGACTTGCGTTCAATGATCAACCTCAAACTATGAAACGCCTACTGGTGGTACTCGCGATTTCCTTTGCCTCCACGGCCGCATTCGCGCAGGTGGCCGACCGTGATGTGCTCGTAACGCCCGAAGGCACGGTTTACACGGCCACCGCCGTATCCCCTTCATCATCCGCAGAGGGCACGAGCGGCATCGCTAGCGTGGTCGATCTGGCGGTTCAGAAGGGATCGGGGACGGAGCATCAAATCGTTCCAGACTCAGTGGTTTTCGGTTCCAACTTCGGCGGCGCACTCGCCTACGATACCGATTCGAAGACGCTGTTCGTACTCTGGATTCACATGGCGAACCGGATGTCGAGCGAGCTTCTTCTCGCCTCCTATCGCGACAGCAAGTGGCAGCCTGCGGTGGTGATCGATCATCAGGCGTATACCGATCGTTCGAGTCTGCGCCTTGGCATCACCCGCCGTGTTTCGCAGCTGCAGAAGGATGGCTCGTACGCTGACGTTCCGGCGCTTCTGCTTCACGCCGTGTGGTGGGACGATTCGCATTCGGAAGCGCGCTATGCGCTTCTGCCGATCGAGAATGGCGCTTTATCCGCGGCCGCTGTTGACATCCATTCGCTCGAGGAGTTCGTTGCCGCCGACAGCGAGGCATATCACGCCGTCAGCGAGAAGTTCAACGCCGAGATCCTCCACCACCCGGCGATCGTCAGCTCGCCGATGCAAAGCACCGTTGATGTCGTCTTCGGTGACACAAAGAACAATTCACTTCACGGCGTCACGCTTCACCCGATCGCTGACTCACGCATTCACATCCCGGTTGGCATCGGCGGCGGCAATGGTGGCGGTGGAGGCAGAGTGAAACCGCTCAGCATCGCCGCTCCGCCCAACTTCACCGCCGACTGGAAGGGACCGTTCACCGTCCTCGAGCGTGGCGACCGCATCGTACTCGCCAACACGGGTGACACGGCTCTCAACTACATCACCTATTCCGACGGCGCGTGGACATCGATGAAATCGATCGCCATCGACGCCAAGTTCCCCGCCGAGGCCGCAATCTCCGCGCTCGACAAGATGCTCAGCACGCAGTAAGCGAACCTCCTCGATCACTCCCTCGAAAAGCCGGCGATCTTCGCCGGCTTTTTTGTGTTTGGACTCTGGACATGGTCGCAGACACCACTGCCTCCATCCGCCTATATGTGATCACTCACATCCATCACGCCATCTTTCAGTATCACCCTCAGGGCGGATTCGAAAGTCTGCCCAGAAAGGAGACATGGCCATGAAAGTCCAGACCAACGTCAAAGCGGGCGACGATATCCCCAACCCGAACGACCCGCTCGAAATGAGAATCCACATCCCGGGCGGTTAGCAAGATCCCGCAACAGCGTTTGAAATGGAGCTGGCGATCATTCGCCGGCTCCATTGTTTTTGTGCTGCTCGCGAAATCGCTGGGCTCATCCCCTACGGCCGCTGCCGGCAGGAGCGAATTCTTATTTGACATACGCTCGCTGAGTCATAGAATGATGGTCTTCCACAACAATCGATCGAGCGCGGCAGATGCGTATCCACGCCAACCGCCTCGTCTCTTCGAAACCGTGGAACGCGAAGGAGGTGATTCAGCGTGAACGTGAAGACCGACGTCAAGGCAGGCGGAACCGTCATCTCCGACTAGTCTCATCAACTCGATTTCATGCAGCCCCAGGGAGGTGATTCTCAATGAACGTGAAAACCGACGTGAAAGCAGGCGGAGTTCTTCTCTCCGATTAGTGTCACCGATTCGCCAGTACGAGCGGGAGGAGGTGATACCGATGAACGTGAAGACTGACGTGAAGGCCGGCGGCGTATTGGTCGGCGACTAGCTTTATTCGAAGGCCTGGGGCTCGCTCCAGGCCTCGTTTTCTTTCGGCGATCCTCACGGATGCGCGATCACGACCAGCGTCTCGGTGTGATCGAGCACGTAGCGCATGCATCCCTCCAGCGTCGACGGATCTAGCGCCGCGAAGGTCTCGTCGAGGATCATCACCGCGGGCTTCTGCAGGATCGAACGAGCCAGAAAAACGCGCGTCCGCTCGCCATGACTGAGTTGCCACCCTGTCTCCCCCACCGGTTGCTCCAGTCCGAGCGGCATGCTGTCGATGAGCGGACCGAGCCCGAGGCCGCGGCAGACCACGCGCGCGTCTTCGCGATCGGACGCTGATGGCGGCCACGCGCCACCGAGCAGCAGGTTGTACGCGAGCGTGCCGATGAAGATGTGGTTCGCATGAAACTGCGGCGCGAGAAGCACGCGCCGTCTCCAGTTCTCCACGCCGACGCTCGCCAGATCGAGCCCTCGAAAAAATAGAAGTCCCGCTTGCAGGGGACGCACGCCGCTGAGCAAGGTCGAGAGCGTCGACTTTCCAGAGCCCGACGGCCCGCGCAACAGGATGCGATCGCCGCGTTTCACGGTGAGCTCGACCTGATCGAGTGCCGGATGATCGCGGCGCGCGTGACGGTACGTCAGCGACGCCGCGTGCAACAGCGCGACAGCGTCTCCTGCACTTTCCGATTCGAGCAACGGTTGCAGCGCCATGCTTCCGAATGCTGCCTGACGATCCGCTGCACTCCAGAAAGGCGCCACGCGCCGCCACGCGCTGAGCGCTGCCGCAATCCCGGACGTCGCGTCTGTCCATTGCATTAGCGCCGTGTCGCCGAGAAGTACGCCGGCCGCTGCGACTGCGAGCGACGACGCCGACGCGCTTCCTGTTGCGACAATCGGCGCGAGCGCGAAGAGTCCGGCCCACGGCCAGATGCGCCGCAGCACATCGATCGCCACCGCCGCGCGGTTGAACGCCGCCTCGGTCGTCATGTACTCCTCGAGCCGGGTGTCTTCGCCGAGGTTGCGCTCATGCGGCGCCTTCTGCGCCAGCCGCGTCTTGTGTCCCGTCATGTTCTCGACGACGTGTCCCGTCATCGCGAAGCGCGCTTCCGTCCATGCCGCGCGCGTCAATCCGAATCGAATCGTCAACGCTGCCGCGACGATGATCCAGAGGAGATAGAGCGCCACATGCCACATCCCTCCCGCGCCACGGCTCAGAACATAGATCGCAAACACACCGACGATGATCGACGTCAGTCCGGCGAACGCGCCGCTCGTGCCGACCGCTTCGACCGCTCCCGATTCCAGAACATGGCTGAGAAAGGTTCCGACGCCTTTGCCGTTCACTTCGTCTGGCAGGAGCTTCAGCGCGCCGAGGAGGATGCGCCGCTTGATGATCGAGCCGGCTTCGAGCACGAGGGAGCGCGCGGCCACGACGCCGGCCGCGCGGAGCGGGACGATCGTGAAGACCGTCAGCAGCCACAACACGAATAGCGTGTCGAGCGAGCGCGTGTCGAACGCCATCAGCCCAAGGATCCACCAGGAGACGACGAAGAGAAGCATCTCCGCCGCGTTAACGCTGAGAAAGGCGAACGCTTTTTTCAGGAGGCGTGCATCACGAACCACGGCGCGGACGTTCTCGAGTCGAGGGCGAAGAATCCAGAGGTTGCTGACCGTCGCGTCACCGACAAGATCCCGCAACATCGCCGCGCGCGAATGATCCCGCCGCCGCGCTCCGATGCCGCTCATCGCCAATACACGATCGACGTCGGGCGCGACGCGCGATTCCACATCCGCGCAAAGGACCTCCTGCAACTCGCGAAGCGCCACCGCGGCGCGGCCGCCGTCTGGCGTCATGACATGTGCGCTGCGCGCATCCGTGCGGATGACTGCAAGCAATCGCTTCGCGCCGGCATCTCCGATGACGACGAGCGCTGCACCGATCGATCGCAACTCGTGCTCGATCGACGCGTAGCGAAGTGCAGCCGCTTCCGCTTCGAGCCCGAGTGCGTCTGCCGCGCGCGGAATCGACGCCGCGGGTCCGCGCAATGCATCGCGCGCAAGCCACCCTCGCATGCGCGCGACGGCTTCGATCGCCTCCCCTGCGCGATCGGTATCCCACGCCAGCTCTTCGATCCGATTCATGCCCGGACGTCCTCGGCGATCCGTCCATTGCGCAGTTCGATCGGCCGCCACACCGCACTTCCCCACACCTCTTCGCGAATGGCCCGATTCGATTCGCGCATGCGGTTGTAGAGCGACTCTGCGTGCGCGATGAGTACTGCCGGCGTGTCGTACTCGATGACTCGGCCACCTTGCATGACGACGACGCGGTCGCAGTCGACCGTCTCGTCGACGTCGTGCGTGACGAAGAGAAACGTCGTCTCACTCCACAGCCTGCGGCAACGGCGCAGCAACTCCCCGCGCATCGTCCGATCCATTCCGCGAAATGCTTCATCCAGGATCACCAGCCGCGGACCAGACTGCATCAGCGCGCGCGCCAGCCGCACGCGCTGGCCTTCGCCGCCCGACAACATTCCGCCGCCTTCGCCGAGCGGCATCTGCGAATCAGGAATGCGCTCCAGCACTTCGTAAAGCTCCGCTTCGCTCAACGCAAACGGCAGGCGCGCCACATCATCGCTGCCGCTGGAGTAGCGAACGTTCTCCTCCATCGGTACGTTGAAGAGTTGGATCGCCGGATCGACCCACGCAGTCTCGCGGCGCAGCGACGCGATGCGCGCAGGCGTGAGCAACTCGCCATCGACGCGGATCTCTCCCGCGCTGGCCTGCATCCACCCGAGAAGCGAGCCGACGAGTGTCGACTTGCCGGCGCCCGACGATCCGACGATACCGATGCGCGCTCCGGCCGGAATGTCGAGATCGATGCCGGAGAGAATCTCATGACCGGCAGCCGCGAAAACAGCGCCGCGAAACTCGATGGCCACACCGCCAGCGGTCGCCGGCTCGCGAGACGGCGAGCTCGTTTCTTCCGGCGGCGCATCGAGCGGCTCGAGAATCCGCAGGATGACCGATCGCATGCTCGCCCACGTCTGCATCGCCTGCGCGATCTCCGCGGCCACCGCCGGCAGGTTCAGCGCCCAATACGCGATGAGCAGAACGCCGCCAGGATCGTCGACCGAGGCCAGGTAGCGGCGGATCAGTACGGCCGCCAGCGCAAATCCCGTCAACGCCAGAATCGTCGTCTGCGACACCGCGGCGGTGATCTGGCGGCGCATCGCGCGCATCCAGTCCGTCATCAGCGATTCGTGCTCCCGGCGCACCACGCGCTCCGCGCTATGCGCGTGAATCGCACCCAGACCAGCCAGCGCGTCGAGATAGAAGCGCGTCAGGCCGCCGCTGTGCGTGCGCGCGCGAAGATCGGTCTCCGCGAAGAGCGGCTCAAACAGGAAGGCGATGCCGAGCAACGACAAGGCTCCGATGACGAGCGTCAGCCGCGATTGCGGCATGAGGTAGAAAAGCGCGATCGACGTGATCACGAACGTCGATGCGCTTCGCAATGCGCGCGACAGAAGAAACGGCAGCGAACGAAGCTCGGCGATCGCGTGTGAGCGCTCGGCCATATCCGACACGAGCCGGCTACCGAAATAGTCGCTGCGCAGCGACGCCAGTTTCTCGAAGAGCACCGCCGCAAAACGCCCCTGCAACTCGTGTCCCCACGCCACCGCGCGGCGCGTGACCGCGTAGTCGAGCGTGACGAGAATCGCCGCCAGCGCCGCGAACGCGCCGAGCATCACCAGCCGTTCCTGCGGCAGCCCGACCTCCGCGACGAAATCGAACATCGATCGAAATAGAAGTCCTTGCGCGACCGAGGTGACGCCGAGGATGAGCGCAGCGGCGGCGGTGAGAGGTAGCGCTCTTCGCGTGGCCGGACCGAGCATCGCCAGCACGCGCGCGAGCGGGCGAACGGGCGGCTCGCGCACGGCAGCGGCGAGATCGCGATTCGTCGTCTTCGCGCTCGCTGCCTCTCCCGCTCCGATGCGGATCAGCACTGCGCCACGCAGGACGACTTGATCGTTGTCCGATGCGGACACTGACCAGAACGACTCCGGGATCGTGCCGCCCGGCGCGAGAAGCGCTTCCAGCATGCGCTCTCGGCCTCAACTCCCCGCTGCACCGCGCGATTGCGCATCAGTGATGCCGTCAATCGCGTCGCCGCGTCGAGCCGCGCCAGCGGCCGCCAATTCGCGTCGCGCAACGTTCGCGCGATCACATCCGCCGCAAAGCGCTCGCTGCGGAGCGATGCAATTCGCTGCCGCAACACGCGTAGCGCATCATCCGATGACGCCCACTCACGCCAGCCCGCGGCAGGAACCGTGTGCCGGTGAACGTAGACCGTGCCGAGGAAATCGCTCGCGCGCACCCATCGCCGTCCCGATGCTGGATCCATGATCTGAAAAAACGGACCGACCTTGCGCCAGACGAGGACAAAGTGCGTGTACCCCGCCGGCAAACGCGTAACGACGACGGCCGGCAGCGCGGTCTCATCGAGCGCGAGATAGTCGGGCGGAAGCATGACCTGCTCCGCGTCGAGGCCGACTTCGCGCGCAACGAGCTCGATCGTGTCGATCGATGTGCCATCGAGTCCCGTCTGACACGCTTCGCGCAAACGTCCGTAACTGACGCCGATGCCGAAGCCTTCGAGCAGCGACTTGAGCGCAGCAGGTCCGCAATCGACCGCGGATGTTTGAATCGTCTCCGGAACGACAAAACGTGCGCGCATCCCGCGATTCACCTCGCCGCCGGTAGCATGCCCGCTGCGCGCAGTAACACGTCGAACGGCGAAAGGCATTGCACATCGACCGTCACCGTCGCGGGAAAACCCTGATCGATCGCAGCACTTGCCGGCGGCATCGCAGCGAGCCGCAGCGTGACGCGGAAGTCGGTTCCGCTCGGATCGCGCTCGATGCCGGTGACCTTCGCAGCGAAGCGCCGTCTCCCGCCGCGGCCGAGCGCTTCGAGCCACACCCATGCGTTTTGACCCGTGCGAAGGAGCGGCATGTCATCGAGACCGAACCATGCCGCGACTTCCATTGGCTCGACGGGAATGATCGACGCGACGACTGCGCCTTCGAGTACCCACGCACCTGGACGCAATTCTGCGGAGCTGCCGATGCGTCCATCCGCCGGCGCACGGACGCGCAATCGTTCGATGTCGATATCGGCCTGCTGCACCGCGGACTCGCTTGCTGCGAGTTGCGACTGCAGCTCGATCCGATCACTCTCCAGCGCCCGCACCTTAGCCTCGGCAGCGGCGACGGCTTCCGCCTGTTCCCGCGCCACTTCGTCCTCCGCCGCGGCAAGCCCTCTTCCTTTCGCCCGTTCCGCATCGGCGCGGCTCCGCGCCTCGGCGGCATCACTCGGCGGCACGAGTCCCTGTTGACCGAGGCGTCCCAACCGATCCGCTTTTGCCGACTCGATCTCCGCAAGATGCGCCGCCTCGATGCGGCTCTCGCGCGCCTGACGCAGTTTCGCTGCGGCGGCATTCGTCTGTGCGAGCGCCAGGTCGCGCGTTGCAACGATCTGCGCGTTGAACGCGTCGACGCGGCGTCGAAGGTGATCAATGTCCGCGAGCGCTTTCGCGCGACGAATCGTGGCGTCGGAGGAATCGAGCTGCAGCAGCACATCGCCGCGTTTCACTTCCTGTCCCAGCGCGATGTTGATCGCAACGATGCGGCCATTCGTTGGAATGGCGATCTGGCGCACTGCCCTCCGCGACTCGAAACGCGCCCGCTTCGAGACCGCGACGATCGAAACGCGTCCAGCCAGCGCCCAGACGAGCCAGCCGGAGAGAAGGACGAGAACCACCACGATGCCGCGAACATGGCGCGGCCCATCGCCGTTCAGCGCACGCAACGTGCGCGAAAAGGGAGTGGCCACGGTCGGGGAAGGCGCGATTGAATTCGGGATTGCGGCATTTGACGGGAGAGACGGCGGGAAGTCAATGCGGCAAGGTTCATAGCTGGGGTCAGCGCCCTGCAACCAAGCGCTGAGGGCCACGCCTGGACTGGATTCTTTTAGTTGTCTTAGGTTTTCTCGCGATCGTGGGTAGGAAAACCTCGCTCGCCGTCACTCCTTAATTAGTGACAGCGAATCAAGGCTCCGCGTCGAGCTCGAAGAGCGCATTTGCCGGCACCCGCTCATGCGCGAGTTTGCAACAGGCTGCGGCGATGGCGGCGATGCATCGGCGTGTCGGCTCCATACACCCCTTGCGGACACGGAGCAGATGCTGCCGGCTGTATCCGCTCTGCTTGGCGAGATGTGCGGGCTTGATGCCGCGGCTCTTGAGGAAGGTCTCTAATCGCGTGGTGGCCATGACAATATATTGTCCACTATCGCCATTATATAAGTCAACCCTGCTAGACTTCATCCCGTTAGCAAACGGGAGGCTCATCGTGCCGAAGTCAGAAAACGCCCCGGGATCAAACGAATCGTCCGATGCCGCATCACTTCTCGAGTTGGGACGCCATCTCACGAAGATCGTCGCCGAGCGCGGCGTCACGGACCGCAAACTCGCGCAGACCGCCGGCGTCAGCCGGACCAATGTCCGCTACGCGAAGAACGGCGCGAACATCACGCTCCTCACCTTGCTCAAACTCGCGCGCGCCCTCGGCATCCGTTCCCTGAGCGTCGGCGAGCTCGCTATCGGAAGCGCGCCCGCGGGAAATGACATCGCCGTGGCCGAGGAGTTGAAGCAGGCGATCGTTCATCTGACTACCGCCGTCGCGCTTCTGGAGGGGAACGCTCCCAACGCCAAGTTACGCGCACGCAATGACGACAGCGATGCCCAGGCGGCAGCGCTGATTCGCGACGTCGTCGCCAAAGCGAAGACGTTGGGCTCCGGCCGGCTGCGCGTTCTCGAGGAGACCCTGCGCACACTGACCGGCAGCGCGGAGGAAGAGGGAGCGAAGCCGGCGACACGAAGAGCGAAGAGGAGGCGTGACTGAATGACGGACGCCGCACGAGAGAAAGCGCGGATGTTTGCCGCCTGGCTGGACACGCTCGATGCGAGCGCGGAGCTGGTGGCGCTTTCTCTCGCGGACGCCGGGGACGTTGAATGGCAAGAAATCCTCTCATTGTTGACTGAGCCTCTCGATACCGCCGCGGTCAGCCGGACGATTGCCAGGGCTCATGGGCTGCTGGGACGATCGCCGCGCGACGCGCAGAGCCTTGCGCGCCTCGCCCTTCGCATGACGCGTCACCTCGGACCAGTGTGCAGGGATCTTCCGCTGATCGAGGGCGATGCCTGGCGCGAGTGTGCGGCAGCCCATCTCGAGATGGCCGAATATGCCGATGCCTACGAAGCCGTCGCGCCCGCGCGCGCGTGCTACGCGCGATCCAAGTCGTCGCGCCTCAATGCTGCAGTTCTCTCGCTGATCGAAGGAAGAACGCTTTTTGAGCTTGGACGATCGGCTGAAGCATTGGCGGCGGTCGATCACGGTTCCAGTGAGTTGCTTCAATGCAAGGCGGACCCGAAGAAGTACGTGCAGGCGCGGACCATCTATGCCGGTATCTTGCTCGGGATCGGGCGATACAACGACGCGTTGGATGTGTTCACCGCCGCCGGCGACCTGGCCAGACAGGCCGGCGACAGGGAGACGCTTGCGTACACCCTTTGGAATGTGGGCCTTTGCGCGGCCCAACTTGACGACTTTGGTCGCGCGAAGCGCTGTTTCAGCAGCGCGCTTGAATACTTCGATCGCCTAGGACTAAGGTCCGAGATGCCGCACGTGCGAGCGGCGCTTGTGACGATCCTCAGGCACCAAGGACGGCACAAGGAAGCCGTTTCAGAGTTGTTCAAGATCCGCGCGGAGTTCCTTTCGCTCCAGATTCCTGTAGCTGCTGCCATCGCGTCACTGAGGATCGTCGATGTGCTCTTACTATCCGGTCGGATTACGGATGTGCCGGCGCTGTGTGAGGAGATGGTAAAAACTTTTACTGCTGCCCGGCTCCAGAAGAATCTTCTGCGAGCACTTGCTCATCTGAGTCAGATCGCACGGCAACGCCAAGTAGCGACCACCGACGTAACGTATGTCGCAACCTTTATTGAGCTGGCGCAGGATGACCCTCACCGCTCCTTTCCGGTCCCTCTTGAGAGTGATCAGGGGTAGGCATATGCCACCCCTGATCACGACCTACTATGGTTTCGGCCATCCGATCTCGATCTGATCCAAGACGTGGATGATCGCCCGTTTGACCGCTGCGAAAATCCCGTTCGGCTCACGCGTGTCGCGGCTTGCGCCGAATGCTGAGGTGGTGAGGCAACCGACGAAGAGACAGAGAACGACTGACTTCCGGAATGACTTTGACATGCACCCTCCAAGTCCCGTGCGGGACGGTTAAGTTGGAGAGCGCTCTCAACGAAGGAGTGACCGCGGCACTCTTTTCCCTACTCATGACGACACATCGCCACGGCGTGGCGATATATCGTCATGGCGAAAATCGCGCTGAGCGCGCCTATGGTTTGGGCCAGACGATCTCGATTTGATCCAGTGCGTGGATGATCGCGCGCTTGATCCCGGCGAAGAATCCGCCTGCGTCACGTGTATCGCGCGTTGCGCCGAATGCTGAGGTGGTGAGGCATCCGACGAAGAGACAGAGTACGACTGACTTCCGGAATGACTTTGACATGCACCCTCCAAGTCCCGTGTGGGACGGTTAAGTTGGAGAGCGCTCTCAACGAAGGAGTGACCGCGGCACTCTTTTCCCTACTCATGACGACACATCGCCACGGCGTGGCGATATATCGTCACGGCAGAAATCGCGCTGAGCGCGCCTATGGTTTTGGCCATCCGGGCGAAAGACAACGCGCCGTTAGGCGCGCTAGACGGTAGCCGGTGGCAAGCGAGGAACGAGCGCCGCCACCGGAAAACGAGTTTCTCGCACAGCCGCCCCGGCAGGGGCGTTAGAGCGCTCACCACATCGCAGAAAACCAACGATGAAATTCGATTCTCATGTCTTTCGAGGAACTCATCCTGCAACCATCGTTTCAACATTGCCAGCGGTGCCCAACCGCTATCGAGCGGTACACAACCGGGACCGCGAATGATGCCGCCGAGATATGCGTGAACATGGTCGCCGAATGTCATCAGGATTGAAGGGACACGTTCTTTCGTGCGGAAGACCCGTTGATCGTGCGCTTCTTTCTGCCGCCCCTGCCGGGGCGGCTGTGCGAGAAACTCATTATCCGGTGGCGGCGCTCGTTCCTCGCTTGCCACCGGCTACCGTCTTTTTGCGCCTCCGGCGCAGCACCGCTGCCCACTCCGGCACCGCCATTGCTGAGTCTCTCAGCGGAGGTATGCCGTGAACTGGTTCAATCTTTCTGTTCTGGGGTGGGTGATCCTGATCGCTGCGCTGGCGATTGCCGCGTACATGCTGCACGTTCCGACGCTCTGGATCGCCATCGGGGCGCTGGCGCTGATCGGCGTCGGCATCATCGTATCGGTGTCGAAGTCGAAGCCTCGCATCTGACGAACGCATACACAACGGCCCGGCGGAGCGCTCCACCGGGCCGTTGCTCGTATCGATCTGCGTGCTGCGGGAAAAGCTACAGCTTGTACGCGAGGAAGGCGATGACCAGCGCGTAGATGACCAGTGACTCGATCAGTGCGAGACCGATGATCATCGACAGACGGATCGCGCCGGCCGCGCCGGGGTTGCGGGCGATGCCTTCGACCGAAGCGGCGATGGCGCGGCCCTGACCGATGGCGCCTGCTGCTGCGGCGATGCCGAGAACGAATGCCGCGGCCAGCACACCCCAGCGGACTCCTGTCGGGGCAGTTGCCGCAGCCGTGTCCTGCGCGAACACTGCGCCGGCGATCAGCACCGTGGACAGCGCCAACATGACGGGTTTGAACTTGCTCATTTCATTTCTCCTTTCCTGAAATCTCGCTACCTACCTGGATTCTCGTAAAGCGATCCAATTTGCGAATCAATGTTCTTCCACGACGGTGGCGCCGCCGATGTAGACCATCGTCAGCATGATGAAGACGAACGTCTGCAGGAAGGCACCGAAGATGCCCAGCCCCATCATCGGCCAGGGCAGAATGAAGGGCAGCATCCCCATGAAGATGCCGGTGGCGGCATGCTCTCCGAAGATGTTGCCGAACAAGCGCATGCCGAGGGACAGGATGCGCGCGAGGTGACCGATGATCTCGATGGGAATCATCAGCGGCGCGAGAATCAGCATCGGGCCCATGAAGTGCTTGAGGTAGTGGACGATGCCTTGCGCTTTGATGCCTTGATAGTTGTAGTAGAAGAACGCGCAGAGGGCGAGGCCGAACGTCGTGTTCGGATTGCTCGTCGGCGGCTGCAGGAAGAAGAAGAGCGCGAAGATATTCGACAGGAAGATGAAGACCGCGAATCCGCCGATGATGAAAAGATGGCGGTCGCCTTCGTGCCCGATGATGTCGCGCAGCAGGTCGCGCAGTCCAGTCACGACCAGTTCGAGCAACTGTTGGAAGTTGCCGGGATTCTCGCGGCTGATCCTGCGCGAGACGAGCGGAAAGACCACGGAACTGATCAGCAGCACCAGCAGGGCCATGATCACGTGATCGGGGATGTCCCAGGCGTAGCGGTGCTGCACGCTGTGCCACAGCGTATTGAGAGGCGCGTAAAAAACTGAGCTTTCGTGTTCCATCAATCTCTATTCGGAAAAGCTTCGGACTGTCGAGTACACAGCTTCACCCATGATTCCCACCACCACAATCGAGAACCCCAGCAACACACTTGCAGCATTGACGCGAGCTACGAAGATTGTGACCAAAAGCGCCGCACCGACGAGAGCGAAGCGAGACAAGGTACGAAATGTCACTCTCCCGAGATGCCGCCGCGGCGCCGGCTGGAGCAGAGTCTCGACGATCTCCTCCAACCAAAGGAAATTGATCATAGTTACGAGACCACTGCAAGTCAATCCGATCAATCCACGCCATCCGGATGTCCATAGAACCGGAATGGCGAAGAGAGCACACGCCCCCAGCGAGATCCGCCGGATGCGACCGAGCACGACCGCGGGAGCCTCATCCTGCAGAACCATCGTCTTTCCGCATTCCGAGCCTGAAAAGGTTGATGAACGCCGCGATCACGCCGAAGATCGTGAAAATCCATGTCAGCCACGGACTGGTATGGAACATCTTATCCATCCACCATCCCCAGCCGAACCCGAGACCGATGGCGATCGGGAACATCAACCCGATCGAGGACGCTTCGAGCAACGTTTCGTTCTGGCGGATCTTCCTGCCGCTGTCGCTGTTCTTATCGTCCGGCATGGGGAGTGATCGCCGCGCGCGTGGCGACGTGAGTGGATGAAAGGACAGCCTGCTCGATCAGCGACGACGGCAGAATCCCAAGCGTCAGCGTGACGACGAGACAGATGCCGGCGACGATCCGCAGCGGTCGAGTGATCGCGAACTCCGCCTCCACTCCTTCGCGGAGGTACATCGCCACGACCAAACGCAAGTAGTAGAACATCGACACGGCCGACATCAGCACCGCAATCACCGCCAGCCAGCCGAAACCGGACTGCACGGCCGCTGCGAATAGGAAGTACTTTCCGATGAACCCTGCCGTCGGCGGAATGCCGCCGAGCGACAGCAGGAAGATCACCATTGCGAATGCCCACAGCGGCGAGCGCCGGCTCAGTCCCTCGAAATCGTCGATCCGCTCGCCGCTGTATTGATGACGGCGCAGCATCAGCACCGTCGCCCAGATGCCGAGATTGGCGAACACGTAGACCACCGAGTAGACGAGGATACCGCGCAGGCCGAGCGCATTGAGTGATATGACGCCGAGAAGCACGTAACCGGCGTGCGCGATCGATGAGTATCCGAGCATCCGCTTGACGTTGTCCTGCGTGATCGCCGCGAGGTTCCCGACGATCATCGACAGCGCGGAGATCGTGGCCAGCACGTAGTTCCACTCGATATGAAAATCGTGCAGGCCGACGTAGAAAATGCGCGCGAAGATCGCGAATGCTGCCGCCTTCGAGCCGGTCGAGAGAAACGCAGCGATCGGCGTCGGCGCTCCTTCGTAGACGTCGGGTGTCCAGACGTGAAATGGAACCGCGGCGATTTTGAAGCAGAGTCCTGCGCCGAGGAGCATGATGCCGAACATCAGCGCGTCGTTGGTGACGATCGTCGACATGGCCGCGGCGACGTCAAGCAGATTGAGCGATCCACAGACGCCGTAGATCAGCGAGATTCCGTAGAGCAGGATGCCGGAGCTGACCGCGCCGAGGATGAAGTACTTCATCGCCGCTTCGGTCGACTTCAGCTCACTCTTGTAGAAGCCCGCCAGGATGTAGCTCGAGAGCGAGAGCAGCTCCAGTCCGATGTAGATCGTGATGAGGTGGACGCCTGAGGCCATGAACATCATGCCGCAAAGCGCAAAACCCAACAGCGAGTAGTACTCCCACGGCGAGTACTTTCCCTCAGCCAGAAAATCTTCCGACAGCATCACCAACATGGCGATGGCACCGATGAACAGCAGCTTGAAGAAGATCGAGAATCCGTCCAGCGCGAACATCGCCTGGAGTTGCCGCGACTGATCGATATTCTCAACCGCATGCGAGGCGTAGATCAGCGCGCCTGCCGTGATCGCGAGCAGGAGGAGCATCATCCACTTCGCCGAGAGTCTCGCGCCGCGTCCGCCCGTGACGGGCACGAGCAGCAACATCGACGCGCCGATGGTCAGGATGACCTCGGGCAGCAGGTACATCATGTCGTTCCAGTTCATCGCGTGGTCTCAACCGCGGACGCAACGACGGGAGATGGATTCGGATAAACGAGAGGCTGCCGATCGAAGTACGTGGGATCGACCTTGCGCACGACGTAGTTCACCGGCTCTTCGATGATGTCAAAGAAGACGCCGGGCTTGATCCCAATCCAGACCATGAGGACGACCAGCGACAACAGCAGGCCGAGCTCACGCTTGCTGACGTCGAGCAGGTTCTTGTTCGCGGGGTTGTCGAGCGGTCCCCAGAAAACGCGCTGGTAGAGCCAAAGGAGATACGCAGCGCCGAGCACGATTCCGACCGAGGCGAAGGACGCCCATACGATGGATCGATTCGCGGCGCCGAGCAGGATCGCGAACTCGCCGATGAACCCGTTGAGCGCCGGCAGTCCCATCGACGACAGGGCAGCGATCAGGAAGAGCGTCGCGTAGACAGGCATCACCTTGGCCAGACCGCCGTACTCCGCGATCATCCGCGTATGCCGTCTCTCGTAGATGATGCCGACGAGCAGAAAGAGCGCGCCGGTGGAGATGCCGTGGTTGATCATCTGAATTACGGAGCCGCGGAGCCCCATCGGATTGAGCGCGAACATCCCCAGCATCACGAAGCCGAGGTGCGAGACTGATGAATAGGCGACAAGCTTCTTCATGTCCTTCTGCACGAGCGACACGAGCGCGCCATAGATGATACCGATGATCGAAAGCGCGACCACCCACGGCAGCCACTGCTTCGTTCCGTCGGGAAGAATCGGCAGCGCAAATCGGACGAAGCCGTAGGTTCCCATCTTCAGCAGAACCGCTGCGAGGATGATCGAGCCGGCCGTCGGCGCTTCCACGTGCGCATCGGGAAGCCACGTGTGGAACGGGAACATCGGGACTTTGATGGCGAAGCCGAGGAAAAATCCGAGGAAGATCCAGAACTGCAAGGTCGGCGGAATGAGATGGCCGATCTGGTGATACTGCAGAACGGAGAACGTCGCGGCGTTGCCGAGGCCTTTGATGTTCAGGAACGGGATGCCGGTGGAGTTGAAGAAGTAGAGCGCGAGGATCGACAGTAGCATCACCACCGATCCCGACAGCGTGTAGAGGAAGAACTTGATCGCGGCGTAGAGCTTTCGCGATCCGCCCCAGATGCCGATGATGAAGTACATCGGCACGAGCATGATTTCCCAGAAGACGTAGAAGAGGAAAAAGTCGAGCGCGCAGAACGTGCCGATCATTCCTGTCTGCAGGAGCAGCAGCAGGATGTAGTACTCCTTCTGCCGATGATCGATGGCCTGATACGACGAGACGACGGCGATGATCCCCATGAACGTCGTCAGCAGGATGAGCAGGAGCGAGATGCCGTCGATGCCGAAGTCGTACTTTACGTTGAGCGAAGGGATCCACGAGTGGATGAAGCGGAACTGCCACATGGCGTTGCCGGTCGCCTTCGGATCGAAATTGAACCAGAGGTAGAGCGAGGCGAAGAAGTCGACGACGGCGACGAACGTGGCCGTGTAGCGAATCGCTTTCCCATTCTCTTTCGGGAGAAACAAGAGAATGAGGACCGCACCGAGCAGCGGGATGTAGGTGACGATGTTGAGAATGCCCATGTTCTGTGGAGAGATCAGTGACTAGAGATCAGAGATCAGGAATCGCAAGCGGACGTCCTGATCTGATCTTCAATCTCCGATCTCTTCTCCCCCTCATAGTTTCGTGAACAAAAGACGCTTTTCTCCGAGGACCGAGATTAGTGATCGGTGATTAGTGATCAGAGATCAGGAATCAGGAATCCACAATGGTGTCCTGATCTCTGATCGCTAATCACCGATCACTTCTCGCTCCTCATGGTTTCGTAAACAAATAGACCGCGGCGACGAGGACGATTCCGCCGCCCATCACCAACGCGTAGTTCTGAACGAATCCCGTTTGCATTCTGCGGAACAGACGCGAACCACCGCGCGCGCTGGAACCGACGCCATTGACCGCGCCATCGACGACGAATCGATCGAAGAGCCACGAGCCATGTCCGAGCGCGACGACCGTCAGATGGCGAACACCGTTGACAATTCCGTCGATGATGTTCGCGTCGAACCACGACAGCGCGCGGCTGAAGGCCAGCACGCCGCCGACGATCACGAAGTTGTACGCCTCATCGACGTAGTATTTGTTCTCGAGCAGACGATGTATGAACGAGAAGCGCGTTGCCATTCGTGTTGCACGTACGAACGCCGCATCCTTCTTGTAGAGAATGTAGGCGATGAACCAGCCGAGGAATGCGACAACGACCGACGACGCCACCAGCAACGCTTCCTGCATCCGGCTCGCTTCGGCGAACTCGAAGTGCTCGCCGCCAAGCGGCAGCAATACCGGCAGCAGCCAGCGCTGAAAGAGCGTCGGATGGGTGCCGCCGAGCATCTGCGGAACGCCGACGATGCCGCCGATCACGGCCAGGATCGCCAGTATCCAGAGCACGCCCGTCATGCTCCACGGTGACTCGTGCGGTGCGTGCGCTTCGGGATGATGCCCGTGCGCCTTGTCGGAGTGCGCGTCACCGTCATCAAGATGAAGATACCCGGGGATGATGTCGTGCCCGGCGTGTTCGGGTTCCGACTCCGGATGTCCTTCGACGTGCGCGGCGCGATAGTCGCCGGAGAACGTCATGAAGTAGAGGCGGAACATGTAGAACGCGGTGCAGGTCGCCGCGATCATCCCGAGAAGATAGAGAAAGCCGTGATGCTCGTACGTCGTCGCGAGAATCTCGTCCTTCGAAAAAAAGCCAGCGAGTGGCGGGAAGCCGGCGATGGCAATGCAGGCGATGAGCATCGTCATGCGCGTCTTCGGCATGTACTTGCGCAGCCCGCCCATCTTGCGCATGTCCTGTTCGCCACCGCAGCCGTGGATCACCGATCCGGCGCCTAGGAAGAGGCAGGCCTTGAAGAACGCGTGCGTCATCACGTGGAAGATCGCCGCGGTGAACGCGCCGACACCGGCCGCGAGAAACATGAAGCCGAGCTGCGACACGGTCGAATACGCGAGGACTTTCTTGATGTCGTTCTGCGCGATGCCGATCGTCGCCGCGAAGATTGCCGTCACGGCGCCGACCGTTGCCACGACGAGCATTGCATCGGGCGAAAGCCGGAAGAGAACGTTCGAGCGAACGACCATGTAGACGCCGGCGGTGACCATCGTCGCGGCGTGGATCAGTGCGGAGACCGGCGTCGGTCCGGCCATCGCATCGGGCAGCCAGACGTAGAGCGGAATCTGTGCGGACTTGCCGCACGCACCAACGAACAACAACAAACAGATCGTCGTCGCGATCCCCGCATACGCCTCGGGATGTGCGCTGGCCAGCGCGAAGACTTTTCCGAAGTCCGCGGTACCGAAGGTGTTGAAGATGAGGAAGACGCCGAGGATGAAACCGAAGTCACCGATGCGGTTGGCGACAAACGCTTTCTTACCAGCGTCCGCAGCGAACTTTTTGTCGTAGTAGAAACCGATCAGCAGGTAGGAGCAGAGCCCGACTCCTTCCCATCCGACGAACATGACCATGTAGTTCGCCCCAAGGACGAGGAGCAACATCATGAACATGAAGAGATTCAGGTAGGTGAAGAAGCGTGTGTAGCCTTCTTCATGCGCCATGTAGCCGGTGGCGTAAACATGGATCAGAAATCCGATCCACGTGACGATGAGGAGCATCGTGCATGAGAGCGTGTCGAGGCGGAATGCGAAGTCGACGGCGAAATTCGCGATCGTGTTGCCGGCGGCGTGGCCGAGTCCCGCAGGGATCCAGGTGTAGTAAGCGTGCTGGAACGCCGTGGACGTGCCGCCGCCGACGTACGTGATGACGGTCCACGCGGCGAGCAACGCGGAGAGGCCGGTCGAGCCGAGCGCGATGGCATTCGTGACCGCGCGATTCTTCGGCGCGTGCGGCGACGCGGCGGCGCGCAGTCCGTTGATCAGCGCGCCGAGCGCGGGAAGGATTGGGATGAGTAGAAGGACAGTCGCGCTAACCATTCAGCGACCTCGCTTCGTCGACGTTGATCGTGCTCTTGAGGCGGTACAACTGGATGATGATGGCCAGGCCGACCGCGGCCTCTCCTGCCGCGACGGTGATGATGAAGATCGTGAAGATCTGTCCTTCCAACGATGCGAAGCGGTGCGAGAACGCGACGAGGTTGATGTTGACGGCGTTCATCATCAGCTCGACAGCCATCAGCACAGTGATCATGTTGCGGCGGATGATCACGCCGACGAGACCGACGGCGAAGAGCGTCCCCGAGAGCATCAGATAGGCTTCGGTGCTCGGCATTGCCTCAGGCACGCATCGCCTCCTTCACTTCATGTTCGGTCTCGCTTCGCTCGAGCATGTACGCCGGAATGTTTTCTTCTTCGCTCGCGGAGAGCTCGCGCTTTCCGATGACGATCGCGCCGATCATGGCCACGAGCAGAAAAAGCGATGCAACCTCGAACGGCACGAGGTAGTCCGTATACAACGCCATCCCTACTGCTTCCGAGTTGCCGACGATCTTGCCGCGCCGAATGAGTTTCCGTACGACGGTGCCGTCGGCCTGATGCACCTTTCGATGGCGATAGGTGTAGGTCGTGCGCAACGCTTTGTCGCTCTTGTCGCTCGCTGTTGCATCGTGAAAAACGCCCGGACGAACCATCGTGAAGAAGAGGAGAAACACGGCCAGACCAACGAGCAGTCCGCCCTTCCAGAAATTCGAGAGCACGCGCTCATCGGGCAGGTGGCGCACGTTGATCAGCATGACGACGAAGAGGAAGAGGACCATGATGCCGCCGGCGTAGACGAGCACCTGCACCGCGCCGACGAACTCCGCCCCCTTCATCACGAAGAGCACGGCCACGCAGAGAAACGTCAGCAGGAGAAACAGCGCCGAGTGGACGGGGTTGCGCATGGCCACGACGAGGATCGAGGAGGCGACCGCGATCGAGCCGATGATCAGAAACACGAGGAAGGCAGGACTCAAGGCATTCCTCCCTCGATCTGTTTCGGTTGTTCCGATTCATCCGCGGGAAGCCCCGCGTACTCGGGACGCCCTTCCCAATACTCGAGCTGCTGCATGTTGAAGTAGAGATCTTTGCGGTCGTAACTGGCCAGCTCGTAGGTCTTCGTCGTCAACCAGATCGACTTCGGTTTGGTCGGACACGCTTCTTCGCAGAGCGAGCAGAACATGCAGCGCTTGACGTCGATGTCGTAGCGGTCAAGGACTTTGATCTTCTTCATCTTGCCGTCGACTTCGCGCTGCTCGTCGTGAACGTCGATGTAGATGATGTCGATGGGGCAGGCCAGCGCGCAGAGTTTGCAGGCGATGCAACGGTCGAAGGAGAACTTGAACATCCCACGAAAACGATTGGCCGGCTCGAGCCGCTCTTCCGGATAGCGAATCGTCACCTTCGGCTTGAACAACTCGCGAAGAGTCGTCTTCAACCCCTCGAGCATGTCGAGGAGCAGAAACTTATCGGACCATCTAGGCTTCTGATACTCGACGTGCATGGATCACCTTTGCGCGCGGCCGGAGCAGCAGGAACAACGTGAACGCGATGATCGCCGCTCCGGCGATCGAGAGCACGACCTCTCCCTGGAAATTGAATTGATCGCCGAGGAGCACCACGACTCCCGTCACGGCGATGTTCGCCAGTGCCAGGGGAATCATCCACTTCCATCCGAGATCCATGAGCTGATCGAAACGGAAGCGGGGGAACGTGGCGCGGAACCAGATGTACATCAGCATGAACATCATCACCTTCGTGATGAAAATGACCGCGCCGAGGATGCCGCCAGCCAATCCCCAGCCGCGCAGGACACCGGTGGTGAGGCCGTAGCCGTTAATCGCCAGCGTCCAGCCGCCGAAAAAGAGACTGACCATCAGGCAGGAGTTCACGATCATCGAGGAGTATTCGGCGAGCATGAAGAAGGCGAACTTCATTGCCGAATACTCAGTGTGATAGCCGGCCACGAGCTCCGATTCCGCTTCCGGCAAATCAAACGGCGTGCGGTTGTTCTCCGCGTTCATGGCCACGAGAAAAATGAATGCGGCGATGAGCTGCGGAAAGAGATTCCAGATGTGATCCGCCTGGTAGTTGATGATGTGGACGAGGTCGAAGCTGCCGCACAGCATCAACACCCCGACGATCGAGAGTCCGAACGGCACTTCGTACGACACCATCTGCGCGGCGCTACGAAGTCCGCCCATCAGCGAGTACTTGTTGTTCGAGGCCCAGCCGCCGAGGATGATGCCGTAGACGCCGGTGGAAGTGAGGGCGAGAATCAGCAGCAATCCGACATTCACGTGCGTGACGACGAACGTCGGCGGCGGACCGTACGGGATCAGGCAGAAGACGAGGAAGGCCGGAATCAGCGGCAGCATCGGCCCGAGGAAGTAGGCCACTTTCTCGGCGCTCGAGGGAACGATGTCTTCCTTGAGGATGAACTTGATCGGATCAGCGATGATCTGAAGCAAGCCGCCCGGGATAAATCGGTGCACGGCGCGCGGCGTGATCTTCTCGAAGACTTCGTTGCCGACGCGATTCGGTCCGAGCCGCGCCTGCATCAGCCCGAGCAAGCGACGCTCGATGTAATTCATCGCCGCGACGATCACCTGCACGATGATGAACGCGACGAGGAACTTGACCAGAGGCCAGACGAGATATTTGAGGAGAGGTTCAGGCATGGCGCCCCTCCGAGAGAGTCAAAGGCAAATGTTGAATGTTGAATGTTGAATGTTGAGTGTTGAATGGGCCCGGAAGCCGAGTCTGGTCAGGTGAACGTTGGGTGCGAAACGGCATCAGACTGAGGATGCTCGCCGGTAGGAGCTCGGTGTTGAATTCAACATTCAACATTAAACATTCAACATTCAACATTCCGCTTCTCACCGGTCCACCTCGCCCAGAACGATGTCGATCGTCCCGATCAACGCCACGAGATCGGACACGAGATGTCCCTTGGCCATCGCCGGAAGCGCCTGCAGATTCACGAATGATGGGGGCCGGACGTGACACCGATACGCCATCTGCGTTTTGCCGTCGGCGACAATGTAGTAGCCGAGCTCCCCTTTCGGCGATTCGATCGAGTGATAGACCTCGCCCTCGGGCGGCCGCACGACGCGCGAGATCTTCGCTTTGATGTCGCCGGCCGGAGTCGCCTTCACAAGCGGGATGCACTGCTTGAGGATCCAGTTCGACTGCCGCATCTCTTCCATCCGGACGAGGTAGCGGTCGTACGTGTCGCCGTTCTTGCCGATCGGAATCTCGAACTGCAACTCGGGATAGCACTCGTACGGCTGCGCGCGACGGAGATCCCATTCCACGCCCGAGCCACGCAACGGCGGGCCCGTGATTCCCCAGTCGATGGCGTCTTCCGGCGAGATCACACCGATGCCCACCGTGCGCTTTTTCCAGATGCGATTGTTCGTCAGCAGGGACTCGTACTCATCGATCGCCGCATCGAACTTGTCGACGAAGCCTTCGAGATCATCGAGCCAGCCCTGGGGCAGATCGTCCGGCATGCCGCCGATGCGCATGCAGTTGAGCGTTAGCCGCGCGCCGCAATATTCTTCGAACAGATCCAGGATCTGTTCGCGCTCGCGAAAGCAATAGAAGAACGGTGTCATCGCGCCGATGTCGATCGCGTGCGTCGCCAGCCAGAGAAGATGCGACGACAACCGCTGCAATTCGCTGAGCATCACGCGCATGAGTTGCGCACGTTTCGGGATCTGTTTCGTGATCCCCATCAGCTTCTCGACCGTCTCGACGAAGCCGAGGTTGTTGGTGGCGGAAGCGACGTAGTCCATCCGGTCGGTGTGCGGGATGCACATCGGGTACGTCATGTTCTCGAAGAGCTTCTCAGTGCCGCGATGGAGGTAGCCGATGATCGGCTTGGCGTCGATGATGCGCTCGCCGTCGATCTTCAGGATCACCCGAAGCACTCCGTGCGTCGACGGGTGTTGGGGACCGAAGTTCACTTCCATTTCGTGAACGTCAAACATGGCGACCCCGAGCTGTTAGCTGTGAGCTGTTAGCTGTTAGGAAAGACATGGTTAGGACCGTTATGCCGCTGCTCGCGCCGAATCCCCTAAGAGCTGAGAGCTGACAGCTAAGAGCTCTCATACCTTCCCCGCCATCAATTGCTTCAGCATCGACTCCGTCTCATCTTCACCCGGGACACACAACGTGATGTCCGTTGTCTCGCCGGTCGCGAGCGCGGCCGCGTACCCTTCGCAATCCCAGCCGCAGGCGGTGCAATCGGTCTGCGCCATCGCGGCGAAGAGTTTGTCTTTCAGGCTGCCGGCTTTCGCCAGCTCCATCCGCTCGGGCAACGCTTTTTCGGGATCGTGCCACGGCGCATCTTCGGTCGGTTGCGCGGTATCGGCGACGACGCCCGCAAGCTCCGGGGCAGGCGGCTGCCCGCCTTCTGCTGCCCGTGCCGCAATTTCTGCGACAGGCCAGGTTCCGTAGTGTGGCCACTCACCTTTGTAAACGTTGACGTCCTTGACGTCCTTGCCTGTCGATCCCGCCCGCGGTCCGCCACCTTCCGGAAAAACCTCGGGATAAATGCGTGCGCCCGTATCGATGCCGCGGATCGGAAAGTCTTTGCGCAGCGGATGGCCGTTGAATCCATCCCACATCAGAATGCGCTCGAGATTCGGATGGCCGTCGAACACGATGCCGAGCATGTCGAACGTCTCGCGCTCGTGCCAGTTCGCCGTTTTCCACACCGAGGTGACGGAAGGGATGGGGGTGTTCTCGTCGGTCGCGACTTTGAGCCGAACGCGATTGTTTTTCGAGAACGAATAGAGCGTGTAGGAAACACCGAAGCGGTCGCCGGTCCAGTTCGGATAATTCGAGTAGTCGACGCCGGCGAGGTCGACGAGATAGTTGAAGCCGTCGTCGCGAAACGCTTTGGCCACTTCGACGATGCGATCGCGATCGACGGTCAGCGAGATCTCGCCAACGAATTCTTTCGCCGAGATGATGGCATCGCCGGCGCGCTCGCAAGCACGCGCGACGAGCGGATCGCGCTTGATCTCGTCGATGCTTCGCGCGGCCGGTTTCGCAGGAGCGGCCGGCGCAGTCGCAGTTGGCTGTTCAGGAACTTCAGTCATGTTTGAGGATCAGTTCTCGATCTCGTCGGCTTCGGGCGTGTCGGTCAAGGTCGTGACGGGAGCGTCGGCAGCCGCCGCCGGAGCGGGAGCGGGAGTCGTCTTCGCTTTCTTTTCTTCGATCGGAGTGCGCTTGATGCCCGAGATCGGCGCCGGCTTGAGTTGCGCTTTCGCTTGTTCTGCGCGCAACGCCGGCCCTTCGTGCACGGGACGCAGCGAGTCGCGCACCGCGGCACGCGCGAAGTCGTACGACTCGCCGCCTTTGCGGATGACGTGCATCTTCTCGATCTTTTTCTGCAACTCCATCAGCCCCCAGATCAACGCCTCGGGGCGCGGCGGGCAGCCAGGAATGTAGACATCGACAGGGATCAATCGATCGACACCTTGCGTGACCGCGTAGGTGTCATACGGCCCGCCGCACGTCGCGCACGAGCCCATGGCGATGACCCATTTCGGATCGGGCATCTGATCCCACAAGCGGCGAACGATCGGCGCCATCTTTTCGGTGACGGTGCCGGAGACGATCATCAGATCGGCCTGGCGCGGTGTGGCGCGAAAGACTTCGGCGCCGAAGCGGGCCATGTCGTGACGCGGATCGAGAACCGCCATCATCTCGATCGCACAACAGGCGAGGCCGAATTGCATCGGCCAGAGCGACGACTTGCGCGCCCAATTGAAAAACTTGTCGACCGAGGTAGTGAGGACGTTGGGATCGAAGCGGTTTTCGATCAGACCCATGAAAGGACCTTCCTCTTCCAAGCGTATACATACCCGACGATCAGGATCGCCAGGAACACTGCCATCTCGATCGCGCCGAACCAGCCAAGCTGTTTGAAGCGGATCGCCCAGGGGAAGAGGAAGACCGTCTCGACATCGAAGACGATGAAGAGAACGGCGATGAGGAAGTAGCGAACGGAGAAGCGGTGATCGATCGCCTGCGACGTCGCAGGAATCCCGCATTCATACGGCTCCAGTTTGACTTTGCCGCCGCGCGAGGCGCGAACGAGCGGGGTGATGATGAACAACGTCAATACCGGGAGCGAGATAACGATGAGCGCGGCCACCAGTAGTACTGAATAGTTCGCCATGTTTTCCTGTCGAAGACCGCCGGTATTGTAAACGCCGACTGACAGGAGTCAATCATTCCGTTTTGCCTTGAGGAGTGGGGAGTTGGGAGTGGGGTGTTGGAGCGAGGAGAACCCGCACGAGTGCTGGATCGGAGCACGCCGCGTGCTTCTCCTACTACACCCTACTCCCCACTCCCCACCCCCTTGACTAAAACAATTTCTGTTGAAAACGCCAGCCGTTTTCGTCTACCCCGCGCGACTGAATCAGGACGCGAATGTCCGCACCGATGCCGTCGGGAAGGATGAGGCGGCGGGCCGCATCGCGCGCATCGAGCAGCGCGATTCCTTCCTGCGCGCTCTCGATCGCCGCCTCGCCGATCGGCGCGAGCAACGGATGGTCCGCCGCGCCCTGCGCCAGAAGAAACTTTGCTTGCATGTCAAAGAAGAGCGTCGTGAAACCGTTGCGCTCGCCGGTGCGGATCAAGTCGTCGAAGTTGATGTGCGCCGTCAGATCCTGCCGGCCGGGATCGGCGAGGAGGTCGCGGCTGACACGATGAGCGGAGTACGCGGCGGCCGTTCCGAAGCGCCGCATCCGTCCGCGAAAGAGCTTCGACTGCGGGAGCCCATAATCAAAGGTGATGATCATGCCGCGTGGAACGAAGCGGCAGATCTCATCGTAGAAGGACGCCCATTCGAGCGAGATGTCAGCGAATTGGCTGGACTCCAGCGTGATACCGCGTTCCGAGAAGTAGTCTTCGTAGCGGCCATCTGCTTCGTGCTCGGTCCAATCCAATGCGCCATCGCGTTCTGTGACCCACAATTCGTGAAGCTGTTCGTCGCGTTGCACGAGACGCGCGAACGGAAATGCATCGAATAATTCGTTACTAATAATGATGCGGTTTTTCGCGGATGGGATTTCGACGAACGAGGAGACGTACGTCACGCGCGGATCGGGCGTCGCGCGCCCGAGGTGGCGATCGAGGCCGATGAATTGGGGGGTGGGGAGTGGGGTGTGGGGCGTGGGAGAAGGTCGCGTCGCGATCGATGAGCGCTCGGCGTCCCAAGAGTCCGCAAGCAGATCTCCTGATCTCTGGTCTCTCGAATCTCTATCTTCCACACCCCACTCCCCACTCCCCACTCCCCAAGCCAACGAACGGATGAGCGCGCCGTCACCGCATCCGATGTCCACGACCTGAGACACCCCGTCGCCGGCACGGTCCAGAAACTCACGGATCAAGTTGCCAAGAACGTCGGAAAACAACGGGCTGAGCAAGGGCGACGTGATGAAATCGCCCTCTCGTCCGGCGGGTGATCGTGAGCCCGAGTAGTAGCCGAACTGGGGATGATAGAGAGCGAGCTCGACGAAGTCTCGAAACGCCAAGTCACTATCTTGCAATGACTTGTGCAACCAATCGAGCAAAGGATTCTCCGTCGTCATCAGCCTAATCGTACACCTACTCCCTGCACTGAGCATTCCGCGATCAGAGGTTATTTTTAGCGTGGCACCCCCGTTGCGATACAACCGGGCAACAAGATCTTTTCCAGGGAGGAAACGATGAAAAAACTCATCTCAGCAACATTGACAGTTCTCTTGTTCTCGACCGCGGCCTTTGCCCAGACCGTGGACGAACATGCCAAAGCGAAGCGCGGCGCGATCATCGGCGGCATCGCCGGCGCGATCGCAGGCGGCGTCATCAGCAACAATCGCAATGGACACAGCGGAAAGCGCGGCGCGATCGTCGGCGGACTCGCAGGAACCGCGGCCGGTGCAATCGTCGGCGCGATGATGGACAAGCAGGAGCGCCAGCTTCGTCAGATCAATGGTGTCGACGTCACGCGTACTGCTGACAACGAACTGAAGGTGACGGTCAAGAACGACGTTCTCTTCGACTACAACTCCGCTGGCCTGCGTTCGGCGTCACGCGCATCGCTTCGCGAGATGGCCAACGTCTTCGAGCAGTATCCGAATACGACCATCGCGGTCATGGGCTTCACCGACTCGACGGGACCTGCTGGGTACAACGCGCGTCTTTCCGAGCGCCGCGCGGACTCCGTCGCTAGCTATATCGAGTCCCTCGGCGTGCGTAGCTCGCGGATCGACACGATCGGCTACGGCGAGTCGAGCCCGCGTGCATCGAACAACACGCCCAGCGGCCGTCAGCTCAACCGCCGCGTCGAAATTCACATCCGCGCGAACCAGGCGTAGTTTTCTATTCAGCAGCAAGTAAAGGGGCGCTCGAAAGAGCGCCCTTTGTGTTTTTCGCGCGCTGATTTTCTTACACAGGTGAGAGCGTAGCGACGCCCGGGGCGGGAGCGCCAGCCAGCAGTCCCTGCGAGGAGAGATGCTCATCGACATCCGGCCAGTTGATAACGTAGCCCGCTCCGACGACGCGAAAATTGTTTCTTTCGGCCTCCGAAGCATGCAGAAGGCGCGGGTACCACGCCAGCGGCACAGTGATCGTTCGTCCGTCAAGAAGGTCGAACGTCAGCGAATCCTCGGTGACGCGAACGGCGGTGATGCGCTCGCCTGCTTTAGGTTCCGAAGTGCTCATGCCACGCTCTCAGACATTGCTCTCGATTGACTTCCACCAGACGTTCGATTCTGCGCAACTCATGCCGCGAGAAACCAAGATTGTAGGCCACAGCAACCGGCCGAAGCCAGATCTTCGCAGCCATATTTTCGCGATCGACATGTACATGTGGCGGTTCGCCACGATCGTGGCTCGTGAAGTAAATATCATAGGGTCCAGAGAGCCTGATGGACGGCATGGCGTTTCCGTGCTATCGCTCTGAATGACGGGATCTGAGTCGCGCGAAGACCTCTTCAGCGGCGATGGCTTCAATCTCACCAGCTTTGAATCCGGCATAGCGCCTTTCAGCCTCTTCCGCCAGTTGATCGCTTTCTTCCTCGGAGAGATCGTCGAGGCTGTCGAGAAGCCGGCTTGCCAACACAGCACGATCCCTAATCGGCAACTGCAACGCGTCAGCGATGATGTCTTCAGGGGTTCGGCTCATCCGCGATCAATTCTATCAATCGTTGGATCTGTACGCCGAGGCGGGATGCCTCGACGCCGCGGGCGGGACGCCGGCACTCCTTTGGCGGCACCTCCCACTCCCCGTCTGTTACAATCCGCCCGCTCTGAGCGCCCGCTCAGCCGCAAAACCACTAGCAAAACGTTTTGGAGGACCTATGAAGTCATGGATCATGCGCACGCTGGTCCTGGCGATGCTGATTCTCTGCGTCGCCGGAGCTGTGAATGCGCAGACCTCGAATACATCTCATCCTGCGGCGGATCCGCAGGTGGCAGCGCAGGAGTCGGCTCTGGCCGGACAGCCTGCTGAAACGCAGACCGAGGCGAACCTCGTGCTGCCTGATCTCGGGAGCGTTTCGTTTCTCGGCGGCATCACCGGCCGGAACCTTCTGATGTTCGGTCTCGTCGTCTGCGCCCTCGGACTGCTCTTCGGCTTCGTCATGTATGTGCGGCTGAAGAACCTGCCCGTGCATTCGTCGATGCGCGAAATCTCGGAGCTCATCTACGAGACCTGCAAGACCTATCTGCAGACGCAGGGGAAATTCATCCTGCTGCTCGAAGTCTTCATCGGCATCATCATGATTTTCTATTTCGGCGTGCTGCGGCATTACGGCCTCACGCGGACGGCGATCATCATCATCTTCAGCCTCGTCGGCATCGCCGGCAGCTACGGCGTGGCCTGGTTCGGGATTCGCGTCAACACCTTCGCGAACTCGCGCTCCGCGTTTGCCTCGCTGCGCGGCAAACCGTTCCCGACGTATGACATCCCGCTCAAAGCCGGCATGTCGATCGGCATGCTGCTCATCTCCACCGAGCTCGTGCTGATGCTCTTCATCCTTCTCTTCGTCCCGCGCGACTACGCCGGACCTTGTTTCATCGGCTTCGCGATCGGTGAATCGCTCGGCGCGGCCGCACTGCGCATCGCCGGCGGCATCTTTACGAAGATCGCCGACATCGGCTCGGATCTGATGAAGATCGTCTTCAACATCAAGGAAGACGATGCCCGCAACCCTGGCGTCATCGCCGACTGCACGGGCGACAACGCCGGCGACTCGGTCGGCCCGACCGCGGACGGCTTCGAGACGTACGGAGTCACCGGCGTCGCACTCATCACGTTCATCCTTCTGGCAGTGTCCGATCCAATCGTCCAGACGCAACTCCTCGTCTGGATTTTCGTGATGCGTGTCCTCATGGTCATCACGTCCGTTGTCTCCTACTGGATCAACGGCGCGATCGCCGCGGCCAAGTACGGCAAAGCGGACGTCATGAACTTCGAGGCGCCGCTCACTTCGCTCGTCTGGATCACTTCGATCCTCTCGGTCGGTGTCACATACCTCGTCTCCTATCTCCTCATCCCATCGCTCGGCGGCGACGCCACGATGTGGTGGAAGCTGTCGACGATCATCACCTGCGGCACGCTGGCGGGCGCGATCATCCCGGAGCTCGTCAAGGTCTTCACATCGACGGAATCGCGTCACGTGCGGGAAGTCGTCACCGCCTCGCGTGAAGGTGGCGCATCGCTGAACATTCTCGCGGGACTCATCGCCGGAAACTTCAGCGCATACTGGATGGGCATCACCATCGCCGGACTGATGGGCATCGGCGCATGGATCAGCAGCATGTTCCCGGTGGGCGCAGGCGCGCTGATGATCGCCCCCGCCATCTTCGCCTTCGGTCTCATCGCCTTCGGCTTCCTCGGCATGGGTCCGGTTACGATCGCGGTCGATTCGTACGGCCCCGTGACCGACAACGCGCAGTCGGTCTTCGAGCTGTCGACGATCGAGTCGATGCCTGGAATCGAGGCGGAGATCAAGCGCGACTTCGGCTTCGAACCATCGTTCGCGAAGGGCAAAGACTTCCTCGAAGCAAACGACGGCGCGGGCAACACGTTCAAGGCCACAGCGAAGCCGGTTCTCATCGGCACCGCGGTGGTCGGCGCGACGACGATGATCTTCTCCATCATCGTGATGCTCACCAACAAGCTCACGACGGACATGGACAAGCTCTCGCTCATGCATCCACAGTTCCTGCTCGGCCTCGTCGTCGGCGGCGCGGTGATCTACTGGTTCACCGGCGCCTCGACGCAGGCCGTTTCGACGGGCGCGTATCGCGCGGTCGAGTTCATCAAAGCGAACATGCATCTTGATGCCGGAGCGACGAAGGCGTCCGTCGAAGACTCAAAGAAAGTCGTCGAGATCTGCACACAGTACGCCCAGAAGGGCATGTTCAACATCTTCCTCACCGTCTTCTTCTCGACGCTCGCCTTTGCCTGCTTCGAGCCGTTCTTCTTCATCGGCTACCTGATCTCGATTGCGCTTTTCGGTCTGTACCAGGCCATCTTCATGGCCAACGCCGGCGGCGCGTGGGATAACGCCAAGAAGATCGTGGAAGTGGAGTTGAAGGAAAAGGGCACTCCGCTTCATGCGGCGTGCGTCATCGGCGACACTGTGGGCGATCCGTTCAAGGACACGTCATCGGTGGCCATGAACCCGGTGATCAAGTTCACGACGCTCTTCGGACTACTGGCCGTCGAGTTGGCGGTGGAGATGACGAAGAACGGTCAGCAGGGACTCACGCGAATCCTTTCGGTCGTTTTCTTCATCATCTCGATGATCTTCGTCTACCGCTCGTTTTATGGAATGCGCATCCAGTCGCAAAGCGCTGCGCATTGAGGTTCTGAATCGCCGGCGGGCCGCCCTGCGGCCTGCCGGCGGCTCTGTTGCCGCGGCGTGGCCGCCGGCGTCTCCTTTACGAGCCGTTCGCGCGCCGGACCTCATTTTGTCCGGAATGCGACACAATGCACTGTTCGATCATCTTCTGGAGCGCCTGATGGTCGACCGGCTTCGGCAAAATGCCGCAGACGTCGTACTCAGCGACGCGCTCTCTGTATTTTTCGGGAAGCCCGCTGGAGATGATGGTATGCGCGAGCAAATCCGTACGGCATCGATCGAGGTACTCGAGCACTCCGAAGCCGTCGATGCCAGGCATGAGCAGATCGAGCACGATGGCGTCGAAGTGCATGAGAGCGATTTTCTCGATTGCTTCCCGTCCGTTCTCGGCGATCTCGACCGACAATCCCATACGCCGTCCGAACACCGCGATCAACTCGGCCGACATCCGGTCGTCGTCGGCCACGAGCAGCCGGCGCGCATCCGTGCCGCGTTCCGCTACCTCGGGCCGCACCGCGGCAACGACCGCCGCTACGAGCCTGCGATAACTGAAGGGCTTTCGGAACAATCGGGAAAGCAGACGCGGCGCGGTATTCATGACCGTCTGCTCCGACATTCCCGTCATGAGAAAGACGCGGTCAAGAAGTTCCGGCTGCTCCATCTCGATGAAATTCAGCACACCGAATCCGTTCAGCCCGCGATGAATGATCAGATCGAGAATCACTGCCGCGTATTCGTACGCCTGCAGCTTCTCGATTCCCGCATAGCCCTCTTCGACGAAGTCGACGACGAAGCCCTCACGCTCGAGGGGAAGCCGAAGGATGATCTCGGCAGCACGGTCGTCTTCGACGATGAGGATTCGCTGACTCGGCACGATCTCTATAATTATATGACGCATCCACGCCATGCAACAGCAATCCAGGCCAATTCCTGATGTTTACGCCTGAGATTCTTCTCAATTCCGCAAGTCAGGCGATCGTCGCGGCCGGAAACGACGGCGTCATCGTGTCGTGGAACCGAGCAGCCGAGGATCTCTACGGGTGGCGCGCGAGCGATGCGATCGGCCGGAAGCTCGCGGAAGTCCTGCCCACCGGCGACCCGCTCGCGGACCCCTCACTGATTGAGCGACTTCGCGACGGCGGAACGTGGTCAGGGACGAGACGCATCGTTTCCGGTAGCGGAGCCGCCTCCGTCGTCCTGTTCACCGCATCTCCCGTCCGCAGCGAAGACGGCGCCGTGGCTGGACTGATGATCGTATCGACATCTCTGGAGGAGTTCGACCTGCCAACGCTCGCCGGCGCGAAGGAACAACTCTACCGGGAGATCGTCGATACCGCGCAGGAGGGAATCTGGATTCTCAATGAGCGTGACGAGACGATGTTTGCCAATGAGCGTCTGGCCTCAATGCTCGGCTATTCGGCGAACGAGATGCTCGGCGCGCCGTCATCCCAATTCGTCGTTGGCGATGGACACGCCATCGATGCGCAACATGGAGAGCGGTACCGCGCTGGACAGTCTGCACAGTTGGAGCTGCAGCTCCAACGCCGCGATGGCACCCTGTTGAGCACACTGCTGGAGACGCGGCCCCTGTTCCGATCTGACGGTGCGTACCGCGGCATTCGCGCAACGGTCATCGACATCACCGCACGCCGTACCGGCGAGGAAGAGTCACGGCAACGCGACGCGCAAATGCGGGACATCCTGAGAACCGCTTGCATCGCCGAGTGGGGCTGGAACATCGGTAGCGACGCCATCGAGGGGACGGCGGAACTTTGGGAGATCCTCAGCCTGCCCGCGAAGATCACGCTTGCCGAGTTTCTTGCGCAATCCGTTCATCCCAATGACCGCGAGCGCCTCGCGGAAGCATTTCAGCGCACGCGCACGGAAGGACTACCTCTCGACGTCGAGTCCCGCCTGCAAAGGGAAGGCGGGAAAGAGATCTACATTCATTGGCGGGGCCACAACGTGATCGACCCGAGCGGCGGCGCCGGCCGCATCGTGGGTGTGATCCAGGACGTGACGGACCGCCGCCAGTTGGAAAATCGACTGCTGCAGGCGGAGCGGGTGTCGAGTCTCGGGCGTCTGGCAGCGTCCGTCGCGCATGAGTTCAACAACGTGTTGATGGGCATCCAACCGTTCGTCGATCTGCTCACGCGCCGCGCGGGAGCGGATCCCACAGTGGCCACGGCTGCGCCGCGCATTGCCGACGCCGTCGCACGCGGCAAACGGATCACGCAGGAGATGCTGCGCTTCACCCGCATCGGCGAGCCCGCGCGTGCCACCGTCAATGTCTCCTCATGGCTCAAGGAGTTTGAGCCGGAGCTCGTCCAACTTGCCGGTCCTGCGGTGACCGTAGCGATCCACGCCGCGCCCTCACTGACCATGATCGCCGACGCGCATCAGCTTCGGCAGGTGGTCGCCAATCTGATCGTCAATGCGCATCACGCCATGCCGGATGGCGGCAGGATTGAGGTCCGCGCCACTCCGGACGTCATTCGCGACCGCAACGAGCGCGTCATCGACGCAATCCACTTCTCGATCTCCGACACGGGAGTGGGTATGCCGGACGAAACGATGCGCTACATCTTCGAGCCCTTGTTTACGACACGGAAATTCGGCGGCACGGGTCTCGGTCTCGCGGTGGCCGCGCAAGTCGTGCAGCAACACAAAGGAACGATCTACGCGGAGAGCGCGCTGGGCAAGGGATCGACGTTCCACATCCTCATCCCGGCCGGAAAGGTTGCGA
Source organism: Thermoanaerobaculia bacterium (assembly GCA_034665065.1). Classification (GTDB taxonomy): domain Bacteria; phylum Acidobacteriota; class Thermoanaerobaculia; order Gp7-AA8; family Gp7-AA8; genus JADGNZ01. The sequence goes on along the minus strand of JAXDGL010000034.1, from coordinate 171,753 downwards.
CGATCGTTTCGCCCTCCCCGAAGAATTCGCCCTCCTCCGCACCCGACGCGGGCACGCGCGTGACGATGGTCGAGGATGACGAAGCCGTCGGCGCTGGTCTGGCGGCAATCCTTAACATGGAAGGAATCTCCGTCGATTGGGTTCGCCTGGGGCTGGAAGCCGAGGAGAGAATCGCGGCGAAGGTTCCCGACGCTGTGATTCTCGATCTCGGTCTTCCCGACATCGATGGTCTCGAGGTCTATCGCCAGATCGCCCAGCGCTGGCCCGCCCTTCCCGTTCTCTTCTCGACGGGCCACGGCGATGAAGCGATGCTCCGCGATGTTCTCAGCGAGCACGTCGCGTACATCCAGAAGCCGTACGAGATGAGCGCGTTACTCGCCGCGCTGGACAAAGTACTTGGGAGGTAAGGCGCGCGCCGCGTCGCCTACTTTGCTTTCAGCTGCTCGAAGAATGCCACGAGTTTCGGCGACCATGCATTGTGATCGAGACGTAGCGAACGATTGATTTGCAACGCCGACTGCATGTCCGAGGTGGCGCCCGCCAGCAACGCGCCGCCATTGCGCGAGAGCATCGCTTCGGTATAGCGGGAGCAGCCTCGCAGCAGGAAAGCCTCCGCGCTCGGTTTCGAGGAGAGAAGTTGCGTCAGCACGCGGTCCGATGTTGCGAAGTCGCCCGCCGCGTACGCGCGGTACGCCGACTGGATTTGCAACTGCGCCGGATCGGGAGCTGTGCTTGTGCCCGCCGGTTTGTTCGACGCGATCTCCGTTTTCTTGTCGAGCTCACGCTCTTTCGCTGCAATCTCATCGACGACGCGCTGAATCGATTTCGGATCGCTCTTCGGCGTCAGTTGACGCTCCAACCGTTGCGCATCGACAACGGGCAGCTTCAGCGCCACCAGTCGCCGGTGGTATTGCTGGACGGCAATGCGAGCCGCGACCAGCGCTTCACTTTCGGGCTCAGGCTGCGGTTCAGGAGGCTGCGGCTTCGGCTCCGTTCTCGGCGGCGTTCGGGGAGTTGTCTGCGGAACGGGCACCGGTGGTTGCGGTTGCGGCGTGGGTTGAACCGGCGGCTGGACGATCGGCTTGGGACGATCGTCGTCGAACGGAATCACGACATCGCCGATCGGCGGCTTCCGCGCAGGAGCCGGGACAGGCTTCGCGGGCCGCGCGGCGCGTTGTTTCTTCGCGTCGTCGGCCGCACTCGCAAAAAGACTCCGCGCCTCCTCGGCCACATCGGCCGCGTGTTTGTACGCGCGCACGTCGATGCCCGCCTTCGAGGTGAGATCCTTCGCTTCTGCAAGCTTCCGTTGTGCGGCGTGATAGGGATCGCTTCGATCGCCGCCGGCGGTTACTGCGTCCATCTGCGCCGATAACGCCCGGCCGATCGCAGCGTTCGCTTCCTGCTTCGCCGGCGTGGCCGCCCCTTCCGCGCGCCGGCGCTTCTCCGCATTGGCACGAGCGATGAGATCGCGAAGCTGCGCGTAGTACGGCGTGCTCTGAATCGCTCCCTGCTCCTCCGAGATTCTCCACTCCCGCAGCGCGCCATCGGGATCAGCGAGATTCAATCGCGCAATCCCGAGCCAGAAGTGCGGTACATACGTGAAGATCTGATCGCGCACACGCTGCGCCCCGTTTTCTTGCGGCATCTCCTCGATCGCGCGCTGCAACGCCTGCGCGCCTGCCTGAAAGTTGTTCGCGCGCACCGCGGTCACACCGCGGTTGTATTCATCGAGCCACTTCTCCGCCGCAAACAGGGGAGACGAGACGAGTAGCAACAGAACCAACGCGATGCGTTTCATTGCGCCGCACCTTCGAACGGCGGAAGCGTGACCTTCGCAGGATCGGCGAACTGCAGCTCGATGCGCTGATCGCCTCCTGTTTTCACGTCGACCTTGCGCGTGATCGGAGACGGAAACGCAGGATTCGACAACGTGATCTGGTACGTGCCCGGCGCAAGATCGACGGTTGCCGGCGTGACGACCGGCGTTTTCAGCGCAACGATCGAACCGCTGGCAACATTGCGGATGCTGGTCACCTCGCCCCACGGAAACGCATTGATCGCCACGCGTCCAATCGCAGGTGGCGTGGCCGCGCTGGTCGTAGTCGCGCCCGTTTCCGTGGCTTCGCGAGACGCCGCCGATTTGTGTTGCATCAGAATGACGACCGCGGCGACCATGATCGCCGCGGCGGCGGCGGAGATCCACAGCAGAATCGGCGATCGCTTTCGCGGAACCGCCACGACGTTCGTCGCCGACACCCTGCGCAACTCGCGGGCAGCGATCGGCGTGCCTCGCTCGGTCAGGATCGTTTGCGCGTGAGGATCGATCGCAGCGGTTTCGATCGCAGCGGTTCGTCCCGCGGTAGCGCCGCTGAGGATCGTCGGCGTGGCCACCTTCGTCGGCTCTTCCGTCACCTCGACGGCGCGCGGAAGCGGTTGTGCGGCGCCAACCTGATCGTCGAGCGCCGGCGCGATCTGCTCAAGCGCGCGCGCGAATTCGCGAGCCGTCGCGAACCGCTTCTTGCGATCTTTTTCCAGCGCCTTGAAGATCAGCGCCTCGAGCGCCGGCGACGACGGCATCGACGGATTCACCTCCACCAGCGCCCGCGGTTTCTCCGACGCATGAAGCATCAGGTACGCATGTGGCGTGTCCGCCTGAAACGGCGGAACGCCGGTCAGCATCTCGTAGAGCACGATGCCGAACGAGTAGAGATCGGCGCGTCCGTCGATGCGCTCGCCGGCGTCGAGCATGCCCAGATGCTCGGGCGAGCAATACTTCCACTTGCCGACGAACATCCCTGTCGCCGTCTTGCTGGCGTCTGTGGCATCGCCCTGCTTGGCGATGCCGAGGTCGATGAGCTTGACGTGCTGCTCCCCTTCCTCGTCACGGCAGATCATGATGTTCTCGGGACTGATATCGCGATGGACGATGCCTGCGCGGTGAATGGCATCGAGCCCGTGCAACGCTTCGATCGCCAGCTTCGCGGCGTAGCGCGGCGAGAGCGGTCCCTGCGTTTCGATCAGCTCGTGAAGATTCGTTCCTTCGATGTACTCCCACACCATGTAACGTGCGTCGTCATCGAGTGTCGAGAAGTCGTACAACGCCGCCACGTTCGGATGATTGATGCGCGTGGCCAGCCGCGCTTCGCGGATGAAGCGATCGTCAGCTCCCGCCTCACCGGCGATGCTTGCGCGCATCAATTTGATGACGCGGATCGAGTTCAGATGAAGATGGAGGACTTTGTAGACCTCTCCCATCCCGCCGACGCCGAGACGCGCGAGGATCTGGTACTTGTCGTCGATCGGATGCTCGAGATACCGGCGAAGAAAGTCGGTGATCGGCTCCCCGCAGTACGGGCACGCCTTGAACTTCGAATCGACCTCTGACCTGCAGTGGATGCAGAAAAATGGCATGGGGGGATGTTTGTGCCGCGATTATAACGCGGACGCTCACGCCGCCGCGGGAGCGCGCCGTAGCAGAAAGCGGGCGCAGGCATCCGCGAAGTAACTGCACGGGATCGCCAGAAGGATGTCGATCGAGTAATGATCGCGCGCCGCGATGAGCCCGTACACCATCACCAGCAGAAAGAGTCCGAGGAGAACGCGATAGATAGATCGCCAGCGATTCGTGCAGAGGAGCAGCAGAATGTAAAGACTCGTGTGCCCCGAATAGATCACGTCGTTCAGGGCATACACGCGAAAGGGCACCGAGAAGAAGTGAAGGTTCAACATCATCGGCGACGCCAGCGGCGGCGGCGCGAATGCCTGCACCGTCGGACGGCAGAGCGGAATCAGCAGGAGCGTGGCCATCCGCATCGTCGTCATGAAGCAGAGTGCGATGCTCCAACGCAGCACGGCAGTGTGCAGCCCGCGAAACGCCTGATAAAACACAGCGATGGTCGCGGCGTAAGCCACCGCCTCGTAGAGCGTACGGGTGACTAAAAACCAGCGATCATCGCGCGGAATCAGCGAGAACAGCGGATCAGGCGAGTAGCCGATGCAGATGCGCGTGTCGACCGCGTTGTGCACGAACCCGAACAGAACGTAGTGCACGACGACGAGCGCAGTCATCGCCGCAGCCCAGACTGGCCACGGATAGCGCACCGAGAGGCCTAGCCTCGCGTCGACATCCGCGCGCGTGCGAAACAACCACGTCAGCGAGTCGGGTAGATGCCAGGAGGCGCGAGTTTTGGAATGCCGGTTCAGTCCCGTCAAGCATACGCTCGATGCTGATCGGGCGTATCACGGGAAAAGAACCGCAGGATCCGATAGTGCCCGAGGAGCGCGGATTTCAACGTCGGATGTTTCTTGTACGGCACGCCGTACTCCTGCGCAGTCCGCTCGATGATCGGCGCGATATCCGGCAGATACTCGTGCGCGATCTCGGGAAAAAGATGATGCGATACGTGCGACATCAGTCCGCAGGTGAACGCATTCAGCAACCGGCTCTCCGGCATGATGTCGAGGTTGGTCCGGAGCGTGTGCAGCGCGCGCGACGTGTGCAACTTCCCATCCGGCGCGAGCGACGGGAAGTCGTTGATGTCCGAGATGTGCGTGAGCTGGAACGTCAGCCCGACGAGCAGTCCCGGCAGCGTGTGGAACGCCAGCAGACCGAGAACGATCTCCCACCAGCGAACGTGCAGAATCATGATGGGAAGACCGATCGCCCAGAACATCGTGAAGACTTTGAACGCCAGCGCGATCGTGATCTTTTTAAGCGCCCCGCGGCGGCCCGAGCGAAGTCCGAAGCGGTTTCCAAGGATCCCCGTGTAGTCGAGGATGAACCATTTGTGCAGCGTCGAGAGCGCGTAGGCGATCGGGAAATAGAGATGCTGCGCGCGCTGCCACCAGTGCAGCGGAACGTCAGGGTGCAGTCGGAACGTCGGTTCGACGTCGGAGCCGACCGCAACGTCGATGCCGCTGACATTCGGGGCGCGGTGATGCCCGCTCATGTGATCCGTATTCGTGATGTACGAGCTCACGCCGGCGATGTCGTACGCATACGCCCAGAGCGCGTTCCAGCGCGGGTTCGGTGACATCGCGTTGTGACACGAATCGTGCGCAAAGCTCATCGCGAAAATGAACATCGTCATGCCCGACAGGAGACACATCGGCAGCATCGCCCATCGCGGAACCATCTGCGTCAGGATGAGCGCGTACGAAATCACAGCGATGGTGAAGCAGATCCAGCCCTTCCACAGTTGGCGCGGCGGCGCAAAACGGGTGAGGTTGCGCTCGCGGAACCAGGAATCGATGCGGCGCTTCATCTCCAGATAGAACTCAGGAGTCGGTTCCGTATAGAGCTTCCCAGGATTGACGGTGAGAATGTCTTCCGGACCGATCGTCCCGTCAACCTCGCCGGCAGCCGCTGGTGCCACACTCCCTCTCCTTGTTCCGCCAACGACACCGCGGGCTTCGCCTACCGATGAACTGCTCATCGCCGGACCTCCTAGATCGATCGTCGCCTACCGTAATGCGAACGACATCTTTCAGTCAAGTATCTATCGAACCGACCAAATAACCTATGTTTCGTATATATTTGCTCCTCATTTGTTTTTTTGATTACCATACTGGCCATAATCGTCCAGGTCCGCCACATCTATATCCGGAGCCAATGTCCATGAAGGTCTTTGTTACCGGAGGGAACGGTTTCATCGGGTCCGTTGTCGTCCGAAGTCTCGTTCACTCGGGGCATGAAGTAACTTGCCTGCTCCGTGCGCACAGCCGCACGGATCGAATCGACGGATTGCCGTACACGCGCGTGCTCGGCGACGTCCGCGACGCCGCTTCCCTCGGCGCCGCGATGAAGCATTGCGACGCCACGATCCACCTCGCCGGCCTCTCCTCATGGAGCGAGATCGACTCGCCCGCCCTCGGCGAAGTCGTCGAAGGAGGAACGCGGAACATCCTCGATGAAGCGGCGAAGCTGCCCGGACATCGCGTCGTCGCCGTCTCCAGCGCCACCGCCATCAACGGCTCCGAGGAGCCGACGGTGTTCGACGAGACGGCCGAATTCACGCTGACGGATCCGAAGCTCCAGTACGCGCACGCAAAACGCCGCGCGGAGGAGCTCTGCATCGCTGCGTATCGGAAAGGTGTCGCGGTGATCATGGTCAATCCGGCCGAGGTTTATGGGCCGGCGGACGACGCGCTGATCACGGCAGGCAATCTGATCGACTTCGTGAAGTCGAATCCCGTTCTCGTCTGCAACGGCGGCACGAGCGTCGTGCATGTCGCGGACGTCGCGGCCGGCATCGTGGCCGCGCTCGAAAAGGGAAAGCCCGGCGAGCGCTACATCCTCGGCGGCGAGAATCTCACGATCCGTCAGCTCGCGGAATTGAGTCTGCAATTGGCCGGCAAGCGAGCGAAAATCGTCTCCATGCCGAACGGACTTCTGCGCTTCATCTCGAAAATTGCCTTGAAGCTGCACATCCCGCTCCCTTATAACCCTCGTGTGATTCCTTACGCCACGCGCTACTGGTTCGTCGACGGCTCGAAAGCGGAGCGCGACCTCGGCGTGATGTTCCGCGGCGCGCGCGAAACCATCCAGCCCACGATCGCGTGGCTCAAAGAGGCAGGGCTCGTCGCATGAGCGAGCGCGACATTGCCATCATCGGTATGAGCGGGGCCTTTCCCGGCTCCCCGAATCTGACCGCGTACTGGGATTCCATCATCTCGGGCAAAGTTCATTTTCAGAACATCCCGCAAGAGCGTTGGGACCACAGCGCGTTCTTCAGCCGCGACCCGCGCGACACCGATTCCACCTACGCTTCGAAGATCGCCTGTCTCGATGACATCCGCTCCTTCGCACCGGAGCGTTTCAAGATGCCGCCACGGCGCGTACGGGCGATGGATCCGCAGCAGCGCCTGATGCTCGATCAGGCCCGTCTGGCGATGGACGACGCCGGGTACGGCGGACGTCCCATGCCTCGCTCGACCGGCGTCTATGTCGGTGCCTCGGTCGCGGAGTTCAAGGATCTCGTCGTGAGCCGTTTTCGCGTGCGACAGATCCTGGGAGGTGAGTGGGGCTCCGTGCCGCCACTGCCCGACGACGCGGCCGAAAACGCGGTCGAACAGATCGCGGGCATCCAGCAGTATTCGATGCTCGGCGTTCTCCTCAACATGATCGCCTGCAACGTCAGCGAAGCGTTCGACCTGAGCGGACCGGCGATGGTGATGGACGCGGCGTGCTCGTCGGCGCTGGTTGCAACGCACGAAGCAGTGCTCCACCTGCGCTCCGGCTTGTGCGATGCGGCGATCGTCGGCGGCGTCTACACGATCTGCACTCCCGATCTGCTCGTCGGCTTCAGCCGTATCGGCGCGTTGTCGCGATCCGACGTCTGCCGCCCATTCGACGCGAACGCGGACGGCTTCGTTCTCGGTGAGGGCGTCGGCGCTGTGATCCTCAAGCGGCTCGACGACGCCATCCGCGACAACGACCGCATCTGGGCCGTCATCAAAGGCGCAGGACTCAACAACGACGGACGCGGCGAGGGTCCGATGACTCCGCGCATGAGCGGACAGATGGACGCGCTGGCACGCGCGTACCGCGATGCGCGCGTCTCGCCCGACACCGTTCACTACGTCGAAGCGCACGGTACGGCCACTCCGGTCGGTGACGCGACGGAGATCGGCGCGCTTCGCGAGAACGCACGCGCGCTCGGCGCCGGCCGCATTCATTGCGCCGTCACGTCGGTGAAAGGAAACATCGGTCATCCGCTCGCCGCATCAGGCATTGCGGGCCTCATCAAAGCGGTGCTCGTACTCAATCACGGCGTCATTCCTCCGCAAGCCGGCTGGAGCGCGCAGCGCGACGCCCTTGGCATCGATGGAACCGGCTTCTACATTCCGACCACAGCCGTCCCCCTCACCGCGAATGGTGCACCGCGTCGCGCTGGAGTCAACTCGTTCGGATTCGGTGGAACGAATGTTCATATCGTGCTCGAAGAGCCGCCTGCACGCGAGCGTTCTTCGTCCGTCTCCGTTCCGCCGATGCCCGAGCACCAGCTTTTCCTCATTTCGGCCGACACTCCCGAAACGCTGGCGGATCACATCCGCGAGCTTGCGGACACGCTCCGCGACACCACGCATTCCCTGCGCGACATCGCCTACACGCTGACGGCCACACGCCGTCGCGAGCGCACGCGAATCGCGTTTACAGCGTCGTCGCTGAGCGAGCTTCGCAAACGACTGGACGATGCGCAGCGCGCCATTGCAGGCGACGACGTCAGCGGCATCTCCTATTTTGCGGAGCCACGCGGCGAAGCGCGCCGCAAAGTGGCCTTCCTTTTCGCCGGCGAAGTGGCGCGCAGAGCCGAGAGCTGTTCCGACGTCTACCAGCGCTTTCCCAAATTCCGCGAGCGGATCGAGTCGCTCACAGCGCCGCTCGACGGTCTCATTCAGCGCCCGATCGCAACCTACTTCGCGCAAGGCGACGCCGCAGTCGTGCGCGGCGGTCAGCCGATGCTCGCAGCGATGCAACTCGGAATCACCGAGCTTCTCCGCGGATTCGGCGTGACTCCGGCCGCCGCGTTCGGAGAAGGCGCCGGCGCGCTGATCGCTGCCGCAACCGGCGGCGTGATTCCGCCTGACACAGCGCTGCAGATGGTCTGCGAGTCGCGCGATGACCTGTCGGGCACGCAGCTCGCCTCCGCTTCCATTCCGGTCGTCCTCTCCTCGCGCGAACTGCTCGACGCCGATGCGAATCTCTTTCTCCAGATCGGCGGCAGCGAACGGCTCGTCGACACGAAGCATCCGTATGTGAACGTCGCCGATTCGACCTTCCTCGATACGCTCGGAAGGCTCGCCGTGAATGGCGCCGCGATCGAGCTCGACGCGCTGTTCGACGGAGCGCAGCCAATCAGCCTTCCCAGTCCTCCGCTTCCTTCCACGCGTTCGTTCTGGATCGTGGATGACAAGAAACCATCGCAACCGCAGCCCAAAAGCCCGACGACCATGACCTCCCTCGAAACGACTGCGCCGTCACTCGCCGAACAGATCGCCTCGCTGCAAGCACAGGTCGACGCGATCAAACAGCAGGCCTCGCTCGCCGGATCGAAACACGCCGAAGAACGCGTTGCCGATGTTCCCGCGGAACGTCCGCCCGACAAGGTCCCTGCGAAGGTCGAGCGTAATCTGGAGCAGCGGTTCTACGACCTGCTGGCGAAAGTAAGCTCCTTCCCCATCGAACAGATCACGCCCGATCTCCACCTCGGCGACGAGCTCGGATTCGACTCGCTGATGATGGTCGAGATGTATGCCGGCCTGACCGAGGCGTTCCCGCAAGCGAGCAAGCTGCCGCAGTCGCTGCTGAAGAATGAGACCACCGTCGGCGAGCTGCTGCGAGCGATCGCCGAAGTGGCAGGCCCCACGCTAGAGGCTGCGGAGACGCCGGCAGCGGAAGAGATTCACCGCTACATCGTCACGACGATCGATCGTCCGTCGCCGCATGCCGAGTCGTTGCCGTTCCGCGGCGCGGCAGTCATCATCGGCGGTTCAAGCGTCGCGAAGCATTTGAAAGTGCGGCTGGAGCAAGCCGGCATCACCGTCAGCAAAGCGATGTCCGAACATTGCGCGGTCATCGATCTCTCCGCGCTCGATCTGACCACGGTCGACGCCGCATCGCTGCGGACGCCCGTGATCGAGCTCATTCGGCACGCTGTGATTCAGAAGGCGCCATCGGCGTTCGTCGCGGTGCACTCCGGAGCAGGAAGCGCCGGCATCGCCGGAGCGGTGAAAGCGCTGGCCAGAGAGTGGCCGGACAGTTTCGTCAAATCGATCGAAGTCGGCGCAGGCGCATCGCCCGAATCGATCGCAACGACAATTCTCGCCGAGCTCACGGCGACCGATCAGACCGTCGACATTTCGTATGCGCGCGGACGCAGGCAGACGTTCTCCGTCGAACGACGCGCGATCGCGAACGATTCGCTTCCGAGCGGTGCCGTCGTCGCCATCTCGGGCGGCGGACGTGGATTGGGAGCAAAGCTCGCCGTCGAGCTGGCCCGCCGTCACGGCGCACGGCTCCTCCTTCTCGGGCGTTCGGAATCAGCCGATGCGACCGTCGCGTCGATTCGCGACGCTGGCGGCGACGCGCTTTACGTTCGCTGCGACGTTCGCGACACCACGGCGGTCGCGCGCGCGTTCGATCAAGCACGCAGCGCATTCGGACCGATCACGCACGTCGTTCACGCTGCCGGCATCCTCGCCGACGAAGCAATCGCCACGAAGGACATCAAACACGCCACCGACGTATTCGACACGAAAGTCGCCGGCGCGCTCGCACTCTGGAACGCCGCACGGCGCGATCCGCTGCAAACGTTCCTGATGTACGGATCGTGGGCCGGCCGTTTCGGCAACGCGCATCAAACCGATTACTCCGCCGCCAACCATGTGCTGGCGCGACTCACATCGCTGCTCGCCGATCGCCCCGGCGTTCGCGTCGCCACGATCGATCTCCCGCCGTGGGAAGGCAGCGGGATGGTCAGCACGCTTCCCGAGGCTGTGCAGCGCTCGATGAAGAATCGAGTTCGGTTCCTCACCGACGAAACCGGACTGGCGCACGTCATCGCCGAGCTGGCGGCGAAAGAGCAGTCGCAGGAAGTCATCCTCGGTGCAGGACTGGAACACGAGCCGCGCGTCGATCGCGCATCCGTATCCGTCTCGATGCAGAGCGCGCCGTGGCTCGGCGACCATCGAGTCGACGGTACGGCCGTCGTGCCGTTCGCCTATCTGCTCGACCAAGCGGCGTCCGCTGCCCGACGTCTCGGCTTTGGTCCGGAGCTCGCTATCTCGAACCTCGAGATCACCGAGATTCTCGACGTTCCCGAAGACGGCGCGACGCAGCTCGTCATCACCGCCACGTCGACGACCGACGTTGCCGATGTCCGCATCCAGCGCATCGGACGCCAGCCGTCGCTTCGCATGCGCGCAACGAGCACACGCGAGCCGTTGCCGCTGCTCGCCATTCCGCAGAACGGCGTCAGCCCCACGCTGCCGCTTGCCGATTTCTATAGCTCGCGTACGTTCCACGGTCCACGCCTGCACGCGCTCACGGCGATCGTCGAGCTCGGATCGGGCCACGCCGCCGGTACTCTTCGCGCCTCCGGCGACCGCGGTCCTGGTGGCGAGGCGATCGACATCCTCTCGTTCGACGGTGCGCTGCAGCTCTGCGCCTACTGGGCTTCCGTGAACCTCGGTCGGATCGGCCTTCCCGTCGGCGCGGACGACATTCGAATCCTCTCCCGACCACGCGCCGGTGAAGAGCTTCGCAGCGTCGGCTTGCTGCGCGATGCAACGTCCGGCGATCTGGTCACCGCCGATCTCGATCTGCTCGACGCGAACGGCCGTCCGCTGGTGCAAATCCGCGGCCTTCGCTGCAAGCTCATCGAGATGAAGATGCTGCACGCGCGCGACACGCGCGCCGCTGCTCCACCGATGTCGCCCGAGCGAATCGAGACATCGCGCATCGAAGAGTTCCCCGAAGTGAAAGCGCTTTCGCAGCGGCTGCAGATGGCGCACGCGGCCGGCATGAGGAACCCCTACTTCTCCGTACACGAGCGCGTCACGAACGAGACATCGGTCATCGGCGGCCACGAGTTCGTCAACTTCTCCTCCTACAACTATCTCGGGTTTTCCGGCGATGCGGACGTCACGAACGCCGCGATCGACGCGGTCCATCGCTACGGGACCTCTGTCAGCGCGAGCCGCCTGGCTTCGGGCGAAAAACCGTTGCACCTCGAGCTGGAACAGGAGATCGCCGCTTTCCTCGGCTGCGAAGACTCCATCGTCATGGTCGGCGGACACGCCACGAACGTCAGCGTGATCGGCCACCTTTTCGGACCGCAGGATCTCGTCATTCACGACAGTCTCGCTCATGACTCGATCATGGGCGGCATCAAGCTCGCCGGCGCGAAGCGGCGTCCGTTCCCGCACAACGACGTCAACGCGCTCGAGCAGATCCTGCAGCAGTTCCGCAGCACCGCGCGACGCGTGCTCATCGCGGTCGAAGGCGTCTACAGCATGGACGGCGACATCGCGCCGCTCGACAAGATCATCGAGCTCAAGCGCCGGTACGATGCGTTGCTACTCGTCGACGAAGCACACTCCCTCGGCGTCCTCGGCAAAACGGGCGGCGGCGTCGGCGAACACTTCGGCGTCAATCGAAGCGACGTCGAGCTCTGGATGGGAACTTTGTCGAAGTCGCTGGCTTCGTGCGGCGGCTACATCGCAGGATCGAGTGCGATGGTTCAGTACCTGAAGTACAGCAACCCCGGATTCATCTATAGCGTCGGCACATCGCCCGCGAACGCGGCTGCCGCTCTCGCCGCACTGCGCAAGATGCGCGAACATCCCGAGATCGTGGCGCAACTGCAGGAGCGTTGCCGCACGTTCCTGAACATGTGCCGGGATCGTGGCATCAACACCGGCTTCAGCGACGGCACCGCCGTCATTCCGTGCATCGTCGGCAACTCGCTCGACTGCCTCCGCCTCAGCGAGGCCCTTGCCGTGCGGTCGATCAACGTACAGCCGATCCTCTATCCCGCCGTCGAAGAGCACCTCACGCGGCTCCGTTTCTTCGTCACCGCGCGCCACACCGACGAGCAGCTCCGCACGACCGCGGATGCGCTCGCCGAAGAGCTCGCGGCGATCGATGCGAAGTACCTGAGCGCACATTCAAATACGGCAGCGCAGTTGACCGGAGCGTAATCGATGCCGCTCTTCCGCAGATCCGACGGCGAGGTCGTCAAGAACCTCAGCCCGGTCCGCTACATGATTCCGTACGTGATGCGCGGCCGCAACGAATCGGTCGTCTACACGAGCGCGCAGTGGGACATCACCAAAGCGCGCGGCTGGCTGCGGCGCTACAACCGCTCCCGCAAAGGGAAAGAGCGCGCCACGATCTTTCATCTCCTCATCTACGCCTGCGTGCGCATGCTGTTCGAGCGCCCGGGCGTGAACCGCTTCGTCAGCGGGGGACGGATCTATCAGCGGCGCGGCGTCACGATCTCATTCGCGACGAAGGTGGAAATGTCCGAGGATGCGCCGATCGTCACGGTGAAACTGCAGTTTGGGCCTGACGAGAGTTTCGACTCCGCGGTGACGCGCATCGCCGCCGCGATCGTGGCCGCGCGCGCTGGCGTCGATACGGATATCGACCGCGAGATGAAGTTCTTCATGAAGCTGCCGGCGTGGCTTCTCAGCATGATCGTCAAGGCCGGCTTCGTGCTCGACCGTTGGAACCTGCTACCGAAGTCGCTCATCGAGCCTGATCCCATGTTCTGCAGCATGTTCCTGGCGAACATGGGCTCGCTGCACATCAGCAATCTTTATCATCATCTATATGAATACGGCACGTGCAGCATCTTCGGCGTCGCCGGCTCTGTAATCCACGACGACGAAGGGCACGATCTTCTGCAAGTCTCGTGGACCGTCGACGAGCGGATGAATGACGGCTTCTACTGCCAGACCGCGCTGGCGTTCGTGCGCGACACACTCGCCGATCCCGATAAGCGCGTCATGTCGATCGAAGAGCCGCATGCCGCGCTCGAAGCGGTGCGATGAGAAACTCATTCGCAACGCTGTCATCCTGAGTCGCCGAAGCCGCCCGCTTGACTCTTCACGTTCACGCAGCACGTGCTCGGCGGCGGAGGACGATCGAAGGACCCCCTGATTTGTGCGGTTGACAAGAAAAACCGCAATCAATGAGGGGGTCCTTCGACCGTCCTTCGCCGCCGATGCGTTCCATCTGCAACGTCACTGAATTTCGCGGCGGCTTCGGATGACAACGTTGCTTCCTAAGACCATTCGCCGCTATTTCTTCTTATGGAACAATCGGTAAAACATCGTCTTGATCAGGAAGATCGGACTTTGCAGCCCCAGCATCAGGAACAATCCGAGTGTCGTGTTCGGATCCTTGATCAGCCCCATCGAAATCAGAATTTCGCATTTGTCGAAATAGACGTTCTCTTCGATCAGCTTCCCCGCCTCGTCGAACGCGTACAGAATCGCTCCGTTATATCTGACCGGCTTGTTCGTAGGCGCCAGCCCTTGCAGCGACCCCCGGTTCGTCCCGGTCACCGCGTATTGGATGACGACTTGCCTTTTCGTTTCGTCGACGACCGCATTCTTGAGATCGATATGCATGTCGGGAATGGCCTGGAAAGCGTCGGCGTAAAGCTCACGAATGGCGTCTCTTGAATGCGTTGTTTGCCCTGACGCATGAATGTCATAAAACGCGCCGCCGGGGGCAACCGTGGCCATCGTGGCGTCCACGTCCTGATGGTTCTCCGCTTCAATGTGTGCTTTCGCGAGTGCAAGTAAGTCCATCGATCAATCCCCTATACCTCACTGTTTGAGCACCTGTTTCGACGCCAGGGAGCTCATGGCCATGATGGTCCATTGTGGATTGACGGTGATGCCCGTCGGGAAGAGCGAAGCGTCCGCGACGAACACATTGTCAAATCCGGCAACACGGAAGTTCTCGTCGACGACGCGCTCGCCGGCATGTTTCGAGGTTCCTGCAATCATCCGATTACCGCCTTGTGGATGCGCGGTCAGGAGTTTCAGATCGCTCATCCGAAGCGGGTACGATTCGATGTTTTTCCTGAACTCGGCGAGTTCCGTGCCGGAACTCAATGGGATCTGCAGGCCAGGCGTCGTCGGCAGGATTCCGCTCGTGGCACCGGCGGCGCGTGAGATTTCGAGCAGGGTCGTAAACGCGTACTTGATGTTCGCGGCATCTCGCGCGCCGATCTCCCATGTAAATGGCCGGCCGCTGACCGGATCGGCGTACCGTTCGAGCACGCCATTCGGCTCAGATCCCACCAATGCGGCGAAGTTCGTAAGCTTGCGGAAACCATTCATCGAGTTTCTCAGCCGGTCAAAATAGAACGGCAGCGAAATCGCGAACGTGCCCGGCAGATTCGCGTAGGTTTCAAAGATGGCTCGATTCTGCGGATCGAGCGCGCCCAGGGTCATCTGCGTCCCGTCGAACGCGTCCAGGATATCCGGAAATTCAGCCGCCACGGGCAACGCAAAGTTGCAGCTCAAGCCGCGGCCGACCATCCCTTTCAGATCGCTGCGCATCAGGAAGTGGCTACTGGCAATCACGCCTCCGGCCACAATGACCGCCTTGCGAACTTTGACCTTCCTGAGATTGCCGATATTGTCGCGCAATAGAACGGATTCGGCCCGCTTCCCTGCGCTATCGGTTGTGAAACGAACAGCGCTAACATCGGCAACGATCTTCACGCCGCGCGCTTCGGACCAGGGAAGATACGTCTCGAGCATGGAACGTTTGCGCAAACGCTTATTGCCGAGATTGTCGCAGCCGTCGCCGATCATGTTTCGCTGATTTGCTTTGAGCGGCCGGTCCAATTTCAGTTGTTGGTCTGCCGGGAGCTGCGCGTTGACGCCATTGACGCCGGCGACGAATCTGTCCTCGACGAGAGCATTGATGGCGAAGGATGGGATGGGACTGATTTCCAGCTCTCGTTCGACTGCCTTGTATTCGGTATCGAGATTCGAAAGATCCAGACCATAGTCGTTCTGCCACGTGTTGCGGATCAGTTCCGGCATCTCGAAACAGATCGCATTATTGATGACCGTGGTTCCGCCGAGGCATTCGCCCTGCATGACGACCAGATCGAAGCGCTTGGACTGTTGCAGCCCGCCCTCTTTGTAGAGTTTGCGAACCATGGCCATTTCGTCATCGTTGAAATCCTGAAGCGGCGAATAACGAGGTCCGCGTTCAACGACAAGAATGCGCGAAGGATCCTTTACTTCGGTGGCCAGGCGGTAAGCCATGCACGCCCCGCCCGCACCCGATCCGATGATCAAGTAATCGACATCGTCGGGAATGTCAGCCTGCCGGAAGGGCGTCGAGACGCGCGGCGCCACCAGAGGCTTGCTGTCCGGCGGCGATGGTTGTTTGAAGTTATAGGGCGAGTCGACACTGTCGGGCAGCGGCGCTGGGCCTTTCAATGGCGGTCTTTCCGTCGGATGATCCTTCTGCAGGCGGTCGCGCGCGTCGGGTGGAATGTAGCCGGTTTCTTCCCAACCCTTTGGCGTCGTGTAATGGGCGAGCGTGGCAAATGCGTGCGACGCCGTTCCCAATTGATATGCGAGCTCCGCGATTAACGGAACGAACGAGCGCGCGCATTCGCGTGGCGTGCGCATAATGTAGTACCGCAGAAAATACTGTTGCTCGTCGCGGCTCATCGTCGAGAATTTCGGGTGAAGGCCGAAAAGCCCGCTGAAGACCTGCTCGAGCAGCCAGAAGGGGAAATTGAGAAGTCCGCGCTTGCGGCCGCGAACACCCGCAACATGATCGTCGATACGTTGCAGGACGAGGGCACTCTCTTCGGGACTACAGTCGAAAATCGCGTTGTGCACCGCCATCGCGTTTTGAGCGCTGGAAGGGTTCAGTGCGTTGACGGAGTAATCGAGGTCGTAGTACATCTTGCGGGCGCCCAGCAACGCCGCGGCGGCCAGGCCATCGATCAGCGCCGCGATCCCGAAATACCAGTCCACATTCAGGACGGCGCCGCTTCGTGTGGTAATCCCGAGGCCGAAAAGGCTCGCCAGGAACCCCCAGACCAGTTCTCCTGATGCCGCCACCACCAGGCCGAAAAGCAAAACCCCGAAAAGGTAATTGCGCAGCTTGATGCGGCGTGCCATCAGGAACGCCAGCGCAGAAATCGTCGTCAACATCGTGATGGTGTTGCTCAGTTGCGGATCGGGGTAACCGAATACGGCGGAGAATCCGCCCATGATTTCCCGCCACAACGGCAACCCAAAATGAACCGTGATGGCGTCGCCTTTCACTCGGAACAGAATCGCCACCGGTATCATCAGCAGTGCGAACGCCCCAATGACATAAAAGAGCATTCGATTGAGTGTGTCGGCGAGCGAGAAGAAATCGGGAAAGTCCTTCTCAGGAGCAAACTCTTTCGCCTTCTCGCGTTCGGTAATGAGGATCCAAATGAAGATCGCGCTCATGATCGTATCGACGATCGCGGACGCCATCAGCATCGTCCGGTACAGCGGGTTTGCCGGCGGCGGCGTGTTGTAGAAGTAAAGGGCCAGCGAAGCGAGCGTCGACGCGGCATGCCCACACAGCATCACCAGCGTGGAATGCCAGCGAACATTGACGTTGTATGCGCCGATGAATCCGAGCAACCCCATCAGGCCGAGCTTTGCGAACGTGTTGATGCCCAGGGCCTGGTTTGTAAACGTCATGTTGAACAGGTCCTGCACTTGCTGCGGCCATGGGCTTACGCCGAACAATCCAACGACCAGGAACCCAAGATAAATGAAGTAGATCAGACCGATGATTCGCAACGCCCAGAACCCGCCGCCGCGTACAGGCTTCTTGACCGGCTCGTCCGACCACTTGTCGGGAAAGGCTGCGCGCTGTTGCTCGACCGTCGGGATGGACTTCGCGTTACTGGCTGGAAAAATCACGGACGCGACGAGGCGCGCGACATAGAGAGCCAGGATGCCCGAGTAGACTCCGTCGAACGACCATGCAACGAAAAAGCGCCACGGCGTGGCGATGTCGGAGATGAAGTTTCCCGGGTGATACCACCAGAACAGGTTCACACCGTGGGCCCGGAGGTACGTTTCGCGCACGATATCGATCAAGCTCGCCGGTATCAGGATCAGCAACCAGAACAAAAGCGAGCTCGATTTTCGAAACACGACAAGGATGCTGCCCATCAGGAACGTGTAGATCAACGATCCGACGATGAACGTCCACACCGTCGTGTATAGGACGATGTGCAGGACGTAGGCCTGTACGTAGAGAAAGGGCACCCCGAGTGCGGCACTCACGGCGAACAGCAGGAGAAACTGGGAGCGCGTCGATGCGCGATCGATCGGATCAGGGGCCGTGTAACCGCGAAAGTTGAAAACCGGAATCATCGTTGCCTCCCGAAAGCGCGCGAAGGTGCAAAAATGGGGTTAAGACCTGTTCCGCGATGGACTTGCCGTGCGGGCAATGGTAAGCCAATTCACAAAGATGGACGTGTGCAAATATCCTAGATCGTTTCGGCGGCGGATACAACAGTCTTGGTATCCGGCAATCCGCCTTTCATAGATCCGACGATTTCGTGCGAATCAGGACCATCGGCTCGAGGCGTCCCCCTTCGTCGTCCCATTGGTACATCAGTCCGGGTTGCAGCCGGTTGCCGTCGTGATCGATGCGGAGGATCGCGAACATGCGGTTTTCGCGCAGCTCATTGACGGTTGTCTCGATCACGGGAATCCAGGTGCCGGTGTTGTAGAACCAGCGCCGATTCATCACGAACTGAGTTGGATTGTGGGTATGACCGAACGTGATCAGGCGGAAATTCGGGTTCTGCTCGAATCGCAACCGGGCGAACTGCGCCAATGAGTCCGGCTCTTTCAACTGCCACTGCGCGGTCCCCTGAACGGCAATATGGACCGCGATCAGCACCACGATCCATTCGACGGCGCCGAGGAGGATTCCTGGTTTTGCACAGAACTGGTGGATGAGGAGTCCGATCGGCAGCACAACGATCGCCGCGACGATGGTGGCAACCTGTCTGATCAGGTGCTGTCCGAAGATATGTTTGACATAGCCCCTCGTCATGGTCTGAAACATGAAGGTGAGGTGAGTCGCCAGCACGCGGATCGCGCCGAAGCCGTTCGTCCGCAGAATCATCGGCAACACGTTGGGCGTCGGCCGGATCTTGTCGAGATTCGGATAGTCGAGCTCGAGGAAGTTGAGCACATAGCGGTTGAAGAACGAGCCGAAGGGGATGTTCAGCTCCGTTCCCTCGTTGACCGTGTTCTCGCCATAGACTCGGGTGACCGGGTCGTACGGATGGCCATGCTCGAGAAAGAAATCGCCGTCGATCAATACGGCGTGGTCTGCGAACAGCAGATTCGGCAGGACCGTTTTCAATAGTGCATCGCGTATCAGATCGGCGCCTCCGCCCTGCCGCTTGGCGAGGCGCTCCGCGATGTCGAGCCGCAGGTAGTTTCTGACGCCGCGCCAAAACCACTCCAGGTCGTGGTTGCCCTTGACGACGAGGATCCGGTTGCCCCACGACAGCCAGTCGGCGAGCGCCTCGAAGAATTCCGGATGACCACGCATCACGATGGCGAGCCGCAGAACGGACTTCGACTCCTGCGTCTTCAGCCCGTATATCTCCTCCCTGTCGGTCACGGAAGCGTCGAGATCGTCCACGCTGATATCGATGCCGATGCGCAGCAGAATCTGCCGCCATTCTTCGAAATCGTTTTGGAAGTCTTCCTGCTCTTCGGGCGTCTGCGTTTTCTTGCGTTTCGCCCGCTGCCGGATCTTGAGATGCGTAAGAATCCGTTGCAGCCGTTTGGGTGCATGCGGGCGGCCCGGAACGTACGTAACGCGGAGGAAATCGATTGCATCGCCATTGAGCACGAAGGTGTGGCTCTTGTGCTCGAGCGAGGTTCGATTCGCTTCAGCCAGGAAGCGGCGGAACGAGTCGTCAAAATAGAAATTCTCGCATCCATCAAAACGGCCGTCAGGTCCCTTGCCGGCGGCAAGATGAAGATCGCTGACCGCAAAGACGTTTCCACCGTCGGATGGATAGTCGAGCGTTGCGCCGATCGATTTGGTGATGTCGGTGCAATCGCCTGGATCCTCCGACTCATAGGGCTGCGCCTTGCCTCCGGGGCGTTCACAGCCAAGAAGAATCGCGGCGATCTCGGATGTTGTCGTCACACACCCGCCTTAAGGAGCGTGGATCGCGGATACAGAGTCGCGCACACCGTTCCCGCGTCGAGACCGGCGACGGATGCATGAGCGAGCATCTGCAGGACGGATGAAAAGGCCATCGGCTCCTCGCGTTTGTGTGTGGTGGACGTGCGGCAGTATAGCGCAGAAGAGAGAAGTGGGAAGTGGGAAGTGGGAAGTGGGAAGTGGGAAGAGGGGCGAGGAATCAGGGATGAGGGACGAGGGATGAGAATTGCATGTTCATCCGTCATCCTCATCGTCACCCTTCACCCTTCACCCTTCACACTTCACTCTTCACTCTTCACTCTTCACACTTCACACTTCATCCTTGTCCATTACCCATTGTCCATCGTCCATTGTCCACTGCTACCATCTCCCCATGCTCCGCGAGGAAACCTTCTCCATCCGCACCACCGCGCGGGAGCAGATCCTCCTCATCACGCCCGACATCCAGCGCGCGCTCTCCTCTCTCACCCTCGGCGACGGCATCGCCACGATCGTCGTGCCCCACACTACCTGCGCCATCTCCGTCAATGAGAACGCCGACCCCGACGTTCCCGCCGATTTGACCAAGGCGCTGCGCGCGCTCGTTCCCAAGGTCCGCTTCGCACATGGCGAAGGAAACTCCGATGCGCATTTCCTTTCGATGCTGATCGGCACCTCCCTCTCCTGGCCTTACCGCAACGGCAAACTGATCCTCGGCACGTGGCAGGGAATCTATTTCATTGAGCTCGACGGGCCTCGCCCGGCGAGAAAGGTGACGGTGTACGTGAATGGGTAAGCAGACGATTCAGGTGGTCGCGCATCGCGGAATGGGACAGGGATTCGTCCAACCGGACGCACCGCCCGAAAACACGCTCCCGGCGTTCATGGAGGGATGGAAGACTGTGCGCGCCTGCGAGCTCGATGTTCATCTGACGAAAGACGGGCAGGTCATCGTCATCCACGACGACACGACGAACCGCACGACGAACGCCAGTTGGACCGTGCGCGACCGCTTCGCCGGCGAGCTGCGATCGCTCGATGCCGGCCGCTGGAAATCGCAGAACTGGGCGGGGACGCGCCTGCCGCTGCTCGAAGACGTCCTCGACATCATGCCCGACGGCTGCGAGCTTTTCATCGAGCTGAAAGACGGGCCACAAGTCGTGCCGCCTGCTGCGGAGATTGTGCGGCAATCGGGGAAGGCCTCGCAGGTCGTCATGATCAGTTTCGACATCGACACGATCGCCGCCGCCAAACAGGAGCTGCCGGAAAACGACTGCCTGCTGATTGTCGTTTTCGAAGCGGACTACAACAACGGCCGTTGGAATGTGCTCTACGACGAAGGGCCAGGGTTCCGCACGGTAACCAAAACGTTCGTCCTCGACGATCTCATCGCGCTGATCAAGCAGTACGATTTGAACGGCATCGACACGAGCTTCGCCACGCCTCCGTCGCTGATCTCACGGCTTCAGGATGAGAAGCTGCGCTCCGTGGTCTGGACCGTCGACGAGCCGTCGATCGCGCTCGACATGGTGACGCTCGGCGTGAGCACGATTACAACCGACAAGCCCGGCCCGATCCGCGAGGCGTTGATCGCGGCGGGATACGAAGTGCGGTAGAGAAATCACCTTCCTGTAACGATGCAGAGTCTTCGCCTGGAGTTGGAATTAGAAATGTTGAATGTTGAATGTTGAGTGTTGAAGGTCTTTGGGTTGAGTGTTGAGTGAACTGACGATGGCGTCATTTAACATTCAACACTCAACATTGAACATTCAACATTCAGAAAAGCGCTGAGGTCGTTGGGAGCCGGACATAACCCGCGTTGCGCCTCTCCGTGGTGAAATGGCTGAATATGCCCGAATCCTTCGACGTCGTCGTGATCGGCGGCGGTACTGCCGGACTCGTAACCGCCTCTGGCTGCGCGCGACTCAGCCGCAAGGTGGCTTTGATCGAGCGCGCGAAACTCGGCGGCGATTGTCTCTGGACCGGCTGCGTTCCGACGAAGGCGCTCGTGGCAACCGCCCGCCTCGCTCATCAAATGCGCCACGCCGACGCGTACGGCCTGGAACCGCAAGCCGTGCGTGTCACGCCGAAGGCGGTCATGGATTCGATGCGCGCGCAACGTCATGCCATCGAGCATCACGACGATCCCGAAAAGTTTCGTGCGCTCGGCGTCGACGTGATCTTCGGCAATGCGAAACTGGTCTCGCGAAAAGAAGTCGACGTCGATGGACGCAGGCTCATCGCCAAAGACATCGTCATCGCCACGGGCACGCGCACCGCCGTTCCTGCGGTCGCAGGGTTGTCCGAACATGGGTTCATCGATCACGTGTCGTTCCTCGATCAGGATGATTTCCCCGCATCGATCCTGATCCTCGGCGGCGGCTACATCGGCATCGAGTTCGCGCAGATGTTCCGCCGCTTCGGCAGCGACGTCGTCGTCGTCGACTCATCCGGCGAGATCGTCAAGAAGGAAGACGCCGCGGTCATCGCACGCCTTCGCACGATTCTCATCGACGAAGGGATCGCGATTCACAACCGCTGGGAGGCGAAGTCGGTGCGCGCCGAGGGGGGAAAGAAAATCGTCCGCATTGAAAACGAGCTCGGCGAGACGAACGAGCTGCGCGTCGATGAGATCTTCGTCGCCAGCGGACGGCGCGCGAACACCGACGGCCTCGGCCTCGACGCCGCCGGCGTGAAGACGAACCGCGGCTTCATCAACGTCGACAAATATCTCCAAACCTCGGTGCCGCGCATCTGGGCGTGCGGCGATGTTCACGGCGGGATGCAATTCACGCACGTCGCCGCGTACGAAGCGGTCAAGCTCGTGCGCAACATGCTCTTCCCCGGCAAATCGCCGGTAAGCTACGACAACGTTCCGTGGGGCCTCTTCACCGATCCCGAAGTCGGTCATATCGGGATGACGGAAGCCGAGGCGGTGACGGCGCTGGGAGCAGACAACGTCCGCTCATTCACCGTCGAGATGTCGGATGTCGATCGCGCCGTCGTCGATCGAACAACGGGCGGATTCGTCAAGATCGTCTGCGACAAGCGGGGCCGCATCCTCGGCGCGCACGCACTCTGCGCCAACGCCTCCACGCTGATCGAGACACTAGTCCTGGCGCGCCAGAAAAAGATGACTGTCGCCCAACTCGGGGGCCTCGTCTCTCCGTACCCATCACTCGCCGACGCGCTCGGGAAAGCGGCGTCGCTGTATTACCAGGACGTAGCAAAGGGATGGCTGGGGACGCTCGGGAAGAAGATCGCGAGGTGGTCGCAGTAGCTCCAGAAGGCGAAGGGGAAACTGTCATCCTGAGCCGCCGAAGCCGCGCCTCCACGCAACGCTTACAACCGGCAGGCAGTGCGGCGAAGGACGGTCGAAGGACCCCCTGATTTCTGTACTCGTGAGTGGTTGAAAAAAGACGGCAAGTGGGCGGGGGATCGTTCGACCGTCCTCCGGCACTTCGTGTCCTTCGGCGGCTCACGATGACAGCGAAATTCCGCTACGCGCCTCATTCGCAATAGAATCGCCCGGAATTTGCAAGATGGAGGATTCATGAAAAAACTTCTGGTAGTCCCGACCGCGATTCTCTTCTTCGCCTGCGCCCACAACAAAGGGCCGATGGCAGTAGCAACAATCGACGCGTCCAGCGGATCGACCGTGAAGGGCGTCGTTCACTTCCAGAATGCCGGCGATGATGGCGTGGAAGTCGTCGTCGATCTCACCGGTGTTCCTCCCGGCGTCCACGGCTTCCACGTGCATGAGAAGGGCGACTGCGGCAACAACGCGATGAACGCAGGCGGCCACTTCAATCCGGGCGGAATGGTTCACGGCGCGCCTGATGCCGTCTCCCATCACGCCGGCGATTTCGGCAACGTCACCGCCGACGACAAGGGCGAAGTCCACACGCGACTCACCTCGCACGCGATCTCCATCAACGGCGCCACGGATGGAGTCGTCGGCCACGCGGTGGTTCTGCACGGCAACCCTGACGATCTCGTATCGCAGCCTGCCGGAAACGCCGGTCCACGCATCGGATGCGGCGTGGCAACCCTTCAGGGCAACATGTAGCCATGAAGAAACTCGCCCTCATCGCCTTCGTTCTCCTTCCGCTCGCCTGCGCCACGCGTCAACCCGGGACGACGAAAAACTCGGCCTCGCGTGGCCAGGGCGCAGTCTCGCTAACGATCACATCGAATCCAGTCCTGGCCACCAACGTTGGCGGCAGCACCTATGAGTTTCCGTTCGATGTGGTGGTGAAGGAGACCGGCGGCCATCCAGTAACGATCGAGCGCGTCATCGCCAACGTTTACGCCGGCGGCGGAATCTCTGTCGCCAGCGATTCCTACGACGCCGCGAAAATCCAGTCCCTTGGATTCGCCACAACGATCCAGGCCAAAGGCGAGCTGCACTATCACTTCAACCCGCGCAAAGACGTCCCCGACGACCGTCTCTTCACGTCAGTCTACGGCGACGTGCGCGTCGAAGCGATCGACGACAACGGCTCGCGAGCCAGCTCGACGACGACGATCACGGTGAAGAAGAAGTAACGCTTCGCGCGTTGTCGGTTGTCGGTTGCTTGCGCTTCGCGCGTTGTCGATCGCGAGCGAGGGCGTGTCAGTTCGAAGGCGGAACTGGTGGTTGGTGGATTCATTCGGGGAACGGTCACGCGGAGACGCGGAGGCGCGGAGAGAAAAGCCCCGCGTCCCGCCGTCTCCGCGTCCCCCGCGTCTCCGCGTGAAACGGTTTTGCGGCCGAGTTAGAACCGCGAACGTGGCGGCGCAGTTTTCTCACTCAATCCACTTCGCGATGAACAAGTTCATCTCGTGACTCTCCGGCTTCGCGCGGCCTGATGCCCAGATCAGATACTGGCCATCAGGACTGAACACGCAGAAACCGTCGAAGCCTGGCGCGGTCGTGATGCGCTCCAATCCCTGGCCGTCCTTCCCGATCGTCCAGAGGTCGAAGTTGAAGCCGGTGTTGTTCACGTTCGATGCGAAGATCAAACGCTTCCCGTCGTTCATGAAGTAGGGGCAGAAGTTCGCTGCGCCGTTGTGCGTCACCGCGCGCTGGTTCGTGCCGTCAGCATTCATGAGAAACAACTCCATGTGCAGCGGCTTGACGAGTCCTTGCGCGAGCAACGCGCGATCTTCGACGAGCGCCGGACCGACGGGACGATTGGCGCGCCAGACGATCTCGCTGCAATCGCCGTTGTAGAACGCGCCGCCGTCGTATCCGGCCGCATTGGTCAACCTCTTGACCTTTCCGCTCGCCTCGTCCATCTCGTACAGCTCGAGATCGCCGTCGCGCACCGACGTGAAGATCATCTTCCCGCCCTTGTGACACCACGTCATCTCCGCGTCGTAGCCGGCCGCTGTCGTGATCTTCTTCGCGTTCGATCCATCGACATTCGCTTGGACGATGTCGAATGACGAATACACCGGCCACACATATCCCTTCGAGTA
Organism: Thermoanaerobaculia bacterium; assembly: GCA_034665065.1. Classification (GTDB taxonomy): domain Bacteria; phylum Acidobacteriota; class Thermoanaerobaculia; order Gp7-AA8; family Gp7-AA8; genus JADGNZ01. The sequence goes on along the minus strand of JAXDGL010000034.1, from coordinate 146,567 downwards.
ATCCGGCTTCGGCGGACACGCCGCGTCGCCACCCTCCGTCGTCGCATAAACGATGCGATCGCCCTGTGGATAGCGGAAGTAGCCGCACGTCGTACGCCCCTTCCCGCTCGATACGAGCTTCGTCTCGCCGGTGACGAGATCCATCGTGTACTCCTGATCGCATCCCGCGCCCGGCACCGTGGCCTGAAAGATGATCTTCGTCCCGTCGGGTGTGAAATACGCCTCAGCGTTCTCGCCGCCGAACGTGAGCTGGCGGATGTCTTTGAGATGCTTCTCGCCCTCGAACGCCTTGTCGTACGGTTTGCCTGCACCGATGACGAATGCTGCGTGCGCATTCGTCGCAGCGGCTGGCGGAGCGGCCGGCGCCACACTTCCGCGAGTGCTCAACGTTGCGCGCAACGTCATCTTCGTACCGCCGCGCAGCACGACGATGTCGACCGTATCGCCCGGCTTGTGATCCTGCAGCGCGTAGCTCATGTCGTAGAGATTTTCGATGCGCGTACCACCAATCTCGACGATGCGATCGCCGCCTTTGACGCCGGCCTTGTCCGCGGGCGAGCCAGCACGAACGTCGGACAGCAACACGCCGCCGGCCGTCGCATCCATCGCCGAATAATCGGGGACGCTGCCGAGGTAGGCGCCGTAGCCGCGGCTGTCGCCTTGCATCGCCGGAGCACTCGACGCGCGCGCGTACACAGGAGTCACTTCGCCGCGCGCGAGCGGCGCCATGACGGCAGCGATGACTTTGACGATCCTCGCTTCGCCCGCGAAGTTGATCGGATCCGCCACATCCTCGGGCGTGTGATAGCGCTCGTGCGCCCCGGTGAAGAAATGCAGCACCGGAACGTGCGCCGCGTAGAAGCTCGTCTGATCCGAGGGGCCGTAGCCGTCGCCGGTCTCGGTGATCTTGAGATTCGATCCCGCACCGGCGGCGTCGACGAGCGCCTTCCACTCCGCGGCGGAATCGGTGCCGAACGCGGTGATCTTGTCTTCACGCAATGCGCCGATCATGTCGAGGTTCACCATCGCCACGATGTGATCCATCGGCACGGGCGGATGGTTGGCGAAGTAGCCCGAGCCGGCCAGGCCGCGTTCTTCGCCGGAGAAGAGTGCGAAGTAGATCGTGCGGCGATTCTTCACGTTCGCAAGAGCGTCGCGCAACAATTCGGCGGCGTTCAACACGCCGGCATCTCCCGAGGCGTTGTCGTCGGCGCCGGGATGAATGGCGCGAACGTTTGGCTTCATCGACCCTTCGCCGCCGTAGCCGAGGTGATCGTAGTGGGCGCCGAGGACGACGATCTGATCTTTGAGGACGCCGCGGCCCGGTAGTACGCCGACGAGATTCTCGCCGTTGTCGAACTGCGGCTTCACGTCGGCGACGCCACGCAGTCGCGCATCGATTCGGCGCGATTGAGGGTTCAGATCGCCGTGGAGAACGCGCGAGCGAGGCTTGAGATCGGCGTCGACGTCCTTTTGAAATTGCGCGAGATCGATGCCGGCCTCTTTGAGCCAGCGCTGCGCGACGGAAGTCTTCACCTGGATAACAGGAATCCCTGCCGGGCTTTCGGGACCGTCATTGACGAGCGGCGGAATCTTGTCCTTTCCCTCGTCCTGCATCGGGCCGGTGGTGAAAATCACCGCGATGGCGCCGCGCTCGCGCGCCTTCAGAACCTTGTAGCGCATCGCCGACCAGCGGCTCGGCTTGCGTCCATCGAATTTCGAGTTGTCGTCCTTCTCCTGCGGCTCGTATCGCATCATGAGCGCGACTTTGCCCTTCAGGTCGACCCCATCGAAATCGTTATAGCCGATCGGCGTGGCGTCGATGCCGTAGCCAACGAATGCGAGCGGTCCCGCGAACGCGCCAGCGCTCGAGAATCCGAGCGGCGTCCAGTCTCCATCCGCGACGCCATCGAGTTTGTTGTTGTTTCCAAGTGATACGCCCATCTTCACCGGGAACTGCTGGCGATACGACTTGCCGAAAGCCGGCTGCAGCCCGAGCGCGCGCAGCCGGCCTTCGATGTAATCTGCGGCCAGCCCGATGCCCTTCGTCCCGAGCCCGCGCCCCTCCATCTTCGGAGCAGCAAGCGTGCGGATATCGGTCTCGATGGACTTGGTCAGCTTCGCGTCATCCGCAAACGCGGAGGCGCACATGAGGAGCAGCAGAGGAATGGTTCGTTTCATGTGGCAGATGGTATCTCTACTGCGCTTCGCGCGTTGTCGGTTGTCGGTTGATTGCGCTTCGCGCGTTGTCGAGACGGCGAATTGCCGCGCGGAGCGTGAATCTGTCATTCTGAATCGGCGGAACCGCGAGGCGGAAGGGCGGGAGGAGCGGTGGAGCGCGATGAAGAATCCCCCGCCCACGGAGCAGCGATCAGGCAGTCTCGAAAAGCCCATCTCGAACTCGATCAGGGCCAACCAACTCAACCGCGACAACACGCGGAGCGCAATCAACCGACAACCGACAACGCGCGAAGCGCATTAGAATCCGCAACCATGCCTAGCCCGATTCGCGACTTCATCCAGCATCATTACCGCCACTTCAACGCCGCTTCCCTGCGCGCCGCTGCTGACGACTACATCAAGCACATCGACGGGGGCAACAAGATGCTCGTCACGATGGCCGGCGCGATGTCGACCGCGGAACTCGGAATCTCGCTCGCCGAGATGATCCGCAACGACAAGGTCCACGCCATCTGCTGCACCGGCGCGAATCTGGAGGAAGACATCTTCAACCTCGTCGCTCACGATCACTACGAACGCGTGCCCGGCTACCGCTACTTGACTGCGCAGGACGAGAAGGCGCTGCTCGATCGCCACATGAACCGCGTCACCGACACCTGCATCCCCGAGGGCGAAGCGATGCGCCGGATTGAATCGGCGGTGCTGAAACATTGGATGGCGAAGGACAAGGAAGGCCGCCGCCTTTTCCCGCACGAGTTCATGTACGAAATCCTCCGCGACGGCTCGATCAAGGAGTTCTACCAGATCGATCCGAAGAACTCCTGGATGATCGCCGCGGCCGAAAAAAATCTCCCCATGTTCGTTCCCGGCTGGGAAGACTCCACCCTCGGCAATATGTACACCGGCCACTGCATCACCGGCGACGTCGCCAACGTGCACACCGTGCGCACCGGCATCGAATACATGATCGAGCTGGCCGACTACTACACGAAGACGAGCGCCGATTCGTCGATCGGCTTCTTTCAGATCGGCGGCGGCATCGCCGGCGACTTCCCCATCTGCGTCGTGCCGATGCTCCACCAGGATCTGCAACGCCCGACCATCCCGCTCTGGGGCTACTTCTGCCAGATCAGCGACTCGACGACGAGCTTCGGCTCCTACTCCGGCGCCGTCCCGAACGAAAAAATCACCTGGGGCAAACTCGGCGTCGACACCCCAAGCCACGTGATCGAATCCGACGCGTCGATCGTGGCGCCGCTGATGTTTGCGTATGTGTTGGGGTGGTGAGGGTTACTAGGGGCCAAAACGGGTTAGTGGTAGTTGGCAACATGTGACCGCTTCGCTGGTAGGATATACGCAGGGGTGGCGACATGGCGCGTCCGCGAGTATTTATTAGCTCCACGTATTATGACCTCAAGCATCTTAGGTCCTCTCTCGAAAACTTCATCAGCTCCCTCGGCTTCGATGCGCTTCTGTCCGAGAAAGGAAAAATCGCGTACACGCCGGACGTTCCTCTTGACGAATCGTGCTACCGCGAAGTGGCGACTGCGGACATATTCGTTCTGATCGTGGGTGGCCGATATGGGTCGGAGGGGTCCGCGGGCAAGGCCGGCAAATCACCAGCGGGGAAAAGTTTTTTTGAGCGATACGACAGCATCACACAGGGAGAATACCGATCGGCTGTCGATCGCGATATTCCAATGTACATTTTGATCGAGCGGAACGTGTATGCGGAGTACGAGACGTTCTTGCGGAACAAGGCCAATGAGAATGTCGTTTATGCCCACGTCGACTCAGTGAACATTTTTGGCTTGATAGAAGACATCCTGACGCAGCCTCGGAATAACCCGATTCAGCAATTCGACCGCTACGCCGAGATTGAGATCTGGCTTCGCGAGCAATGGGCGGGCCTATTTCAGGAGTTGATGCGGCGGATGCAATCCCAGACACCGCTGACATCCTTGCAAACGCAGGTGGCGCAGTTGTCCGAACTCAATACAACTCTCAAGACTTATCTGGAGGAGATTGTCTCAAGGGTCGCGCCTAAAGAGTCTCAGACGTTGATCCGCACCGAGACAAACCGTCTCGAAAAAGCCCGCGTTCGACACATCGTCCTCGGTAATGCGTTCGCGAGGTACCTCTTCTCCTCGTATTCGATAGCGCCCGACGATATTCAAGCTGCAGCTGTCGGATCGGAGTCGCTCGAAGACTTTCTTGCGCGGATCGCGGAGAGAACTGAGAACGAACGGCTTCTCGTACGAATAGACAAGTTGAAAGATAATCTTCGTGCCCAAGAGGATTTCGCGGATCTGAGGCGAATGGTGAATACCGAGACCGGAGGTTCTAGCGACCCAACTCCAGTACCCAAGGCTCAAGGCCGTCCCGCACGCCAGAAGCCCAAGAAAATTCCGGCACGGTCGAGCAAATCCAATTGAGCAGGCAACGTTGTTTGCTAAGGGGCCGTGGGTCAGGTCCGAGTATGATGTGACGCCGTGGAATGATTGGGATATGCCGATCTGCCAAATCTATCTCTTCATACTTTAGACTTGACCCCACAAAGGCATGCGCCAGGCACCCGTACGTACCGGCGCGCAGGAAGAAGGCGGCTCAGAAGTACCCAATGTCCGCGCAGCACCTTCGATGGCTTTCGAATCTCGCCACCGCGCTTGCCATCGGCGGGGCGGTGGGCACGTGCGCCGCGCCGATCGCGTGGCGAACCGCGGAGCAACGGCGCTGGAAACAGACATACCTGCGGATCCACGACCTTCAGTACGTCGTCGAGACCTGGGCAGGCAAACACAACGGCCTGCCCGAGGCCTCGACCGCAGCAGACCTCATCGCGCTCGGGATTCCGCCGCTTCGTATCTTTGACACGAAGCCCGAACGGTCGGCGGTCGACGGATGGGGACGGCCGATTCTCTATCGGCACGCATACTCCACCATCAACGGACAGGTGCACTTCGGCTACATGCTCGCCAGCAGCGGAGCCGATGGTACGTTCGAGCCGGTCACCGCGGCATTACTCGAAGTTCCGGCCAACCGCGCCGACCTGTTCGAGTCTCGTGGCTTGACGATGCAGCAGGAGGACATGTCTCACGCGATCGCCGCAATGAACACCCCATGGCACGAGCAAACGAAGGCTGATCTCGTCACGGGCAGCGTGGGCCACATCCTCGGCCTTCGTGAAGGAACGAGCATCCCTCCCGACGTGCAACGCAGCGCGCGTCTGCGATACGGAATCCCTGCCCTGGTATTCACCATCGTCGCGATTATTCTTTTCCGCGCTTCGCGTGGGCTCGAACCACACTCCGGATCGTGAGCCCCCTTTGTGCCGTAAACACGTGCTGCCAGGGTTGATGATATGAATCAAATCCCCTATCTAGTGATCCGTCGCGCCACTCAGGATGACGTCGGCCTGCTGGCCGAATTGGGTGCACGCACGTTCTCTGAAACATTCGCCGCGGACAACACCCCAGAGGACCTGGCCTTCTACCTCGCCGAATCGTTCAACGTTGCGCGGCAGACGGCGGAGTTGGCTGACCCCGACTCCACGTTCTTGATCGCAGAAATCGGCGGGATCGCGGCGGGGTACGCCAAGCTTCATGCAGGCGAGCCGGAGAAGGGAATCGCGGGCGACAGGCCGGTGGAACTGGTACGCCTGTACGTGTTACGTGAATGGCTGAGCCGCGGCGTCGGTGCGGAGTTGATGATCGCGTGCCTGGACGAATCGCGACGCGCCGGACACGCGACGATCTGGCTCGGCGTGTGGGAGCACAACGCACGCGCGCAGGCCTTCTACCGCAAATGGGACTTTCGCGAGGTAGGCGAGCACGTCTTTCTGTTGGGATCGGATCCGCAAAGAGACATCCTGATGGAGCGGGCTGTCGGCGTGCGAGCGTTAAACTCTCCTCACCATGAATGAGGAGTGGTACTCCGGTCTTCGTGTCGAGGAACGGCGACCGTTCACGCCGGCCGATCGCGACGCCATCGAACATCTCCGCCGCACCCTCACCCGCCGCTCGACCTCGGCGATTGTGAGCGTTCCCCTCTGCCTGCTCGTACTCGTCGTCCTCGCCTGGTTCTTCGACTTCCGCGACGCACTCCGCATTGCCTCGCCCGCGGTGGCCCTCCTCCTCATGGGCTTCCGGCCGTGGAGTGCCGCCCCAACCGCAGCGGCCCAGCTTCAGAGTCTGAAACGCGACGAGGAGATCGGAGAAGTCATTGTCTGCAGAGGTGTGGGCCGCGAACTGATTTTCAAGATGAACGAACAGAGGCGGCTCACGCCCGAGATTCTCACGCGAGTCGCCTGCGACGAGCCGTTGACCATCGAGCTGCTTCCACAATCAGGAGCGATCCTCACGATCAATGGAACAGCCGCCAGCTCGTGGCATGCGATGTACAAGGGCGCTACTGCCCCGCAATCCGAGCATGCACAAGCGGCGGCGCTATGGATTCAACAGAACCTCTCCGAGGACGGACGAGCAGTCGGTGAACGGGCTATGTCTGCTGAAGAGCGGACCGAGTTGCTCGAACACGCTCCGCCGGTAACGCAGCTCGATCTCATCCTCAACGCCGCCGTCGTCCTGCTGGCGGTTGTGAGCTGGTACTACACCTTCGCGATGAAAAGCTTCACGCTGCTCCTGCCCATCGGCACATCGATCGCTGCGGTACTTTTATCGAAACACACGATCATCCGGTGGCGGAGCTATCGCCGCTTCGCGATGGACATCGCGCACGGCCGCGTGATCATCGTCTACCAGGCCAATGACGCCGGCGGAATCACGATCGAATACCTTCCCCATTCCGGCTTTCTCTGGACCACCGATCTTCGCCCGGCAACGTGGCGGCGCCTGCCACTGAACGGAAAGACATTCGTACGACGGGACCACGGGAACTGAGGAGGAAGAATGCTACGCAATCGCTCGATGCCGCCGGGAACCGTAATCCCCGAGCTGGCGTATCCCGATGTCGGAACTGCCGCGGCGTGGCTGCGCGATGCGTTCGGATTCGCCGAGCGGGTGCGCATCGGAAATCACCGCATCCAGATGACGATTGGCGACGGCTCCATCGTCGTCGTCGAAAGCGATGAACGCGCATCGCGCAGATGCCGGACGATGGTGCACGTCGAAGATGTCGATGCGCACTACCAGCACGCGCTACAGCACGGAGCTACGATTCTCTCGGCTCCCGTCACGCAGCCATACGGCGAGCGTCAGTACTCTGCCGAAGATCCCGGCGGCCACACGTGGACGTTCTCGCAGTCCGTTGCGGATGTTCATCCGAGCGAGTGGGGTGGCGAGCTGGTTTCGGATTCGGAGGAGTAGAGCGATAGCGAGTTTCTCCTGTCATCCTGAGCCGCCGCAGCCGCCGCAAGATTCGCTGCGTTTTCTACTGGCAGTGATCGGTGGCGAAGGACGGTCGAAGGACCCCCTAATTCTGTGAAGGTGGGGAGGTGGAAAGACCACGGCACGGAAGCGGGGGGTCCTTCGACCGTCCTCCGCCGCCGATATCGCTCGAGGGCGATCGCGGTGAATCTTGCGGCGGCTGCGGTGGCTCAGGATGACAGTTTCTCGACGGTCTCGGCCTGATCACGCAACAGCGCGATCAGCTCTTCCGGCCTTTCCCACGGAACGCGATGTCCCGCGTCCTCCACGATGGCTACGCGCGCGTTGCGTACGAGTGACGCCGCGCGCTGCGCTTCGGCGACGTACTTTGTGTCGCGCGCGCCGGCGATCCAGAGCGTGGGGATCGTCAGCTCGTGAAGTCGCGAAGCGACGGGGGGCAGTGCGCCGGATGACCATTCGCGCAGCGCGCGTGGATCGTAGTGGTCGCGCGTGCGCGTGAGCGCGAGACCGGTGAGGACTGGCTGCGCGTTCCAATCGCGGATGACGGTGTCCCAATCATCGTTCTCGAAACGCTGCGCCCATGCTTCATCGCTGGCGCGGCGTTTCGCTCGCTCTGCCTCGTCTTCAATGCCGAGTCCCGTGGAGATGAGGACAGCGCGTTCGTATCGCGCGCCGGCGAGGAGTGCGTGCAGTGCGAGACGGCCGCCGAGGGAGTAGCCGAGGAGTGTTTCGCCGCGTGGAGGGATGGCGTCGAGACGCGGCGTGTCGATGCTGAAGCCGGCGTCGCGGAGGAAGTTCCAGTCGCTCGGCGCGCCGAGGAAGCCGTGGAGGGCGGTGATCACCATAGCGCGTCGTATCGTGCCCAGGCTCGGCGGCTCGCTTCGGGGTCGGGTCGCAGTTCGATGACTTCTCCTTTGCCCCCACCCGGCCCGCGCATATGGGCGGGGGATTCCTCGCTGTCCTTCGCCGCCGTGTCCACGTCGCGCGAACTGCTCGACTCGTACGGGCGGCTTCGGCTGCTCGGAATGACAGCATCTTGGCTACGCGGATTGATGTTGCGCACGTCGGAGATGAGGCTGTGTCCCATCCCCCACATCGCGGCCCAGTGCTCGAAACGGATGTTGTGAACATTCTCGATGATTCGCTCGCGTGTCGATTCGTCGAGTTTCTTCAGTGACGCCACGCGGCTGAAGATTCTGCCGCCGCTGTTGTTGACGATGACGATCCGCGCGTCGATGGCTGGATCGAGTTGCGGCACGATCCAGGGCGCGTTGCTGTCGTAGATCGCGGTGAGATCGCCGACGACGCAGACGTTCGTGCGCGACGGGTCGCATTGACCGAAAAATGTGGAGATCTGGCCGTCGATGCCATTTGCACCGCGGTTTGCTTCGATCGTGAATCCACGCGATGCGCGTGTGGCCGCGAGGTCCCACTCGCGGATCGGAAGCGAGTTGCCGAGGTAGACCCGAGAGTCGTCGGGAATGGTGCGTGAGACCGCGCGAAGCAGGGCCAGCTCCGATTGCGGCTCGTCGTCGAGAATTCTCTCGATCGCGGCAGCCTGCTCACGGTCTGCGGCGAAGAAGCGCTCATCGCGATCGCGCCGCGCTACATCGTCCGGCAACGCATCGATCGGATGCACTTCGCCGCGCGTGCAGCCAGTGAACTGCAGCGCGCTGAAGCTGATGAGCGGAAGGTCGCGGCGCGATTCATCGAGTTCGCGCCAGAAACGCAGCGTGGGAACGTTGCCGATGCGAATGACGCCGTCGAAGCCGCCGCGTCCGATCATCCGCTCGCCGGCGGTGATCAGGAGATGCTCGATTGCAGGATCCTCACGCAATCCAGAGAGCGGCTCGGCGTAGACCGGCGCGTTGAGTTTGATCGCGAAGTCGCGCACGCGATCGCGGTCGCCTTCGTGAAGGCCGCCGAGGAGGACGAGAGGGCGCGGGAAGTTGGGGTCTGGCTGCGGTGAGGTTTCGAGGCCACCGGGGCGCGACGACATCGAGCGGGCGGGACGCCCGCGGTCCCAGGAGGAGATCGCATCATCGATTAAAGGTTCGTCGAATTCGATGTTGATGTGCTGCACGCACCCGCGCCCGTACACGCCGAAGATCTCTTCCTGCTCGATCGCCTGCGGCGCGCCGGTGCCGCGGTATCTCGCAGGCCGGTCGGCGGTGATAAAGATCAGCGGCGTCGCTGAATAATGCGCTTCGATCGCTGCCGGCAGCAGCTCGGCCACGGCGGTGCCGGAGGTCGTCACGACGACGGCAGGACGCCCGGTGAGTTTCGCGCGGCCAAGAGCGAAGAATGCTGCCGATCGTTCATCAACGAACGAGAAGATGCGCAGATCGCTCGCGCCGAGGACGGCCAGTAGCGGCGCGTTGCGCGAGCCGGCGCAGACGCAGAAATCGGCCGCGCCGCGGGCCACGGCCCCTTCGATCGCGCGCCGCGCTTCGGCGATGTTCGTCATACGAAGGTTTCGACGTGCGCCGTGACGCCGAAGAGCGCTTTCACCTGCTCGCGTTTCTCGCGCAACTCTTCGAATTCGCGCTCGACGCGGCTCTCGGCGATGAGTCCCGCTCCCGAGCCGACGCGTACGCGCTCGCCATCCCACTGCATATTGCGAATGGCAACGAGCGCGAGCGCCGAGTGGTCTTCCCGCTCCAGTCCGAACGGCGCGCCAAACGCTCTTCTCTTCACGCCGCGGTCGGCTTCGCGCAGCCAGCGCTCCCCTGCTTCGTTGCGCGGCGAGACGCCGAGGGCGGCGGTGGGGTGAAGGCGGCGGATCATCTCGGCGAAGGACATCCGCTCTGCGCCACCATTCTCGCTGAAGAAAATCGGCGTGATGAGATGGGCGATCTTCGGCATACGCAACGTGCCAAGCGGGCCGACCTCGATGTTGCCGAAGGGCGAGAGACGCCGCACGATGTCATCGACGACGAAGCGATGCTCGCGCAACTCTTTCGCATCGCTCATCAGCTCTGCCGCGCGCATCACGGGACGCGTGCCCGCCAGCGCCATCGTGCGGTAGCCGCGCGCGAATCCTTCGAAGAGAAGCTCAGGCGTCGCGCCGGCCAGTCCGTGATTCTGATACGAATAGCCGTACGCGCGCAGACCAAGCGGCAGCTCCGCGATGCGCGTGAAAAACCAGCGCCAGTATTCGCCTCGCTCTGCGAACTGGCCAGATTCGAAAATCACAGGGACGATTTTCTGGAACTCGCCGCGTGACATCGCGTCGCGGGCGGAGTCGAAGAGTGCGGTGAAGTCATCGAGCGAAGGCGGCTCCCACGTGACTCGCGGCGCATCACGCTCCTCGAACCACCCGGCCAGTTCCTCGAAGGTCGTCTCTTCCCATGTGGCCGGATGCCGCCAGGGATGCGGATCGTCGAGAAAAAAATCGGCGACGAAGAACGCGGGACGATCGGGGCGGCGGAACGGCAACTGCTCGAACGGACCCCATCCGATGAAGACCTTGCCCGGCGCGGTCTGGATGAAAGCGAAGTCGCGATGAGACATTGCGTTGGCGATTGTATCGATGTTAAAGCCGTTATCGGTTGATTGCGCTTCGCGCGTTATCGGTTGTCGATTATTGCGCTCGCGCGTTGTCCGTTGTCGGTTGGTTGCGCTTTGCGCGTTGTCCCGTTCGTGGCAAAGGTCGGGCCTGCACCGGCGGCGAACAAAAGCATCTCTCGCGACGTCGGCGGCGGGACGCCGCCGGGCCAGCCGCCGGGACGGCAGCGTTCCGCTGCTGCGCATCAGCGTGGCAATGGTAACGTTCGCGCCCCGGAACGATTCATGACCGACAATCATCGCCCGAACGACAACGCCGAAGGCAATCAACCGACAACCGACAACGCGCAGCAATACAAAGGTCCTGACCCAACGCGTATCAAAACCATGTTCGGCTCGATCGCCGGACGCTACGACCGCGCGAACACGGTGCTCTCAGGACCGGTGCATCATCTCTGGCGTCGGACGGCGGTGCGCTGGTCGGGCGTGCAGCGCGGCGACTCTGTACTCGACTGCGCGACCGGCACCGGCGATCTTGCCATCGCGTTTCGCAATGCGGTCGGTGCAACCGGCCGCGTCGTCGGCACCGACTTCACCTCCGAGATGATCGACCTGGCGCGCCGCAAAGCGAACGACATCACGTTCGATGTCGCCGACGTCACCGCGCTGCCGTTCGACGACGACTCGTTCGACATCGCCAGCATCTCGTTCGGCATCCGCAACGTCGGCGATCCGGCGAAAGGGATCGCCGAAATGGCGCGCGTCGTCCGTCCGGGCGGCCGGGTGATCGTGCTCGAGTTTGGCCAGCCGCCGAATCGTCTCTTCTCCTCCCTCTACAACTCCTACCGCCGCCACTTCCTCCCCCGCCTCGGCGGTGCCGTCACCGGCGAGCGCGGCGCATACGAGTATCTCGAATCGTCCGCCGCCCAATTTCCGTGCGGCGACGAGTTCGTCGCGATGATGCGCAGCGCGGCGCGATTCACAGCCATCGATGCAAAAGCGCTCACCTTCGGTATCGCTTATCTCTATCGCGGAGTGGTGTAGCGCCGGCTGCAGGCGAGAGGCACGGCCTCGAACAGATTCCATTGCAGCTGAACGAAGGGCACCGAGCTCAGTGAATGTATCCGACGGAACGGAAGTCAATCTCCGGCCGGCGAGGCCAGGAACGCTGCACTGCAGCTGTATCGGCGCGAAGCTGTGGAAGGAGAGGTGAATCCGCCGCCGGCTCTCCCGTTCGCAGGTTGATCAGTTCCTCGATCCTCGGCTCCGCGGTGATTAGCTGCCATGGGCCGCGAATGACGGAGATCATCCGCTTTCTTCCGCGCTCTGCGGAATGAGTCAGCGTGGAGATGACGGCCCGCTCCGGTACCGTCTGAAACGTTCCGGAAGTCAGGAGTGACGGTAGCATTGTGAGGGAGACCGGAGCACCAACGCGTGCTCGAATGTGATCGGGCGTCCGAATCATCAGCGGCACGTGCAGCAGTTGGGGATACAGCGTTTGGCCATGTCCGATGAGCCCCCCCCTCACCAAGATGCTCGCCGTGATCCGAGAGGAAGACGACAACCGTTCCGCGGCTGCTGGCATCGGCGCGGTCAGAGAGAACGCCCAGACTCCTGTCGAGACAACGGATCGCGGCATGGTAGAGCGGCGCCTCGCGTACCTGCAGCCGAAGAAATGTGTTGTGCCGGGCCGGGACTCCCGCGCGGCACTGTGGCTCGACATAGGACGGCTCATGCGCATCCATGAAGTTCAGGAAGACCAGATACGGTGCGGCATCATCGTTCATATGCTGCAGTGCGCGCTCGGTCACCTGTGTGGCTGACCATCCGCAGACGGTTCCCGCAAATCGCGGCGCAAGTTGCGCCAGAATCGTCAGTGGAGCTGTGCGGCACAAATCCAGGGCGCGGCCGGCATGGTCATAGGAATCAAAACCCCGCGCGAACCCGGACCTTTCATGGAGGAAGGGATTGGCGATGACCGCGGCTGTCCGATAGCCCTTGCGGCGGAACCGCTCTGCGAGCATCAGTTCCGGCTTCCTGAACGTCTGATGGTCGAAGTCAAGACCCAGTTCATACGATTCGAGACCCGTCATCGCGGAAAAATGCGACGGAAGTGTCCAGGAGGAGGCTGCGTATGCCGCGTCGAAGATCGTGCTCTCGCTCGCGAACCGCTGAAGGGAGGGGAGTCCGGGCTTCACACTCCCATCGGGCCGGAACACCGCGTCGCGGCGAACCGTATCGGCAACGATAATCAGTAAATTCGGACCTGCCGTTGCGGGCACTGCGGGTCGCAGCGCCGGGCGAGGGATTGCCACGCCCGCGCCGCAAGCGCCGATGACGACCAGCGCCGTTAGCCAAACGCCCGCGCTCCGAAGTTCCGGAATCCGGATGCGGCGCAGGATCCAGAACAACGCGAGGAAAACCGCAAACAAGGCAACCAGCCCCCACTTCCGGCTGACGAGCGCGATGCGGCATCCGACGAGCAGGGCGGTGATCGCAGAGAGGACGATGCGCATGCCCTGCCGGCGCGACAACACATATGCCGGGACCGCCAAGACGCCTGCGATTGCGATCCATACCAGCGGCACGATGAGCCAGATCCGCAACGGAACGTAGTTGAAAGGATCCACACCGGCGATTCGGTGCGTCGCAATCAGGGCCGCTTCGAGGATACCTGCCGCGAGTGCGGCGATGAGGATCACAAGGACTTCGGCGGATAACGACCGGGGAGATTGCAGAGACATCAGACTGCACGAAGTATGACTGATTTTGCCTGTGATCCCATTCATTCACGGTTACAGAATGAACGACATGGAAAACTTCGGACCGATATTCGACTCCGGTCCGCCCGACGATGGCACCGTGAACTACCGCGAATATATGTCGATGATCCGCTCGATCGCCTTTCTGCATACGCGGCAGAAACCAACCTCGTCGCGCGTGAACATGATGCAATCGACTTCGGGACGATAGAGCCCGAGCGCTTCATACGCCGCTCCTTCGAACGCGCCGACCTTCCCTGCGAACTTCTGACTGCCGAGGAATTGCGTTTCCCATGTGCGCTCGGCGGTGAAGAGCTTGTCCATCTCCGATTCGGGCACGTTCGCGTTGCGCAATCGCGCGCGCTCTTTTTGATACTCGTGACTGTGCTTCTCGAAGGCTTCTTTGTCCCACGGCGTCGGCAGCGGCGTCGACGCATCGACGAGATCCTTCCACTTCACATTGGCCGGATCGTGCAGCGCGGTCACGTTCGGCTCCCACGGTTCAATGTGTTCGCTGCCGCCGCCGCTCGTGTACGACACAGGCGACGTGTAGTACTCGTCGGCAAGCGCGGCGAAGTGATGGCCGAACTCATGGACGAACACGTATTCGGCGAACGCGCTGTCGACGCAGGCCGTGGCCTGATCGTTGAAAATCCCGCCGCCGCCGTACTGCTTTTCGTTGACGAGGATCTCGATGAAATCGTAAGGCGCGGACGACGCCACATCGCGCATGCGGTGATCGTCGAGTGTGAGCACGTAGCGCTCGGAGTCGAAGATGTTGTACTGCACGCCGGTCATCGTGCGGCGATTGTCGTTCGTGCGCGGACGATGCACGCCGCTGGCCGGCTCGGCCAGATCGAGCACGTGGACGTTGAAATCCTTCTTGCGGCTCTTGAACGGTTCCGTTCCGAACAACTTCGCAGCGAGGCGCTCGACATCCTTGTGAAACGTCGGCAGCTCCTGTTCGGTATAGCCCTCACCGATGATGAGGAGATCGACCTTCTCCGATGCCGGTCCGTTCTCGAACAAGTTCCAGACACGTCCCGCCGCCTTGCGATCGGAAGGATTGACGAAACGCGATGACGGATCGATGAGCGTCGACCATATCTGTTGAAACGCGCCGTTGTCGTCGCGCTTCTTGATGATCAGTTGCACCGGCTTCTTCGGCCAGGGAAAACGCACCGACTCCGCGAATGTCCCGGCGCGCGCTTTCGCTTCGTCGGTCGACTGCCATTCGCCGAACACCGACGCGAAGCCGCGCGAGTAGATTGGCTGATTCGTCTCGCGGTCGATGACTTCGAAGTAGTAGTTGCCCAGGTTCAGCGTGTCGATGAGACGGGTGCGGCTGCCGGGCCAGGGGCCGTCGGAGACGACCGAGTCGAGCGCGATGATTTCCTCGCCATGATTGCCGGTGTGGAAGTAGTTCACGCGCATCGTCTTGTCGAGAAACGCCTCCTCGAAGCGCGCGGCGAACGACGGGGAAGCGGCGAGAAACAAGGCGGTGACGAAAACGAACTTGCGCATGATGCGATTGTAGACTGGACACGTGGATACGACCTTTCAACGAGCGCCCGAGGATGGGCGGAGCAAAACGAGCGCTGTCATCCTGAGCCGCCGAAGCCGCGCGACTTCACGATGCCTTTTCAACCGGCAGGCACCGCGGCGAAGGACGGTCGAAGGACTTCCTGCTTTGTGCCAAGGTTTTTCGAAAGGTCACGCTGCACAAATTAGGGGGTCCTTCGACCGTCCTCCGGCACTTCGTGTCCTTCGGCGGCTCAGGATGACAGCGACGTTCATGGCATTCGCTCTGCTGCTCGCGACGTCCGCAACCGCCCAGGTGCAGGAGCAGATCACCGTCGAGCGGATTCTTGTCGACGCACGCGTCACCGACGATCACGGCAATCCGATCACGGGACTGAAGGCGGCAGATTTCAAAGTCCGCATCGACGGCAAGCCGGCCAGCGTCGAGTCGATCGAATGGATTCCGGAGACTGCCGCTGCACGCGAGCTGGCAGACATCGACGCTGCCATCGCCGACGTCAATACCACGCTCGATCAGCCTGCGCCGCACGGACGGCTGCTCATCTTTTTCTATCAGACTGATTTCGCACGCAACTCCGCGCGCATCGCAGGACAGATGCAGACGGTCGTCAACGCGGATGACTGGGTCGACTGGCTCGACGCGGAAGACCGAGTTGCCGTTTTCTCCTTCGATTCGCATCTCAAGTTCCGGCTCGACTTCACCAACAACAAAGATCACATCAAAGATGCGATGCAGCAGGCCATGCTGACGAACGAGCCGCCTCCGCCGCGCACCGTGCCAATGCCGGCATTGGCGAAGCGCCTCAGTGCCGAAGAGATGCGCAAGGCTGCATCGCCGGAAGCCGCGCTCATCATTCTGGCGAACGCGTTGCGTCCGATCCCCGGCCCGAAGTCGATCATCCTTTTCGGTTGGGGATTGGGACGTCTCACACCGAGCGGCGTGCAGATGGAGGCGAAGTACGTCCCGGCGCGGCAAGCACTGGAGTCGGCGCGCGCCAGCGTCTTCTCGATCGATTTCACGCAAGCTGATTCACACTCACTCGAAGCCGGCCTCGGCCAGGTGAGCGCCGATACCGGCGGCTTCTACGCGAAGACCTTTCACTTCCCGAAGATCGCCGTCGAGCGGTTGCAGAAAACATTGGCCGGTCATTACGAGCTCGAAGTGCGCAAGCCCGACACGAAGATTCGCGGCACGCATTCGATCGAAGTCGACGTTCCGTCGCAACGCCGCGCGACCGTGCTGGCTCGGAGCACGTACATCGACCGCGAGTGAAATCCGGGCTCACCACTTGCACAGTTTTTGGGCAGAATCGAAAGGAGATTTTGCGCAATGGCAAGCAAGTACGGGAAGAAAGCATCGGAGAAAGTCGAGAAGGCGATGCACGAGCGGAAGAAGGGCACGCTCAAGAGCGGAGGTTCGGGCAAGAAGGTGACGAGTAAGAAGCAGGCCATCGCCATCGGGTTGTCCGAGGCACGACGGGCGGGTGGGAAGGTGCCGGCGAAAAAGTCGTCGTCGAAGAAATCCAGTTCGAAGAAGAAGTAGAAAACCGTTTCACGCGGAGACGCGGGGGACGCGGAGAAAAAAACCTTCGCGGACTCCGCGTCTCCGCGTGAAACGGTTCTAAAGCCTTACACTGAGCACGTGACGAACCGCATCCTCCTCACCCTCTTCCTCGCGGTCTTCGTCTGGTCGCTCATCCATCCGCACGACTACTTCACCTGGTTCCTCGAAGTCTTTCCCGCCATCATCGGCATCGTGCTGATCATCGCGCTGCGACGCCGCTTTCCGCTCACACCACTACTCCTCACGCTGCTGACGATTCACGCCATCATCCTCATGGTCGGCGGTCATTACACCTACGCGCTCGTGCCGTTTGGATTCTGGATGCGCGACGTTTTGCACACTGCGCGCAACGACTACGACCGCATCGGCCACTTCGCGCAGGGCTTCGTGCCGGCGATGGTGGCGCGCGAGATCCTCATCCGGCGCGATGTCGTCCGCAGCCGCGGCTGGCGCTACTTCATCATCGTCTCGATCTGTCTCGCCATCAGCGCAATGTACGAGCTCCTCGAATGGCGCGTCAGCGTCGCTACCGGCAGCGCCGGCGATTCCTTCCTCGGCACACAAGGCGACGTCTGGGACACGCAGGAGGACATGGCCACCGCGCTCATCGGGGCGCTCACGGCGCCTTTGCTGCTGGGCCGTCTGCACGATCGGCAACTGACGGCGCTGGCGACGGCGTCGGCGTCGGCGGAACCGAGTCAACGGGGGGAATCCGATCGCGCACTCCGCGAAAGTCGGTGAGGAACCAGAGCACGAGCATCATCAGTCCGATCGCCCAGTAAAAACGCGGCGAGTTGACGCCACTCGTGAAGCTTCCGAACCAGGGAGCCCCGAGCAGACAGATGATCAACAGCAATTCGACGAATCCGTGAACGGCCAGTCCGACGATCTTCACGATGCCGAGCGGATAGCGCGTCACGATCGCCAGGACGATCAGCACGCCTCCGAAGATGTACGCCCACCGCGCCTTCGCGCCGGCGAAGCCTGCGACCGACGGACCGATGACTAGCAGGATGCCGAGGGCGTAGTCGAGAATGCCGTGCGAGACAGCGCCGATGCTGTGATGAGGCTTCATGGCAAGTCGCGTCCTTCTCCCTGACCGAGTACGAGAAACGGCGGATTACCGTTCGCGGTAAGCGCGTCGTTCAGATCGCGGATCGGATCGTACTCGCCATCATCGCCGAGCGCGAACGTCCCGAAGTGAACCGCCACGCTGCTGCGCGCGCCGAGGGCGTGGTGCGCGTCGACGGCCTGCGCGGGATCAATGTGCGCAGGATGCATGAACCAGCGCGGCATGTAGGAGCCGATCGGCAGAAGTGCCGCGCGAATCGGCGCGAATCGTTCTCCGATCGCGGCGAAGTGATTGCCCCATCCCGTGTCACCGGCGAAATAGACGTGACCAGATGAACCGCTGATGACGAAGCCGCTCCAGAGGTTGCGATTGCGGTCGCTGATCGAACGCGCCGAAAAATGCCGCGCCGGAACGACGGTGGTCTCGATGCCGTGCGCGTGATGCATCGTTTCCCACCAGTCGAGATCGCACGCGCCGGTCACGCCATGCTTGCGCATCAGTGCGGCATTGCCGAGCGGCGTGACGATCGCGGGCCGGTGCTTCTTCTGCAGTGCGCGCAACGTCGTCATGTCCATGTGATCGTAGTGATTGTGGCTGACGAGCACGAGATCGACCGGCGGCAGGTCATCGAATCGAATCCCCGGCGCGCGATGCCGTTTGGGTCCCGTGAACGAAATGGGCGATACGCGCTCCGACCAGACCGGATCGGTGAGGATGTTGATCCCGTCCATCTGAATGAGCGTCGTCGAATGATTGATGAAGGTGATGCGCAAACGGCCATCCGCGACGCGCTCCGGCGGAGGGGGACCATAAACCGCGTCAGGATGTTTCGGCCATTCGCCACGTTCGCGATTGGCCATCCATTTGAGGAACGATCCCTCGCTCTGCCAGCCATCCTCGCGATTGAAAAAGCGGAAGCCGTCAAAGTGATCGCTGACCGCCCCACGCCATCGCGGCGAGGCAAACACGTAGCGCTCGATCGCCGCAGCGGCAATCGCCGAGCCGATCGCGACCGCCGCCGTTTTCTTTGCTTTTCCCATGTGTGCGTATTCGAACACAGAAGCGTTTGCTGGGAACGTGCCTTTCACTACGAATCGGCGGAACCGCGAAGGTGGACGCGCGGCGGGAGCTGAAGTGCAATGCCGTTCTCTCTCCGCCTCTCCGCGTCTCCGCGTGACAAGGTTTTCTCCTTTCGTTGACGCGCAGAGCCACACGCACTATCCTTTCCACCCCTCGGAAATAGCGAGGGAGAACAGCTCGTTGAGACAATCCCAAGCAGGCGCTTAGCTCAGTTGGTAGAGCATCACCTTCACACGGTGGGGGTCACCGGTTCGAGTCCGGTAGCGCCTACCAAAATCGAATTCGCACGCCGCTCAGGTCCGCAAGACCGGGCGGCGTTTCGTTTTGGTGGGCAGAGGCTCGAAGTGTTCACCGGGTCGGGTTTGAGGACACGCATGCGATTTCGCCGGAGCCTGTTTCCAAGAATCTCCCTCCATTGTTCTTCGCCGACTGAACCACGATCAACCTCACCAGCAACCCGATCGGCATCACGCCGCTGCGCGTTGACCCGTCGACGGCCGCGATCAGTGACGTGTCCGAGACGGTCATGTCGACGTCGACCACAAACGACTCGTTCGCTACACGGCGCTGCAGCTCTTCATGGAGCGCTGCGTCGACGTAGGTGTCACGGCGGGTGGCTTTGAACGACGCGACGGCGGCGTCAAGGCCGAGAGGCACGTCGACGGCTTTCCGGGATACGCCGAGCGAGCGTCAGCTCCCAAACACCGTGGCCGGGATAGGCCACGTGGAGCACGGCGCGTCTCGGATCGAACCGAAGGGCCGACGCCGCGACATGTTCACCGACCGGTCCCTTGACCTCCGTCCAATGCGCGCCGCCGTCGGTGGAGTGGAAGAGGCCCTCGCCATACTGAGAAACGGCGGCCCAAATGGAATTCTCGTCGAGCGGATCGACAGCGAGCAATGAGGGATAGACGCCGCCGGGAAGGGTCGCAGCAGTCCAGGTCGCGCCGTGGTCGTCACTGCGCTCCGGGCGCGGACGGCCGACGTTCGCGCCGATGCGGTAGACGACCGATCCGTTCGACGGAGCGACTACGATGCCGCGCGTCCCGTTGATGAAGCCGGCCGGCTGCAGATCGCTCCACGTGTTGCCCCCGTCGCTGCTTCGATAGAGATGATCCTCGCCGGCGGCATAGACCCATCGCGGATCGCTCGCGTCGATGGCCAGATAGTTGCCGCTGACGCCGAGGGATTGCCACGTGCCGCCGCCGTCAAGGGTTCGCTCGATACGGTTCGAGCTGACGAATATCCTGCCGGCGGTTTTCGGATCGGCCACCACTGCATAAAAAAAAGCGTTGTTATGGACGGCAGTCCACTTCTCCTCGCCACGCTTAAGGCGGTAGAGCGTCAATCCTCTGAAACCGGTCGCGGCGTAGACCGTTCCGCCGGCGTCGATGGCGATGTGGCCAATCTCCACATCGATATCCCCCGGCACGCGTTGCCATGATGCGCCGGCATCGGTGCTGTAGGAAACGCTGGCGTGAGTGGGCGTGCTGCCGTAGACCGCGTCAGTCGTCGCCGCATAAAGGATGTCGGGATTGCCTGGATCGACGTCAATGGCCAGGATGTTCGTGGCGATGTCGTGCAGATCGATCCGCCGCGACTCTCCCAATCCGCGGTTGAACACTTCGTAGAGTCCCTGGTTCGTTGCGGCGAACACGGCCGGCTGCGTGCCGCCGAAATCGAGCGCATTCACGTTCGAATCCGGCAAGGAGGTGTTCGCCCACACTCGTCCCGAGTCACCGCTGCGAAACATGCCGTTCGACGTACCGAGAAACAGGCGGCCACGCTCGGGATCGATCGACAGCGAGCGAACCTGCGCTGGCGGTTTCGTGGCTGTGGAGCTCCAGGTGAAGCCGCCGTCCTGCGAGATGAGGAACACCGAGCCGAAGCGCTCCGTGATCCCGTAGTGCGTGGACGGGAAACGGGAGTCGAAGACGACGCCCGCAGAGGGAAGCACCCCTGTTGAGCGCTCCCAGGTATTTGCACCGTCGTACGACTCCATGCGCCCGCCGACATCCGAGTAGGGTCCTGCCGCAAACAACCGCCATGGCGAGAAGGGATCGATCGACATCTCGTTCATGCACTGCGACAACCCGCCCAGGCCTGCGGTGCTGCGCTTCCAGGTCACCCCTCCGTCGGTCGACTTGTAGATGCCGTAGACCGGTGGAAAAATCGGTTCAATTCCGGCAATGCAACCGCCTCCGGCATAGAGCGTGTTGGGATCGCGCGGATCGATCAACAGCTTCGGCGCGTACATGCCAGCGAGCTCACGGTGAGGATCGATCCACGTTGTGCCGCCGTCCACGGTCCGGTGGAGGCCGACCGACGGGCTCAAGGCCCACGCCTTTTCCGGATCGGTGGGGTGGACGACCAGGCTCACCACACCCGTCAACGGTCCGCTGACGTTCGACCACGTCGCGCCGCTGTCGGTGCTGCGAAAGACACCGCCGGAACTGCCCACCCAGATCACCGCGGGATTGCTCGGTGCGACGACTACCGCGTTCACCGCCCCGCCGACCGGCCCGGACGAGCTCCAGCCGGCGAATGATGTCGATGCGATGAAGAGGAAGAGGAGAGCGAAAAGAGGGGAGCGAGTCATGATTTGGAAAACGACGGAGTGTCGTCAGAGATTTCTGAGCTTACTCGAACGATGGCGCCAGCGGCGAGCTGGACCTTGCGGCAACGTTTGGACGGCTGATCGCCCTTCGCCCCCAACGCCGATCTGCGCGAACACCTCAACCGGGGGCCGCGTTGAACGCGAGCATGTACAAGAAGAGCGGAACTGCTACGCCAAGGCTGAGCAGTAGTATGGCGATCCAGCGAGGGCGGGTGGTACGGAGGCCGAGGACGATCCCGATGGACGCTGCGAACGCCAGCACTGCCGCGGCGACGGAGATCGACGTCCGGAATGCGACCGACGAGCTCCCCTGCCCGAGTCCATCGACCTTGTGGAAGTCCGCCGCAAGTTTGAGGACCGCCGGCGCTTTGTACCCGCGCTTCTGATCCTCGTGCAGTCGAAAAACCTGAAAGATCCCGGAAACCGCGAAGAACAGGATGATCGGAGCGGTGATCAATCCCGCGTAGCGGTGGAGCTTGAAGAGTTGTCTCGTCGGTAGCATTTTGATGATCTCCAGTCACACGCGCGTGAATACGTTTTCGAGTACGTCGACGCTGTCCAGAATCGGCGTGGCCGAGGCAGCGAAATCCTTCGGGGTCGTGGCTTTGGTCAGCTGCGCAATCAGTGCGTCGAACTGCGCCGCTTCGGTGCTTCCTCCCTTTGCGACGACGGAGGGACGGACCGCGTCCCAGGTTTCTCGCAGCTTCGTGCGGGTTTCGTTCAGTCTGGCCGCATTCCCTTCTTCTGCCCACAGCTCCAGTTCGCGTCCGTAGTAGTCGAGCAGCGTTACTTCGACCGGAACCTTTGGATGGAACTGACGACTGATCTCGGCGGCAGCGCGCGTCAAGTCATTCGCGGCGTGCATCAGAGCGCGCGCGTCATGGGCCTGGACGGCTTTATCGATGGTCCCGAGAAGCTCGTCTGCGCCGTGCAGATCGGTCACTTGTCCCGTGCCTTTGAGATTCACCACGGCGGTCTTGAGCGCAGCGAGGTCCGATTGTGCTTTGGCCCAATCCCCTGTTTTTCCCCAGTCGTAGAGATTTTCCGCATAGTGGCCGACCTCCTCGGTGGCCGCGGCCGGCGCCGGAAGCACCGGTTGTGTCGCCGCGGGCGCCGTCGCCACAGCGGGCGTCGTCGTGGTTGTCTGCTGCCGCGGTGCGTTTTGCTGGCAGCTCGCCAGAGTCAACAATGCTGATACTGCAATGAGAATCGTGTAGTGCTTCATGGTCATCTCCTTACATGA
This sequence comes from Thermoanaerobaculia bacterium, assembly GCA_034665065.1. Classification (GTDB taxonomy): domain Bacteria; phylum Acidobacteriota; class Thermoanaerobaculia; order Gp7-AA8; family Gp7-AA8; genus JADGNZ01. The sequence goes on along the minus strand of JAXDGL010000034.1, from coordinate 123,654 downwards.
GTGGTTCCGGGTGAAATGCTTCGGCCGCGCCTTCAGGGATGGAAATCCACTGCTGCCGCGGGGTTATGGTTGACACGATTGCGTAGATCGTTGGTGTGACAACAAGGGACAACAGGAGCGCGAAGGCCAACCCTCCGATCACTGCGATCGCGAGCGGCTGCAACAGCTCGGCACCTGATCCGAAGGCCAGGGCAAGCGGCAACATGCCAAGCATCGCGGCGAGGGAAGTCATGAGGACCGGACGAAAACGGCGCCGTCCCGAGCGCACGAGCGCGGCGTGAAGATCGTCGCCGGCGGCGACGACGCGGTTCGTGAGCAGCGGCATCTGCGCGATCTGCGCCGAGACCTTGGGACTGATCGTCGCCTCGGTCTGCGGAACGAGCGACGCGACCATCGCGATCTCATTCGTGATGAGGCCGCGCTGCGCCTTGGCGACCTGCACGCTGACGATCACGTCCGGAGCGGCGGGAGCGGCGGCGGTCGCGTGCGCTCTCCACCATATGAAGAACGAGATCAACATGACCGCGGCAACTGCCGCGGCGATTCGGGCGATTCGGGGGATCTTCATTGGCCTGCTGCCTCCTGCAAACGAGCTCGTGCTATCTGGTAGTCGTAGAGCGCCTGCTGCAGCACGATGCGCTGCTGGGCTCTGGTCGTCAGCGCGTCGGTTGCTTCGAGGATCGGTGCCTCGCCGGCGCGGTAGCGCGCGATGGAAATCGTGACGTTGCGCTCGACGTCGGAAAGCGCTCGCCGGGCGTTGGCGACGCGCTCGCCCGCGGTGAGCGTTTCCTGCCGCGATGTTGCGAACTGCAAACGCAAGTCGCCAATCGTGATCTGTCGCTGAACGTCCGCCGCCTTCGCGCGCAAGCGCGCCTGGCGGATCCTGCTGCGCGCCGCTCCCCAATCGAAAAGCGGAATATCGATGTTGACGATGGCGAGGTTGCCGGCGTGCTGCCGGAGCTCGTTGCGGACGAACGACGGCGTATCGAACCCTCGGTCGAGTGAGTAGCTGATTCGCGGCAGCAGGTCCGCACGCGCGACACGGATGTCGTCGCGCGCCGCCCGCGCCTCGGCGTCGAGCTGCGCGAATTCCGGACGGCGCGAGACGCTCTCGCTGGTCAGCGACGCAACGTTTGCAACGTCGACTGTCTGAGCCAGCGGCTCGATCGAGGGCGGGTTTTGGATCCGCCCGAGGAACGAGCCGAGGGTGGCGTAGGCGATGATCTCCGCTTGCTGTGCCTGCGCGAGATCGTCGCGGCGCTGCGCCGTCTGCAGGCGCGCGCGGATCGAGTCGACCTCAGGAACTTCGCCCGCGCCGTTGTTCAATCGCGTGACGCGCTCGAAGTCCTCCGCCGCCGCGAGGCTCTCCGCGGCCCCGCTTCTCTTCGCCGTTGCCACCGCCGCCCCGTAATACGCCTCGGCCAGACCGCGCGCGAGCGCGCGCCGCGCGACCTCCGTACCGGCGTGCGCGGCCTGCAGCAGTGCACGCGCGCGCCGGACCGCGGCAGACATCCCGAAGTTCCAGTTGCCGGCAAAACCGACGAGCTCCTGATATTCGCGAATGGCGTTCTGTGCGATGAACGCTTGCGTATTCGCTGGCGCGGGCGCTTTCGCCGGAGAGTTGTAGGCGAACATGCTCGCGCTTCGGAACGCCGGAAGAAACGCCACACGCGCTTGCCGCAGATCCTCCGCCGCGGTCGCTTCGTCGATCTGAGCCTGGCTGTACGCCGAGGCGGCCGCGAATGCCGCTGACGTCGCGGCGGAGAGCGACATCGGTTGCGACGGGATCATCGTTTGCGGCTGCGCTAGCGACGGCTGCTGTTGCGCCGCCACGCTGCCCGCCGCGAGCACGTGCAACACGATCAACACCGCCACCCGCGCTTTCATACCGCCTCGCTCAGCAGATCGCTGATGCACGCGTCGATCTGCTCGCGCTCCGAATCCGTCATGCAGAACATTGCGAAGTGTGCCCAGAGGCTCTGGACGACACGGAATTGGCTGTTCGGGATGAGCTTCTGTTCGGCCTCGCAGTCATCGGGCGGGAAGAACATGTCGTGCGAGAACGGAACGACCAGGGTCTTGGCCTTGATCCGGCCCAGCGCCGCGGCGAGGTCGCCGTTCGTATGCCGGCTGACGTCCCCATGCCGCCACTTCCATCCCTGACAGATCAGATTGTTCGGATCCATCGGCAGGAAATAGGCCTCCCAGAAGCGGTGCAGGAAGTCCTCGAGCGAGGTGAACCCAACCTCGCGCCACGCTTCGTCGCGATAGAACTGCTGACACAAGCCCATCACCGACCAGAGCTGCGCGTGGCGCAGAATCCCCGCGCGAATGTCGCTTTGATCGCGATAGAAGCCGCCGTTCCACGCGGGATCGGACTTGAGCGCGTCTTCGTGTGCGCGGACGAAGATGAAATCGTGCGGCGTCGTCTTCGCGGTCCCCGCAAAAGGAAGGGCGCGCTTCACCATCTCAGGAAAGCGCACCGCCCATTCGTACGTCTGCTCCGCCCCCATCGACCAGCCAAGAACCAGCTCAAGACGCTCGATGCCATAGTGCTCGGTCACCAGGCGATGCTGAGCGTGAACATCGTCGCCGATGGTGACGTGCGGAAACGCGCCGCCGTTGAATGGCGCCGGCGTGTTGCTCGGCGAAGACGAGAAGCCGTTGCCGAACTGGCCGGGCAGGATGATGAAGTACTTGTTCGGATCGAGCGGCCGGCCTTCGCCAATGAAGATCTCCATCGCTTTCGGCGTGCCGGACCACATGTGCGGAAAGAGGATGGCGTTGTCTTTGGCGGGATTCAGCGTTCCGTGCGTTTTCCAGGCAAGCCTGGCGTTGGGAAGGGTGATGCCGCTCTCCAGCTCGAAGTTGCCGAGGTCGAAGTATTGATGGGGACCGTGCTTTTCTTCAGAGTAGTAATCGGATTTGGTTGTCATGTCTTGCTCCTTTCTTCAAGGAGCAAGTTCGGTCCGCGAACGCTTCGCGACGATTGTGCAAAAGGGCATCAGCGGTGGGACGGAGGTCGCACCCAAATCACACTTTCGTATAAGCGTTGGAAGGGGGTTGTATCGACCTTCGTGAGAGCGTTGCCGGCGTTCCGTCGCTCGCTAGTGACGACGGGGAAGGACAGCGATGTTCGAAGCGCTACTCCTCGGCAGATCGGAAGGTTTTGATGTCTTCGTTCCGCTGTCTTCCGCTCGATTGATCAGCTAGCAGTTCGAGACTCGTCCGCGCGTCATTGAGCTCCGTATGCTGCTCCCAATTCCGGCAGCTGGTTCGCGACGGGTGTCCGATTACGGCCACGCAGCTTCTCCATGTAAAGGTAGAAGACCGGCGTGACGAACAGCGTCAGCGTCTGCGAGAAGAGCAGGCCGCCGACGACGGCCAGGCCAAGCGGCCGGCGCGACTCGGAGCCGGCGCCGAAGCCGAGTGCAATCGGCAGCGTTCCCATCAACGCCGCCATCGTGGTCATCATGATCGGCCGGAACCGCACCACACACGCGTGATAGATCGCCTCCTCGGCCGGCGTTCCGCTCTTCTGCGCCTCGACCGCGAAGTCGACCAACATGATGCCGTTCTTCTTGACCAGTCCGACCAGCATGATGATCCCGACGAATGCATAGATCGACAGGTCGACATGGAATAGCAGCAGCGTGAGCAACGCTCCGAAGCCGGCGAACGGCAACGCCGAAAGAATCGTCAGCGGATGAACGAAGCTCTCGTAAAGGATTCCCAGCACGACGTAGATGACGAGCACCGCCACGGAGAGCAGTAGCGCCAGACTGCCCAGCGACGACTGAAAGGCCTGCGCGTTTCCCTGGAACGACGTGGTGACTGTCGATGGCAGTGTCGCTCTCGAAGCCGCGGTGACGTCGATGACGGCCTGACTGAGCGAATAGCCGGACTTCGTATTGAAGGAGATCGTGACCGAGGGGAGCTGGCCGGAATGATTGACCACCAGCGGCCCGAGCGCCTTCGTGATTTTCGCCACCGTACTGATCGGCACGAGGGTTCCTGATGATGCCCGCACATAGAGCATCGACAGCGCTTCGGGGTTTTCCTGGAACTCCGGCTGGAGCTCCATGATCACGTAGTACGTGTTGTTCGGCGCGTAGATGGTCGAGATCTGGCGCGCGGCGTAGGCGGAGGAAAGCGCATCGTCGATCTGCTGCTCCGTCAGGCCGAGCGAAGCGGCGCGCTCGCGATCGACGTTGATGGCCAGCGTCGGATTGCTGATGAGAAGGTCGGTATTGACATCGATCAGGCCGGGAAGTGTTTTCATCCTGGCGACCAGCGCCTGCGAGGCCGTGTACAGCGCCTGTGTGTCCGGTCCCTGCAACGTGTATTGATACGGTGAGGCCGACTGCCGGCCGCCGACGCGGATCGGCGGCGGGTTCTGCAGCGACGCCGTGATGCCCGGGATCGCGTTGAGCTTCGGCCGCAGGCGGGCCATGGTCTGATCGACCGAAGTGGTGCGTGGCGGCATCGGATTGAGACGCAGCAGAATCGTGCTCGTGTTTCCGGAGTTGACGAGCGAGAGGACCGACTGCACGTCCGGATCCTTCGAGACGATGTCCATCGCTGCGCGCTGATGCCGGACCATGTCTCGAAAGGCGATTCCCTGCTGTGCCTGGAGCGAGATGCGGACATCGCCTGTGTCTTCGCTGGGGATGAACCCCTTCGGCACGGTGCGATACAGCCACACGGTCGCGGCCAGGATCACCAGCGAGAGCGCCATCGTCGCCGCCCGGTGCCCGAGGCAGAGACGGAGGCCGCGTTCGTACAGATGCAGCAGCGCGTCGAACCCGCGCTCCGTCCACCGGTAGAGTTTCCCGTGCGGTTTCTCTCCGTTCCCGCAGCATCTTCGCTGAGAGGAGAGGGGTGAGCGTCAGCGAGACGAAGCCGGAGACCAGAATCGCCGCGCCGATCGTTACCGCGAACTCGTGGAAGAGGCGTCCGAGGATGCCGCCCATGAAGAGAATCGGAATGAAGACGGCGGTGAGCGAGATCGTCATCGAGACGATGGTGAAGCCGATCTCCTTCGATCCGTTCAGCGCTGCTTCCAGCGGCTTCTCACCCATCTCCATGTGCCGCACGATATTCTCGAGCATGACGATCGCATCGTCGACGACGAAGCCGACTGACAGCGTCAGAGCCATGAGCGAGAGGTTGTCGAGCGAGTAGCCGAAGAGGTACATGACGGCGAACGTGCCGACGATCGACAGCGGCAGAGCGAGCGATGGGATGATCGTGGCGGAGAGGTTTCGCAGGAAGAGAAAGATCACCATCACCACGAGAAAAAGCGTCAGCAGCAGCGTGAACTTCACGTCGGACACCGATGCGCGGATGGTGTCGGCGCGGTCGCGGAAGACCTGCAGATTCACGCTGCCCGGAAGCTGCTTCCGGAACGCCGGCAGCAGCGCGCGCACGCTGTCGGACACCTGCACCGCGTTCGTCCCGGGCTGCTTCTGGATCGAGAGAACGATCCCGCGCTTGTCCTTGAGCCAGGCCGCCTGCTGATTGTCCTGAACGTCATCGAGCACATTGCCGAGGTCGGCCAGATGCACAGGCCGGCCGTTCTGCCACGTCACGGTGACGCGGCGGTAGTCGGCGGCTTTGAGCAATTGTCCGTTCGTTTGCACCGTGTATGCGGTGTACGGCCCTTTCATGACTCCGGTCGGCTGGCTGTCATTGCTGGTGCGGACGGCATTGACGACTTCGTCGATACCGAGGCCGCGGACGGCGAGCTGACGCGGATCGAGCTGAATGCGTACGGCGTACTTCTGCGCTCCGTTCACGCTGACCTGTGCCACGCCCTGCACCATCGAGATGCGCTGCGCCATCAGCGTCTCCGCGTACTCATCGAGCTGATTCATCGGCATCGTGTCGGATGTGAGCACGAGGTAGAGGATCGGCGAGTCGGCGGGATTGACCTTCGTGTACGACGGCGGCGACGGCATGTTGGGCGGCATCTGCCGCGCGGCCGTGGCGATGGCCGCCTGCACGTCCTGCGCGGCGGTGTTGATGTCTTCCGACAGTGCGAACTGCAACGTGATCGACGTGCTGCCGAGCGTGGACGACGACGTCATCGAGTCGAGGCCGGCCACCGTCGAGAACTGTTTCTCGAGCGGCGTGGCGACCGCGGCGGCCATCGTCTCCGGGCTCGCACCCGGCAACGACGCGTTGACCTGGATCGTCGGGAAATCGACGTTCGGCAGATCGCTCACCGGCAACGTGCGGTACGCCATGATGCCGAAGACGAGGAACGTCAGCATGACCAGAGTGGTCATGACGGGGCGGCGGATGAAGGTCTCGGCGATGTTCATGATTGCGCCTTGACGCTTACCTTGCTCGCCGGCGTGAGATTCATCTGCCCGTCGGTGACAACCATCTCGCCGGCGGCGACACCGTGGCCGACGATCGCCAGCTGTCCGATCTGCTGCGCCACCGTCACCGGCCGGAGCTCCACGGACTTGTTGTTCCTGACGATGTACACGTACTGTCCGTTCTGACTCGTTTGCACAGCCTGCGCGGGAACGACGACCGCGTTTGGGCGATTCGACACGGTCACGGTTGCGTTCGCGTACTGGCCGGGCCAGAGCACGCCGTGATCGTTAGCGAAGGTCGCCTTCAACGCGATCGTGCCGGTCGGCTGATCGACGGCGTTGTCGATGAACGTCAGCCGGCCGGTCTCGGTCGTCGAGCCTCCTTGCGGCAGCGCCGTGACAGGAATGCCTTCGCCCGCCGCGCGGATCGCTGCGAGCTGGCCCTCGGGCAGCGAGAACTGCACGCTGATCGGCCGGACCTGATTGATCACGATGACCGGCGTCACGTCGTTGGCCTTGAGGATGTTGCCTTCGTGAACCTGAAGAGCGCCGGCGCGCCCGTCGAGCGGCGAACGGATGTCACAGTACGAGAGCTGCTGGCGTGCGTCGTCGACCGCGGCTCGGTCCGCGGCGACGATCGCGCGCGCCGATCCCGCCGCGGCGCTGACCGCGTCGTACTGCTCGCGCGACACGATCCCGCGCAGGCTCGCATAGCGCACCTTCTCCGCCTCGGCATTCAGCAGCTGCGCTTCATCACGAGCCAGGATCGCCTGAGACTGGCGCAGCGCTGCCTGGTACGGACGCGGATCGATGGAGAAGAGCATCTGGCCGCGATGCACGTCGTCCCCTTCACGAAACCAGACGCGCGTCAACTGACCCGAGACCAGCACGCGGACCGCCACGGTCTGCAGCGGCTGTACGATCCCCACCGCGCCGATCTGGAGGGGCACGTCCTTCTGTTGTGCGGCGGAAACAGTCACCGGCACGCTCACGTCCGCCGCCTTTGGCGGCGTCGATTTGCATGCGGCAACCAACGCGATCGAGAGCAGCAGTATCCAGTTCTTCATGGTCTCTCCGATCAAAACTGCGGCAGATACTGGAAGAATTGTTTGGTGAAGGTCTTCCCGTTCTGGCGGTCGAACCAGAGCAGGACCATTTGGACGGGCGCTTGGTTCATGAAGCCTCCGTTTGAGCGCGCCCACGCGGAGAGATTGATCGTGACCGAGCTGTCCGGGTTAACGACGACGCTGATCGGGTCATCCGCACGCAGCGAGTAGGCGCCTTTCCCCTGCGAATGAAGCGTGATGCGGCGCAGGGTGATCGACTCATTCACCAGAGGGTTCTTGATCGTGAGTTGATACTGCACGTTGACCGGACCGCGAAACGTGAACATGTCCGGCGCGGAAACGAGCTGCGTAAGCGTTGCATCGACGGACGGCGTTGTGTCCGCTGCCATGACGGATGTCGCGGCGAGAAGTACGAAGAGCGTGGCGATGATTCTGGATTTCATGTCTCAATTCCTTTCGTGTCAGCCCCCGGCGGCAAAGCGCTCGAGCCACAGGCCAATGAAGAAGACGATCGCTCCGCCCGCGATCGCCTGGATGACGTCTGCCACAGTGCACTGCGCATGTGGCGGTAGCGGATGTACAAGATTGCAATCAGTTCCAGTGGTCATGACGCCTCCGCGCGCGCGCGTCGCGGCGCTGTAAGCTCGAGGATGCTGTTCACGAGCACCATCGGCTCGACCGGCTTCGCGAGATAGGCCTGAAAACCGCTGGACAAGACCTTGTCGCGATCGTCCTGTCGCACGTAGGCCGTGAGTGCGATCGCGGGAACGTCTCCGCCACTCTCCGGAGACAACTGTCGGACCCCGGCGATGAACGACAGTCCGTCCTCACGGGGCATCCCGACATCGGAAAGCAGGACATCCGGTTTCGAGCGGGACAGAAGTTCCCGGGCGTCGGCCGCATTCGTGGCCGTAGTGACCGAGGCACCCGCGGACCGGAGAACGAAGGCCAGCAGGTCGAGTGTCGGCCGATGGTCGTCGACCGCGAGAATCGCCACGCCGGCGAGCGCATCGCCCTCCGGCATTGGGATCGGCCACTCGTCGTCAGGCGACGCGGTGGCGGCGTTCGGATTGTTGGCGGCTGCTTCGCCGCGTGTGAACGGCATGATCGGAAGCGCTACGCTGAACGTCGCACCCTCTCCCTTGCCTGCGCTGTCGACGCGGACTGTCCCCCCGTGCGCGTGCACGAGGTTACGGACGATCGACAGCCCGAGACCGAGGCCTTTGTGGACGCGCGCTTTGGACGCGTCGGCCTGCCGGAATGGATCGAAAACGTGCGGAAGGAAATCGGCGTCGATCCCTTCGCCGCTGTCCTTGACCGAGATCACCGCCTGCGAGTCGGTGCGCTGCAGGCGCACGTCGATGCGGCCTCCCCGGGGCGTGAACTTGACGGCATTCGAAACGAGGTTCCATAGGACCTGTTGGAGGCGGTCGGGATCTGCGGAAACGCGGATGCTCTCGTCAAGAGAGAGGTTCAGCGCAACACCTTTGGCATCTGCGGCCGGCCGCACGGAATCGACACCGGCGCGCGTGACCTCAGCCACGTCGATCGTCTGCATGGAGAGGCGCATCTTTCCCGCCATGATTCGCGAGACGTCGAGCAGGTCTTCGATGAGCTTCGCCTGTGCCGATGCACAGCTCTGAATGGTCCGCAATCCCTCCCGCATCAAGTCGGACTGGCATTCGTCGACGAGGATGCGCGACCAGCCCAGGATCGCGGTGAGCGGCGTTCTGAGCTCGTGCGAGACCGTGGCGATGAACTCGTCCTTGATCCGGTTCGCACTCTCGGAGGCCAGGCGGGCCTGTGTTTCCGCGGCATACGCGGCCTCCGCGCGCTCGCGGGCCTCGCGTTCGGCGCGTGTCGCTCGCGCGATTTGCGAGAGAGTGATGAGGAGCAGAAAAGCTGCGATCACGCTCGTCAGGCCGATCGTCACCGACGCGCGCCGGCTGCTGGCGGTGGCCGCCGCGCGATGGATGGCCCGGGTTTGCCGCTCCTGTTTCGTCAACTCTACGGCCAGTCGCCGGATGCGTATCATCAGATCGTTGCCCTGATTCGTCATGACCATCCCGAGCGCAGCCTGTGCCCCGTCCGATCGATATCGCGTGATCGTTCCGGCGAGCTCATTCAGCTTTGCCTCAACCGCCTGGCGAAGGCCCCGGACCCGTGGTCCTCGAAGCGGATCGGCGGCCGTGAGGACTTGGAGCTGCTCGAGATGCTGCGTGACTCTCGCTTGTCCGTCGTAGTACGGCTGAAGGTAGGTGTCGCGGCCGGTCAGGAGGTAACCGCGCTGGCCGGTCTCGGCGTCCCTCAGCGCACCGAGTGTTTCATTCATCTCTTCCAGAATCTGGTCTGAGTTGCGCGACGCTCGAAACCTGTCGACGACGGCGCCAAGCTCGTGCGACGAGATCAAACCGTTGACCGCGATCACCGCGAACAGGAGCGAGGCGGCAAAGACGAATGCGTGCTTACGGAGCCATTTCGGCAGTTGCATGATCCGTCTCCATTGATGATTGAAGAGAGGATGGAGCGCGGCGAACGACAAGAATCGTCACGTCGTCGCCATAGGTCCGGTCCCCGCCGAAAGCGTGAAGACCGTCGATGATTGCGTGGCATGTTTCTTCCGCCGGTTTGCCGGCTTCGCCCATGAGGATCTCGCGCAGGCGCGCTTCGCCGAACTGCTCACCGGCGTAGTTCTCATACTCTGTGACGCCGTCGCTGTAGATGACGAGACGATCGCGATCGCCCAGCGCGATGGTCACGGCTCTGTAGGTCGCCTCCGCGAAGATGCCGGCAACAGGTCCGGTCGGCTCGAGGCGGACCATCCCTCCACCTTCTCTCGACAGGATCGGCGGATTGTGTCCCGCGTTCACGAACGTCAACTGGCCGCAGATCGTGTCGAGTACGCCGAAGAACATCGTCACGAACGATTGCGTTCGCAGCCGCTGGTGCAGCAGCCGGTTAAGAGCCGTCACAAGCCGTTCCGGCACCAGCCCGCTCGAGACGAGGGCGCGGACGGCGGCCTGCACGTTCGACATGATCAACGCGGCGGCGATCCCTTTGCCGGAAACGTCGGCGAGACAGATGGCCAGCCGATTGGGGCCCACGTCGATCACATCGTAGTAATCGCCTCCCACCGTCCACAACGGGATCCAGCGTGAAGCGATGTCGACGTTCGCCGACCGAGGGATGGTGGGAAGCAAGTGACGCTGCACGTCCTGCATCAAGTCGCGCTGACCCTGCACCTGATCGCGAAGCGCGCTGACGACGACGTTGACGAAGAAGAACACGATCAGGATCGACGCGTCGTTCGCCCACGCCAGGTACGCCTTCGGCTCGGCGAGCGGTCCGATGCTGTCGGCTACGGCCCACGTGATCGCGGCAAACACGGCAAGACATTGCGCCGGAGCGCGTCCGACTACCCACGCGGTTCCCGCGACGGGAACGAGATAGAAAATCGTCAGCATCGTCATGGGACCGGTGAAGTGGTCGACCGTCCCGATCGCGACGATGGCGGCAGCGGCACCGATGACGAACTGAGACGTCCGAACGGCCTCGATGCGTCGGGTCCACAGCGTCAGATTGAACGTCATCATCATGGAACCAAGGTAGGGCCGCGGACGCGGCGTGGCGATTGTGCGAAGGGCAGCAGCGATTACACGTTCGTATAAGGCGTCGAAAGCAGAGGTAAGATCGGCACGATGACCCCGTTCGGGCGGTCCGCCGCGTCATTCATCGCCGGCTGCGCCGCGCTGGCGATCCTGACGTTTCTCTGCCTGAAGCTGAACCTCAGCGCGCCGGTTCTCTTCCTGCTGGTCGTCGTATTCGTGGCACTCAGCGGAAGCTTCCTCGCTGCGGCATGCGTGTCGATCGCCGCCGCGCTGTCGCTTCAATACTTCTTTGCCTCGCCGCTCTTCTCGTTGCAAGGCAACGACTCGCGACACGCGATGCGCTTGCTGCTCTGGCTCGTCACCGCGTTCGTCATTAGCCGTCTGGTCAATCGAGCGCGTCGCCGGGAACAGAACCTCCGGCTGGTGATGGACTCCATGCCGGCGCTCGTCGCGGTCGGCTCGTCGGAAACGGGCGAGGGCATCTACTGCAATCAGCAGTTCCTCGACTACACGGGACGATCACCGGAAGATCTGCATAGCGTCCTTCATCCTGATGATCAGCCCTGGGATGCACCGCAAGGTACGGCGGCTGTAGCCCCTCGCAATCCGAATGCTCCACCGATCGAGAGGGAAGTCCGTTTGCGGGATCGTAGCGGCAACTATCGCTGGTTTCTGCATCATCAGCTCTCCTTGACGGATGCCGCCGGACAGACGCGCTGGTGCGCAACGTTCATCGACATCGACGACCGCAAACGCGCCGAGGAGACGTTGCGCCAGGCGCGCGAGGATCTCGCTCGGGTGACTCGCGTGACGACCATGGGCGAGCTTGTGGCCTCGATCGCCCACGAGGTCAACCAACCGCTCGCTGCAATCGTCACGAACGCGAATGCCTCATTGCGCTGGCTCGCGGCAACCCCACCCAATCTCGGCGAGGTCCGAGAGGGGACGGTACGAATCATCGCCGACGGCAATCGCGCCAGCGCCATCGTCGGCCGCATTCGCGCACTGCTCTCGAAGAAAGAGACGCATAGGGAACTATTGAATGTAGACGATGTGATCGAGGATGTCGTCGCCTTGACGAAGAGCGAAGCGCAGCGGAACGGAACTTCGGTGCAGCTCGCGCTCGCAGCCGCTCCTTCCGTCGTATTGGCCGACCGGGTGCAGCTCCAGCAGGTCGTCCTCAATCTCATCCTCAACGGTATGGATGCGATGAACTCCGTGACCGGGCGGCCACGAATGCTGGCGATTCAATCGAGACCGGATGACGACAATGGCGTGTACGTGGCAGTCCGCGACTCGGGAGCCGGCATCACCGAGGAACATCTGCCGCACATCTTCGATGCGTTCTACACCACCAAGAGCGGCGGACTGGGAATGGGGCTGGCGATCGGCCGTTCCATCATCGAGTCGCACGGCGGCCGCATATGGGCCACGTCAGAACCGGCGCGAGGATCGACGTTGCAATTCACACTGCCGGCCGCGGAGTCTGACGCACGATGAAGCCCGAAGGACCGATCGTGTTCGTGGTGGATGACGATCCGTCGATGCGGCCGGCAATGGAGAATCTGATCCGATCGATCGGCCTGAGCGTCAAGTCCTTCGCCTCCGCTCATGACTTCCTCAGTTTCCAGCGGCCCGATGCGCCAGCCTGCCTCGTGCTCGACGTCCGCATGCCCGGAATCAGCGGCCTCGATCTTCAGCACGAGCTGGCGTCCGCCGGAAACCTGATCCCGATCATCTTCATCACCGGTCATGGCGACATTCCGATGTCGGTTCAGGCCATGAAGAGCGGCGCGATCGATTTTCTGCCGAAACCGTTCCGCGATCAGCAACTCCTCGATGCCATCCAACTGGCAATTCAGAAAGATGCGGCGTCGCGCACCGAACAGGCCGAACGGGCGGAGCTGCGCGGCCTCTATGATTCACTCACGCCACGGGAGCGCGAAGTAATGTCCCTCGTCGTCACCGGACTGCTGAACAAGCAGGTCGCGGAGAAGCTGGGCACGAGCGAGATCACCGTCAAAGTTCACCGCGGGCGAGTCATGAGCAAGATGAGAGCAGGCTCACTGGCCGAGCTCGTGAAGGATGCCGTCAAGCTCGGCATCGTCGAAGCCGGCAGCTAAATCCGCGCCGCCCGGAGTACGCGTTCTATACGCACGTATAGTACCCAGCGCGTCCGGCGAGGATTACCTTGGATCTCGTCATGGATCTCGGTAAGGGCGACGCCTCCCTCATTGCTGTGGTGGACGACGATGAATCGGTTCGGATGGCGGTGGCCAGCCTGCTGCGGTCCGTCGGATTCGTCGTCCTCCTCTTCGCCTCGGCCGAGGAGTTTCTCCGGGAAAAGAACGGCCAGCCGATCGCTTGTCTGATCCTCGACCTGCGGATGCCCGGCATGGACGGCCTGCAATTGCAGAGGCATCTGCGCGCCGGAGGGGTGCTCGTTCCGATCATCTTCCTCACCGCGCATGGCGACGATCGCGCGCGCGCTCAGGCGTTGGCCCGCGGCGCGACGGCGTTCCTTCCGAAGCCTTTCGATGTGGATTTGCTGCTCGACGCGGTCACGACTGCGCTCAATGGAGGTCGCTCATGAAGACAAAGATTGGATTCCTCGGCCTTGGAGAGATGGGCACACCGATGGCCACCCGCCTGCTGCGCGCAGGACATGAGCTGACGGTCTGGAATCGCAGCGCCGCGAAGACCATCGCCCTTGCGAACGAAGGCGCGGCCGTCGCGCCTTCGCCGGCGGAGGCCGCGGCGGGCGCGGACTTCGTCATCACGATGCTGGCGACGCCGGAGGCGCTCGAGCAGGTTCTCTTCGGGAGCGATGGTGTGGCTACCGCCCTCTCGCCGCGTCAGGTACTCATCGACATGTCGACCGTGGGACCCGACGAGGTCCGCTCCGCCGCCGCCCGATTGCCGGAGGGGACCACACTCGTCGATGCGCCCGTTCGCGGCAGCGTGCCTCAGGCCACGTCGGGCAACCTCGAAGTGTTCGTCGGCGCGACCGACGACAACCACGAGCGCGTGCGACCGATCCTCGAGCTCCTTGGCACCGTGCGGCACGCGGGGGGGCCCGGATCGGGAGCGGCGATGAAACTCGTCGCCAACCTCGTCCTCGGCGCGGCGATCGTGACTCTCGGCGAAGCTCTCGCTTTTGCAGACGCTCTCGATCTCAACCCCGGCCTCGTGCTCGATGTTCTCGCCGGTTCGCCCATCGGGCCGATCGTGAAAACGAAAAGGGCGAATGTCGAGTCGGGCACCTTCAGCCCTTCGTTCAAACTGCGGCACGCCGCGAAGGATCTGCGGCTCGTCATCGAAGCCGCAACTGCCCGGCGCCGTGAGCTCAAGCAGGCCGGCGCCAATCGCGCCTGGCTGGATGAAGCCGCAGAACACGGCGCCGCCGACCTCGACTTCTCGTCGGTCGTGGCGACGATCAGAGGAGAGAAACCATGAGCGTATCGACCTACGACAACGTGCCCTTCACGCACGAACCCTATCGGGCGGCTCCCAGCCGTTATCGCAATTTCGGGTATCGCCGTGTGGGGCGCTCGGGACTTCAATTGCCGCCGATCTCCCTTGGCTTCTGGTACAACTTCGGCGACGATCGCCCCTTCGTCACGCAGCGCGAGATCGTCCGTTACGCGTTCGATCGCGGCATTACGCACTTCGACCTCGCCAACAACTACGGTCCGCCGTACGGCGCCGCCGAAGAGAATTTCGGGCGGATCATCCGCAAGGACCTGCATCCATACCGGGATGAGCTGGTCATCTCATCCAAGGCCGGCTGGGATATGTGGCCGGGCCCTTATGGGCAACTCGGTTCGCGCAAGTACCTGCTCGCCAGTCTCGATGCCTCGTTGCAGCGGCTGGGCCTCGACTGCGTGGACATCTTCTACTCGCACCGCTTCGACCCGGGCACTCCGCTCGAAGAGACGATCGGAGCGCTGGACACCGCGGTTCGGCAAGGCAAAGCGCGCTACGTGGGCGTGTCGTCGTATTCCGCCGAGCACACGCGCGAGGCGTCGTCGATTGCGCACCGGCTGGGCACACCTCTGATCATTCATCAACCGGCGTACTCGCTGCTCAACCGCTGGATCGAAAGTGGGCTCAGCGATGTCCTCGCCGAAACCGGAATGGGTGCCATCGCATTCACCGCGCTCGCGCAAGGTCTGCTCACGGACAAATATCTCGACGGCACGCGCGGCGTACAGCGGGCAGCAGCGCGCCCGACGTTCAGCTCGGCGATTCTCACGGAGGAGACGTTGGCGCGCGTGCGTGGCCTGAATGAGATCGCGAAGGAGCGCGGCCAAACACTGGCGCAGATGGCACTCGTGTGGGTGCTACGCGATCCGCGCATCGCCTCCACGCTCGTGGGCACCTCGAGCGTTGCGCAACTGACCGAGAACCTGGCGGCGCTCGATCAACCGGATTTCACCGCCGAGGAACTCGCAACGATCGACCGTTACGCCGTCGACTCGGGGATCGACTTGTGGCGGTCATCCTCGGACCTTTGAGGCAGTCTTCTGCCACGGCGCAAACACCACCCCCTACTCTTCATCGACTCTTCATGCGCCGCTTCCGCGGCGGGATACGGGCCATCCATCTGCCGCGGACGTAGGGAGTGGCAACGAAATCGCTCCCGTTCGCGAGAGTTACTGATGCCGCGAAAGTAAGGCGACATCGCGCGCGTGACCTTCACACGGTGGGGGTCAGCGGTTCGAGTCCGCAAGCGCCTACCAGCGTAACCCGCTCACGCCGCTCAGGTTAGCAAGACAGGGCGGCGTTTTGTATTTGTCCCGATGCGGCGACCGTGGCCGCACTTGCGCCCCTGCGGGGGACACGTGGCGAGGCGTTGAAGCGGGACCGCGGGGACTCTCTCGAAACAGACGAGATTGACGGAGCGGCTCGCGGCCAACGCCCGGCCTTGTTGCTCTTGTCGTCCATTCGGCGCTGGGGGTAGGGAAACTTGCTGATCCATCACACCTGTTATAGAGGTGCCCGCACGAGTCGAGGTCTGTGCAGTCTGTTCTGAAGACAACTTGCGGTTTGCCGCACACCAGTTGAATAGTGAATGACTATGCGATCAGGAAAGATGAGAAGGGAGGGATTGAGGCGGTTCGACATCGTAGAGACCAGGCTGGTAGCCTCGTTTGCGGTCGTCGTGGCAGCGACAACGCGAGTCATACAGAACCCTCGGCTTGTGGCGACAATCCTGGCCGTCTACCTGCTAATGGTCAGCGGGCTGGCGATCCTGCCGGCAGTTCTCCGGTCAAAGCGTCTGCGTGCGATGGGGGTGGTGCTCGACATCCTAGTCATCTCGACACTGGTATTGACCGAGCACAGAATCGAAAGTTACCTGTTTCTCTTTTATTTCTTTCCGGTAATGTCGGCGGCCCGGTACTTCGGACGGGAGTGGACGCTCCTAGTGGCGGGTTTCGCGGCTTTCTCCTACGGGTATGCGTCGACCGACTCGTTCGCATTCCTTGCAGCCTCTGAATTCTGGTTCCGCGCCATCGTCCTGATCTGCGCAGCGGCCACGTCGGCGAATCTGGCCAGGCTCAAGGACCGCGCCGAAGCTAAACTGGTACGGGCAATCGCGCAGATCGACTACATGATCCTTCGCGACAACGACATGAACGCCGTGATGAAATCGATCCTCAAGACCGCGGAGGATATCACCGGCTCGGACTACAGCGCCATCGTTTTCAACGACCGGCGCGACGAACCGTTCGGCGAGAAACACGAGGCGAAACGACTGGTGCAGGCGCACTACGATCGTTTTACCGAATCGGGTCGCCTGCACTATTTGCTGCCGGAGCGCGAGTTCCTCACCGCACTTCGTTCGTTTCTCAAACCGCATAAGGATCCATCACAGTGGGCCGGCCGGCTCATTCCGATCTACAACGAAGAGAAGCAGATCGGAGTCCTTGGTGTCTTCTCGACGAGAAGCTTTCATTACCGGCGTGACGACGAGGACAGACTCGACGCCATGGCTCCGCTGGTAGCCATCGCACAGAAGAATGCGACCCGCTATCCTCAGCTAGCATCACGTGAGCGGTATTTCGAGAACCTCGTCTACAACTCGCCCGATCCAATCATCGTGCTGGACGCGGAAGGTGTGGTCCAGAACTTCAATCGGGAGTGCGAGAAGATCTGGGGGTTCACCGAGGACGATGTCCGCGGCCACCACGTCAGCGAATACTACGAGTCGCCCAAGCACGCTCGGGAGATCGGTCTGGCGCTGAAAGAGGCCAAGGGTCACATTCAGAACTATCTAGCGCGCATCAAGGACCGGCGGGGGGCCATCATTCCCATTCGTTTATCGGCGACGACTTTTTACGGCAAGGAGAAGCGCCGGATCGGAAGTCTCGGCATTTTCAAGGACGACCGCCGTCTCCGCGCCGAACAACTCGCCGCGTTCGGGCACCTCGCGCAGAAAACGATTCACGACATCAAGACGCAGATTGCCATCATCGGAAATTGGCTGACCGGACTGGAAGCGAGGCCGAAGGAGCCTTCCCTTCAACGACCCTATGCCGGCATCCGGAAGGCAACGGTGGTCGCTCTCGGAAAACTGCAGAACATCCTCATGACAGCGAAACCGAAGACGCCCGAAAAAAGCGTGCTCTCCTTACGCACGTTTCTGAACGAAGTGGAGGCCGAGATCAGGGAGTGGGTCTCCGCCGCCGGCGTCACGTTCACGGCGACCGGCCCCGACACCGAAATCCACCTTCTCGGCGATTCCGAGGAGCTGAACCAGGTGCTCATGAACCTTCTGGCCAACTCGATCGATGCCATCGCCGCATTCCAGCCACCAGGAGCGGGGCGCATCGACCTCACCGTCACTGCGGACGAACGATCTCTCTACTTGTCGTGGTGCGACAACGGCGGCGGCATGACGCCGGATGCCATGCTCAATGCCTTTACTCCTTTTTATACGACAAAGAGCGCGGGCAGCGGCCTTGGCCTGTACAACACGAAAGCGATCGTCGAGAGCCATGAGGGCAGCATCTCCGTCGAGCCCGGCGGCGACGGTGGCACCTGTTTTCTGATCACGCTTCCCCGGCTCTATCCAAACGCATCTGCTCCGGCCGTCATCGCCGATGAGCTCATCGAGGAGAACACACGTTGACAATCATGCCGCTGATTCCCGTCGCCCCCCTTTCCGTTCCGGCCTTGGTGGAGGCCAACGAACGGCCGGCCGCCATCCGTGCGTGCAGCCGCGACGGTGACGACGGGGCGGGAAGCGCCGTCGTCGACCTTCGCGTGCTCATAGTCGATGACGAAAAAGAGTTTCTGGATTCCTTCCGTTGGGTGCTGGAAGAGTTGTATGGGTGCTCCGTGGATGAGGCCGAGCACGCGCAGGAGCTGGATCAACGAATCAGCTCGGGCACAACCTTCGATCTGATCTTCATCGACGTGCAGATGCCCGAGAAGGACGGCTTCAAGATTTATGAGGAGTTGCAAGCGACCGGCAACATCACGCCTGTAGTGTTGATGTCCGCGCTGGCCCAGAATCGCTCCCGCGTGGAGCGATTAGGAATTCTGTTCTTCGACAAAGCGCTCGACGGCCCGACGCTCGACGGGATCATCAGCAAGCACGGTGGGAGGCGCGTACAATGACTAGACAAGTCTTGCTGGTCGAGGACAACGCGGAGTATCGAGACTCGTTCAAGTACGCCTTCCCCGACGAGCCCTTTCAATTGATCGAAGCCCCCTCGCCCGAGGAGGCCGTACGGATTCTGGAGACACATCCGGCGCTCAGAGTCATCCTCCTCGATTTAGACTTCGAGAAGAGTGCGGGCAAGAGCGCATTGGTGCCCGCCGTTCTCGACTACACCGTCCTCAATTACGTTAAACAACAGGGCAACCGCCACCGGGTAGTGGTGCTCACGGCATACGAAGAGTTGTTGGCGGCAGGACTGGCCGAGGAGTACGAGGTCTTCAACTATCTGCCTAAATCAGGGAAGTTGCAGGCCGTCCGCTTCTCGCTCGACCAGGCCTTCAAAGAGCTGGATCGCGACCATCTGGTCCAGAAGAACAAGTACCTGCTGGACGTTCAGAAGAAGATCAGCTCGAACGCCCCTTTGAGCGAAATCCTCGACTTCATCTGCAGCGCCGTCCGTACCACGGTAGGTGCGTACAACTGCCACATCCGCGTCTACGATTTCGGGAGGGGGGATTTTCGCTTGGAGGGATTCGCCGGCGCCGATGAGTCGCTGCGCAAACTCTTCGCCTCCCCTCGGGCGAAGGGACACTTCTTCTCCGGCGAGGTAGTGCAGACCGGCATCGCCAATACGTTCGGAAACCTGCAGAAACTAAAACGCTTTCTGGACTATGCGGCAGAAGTCCTTCAGCAGGAACTGACCGCGCCGCAACTGCAATATCTGAAGACGGTCGAATCCGCACACATTGCTCCGATCATGACCGGACTGTTTCAGCCCGGCGTGGATGCTGTACTCAACGTGAGCAGCGCGGAGTTGGACTTTTTCGACAAATCGAAACAGGACACGATCGACGAGTTCGTCACTCAGGCGGAGTTGGCGATCGCCAAAAACTGGCTTCAGATGAAACGCGACGAGGTCCTGCAAGATTACAACGAGATCAGCCAGATGCTGGCCGATATTAGTGACAGTCTGCGTGGACCAGATCCAAAGGCGGCGATTTGCGAAATCGCCGTCCGACGCATCGCAAAGATCATAAATCCAGAAGTCATGTCCGTTTTTCTATTCGACAAATCATCCGGCACGCTTAACAACGTCGCCGAGCTCGGCGGAGACGATTCGCCGCATGAACCGAACCAGGTTTTTGCACCCGGGCAAAGCCTGACAGGATGGGTCTATGCGGAAAACCAGACGGTTCAAATCCCAGAGTGGGGTGATCCCAACAAACCGCGGCCTACCGACGACAAACGTTTCGACAACGAGAAGGTTGAGGTCTATAGGGGGCAAATACCCTCCCGACGAATCGAGCATTATCTCGCCGTGCCGATCCAGACAGGCGGGGACTGCCGAGGCGTGCTCCGCGCCGTAAACAAGAAGTCAGAGTATTACACTCGAGAGTCCGCCGCGACCGATCCGGCGTGCCTGCTTGACCGAGGTTTCAGCAACGACTGCCGCAACGCCATGGAAATCGCGGCTAGCCATCTGGCCGTCGCCATCCGGAACGCCGAGCTGTTGCAGCAAAAAGAACGGCAGATCGAACAGATCCGCACGATGGGTGACGTCGGCCGGCTCATTGCGTCCGCGTCGGACATCAAGGAAGTAATGAAAGTCACAATTCAGAAAGTCGCCGCCGTGATGAAGGCCGAAATCTGTATGCTTTTCCTGAAGTCGGATGACGGCGAACATCTCGTCCTCAAGGAACAGCATGGCCTACCCGACAACCTTCTCCCTAACGCGTTCTATAAGATGGGAGAGGGCGAGACCGGCACTGTGGCAGCGACTGGCGTAGCAAAGCTCCTTCCGCACCGAAAGAACGGCAAGTACGACGAGGAGATCCTCGGTTATCTTCGCAAGAAGCACGGCCCCTCAACCGACATCGAATCGGTCATGATTGTCGCGATTCGCGCTGGCGAAACAACTCTCGGCGTGATGAAGGTGATCAACAAAGAGGGCCATATCGAATACAGCCAGCAAGATCTCGAATGGTTCCAGACGTTGGCCGCCTATGTGGGCGTCGCCATCGACAATACTCGCGCCGTCATTCAAAAAAGAAATGCTGCGCTATCGGTCTTGGTTTCCGCTGTCGCACACGAGATCAATAACACCTGCGGTCTCATACAAGTGAATGTGGCGGGCGCCCGGAATCAACTCAGCCCGGGCGTGAAAATGTTGCGGCGACTGAACTTGATCGAGCGCCTCGCTACGCAGGCAACCGATTTTGCGAACGAGATCGCCGGGTTCGGCGCTGGTCGACGAGGTGAGAGACAGACGATCGACATCAATGCAGTCATTCGCAGTACCGTCGAGGATCTGCAGGGCCACCCGAAATACGGCGACTCCGAGAATTTCAGAGTGGAGCTGCACCCGTCCAGCGAACCGCTTTTGTGTAGGGTATTCAAAAATCCATTTATTCAAATCGTCCGAAACATCTTTATCAATGCTAATCAGGCCCTGGAGAATAGTGTCCCTGGAGTGCTGCGTATTTCAACTGTCGCGGGGGTAGGTTTCGAAATTGGTACTGCTGTGCTTCGATTTGAAGACAACGGGCCCGGCATTCGACCCGACCACATGAGAAGAATCTTCGATCCCGACTTCACGACTAAGCCGGCCGGAAACGGCATCGGATTGTGGCTCGTGAAGACACAGCTGGAGCAGATCGGCGGAACGATACGCGCATACAGCGATGTTGGGAAGGGTGCGTCGTTCGTAATCACCGTTCCACTTGCTACGTCGGGAGCCACGTCAGGAGCTGCAGCGTGAGACGGCAAGTTCGGGTGCTAATCGTGGAGGACAAGGTGGACGCCCGCGAAAGCCTTCAGCTCGCCTTGGACGACTTCGACTGCGATTTTCAAGAGGCGGAGAACGTCGCGCAAGCCCTTAAGCTGATTCGTGCACGGGAGTTTGACGTGATCTTTCTCGATCTAAAGCTACCTGACGGTGACGGTATCGAACTTCTTCGGGCGGCCAGAACCGTGCGGCCCAATCTGGGAAAGGTGATTGTCGTCACTGGCCTTCCTGACGAAAAAACGAGGCGTGAGTCGGCGCAACTCGGAGCAGTCGCATACTTGGTAAAGCTCGACTATGAGGAGATCCGCGCAACTTTTTCCAAAGCGACCTTGGTGTCGCCTCGGGCAGCAACGCCTGATTC
Source organism: Thermoanaerobaculia bacterium (assembly GCA_034665065.1). Taxonomy (GTDB): domain Bacteria; phylum Acidobacteriota; class Thermoanaerobaculia; order Gp7-AA8; family Gp7-AA8; genus JADGNZ01. The sequence continues at coordinate 101,838 of JAXDGL010000034.1, read as the reverse complement.
ACAGCCCGCCGAGGCACCCGTTCAGACATCGAGCTCCAGTCGAGATGTCGACGGCGCAAACCGGATGCCACTTCCTCGTTTGCTCGTACTCGACGACGACCAAGCTTGGCTCGATGGCATTCGTGAGGTGCTCGAAAATGATTTCGATCTCACCACAACAAGCAGTCCTGGGCAGGCCTGTCGGCTAGCAGCGGCTGATACTTTCGCTCTCGCCATTGTCGACATGAAGCTCGGCGAGATTACGGGACTCGAAGTCCTGAAGCGCCTCCGAGAGGCCGCCCCAGGGCTTCGAGCGATCATTCTCACAGGCTATCCTGATTTGGCCACGGCCTTCGAGAGCGGGAAGAGTGACGCACTCGCGTATGTCGAGAAAACGGAATTGGCAACGCTCGCGGAAAAGGTTAAGTTGCTTCTCAGCGCAAAATCGCATCCGGATCGTGTGTTTCTCTCCTACGCGGACAGCGACTTCGACCAGGTCGCCAAGCTGTTCGACGAGCTTACGAAACGCGGGTTTCTTCCCTTCATGGCGCCAAAGACAATAGTGCCCGGGCAGGCATGGGAGTTGGAAATCCAAAAGGCAATCAACGAAGCCGACTACTTCGTCTTTTGTCACTCTCGCCAATCGGCTCGCAGAGAGGGGATGATTCGCAAAGAGGTCCGTCAGGCGCTTGAGCGACAGAGAGGGATGAATGATGACACGATTTTCTTCGTTACTGGACGGCTCGACGGATGCGAAGTGTCGCCTCCACTGAACGAGCGGCAGTGGGTCAACCTATTCGACGAGGATGGATTCGCCAATCTAATGAAGGCGTTCTCGCCACACGGAAAGTGAATCTATGGGACGACACAAGCTTTTGGTAGTGGATGACGAGGAGCCGTGGCGGACCGAGGTCGAATCGATCCTGCAAACCGATTACGACGTGGCTTGTGCCACTGACCCCGAGGGGGCCATTGCTCTCGTCACTGAGTCGGCCTTCTCACTTGCCATTCTGGATCAGCGAATCTCCGCGGATCAGTCGGGAATCGAGCTTCTACAAGAGTTACGGCAGATCCGTCCGGGTCTCCGGGCCATCATCCTCACCGGTTACGCGGCTCTCGACGACGCCGTGCACAGCATGAAGCAGGGTGCCCTCGACTACATTTCGAAGGGCCAGAAGAACCTTGCCGAGTCTCTGCTCGCCCACGTGGCGAATGCGATTGCCGAAGAATCCAACCGCGAGGTGCAGGCCCTTCTCGACCAGGCGGAGAGCCACCTGCTCGAGTTCAAGTCGTCGGCACGATTCGACCTCCGCCAGAACAAGATGACCGAGAACCTCGAAGCGGTCATCGTGAAGACCGCAGCGGGATTTCTCAATTCCGAAGAGGGAGGAGTGCTACTAATCGGCGTCGACGACGCGGGCCAACCGATCGGTTTGGCACACGACTATCAGACGGTACGTCCGCAAAACCGCGATGGCTACGAGAGGTTTCTGACCAAGCTGCTCCTGGAAGCCTGCGGAAGAGATCTCAGTTCATTCATTCGCATCGACTTCCCTGTCGTGGAAGGCCACGAGATCTGCCGCGTCACCCTGCGTCCTGCGCCACATCCGATTTTTGTTCGGTCGGACAATCAGCAACACTTCTACCTGCGCGCCGGTAACTCCACCAACCAACTGCTCATGGCGGACGCATTCGCATATTCCAAGACTCGCTGGACGGCCATATAGCCGGTCTGCTTCACGCCAACACTTGCGAAACCTTGCCCCTTTCGGTGGCCGCCCGCGAGCGCCGTTCCCTCTTCTCCTCCCCACTGTACGGGAGACAATCCGCGAATGACTCTTCGCCGGCTTGTTGCGTGCACGCTCGTGTGCCTCATCGCAGGCGTGCGCGCCGACGCTGCGGATGCCACGCGGCTGAACAGCATTCTCGACGAGGTCGAGCGCGCCAAGGAGGCGCAAAACGATCCCGTGCTCGTACGTTGTGTTTTTGAGCTTGCGAATGCCGCACGAAGCCGTATTGGACGTCACGCCGACCGCGAGCCGGGGATGAACACTGCGGTTCCCCCTTCTTCCCAGTTGTTGCGAATCTCGGCGAGGAACTGTTTGCGTTTTGCGCGCATCTTGCGGATTGCGGCGGGAGGGGCGCCGGTCTCTTCGTGCCGCGCGCTCCAGAGGACTAACTCCACCAGGATGGGGGCGAGGTCAATGCCCTTCTCTGTCAGGCGATAGACGACCTTGCGCCCATCGTCGGCGTCGCGGCTTGTGGTGAGGATTCCGGCTGCCTCGAGGCGCTGCAGGCGCTCGGCCAGGATGTTGGTGGCGATCCCTTCGTCCGAGGAGAGGAACTCCTTATACGTGCGATAGCTGCGCAGCATGAGGTCGCGGATGATCAGCAGCGACCAGCGGTCGCCGAAGATCTCCAGCGAGACGTTGACGGGGCACGACGAGCGCCGCTGCGGCTTCTTCTTCACCGGCATTTCATCTCAACGTAACAGAACCCACTTGCAATCAGCAAGCGATTCATGGAAGACTGCTTGCAATTCGCAAGTGAACTAAGGAGGAGGACTCATGAATCCCTACGGACCGCAGCAGTTGGCCAGCGCCATACGCACCGTGCGCAAGAACACCATCATCGTAGCCGAGGACATCCCGGAGGAGAGCTATGGCTATCGCGTCACGCCGGACAGCCGTTCGGTGGCGGAGACGCTGCTGCACATCGCAGCCGCTCCACAGCTCGACTTCCACTTTCATGGCAGCGAGCGCATCTCGTCGATCGAGGACTTTCAGCTCTTCGGCACGATCCTGAAGGAGGGTCCCATCCAGGAGAATCTGCCCTACTCCAAGGCACAGATTATCGACCTGCTGCGCACGGATGGCGAGAAGTGGGTGGAGCTCGTTGAGCGCATTCCACAGTCGCAGGCGGACGAGCTCGTGACGATGCCGAATGGAGCGCCGTCCAAGAGCCGCTTCGAAATGTTGCAGGGGACGAAGGAGCATGAGATGCACCACCGCGCGCAGCTCATGGTCGTCGAGCGCCTCCTCGGCGTAGTCCCGCACCTGACACGCAACCGCCGGCCGGCCCAAGCCGCGGCCCCGGTCGCGGTGGCAGCACACTGACCGGATTGTTTCTGCAAATAGAACGGCTGGCGTGACTGCACCGCGCCGGCCGTTCGATCCCACTTCGTCAACGAAAGTTTCGTAGCCAGAGCGTCAGCTGGCCTCTGTCACCCGGCCACGAGTCGCCTTTACGGACGAAACCGGCCCTGCTGAGGGTGCTCGCCATATGTCGGTTGTCGGTCGTCGCGAAGCATGGCGTGGTCTTCTTGTCTCTGAGCAGCTGAGCGACGATGCGCTCCGACAGCCCGTACCCCTGATGGGTACCATGTACCGCCACGTAACCGAGTTCAGACGTGTCGGGCGAGAATGCAAAGTGGCTCCGCTGTGCAATTTTCGATGCGTAATCAGCACGAACGCCTTTGATTGCGCCGAAGCCGACCACTTCGTCATGACAACGCACCACGACGAGTTCCGATGCGTTGCGCAGCTTTTCCTTGCAGTCGCCTCGAACCGCGCCGCCGTTCTTGACAAGCGTCGAGCAGGTTTCGAGTTCGGCCGCCGACAGCTCTGACGCTACGTAGACTCTCAACTCGTAGCGGAACTCGCCAAGCAGCCGCGCCAGCAGATCGTCGAAATCTTTGACCTCCTCAAAATCGTCGCCCGGAACAAGCCGATGGTTTTGGCGTGGCGGACGTTCGCCTTGCTTGTTGTGTGTGGCCCGCAACGGGCTTTCGTATTGTTCGATAGACGGCAACGGCTGATTTAGAGAGCCGCCGAACCAGAAGTACGGTCCCATTTCCAGCTCCGGTGACACGTGAATCCAGATCACGCAGCCGCTCGGTTTTGCGGCCAGCGCGCGAGATACGGAAACGTCACATGGTCTCTTCGATGTGCCGGTCTTGAATTGAATGTGGCGCACGACGCGGCGCCGTGCCATGATCAAATCGTATCCGTGAGCGTCGAACTCCGAGCGCAGCACTTCGACGTCCACCACGCCCCATCGCCATAGCGTGCGGAGCGCCTCTCCGACGAACACATGCTCGACGACGCGTTCGCGCAGCGTTGAATGCGTACTGTGCTGATCTGCCATATGCGACGATCATACAGAGAGCGGGGCACTGGGCTTGGATGCTCCTCCTTTTCATCGCGCCGCGCGTGAGACACTGATCGCCAATGACCATTAGCCGGCTCGTGGCGTGCGCGATTGTGTGCCTCCTCGCGGGTGTGCGCGCCGGCGCGGCGGATGCTACGCGGCTGCAGGCGATTCTCGACGAGGCGGAGCGCATTCGCGCGAGTGATAAGCCGAGGGCGCGTCAGTTACTCGACGAGGTGGTGCGCGACAAACCGGCGGAAGCCGCAATCATCGCGCGCGTGCAATTGCTCGAGTGCCGGTGGGCGGATGTTCCGGCGGCGGCGTATCGCGCGGTGACGATCGGATTGCCGGCGGCGGAGCGGGCGGGGAACGTCGGGCTTCGGGCGAAGCTGTTGGGGTGCCGGGCTGGGGCGTTATTGACTGACGGCAAGGAAGCCGACGCAGAGCGGGAGTACGGCGCTGTCGCAGCTCTGGCGAGGCAGGTTGGCGACCGGCCGCTGGAGGCGGAGGCGGTGGGCGACATCGGCTACCTCCAGTACATCCGCGGGGCGATGGCGGACGCGCTCACGAATCTGCAGAGCGCCTACCGACTCTACTCGCAGCTCGGCGACGAGAAGGGGCGCCTCGATGCGCTCTCCAACATCGCCAACGTTTATGCCGACGCACACGTCGCGCAGTACAACCGGGCCATCGAGTACTACCAACAGCTTCTGGGCGATTACGAGAAGCACGGCCAACCGAGCGACGTCGCCGATACGAGGTTCAACATCGCCAGCACGCTCGAAGCGAAAGGCGATTTCGGCGCGGCGGAGCGGCACTACCGCCGCGCGCTGGCGTCGTTTCAGAAGCTGGGACGGGCGAGCGACGTTGCCTTCACGAAACGCTCGGTTGCCTCGGCACTGATGAAACAGGGACGGGCCGCCGAGGCGTTGCCGCTGCTCGATGCAGCAGTGGCTTTCTATGATGGCGCGCATGACGATGCGAATGCCGCGCACTCAAGGCAATTCCGCGGGATGGCGTATCGCAGAATCGGGCGTTTGTCCGAGGCGTTGCGCGAGCTCGACGCGGCGCGGCGATTCTTCGAGCGCGAAAACAACGTCCGTTTTCTGGAGAAGAATGCGGAGGAAGAGGCGCTCGTCTACGCGCAGCTCGGAGACTGGCAAAAGGCGTACAACGCGGCGGCGCGCCATGCGGCCCTCGATCAGACACTGGCTGCGACGCGCCGCGATGAAATCTCGTCGCGGCTGCGCGTGGCCTTTGATACGGAAAAGAAAGAGCAGGAAAATCGCGCCCTGGCTCGCGAGAGTGCGTTGCGGGCCGCCGCGCTGCGTGAGGCCGCGCGCAGCAGGAAGCTGCAGATTGCAGTCAGCGCGCTGACCGCTCTTCTCGCGATCACCATGGCCATCCTCTTCTGGCGGCAGGTCGTGAACACCCGCCGGATGCAGGCCATGGCTTTGAGCGACGAGCTGACCCGGTTGCCCAACCGCCGGCACATCCTCACTGTTGCCGAGATCGAATTCACCGCCGCGAAACGCGAGGGGCGCGCCGGGGCCGTCATCGTCCTCGACATCGATCGCTTCAAGCGAATCAACGACACGTGGGGTCACGCCGCCGGAGACGCTGTCCTGCGGAGCGTGGCCCATACATGCCGCGCCGAGCTGCGCCCCGGCGATCAGATCGGACGCGTCGGCGGCGAGGAGTTTCTGGTCGTCCTCCACTCGGCCACCGCGCAGCAGGCGCGCGAGATCGCGGAGCGTTTACGCTGCGCCGTGGAGCGACTCGATTTATCAGCAGTCGCTCCCGAAGCAGCTCCCGATCTTCGCGTCACCATCAGCCTCGGCGTCTGGGTGGGCAGCGAATACGACTCCAGCGCCGCAATTGCCGCCGCCGATTCCATGCTCTATCGGGCCAAGGAGAACGGGCGCAACCGCGTCGAGATGGAATGTTAACGACGGATTTCTGTGTAACGGCGCAAAGACTTTCTCACGCGAAGCCGCGAAGACACGAAGGTTAGATGTTTGCGATGCTCTCCTTCGCGACCTTCGCGGCTTCGCGTGAAAAATGGGTTGCGGGCGAAGCCAACTCCGTGACCTCTGTGTCTCTGTGGTCGAAGGGTTTTGAGCCCGTTAGAACCCTCACACCCACCGAAATCGCTTCACCGCGAACCCGAACGACAGCACGGCCCACGCGGCGAGGATCACCAGGCCGGAGATGTGTTCTTGCAGCGAGGCGCCGTCGTTGTAGACGGCGCGCAGGGCTCGGAGGAAGGGTGAGAGCGGGAGGATCAGGACTGCGTTCTGGAGCCATTGCGGGGCGCTGTCGAGGCGGAAGTAGACGCCGGAGAGCAGCATCATCGGGAAGAAAGCCAGGTTCGAGACCGCGCCGTACGTCTCGACCGTCGAGGCGAAACTCGATAAGGCGAAGCCCATGGCGATGAATGTCGCGGTGCCGAAGACGACCAGCGCGGCGAAGACGAGGTACGAGCCCTGGTTCGTGATGTGGAAGCCGAGCCATGCGGCGAGCAAAAGGAGCGATGTCTGGAGCAGCACGGACGTCACGCGCTGCAGAATCTGGCCGCCGAGGAAAACCCATTTCGGGAGCGGGGTCACGGCGAGGCGGCGGTACTTTCCCTTCTCGCGATACGCGACCGTCACCATCCCCACCGCAAAGAGACCGGTGCTGAGCAGATTCAGTCCGACCAGACCCGGGACGAGAAAGGCCGCGTAATTCATCGAGTGCACATGGCCCGGGCTCTCGATCATCATCGGGATCCGCTGCGGCTCCGGCGCGCCGCTGACACGCGCTTGCGCCACGAGGAAGGCCTGACTGGCGGCGAGCGCGACGACCTGTCCCTGCGCCAGCAGGTAGCTATTGAGATGGAGCTTGTATGCATCGCCCACGCTCTCGAGCTGCGCCGTCGTGTCCCCTTTCTTCCATCGCTCCTCGGCCTGTTTCGCATCGAGAGTCACGACGTTGAGCCGCGCTTCCTGAAGAGCCTTGAGAAACGCCTGATCGCGCACGCTCTCGTGGGCCGGCGCGATGCGTACCAGCGTCAGCGCCGGCGGACCGCCGGAGCGGAAGATCAAGCCGAAGCCAAACAGCATCAGCAACGGAAATGCGAACGTCCAGAACATCGCCCCGCGGTCGCGCAGGTACAGACGCCACTCGATCTTGAACTGACGCCAGAGAAGCGCGAAGGGATTGGGGAAGTTCTTCGTTTCCATTCGATTCACTCCCGCAGGCTCCGTCCGGTGAGTTGCAGAAAGACATCCTCAAGCGTTGCGCGGCGGACGTGGACTTGCTGGTACTCGACCTGTTCGCTTTCGATCGTCGAGAGGAGACGTGGCAGAAGCGTCTTGGGATCAGTCGTCGGAATCTCCCAGATGTCGCCGCGCGCCTCGACTGCGCTGCCGAGACGGGCCGCGAACGAACGCGGATCGGGAGCGGTGCCGGCGAACGTGAGCTCGACCACGCTGGGGATGCCGAGGGATGCGATGAGCTCCGCCGGTGTGCCAGAGCGGAGAATGCTCCCATGATCGAGAATGGCCAGGCGATCGCAGAGCGACTCCGCTTCGTCCATGTAGTGCGTGGTGAGGACGACGGTGCGGCCCTCTCCTTTCATCGCACGGACGATTTCCCACAGCGATTGGCGGCCCTGCGGATCGAGCCCCGCGGTCGGCTCGTCGAGGAAGACCACTTCGGGATCGTTGACGAGCGCCAGCGCAAGCGCGAGCCGCTGCGCCTGTCCGCCGGAGAGAGTGATGTGATAGACGTTCGCTTTGTCCTCGAGTTGCACGAGACGCAGCAGCTCGTTCGTGTCGCGCCGCTTCGGGTAGTAGCCGCCGAAGAGATCGAGTGCCTCGCGCGGCGTGATTTTGTTGTAGAGACTCGTGGCCTGCAGTTGCACGCCGATCATCGCGCGGATCTCGTGTCCGTTCTCGTTCCAGTTCAGACCACCGATCGAGATCTCGCCGGCATCGGGCCGCGTGAGGCCCTCGATCATCTCGAGCGTCGTCGTTTTACCGGCGCCGTTGGGACCGAGAAGTCCGAAGACTTCGCCCTTAGCAACGGCGAGGTCGACGCCTGCGACGGCAAGGACATTCGGGAACTGCTTGCGCAGTCCACGCACGACAATCTGATCGGGCACACGGTAAGACTAGCAGGAACCCGCTGCTCGTCGCGCCCCGCGTTTCAATACTCGACGAACGCTTCATCGGGATAGCAGTAGAGCCAGCGCTCTCCCGGCTCCGCCGATGCGATCACGGGATGTCCCGTCGCGTGCGCGTGTTTCGTGGCGTGCTTGTGGGGCGAGTCGTCGCAGCAGTTGGTCTCGCCGCATTCCTGGCACGTGCGCAGATGCAGCCAGCGCGATCGGATCTTCACGCATTCGCCGCACTCGTGGCGCTTCGGCTGTTTAACGGTGGTGATGGCCGCGATGTGCGTGCAACTCGATTCAGACATGGATTGCCCTTTCGTTTGGTCATGCAAGGCTGCTCGATGAAATTTCGGACGCCATTACGCGTACGCGCCGGTCGATCGTATCGCTCCGACAAGGAGAACCAAAAAGAATGAACAAGATCCGGTGTTCAACTCTCGCAGTGGCAATCAGCCTCGCGTTCGCGTTTGCGGCGCTCGGCCAGGAGCGCGGCACTCCGCAGACCTTCACACAGCGCTACGGACAGCAGCTCAACCTGACCGATGACCAGAAGAAGCAGATCGACGAGCTGGACGCAGCGTTCCAGAAGAATAACGCTACGTTCCTCGAGTCGTACCAGAAGACGATGACCGAGTTTCGTGAGGCCCGTCAGGCCAACGACACGGCCAGGCTCGACGCGCTTCGTCCGAAGGTCGATTCGCTGCGGGCCGAAATGACGAAGCTGCGCGGAGTCCACGAAGACAAGATTGCCGCAACGTTTACAGACGATCAGAAAACCAAGTGGACGAAGATCAAAGAGGAGCGCGAGGCGCGCATGAAAGAGCGCGGGCAGCGTCAATAAACGCTGCCGCCCGCGGATCATTACCGACTGTTGATACGACGGTCTGCCTCTCTCACCTCGGGGCGACCGTCTCTTTCCGCAACGCTCCTTCGGGAAGCAGCTCGTCCAGTTCGCAAATCTCGGAGCGGGATTCGCCGGCGTGATGCCTGATGCTCCGCCGGGATCCGGTTCTTCCGGCGATGGACGACCGTCCAACTAATCGATCAGTTCCTCACGTGCTCCCGAGCATCGGCCTCGAGCAACGCGAGCGGGATCACGATTCCAGGAGGCCCTTCCAGCGCCTCGCGCAGGTGGCCGGTCAGCTCTGCGATATCGAACGGTTTTTGAAGAAAGTGCCAGCCTCGATCTCCGGCCTTGGTGCGCGAAGTCTCCTCGAAATAGCCGGACATCAGTACCACTCTCATGGACGGCCAACGCTCGCACAAACACTCCCCTAACGCTGCACCACCAATTCCGGCCAGCGTGACGTCTGTGAGCAGGAGATCGGGCTGCTGCTCGAGTGGAATCGCCATCGCCTCCTCGCCGCTGCTCACCGCAATCACACTGTAGCCGATCGCTTCCAGGAGTATCGCCAGCCCTTCCCGTACGCCTGCTTCGTCTTCCACCAGCAAGACATAGCCGCGGCCGGCCGGCTCCTGAGCGTCAGCGATCGGTGCGGGGGACGGGATCCCCTCGCCGAGGGTGGAGGGCAGGATTACGCGGAAGCGGCTTCCCAGCCCAGGGACACTGTCAACCTCGATCCGGCCTGCGTGTTCGACGACGATGCCATGAACGACTGCCAGCCCGAGGCCTGTCCCTTTCCCAACTTCCTTAGTGCTGAAAAATGGCTCGAACAAGTGTGCGCGCGTGGCGTCGCTCATTCCGAGGCCGGTATCTTCGACTTCGAGATACGCTTCTGCATCGAGAGTTCCGGCACGCAAGGTGAGCGTACCGCCGTCCGGCATGGCATCCCGGGCATTGATCGCCAGGTTCAGGAGTAACTGCTGCATCTGCCCGGCATCGCCTTTAACGAACAGCCGCTGCATCGGTGCTTCCATGACAACGGCGATGGTCTCGGGGATCAGTTGGCGCAGCAACGCACTGGCCTTGTGCAATTGCTCCCGAAGATCGAGCTCGACTTTTTCGATGGCCACATCGCGCGAAAAGAGGAGGAGTTGCTGCGTGAGGCTTGCGCCGCGCTTGATCTGAAACTCCATATCCCCGACGATCTTCGCGATGGACAGGCTGCCGGTGGGCATCCGCAGGATCGACGCCATCGACATCAGTGCCTGCAGGAGGTTGTTGAATTCGTGTGCCACGCCCGCAGCCAACTGTCCGACCGCCTCCATTTTCTGAGCCTGGCGAAGTTGCGCCTCCAGGAGGCGATGTGCGGTGATGTCTCGCGCCATTGTGGAGATGAATTCAACCGTGCCATCGGACCGTTTGTGCGCAAGAATGATCAGCGAGATCGAGATCACGTTGCCATCGAGTCCCAGGAGCTCCGTTTCTCCACGCCAGATCCCATCGAGGATGGCACTCGGTATCCCGTCCGTGACGATGATGTGAGTCTCAGGATTCTGGAGAAAATCAGCGATCGAGTATCCGCTGACATCGGCTCCCTCATCCAACCCAACCATGGAACGTCCGCCGCGGTTCATATAGAGCAAGCTGCCGCCGACATCGCTGATGCTCACAAGATCCGGCGTGGCTTCGTGGATCGCGGCAAGGCGCGCCCAGCCTTCTTCGCTGTGCGTACGTTCCTTCAAGATGACGTCTTCCATGATCTTGCGTTCAATGGCATAACGAAGGGCTCGCAAGAGGCCGCTCTCGATCTGACCCTTGATGAGATAGTCCTGAGCGCCTTCCTGAAGCGCGCGAACGGCCAGGGACTCATCGTCCAGAATGGTCAGCACGACAAGGGGGACTCGTGGAGCAGCGGCGTGGGCGCGCCGCACCGCATCCAGTCCATCGGCATCCGGAAGTCCGAGATCCAGCAGGATGATGTCTACGGATTGATCCGAAAGATGCTTCTCGGCCGCGGCCATTGTCGTCACGTGCGTGACTTCGGTGTCCGCGCCCTGTTCCTTGAACATCTCGCGGAGCAGACGGGCGTCGCCGGGATTGTCCTCGATGAGCAACAGTTTCGTAATCGCTCTCGCGCTCATCAGGCGTGCCTCTGATGAGGCAGCAACACGGTGCTGAGCCAGAATTCGTTAATGCTCTTCACGAGCGCTTCGAACGCTTCGAACTGTACTGGCTTCTTGAGATAGCAATTGGCCTGCAACTCGTAACTCCTCATGATGTCCGCCTCATCCTCGGAGGTCGTAAGGATGACGACCGGGATCGTTCTCAGGCTCTGATCGCTCTTGATCTGCGCCAGCACTTCGCGGCCATCCATTCTGGGGAGATTCAGATCGAGCAGGATGAAATCGGGCCGGGGCGCACCAGCGTGAGCCCCCTCGCGGCGTAGAAACTCCATTGCATCGACGCCGTCGAATGCAACATGAAGGTTAATGAATGCCTGAGCATCGCGAAAGGCTTCCTTTGTCAGCCGAACGTCACCCGGACTGTCTTCGACCAGGAGCACTTCCAAAGGCTTTCCGTCTTTTCTGTAGATCGTCATTGTGTCCTCTCACTTCCCAATAGCGCGAAACGAAACGTCGATCCCGATCCGACTGTCGATTCGACCGTAATATTGCTGTCATGGCGTTCCGCGATCTTCTTGCAGATGGCCAGCCCGATGCCCGTGCCGGCAAACTCGCCGCGTTTATGGAGCCGTTGAAACATTCCGAAGATGCGCTCGGTGTATTTCGAATCAATCCCCAGTCCGTTATCACTCACGGAAAACACCCATTTCTTTTCCGCGCTCGTTGCGGAGATGTGGACTCGCGGGATGCCGGGCGGCTGGTACTTGATGGCGTTGCCGACGAGATTCTGAAATAGCTGAACGAGCTGCATTTCATCAGCGACGACCGTCGGCAGCCGGTCATGCGTCACGACCGCGCCGCGCTCGCCGATTGCGCCACCCAGGTTGGTGAGGGCGAGCCGCAACGCTTTTTCACTCGAGGTAGCCACCAGCTCGCGGCCGGCTGTTCCCACCCGTGAATAGGCGAGCAGATCCTGAATGAGGCGCTGCATCCGGTTGGCTCCGTCCACTGCGAAGGCAATGAACTCATCGGCGTCGGAATCCAGCTTGCCCTTGTATCGCCGGGAGAGGAGTTGCGTGTAACTGGCCACCATTCGCAGAGGCTCCTGCAAATCGTGCGAGGCGATATAGGCGAACTGACCCAGCTCTTCGTTGGATCGATTCAACTCCTCCATTTTCTGCAGAAGATGTGCTTCCGCGGTCTGCCGGGCTGTGATGTCGCGGATCGCCGCGGTGACGAGAATTCCATCGGCATTCTCGAGAGGGCTGAGCATGATCTCGATGGGAAACTCGCTGCCGTCTCGCCGCCGCCCGATCAGCTCAATTCCCATCCCGATCTGTTGCGCCAACGCTTCCGCTGTTGTCCGGAGGCCATCCGCAATCAACCGTTCCGCAAATCCCTCGGGAATGATGTTTGTGACCTGCTGTCCAAGGAGTTTGTCGCGTGAATAGCCGAATTGCTTCTCCGCCTGTACGTTCAGCAGAACGATCTCGCCGCGGCCGTTCACGACCACCATCGCGTCAGGAGCCGCCTCAAGAAGGCCGCGGTAACGTCCCTCCATCTGTGCCAGATGCTTCTCGGCTTCTTTACGAACACTGATGTCGCGAATCGCCGCGGTGACGAGAATTCCCTCGGCGTTCGCCAGAGGACTGAGCATGATCTCGATCGGAAACTGACTGCCGTTCTTGCGCAGGCCCGTCAGTTCGATGCCGGTGCCGATCTGCTGCGCCAACGCTTCGGCAGCGGAGCGAAGTCCATCCGCGATCAACCGCTCCGCGAATCCTTCGGGGACAATGTTTCTGACCTGCTGTCCGATGAGCTCATCGCGGGAGTATCCGAATTGCTTCTCCGCCTGAACATTCAGCAGGACGATCTCCCCCTCCTGGTTCACGACCACCATGGCATCAGGAGCTGCCTCCAGCAGTCCGCGATACTTTGCGCCGGCCTCTTTGCTCTCGCTGAGATCGTGGCTGAATTCCGAAAACCCGCGCAGATTTCCCGCCGGATCGCGCAAGGCGGTGAATGTCACACTGGCCAGAAAGCGGGAGCCATCCTTCCGCACTCGCATCCCTTGCTCTTCGTGCCGTCCGTTCGCGGCAGTGATCCGGAGCACCTCGGCCGGCCGGCCCCGTTTGATGTCATGCGCCGGAAAGAAACAGGAGAAGTTGCGGCCAATGATCTCGCCGGCGTGATATCCCTTGATCCGTTCGGCGCCGGCGTTCCAGCTGACGATCTTCCCGAGGGGATCCATCATGAAGATGGCGTGGTCGGGAACTCCGTCGAGCAGCATCCGATACCGTTCCTCGCTCTGACGGAGCTCTTCTTCGACAAGGCGTCGCCTCCCCTCCATCAGCGCGAGATTCCGCTCCGCCTCTTTGCGCACGCTGATATTCCGGATGGCCGCCGTCACCAGGATTCCCTCGGCGCTCTCCAGAGGGCTCAACATGATCTCGATCGGAAACTCGCTGCCATTCTTGCGAAGCCCGGTCAGCTCGATACCTGTTCCGATTTGCTGCGCCAGTGCATCTGCCGCCGATCGCAACTCGTCCGCGATCAGACGCTCCGCAAATCCCTCGGGAATGATGTTCGTCACCTGCTGCCCGATCAGTTCATCGCGTGAGTAGCCGAACTGCTTCTCCGCCTGGAGGTTCAGCAGGACGATCTCCCCCTCTTGATTGACGACCACCATCGCATCGGGAGCCGCCTCCAGCAGACCGCGGTAGCGCGCACCCGACTCCGGACTCTCCATCACAACGCTTCTCACTGCGGAATCCCGAGGCTGGCTTCCTGCCATAGCGAACGATCAGCGAAGAGACCGCACTGCACGCGACAGGTCCGTATCCCGGGTGGAATTCCGGCGCGCGAGCTGCCTGTCTGCTTGGGTTCGTCCCGGGATTGCAGCGAGAAATTAGGATTCATAGGCTGCCACTCAGCATGTCGGCTGCCAAGTGCTGGAGGCATTTAAGATCATTATTATCAAACAGTTACACAAATCTAGCGTTCAGCACTGCATCCGACAACAAGACGTGCGTCCGGAATTGAGACGTTTCACCGCGCGGGTAAAAATGACAGGATTTACGGAAGCGGATGCCGCTCGTCACACGAATCGGGCGAGGCAACCTTGTGGTTCAATCCTTCCGGCGATGGACGACTTCCTCATCATCGGTTCCGGCTTCGGAGGAAGCGTCTCCGCGCTCCGCCTCGCCGAGAAGGGCTACAGCGTTCGCATCCTCGAGAAGGGACATCGCTTCGCGGATGAGGACTTTCCGCGGAGCAACTGGAATCTCAAGCGCTGGCTCTGGCTGCCGGAGGTCGGATTTCGCGGACTGTTCAAGATGACGTTTCTTCGTCACGTCACCGTGCTCTCCGGCGTCGGTGTTGGCGGCGGCTCGCTCGTTTACGCCAACACGCTGCCGGTTCCCGCCGATGAATTCTTCGCCGCTCCTTCGTGGAGTCATCTCGCCGATTGGAAGCGCGAGCTCGCACCGCACTACGACACGGCCCGGCGCATGCTCGGCGCGAACGCGAATCCGAAGAACACGTTTGCCGACGATGTGATGAAGGAGCTGGCGTCCGAGCTCGGCATCAGCGATCGTCTCCGCCGCGCCGATGTCGGCGTCTACTTCGGCGAGCCCGGCGTCCGCGTTCCCGATCCCTACTTCGGCGGGAAAGGTCCAGAGCGCCGCGGCTGCATTCACTGCGGCGCGTGCATGATCGGCTGTTCGCACGGCGCGAAGAACACGCTCGACAAGAACTATCTCTACCTCGCTGAACAACTCGGCGCGCAGATCGAGGCGGATACTTCGGTCACACACGTGAAGCCTGTCGAAGGCGGATACGAAATCTCGGCCAAGGTTCATCGCGATCGCGACGTCACGCATCAGGCGCGCAACGTCGTCTTCGCCGGCGGTGTCCTCGGCACTGTCCCGCTGCTGCTCGCTCTTCGCGAGAAGAGTGACGGTCTGCCTCATCTCTCACCGCGCCTTGGAGAATTCGTTCGAACGAATTCCGAGGTGCTGGTCGGTGTGACTACGGAGCGGCGCGATCGCGATTTCTCCGACGGCGTCGCCATCACCTCGTTCCTGCAAACCGACGCGCGCTCGCACCTGGAGCCGGTTCGCTATCCGCGCGGCTCCGGCTTCTTCCGATTGCTGGCGCTCCCACACGCGCCCGGCGAGACGTTCTTCGCCCGCATCGCCAACGCCATCGGTCTCGCCGCGCGCCATCCGTGGAAGACGATCAAAGCGTTCCTCACTCCCGACTTCGGCCGCTTCGGTCTCATCCTTCTTTACATGCGCACCGACGACGGCCGTCTCGCCTTCCGCCTCGGGCGCTCGTTCCGCTCGTTCTTCCGCCGCGGCATCATCACCGACGTCGCAGCCGGCGCAGCGCCGAAAGCGTCGTTGCCCGAAGCCACCGACATCGCCAATCGGGTAGCCAGAATCGCCAACGGCTATCCCCTCAGCATGGCCACCGAAACCCTCCTCGGCATCCCCACGACCGCCCACATCCTCGGCGGCTGCACGATGGGACGCACCGCCGAGGAGGGGGTGATCGACGATCATCACCAGGTCTTCAACTACCCCGGCCTCTACGTAATCGACGGCTCCGCCGTCTCCGCCAACCCCGGCGTGAACCCATCATTGACGATCTGCGCATTGGCGGAGCGCGCGATGAGTTTCGTTCCGAAGAAGTAGGCAACGAGCGTCCGAAGCGGAGAGGCTCAGGCTTCGAGGACAAACCCGAGCTTCCGAACGCGCGAGGCCACCTCGCGCGTTACGCGGAGAAGAGCGACGACGATTCCTCATCAACATCGATGCCTTCTAATTATCATCGCAATGCGGCGAGCTACCGAGCGGTGTACGAGGTTACGGCAAGATGATCGAAGCGGACATCAAGCGAAGCCCCGGCGAGATGCATCCGCCAGCCCGCGCCCTGACTGAGCGGATCAATTCAACGGTACGAAATTATTATTCCTTGATACAACGACAGTGCTATCCTGATGGACAATTCTTTCAGGAGAGTCGATGACGTCGCGACGACAAATTGTTTGTGTTGTCTTTGCTCTTGCTTTCCTGCCGTCGCTCTATGCGGATGATCTCTTAGAAAAACGAGATACGGCGATCGAGATGAACGCCTCCGTTTGGTCGGTCGCGGTCTTCAAGAATGTGCTCTATGCGTCGACCGCCACCGGCCGGATCTATCGGTGGGACTCATCGGTTGGTGAATGGGATCCTATGCCGACGCCGGAGCAGTGGGGTAATAGCCTTTTTGGCAACGAAAACATTCGGCTGCGCGTTCTCAACGGGCGTCTGATAGCCATTTCTGGTAGGCTAATCTCGGCCTCACACATCTATGAATGGTCCGAACAGTATTGGAAGCAATTGGGGTACGTGGAAACGAGAGACCTCTACGATGTTTTCGCTGCCGCGGACGGCTCCCTGTACGGCCTGGCCGAGGGTTCGCTTCTGAAGCTCGCTAGCACAGGAGAATGGGAGAGGGTCTGGCCCTTTCAGCGCGACGACACGTATGAGATGAGTAACAACACGGCAGCCGTCGGGTTCATTGCCGCAAGACCAGTCGTGATTGCCTGTCGCTACGACACCCACAAATGTGAGTGCGTCGACGTAATAGCGAAGTCGTATTTTGGATTAGCCCTAGACGGCGCTCAAGCTGACGCGCACGCCGCGTCGGTTGGTGATGCGATGTACTTCACACTTTTTCGGACCGTTAGAGACTCTATTAGCCAAATCCATAGTGAGAATCTGAATCGCATCGCACGATGGGACGGCAAATCGTTGACGTTCTTGACAACTCCCGTTCCTGCCCAAAGGGTCTTCGCGTTCGACAGCACGTTGTACATCGGTACCGAGCAGGCAATACTTCGCCTCGGTCGAGATGGGTGGGAGGCAACGGGACTCCCCGGCGATGTATTCAGTCTGGCGCGATTCGATGGAACACTCGTCGCGGCTACATCTGCCGGGGTGCTTCAAGAATCATCGCCTGGAAAATGGCATTCACTTGGCGCGATCGAATCGACTGTCAACGATGTTCTAACACGAGGAAAAGAACGGCTGTATGCAACCGGCCGGGACGTATATTCGACAGTTCACGGAAGTCTCCATGTACCTGTCATGGACTGGTCCTCCACCGTAGACGGCAAACCTGGCGAAGCCACTAATAAGCTCTGCACTCGGCTTGTTTCCGTTTCCGGCGGCGTTTACTCGATCTGCGCAGGCCAATTGTCGTATCTCCCGGATAGCGGAAACTGGAAAAGCATACCGTTCCGCAAAGGCGAGAGCACGAACGACTTGTTCAGAAATGGAGAGCACCTCTATGCCGCGACAACCTACGGAATTCATCGGGCGTCGGGAGGCGTGTTTCGTTCGCTCGGCCAGCTCGGCCAGAAGAGCAACGTTGTAGTCGTCGTCCACGACCGAGTCTTCGCCGGAACTGACAAGGGGTTGTTCGTTTTCGATGCAAAGACAAATGAATGGCACCCTCTGCCTGATTTGGTGAACGTGAAGGTGACTACATTCTCGAACCTCGTCAACGGGGCCGATTACGCCTACCTTGGCACCAGCAACGGTGAGATCTGGCGGTTTGACAGTGCCGCGGCTACCCGTTTTAGCGACAAATTCCAAAGTACAACCGATCCTTCAATCCTGTCGATCTGGTTCAGAAAAGGCGTCCCTCAGCCGTCACATGATGTTTTGGTTGTCGGCACAAAGGACGCCCTTTTCTGGAGCAACGACGGGGGTAGCCGTTGGAACCGCGCAACGAAGCTTACCTCGGTTAATCGTATTCTCGATCTCGGGGGACGCGAGCTCGCCATTGCGGCCCTCGAAGGACCCTATACGATTGCCGAACGCATCCCGTCCGAATGGTGGCCACGAGTAAGAAACACCGTGCAAGTGTTTACCGGCAAATGGTGGTGGGCTGAAGGGATCGTGCTGACAGTCATTTTGTTTTTTCCCACTCCACTTACCCTTCGTCTCATTCAGGGAATGCCCGACGGCGTCAAGAACGCCTATTTTCTATCCCTCTTCATCGCGCCGGTTGCACGGCGCCGTCTTCTCTCGCGCTACACGTCCTACCTCCGCCGGTCAAGGGTGGTACCGACACTCGGCGGCGCAATCACACTGAAAGAAGCTGTAGAACGCTACGTCTCATTGCCACACAAACCAGACCTCGGAACGGACACGCCTGCAGCCGTTCTCAAGCTCATGGAGAAGAACACAGTTACGTGGGTCCGAGGTGGTGCGGGCCTCGGCAAGAGCCTCCTGTTGTGGCAAATTGCTTGGCTCCTCTTGGCGAAAAAGAAAGTTCCGATTGTTCTCGACGGCTATTCGTGGCACGGTGAGATCGGAGAACAGATCACCGCCGCGCTTCGTCGCGGAGGCGCCCCGGTGACGCAGGAGGTCGTCGATCAGTTGATCGAGGCGAACGCGTTTACGATCCTCATCGACGGCTTTTCAGAGATCCGTATGCCGTATCGCGACACCGCCGCTGACAAGCTCAATGACTTCCGAGCTGATCGGTCGCTCGTCATCACATCACGTCAGCCACCTCCAGAGGGACCGCTTGCATTAGTGGCTGTAGACGTCGAACTACTCCCGCTGGATTCTCACGAGGCACTCGTCCCTTTCCTCAAGAAATACCTCCGCAACAATGACATCAAGGCGGCAACGCTGCGTGATGCGATCGAGAAACAGCTTCGCCTGACCCCGGAGCAGTGGACGCCGCTCATGCTCGCAATGATCGCCGCAACGTACGAGGCGACCGGCGATGTGCCCGACAACCGATCGCACGCCTACCGGCAGTACTTTGACCGCCTGGTAAGGCGAGAGGCCATCGGCGACCTTTCGCCAGCCTCAGTGAAATTCGCACTGGAACGGCTGACGAGGGAGACGTTTCTGAAGACGGACGGCGATCGAGGCTTTGCCGAGACTACCGCCTTGACTGTTTTCTCGAAGTTGCTCGAGGAAATGAAGAAGATTTACGGTATGGACGCCAACGCTTCACGGTTGCTGGAAACAATCGAAAGCGCAGGAATTCTCGTTCGTTCGTCTTCCCGCCGCCTCCGTTACTTCCACGACTCATTCGAGAGTTTCGTCGCCGCCCGATATCTTCAGGATCAACTTGCACAAAAGCAGTTTGAGGAGATCCGGACCGTCGCAGTAAGGCGGAACGCAAATCTTGGGCTTAGCGAGACATGGAGCTTCCTTGCCGACCTGCTCGAAGAAAGGCGAGACCTGGAGATTCTTGAAGAGATCGCAAGAAGCGCCACGGCGGCAGCTTGATGGCGTATTCGTATCTGTGCGTGCGGGACGCGCTCCCGACCGCGCCCCGCCGAGGAACGTCGGACTGAATCTCCCCTCCTCTGCTACGCTTCGCCGATGCGCATTCGTCACGTTGCCACTTCTGCCCTTGCTCTCCTCTTCGTCATCCTTTCCGCCACTGCCCAGGCCAAGCCGGTTGATTCCGTTGAACGGCGGCTGGCGGCGCAGAATGCGCTGTTCGAGGAGTCGTATCAGACGAATCTGAAGCTCAATCCCACGCAGGCTACGGCGGTTGGGGATTATCGGTACAACGACAAGCTGGGCGACTACTCGCTCGCGGCCATCGCGAAGCGGCACGACGTCAGTGCGAAGTTTCTCGATCGGATCAAGGCTATTTCGCCCGAGGGGTTCGGGGAGGAGGATCGGACGTCGCACGATCTTTTTCTGCGCAATCTGCAGGAAGGGATGAATGACTACGATCTGAAGGACTACGAGATGCCGGTGAATGCGCAGGGCGGCATTCACACGGCGCTGGCCGATCTTCCGAGTGCTGTGCCGCTCGACTCGGTCAAGCATTACGAGGACTACATCGCGCGGCTGCATCAGATCCCGAAGGCGCTCCTGCAGACGGAAGAGGTGATGCGCGCGGGGGTGAAGGATCATCTGGTCATCGTCAAGTTCCTGGCGGAGAAGATTCCAAATCAGGCCAATGGCATCATCGCCGCCGATCCGTTTCTGATTCCGATCAAGAAGATGCCGGCGAGTTTTTCGGACGACGACAAGAAGCGGCTGAGCGATGCCATTATGGCTGCGGTGAACAGTGAGGTGTTGCCGGCCTACAAGCAGTTCGCGGCATTCATCACGAGCGACTACGCGCCGAACGGACGGAGCACGCTGTCGATCGAGAGTCTGCCCGGCGGGAAGCGGCGTTATCAGGCGGCGATAAGGCGTTTGACGACGACTAACCTCACACCGGCGGAGATTCATAAGATCGGACTGAGCGAATTCGATCGCATCGTCGCCGAGATGACGGCGCTCGCCAAAGCGAATGGCTATGCCGATCTGCCCACGTTCCGCGACCACGTCGAGGCCGATCCGAAGTACAAGCCGTCGTCCGAGCAGGCCATCGTCGACGACTTCGACCGCTACATCAAACAGATGCGGCCGAAGCTCCCGCAGCTCTTCAACAACATCCCGACAGCGCCCGTCACCGTCGAAGCGATTCCTGATTTTCAGAAGGCCGCGGCCACGCATTACCAGACCGGCACGCCCGACGGAAAGCGCCCGGGACGCGTCTCTGTCGCCGTCTCCGACTACAAGAGCCGCTCGTTCATCAATGACGAGGCGGTCGCGTATCACGAAGGCATTCCCGGCCATCACATGCAACTCTCCATTCAACAGACTCTCAAAGGGCTGCCGGAGTTTCGCAAGCATGGTGGCAACTCGGCGTATGCCGAAGGGTGGGCGCTGTATGCAGAACAACTCGGAAAGGAAGTGGGCTTTTATCAGGATCCGGGATCGGATTACGGCCGCCTGCGCTCGGAGCTCTTCCGCGCCGTGCGGCTCGTCGTCGACACCGGCATTCACGACATGGGATGGAGCCGCGATCAGGTAGTCGACTACATGCGCAAATCGCACGCGGTCGACGAGCCGACGATCCAATCCGAGACCGACCGCTACATCTCCTGGCCGGCGCAGGCGTGCAGCTACAAGCTCGGCCAGCTCAAGATGCGCGAGCTTCGTGCGCGCGCGGAACAGAAGCTCGGCAAACGCTTCGACATCCGCACGTTCCACGACGAGATCCTGGCGGGAGGAAGCCTGCCGCTCGATCTGCTCGATGCGCGGATCAATCGATGGATCGCGAGTCAGGGCGCGAAGAACTGAGTGTCATTTCGAATCGGCGGAACCGCGGGGCGGAGGGGCGGGAGTGAGCGGCGGAGCGCGATGAGAAATCCCCTGCATCGAGATCAATTGGGGGATTCCTCGCCGCGCTGTACCGCTCCCACCGCCCCTCCACCCCCGCGGTGACGCCGGCTCGGAATGACAGCACGCGCTGCGCGCAAGAATGAAACGCCGGAAGAACCCATCGCTCGCTCTCCCCGGCTAAACTATCCGCAATGACCGACCACGCCGTGCCGTTGGTTGCCTGCACGAACTGCGGCTCTCTCTCCGCCGACATCTACTGCGCTCGCTGCGGTGAGCGCCAGCCCGGCCATCACGACCTCGGCGTCGCCCACTTCGCGCACGAAGTCGTCCACGAGATCGCACACGTCGATTCGAAGCTCTTCAAGACGTTGCGCGATCTGATCGCGAAGCCGGGGTTCGTGACGCAGGAGCATTTCGCAGGGCGCAAATCGCGCTACTTCCCGCCGGTGCGCCTTTTCCTGATTCTCTTCGCGCTGCAGTTCCTCGCCTTCACCATCTACACACCAGCCGCGCTCTACACGTCGGCGTCGATGCTGAAGTTCGACAACGCGGGCTCACTCAATACGATGATGGAGCGAAAAGCGCAGAGACTACACCTCACGCGCGAAGAGTTTCAGCATCGGCTCGACGAGCGGTGGCACAAGAACTACTCGCTCCTGCAGCTACTGAACATCGCCGGCGCCGCGGTCGTATTGAAAGTGCTTCATTCCCGGCGCTACTTCGCCGAGCACCTCGTCTTCGCCGCGCACTACCTTTCGTTCTCTTACCTCGTGGCCCTGCTCGTCGACTGGCCGATCTACGCAGTCGTTGGATTTCAGCCCGGCCTGACGCAGAAGATCGTCTCCGCCGTCACGATCGCCATCTCGCTCGTCTACCTTTTTCTCGCCCAACGCCGCTTCTATGCCGACACCACCGGGACGACCGTCATTAAGACCGTCCTCCTTTGGGCTGGCCGCTTCGTGATTACCGTCGTCATCATGGGTGGATCACTCATCGCCGCGGTTGCGATGGTGCGGTGAGCGCTGGTCAGTTCACACCAAACACGGGCTTGGAGTCACGATCCTCCGGCACTTCGTGTCCTTGGGCGGTTCAGGATGACAGCCGTTTTGGCGTTACGAAGATGCCCTACGTCTTCTTGATCGCCAAGCGCGGGCCGTGCGGCTCGATGAGAATGCGGGCCGGATCGGCGGGCGTGTGATTGCGGCGCTTCTGGATCGGCATCCTCGTGTAGACCTGCGTCGAGAGGATCGAGGCGTGGCCGAGGATTTCCTGGACGTCGCGGATGTCAGCGCCGGAAGAGACGAGCATCGCCGCCATCGTGTGGCGCAACGCGTGGGGCGTGATGTGGCGTTTGATCTCGGCCAGGCGAACGTGCTTCTTGAAGATGTTCTCGATCGAGTAGATCGTCAGACGCGTTCCGGAGCGGCCGACGAAGAGCGCATCGTTCGTCAGGCTGCGGTCGCTGCGCATCTCCAGGTAGTTCATCAGCGCTTCGATGACGACGTGCGATGTGATCGTCACCGTCCGGCCGCGAGTAGCACGACCGATGATGTGGATCTGATTATTCTCGACGCCGACGTCCGTCACGTTGAGTGCGACGAGCTCGCCGATGCGGATCCCAGTGGAGAAAAGCAGCTCGAGGATGACGTTGTCGCGCACGGCGCAGAAGTAGCGGTTGCGGCCGCCCGCGGAGTGATCGCGCAGTCCGGCCAACGCGCCGATCTGGTCCTTCGGCGCCGACAGCAACGCGCGCACTTCGCGCGACGATAGCACCGTCGGAACGCGGTTCTCGACCGGCTTGCGAATCTTCAGTCTGCGCGCCGGCGACTCGTTGAAAATGCCCTTCTCTTCCAGATAGCGGAAGAAGACTTTGAGCGCGGCGACTTTGCGCCGGATCGAGGTATCGCGGTACGGTCCCGTTCCCAGTTTGTCGAGATACTGCTCGAGATGATCGGGAGTGATATCGACCATCGACGCCCCGTCGACGTGCACCTGAAACTGGCTGAGGTCCGACTGGTACGCACGAATCGTGCGGTCAGACAGATTGCGCACGGCCTGGCCATGTTGTAGAAAATCTGCAATCGCCTCTTGCACGTTCATCATCACACTCACGGAATAATTGTTGAATTGCTTGCTGGGGGGACTCGGGCAGTGTAGTTCCACCCTTGCGATTGTCAAGTATTATTTGCCCGAGCTTGCTATGCTGTAAAAGCATGACTGGCGCGGATTTGAGGGGTAACGGACGCATGTTTCGACCGCGGTCGTTGACAGGATCGTGAAGGGTCAGAAGCTCTTTGTCCGGCCGGCCGAAGCAGGAGATGCCGTGGCGCTGCAAGCATTTGCGGCGTTGCACGGAGGAGATCCTGCGCCCGAATCAGCCCTCATCGGCAAACTCGTTGGTGAGCTCGTCGCGGTGCTGACGATGGAGCTGGAACCGGACGCGATCCGCGTCACGGGACTCGTCGTTGCCAAAGAGTTGCGCCGCAAACGGGTCGGACGCGTCATGCTGAACGAGCTCGCGAATCTGGCGGCATCGATGAAACGCGAGTGGCTGGTAGCCGGCTTCGAGCACCGCGCGTTCCTCGAACGTGTCGGTTTTCGCGAAGCCGAGGGTGTGATGAGGCGGAGGGCGTGATGGAAGTGAGAGGTTCGAAGTTAGAAGTGAGAAGTGCTTGCAGAAATCTGGAAGCAGTGCGTAAGACACGCCGTTCATTCTTCATCCTTCATCCTTCATCCTTCATCCTCCTGGCCGTCCTTCTAACCTTCGCCTGCACCGCTTCGAGGCCAGCGGTCACGCCTCCCCCACCTCCGGCACAGGCGCCTGCTCCTGCTCCGATCGTCGTCGAGCCGCCGACACTTCCGACACTCGATGAGGTGCGCGCATTGCGCGCCAATCAACAGGATCTGTACGAGAGCGGACTGAAATCGCTGACGCAATCGCCCGACGCGGAAACGCAGCGCCGCGCGCTTGCGCTGCTCTCGCTCTTCTATGTCGATCAAAAGCGGACCGCCGAGGCGCTGCCTCTGCTCGCGCAGGCAGCCGATGCCGATCTTCTCGCCGCGCCCTGGCTGCGGCTGCGCATCGTCGCCATCGACGCCGGCGCCGCCAACTGGCCGGACGCCATCGCCACCGCCAACCGCATCATCACCGACACCCCCGCCAGCTCCGCCGCGACGATCGCACGGCTTCGCCTCCCCGCGTTCTACGCTGCGCTGAACGACACCGCGAACACGAACGCTTCCTTCGAAGCCGCGAACGCGATTCCCATCGACGCGCTGACGGAGGAGGATTTCGTCGCGCTGGCAAAATCGCTGGCGAAAGCAGGACGGATGGATCTGGCCACGCCGTTGCGCATGCGCCTCCTCACCGACTTCACGCAAGGGCGCTTCACCGAGGATACGTACGACCACGTGTCGATGGCGGTGCCGTCCCCGCTCGATGCGCTCTCGTTCGACGACGAACTGAAAATCGCGCAACAGCTCGGCCGCAACGATCGTTATGGCCGCGCCTTCGATCTGCTCGCCCGCATCGCGTCACGCTTCCCGCGCGAGTCGCAGCGCTCGAATGCATACCGCGCTGTCCGCCTTCGCGCTCTCTTCAACTCCCGCCGCTACAGCGATCTCCTCGCGGAGACCGATCGCGTCAAACTTACCGATCCCGCTCTCGTTCTCACGCGCGCGCGGGCCGCGTGGCGCGCCAATCAGCCCGATGCATTCCTGAAAGGACTGCGCCAGATCGAAAAGCAGTTCCCGAAGACCAACGAAGCGGCCGAGGCGAAGATCCTGCGCGCGAAATACCACGTCACCGACGAGGTCAACTACGCGCTGGCCACTGCCGATCTCGAATCCGCGATTACCGCCGGAGCTCTCGGCAACGAAGGCGAGAATCTCTGGACCCTCGGCTGGACGTATCTCCGCGCGGGACGCGAGGAAGACGCGCTCCGCACGTTCGGCCGTTACGCAGCGCTCTACCCCGACGGCGACTACCTCTCGAACTCTCTCTTCTGGGCGGGAAAGATCCACGATCGGCACGGTCATCGTGAGCTCCGCGATGCCGCCTTCCATCAGCTCGAGACTCTCTATCCGTACAGCTACTTCAGTTTTCGCGCGCGGCAAATCGTGGGCGAGCCGGTCATCGCTCCGAATGAGATAACGAACGGGAACGTCTTTCCCGATGTCGTCGCGCAGCTCGATGCAGTCAAGGAGCCGCGCCTCGATTCCGTTCGCGAGCTTGCCTGGCTCGGCCTTTATCGCGAGGCAACGCGCGAGATGAAATCGCTCGCCGCCGCCTATCCCGCAAACCTCGGCATGCAGTTCATGCTGGCCGATTTGTACGTTCAGGGCGGCGAGCCCTTCTCCGCGAACAATGTTCTGCAGAAGAAGTTCCGCCAATTCGTGCGACATGGCGGAGCGAATGTGCCACACCGCTTCTGGGAGATCCTCTTTCCGCTCAACTACTGGGAGACCATCAAGAGCGAGTCGGAGAAACGCCAGATCGATCCCTATCTCATGGCGTCGATCATTCGTCAGGAGACAGGATTCGAGCCGACAACCGTCTCGAACGCGGACGCCGTCGGCATCATGCAGATCATGCCGGCAGAGGCCGCCAGGATCGCAACCGCCGCGGGCCTACCGGCGCCGACGCGCGAGCAGCTCTTCGATCCGAAGGTCAATATCGCGATCGGTGTGGCCGAGTACTCTCAGAAACTGGCGGCCGTTCAGGGCAATCCGATCCTCGCCATCGCCGCCTACAACGCCGGCGAAGACGCGGTTGGCAAATGGATTGCTCAAACGCCCATCGATGATGAGGACCTGTTCATAGAATCGATTCCGTTCGCAGAGACAAGGCTCTACGTAAAGACCGTCAGCCGGAACCGATACGAGTATCGGCGGATTTATGAGGCACCCACAAAGCCGTAACCTGTTTCTTCTTTCGTATACAACGCTCACTCTCTTCCTGCTCGCGCTTCCCGCCGGCGCCACGACTCCAACACAACTCATTTTGCAGCGCGACGGCCAATCGGATGTCGCCAATGCCATCAAAGGGCCGGTCGATCTGACCATCGTTCCGGGCATCGACGACGCCCGCGTCACGGTGAGTGTGGATGGTCAGATGATTGCGGACGGACTGCGCTCCCCCTGGCACGTTCCCGTCGATTTCGGACCGCTGGCCGTCGAGCACAAGATCGTCATCACTGCTACGACCGCCGACCATCGGCGCGTGCAATGGCAAACGACGATCAACAAAGGGCAACGTTCATTACGAGTCAGGATCGGACCGGTCGATGTGGCAAGCGGCGTCTTCGAAGTGATGACAACGGCACCGGACGGCGATCCAATCGTCGAGGTTTCGGTATGGGATGGAGGGAAGGCGATCGCCACGATGACCGAGGCTCCTTATCGATTCGCGATTGGGCAAGAGCACTTCGCGCAGAAGAGCGTGCAAGTCACCGCGCGCACGAAATCAGGCGACGAGGCCGCCGATTTCTGGTCGGCAGCAGGCGACATCAAGAGCGAATCGCTCGACGTGCGCACGGTGCCGTTGTTCGTCTCTGTCGTCGACAATGATGGTACTGCACGCGATGACGTCGATCAGGCGCTGTTCAAAGTCATCGACAACGGCGCCGAAGCGAAGATCCTGCAGATCGGCAAAGCGTTCGATCAGCCGATCTCGATCGCGCTGCTGATCGACGCCTCGACGAGCATGCTGTACGAGATGCCAAAAGCGTCGCGCGCCGCCGCGAACTTCGTGCAGGGCACATTGAAACCTGGCGACCTCTGCGCCGTTTTTTCTGTGCGCTCTTCACCGCGCCGCGAAGTGGAGCTCACCAGCGACTTAGGTTCCGTCCGCAGCGCCGTAACAACGTTGCGCGCCGAGGGAAAAACCGCGCTCTATGACGCCATTGCCAGCGCCGAGCGCGAGCTTCGCGGCGAGAAGAACCGCCGCGCCATCGTCATCCTCACCGACGGCGGCGACACGTCGTCAATCGCTTCGTTCGACGAGATCGACAGCCTGACGAAGGAAGCGGGCATCCCCATCTACGTCATCGCGTACAACAGCGGAGACAATGCCGCTGATCCGCAGGACATCAATCGCCTGCAATACCTGACCGCCCAAACCGGCGGCTTCCTCGTCACCGCCTCGGCGCAGAATCTCCAGGCCAAATACACGGACATCGAAAAGGATCTTCGCGCCCAATACGCGATCGTCTATCAGATCAGCGATTTCGCCCGCCACAATCAATGGCGCAAAGTGCATGTGATGCTGAAATCGGCGAAGTTGACGGCGCGGACGATCCGCGGGTACTTCGCGCCTTGAGGGTTGGACGTTAGAACCGTGTCACGCGGAGACGCGGAGATGCGGAGAAAACCCCTCCGCGGTCTCCGCGTCTCCGCGTGAAACATCTCTCGTTGGTCACGCGCCCAAACCGATGCTTCAAAACACCATGTCGTCGTCGCTCAAGCCGAAGTGATGTCCGACCTCATGAATCACGGTCTCGCGGATCTGACGCTTGGCCGCGGCGGCGCTGCGCGTTACACGGAGGATCGGGCCGCGGAAGATTGCGACCTGGTCGGGTAAGCGGAAGGAGTCGTAGCTTCGGCGCGTGAGCGGTGTGCCGCGATAGATGCCGAGCAACTCTCCGTTGGGATCGTCCATCACATCCAGATCCGATTCGCCGGGCTCCTCCTCGACGACGACGACGATGTTTTCGAGGAGGTCGGCGAACCGCTCCGGCAGGGAGTCGAGCGCCTCTTCGACGAGGCGCTCGAACTCCGCGGAATCAATACTCATTCGTGACCAGCCGGAAGTCGCATTACCATCCTGCGATGATGTTGAAACCGGTGACCCACTGCCGTTGCGGCCGCTGGAACGGCTTGGCGGCGTAGAGCTCAATCGGGATGTAGGCCAGCAGAATGCGCAGGCCGGCGCCGACGCTCGTCACCGGAACGCGGTCGGTGGCGTTGTTTTTCGCGAAACGCACTTTGAGGGACTCGCTCTTCGTCCAGGCGGCGCCGACATCGGCGAAGCCGAACAACTCCGTCGGCACGAATCCGCTGAGAAGTCCGAACTGCTTGTTGCCGAACAGCGGAAGGCGAACCTCCAAGTTGGCCACGCCGATCCTCGAACCGACCAAACGGTCGAACACCGGACAAGAGTTTCCGCCGGTCCCGCCGACGCACTCATCGAAACCGATCGAGTTGATGTTGTAGCCATGGATCAGCGTGTCCTGACCGATGTAGAGCGGCGAGATCCTTCCACTCTCCGAGTCGGTACCGTAGCGGCCGTAGTAGATGCCGCGCATGGCGAAGGTGACGGGATTGAGGAAGATGTACTTGCGCCAGTCGGCCAGTGCCGTCTGGAACTTCAGATCGCCGGAGAGCGCCGATAGCTCATAGCGATAGCGCGTGCCACGGACGGGCGAGAGGAATCCGAACGACGAGCTGTCGCCGACGAATGCAAGCGCACCGTGGCCGAGGCTGAGCGAGTAGTTGAACGGCGAGCGCACGGTTTCATCGGAGACGATTTGATTGTTGACGATGTAAACCGTCTCGACTTCCGACTTGAGGGCCTGATGCTCGAATCCGCCGGTGAACTCAAGGCGCCGGGTCTGGCTGAACGGATATTGAACGACGCCTGAGACGTCGTCGAAACGCTGAATGTCGCGCTCCTGCACGATGACGTCGGCGAGGTACGTCGTTCCGCCGATCGTGATCGGTCCCTGCCCGCTCTGCGTGAACGCGCTGACATAGGGCAGATGGCTCACGTCGACGCCCCAGTTCAGGCGGTGCCGCTGATTGAGATAGAAGACCTCGCCCGCGAGCTGATCGCCGACCGTGCCGACGCCCGACGTGCCGCCACCCTGAAACGTGATGCCGAGGTTGTGGTAGCCGAGGATGTCGCTGTAGTAGGCGCTGACACTGCCGCCGACTCCGGTGCCGAACGATCCAACGCCGACGCCGATCGTTGGCGGTCCGAGGTAGGCGATGTGAAGTCCCGGGTGATAAGTGGCGGGCTGGAACTTCGTATCCGCCGGCAGCAGGCCTTCGGCCGGATTCTGCATGTAGGCGGTGATCGTGGAGCCGGTGCCGCGCAGAGGCGGAAGCTGTCCGGCGCGCGCCGTCGAGGCAACGGTGTTCGTCGTCGACACGGCGATCGTGGGCGGGTTCGCACTAAGGCGGTAGATGTTGTAGTTGTCGCTCTCGTACAGCGAGAAGGCGATGTCGCCCGTGCGCTGCGCCACCGACAGAGCCGGCGACAAGTCGGTGATTCCGGAGACGCCGGACTGCACGCGCGTCACGCGGTTCACGCGCCCATCCGTCGTGTAGCGGTAGATATCGGCGAGGCCTTCCGGATTGGCGATGAAGTAGATGCTGCCGTCGGGTCCGTATTGTGGATTGATGTTCTTCGCGTTGGAAAAGAGCGGAAGGGTCTTGATCGTGCCGCTCGAGATCTCGATCGTCGAGATGCGCAGTCCCTGGAAGTAGAGCTGCTCGAGATTGGCTTCCGGCCCCGTGCCTCGGTCGGAAACGAACGCAATCGTGCGGCCGTCCGGCGAGAACGTCGGCTGAAGATCGGCGTACTTGTCGTTCGTCAGACGGCGCACGTCTTTGGAATCGGTATCGAAGAGGAAGAGATCAGAGACGCCTGTGGACTGGCCGGCGATGACCATCGTGTGGCCGTCTGGAGACCAGGCCACGCTGGTGATGGCATCGATGCCGGGAACTTTCACGCTCTCGAATTTTCCGGACTCGGCATCGACGATGCCGAGGTAGTTGTCGCCCTTCTCGAAGGTGACGAAAGCTAGGCGGCGCGAATCGGCCGACCAGCTTCCCGCGGAGTCGATGAAGCGCAAGGCCTCGTAGTGTCCGTTGCGGTCGGTCGACGCGAGACGGCGGAGGACCTTGCCCGTCTGCGCATCGGCGAGGAAGAGATCGATGTCGAAAATGGCGCGCGTCGAAAGGAAGGCGATGTATCTGCCGTCGGGGCTGTAGGCCGGACCAACGTTGAGATTGCCACGCGTTCCTTTCTTGCTGCCGATCAGCGGCGAGCCCGGCTGCGCGGGACGGTCGGCGACGATCGGCGCGTACATTTCATGCACCGATTCCTGCCAGTCGGTGAAGAGCTGCTTGGCAGGAATGCCGAGCGCGCGGTCGAACGCGGCTTCGGGATTCGTCATCCCTGCGGAGAGGAAGTAGCGGACGACGGCGTCGTCGCCGAAGCGGCCGCCGATGTAGGCGAGAACGGCCTGACCGTAGCGATACGGGAAGTAGTAGGGATCGCGCTCGAGCTGCCGCAGCGAGGGCAAGTGGTTGTGCGTCTCGGCGTCGCGAATCCACATCGCGGTCAACGGATCGACGCGCCCTTTCGAGAAGTACTCCGCCATTCCCTCAACGATCCAGAGCGGCATCATCTCCAGATTGAATCGGCGCCGGCTGTTGGTGATGCTCGCGCCGATGTCGTACTGAAAGACGTGGACCATCTCGTGGCCGATGACGTGGTCGTTCTCCGCATAATCACCGGTTAGCGGCAGCACGACGCGATTCATGAAGGAATCGGTGAAGCCGCCCGTTCCTTCGCCGATCATCTCGGGCGTTGTCGTGGTCTGCTGGAAGTCGGCGGAGTTGGCGTAGAGCACGATCGGCTTACGGTTGAACGTATGGTTGAACGTTCGCGAGAGACGCGTGTACCAGCGCTCCGCCTGCCGGCCGACATCGTTCACGACGTCCGCTTCACGGTCGTAGTAGTAAATGTCGAAGTGCTCCGTCTTCAGGACTTTGAAGTCGAAGTGCTCCCACTGGACCTTGTTCCGGCCGAAGTACTGAGCATTGAGTGTTGTGGCGGCGAAGAGAAAAAAGAGGAAGGCGACTGCGAGTTTGCGCATCGAATGAACCTCTCCGTTGAACGTAAGATCCGCCGGATGGCGGGCACCGCAGGCCCCGTTGCCCGTTACGGCAATGGCAATGCTACTCCTGCCAATGTTACAAGCTGTTGCAAATAGGTGAACGGGCGGGGGTTATTGATTGCGCTGCGCGCGTTATCGGTTGATTGCCTTCGGCGTTGTCGGTTGTCGGCGGTCCGTGTTCTTCTTGTCATCGCGAACGCCGAAGGCAACCAACCGACAACCGACAACGCCGAAGGCAACTAACCGATAACGCCGAAGGCATCCGACCCCTCGTCCCTGCCGTCACTTCCCCAGCATCTTGAACGCGTGCGTCCACGTTCCTGACTTCCAGCCGTGCAGAACCCAGACGATGCACATCGGCTCGAGGTGACGCGAGGCCTCGATGCCGCCGAGGTCGATGACACCCCAGCCGAAGGCATCGCAGACCTGGGAGACGAGTTTCTTCGCATCGGCGTCGTTGCCTGCGATGAACATGTCGGGAGGACCGCCGGGAAGGTTCGGTTTGAAAAAGAGCGCGTTGCCGACGGTATTGAACGCCTTGACGACGCGGGCGCCAGGCAATGATCGCTGGACCTGTTCGCCGAGCGAGTCCGAGAATCCGACCGAAAGGCCCGGTGCGCCGGAACTGAAGTCGAGCGGGTTGGTGGCGTCGATCACGACCTTGCGGTCGAAGTTCTGTTTGCCCGCAAGCGTGATGGCTTCTTCCGTCGCTACGCCGTGCGTTGCTAACACGATCAAATCGCCGAAGCTCGCCGTCTCGTCAAACGTTCCGCTGGTCACGCGATCGCCCTGACCGGCGACGAACTCGCTCAGTTTTTCCGGCGAACGCGATCCGATCTTCACCTCATGTCCGAGCGTACCAAACGCCCGCGCGAACGACTTCCCGACATCTCCCGATCCGAGGATTCCAACCCGTATGGTTTTCATGGGGTGAGTGTAGCTGGTTGGGGGGTGGGGAGTAGGGGGTGGGAAGAACTGTCATCCTGAGCCGCCGAAGCCGCGCCCAACGCTGTCAAGTCAATCGGCAGGCTCCGCGGCGCAGGACGGTCGAAGGCCCCCCCGCTCATGTGTACCATGCTAGCTGCCATCACCCGAGCCGGCACATAGGGAGGAGTCCTTCGACCGTCCTGCGGCACTTCGTGTCCTTCGGCAGCTCAGGATGACAGTTCAGCCACTACTCCCGACTTCCAAAAAACTACCTACCTGATCCCCATGCGCACCCGCGGGAACAGCGCGGCAAAGCCCACGAGAGCCAATAGCCACGGCGCGGCGTAGAGCCGCCAATCGCCGAGGAGGATGGCGGCAATCAGACCGCAGATGCAGGCGGCCTCGAGCAACACCCAGCGCAGAAGCAGCAGCGGCCGGCTGCGAATGATCATCGCAAGGACGAATGCCAACGCAGCACCCGCGTACAAGCCCATCGTCACCGGCGAGCGCAGCTCATCGGACAGCGTCTTCGTCGGAGCGATTGCATGCGTCGTGATCCACGCGACCGCTGCGTAGATGAGCGTACTCATCATGATCGCGACATAGACCACCTGGAGCTTTCGGTCATAGCGATTCATCTCTGCGAGTTCCTAAAAGAGTCTCCGCGATCGGTAACGGCTCGATCTTCGCAGAGCAGGCCGAGTGTACGTACAGGAGCCTCCCATGCGAAAAACAATCCTTGCATTCATCGTCACGCTCACCGCTGCATCCGCCCTCGCCCAGGTCGTCGCGACCCGCTCCTCGGCGTCCCAACTTCTGATTCCCGCCGCCGGCGCTGTCGATGGTGGAAACGGAACCTTCTTTCGCAGCGACATCACGCTGATCAATTACCGCGCCAGCGTGCAACGAGTCCGTCTGCAATGGCTGCCGCAGAACGCCAGCGGCGTGGGCGTGCCTGCCGTCGAGACTTCAATCGCCGCCTCGTCCGGCATCGCCAGCGAGGACTTCGTGACAAACATCATGCAGCGCACCGGCCTCGGCGCGATCCTCGTCACCAGCATCACCAGCGGCGGCGATCCCGATCCGGCCGCGCAACTCGTGGCCACCTCGCGGATCTGGAGCAATCTACCGGGATCCAGCGGTACGACATCGCAGTCGTTACCCTCGGTCGCGACCGCGGACATCAACAGTGCGACGCAGACGATTCTGAGCTCGCGCCGCGACTCGCGCTACCGCACGAACGCCGGCATCGTGAACCTCAGTCAGGACACGCAGCGCTTTCAGGTGTTCGCTGCCGGATCAGGGGGAACCGACGTGCAGCAAATCGATGTACAGCCGATGTCGATGGTGCTCTTTCTCGTCTCCGGCGCAGCCAGCTCCATTCCCCTGCAGATCCAGGTGTCCAACATCAGCCCGACGTTGCGGTCGCCGTCGTGGATTGCGTACGCGTCGTCCGTCGACAACATCACCGGCGATGCCTGGTCCACATTAGGATCGAATCAGCCGAGCGGCAATCCATAGCTCGCGAGTCGTGCAAGCGATACGGTGTGCGAGTAGATTAGTGGTCAATGACACGAACCCTTCTCGCCATCGTTTCGCTTCTCATCGCCGCATCCGCGTTTTGTTCGAACATCGAGCCGCCGCGCGAAAAGGACCGTTGGTCGACACTGACGATCGACGAGCTGACCATCTACAGCGAGGCGAGCGATTCGACGACGAAGAGCGTCGCCACCGCACTGCAACGTCTTCGCGATGCATTGTCGACGGTAACCCAACTGAAAGTGCGCTCGTCGTTGCCGTTGAAGGTTTACATCTTCAACGACCGGAGAACGTTCGTCCCTTACTGCGATGCGGTTTTGGGGCGATCGGACCGCCTTTCCGGCGTCTTCGTTTTTCAGAACGACGGCAACTACGTTCTGATCGACGGCGATGCGCACGAAGTCAATCACGTCGTCAATCACGAGCTAACGCACTACTTCCTGCGCAACACGATCCCGGCCTCCGTGCCGCTCTGGTTCAACGAAGGTCTGGCCGAGCTTTACTCGACGTTCACCGCGCATGGCGACTCGGTCGACGTCGGCCTGCCGATCCCCGAACACATCGCCTGGCTGCGAACGCAACCGCTGATCCCGCTCAACGCGCTCTTCGCCATCGACCACGACTCGAAGGACTACCACGAAGGAAACCGGCAGGGCGTTTTCTATGCGGAGTCGTGGGCGCTCGTTCACTACATGATGATCGGCAACCCGGAGCGCCGACCGCAGCTCGGGCGCTATGTCGGACTGATTGCGTCCGGCCGTCCGATCGACGAAGCGTTTCGCGACGCCTTCCACACGACCTACGAAGATCTCGAGCGCGAGCTGCGCAAGTACATCCGCGGCTTCTCGATGTCGTACATCCGCTATCCCGTGGCCGACTTGAAGCCGGTCGCGGTTCCGGCACCGCAGCCGATAACACGCGATGCGCTTCTGTCCGCGCTTGCTGATCTGCTGTTGCACGCAAGAACGCCACATTTCGAGGAAGCAGAGACGTTGATCCGTGAGGCGCTGCGTCTGCAGCCGGCGAGCGCGGAAGCGTACGCAGAGCTCGGACTGGCAAAAGCATGGCAACGGGACAATGCCGCGTCGGACGCGGCGTTCGAGAAGGCAGTGCAACTCGGAAGCCGTGATGCGCAACTCTATCTGCTCTACGGCAACTCCATCCTTCGCGGGCTCGGAACACATGGATCAGCATCGCTTCAGTCGGACATCAACAAAGCCCGTTCTCTTTTTCGTAAAGCCACTGAGTTGAATCCATCATCGGCCTACGCCTTTTCAGGCATCGGCGCGACGTACACGATGACGCAGGAGGATCCGGCTCCAGGAATCGCCGCACTGGAGCGAAGCCTGGAGCTCGCGCCGTCGGAGAGCGAGCCGCTCTTCAACCTGATCCTGCTCGACGGACGCGCCGGACGGCACGAGGACGCCGCAAAACGCCTCGAAGCGTTGGCGCGGATCGCCGATCCCGAGCTCGTCCGCCAGGCGCGCGAGAGTCTTCTGATCTCCGATCTGATGCGCGCCAACAATCTCGCAACGGCCGGCAAGCACGCCGAGGCAGTGGCCCTGATGAAGAGCGTGGCGGCGCAGACGACGAATGAGCGAATGAAAGCGCAGATCACCGAGCAGTTGACGTCGATGGAACGCGTCGACGCGGCGAACAATCAAGCGTCCGATTTTCAACGCGCGGTCGAGAAAGCGAATGCCGGCAAGCTCCGCGAAGCGCTGGCGATGATCGACGCACTGATCCCGAAGATCACTGATCCAGAGGTGTTGGCGGCAGCGAAAGATTTTCGGGCGAAGGTGAAGGAAGTAATCGCGGGGACGGCGAAGAGAAAACGCGACTAAGCCCGACGAATCCGATTGTCATTCCGAGACGGCGGAACCGCGGGGGTGGAAGGGCGGTGGGAGCGGTGGAGCACGGCGAGGAATCCCCTGCAGAACAGAATGCCTACTCCGATCGCAGGGGATTTCTCATCGTGCTTCACTGCTCACCCCACCCACCGCCCCCGCAGTTCCGCCGATTCGAAATGACAGCCACGCGTTCAAAAGTAGGCTGGGACCACAACTAACTTTCTCCCGTAAACCGGAACCTCGCCACTTCTGACTCGAAGTCTTTTCCGCTTGTGACCAGGCTTTGCACCGTGGCGTTGAACTCGCGGGCGATGGCGTCGTTGGCCTGAGCGATGTCGAGCATCGTCTTCGACGCGTCGGCGATGCGGTCGGTTTCGCGAAGCTGGCGATCGAGTGAGTCGCGCATCGCCCGCGCATCTTCGGCGATCTTCTCCAGCGCGGATGAGATGCCGCGGCCCGCCTGCGACTGCTCGTCGGTAGCGTTCTTCACCTGTCCGGCAATCTCGCGGACCCGCTCCGCCTCCTGCGCCAGTAGTTGCGTCCCTCGGGCCTGTTCGCGCGAGCCGCGGTTGATCTCGGCGATGTGATCGGACATGCGCGACGTGACCTCGTGCAGATGCCGGCTGGCCTTGGCCTGATCTTCGAGCGCGCGCGAAATCTTCGTGGCCATCTCGTACGATTGCGATGCGCTGCCGACGATCTTCGTCAGCGACGCCGCGGCATCGTCGGCGAGACGAACGCTCGCCTCGACGCGCTTGACGCCTTCCTTCATCTTGGCCGCGGCCTGCTTCGATCCGCCCTGCACCGCTTTGACGATGGCGCTGATCTCTTTCGTCGAGCCGCGCGTCCGCTCGGCAAGCTGACGGATCTCGTCGGCGACGACCGTAAAACCAAGTCCGTGCTCGCCGGCCTGCGCAGCGATGATCGCAGCGTTGAGCGCGAGGAGGTTCGTGCGGCTGGTGATCTCCTCGATGACGTTGAGGATCTGGCTGATTTGCCCAACGCTCCGCTGCAGGTCGTCGAGCGTCTCGGCGGTGCTGTTGGTGACGTCGCGCGAGATGTTGATTCCTTCGACTGTCTTGGCGACAGCACCGCCGCCCGCTTCGGCATCCTCGCGCACCTGCCGCGAGATGTCGGCCGTCGATTGCGCGCTCGACCGCAGCTCGGCGATTGTCGATTCCATCTCCGCAACGAACGAGAGCGCCTCGTCGCCAATGCCTGCCAGGACATCGGTCCGCTTCGACATCTCCGTCATCGCAGCGTTCATCTCGGTCGTCGACGACGATGTTTTCTCGACCGATTGGAAGAGGTAGTCCATGCTTCTGGCTACCTCGTCGGACGACGCGCGCAGCTCAAGCGCCCGGCTGGAGGCATCCTGGGTCAGGTCGGTGACGGTATCGGCCGCACCAAGAACGCCGCCGATCCCGCCGCGGACGTTCTCGACTGCATGCGATGAGCTCTCCGTGAGATTGGCTTGATCTGCGGACCGAAGGAGCAGCGACTCGGTGCCGCCGGTGATCACGCGGACGCCCGCCGTGATCGTCGAGCCGCTTCCGCCGACGCGGCCGAGAAGCCGGCGCAAGTTCGCGCGCGTCTCGCCAAAACTGCTCGCGAGCTCCCCGACTTCATCATCGGAGAAAACCCGCACCGCGGTGGTGAAGTTTCCCTGGGCCATGTCCGCGGCCAGTCCGCGGATGGCTCGCACGGGTCGTGCGACGTCGCGCGACAGAAAGAGCGCTGCAGCAACAAACGCGGCAAGCGTGAACAGCGCGATCACGAGCATGTAGAAAGTAATCTGCAGCGGGATGTTCTTGTACGGATCCCACGGAATGGTGAGTACCAGGATCGAGCCGTCTTTGAGTTTCGCGAAGCGGCAGACGTGCGGCGAGACAAACGCTGCGCTGTCTCCATTGCCGATCCTGCGGATGATCTCGATCTCCGCTGGTGTGAGCGCCTCGGGTGTGCTCGCGCGAGCCTCGCCTTTCCGAGGAATGATGGCGATGGCGTAATCGGACGGTACGTACTCGCGGAGCGTGTCGACCATCGACGGATCGATGTGCGCCCCCAGATTGGCGCTGTCGTAAACGCGCTGAAAACGGTCGGCGGCAGAGGAGATGGCCAGATCCTCGAGCGTCGCCGATACTTTCGACGAGATCAGCGAAACCAGCACCGCAATCGAGATCAGAAACGATCCGATGAAGACGATGGCAATTTTCCGGCCGAGCGATATCTGGCGGCCGGTGTAACGCAGCGCCCCGCCGTGCGAAGCATGCTCGACGAGCAGCCGCTTGCCTGCTGCATAGGACCAGATCACCGAAGGAAACGCGGCAATCAGTACGGAGACGAGAAAGTAGCCCAGGCCCGATAGCGTGGGCATGACCAGTAGAGTGGCCAGAATCGCGTAGAGAACGCTGCCCGTGCCCCAAACCAGAAGAGTCAGCGTCTCCGTTCGCTCCAGACATCGTGAAGCAGCATCCGAAGAGTCTTTTCCGCGCTGCACACTCTCGTCGACGGCATTCGCCAACGGAGCAAGGCCCTTCCACAAAATCAATGCGCCCGCGGCAAAGAACAGGGCAAAGAGTCCGAAGATGGAACCGGTCACCCCGAGCGACAACCGGATCACCTGCGACAGGAAAAGAAACGACAGCGGTCCCATGACCACAGCAGGCGGCACGAGCAGCCACGTAAGGTACTTGCGGGCGAACGACACGTCGCACTGATTATGGCAGAACGTTTCGAAAGAATCGGATCATTCATGACGTGGCGCCGCCGTCTCGCCGATGATCGGCTAAACTCCTGACTTCGGACAACAAGCACTTGCGAGGTGTAACGTCATGAGCTCACGCACTGCCATTGCTGCGGTCCTCGCCATCGGAATTCCTTTCGCGCTCGGCGCACAACCAGCGCCCCCTCTCCAGCAGCCGAAGGCTATCGGTGAGGTGACGTTGTTTGGCGAGGAACAGATCAAAGTCGAAGCGGCGACGAAGACCGAGATTCCGATCTCGAAAGCGCCAAGCGCTGTCACCGTCGTGACGGCCAAGCAAATCCAGGAGTCTGGCGCGCGCACAGTCCCCGATCTGTTGCGTCTCGTCGCCGGCGTCAATGTGCGCTGGAATCCGATGGTGCAGACGATCGACATCCGCGGCTTCGGCGAGAACCCCTTCTCGAACCGCATCCTTCTTCTCATCGACGGCTCGCCGTATAACTCGGGCGATACCGGCGGGTTGCCGCTGAGTCCTGCCTTCGATTTCTTTCCCGTTCAGAACATCAAACGGGTTGAGGTCGTGCGCGGACCGGGATCGTCGCTGTACGGCGAGAACGCGTATTGGGGCGTGATCAACATCGTCACGTTGTCAGGCGACGATCTCGCTGGCGGCGACGTGCAGCTCTACGGCGGCAGCCGCACGACGAGCGAAGTGAGCGCACAGTTCGGACAGAAGATCGGACGCGGCTTGATCCTTGGCGCGATTCGCTTTCTGCGCACGATGCCCCCGCAGGAATTCTGGATGGACGACCGCTCGAAGTTCCGCGCGTCGGACGTTTTTCTCAAGGGGACTCTCGGCGATTGGCAACTCTCGGGCTACCGTCATGACGATCGTCTCGATGGCTTCGCGGAAGGATTTCCGCCCGAGGCTGGTCTGCCGCCGACTGCGGCGTTCCGATCTGCGCATCCGCTGAAGCAAAACATGGATGCGGTCAACATCAAGTACAACCATGCACCGTCGGGTGCACCGATCACGTACTCGGGCGACTTCTCGTGGTCGCATCGATTCGGTATGCATTGCGCGGGCTGCCATGCGGCGCAGGAACAACCGGAGTTTTCGAAGCCGGCAGACCACGGATACCAGGCCATCGGCGACTTTCGCGTCGGTCTGCACATGATCCCAGGTCACGACATCCTGGTCGGCGCGGAAGCGCGCCGCCTCAACCGCGCCGAGCACAAAGCGGAGTTGTCGCCGGATGCCAGCGTCGTGAATGGATACGACAAAGTCGCCGTCTACGCGCAGGACCAATTCGACATTATCAAGAACCTGCTTCGCGTCGTCGCCGGCATCCGCTACGACGACAAGACGAAACTCTTCGACGCCAAGACCTCGCCGCGCCTTGCATTCGTCTACACGCCGAATGACAAGCTCGTCGTTCGCGGCGGGTACTCGACTGCGTTCCGCTTTCCGACCTTCAGCGAGTTGTATCAGTCGAGCTGGTTCTTCACCGTCTCGACGCAGATCGGCATTCCCGCGTTCCCACTCTCGATCTTCAAACCAAATCCGAATCTGAATCCCGAGGAGATCAGCACGTGGGAGATTGGTGGCGAGTATCAGATCTCGCCGACGGTCTCGATGAAAGCGGACCTCTACCGGTCACGCGTTCACGATTTCATCGTCGTCGTACAGCACTTCAACGCGCCGCCGGTCCCGTCGTCGCTGGGATGGGAAAACCAGCCGGCCGATGCGCGCATCACCGGCGGCGAGCTGGAGCTGCGATCGAACTTCACCCAGCGTGTGACCGGTTTCGTGAACTGGTCCCATCAGTCGGAGTCGCAGATGAGAAGCGGCGTCGACTCCAGCGGCACGCCGTTCGAGTTCGTCTACTCACCGAAGGACAAGGTCAACGCCGGCGTTTATGGAGGCCCGGTCCATGGCGTGCGAGGCGCGGTGGAGATGTCGTGGCGTGGAAGTTACAACGCGCCGCGTGACTGGTTCGCCATCCGATCAGGATTCACCGATTTCACGCCGCACACGCAGCCGTCATACGCGCTCGTCAACGCGCGCGTGAGCTACGACATCCCGAACACGCGGCTACGCGCCACGATCTTCGGCAACAACCTGTTGAACAAGCGGCCGGAGGAGACGTTGGTGGGTGGCGTGAACCGCTTGGCAGGAAGAGAGTTTTTCGGGCAGATGGAGATGCGGTTCTGAGGGTTGTTCCAGGAAATTAGCCCCCTACTTTTTCTCGAGCGCGCTAACACGACGACGGAGTTGCTCATTCGAGAATTCAATCATCGTCTGCGTCTCTTCTATTTTTCCATTGAGCTCTGCTGCCGTCCGGTCGAGTTTTTCATCGATTGACATTACCCCCTCCGCAACGATTCTGATTTCCTTCCGCATTGTCTCGGCAACGATGTCGAAGTGACGGCGCGTTTCAACGCCTTCCTGACGGATTGCTGCGATGTCCGAGTGAATCGTTACGTTATCCGCGCGCAGCGCTACGGTATCCGCGCGGAGCGCTACGGTATCCGCGCGGATCGTGCCGATGTCCTGGCGCATCGCTTCGAAAAGACCTTTTAGCTCTTCATCCGTCACGGCAACATTGTACTCCGCTAGAATCCTCCACCATGGCCAACGAGATTGATGCGCTACTGCAGGAACATCGTTCCTTCCCCGCTTCAGACGATTTTCGCCGCAATGCGAATGCGAATGACGAGTCGCTCTACGATGTGGAGAACCGCGAAGCATTCTGGGCCGGCTGGGCGGAGCAGCTCGACTGGCAGACGAAGTGGGACAAGGTTCTGGAGTGGGAACCTCCCTACGCGAAATGGTTCGCCGGCGGAAAGCTGAACGCATCCGCAAACTGTCTCGATCGTCATCTTGCGGAGCGCGGCGACAAGCAGGCCATCATCTGGGAAGGTGAGCCGGGTGATGTGAAGACCTTCACCTATCGCGAGCTTCACGCCGAGGTCTCGAAGTTCGCGAATGTTCTGAAATCGCTCGGCGTGCAACTCGGCGATCGCGTGGCCATCTACATGCCGCTCGTTCCCGAGGCGATCATCGCCATGCTTGCCTGCGCGCGCATCGGCGCCGCACACTCGGTCGTATTCGGCGGATTCTCATCCGAGGCGTTGCGTGATCGCATTCAGGACGCGGAAGCAAAGGTTCTCATCACAGCGACGTCGGGATATCGCCGCGGCAACCTCGTTCCTCTGAAGAAACTCGCCGACGCCGCGACCGCCGATTGTCCCTCGATCGAGCATGTCGTCGTCGTGATGCGCCGTGCTGCCGCCGAAGAGCTGGACGACACCGTCTCGATGAACCCCGATCGCGATTGCTGGTATCACGATCTGATGAGCAAGGCTTCGGCCGACTGCGAGCCCACGTGGGTCGACTCGGAGCAAATGCTCTACACGCTCTACACAAGTGGAACGACCGGGAAACCGAAGGGCATCATCCACACGACCGGTGGTTACCTCACCGGCTGCTATGCCACGTGCAAATGGATCTTCGATCTGAAAGAGGACGACGTCTATTGGTGCACCGCCGACATCGGCTGGGTGACCGGACACTCGTACGTCGTCTACGGCCCTCTCGCCGCCGGTGCAACCGTGTTCGTCTACGAAGGCGCGCCTGACTGGCCGAAACAGGATCGCTTCTGGTCGCTCATCGAGAAACACAAAGTGACGATCTTCTATACCGCGCCGACCGCGATCCGTGCGTTCATGAAGTGGGGACACGAGCTGCCGCAGTCGCACGATCTCTCCTCGCTGCGGCTCCTTGGATCGGTCGGCGAACCGATCAATCCCGAGGCGTGGATGTGGTACCAGAAATGGATCGGCGGCGAGCGTTGCCCGATCGTCGACACCTGGTGGCAAACCGAGACTGGCGCGATCATGATCTCGCCGCTGCCCGGACTCGTTGCCACGAAGCCCGGCTCCGCGACGAAAGCGTTCCCCGGCATCGACGCGAAGATTCTCGACGAGAGCGGAAAGGAAGTGACCGTCGGCGGCGGCTATCTTGCGATCACCAGTCCGTGGCCGTCGATGCTGCGCGGGATCTGGCGCGATCCGGAGCGGTTCCAGTCGCAGTACTGGGCGAAGTGGCCGGGCATCTATTTCACCGGCGACGGCGCGCGCCGCGACGAAGATGGCTATTTCTGGCTTCTCGGGCGCGTCGACGACGTCATCAACGTCGCCGGTCATCGCATCGGCACGATGGAGGTGGAGTCGGCGCTCGTCGATCACCAATCGGTCGCCGAGGCCGCAGTCGTCGGCATCAATCACGACATTAAAGGAACCGCCATCGCGGCGTTCGTGATCGTGAAAGCGTCGAAGCTCGAAGAGGCAAAAAAGGATCCCGCGAAGTTCGAGAAGGAACTGAAGGATCACGTATCCGCGAAAATCGGCGCGATCGCGCGTCCCGAGAAGATTCTCGTCACCGCCGATCTGCCCAAGACGCGCAGCGGCAAGATCATGCGCCGCCTTCTGCGCGATATCGCCGAGGGCCGGACGCTGGGCGATGTGACGACGCTGGCTGATCCGACCGTGGTGGCGTCGCTGAAGGACAAGTACGAGGAGGAGAGCTGAGTTGCCCTCGGCTCTCATCACAGGCGGCGCACGTGGCATCGGCCGCGCGCTCGTCGAACGTCTGACGCGCGACGGTTGGAACGTCGCGTTCACCTACGTCAACTCGACCGATCTTCCGGAAGGCTTCGCGTTGCAGGGCGATGTGCGCGATTCCGCACGCAATGAAGTGATCGTCGCCGAAGTAATTGCGAAGTTTGGATTAATCGATGCGCTCGTCAACAACGCCGGCGTCCGCCGCGACGCGTTGTTCTACAACATGACGGACGACGAGTGGCGCGAAGTGATGCAGACAAATCTCGACGGTGCCATGTCGATGACGAAAGCGGTGCTGCCATCGATGATGAAACAACGCCGAGGCGCGATCGTCAACGTCGCATCGCTCAGCGGACTGCACGGCGTTGTCGGACAGACGAATTACGCCGCCGCGAAAGGGGCGCTCATCGCCCTCACCCGCTCGCTGGCGCGCGAGGTGGCACGCAGCGGCATCCGCGTTAACTGCATCGCCCCCGGTCTCGTCGACACCGACATGGTCGCCACACTCGATCCCGAGGTGAAGAAGGAGATGATTCGCGCGATTCCGATGCGGCGCGCGGTGAAGCCGTCCGAGGTCGCCGCCGCGATCGCGTTCATGCTGGGCGATGACGCGAGCGCGATCACGGGGCAGGTGCTGTGCGTTGATGGGGGAACGTCGGCGTGAACAATCGCCGCTTGACCGCATCCCTTGCGTGGCTGCTCATCTCGACGGGTTGTCAATCAACAACTTGGGATGGCGATCTTGCGGTTCGCCCAGGTGTGCTACAAGACGAGTTCCGTCGCAGTCATGCCGCTTTACCGGACTCCATTACCGCGTGCGACACCCACGCGCCGGCTGATGGAGTGACGGAAATCGCGATCGAACGAACACCGTGCTACGGGATATGCTCGACTTATACTCTGACGCTATTCAGCGATGGACGTGTCGAATACATGGGCCAAGCCCACGTAAAACACACGGGCCTCCTTGCGGGAAACATCGACACCTGGTACTTCAATCGACTCGCGAAGGCCGCCGTCGGCATCGGATTCTTCGAACTGAGGGACCGCTACACATGCGCTGTGACGGACAATCCCACGGTGTACGTCGCGGTGACGAGATTTGGTCAGCGCAAAGTAATCGAACACTACGCTCCAGACATGACAGGACCGGCCGCCCTCCTGCTCTTTGAGGAGTCTATCGACGCGGCAGAACAGTTCATCAAGTGGTCGCCAAAGTGAAGTCGACTCCGCTTTGCGATCCACACTGAGACTGGTGAACATCGCCACGACTGCGCGGCAACATACCTGTCGCGCCCCGGAGCCTGGCTTTCTCGAAACTCACTCTGCCAAACATCCGTATCTTCGCTTGGTGCCATCATGACGAGCGACGCATCGACACAACCCGAGCGATTTTCCGACGATCGTTTCGCCGCCGCCCTCCGCGGATTCGGCCCTCTCGGCATCGCCGCCATTCTCCTCATCCTCGCGGGCAATTTTCTGTTCGCGCCACTCAGCGCCATTCTGGTGTTGGTGTGGGTTGCGTGGTCACGAACGCCGTGGCGCGCAATCGGATTCGTCCGGCAGGCGAGCTGGGTACGCACGATCGCGATCGGTGTCGTATTCGGCAGCGCATTCAAGCTGCTCATGAAGATGATCGTGATGCCGCTTCTCGGCGCTGATCCAATCAATCACGCGTACCACTATCTCGCAGGTAATCGGGCCGCCTTGCCGGGAATGATCGTCGCGCTGATCGTCGTCGCTGGTTTCGGAGAAGAGACGCTGTTTCGTGGCTACCTCTTCGAGCGCTTCGGCAAGTTGTTCGGATCGAGCGCACGGGC
Organism: Thermoanaerobaculia bacterium; assembly: GCA_034665065.1. GTDB lineage: Bacteria > Acidobacteriota > Thermoanaerobaculia > Gp7-AA8 > Gp7-AA8 > JADGNZ01. Next base: position 57,008 of record JAXDGL010000034.1, on the reverse strand, counting down.
GAAAGTGATCATTGTGCTGATCACGGCCTTATGGTTTGGAGCACTGCACTACCCAGTGCAAGGACTTGCGGGAGCGGAGCAGGCCGTGATCACCGGCATGGTGTTCGGAACAATTTTCGCGATCACCGGCAGGATCTGGATGCTGATGATTGCGCACGCAGCGTTCGATCTGATGGCGTTGGCGATCATCTACTTTGATGTCGAATCACGCGTTGCGCATCTCATTTTCTGAAAACCTGTTTCACGCGGAGACGCGGGGGACGCGGAGAGAGACCTATCGCGGGAGGAACACGCGGTAGATCAACGCGGTGCCGAGTCCCCACACGCCGTTGACGATTGGACCGATCATCATCGTCTTCGGCTTCCATCCGCCCGCGATCGGCATGTGCTTGATGGGCGCAACGATCAGCCAGGCAACGAGCGTCGGGAAGATCGCGCCGAAGAGAAGTGCGGCGAGCCAGAACGCGGATCCGCGGCGGCGCTCGATCATCGACATCATGATCATTCCCCACACACCGCCCCAGAATGCGAGCGAGACGACGGCGGGGATTCCGAATGGCGGCACGGGCTGCATCGGCCACGCAGCGCGCGGAACGTAGCCGAGGTTGTGGAGCAGCGCGAGCACGCCTTGATGAAAGACGAGTGTGGCCACGAACCCCGCTGCGAACGCGATGATCAACCGTTTTGCCATGGTCAGAGCACTCGCCGGAAGTAATCGATCGTCTTTCTCAGTCCCTCTTCGAGCGGGACGCGCGGCTCCCATCCGAGGAGTGCCCGAGCTTTGGTGATGTCCGGCCGGCGGATTTTCGGATCATCTTCCGGCAGCGGCCGGTGCTCGATCGGCGCGTTGCTGCCGGTCAGTCGTTTGATCTCTTCCGCGAACTGCAGCACCGTCATCTCGTTCGGATTGCCGATGTTCGTCGGATTGACTTCATCCGACATCAGCAGTCGATAGATCCCTTCGATGAGATCGGTGACGAAGCAGAAGGACCTCGTCTGCGAGCCATCGCCGAACACCGTCAGCGGTTCGTTGCGCAACGCCTGCGAAATGAACGCCGGCACGACCCGCCCATCTTCGAGCCGCATGCGAGGCCCGTACGTGTTGAAGATCCTAACAATGCGCGTCTCCACGCCATGGAAGCGGTGATACGCCATCGTCATCGCCTCCGCGAATCGCTTCGCTTCGTCATACACGCCGCGCGGACCGACCGGATTCACATTGCCCCAGTAATCCTCTTTCTGCGGATGCACCAGCGGATCGCCATAGACTTCGGACGTCGACGCGATGAGGTAACGCGCATTCTTGTCCTTCGCTACGCCAAGCGTTTTGTGTGTGCCCAGCGATCCCACTTTCAGCGTTTGAATCGGCTTCTCGAGATAGTCGATCGGGCTGGCCGGCGACGCAAAGTGCAGGACGTAGTCGAGAGGACCGTCGATGTGGATGTAGTTCGTGACGTCGTACTTGACGAACGAAAATCCTTCGCGGCCGATGAGATGCTGGATGTTGGCGGGATTGCCGGTGATGAAGTTGTCGATGCAGATCACTTCGTGACCGCGCTCGAGAAAAAGCTCGCAGAGATGCGATCCGAGAAATCCGGCGCCACCGGTGATGAGAGCGCGGCCCATCAGACGCGCTCCCGGACCAGCGTCTCATCGTTCCGGCCGACCGAAACGTAGGTGAAGCCCTCGGCCTTCATGCGATGCGGATCGTAGACGTTGCGCAGATCGACGATCAGCGGCTGTTTGAGCAGCTTCTTGATCCGTTCGAGTTTGAGCGCGCGGAACTCATTCCACTCCGTGGCGATCACCAGCGCATCCGCGCCGTCCGCAGTCTCGTAGGCATCCTCGCAGTACGTTACGTTCTCGAACATCTTCCTCGAATTCTCGATCGCTTCCGGATCGTACGCGCGAATCACCGCGCCGAGCTTCTGCAAGCCCTTGATGAGCGGAATCGTCGGAGAATCGCGCATGTCATCGGTCTCCGGCTTGAAGGCCAGGCCAAGGATGGCGACCGTTTTTCCAGCAACGTTGCCGCCGAGCGCATCGGCCACTTTGCTGACCATGCGCAGTTTGATGCTGTCGTTGACGCGAAGGACGGCCTCGATGATCTGGAACTCGTAGCCGTAGCGCTTGGCGATGTCGGCCACCGCGGACGTGTCTTTGGGAAAACAGGAGCCGCCGAATCCGGGGCCGGCCTGAAGGAACTTCGGACCGATGCGCGAGTCGAGACCGATGCCGCGCGCGACGTCCTGCACGTCGGCGCCGAGGAGCTCGCACATCACGGCGACTTCGTTGATGAACGAGATCTTCGTGGCCAGGAACCCGTTCGCGGCGTACTTGATCAGCTCGGACGACTCGACATTCGTCACGACGAACGGAATCTCGAGCGAGTGCAGCGGCGCGTAAATCTCTTTCATCAGCGCGATCGATTCTTCGTCCGAGGCGCCGATGACGACGCGGTCGGGTTTGAGAAAGTCTTCGATCGCCGACCCCTCGCGGAGAAACTCGGGGTTGGAGATGACCGAGCCCTTATGACCGTTTCCCGACTCGGCGAGAATGCGCTCGATCATCCGGCCCGTGCCGATTGGAACCGTCGATTTCGTGATCACGAGTTTCGGGCCGTTCATGTACTTCGCGATCGTGCGGGCAACGTCCTCGACGTAACGAAGGTCGGCCGAGCCGTCCGGCTTGGGCGGCGTTCCCACCGCGATAAAGATGGCGCGGCTGCGCTGGATGGCGTCGGGAAGGTCCGTTGTGAACCGGAGGCGCTTCTCGGTCACATTGCGATTGACGATCGTATCGAGGCCCGGCTCATAGATCGGAATCTGGCCGTTGTTAAGTGCTTCGATCTTCTTCGGGTCGATGTCGCAACAGATTACGTCGTTGCCAAAGTCGGCGAGACCGGCTCCGGTGACGAGCCCGACATAGCCCGTTCCGATGACTGCAATATCCACCTGGGAGTCCTCCGGAAAAACTTGCGCGAACGCGCGGCGCGAGATCGTACCACGCAGGAAAATACAGGGCCGCTGCACGATTCGCAGAGTGCAAGCGATCCTCTTAAAGCAGACTATTCATGGGAGACAGACGAAAGCGTCACGCGTTGTCATTCCGAAACGGCGGAACCGCGGGAGCGGAAGGGCGGTGGGAGCTATGGAGCGCGGAGAGGAATCCCCTGACGATCGGAATGTACTCGCTTCGAAGGCGGGGGATTTCTCACCGCGCTGCACCGCTCACACCCACCCGGTCCCACCGCGGTTCCGCCGATTCCAAATGACAGCCGGGCACCACACGGACAGTCAGGGCTAAAACGGCGGAGCGGTTGATGTTGTCGTGGTCGTTGTCGTCGTCGTAGTCGTCGTTGCCGGTGCGGTTGTTGTCGTAGTCGCTGGACTCGTTGTCGTCGCAGTTGCCGTGTTCGCGACCGGCGGCACGTCGGGCGCCTTCGACTCGCTCTTCGGAGTCGGAGTGGGAACGGGAGTCACCTGCGGCGGAACAGCAGCCGGCGGTTTCACCGATTCGGTGTCGTAACGTTTCTGGATTCCGCTCTGCTGCCGGTTGCGAATCAGCCAGCGCAATAGCTTCGATTCATTGATGCCGATGAGGATGTCGTTCACCGACTCGTAAACGGAGGGATCGCTGATCAACTTGCCGGCTGTCCCTTCGCCACGATTCACTTTCGCGACCGTATCGTTGAGTTGCTTCAGCAGACCGTTGAATTCCGTGAGCGCCTGATCGGCATAGGCCTTGTCGTTCATGAGACGCGGCACGAGTCCCTGTCCACTCTGGTAGGAGGCGGTGAGAGCGGCGAGATTCGCCGACGTGACGCGAAGATTGTCGACGAGCTCGAAGACTTTCTTTTTCCCTTCCGGATCGTTCAGCAGCGCGGGAATGGCGCCCTGTCCGCTCTTCAGACTTCCTTCCACGCCGTTCACGAGACTCTGGAGCGAATGCGCGGTTTCCTGCAGCGAGCCAGTGAACTGCGCGGCGAAGTTGTCGTCGTACACGAGTTTGCCGACCAGCCCCTTGCCGCTCTCCACGTGGCCGAGGATGGCGTTGGTCTTGTTCAATGTGGTGAGGAATGTGTCGGTGATGCGCTGCTTGGTCTCCGGCGTCGACGTCAATTCGCCGATCAATCCCTCACCGCGGTCGACGCGGCCGAGAACGTTCTTGAGCGAATACGAGATCTGCACGAAGTTGTCGACGAGATCCTCGCCGGACGAGATGAGCTGATCGACGTTCGTCTGCCGCGCCGCCGGGATCAGTGCGCCAGGCTCGACGGCGTCAAACTTCGGGCTGCCAGGCGAGATGTCGATGTAACTGTCGCCGGCGATGAGTCCCAGTTTTTTCAGGCGCGCTCGCGAGTCGGTGCGGATGCGGTCGGCGTACTTCTTGTCGACCATCAACATGATGTCGACATCGTGCATCTTCGGGTCGTACGGCAGCGTGATGTCTTTGATCACACCTACGGTGACACCGGAGATCTTGACCGGATTGCCCTCGGCCAGTCCCGTGACGTTGTCGAGACGGACCTTGTACTCGTTCTTGCGCGAGAAGATCTTCGACTCCGAGCCGATGAAGAAGACGAAGATCATCAGCACGATGAAGGTGACCGCGACCAGGAGTCCAACGCGGATCGTTTTTTCTTTTGGTTTAGTGGCCATATTTTTTTACCGGGTTGCTTTCCTTGATTCAGCGGCGCTGACTTTGATCGCTGACTTTGATCGCTGACTTTGATCTCTGACTTCTGATCTCTGATCACTGATCACTGATCACTGATCACTGATCACTTACTTTTGACCTGTCGGCTGCGCAGCCAGGACCGCGGATGCTTTCAGGAACTCGCGCAGTACAGGATGTTCGGAATCACGCGCCTGCTCCATCGTGCCGACCCATTCAAAAACGCCTTTGTTGAGAAACGCGACGCGGTCTCCGACGGAGAACGCTGACTGAATGTCATGCGTGACGACAACCGAGGTGACGTTCAACTTCGACTGCAGATCGATGATCAGTTCGTTGATCTTCTGCGACGTGATGGGATCGAGTCCGGTCGTCGGCTCGTCATACAGAATCATCTTCGGATCGAGAACGATCGAGCGCGCCAGTCCGACACGTTTGCGCATTCCGCCCGAAAGGTCGACCGGCATCAATCGCTCGGTGTTCGGCAGGTTGACCAGCTCGAGTTTCTCTCGCACCGCACGTGCAATCTCTTCCTCCGACATGTTGGCGTGCTCCCGAAGCGGAAACGCTACGTTCTCGAACACCGTCATCGAGTCGAACAACGCACCGCTCTGAAAAAGCATCCCGAACTTCTTGCGCACGCGGTAAAGCTCTTCTTCCGGATGATCCGTGATGTCTTCTTCTTCCACGAAGACGCGCCCCGAGTCCGGCGCTTCGAGTCCGAGCATGTGTCGCAATGTGACTGACTTGCCGCTCCCTGATCCGCCCAGGATGACGAGGACCTCGCCGCGATAGACCTTGAGATCGACTCCGCGCAGGACCTGCTTCGTGCCATACGACTTGTAGACATCCTTGAACTCGACGAAGAGGTCGCGAGGATGCCGCCGCCGTTCGGGCGATTCCCGCGCTTCCGCGCGGCGGTCCGGAATTGCGCTCGTCTCAGTCATCAGAAGAGGAACAGGAAAAGCTTCGTGAGAAAGAAGTCCATGATCAAAACCGTGATCGAGGCCGTGACGACGGTGGCTGTGGTCGATCGTCCCACGCCGTCCGCGCCGCCAGTCGTGCGCAGTCCGTTGTAGCAGGCGATGAGCCCGATCGCGAAGCCGAAGAAGAATGTCTTGCCAACGCCCGACGCGAGATCGTTGTACTTCAAGCTCTCGATCACGCTGCGAATGTAGAAGTTCGAGGTGAGGTGGAGGCTGCCCACCGCGATGATCAGGCCTCCCGTGATGCCGATGAAGCAGGCCAGCAGCGTCAGGAGCGGCATCATGATCGTCGTGGCCAGCACGCGCGGTACGACCAGCTTGCGCACGGGATTCGTCGCCAATGCCCGCAAGGCGTCGATCTGCTCGGTGACCTTCATCGTCCCGAGCTCCGCGGCGATGCCGGCGCCGACGCGCCCACCGACCATCAGCGCCATCAGCACCGGCGCGAGCTCACGTACGAGCGAAAGGGACACGACCTTCCCGATGAAAAGCGAGCCGCCGAAGTCAGCCAGTGAGTAGGCTGTCTGCAGCGCGAGCACCATCCCGATGAAGAGCGACGTGATACCGACGATCGACATCGACCGCACGCCGATCTGATCGAATTGCGCGATGACGATGTTGCGGTCGAGCGGCCCGCGCACGAACTGCTGGATCGTCTCCGTAGCCAGATCGGTGAGACCGCCGACGTAAAAAAGCGCTTCGTCGAACTTGTCTTTGATCCGGTCGAACAGGCCGGGAGCGTCCGGCACGATCAACGGATCGGCGGGCGCGGGAGCAGCGCTACTTTGGAAGATGGAGGTCACGGTGATCCGAATGCTACTAAAGGTTAATCAATTGGAAACGAGTTATACTTTCGTTGCTTAAAGTATAACTTCTGAAACAATCTTGCACTTAGGTACATAGCGACTACTTGCGATGAATCCCGACGACTTCAACCTTCAGGCAGGCCAGCTCGTGAGAACACTGGACGGCGCGCCGGCATTCGTTCCAAATCCTCTGCCTCCAACTCTGCAACTCTCATGGGAATTGCTCGATCGGGTGACACGGGCGGAGCGGGCAATCGCAAATTTACGAGGCGTTGGTATCACTCTACCCAATCCATACCTTCTCGTTTCGGCATTCGTCCGCCGTGAAGCTGTGTTGTCCAGCCGCATCGAGGGAACTCAGGCTTCGGTGGGGGAGCTTATCGCGTTCGAGGCAGCAGGCACTCCGGACTCCGGACGAAGCGATGTTCAGGAAGTCGCGAACTACGTCGCGGCACTCGACTACGGTCTTCATCGTTTGGATGACCTGCCGCTTAGCCTGCGCTTCATTCGAGAGGTTCACGAGCGACTGATGCGAGGCGTTCGCGGGGGAAGCAGCAATCCGGGCGAGTTCCGAACGGGCCAGAACTGGATCGGCGGCCCGGGAACGCACATCACAGACGCAACCTACGTTCCGCCTCCTGTTCCGGAGATGCATGTCGCCCTCGACGCTCTGGAGAAGTTTTTTCATCAGCCATCACATCTTCCTCCCCTCATTCGCATGGCGATGATTCATTATCACTTCGAAGCGGTTCATCCATTTCTCGATGGAAATGGGCGCGTAGGACGCCTGCTGATCACATTTCTCTTTCACACCGAACAACTGCTCGACCAACCGTTGCTCTACCTCAGCGCGTATTTCGAACAGCATCGAAGCGAATACTACGGCCTACTGCTCGAAGTCAGCCGCAATGCGGCTTGGAACGAATGGATCGATTTCTTTCTCGACGCCGTGACGAAACAGGCCAACGACGCAGTTCGGCGTTCGAGCCAGCTCCTGGCCCTGAGGCAGGATTACCGGTCCCGAACAACGTCTGCACGCAGATCCTCGCTACTTCCTGCGATCATCGACCGGCTCTTCGAGTCTCCGGCGATCACGATCGCGACCGTCGCCCGCAAGTTCTCAGTCACGTATCGCGCGGCGAAGAACAACGTCGACAAACTCGTCAGCGCCGGTGTTCTAGCCGCACCAGAGTTGGCCGGCCGCAACAAGGTTTACTTCGCACGAGACATCATCGCCTTGCTGGAAGCCCCCTGACCTAGTTCTCACCGAAAATATCGCGCAGGAATTTGCGGATTCCGCGCTCTTTCGGCTTCGGCTGCGGCGCTGGAGCCGGCGTCGGATACACGCCGGAACCCTGCTGCGCCTGGAGTTGCGTCGGTTCGGAGTTGTCGCGCCAGAATGGGCTCGGCTCGCCGCTGCCGGCATGGATCGGACAGACCGAGGTCGGCTCCGTGCCGGCGACGAAGATTTCATCCTTCGTCTGCGGACAATAGGGTGTCGCCAGCATCCCCGACTCCGGGTCGATCTGCCGGTCCACCACATCCTCGGGGCGTTTCCAATCGACATCCGGAATCAATCCGCCGATGCGATTCATATTCACGGTCCAGATCGGAACGCAGGCGTCGCCGCCTGCCAGGCGGACGCTGTGGCCATCATCGAATCCGAGCCACACCAGCGACAGGATGCGCGGCGAGTAGCCGATGAACCAGGCGTCGCGATAACTGCTCGTCGTTCCCGACTTGCCGGCGAACGGCCGCGTGAACCCGAGTTGACGCGCTTTACTGCCGGTACCGTACGTGAATACGTCTTTGAGAATCTGGTTCATGACGTATGAAACGCCTGCGCCAGCGACGCGCTTCATCTTTACTTCGCGCGATTCCAGCAATGTGCCGTCGCTCTTGGAGACGGCGAGGATCGAGATCGGTTCCGCTTTCACGCCGAGGTTGGCGAAGGCGGAGTAGGCGTAGGCGATCTCCAGCGGTGTCACTTCGAACGAGCCCAACGATACCGATGGGTATGGAGCGAGACGGCTCTCGATGCCGATCGTCGCGGCGGTCTTGATCACGTTCGGCACGCCGGCATTCATCGCCGCGCGCACGGCCGGGATGTTGTACGAATGCGCGAGCGCCTCGCGCACGGTGACGTGACCGTGGTACTTGAGGTCGTAGTTCTGCGGTGTCCAGATGGCGTTGCCGCTGCGAACGCTGATCGGCGAATCGTCGAGCACCGTTGCCGCCGTGAATGCCTGCGGCCCGCGCGCGGGATCCATCGCCGTCGCGTAGACGAATGGCTTGAACAGCGATCCCGGCTGCCTTCGGGCCTGGATGGCGCGGTTGAATTGCGTCTTCGAGTAGCTGCGTCCACCGACGAGCGCTTTCACGTAACCGGTGCCGGGCTGGATGGTCAGCACGACGCCTTCGAGCGGCGTGGGCGAGTTGCGCAAGTACGAATAGCGTTTGTTGAGCGACTCGATTCCGGAGTCGAGCGCCTGCTCCGCCGAGCGCTGCATGATCGTGTCGAGCGTCGTGAACACGCGCAATCCCTCGGTGCGCAACTGCGTCTCCGGATGCGTTTCCTTCAACTGCTTGAGCACGAGATCGACGAAGAACGGCGCGCTGCGGGAGCCTTTCGGAAACCGCGACGTCGTCAACGGCGTCGCCACCGCAGCGTCGTATTGCTCGGGCGTAATCAGCTTCTGCTCTTTCATCAACGCCAGGACGAGATCCCGCCGCGGCCTGGCGCGCTCGGGATACCGGAGCGGATTCTCCATGTTCGGCGAGTGGATGATCCCCGCCAGCGTGGCCGCTTCCGGCAGCGTGAGGTAGGTAACGTGCTTGCCGAAGTAGACCTGCGACGCCTGCTCGACGCCCATGATCTGGACCGCGCCGTTCTGGCCGAGGTAGATCTCGTTCAGATAGGCCTCGAGGATGTCGTTCTTGCTGTAGCGGGCCTCGAGCAACAGCGCGTCGAGCGCCTCGATGATCTTCCGGCTCCAGGTGCGCTCGAAGGCATGGTAGAGATTCTTGATGAGCTGTTGCGTGAGGGTGGATCCGCCGTGCGTGATCGAGCGATTCTTCAGGTCCGTGCGCAATGCTCCCAGCGTCCCGGTAATCGATAACCCGTGGTGACTGTAGAAGCCTTTGTCTTCGACGGCGATGATGGCATCGGTGACTGTTTTCGGAACGGCGCTGAGCGCGACCGGCAGCCGGTCCTCCATCTCGTTGTCGTAGATCGACGTGATCAGTTCCGGCTCGATGCGAATGCCGCGCAATGCCACTCCGTCATCGAGCCGGTGGATCGCCCGCACCGTTGCACCATCCATCTCGATGGCGACGGGAAGAGCGCGAAACTCGATGTCGGGATACTCGAAATTCTGCAAATAGATCTCGAGCTTATTTCCGGCGTAGCGGTATTCGCCGGGATTGGTCACGCGCGATGCCGCCTCGTGATAGCCGACATGATTCAGCTTGGGCTCGAGCAGCGAGCGCGGAATCGTCATCCCGGGAACGATCGGCGTGGCATCGGAGTAGATGCGGCTGGGAAGATCCCAGCGCCGGCTGGATTCGAATTTCTTTGTCAGGACGACGTAGGAGTAGCCGACGTAGGCTAGAAACCCCACGAAAGCGATCATGATGATCGTGGCGATGCCGCCAGCGTGACGCCAGAGAAAATCCTTGATGCGGGAACGTTGAGCCATCGAAGTGAGGGTACCAACAAACGGGAGACCTGCGTCTCATCCCTCATTTCTTGCTACTCTCCGTCTCGATGGGGAAAAGCTTCTTGCGCTCTTGATTCTGGCCTGGCCGATCGCCGCGATTGCCGATGAGACGCCGGCCCTCGGTCGCCTTGTCGTCCGCCGCACTCAGATCCTAATTGAGTCTCGCCTGACACTGACCGAGGGGACGAAGATTCCTATCTCAGACTGGATCGAGCACTAAACGCATTACGTTAACATCTTATATTAACGCATCATATTAAAGTCTTACATTATTGCGGCGCATTGACCGTCGGCAGGTAGACCGGCTTCGAAAGCACGCACGGCATCCCACCAGGAAGCACTGTGAGCGCGGTCGCTGCCAGCGCCGCGATCTCGATCACTGCCGCGAACTCCCAATAGCGGACCATTGCAACCTTCTGGGCTTCCAGGTAACGCGCCGGAAGCGGAGCGTGCACTTCTTCCCGGATCTTCTCCCACGCCTCGGCGGAATCGATCGGCGAGGGGCAGCTCTTCAGCTCGAGCCTGCCGTCGCGCGTCGTGCGGTCGTAGTAGTACATCTCGCAGATCTCGGGATGCCGCAGGAGATGCCAGTGCGAAAAGATCGTCAGCTTTCCGCAAGGAAAAATCAGCGCGGTGACGTGGACGGGAGCGTGTCCCCGATTGATCGCCGGCGGGAGAAAGACTTCGTCGCACGTGTATGCGGCGAGCTTGCGGCCTTCTGCATCGGGCCGCCTGAGGATCGCCAGAAGGTCGAGACGCTTGCCGTAGATCTCTTTGTACTCCCCCGTCGCCCTCCATGAGTCATCGCCGCAGTGGCCGAGGGTCACGAGCATCGGCAGCAGGTCGACGTGCGACGTGATTTGCTCGCGTACCGTGCCGTCGGGGTTCGCAAAACGCCCGGTGTAATCGCGCACGATCAGCGGCACGTTGATCGTCTCTTCGTAGCCGGTGAAGCCCTTCCCCTGCAGACCGTGAGAGCTTGCGTATTCGCCGTGGTCCGAGGTGAAGACGATGACCATGTTCTTTGCGAGCTCCGGCGGAATGCTGTCGAGCAGCAGTCCGATCTGGCAGTCGACGTTCTCCATCGCCTGCGTGTACATATCGAGCGCGCGCGTCCAGTAGCTGTGCGGGGCAAAGGCTGCAGTCCATTTGTCGTCGAGGACCGAAGGCGCGAACGTGAAGCGATCTTCATCGGGGTCGTCGGTGATCCCACCGCACGAGAAATCGGTCAGCCCGGCGAAGACCGGAACGAGCGTCGGGTAGCCTTCGGCGTTCATCTCCGCTTTCGACTGCCAGTTGTCGGGCATCTTGTAGCCATAGTTGTGAGGATCGGCTTCGCCCTTGATGTTGACGCCGGGCTTCGCCGGGTAGGTCGATCCGAAGCACGTCTCCATCTGGCCCGAGAACGCCGTTTTGTCGTGGCTCGTAAAGACACTGGCGAATGTCTCGCCTTCCGGCCCGTTCCAGAACCACTGCTTGTCGTGTGGATTGATGAATCCAACGGTGAGACAGAACGGCTCGCGCGCGCCGGATTGCGCCCGGTCTTTCAGCCATTGGACAGCGCGGATGGCGATGTCGCGGTCATCCATCATCGGCAATCCATCGGGTCCGATCGCTTTTCCGATTCCCTGTCCCGCCACGCCGTTGGGATCGGGGATGGTCAGCCCCTGGAAGCCGTAGTCCTGCAAATACGAGATCGGGTCGGTCGCCGGCACGTCGGAAAGATGCCACTTGCCGATGTACGGCGTGTCGTAGCCGCATTCGCGCAGGAGCTTCCCATAGGTAGGAAATATGGGATCGAGGGGAGGCGGCTCGACCTTGGTCTCGCCGGCAACACCTGTTCCGCGCACGATCATCAGGTTCGTCTGCTGCGCATAGAGGCCGGTGACGAACGTTCCGCGCGCTGCGGAGCAGTCTGCCGCCGCCGTGTAATGGCGCGCGAACACGACGCCGTCCTGCCAAAGATGCCGGTGGACGTTGGGCATGTATCGCTCGACGAACTTCTCCGCCGTGTCGATGCCTTCCGGAAAGTGCATCGGGTAACGCAACTCGTCGACGTGAACGAAGAGGATGTTCGGCCGCTGTGTTGTGCTCATGAAGCCACTCTACTGCCGGAAGGCTGCGGACGCTATCGTTGACAATCACGAAAGTCAAAACCGTTGCACGCGGAGACGCGGAGAAAACCTCCGCGGCCTCCGTCTCCGCGTGAAAAGACTTTCGTGGCCTGATCGAGGAGCACGTCGCTTGAAACCCAAACGATCCACAGCGATACACTTGGACGCATGACGATTGCCGGCGTGATCTTCGCGGTCCTTGCCCTCCTATCGCTGCTGCTTTCCGGTCCCGGCACACGATGGGGCTGGTGGGGTTTCAAAGTGGGACTAGGGCTCTTTGCGATCGCATGTCTCGCCGCACTGCTCGCGCTTCTGATCTCCGGGATTGCCTGGATGCGAACGCGCCCGAATCCCGTTGCGGCCGTTGCGGCAATCACCGGCGCGCTCGTCGTTCTCTTGCCGCTCACGCAGGTGGCGGGCGCCGCCGGCAAGCCACGCATTTACGATGTCAGCACCGATCTCGCCGATCCGCCGCGCTTCTCCGCCGTGCTCCCACTGCGCGCAGGCGCCAACGCGGCACCGGATCAGATCGACGCGAGGGCCGCGAACATGCAGCGCGCCGGGTATCCCGACCTCGTCACGCTCGAACTGCCGGTGAACGCTGCCGGGGCGTTTGAGAAAGTCACGAGCGCCGCGGAGACGATGCAATGGGAGATCGTCTCCTCACGTCCGGCAGACGGCATTCTCGAAGCGACGGCCAGGACGGCCTGGTTCGGGTTCCGCGACGACATCGTCGTGCGCGTTCGTCCGGCCGGAGATCACAGCCGCGTCGACGTCCGCTCCTGTTCGCGCGTCGGCCGCGGCGACGCAGGCAAGAACGCCGATCGGATCCGCCGGTTTCTCCGGCTGCTGAAGTCTTGAGAACGAGCGCCTCGTACCGAATCATCCGAGTCAATCAGGCTGGAGCGAGCCCTCGACCGTCGCCGGCGCTTCGCGCGCCAGAAGCCGCACCAGCACGACATACGTCAGCGCCGGCGCGAGATGCGAGATCAGCCGTTCCCACGACCAGCGGACGTGCCAGTCGATGTCGTGAGGCGTAGCGAGATACGCACCGATGTAGAAAAGGAACTGCATCGCCAGCGCAACCATGACGAAGCGCTCAAGCTTCACAAGCTGCTTCGCGATGAGGACGATCCCGAAGGCGAGCGAGATCCAGAGCAACGGCTTGCCCGCGCCATACCGGCGGAATGCGTCGAGCAGCGGACCTGGCTCGCGAAGGTGTTCGATGATGCGCACGAACGGATTGCCGGCAGCCAGGTCCGTCTGCAGTGCGTGCAGATGACGAAGAATCAACCACGGCAGCGGAATCACCACCGCGGGCCAGAGGCGAATGAGATCGCGCGCGCGGCGCGCGGCGACGAGGGCGATGGCGATGGCCACGATCAGCGAAAGCCCTTCGTTCTTCGTGCTCGCCGCGAGCCCCAGCATGACTGCGCCTGCGGCAACGCTGCCACGCCGTAGTAGCAGCAACGCCGTCGTCGCATACGCCACAAACGGTCCTTCCGCCAGCCCGATCCAGGGGCTGCAGGCAAAGGGAACCATCGCCGCCGTGATCGCCGCGGCGGTGATCGATGATTCCGTCTCCTCGCGCGCCACGCGATTCACGACCAGCAGAAGCGCCGCGGCGAATGCAACGCTGAGCAGCCCCAGCGTAGCGTCATTCCACGCGCCCCGCATGACTGCAAAGACATCAAAGGCCAGCGGGAGAAGCGGCGGATAGTCCGGATGAACATCGTAGTGAAACGGATGTTCGAGAAACGGCCAGTCGATTCCGCCGGCCGCGAAAAACGTGCGTGCCTTGAGTCCCCAATCGCCGATGAAATCGAACTCCCAGAGTGGAGCCAGTGTCGCCAGTGTGGCGAATCCCGCAACGAGGACGATCGTCAACGCATGAATGGCAAATGTCGCGGGGTGACGAGGAGTGATCGCGTCAGGCTCCGGACGGCGAGACTTCACAACACCAATCCATGCGCACACACTGATGCCACCGAGCACGATCACGAGCGAGACACGCGTCCAGAGAACGCCAGCCACGGAAAGTGCCAGCAGCGCGCCCGACGCTGCGCCGATTCCAACGAGCAACGCCTCGCCTGCGAGGAGCGAGCCTGCGGCGCGGCGATCGAGAAGCATCGCCAACGCGACTCCCACGATCGCAGCGAGCAGGAGCGCGATGAGCTCGGGCGTCACTTGATTCTCCGCAACAGCTCACCATCCTGACTGCGCCAGATCACGGCGAACCCTGGCGTCTGCGGATCGCAGCGATACCCGGCGATGTACTTCGCCTTGGCGAGATTCTCGAGATGCGGCCGGTCCGCCGGATCGAGAAGCGGCAACACCTGACGCCCCGACAACAGATAGAGAGCACGCGCATACAGATAGTCGTACCCTCCCTGCCAATGCGCCCGATGCAGCGGCGCAGCGAGCGCGATCACATCGCCGTCCTTTGTTTGCGCCCGCACGCTGACAAGAAACGGCCGCAGGCCCGGAAGCTTCTTGTAGGGCAACTCCGTCAGCATCGCAGCGACACGCGATCGATCGAGATTGAAAATCCGAACATAGAACGGTTCGAACGCACCGGCGGCAATGCCGGCGGCCGCCAACAGCGAAAGCACACGCATTCTGTTCAGACGCGCATCTCCGATTCCTTTTTGGTGCCACGTACCGTGCCGCGGCGGCGGTTGCGCCGAAGTGTAAACTCTTACATCATCCCGATCATCAATTCATGCAGCATTTCCGAGTGAGAGGTCTCCATGAAGAGTCGAGTCTTCATCGTTGTCATGCTGTCGAGCGTGATGTCGTCGCTGCTGTGTGCGGCCACCGTCACGGTGAAAGTGAACTCTGACGGCTCCTTCTCCCCATCCATCGTCACGATCTCGAGCGGCGATACGATCGAGTGGACGCTCAACGGTCCTGGCGACTCGATCATCCCGGTGAGCTGGGACGGCGTCTCCGGCGGCGTCTGTTCCGCGATCAAGCCGTACTCCCCGACCGATCCCAACGATCTCACCGGCCCGATGCCGCTGGCAGTTTCCGGCATCTTCACGCTGAGTCCCATCGATCTCGGATTCAGTGTCGTTCCCGCGAGCAGCACCTGCCCCGGCGGGGGTGCACCCGCCGCTGTCGCCGGCTCGCAAATGCTCTGCCACGGGGGACAAAACGGCGCAACGATGGATGTGACTTGGCAGGATCCGAGCCTTACCGCCGTGTTCATCCGCCTTCTCTGGAGGGACGTTCAGATCGCGCCCGGAACCGCCGACTCCAGCTTCGACTTCACAGTCCTCGACCGTGAAGTCAACAAGGCCGTGAAGAACGGGAAGGTCTATAGCCTGGCGATCCGGGCGGGCGACGACGGCACGCCTTCCTGGCTGTTTACAAACGGCGTCACGGCCCTCCAACTTCAAGACTCGGGCGAAGACGCCGAAGGCTGCGGCACACGCATGACCCTCGGCACGCCCACAGAGATCACCTATCAGAATCACTATTTCGATCTACTGCGCAAGGTTGCCGCGCATCTCAAGACGCGCGCCGACTGGTATCGCGCGCTCGCGTACATCAAACCGTCCGGCGCCAATCTGCAGACTCACGAAAACCGGCTACCCAAACGCTGCTCGACCGGCTGCATCTGTAATTCGCAACTGTTTGCGCAACGCGGCTACACACCCGCCGGCCTTTACGCCTTTTATCAAGTCCAGACCAATCTGCTCGCAGCCGAGTTTCCCAACAAGACAATGGTCTACGCCCTCATCCAGGACGGATTTCCACGAGTCAATGGCTCTGGAGGCTATGAGACCAGCGACGGATCCTCTTCCGGCGGAGGACCGTTGCCGGGGGCACCGAACAGACACAAACCATCCTGAACAACGGTCAGGCGGCGCACGGCCTGAAGTTCGCCGTCGCTCATAATGGATTGCAAGTCAAGAAGACTGACAATTGCCTGAACAACGTCAACGGCCTCGGATGTCCAAACAGGTGGGTCTTACAGGAGGGATTGGAGGGACAGGTCACCGGATGGCAAACTAGTAACGTCGAGAAGGTCTCCAATCCGGCCGACGTTGATTCGGCGTTGCAAAACGCGCTGAGTAATTCTCAAGGCGTCTATGTGGAGCTCTATGAGGAGCGTTATTGGGAGGCGACGCATCAACCCAATGGCATCGTCGACCCTCTCGGATCGGGTCGTACGATGGCGCAGTGGGGCACACAGTTCCACAATCGGCGGCGCACACTGTTCCCGACCCTCGGCGATCCGTTTCCTGCCACCTACCGTCACACGTTTACGCGCACGGTATCCAGCGGCAACCAGATTCTCTATTACATCCACGGATCGAAATGCGGAACCGGCAGCTCTACCGCCGCGGCGATCGTGATCCTGCCGCCGGGAGGAACGCCGAATCGTCACCGAGCTGCACGCCATTGAACGCATAACAAGAGGCGTCATCCCGTGAATGTGAACCGGTGATGGGTAGGATCAAGAACAAACGACGCTCTCATACAAGTTGGCGTATCGGTCAATCATCGTTTTCATCGTAAAGTGACCGACCACACGCTCCCGCGCCTTGACGCGCAGCGCGGCCATTTCCAGGGGCGGAAGATCGATCAGTTGCCGCGCCGCAGATGCGAGCGCGGCCGGATTGCCCCGCGGAACGATCGATCCCGTATCGCCGGCGATGAACCGCGCTTCTCCGACGTCGGTCGCCACGCACGGCACGCCGGCAGCCATTGCCTCCATGAGCACATTTCCGAATCCTTCCGACTTCGAGGAAACGATGTGTACGTCCAGCGCGGTGAATACACGAGCCACATCCTCGCGAAATCCGAGCCGCAGTACTGTTCGCTCGAGGCCATGCGATCGGATGATGCGCGTCAGCGCGTCATTCTCCAGTTGCATACCAGACCCGCACAGAAGAAAACGGACGCGAGGATGCGCCTCGACTACTTGGCGCGCAGCGGATAAGAAGGTTCCGAAGTCCTTCACCGGATGAAAGCGCGTGACCATCCCGACGAGCGGCGTGTCCTCCCCGACTCCGAGCTCGCTACGCAATTGAGCGCGCGATCCAGGATCGGGCTTGAACAGATCAACGTCGACGCCATTGTTGATGATGCAGATTTTCTCCCGTCGATACCCGCGCAGACTGCGGCTGACGTTCGCGAGCGAGCTTGAAACGATGTAGCGTGGAATGGCCCCCGACAAAACGGCACAGACCCGCGCGATCACCCGCTGCCTCACGCTCGACGCCAACGGATGCCAGCCACTGTCGGCGAGAGATGCCCGGATGTTCCAGATGACCGGGGCGCCAACGATCCGGCCTGCAATTCCGCCTACAAGATCGGCGTGAAACATCCATGTCTGAACAATATCGGGTCGTTCTGCTCGCAGAATCTGTAGGACTCGGTGAAGCGGTCCGAGGCCGAGTGATTTGTAGGCATGGGCGCCGGCGATCGTGACCGGAATGCCGCCTCCGCGAAGCGTTCCCGCCAGCGTTTGTTCGCGCGAGAGCGCGATCACGTGCGACTCGAAGCGGCTCCGGTCGAGACCAAGCGCCAGGTTACACAACATCCGCTCAGCACCACCGGCGCCAAGTCCTGTGATGACATGAGCAATCCTGATTGGGCGGCGAGCGGGCATGCCGTCCCGCGGCGGCGCATCACGGCCCGGTTCCACGTCCGTTTGTCTCAGATGGTGCGACCTCGATCGCGGAACGTCCATGCATCGAAAAAGACTCCCACGTCATTCGATCGTTACATACGCGCTCACATACTCGCAGTCTCACGTCACCAAGACTACTGCCGGCCAGGAATTGCGGAGGATCGAAGGACCCATCGCCATTCCCAAACGCCTTCGCCAAAACGACGCTCCTATCCTTCGCAGGATGATGCTCCGCCGCGGGCGCGCTCGCCACAGTCGCCGGTACACCCGCCCACGTCCGGATGCTCGAGAGAAGCTGCGTCTCCGAGTCGGTCGTCTTGTCTTTCGTACGCGCCTCCTCATACACCTTCGACGTCTCCTCGATCTCTCCTCGGCCACTTTGACGACCGACGCGGTGTGAACGTATGTCGTGCCGACGATGCCGATACCGATCACGCCGAGAATGATCGCCACGATCCACAAAACATTCACCGTAGTACGGCTCCGAGCCTCACTGCGATGCTCCCGGCACCGGCGTAATGCCGAGGATCACTTTCTCCGTCGATCGAATCAGGGTGAGGGTGGACTCCCTCCCGATCTGCTCTTCGCTGAGGATGCGATGAAGATGATCGACGGAGGAGACGGGAGTCTCGCCATACGCGACGATGATGTCTCCTTCGCGCACTCCGGATCGTTCCGCGGGACTCTTCTTCTCCACGCTGTGAACGAGCACTCCGCTCTCGACGCCGAGGTTGTAAAAGCGGACGAGGCGGCGATGAATCGACACGCCCTGGCCGGCAACACCGATGTAGCTGCGCGTGATGTGGCCGTCGCGGATCAGGCGGGCGGCCACGAACTTCGCCATGTTGACGCCGATGGCGAAGCAGATGCCCTGCGCCGGCCGGATGACCGCCGTATTCACGCCAATGACCTCCCCTCGGGAGTTGACGAGCGGGCCTCCTGAATTGCCTGGATTGAGCGCGGCATCGGTCTGGATGACGCTGTCGATCAGCCGCCCACTTTGCGCGCGCATCGTGCGTCCGAGCGCACTGATCACGCCCGCGGTCACGGTCGTCTGAAAGCCGAGTGGATTGCCGACCGCGATAGCGATCTGCCCGGGACGAATCAAATCCGAGTCGCCCAGCCGGGCCGGAATCTGCGTCGGCGCGGAAACACGAATCACAGCCAGGTCGGTATGAGGATCGCTGCCGACGACGGTAGCCGTGCATCGCGTCCCATCGATGAGCGTCACGTCGATCGACGACGCCTCCGCAATGACGTGACAGTTGGTAAGAATGAACCCATCCGGCGTGAACAAAAACCCCGACCCACCCCCACGCTCCTCCCCCCGCCGCCCCTTGGTCCTGACCTCGATGTTGACTACCGACGGCGTAATCCGCGCCGCCGCCGAGGTCACTGCGGCGGAGTACGCGTCAAGAAGGTCGTCCTCGCCGGGTGGAGACGTCTGCGGCAAGGCCGCGTACTCAGAAACAGAATCACCGGCGAGGAGGTCGAAGTGGGATGTCATTTACTCTTTAGAACAAACGTGCATTCCCGTTCGCTGGCCTGCTGTGGTCACTAACACCACGTCTCGTGATTTCTTGCTTCGTACCCCGAACGTCTTCGAGGATGCTCCTCTTCACCGGTCATGAATGATATAGACCGCTCTTCCGTGATCGTTCCCGGCACGCGCATCGGGCCATACGAGGTCATCTCCCTTCTTGGCGAGGGAGGGATGGGAGAGGTTTATCGCGGACGTGATCCACGTCTCGGCCGCGATGTGGCCATCAAGGTTCTCACCCAGGACTCGGCGCGTGACAACGATGCGATGGCGCGATTCGAGCGCGAAGCGCGAGCCGTCGCCTCCCTCTCGCACCCGAACATTCTCGCCATATTCGATCTCGGCCAGCACGAGGGGACGTGTTATGTCGTGACCGAGTTGCTGGAGGGGGAGACGCTTCGCGAACGCATTCACGGCACGCCGATGAACTGGAGGAAGTCGGTCGAGATCGGCGCGGAGATCGCCGAGGGCCTCGCGGCAGCGCACTCACGATCGGTGGTCCATCGCGATCTCAAACCGGAGAACATCTTTCTCACGCACGATGGCCGCGTCAAGATTCTCGACTTCGGTCTCGCTCAGGTCGATCCGTTTCTCGCCTCTGCTGACCAGACCAATCTGCCGACCACGCGATTCAAGACCGGCCCCGGCACCGTGATCGGAACCCTCGGCTACATGGCCCCTGAACAACTCCGCGGGGAAGCCGTGGAGCCGAGTGCCGACATCTTTTCGCTCGGCTGCCTTCTCTTCGAGATGGTCACTGCACGGAAACCGTTTCTGCGCTCATCGGGAGCGGCGACCATCGCTGCCATTCTCAAGGAAGACATCCCGCGCGACTCCTTGAGCGACGTCGTTCCGCTCGAGCTCCAGCGGATCATCGAAGGCTGCGTCGAAAAAGTTCCCGTGGACCGCTTCCAGTCCGCGAGAGATCTCGCGCTGACCCTGCGCGCGATCGGCAGTAGTTCATCAGTCATCAGCGGGATCCTCAGCGACGTGGGGCGGCGGGCCGGCCGGCGATCGAAATCGATCGACTCCATCGCCGTCCTGCCGTTTCAGAACGTCGGCAACGATCCCGAAACGGAATACCTGAGCGAAGGCATCACCGAGGGGATCATCAATCGCCTCTCGCAATTGCCGAAGCTGAAGGTCATGGCCCGCAGCACCGTGTTTCGCTACAAGAATCGCGAAGGCGATGCGCAAGCCGTGGGACGCGAGCTGCGCGTGCGCGCCGTCGTCACGGGACGGCTGCAGCACGTCGGCGGACGGCTGGTCATCAATGTCGAGTTGGTCGACGCCAACGACGGCGCCCAACTCTGGGGCGAACGCTACAACCGCGAGCTCGCCGACCTCATGCAACTGCAGGACGAGATGTCGCGCGAAGTCGCCGAGAAACTCCGGCTGAAACTGACCGGCGCCGAAAAAAAACGCCTTCGCAAACGCAGCACCGAAAACACCGCCGCGTATCAGCTCTATCTGCGCGGACGACACCAGTGGAACAAACGCAACGAAGAGAGCCTGCACAAGAGCATCGCATTCTTCCGCGAAGCCATCGATGCCGATCCGTCATTCGCCGCCGCCTACGCCGGCATGGCCGACAGCTACATCACCCTCGGCACCAACATTCCGCTTCCGCCCCGCGAGGCAATGCCGCGCGCGAAAGCCGCAGCCCGGCGAGCGGTGGAGCTCGATCGCACCCTCGCCGAAGCGTGGGCTTCGCTCGCCGCCGTGAAGTGGTGGTACGACTGGGATTGGGACGGCGCGGAGGCTGACTATCATCGCGCCATCGCGCTCAATCCAAACTACGCCGCCGTGCACGACGGCTTCGGCATGCTGCTTTGCGCACGCGGACGTTACGACGCGGCGAGCGAGCAGTTCGCAAAAGCGGCCGGCCTCGATCCTCTCTCGCTGATCGTCACGGTTCACGCGGGCTGGCCTCATTACTTCGCGCGCCAGTACGATGCCGCCATCGCACAATTCGAGAAGGCGCTCGAGCTCGACGACCACTTCGTCCCCGCCCACGGCTGGCGCGGCATGGCCCTTAGCCAGCAAGGCCGCCACGACGAAGCGCTCGCGGCCTTCGAGCGAGGCCTGTCGGTCGATCGCGTCCCGATCCTGATGGCGATGCTAGGCCACGCCCACGCCATCGCCGGCCACCGCAACGAGGCGGAGGAAGCGCTTACCGCTCTCACCGCTGAATCGAAATCGCGCTACATCTCGCCCTACGATTTAGCAGTAATCCACGCCGCCCTCGGCGACACGCAACGCGCCATCGCCGCCCTACATGAAGCGCTCGAGGATCATTCCGCCTGGATGGTCTTCCTGAACATCGACCCGCGCCTGGATTCGATGCGAACAGACGCGGCGTTTGAGGAGTTAGCGCGGAAGTTACGGTAAGCGCGAGCTTACTTGCCGTAGAACTTCTCGTGGTCCTGATCGAGATCGAGAAAAACCATCCTGTCTCCGTCAATTAACACCTTGGCCCTCGGACCCTTGTCGAGGCGGATCGAGTGGTACGGAGGATTCGACTTGATCGGCTCGAGATGAATGCCCCTGGTTTCACGGAGTTGTTGCTCCGTTCGCGTCTGAACCTTTTCGACAAGACGCCGGAAGGCATTGATGAGACTCAGTTCCTGCCTGAGCAGCTTGAGTACGAAGGCATCCGGAAAGGACGGGATCACTTCCGGGCTTTCTTTCGCCCTCGTCCGGCGATCCTGGCATTCAGCGACTTCACGCTAATCGCACGGCCAGCCTTGTAGTCTGCCAGCGAGGCTTCCGTCTGTGCCGTACTCTCGTGCGTCACGGCCCATGCTTCGTGGACAGGAATCACCCGCACGGGAGAAATCATCACACGACCGTCGGGCAGAACCTCCACATCCGCCGGCTCGTTCGGGCCAATCTTCGCCTCCCTGGGCATGACAAACCGCCGCCGGCTATCCGCCATCTGCAACATGGAGCGCCTCCATTGGACCGTTGGTCCAATGGTACAATGTTACGACGTACCGTTCGTTGCGTCAAGGTGAAGTGCGACTTGAGCAATCAGCGAGGGCTGGCCTCTTCAAAATTGGGCGTCGCTCATTGTCGCGATCGAGCACGTTAAGAGCGACTTTCGACTCAGCGCATCGAATGCATCATCCCTGTCCGTCGCGAAATCTGTGTCGAGAAACTGTTGCAACAGGCTCTCCATCTGCCGCGGTGACGGCGCGATCACGATGTCGATGTCGTTTGTGGACCGCGGAATGCCGTGAGCCGAACTGGCGAAGGAGCCGGTCACGAAATATGGAATCCCCGAGGCATCCAGCGCTGCGCGCACCTTTTCGAAGGCGATCGTGAGGTTCAAGGCTGCTTCACCACGCCGTAGACGAGTCGAAGAAAGCAATGCATCACATCGCGTTCCGAGTACTCAGGATGACGTCGCCGGATGCCCGAAAGAGCGGTTTGGCGAACGGCATCACTGAGCTCCACCGCAAACTTAACGCGACCCGAAGGGCCAGCGTTACGGTACAAGGCTAGTTGAACGGCCGCAGCGCGAGCGCTCGTATCGCTGACCGGATCTGACTCGATATGCTTCAGGTCCATACCGAGGAACAGGATACCGGGGAGCAAAGAGCGCGGCGTCAACGGTCGAGCCTCGGGGCCTTCCCCGGCGAAGCCTTACCACCCGTGGAACTTGTCGTGATCCTGTAGACGAGCCGAATGAAGCAAAGCATCACCTCGCGTTCCGAATACTCGGGATGACGTCGACGGATGCCCGAAAGAGTTGAATGGCGAGCGGCATTGAGAACTACCGCGATTCGTGCACGAGCCGAAAAGACCGGTATTGCGGTACAAGGTCAATTGAACCCATCGGCTGATCCGACGAGTCGTGCCTCAGAGACACCGACCGGACCTACGATAGAATCCACGCTGGAGTCGCCGATGGGAAAGCCACGTTCTCAGAATACATTCAAAGACGAACAGCGGTGGAGCACGGCCGGCCACTACGCTACCAGGCTATCGGACGGTTCCCGTGACCTGATAGCGCACGGTGCCACCCCCGAGGAATCCGAACAGCGCGCGAAGCGCTCGTGGGAGGCTCGCGAAAAGCAGATCGCTCAGATCGCCGGACACAGCACCGATGAGGGCTTGAGGGTTGTCTTTGAAGAGCTTGTTCTTTTGTGGTCAACCGAAACTGCTCACCTATCGTCTCCGGTCAGGCTGACCGAACACCCCGCATATCGTCAAATCATTGGCCTCGGGCCATCCGTGCTCCCGCTCGTACTTCGCGACCTGGCCGAGCAACGACATTTCTGGTTTCCGGCACTCAACGCCATCACGGGTGAAAACCCGGTGCCCGACGATGCAGCCGGGGATGTGGAACGAATGGCCCACGCATGGATCGAGTGGGGTCGCGAACACGGTCTTATGTGATGCGCGAGCGGATTCAAGAGCTCTTTGAGCGTCTGCATCCAATTCTTCGCGACTACTTAACGCGCACGCGACCACGCAGGCGTGGATCAGCGCCGACCTCGACCTGTCGACGGTGATATTCACTCGTCGCGCTCTTGCCAAGAGCCGCCATCATGCGAAAGACCGTCGCTTCGGGCGGACAGTCCTTCGAACGGATGAGATCGGCGAATCGAGCGTAAGTTTCATTGATGTCCTCGTTACGCTCAAACGGAACGGCATCGCCCTTGGTGAAATTGTCCAGCTTGGCTGGAACGGGTTTTCGACGTGTGCCGACAGCGACAAGGTCAAAGGCCAACTCGCGAACCGTATCGATCTCAGGTGTCGCAGCGCGGATGGCAAGATCAACCCATGCCTCAACTCCCACTCGAGCGTCGAGGTCACTCTGAGCTCGTAGAGATTCGACGAATTCTCTGATCCGGCTAATTGCGTTGTTTCTCATCCCCTCGAAGTTAAGGTTGGGTCGTCGGCTGCGTAATTCGTCGAACTCCGTCAGGACGTATGCGCGCCACAAGGTGTCGAAAAGGGCGGAAGCGCGAACCTCTTGATCTCGATCCCGCTGATGTGCTTCTACCCCGCCGATAATGAGCGAGGCAATCGCCCGCTTCCAATCTCCGCCAAAGCCATAGAGATAGACGATTAGATCGCCGTAGTGATCGGCCAGACGCTCGACTGTACCGAATGTTGCTGGCGCATCGGCGGGCAGATCCGCAAAGTTGTCCCCGTAGCGTAGGTAGAAGAGATAGACGCCTACTTCATGCCAAAGGTCAGAGACGGCAAGTGGAAGCTGAAAAATTCTCAGTGCAGGTATACGAATAAATCCCAGGCCTCGAACGCTTAAGATTGTCTGAACGGAATCGTAGAGCGTTGCGAACGTCGGCCGCTCGGCGGGAACACGGTCGATGCGTCGCACAAAATCATCGATCAACGCGTCTGCGAGAAAGAGAAACTTCTGAACTCCCCCGTTGTACGTGATTGCACGGTCGGATTGACCAAATAGCTCGTCAAACGAGCCGACCGTGCGCTGTTTGAGAATTCGCTCAGCCCACATGTGCCAATCAGTGACTCCACGGTAGGCGGCGTGGATGTCCTGTTCTCTTCTTAACCTGGCGTTGATCCGCTCCTCGCGTTTTGTGTTTGCACCGTCGAAGTCTGGCGGAGTCAGCGCATCCGGGGATCGTGACTGACTCTTTTGCGAAGCTGGTTCGAGCCTATTCAGCAGCCTCACTAGACTTCGCTCGCATGCGACGACTGGATTTCTAACATCGCAACACATGGTGTCGTCCCGAACCGCGGAACTAAGAAGAAGCATCATGTTCTGCACCGCATGCCGCAGTTCTATAGGAAGCCATGGCATCTTTATGTCGGCTTCGAGTCGAACCTCTCGGTGATCCTGCTCGCACGAACACTTGAGAAGATGCTTCTTTTTCGCGAAACGCTTGAGCGGTTCTCCACGGCTCGTCCCCTCGCTCGGCACCGAAGAGAAGACGAGATGGGTCTCAACCTTCTGAATGTAATTTCGCAGGCGCGGATCTTCGGCAAGGTTACGTTGAAGATGGAGAAAGTCCGAAGGGCCCTCGGGACTCATCACCGCAAGATCTGACTTTCCCTCGACCAAGCGGATGTCTCCCTTCAGGGGTAGCAGCCGAGGATGGACCGTCGGTATCGATCCCGGCGCCACTCGCAGCAACGTGAGGTGCGAGCCGTGGCTCACCTCTGGATTGTTGGCCCATGGATACCCGAGTATGCTGAAGACGCGACTGAATACGGGCTCGGGAACTCCTTCCACATCCATGTGCATGTTGTCCGTGATTAGCAGCAGGCGAATGAATTCTTCCAAACGCTTTGCCGGGAGATGTCCATTCACAAACACGTCGCTCCACCCCAGGCCCGCGTTCACTTCGGCCGAGATCTCAGAACCTTGGAACGTCTTGGCGACGCTCCGAATGATCATTTCTTCAATTCCCGAATATGCATGAATTCGACGGTGCATACGTAAATGGAGAAGGAAACGGAACTCCGCGGGAGGATCAGGCCGATGGGTGAAGCCAAGATCGAAGGGCACCGCATAGTGCCAGTTGAACATGAGTCCAAGCGAGTCAGGATAGGGATATCGAAGTTCGAAGAGTCGTCTGAAGTCCGACAGCTTGAACTGGATTGCCATGTCTGCCTGGCCCAGAAGAAACAAGACTTCCGGAGCTTCAATATCGGCATGCCTGCGTTGCGCTTCCACTCGACGAAGGCGCGTTCGATCAGATTCGACTCATCTTCAAACGCGGCGAGTGGAAGACTGAGGTACGCTGTCGCAAGTCCCCGGTCAGTGAGCCGCAGCATCTACCCGCCCCATACACTTCTCCTCTCCCCGCACGCAAGCGAGAGTAAACGACGGGAAAGAGAGGAGCCCTATGCCTTCACCACCGTGCGCTTTCCCCCGGCTTCAACTCGCCGGGCGACTGCGCGCCAAGCGCGCTTCGCTTGGGCCGGCGCCTTCGATCGCGTGATGGCATCACCGATCACTTGCGCGTCATCCGTGGGCTCGGAGACGACAGGGATCTCGCTGTAGCGTTCAGACGGAACCGGAGGAAAACGGGAGTGCATCGTGGGGAAGTTCGGAGGTAGGCCGCGGAAAGGATCCGTGTTCGCGTAGTCGGGTTTCAAACGCTTCTTTGCATGCGCCATCAGCAACTCCATGTTCGTCTAAATGATCCGTATGGTGTGACTTAGTCCCGTTCGATGTCAAGTTCTGGCAAATCTAAGCCAAATCTGGAAACTTCGATCGGAACGACCCTCTGCATAGGAGTGACCGGGCTGAGCGTTTCCCTACCCGGAATATTCGTCGGAACATCAGCAGTGCAAATGTCTGGCCTTCCACGGCGTCTCCACCATACAATTTGCTTCGAATCGCCGAGATCAGCCGTAACGCTCATCACGTGTGTGAGTGGCGTCTTGACGGCGAGCCGCTCGGCGGTCACATCGAGATTCTCCAGTGTCTAGTGTCCGCAGCAGCAATTTCTTGTGGCGCGACCGCATTTCTCCCGCCGCATCGCTGCCAGCAGGCGTTTCATTTTGTCGGCAAGCCTGCCGAGCCCTACACCCCCACCCTCTCCGGCCTCGCGTAGCCCTCGATCACTTCATCCTCATAGCCGCCGTGATACTCCCTGGCATCGGGGCGTTTGATTTGGCTGTGGGGGACGATGCGGTCGCGGCGGGTGCTGCGGAAGTCTTCGAGGGACTTGAAGCCGCGGGCATCCATGAAGGCGGACATTCCTTCCATCAGGGTCTTGATCACGTTCGGGCCGATGGCGTGGTCGAGCATTGCGGCGGTGCAGACCTGCGTTGTGCCGCAGCCGAGGAGGAAGTAGTTGAGGGCGTGCTCGAAGGTGGCGATGCCGCCGATCCCGGAGAATTCCTTGTCGGGGAACTCGCGCGTCAGTTGCGACATCTTGGCCAGTGACAGCGGCAGGATCGCGGGGCCGCCGAGGCCGCCGGAGGAGACGTAGCCGTCAACGTTCATCTCGAACTCGAGGGTGACGGGATCGATCGGCGGCAGCGACGGCCAGGTGTTCGACGACACCACCGCGTCGGCGCCGCCGCGGAAGCATGCTTCCGCTTCTTCGACGATGTTGGACGTGGCCGGCGTCAGCTTCACCCACACCGGAATCTTCGACACTTCCTTCACCGCTTGCGTGACGACCGAGCAGAGCACTTTGTCTTTGCCGACGTTCGAGCCCATGTCGATGCGGTCCATGTGCGGACAGGAAAAATTGAGCTCCAGCGCGTCGGCGCCTTCATCCTGACACGCGCGCGCCAGCGTCTGCCATGCGTTCAGCTCTTTGTCGTTGCCGGAGCCGGCCATGATCGAGGCGACGATGATGTTCTTCGGGTAGGCCTTCTTGATCGCGGCGATTTTCCCGATCCACCAGTCGAGCGGCTTGTCGGAAATCAGCTCCCAGTTCCACGACGCCATCACGGTCGTTCCCGGCTTCTTGTTCATCGACAACCGCGTCCCCTGATCCTCGGAGCGCAGGAACTTCGTCTTCGGACCTTTGACGTTGACGACGGGATGGAGGCCGATCGTCTTCGTGACGACGCCGCCCCAGCCGGCCTCGAAAGCGCGGATGATGTTCGCGTCGGACTCCGTCGGCGGCGCGGATGCCAGAAGGAAGGGATTCTCGAATCGGATTCCGGTAAATATCGTCGACAAGTCAGCCATGGTGTCCCTCTCTTTGTCTGGGGAAAACGGAGATTGTAGCAAGGTTGGGAGTGTTGACGATTCGAGTTGCACAAGGAGTGATCGAACGGCGGTGTCGAATGTAGCTGCGCCTGGGCACGTTCTCATCTAAGGAGTAAGATTCACTAGAGGCTCGCAACGTCGAGAACGGCGCAGCGTCGGTCTGAACAAAGCGAGAAGCCGCGATGAAAAAGAACGTGACGCTCAACCTTGACGCAGATCTCCTTCACGAAGCAAGGATGATTGCCGCAGCGGAAGGCCGCTCTGTAAGCGCGGTCGTAACCGACCGCCTGCTATCGCTCGTGCGAGAGCGCAGAGAATTTGAGCGCGCCCGCCGCCGGGCACTCGCCCGCCTCCGAAAGGGGCTCGATTTGCGTTGGACGCCACCGGAATCCCGACAAGAGCTTCATGAGCGATAAGTTCTTCGTCGACACCAACATTCTGATGTACGCGCACGACGCTGCTGCTGGAGAGAAACACGAGCGCGCCCGAACACTTGTCGAGGAACTCTGGCAGAACCGATCCGGCGTGTTGAGCACCCAGATCCTTCAGGAGCTCGTGGTCAATCTACGGCGCAAGGCTGGGCAGCCACTCGCCGCGAAGGCCACCCGCGACATCGTGACCGACTACCTATCCTGGGAAGTGATCACCAACGGTGGCGACTCGATTCTCGAAGCTCTTGAATTGGAGGAGCGATACCAGATTTCTTTCTGGGATGCCTTGGTGATTCAGGCAGCGCGTGTTTCCGGTGCGAAGGTGCTTTACTCCGAGGATCTTTCGGATGGTCAAATGTACGGTTCCGTCCGCGTCGTCAATCCGTTTCGCTCGCCCGCTCCCTGACTTGCGTAACGCGCAATTCACAAGCATTCATGCCCACACTGCCTCCCGGTCCGCGCAGCGTCATCCCGTTTCGTTATCTGCGCGTGCTGCAGCGCGATCCGATTCCGTTTCTCTCGGGCATCGTGAAGGAGTACGGCGACGCGGCGCAGTTCTTCGTCGGGCCGCAGCAGCTTTTCATCATCAATCATCCCGATCTGATCCGCGATCTGCTCGTGACGCAGCATCGCTCGTTTCACAAGAGCCGCGTGCTGCAGCGTTCGAAGATCATCTTCGGCGAGGGCCTGCTGACGTCGGAGGAAGCGTTTCATACGCGGCAGAGGCGGTTGGCGCAGCCGGCGTTTCATCGGGAGCGGATCGCGCACTACGGCGAGGTGATGATCGACCGCGCCGCGCGGATGGCGTCGTCGTGGCGCGACGGCGAAGAGCTCGACGTGCATCACGAGATGATGCGGCTCACGCTCTCGGTCGTTGCAAAGACGCTCTTCGATGCCGACGTCGATGAGGATGCCGACGAGATCGGGCGCGCGCTCTCATCGCTCGTCGATCTCTTTCCGACGCTGATGAATCCTCTGGCGAATCTGATGCGGAAGCTGCCGTTGCCGCAGACGATGCGCGTTCGTAGATCGATTGCCATGCTCGACCGGACGATCTACGCCATCATCGACGAACGGCGACGGTCGGGGGAGGATCGCGGCGATCTTCTCTCGATGCTTCTTCTTGCGCTCGACGAAGAGGGTGACGGCAGCGGGATGACGAACCTGCAACTGCGCGATGAGGCGATGACGCTCTTTCTCGCCGGCCACGAGACGACGGCGAACGCGCTGGCGTGGACTTGGTTCCTGCTCTCGCAGAATCCCGGCGCGCTCGCGACGATGGAGCGCGAGATCGATGCGGTCGTCGGCGATCGTCTGCCCACGCCGGCCGACTTTGTGCGATTGACGTACACGGAGATGGTCGTCGCCGAGTCGATGCGGATGTATCCGCCGGCGTGGGCGGTGAGCCGTCTGGCGATCGAGGACGTCGCGCTTGGCGATTGGCTCGTACCGCGCGGCGCGGCGGTGATCGCATCGCAGGCGGTGACGCATCGCGATCCGCGCTGGTGGCCCGATCCCGATCGATTCGATCCGCTGCGGTTCACGGCCGAATCGAAAGCGGTGCGTCCGAAGCTGGCGTATTTCCCGTTCGGCGGAGGGCCGCGCATCTGCATCGGCGAAGGCTTCGCCTGGATGGAGGCGGTGCTGATGGTGGCGACGATCGCGCAGAAGTGGCGGCTGGAGCTGGTGTCGCGCGACGTGCAGGCGAAGGCGTCGATTACGCTGCGGCCTGCGGGCGGGCTGCGGATGCGTGTCGTGCGGCAACGATGAAAACCGTTTCACGCAGAGACGCGGGGGGCGCGGAGAAAGGCATTACACTTTCCTCATGCAGGACATCCGCGCTTCGTTCGCTGACTACGCTTCGCATCATCAGACGAAGGGAAACAAGTGGTTTCATCGCTTCGGCATCCCGATGATCATGCTGACGCTGATCGGGATGCTGACGCGCGTTGGAATCGCGACGATCAGCGGCGTTCGCATCGACGCGGCAATGATCCTCATCGCGATGGCGACGATCTACTACCTCACACTGGAGTGGCGTCTCGCATTGCCGATGCTGATCGTATCGATCGCGTTCTATATCGCCGGCGCATGGCTTCCGATGTCCGTCAACATCACGATTTTCGTTCTCGGCTGGATCTTCCAATTCATCGGCCACTCGTTTTACGAGCATCGCCAGCCTGCATTTTTCACGAACCTGCTGCACCTCCTCATCGGACCGCTCTGGATTCTCAACGACGTCATTCCGGTCGTGAGATGACGTCGTCGAGCGATCGCCGCTACTTTCGTTTCAGTGCAGCGTCGAGCTCGCTGTCGCGCGGAACGGAGAGACGTTGCGGATCGCCGTTGTCGCTGGCGATCTCGACGAGCGGGATGCGTCGCTTGCCATGGTTGTGAGCGATGACCTTGTCCTCGCCCACTTTGTCGGTGTCGATGTCGATGTAGTCGTAGGTCTTGCCGGAACGGTCGAGATGCCGGAGCGTCCGCACCGTATCCCCGCACCAGTCCGCACCATAGACGACGATTCGTTCAGCCATTGAGTACCTCCGGGATGGAGTACTGCGAACGGCTTGCCTATTTGTGCAAATAACATGAGACAGTGAGCAGAAAAGCAGTGATCAGTGATCAGGAGAGTCAGTGATCGGAAATCAGGAGGTCAGTGATCAGTGATCAGGAGAGTCAGAGATGAGGGTTCTAAAGGTGGATCATAATTACTAAATCTAACTAGTAATATTAAATCGTGACGGTTTGACCTCATAATCTCGATCTACGTACCGACTCTTCTAATCTTTGCCTTCCCTGATCTCTGATCACTCTTTCTCCCTGATCACTGCTTCTCTGATCACTGCCTCTCCCTGATCACTGATCAATGCCTCTCCCTGATCTCTGCTTCACTGCGCCAACACACACGCCCGCACGTGCGCGATCAGCTCCTTGATGTCGAACGGCTTCGGCATCACCAGGAACGGCGTTCCCTTCATCCGTTCCTTGATCACGCCCGGCGAGGCGGCGCTGGTGACGATGACGCGCTTCAGAAGCTCCGGGTTGTGCTCCGCCATCGTGCTCACGAACGAGAAGCCGTCGAGGTTCGGCATCATCAGGTCGAGGATGATGACGTCGTAGTCGACGAGGCCCATCTTCAGGACGGCTTCGATGCCATCGCTGGCCACCTCCACCTGATAGCCCTCGCGCTGCAGGACCATCTTGACGAGGCGCCGGATCGCGAGGTCGTCCTCGACGATGAGAACGCCGCAATCCTTCGGTACCTTATCGCTCACGCCCGTCTTCCAGCCTCAGCCACGGTTCAAGCAAGCAAGAAGCGCTCCGTGCACCTCGGGCCTACAATGCAACGATGCAGGCGTACGGCTCCGACCGCGTCCGCCCGGGCGACGGCGATCAGCTCATCCTGATGTCACGCTTTCCGAAGCAGTGGACGCCGCGCGCGCCGAAGACCCTGACCACCGCGGAGTTTCCAGGGACCGCAGTGTTGTGGGAAGAGCGCTACTTCGAAGTCGTTGATGTCGAGGGGATGGCGCAGGGCGGCGTGAAATATGTGCTCGAGCCGTGGCGCGAGATGCACATCATGCGCACGACCGACCGCTACGATGCCGAGCGCGAAGCGGAGCGATTGCGCGAATGGCGCGCCGGATTCTCGCGCGAGCGAAAACGAAAGTCGGTCAATGCGCTCGCGTTGCTGACCGGACATCTTCCTTCGATCGTGCAGGAGGAGCTCGGGCGTGAGATCGGCGTGATGCCGCGGCGGCTAACGCTGATCTCCGTCGCCGGTGTGTACGCCGTCATCATCGCGCTCGTTCTCTGGATCGCCGGCGGCGTGATGGAGCAGCGGCCAGGGTCGCCCGCGGTCTACATCCTCACCGGATACCTTTTCGTCGAGACCTCGTTTCGTCTCCTGGTCGGATGGCTCATCGGGCGATCGATCGGATCGCCGCTCGGCGTGATTGGCTATATTGCCTACTACTACACGATCGCGGACCGCACGCGCGCGGTGTCGCCATTCGGTCAGGAAAAAGGAACGCGCACGCCGATCGGCGAGGCGCCGGCGGAGCGCGCGACGAGCGACGCGCTGCTGATGCGCGAGGCGCTGGTTACGCTGCTCCCTCCCGCGGATCAGGCGCGTGTCGCGGCGCGCTTCGGATACGACTACCGCCGCCAATCGCGCCCCATCGCTGCGCTCATCTTCCTCTTCGCATCCCTCGGCGTCGCGACCTCGATTCACAACGGAGCAGTGATCTCCTTCATCGTCGCCGCCGCTGTTGCCGCGGAGCAGCTTTATCGTCTGATCGTGCTCGGACGCGGCCCCGCCGGAAGTGTGTGGGGCATCCTGGCGCGGCCATTCGTGCGCAAGCTGCTGTAGATTCGCAAGCAATGCGCCGCCGCCACGCGTACCTGCTCGCCGCCGTCATCGCGCTGGCGCTGATCACCTGGCTGCGCATTCATCTCATCAACACGCTTCCCGATCAGGGGTACTTCGCGAAGTACCTGACGTTTGCCGATCGCATCCTCGCCGGCCAGATGCCACGCGACCGGCTTGCTGATCTCAGTCCCGGATACCTCTGGCTCACGGTCGCACTGCGAGCATTCGGGTTGAGCGCGATTGCGATCCGGACGCTGCAGATCGCGATGTTGAGCGTCGCTGCCGCGTTGTGCGGCGTCGCCGCGCGGCGTTTCGGCGCAATCGCGATGATTGCCGCGCCGTTGCTCCTTCTCGGCAGCCGCGCCGCGCTCGTCTGCGCGACCGAAGCAGAGCCGGAGACGTTGATCCTGCTGATGGCAAGTGCGGCGCTGGCTGCGCTCGGCGATTCGCGGTTGTCGTCCGGATTTCTTTTCGGACTGGCGGCGATCTGCCGTCCGGTCGTCACGCTCGGCGCAGTGGCGATTGCGATCGTCGAGCGCTCCTGGAAGTTGATCGCCGGTCTGGTGATCCCGATCGTTGTGATGTTGATCGTCAACGTTGCTTTGACCGGCGAGATCGTTCTGATGGATCCCGGCACAGTCTTCTACGAAGGGATGAACCCGAGCGCGACGGGATACGAAGGGGTGCAGCCGAGGATCGTGAACGAGATGGAGCGGGCATCGAACGAGCCCGACTATCTGCACGTTGCCTATCGCATCGTGTCATCGGAATCGGTGGGAAGGCAGCTTAGCCGCGCGGAGTCGAACCGATTCTGGAGCGGA
Organism: Thermoanaerobaculia bacterium; assembly: GCA_034665065.1. Classification (GTDB taxonomy): domain Bacteria; phylum Acidobacteriota; class Thermoanaerobaculia; order Gp7-AA8; family Gp7-AA8; genus JADGNZ01. Next base: position 23,221 of record JAXDGL010000034.1, on the reverse strand, counting down.
AAAGCGCTCGCATTCGTACGCGCCTATCCCATGGCGGCGCTTCGGCTGACGCTGCACAAACTCTTCTTCGCGATTCACAGTCACGACGCCTACGACTTGGCGACGATGGCGCGAAAAGACGCGTTGCTCGCGCGCTATCCGTTCATTCCGTTCGGTACGTTGATCGCGCTCGCTGGCGCGGGCGTATTGCTGGCGCGCGATCGCCGCCGCGAACTTCTGCCGTTCGTCGTGTTCGTACTGGCCGGACTCCTCATCCTTGCCGCCTTCTACGTCACCGCGCGTCAGCGGAACGCGATCCTCCCCGCGCTGGCCGTGCTAGCCGCCATCGGCGTGTCGGAGATCGTCGCGCGGCGTCACGTTCTCGCAGCGATAACCGTGGCCGTCATCGCCGTTCTCCTCAGCATCGACGGCATCGATCAGATCGAAGACACGAACGCATGGCTTGGCGCACGCACTGCCTTCGACGACGCCATCACACTCCAAGAGCAGGGACGATGGATCGATGCCGATCGGATCCTGGCGCTACTCGAAGCGCAGGCTTACCGCCCGATCCGCGAGAATCGCGCCGTCTCCTCCGTCACCTTCTATCGCGCCCGCGCCGCCCTTCACCTCGGGCGCGATCCGCGTCCGTTTCTCGATCGCGCGATCGGCGACGCCCCTGGCAACGAGCACGTTCTCGGCCTCCGCGCCCGCCTCGGCGATCGCGAATCGGGCCGCCTCCTCTTCGCACTGCACGACGACCTCACCGCGCAACGAGCGATCGCCGAGAGCATGAGGTAGCCTTTCTCTCCGCGCCCTCCGCGTCTCCGCGTGAAACGGTCTTAGTCTTTCCACTCCTAAAACCAAGGCACGCAACTCGCACCGTAGCAGCCTGTGCCTGAGCCTCAATTTGATGGGCGTCGCCGCGTCGTCATCGAAGGCGTTTCGCCTCTCGTCGATGGCGGCCTCTTTCCTGCGAAGCGCGTAGCCGGCGACGTGGTGCAAATCGAAGCCGACATCTTCGCCGATGGCCACGACCTCCTCGCCGCCGTGATGCGCCATCGCCACGAGTCGGAATCCGCGATGATCGAGACGCCGATGACCGCTCTGGTTAATGACCGATGGCGCGCGGAGCTCACCGTCGATCGCCTCGGCTTCTACTACTTCTCATTCGAAGCGTGGGTCGATCATTTTGCGAGCTGGCATCGCGATCTGCGCAAGCGAGTCACGGCGGGAGTGACGGGCGATGAGCTCGACATGCAGTTGCGCATCGGCCTGGAAATGGTTCGCGCTGCGGCCGCACGCGCTCACGATCGCGATCGCAAACGGCTCGAACATTACGTCGCGTTGCTCGAAAGTAGCGAGCAACCCGATGACAAGGTTCCCCTGTTGAATGAGGAGCTGGTGGGATTGATGACGCGCAACTCCGAGCGCCGCTTCGCGACTCGCGACACCACTGAACACGCGATCGAGGTCGATCCGCGCCGCGCCGCATTCAGCTCCTGGTACGAGCTCTTTCCCCGTTCTGCTGCCGCCGACCCGGGCCGGCACGGAACGCTACGCGACGTCGAAGCGCAGTTGCCCCGCATCGCGCACATGGGCTTCGACGTTCTCTACCTCCCACCGATTCACCCGATCGGGACGACGTTTCGCAAAGGGCCAAACAACGCCATCAGCGCCGGACCCGACGATGCCGGCAGTCCGTGGGCCATTGGCGGGAGCGAAGGCGGACACAAAGCGATTCATCCGCAGCTAGGCACAATGGACGATTTCCACCGTCTGGTCGCTGCCGCGCGCAGCAAAGGAATTGAGCTGGCGATGGATATCGCCTTTCAGGCATCGCCCGATCATCCGTATGTATCGGAACACGCCGAGTGGTTTCAGAAACGGCCCGACGGATCGATTCAGTACGCCGAAAACCCGCCGAAGAAATATCAGGATATCTATCCCTTTCACTTCGAAAGCGACGCATGGGTCGATCTCTGGAAGGAGCTCTGCGACATCTTTCGCTTCTGGATCGAGCAGGGCGTGCGCATTTTCCGCGTTGATAATCCACATACGAAGCCATTGCCGTTCTGGCATTGGGTCATCCGAACGGTCAAGAAACACCATCCTGACGTGATCTTTCTTGCGGAAGCGTTCACCCGTCCGAAGATCATGTACTGGCTCGCCAAAGCGGGTTTCTCACAGTCGTACACGTATTTTGCCTGGCGCAATACAAAATTCGAACTGACCGAATATTTCGAACAGATCACGAAGCCGCCCGTCAGCGATTTCTTCCGGCCGAACGCGTGGCCGAATACGCCGGACATTCTCCCGGAGTATCTCCAATACGGAGGAAGGCCGGCCTTTACGATCCGGCTCATGCTCGCCGCGACACTCTCAGCGAATTACGGGATTTACGGCCCGGCCTTTGAGCGCTCGATTGCCGATGCGCGCGATCCGGGCGGCGAGGAGTATCTCGATTCGGAGAAATACGAAATCAAGAACTGGCCCTCGACCGACGACGATCTCACTGAGCTGATCGCAGTCGTCAATCGAATCCGACGGCAGAATCCCGCCCTGCAGCAAAACGTCACCCTTGCATTTCACGAGACGACCAACGACGACATCATCTGCTACAGCAAATCGGCCGGCGACGACTCTTTGTTGATGATCGTCAACGTCGATCCGCACAACACACAGGCCGGATACGTCGAGCTCGATCTGGCATCGTTGAACCTCGACGCCAACCGCCCCTTTCAAGTTCACGAGTTGCTCTCCGGCTCGCGCTATACCTGGCATGGCCCGCGGAATTACGTGAAGCTCGACCCGAACGTCATCCCCGCACACATCTTCCGCATCCGCCGGAAGGTGAGATCGGAGAAGGATTTTGAGTACTTCTTATGAGTGACGCCTGTAACGAACCAGCGCCAGTCATCCTGAGCCGCCAACGGACGGCGAAGGACGGACCTGTCATCCTGAGCCGCCGCAGCCGCGCCTTCACGCTGCGATGGCCATGCGGACAAATTCAGCGGCGAAGGACGGTCGAAGGACCCCCCGCGCATGAGCCGCACATATCCACCGCACACCCGGCATATGGGCGGGGGATCCTTCGACCGTCCTTCGCCGCCGATGAGATCCGGACGGACACGCCAGCGTTTATTGCGGCGGCTGCGGCGGCTCAGGATGACAGCCGCCGAGAGGTGCGCTGAATCATGAAAGACCTCTGGTACAAGGACGGGATCATTTATCAGACGCACGTCCGTGCGTTCTACGATTCCAACAACGACGGCATCGGCGATTTTCAGGGCCTGACGCGGAAACTCGACTATCTCCAGGACCTTGGCATCAGCATCATCTGGCTGCTGCCGTTCTACCCCTCTCCGCTTCGCGACGACGGTTACGACATCGCCAATTACACGGCGGTGCATCCAAGCTACGGCACGCTCGCTGATTTCAAAGTCTTTCTCAAGGAGGCGCATCGCCGCGGGCTGAAAGTCATCACCGAACTGGTCATCAATCACACCAGCGACCAACACGACTGGTTTCAGAAGTCGCGCCGCGCGAAGCCCGGCTCTCCCTGGCGCGACTTCTATGTCTGGAGCGATACGCCCTCGAAGTACAAAGACGCGCGCATCATCTTCAAAGACTACGAGACGTCGAACTGGACGTGGGATCCGATCGCGAATGCGTATTACTGGCATCGCTTCTTCTCCCATCAGCCCGATCTCAATTTCGACAACCCGGCTGTTCACGCGGCACTTCTCAAAGCATTCGACTTCTGGATGGAGATCGGCGTCGATGCCTTCCGTCTCGACGCCATTCCTTATCTCTACGAGCGTGAAGGAACGACCTGCGAGAACCTGCCGGAGACTCACGCATACTTGAAATCACTACGCGCCCATGTCGACGCAAAGTTTCCGGGCAAAATGCTCCTCGCCGAAGCGAATCAATGGCCTGAGGACTCACTGCCGTACTTCGGAGATGGCGATGAATGCCACATGGCGTTCAACTTTCCGGTTATGCCGCGCATGTATATGGCGCTGGCGCAGGAAGACCGCTTCCCGATTGTCGACATCATGGCGCAGACGCCTTCGATTCCCGAGAATTGTCAATGGGCGATGTTTCTCCGCAATCACGATGAGCTGACACTGGAGATGGTCACGGAAGAAGACCGCGACTACATGTGGCGCACGTACGCCTCCGATCGGCAGGCGCGCATCAACCTGGGTATCCGCCGGCGTCTCGCGCCATTGATGCAGAATCATCGTCTTCGTATTCACTTACTGAACGGACTGCTCTTCTCGCTTCCCGGCACGCCAATCATTTATTACGGCGACGAGATTGGCATGGGCGACAACATCTACCTCGGTGACCGCAATGGCGTCCGGACGCCGATGCAGTGGTCGGCGGATCGTAATGCCGGATTCTCGAAAGCGAATCCGCAGCAGCTCTATATGCCCGCGATCATCGATCCGCAGTATCACTACGAGCAGGTCAACGTGGAGCAGCAGCAGTCGAGCCCTTATTCCCTGCTCTGGTGGATGAAGCGGCTGATTGCACAGCGGAATCGTTATCAGGCGTTCGGCCGCGGCAGCATGGAGTTTCTGCACCCGGAGAATCGTAAGATCCTGGCGTTTGTACGCCGTCATGGCGAGGAGATTATTCTTGTCGTCGCCAATCTATCGCGTCTCGTACAGTGCTTCGATCTCGATCTGTCGGAGTTTCGGGGAATCGCTCCCGTCGAGCTGTCAGGCGGCACTCGCTTCCCGGAGATCAGCGATCGACCCTACTTCCTGAACCTTGGGCCCTTCGCCTTCTATTGGTTCGCGCTGGAGCGTCAGCAAACGGAGGTTCCCGCGGCGACGCACGAAGTCCCGTCGATTGCGGCAGCGAGTCTCGACGAAGTGTTTGCTGATGCGAATCGCAATACTCTCCGACCCGCTATTGAGGCGTACGTTCGTACACGCCGCTGGTTCAGTGGAAAAGCGCGCACAATCGCGTCGCTGCAGATCGAGGACTCGGCCGTGCTTCCCTCGGGCGTTGGCGTCCTAGCGTTCATCCGAATCGAGTACGCCGACGGCGAGCCGGAAACGTATGTGCTTCCGCTGAGCATCATGCAGGCGCGCAGAGCAAGAGAGCAGGAGAGCGCGCACGCACCATCAGTGATCGCTCGATTGAGCGACGGCAACGTCCTCTATGAGCCGGTCGGCGGTACGAAGCTCGCGACAGACCTTCTGGAAATGATTGGAAGAAAGCGCACCGTGAAAGCCGAAGGGGGCACCATCGTCGGGACGCCGTCGCGATCCTTCCGCGCGCTTCGCGGCACCGGCGACCTTGACGTCCATCTCGTGAAGGCGGAGCAGAGCAACACGGCGCTCCTCTTTGGTGACCGCTTTTTCATGAAGCTCTTTCGTCGCCTCGAGGGGGGGATCAACACCGATCTCGAAGTATCGCGGTTTCTCAATGAGGAGACATCCTTTACCGGCACGCCGCAGCTTGCCGGGTCGATCCAGTATGAAACGGACAGTGGAGAGCCGGCGACAATCGCGGTACTCCAACGCTATGTCGAATCTTCCGGTGACGCGTGGACTTACACGCTCGACGCGATCGGACGCTACTTCGAGACGCTGTTGAGCGATTCCAACGCCGCGGCGCGCATTGCAAAAGCTACATCGTCGGAAGCGCTTCTCGACTTGGCTGCGAAGCCAGCTCCCGAGGTCACGCGCGAGCTCATCGGACTCTATCTCGCCGACGCCGGCACGCTCGGCCGGCGTACCGCGCAGATGCATCGCGCGCTCGCATCGCGTGATGACATCCCGGCCTTCGCACCGGAGCCGATCACGCCCCACTATCAGCGCTCGATTTATCAGCACGTCCGCTCGCAAGCTGTGCAGACACTTCAACTCCTCCGCAAGCGAGCGAAGGGGATTCCCGAGGCCGCAGAATTGCTGGAGCGCGAAGACGAGCTTCAGTCACGCGTTCGCCGGATTCTCGACGGCCGCGTGACCGGACTCCGCATCCGCGTCCACGGCGATTACCACCTCGGCCAGGTGCTCAAGTCAGGCAACGACTTCATCATCATCGATTTCGAAGGCGAGCCGTCGCGGCCGTTGAGCGAGCGCCGCATCAAACGAAGTCCGCTTCGCGATGTCGCCGGCATGTTGCGATCGTTTCATTACGCGTCGCATGGGTTGTTGCACGGCCAGCAGCACTCGGCGATTCGGGCCGAGGATGTGGGGGCGGCGGAGAAGGGGGCGGGGTTCTGGTATCGATGGGTTAGCGCGGCGTTTCTACGCGCCTATCTCGCCGAAAGCGGCAACGCGGCGCATCTGCCGGGCACGCGCGACGAGTTGCAGGTGTTGCTCGACGTGCACCTTTTCGAAAAAGCCCTCTACGAGATCACGTATGAGTTGAACAATCGGCCCGACTGGCTCTCGATCCCGCTCCGCGGCGTGTTGGACCTCCTCGGGCGCTGATATTCTCCCCCTCCCGATGCGCATCCGCTATATCTGCATTCATGGTCATTTCTATCAGCCGCCGCGGGAAAACCCGTGGCTGGAAGCCGTCGAGACGCAGGATTCCGCGTCGCCGTATCACGACTGGAACGAGCGGATCACCGCCGAGTGCTACGGCCGCAACGCGTCGTCGCGCATCCTCGACGCCAACGACCGCATCGTCAAGATCGTCAACAACTACGCCTCGATCAGCTTCAACTTCGGGCCGACCCTTCTCTCCTGGTTGCAGCAGCGCGAGCCCGAAACGTACGCGGCGATTCTCGACGCCGACGCGATGAGCCGCGAGCGGTTCAGCGGCCACGGCTCTGCGATCGCGCAGGCCTACAACCACATGATCATGCCGCTCGCCAACCGGCGCGATCAGCAAACGCAGGTGTGGTGGGGAATCCGCGATTTCGAATACCGCTTCGGCCGCAAGCCGGAAGCGATGTGGCTTCCGGAAACGGCAGTCGACGTCGATTCGCTGGAAGCGCTGGCAGCGATGGGAATCGCGTTCACGATCCTCGAGCCGCACCAGGCGATGCGTTGGCGCGCGATCGGCGAGAGCGATTGGAACGAGCGAGGAATCGATCCGACGATGCCGTATCGATGCAACCTTCCGTCGGGACGATCGATCGACATCTTCTTCTACGACGGTGCGATCTCGCGGGCAGTCGCATTTGAGCGACTGCTCGTCCGCGGCGAGAACTTCGCGCATCGACTTCTCGGCGCGTTCGGTGAGAGCCGCAGTCATCCGCAGTTGGTCAACATCGCCACCGACGGCGAAACGTACGGTCATCATCACCGCAACGGCGACATGGCCCTCGCGTATGCGCTCGACTACATCGACGAACAGAAGCTGTCACGCATCGCGAACTACGGCCAGTTTCTCGCCGACACACCGCCGACGCACGAAGTGGAGGTCGCCGAGCGCACGGCGTGGAGTTGCGACCACACCCTCGGCCGCTGGGAGCGCGATTGCGGTTGCAGCACGGGCGGCGACGCCGGGTGGAACCAGCAGTGGCGGGCACCGTTGCGCGCGGCACTCGATTGGCTGCGCGACGAATGCATCGCCATTTTCGAAATGCGCGGAGCATCGCTCCTGCGCGATCCGTGGGGCGCTCGCGACGACTACATCGAAGTCATCCTCGACCGGTCGGAAGACAACGTGAATCGATTCCTCGCGCGCCAGATGAGCGGGCAAGACTTCAGTCCCGCGGCGATCGTCACGGCGCTCGAACTGCTCGAGATGCAGCGCAACGCCATGCTCATGTACACGAGCTGCGGCTGGTTCTTCAACGATCTCTCCGGCATCGAGACCGTGCAGGTGTTGCATTACGCCGCTCGTGTGATCCAGTTGGCGGAGAGAATATCCGACAGCAGTCTGGAGCCCGAGTTTCTCTCCCGCATCGCCAGTGCTCGCAGCAACCTGCCGCACCGTGGCGACGCGCGGCAGATCTACGAGCGCGAGGTGAAACCGACGCGGATCGATCTTCGCCGCGTCGCTGCCCACTACGCCGTGGCGTCGCTCTTCGACAACTTCGCACACGACGATCGCGTCTACTGCTACCGCGTGCTGCAGACTGACTTCGAGACGTTCCGCGCCGGCCGGTCCAGGATGGCCATCGGATCGATCACCGTCACGTCGCTCATCACGCGCGAAGAGGCTTCGTTTGACTTCACCGTCATCCACCTCGGCGAGACCGAGCTGACCGGCGGCGTGCGTACATCGACGAGCGCGGACGACTACGAAGCGATGAAGCGCGCTCTCAGCGACGACATGCGCGCGAACGGGATCTCCGCGGTCATCCGCGTTCTCGATGAGCATTTCGGCGAGCCGCTGCTGTCGATTCGCTCACTCTTCCGCGACGAGCAGCGGCGCATCCTCAATGTCCTTTGCGATGCGACGCTGAGCGAAGCGGAAGGAGCGTTCCGGCAATTGCATGAACGGTACGACCCGTTGACGCGCTTTCACGCCGCCCTCGGCGTCCCGTTGCCGAAGGTGTTGCGCACCGCGGCGGAGTTCGACGTCAACATGCAACTGCGCCGCATGGCCACGGCCGACGAGCTGCCCCTCGGCGAGTTGGAGTCGCGCCTGCGCGAAGCGCGCGACGAACGCGTGGCATTGGACGAGACCACGCTGATGTCGCTGACGCGCGCGGTCGAGCGTGCGGCTTCGGACGCAACGCGCGATCCCGATGACGCCGAACTGCTTGAGCGCTGGCAGACGCTCGTCGAGATCGTTCGGGAGGCAGGCATCGATGTCGATCTGCGCCGCGCGCAAAACGATTACTACCGGCTCAAGAACTCGGTACGCCCGCAGATCGCAGCCAATGCCGGGAACGGATCTTCCAGTGCCAATCGCTGGCTGCAGCACTTTGACGCGCTCGGGGAGAAGCTGTCGATCAGTCCTGATGCGCGAGAGTGAGGGTGAATTGAGAAGGCGGACAAGAGACTCGAACCAACATTCCTAAATCCCAATGACCCACACTCCACAAATACCACTCCGAGAAACCGCTCGCTCCGCCGGCGTGCTTCTCCATCCGACATCGTTGCCCGGACCTTTCGGTATTGGCGACCTTGGCGACGAGCTCATCGCATTTCTCGACTGGGCACAGCGCGCCGGGCTTCGCTATTGGCAGGTGCTTCCACTGAACGCTCCCGGCTACGGGAACTCGCCCTATGGCTGCCTGTCTTCTTATGCCGGCAACTCGCTACTGATTTCGCCGCAGCGGCTCCTTGAAGAAGGCCTGCTCCCGGCCGGTGCAATTGACAATGCGCGGCACGAGGCCGGCGACTGCGTCGACTTCGAGCACGTCGCTGACACCAAGGGCAGACTTCTGCGCCTGTCTTTTGCGCATTTCGCGGAACACGGGTCTGAGGAACAGCGCACGGCCCTCGCTTCCTTCATACAGGACAACACGTGGATCGCCGAGTGGACTCTGTACGCCTCACTGAAACAGCGTTACGAAGGCGCGCCCTGGACCGCATGGGCGGCTGCGTTGGTAAGCCGTGAGTCAGACGCTATTACGGCAGCAAAGAGCGAATTGGCTAGCGAGATCGGATTTCACGAGTACATTCAGTGGCTTTTCTTCACGCAATGGGCTGCCGTCCGCGAGGCGGCGCGCGAGCGCGGCATTCGCATCATGGGCGACGTCCCGATTTACGTCGCCGCCGACAGCGCCGACGTCTGGGCCAATCGAGAGATCTTTCAGCTCGATGAGCGCGGAGAGCCGATTGTCGTCGCCGGCGTTCCACCTGACTATTTCAGTGAGACCGGCCAGCGATGGGGAAATCCTTTGTACCGATGGGACCTGCTTCACGAAACGGGCTACGTATGGTGGGTTTCGCGTTTTCGCGCTGCGCTACGCTTTGCCGATCTCCTGCGCGTCGATCACTTCCGCGGATTCGCCGCTTATTGGGAGATTCCAGCCGGCGAGCCGACGGCCGTTAATGGGCGTTGGATCCCGGGCCCCGGCCGCGCGCTGTTCGACGCCATTCGCGATTCCATCGGCGATCTTCCTGTCATCGCTGAAGATCTCGGTCACATCACACCGGAAGTGCACGAGCTCCGCAACGCCATCGGCGTTCCGGGGATGAAAATCCTGCAGTTCGCATTCGCGCAGCTCAATAGTCCTCATTTACCGCATCGCTATGATTCCAGCACCGTGGTTTATACGGGCACGCATGACAATGACACGGCACGCGGTTGGTTTGACGGCGCGTCCGACGAAGAGCGCGCTGCCGCAAGCCTCTACCTCGGCGTCCATACGACCGACGAGATTCCCTGGACGCTGATCCGCGCCGCCTACACGTCGGTCGCCGACACCGCTATCGTTCCCGTACAAGACATCCTTGGCCTCGGCAACGAAGCGCGCATGAACCTCCCCGGCGCCGAGCATGACAACTGGTCGTGGCGACTGTCCGAGGGCGCGCTCACTGAGGAGGTGGCGGAGAAATTGAGGAAGTTGGGCGAGATTTCGGGACGAATTTGAACTGCGCGGCGCCCCTTGATCTTTGGTCGAGCTACTACGCGAGATCCTCCAGCCGAACACCCTTGCCAGCATGAATATCTGAACGCGCTTTGTCGATGCGCTTCAAGAACTGCGAATCGTGCGTCAAGCGGTATTCGAACCAATCGTCTTCTGTTTTGAAGCCGATGAGGACGCCTGCCGCTTTGCCATGGCGCGTGATCACGATCTCCTCCCCCTCGGCCTGATGCAGATAACGCGACAGATCATCTTTGACTTCGGACAACGAGATCTTCTTCATTCGGGAACTCCTAGCTCATCCAACCATCGGTACGTCTTCGATTTCTCCACGATCGCAAGCACGTGTACTTCCTCGCCCACGATGTCGTAGAAAACACGGACTTCGCCAACGCGCAATCGGTACTGCGGTTGTCGCAATCCGCGCAACCGCTTGATTCTGCTCTTGCTCACCTTCGAAGGCCGGTGACGGAGCTGACGTTCAACTTGATCCCGGACCTCGGATCGAATGCGAGCGTCGAGTCGCTTCATCCCTGCGGCCGCGTCAGGCGCCAGAATAATTTCGAAGCGCATTCTGGCTAGATTATAGCCAGAATGACACTTCAAGGCGAGCCAAGAAGATCGGGGACTGCTCCGCCTGATCAGCACGAAGCTGCGATCGGAGCAGTATCTCAAGATTCACGCGTCCGGGCGGGACGCCCTGACGCCCGCGTGCGAGACACACGCACTCCTATGGCTTAAAGATTCGCGCGAGCTTGATCTCCAGGCTCGGGAAAAGCGGCGAGGTGAGGATATCGCCGCGCGACAGCTCCGCGGCACTGTCGTAGTGGCCTGCCTCGCTGAAGCGGTAGACGCGAACCACGTCCGCGGACGGATCGACAATCCAGTATTCGCCGACGCCGGACCTTTCGTAGAGAGCGCGTTTGGTCACCTCATCGTACTTTCGGTTCGACTCGGAGAGAATTTCGATCAAGAGATCGGGCGGCCCCTGAATGTTCTTCGTGGTCACGATGTCGCGCCGCTCGTTGCTGACGTAGAGGAGATCCGGCTCGACGACGTCAAAGCGTGAGAAGACGATGTCGAACGGCGCGTGGAATAGCTCTCCGACCGCGTGTTCCTCAAGGTAGTTGCCGATTGCAAGAATCAGCCGGTAGGAGACGCGCTGGTGGCGGGCAATCGGCGATGCGTTCACGCAGTGCTCCCCATCGATGATCTCGTGGCGGAGACCGTCCTCAGGGAGGAGGAGCAAGTCCTCATAGGTCATCTTCGTCGACGTCTCGGGCGCCATGCGCGAATTCTACGCCTTCTCCAGCACCGCGACAGGGAACGTGGCGAACAGCCGGCTCAGAGTGATCTCTCCTCCTCGATGCGTTTCGCCGGTGAAGACGTTTCGCCAGCTTCCCGATGCGGCGATGGTAGCGTCGCCCCACGCATCGCCGAGCGGCAACGCGCCGGATTTTGCCAGGCTGGAAATCAGCCGCGGCACCGCAACCAATACCGCGTCGTTTTCGTCCCGTCTAATGAACGCGACAACGTTCTTCCCCGCCTCGACCGGCTCGTACGTTCCATCGCGGAATCGCGCTGCATGTTTCTCTCGCGCTTCGAGCACCTTCCAGGTAACAAAGAGTTTGACGATGCCATCCTGCCAGCGGCGCAACAAGGATTCCGGGGATAGTGATCCATTCGCTGCCGCGGCCTTGAGCGATTTCAATATCCCGCCACGCGCTTGATAGTCGACAGGACGCCGATTATCGGGATCGACCATGCTGAAGTCCCACAACTCCGTCCCCTGGTAGAAATCGGGAGCACCCGGTGCAGTAGCCTTGAGCACGACTTGCGACAGGCTGTTGAGGAATCCATAGAAGGCGACCCGCTTCTGAAAGCGGAGAAAATCAGTCCGGAACTCCTGATCGCTCAGGATTGCGCCAGCGAATCCGAGAAGGGCCTCTTCATACGATCGGTCGGGAGCGATCCAGCTCGTGTGATTCTTCGCCTCGCGTGCCGCTTTTTCCAGATACTGTTGCAGGCGCTCGGGAATCGCCGGCAGTTCACTGTCATCGAGCGGCCAAATACCGATCAGCGTCTGATAGAGAAGCAGCTCTTCATTCGGATGAGGAATCCCGTTTTTCTTCCGGGCCGCGTTCATTTTCGACCATCGTCGGACCTGATGTTCCCATTGCGGGGCCATCTCCGAGAGGACATGGATCCGTGCCCGCCCGTCCTCCCCTCGTTTCGTGTCATGCGTAGCCGTCACATTCATCGTATGCGGCCAATGGCGCTGGATGCGCACATTGCGCGCATGAAACTCGGCCAGTCCATCGAGATCCGCTCCCCGGCCCGGTTCTCCGCCGACTTCATTGAGCGAGATCAGCCGGTTATAATTGTAGAAGGCAGTGTCTTCGACGCCTTTGGCCATCACACGGCCAGTGAACTGCTGCCAGCGCATAACGAACGAAAGCCAGTGCTCGCGCTCCGACGCCACATATGGCGGAGGATCGACCAGTAGAACGCGTTCTAGAAAGGTGAAAAGACGTTCGTCCAGCGCGGTACCGGAACGACTCCTCGCGCCGGCAATCGCTTCCTGAATCGCCTTCCGATCTGCCGGATCAATGTCCACGCTGCGCACATAGGTTCTGTAAATGCGCATGCACGCCGTCACTTCGGTCAGCGCCGCAGTCAGCTCGACCGGCGCGAAGTCCCGCGCATTGCGATCCGCCATCGCCAGCGATCCAAGCTGTTTGCCCAGCGAGCGCATCTCCCCCGAGAAAAGCTCATGAATGACCTGGCGTTTGCGTTGATAACAAACATCCGCAAAGGTCTCATTGAGCCCCGTGGCCGCGCGATAGAACCGGCCGAGCTGCTGCAAACCATCGGAGTCAATGAACAGATTGTTCAGCGATGCCAGAAAGTCGTAGCCGGTCGTTCCACTGACCGGAAACTCCGGCCGCAACTCCTCTCCCTCCTCGAGGATTTTCTCCAGGACGATGTAGAAGCGGTCGTCTGTGTCGCTGAGGCGTGACTGCAACTTGCGCATGTGCCCGATCGGGTCGTAAAGACCGTCGATATGGTCAATGCGCAGGCCGGTGACTTTGCCCTCAGCGATCAGTTCCAGCGTCCTTCGATTGCGCGCTTCGAAAACCTCGGGGTTCTCGACGCGCACGCCGACGAGATCGGTAACGTCAAAAAAGCGGCGGTAATTGATTTTCTCGCTGGCGATACGCCAATAGGCGAGCCGGTACGCCTGGGCATCCAGTAGTGCATCGAGCGCGTTGAAACTCTCTGCGTCGCCGCGCCTGCCATTAATCCGGCCAATCGCGAGGCCGATCGCGTCGCGGAACATCGCATCTTGTTCGTAAATACGCCAAAGAGTTTCCTTCAGAAACCGGCTATTGACCGCGGCGTCTTCATTCATCACGAGCTCCAGCAGGTCGACCGACACGGTCTCGGGCGGCAGCGCTTCGACGCAGTCGCGAAGGATGAGATTGTAGGAGCCCGGCGACAGCGGAAGCCGTTTGTCGTAATAGCTGAAGTAGAAGCCATCGCTGTCGAAATGAAGTTGGATCTCCTGCGCTTCGAGCGCGTCGCCGTAAGGTTTGCCGAGGATCGGGAGAAGGACTTTTGTCGAGGTCTGTCCGCGGCTGGTGACTGCGGTCAGGTCGATATCGAAATAGTGAAGGTAGCGCGAATGCTCGCCGTTTTCGAGAACACTCATCCACCATGCGTTCTCCGAGCTGGCAGCCATGTGGTTGGGTACGATATCGAGCAGAAGACCGAGCTGATGACGCTGCAGCTCGTTGTGCAGCGCGTTGAAATCGTCATCCGTTCCGAGCTCGGGATTGAGTGAGTCCGCGTCGACGACGTCGTATCCGTGACTGCTCCCCCTGCGCGCCTTGAGGATCGGCGACGCATAGACATCGCTGATGCCGAGCTCCGCGAGATACGGCACGATCTTCGCGGCATCGGCGAATGTGAAGCCGGCGTTGAACTGAAGACGGTACGTGGCGCGAGGAACGCGGTACATGTGGTCGAGTGCGCTGCGAAAGGGGTGCCGTCTTGTTTTTAGGATGAGGAGAAACTGTCATCCTGAGCCGCCGTAGCCGCGCCCCCACGCCGCTCCGACAACCGGCAGGCATTGCGGCGAAGGACGGTCGAAGGACCCCCAGCTTATGTGCCGGGTGGGTGGGGGAAAGATCGGCACGTGGGCGGGGGCCCTTCGACCGTGCTCCGCCGCGCGACACCTGCCAGTTGCAAGCGCCGCGTGAAGTGGCGCGGCTACGGCGGCTCAGGATGACAGCGTGCGCAGTAGCGCGAATGACTCCCCTTCCATCCTCAACACGTTCCCCTCCACCCGCGCGCTCGTCTCGATCATCGAGGTCCACTCGGCGTCGCCGAAGGGAAGCACAATCGCATGCGGCGCCTCATCGAAGTTGAGCGCCAGCAGCGTGTCGCCGCGTTTGACGAGGAGCGTTCGCTGTTCATCGTCGGCTTGCGTCTCGACTTCGTTCAGATCGAGAACATGCAGCGCTGGTATCGAAGCGCGAAGGCGCAGCAGCTCCTTGTAGAGGGCGCGCACACCCTCGAGCTCTTCGCGGCCGAGCTTCGATTCCAGGAATGTTTTTTCATCGTGGGGATCGGGCGGCTGGCCGGCCCATCGAAACGATGCGAACTCCTTGTGCCGGCCCAGCCGCACGGACTCGATCAGATCCTGATCGGCGTGCGAGGTGAAGTAGAGGAAGGGCGCAGTCTCGCCGTACTCCTCCCCCATGAAGAGCATCGGGATGAACGGCGACAGGATCACCGCCGCAGCAGCCAGTCGAACCTTGTTGATCGACACCGAGGCTGCGAGCCGTTCGCCCAACATCCGGTTGCCGATCTGGTCGTGGTTCTGAGCGAAGACAACGAACTTCTTCCCGTCGTGCGTGTTCGGCGCCCGGCCGTGCTTCCGGCCGCGGTACGCCGAGTACTGTCCCGTGTAGAGGTAGCCGCTCGCAAACGTCCGCGCCAGATCGCTCGTCCGTCCGTACCCTGCGTAGTAGCCGGTGTTCTCACCGGTCAGCAGCGTGTGCAGCGCGTGATGAAAATCGTCGCACCACTGCGAGTCGAATCCGAGCCCGAGCTGATCGTTCGGTGTGATGACACGCGGATCGTTGAGATTGGACTCGGCGAATGTGTAGACGAGTCGCCCGAGCGCCTCCGCACGATTCCGAACAGCGCTGGTCAGATCCTGCAGGAACGGCTCAGCGGTCCGGTCGGCGATCGCGTGAACGGCGTCGACGCGCAGTCCGTCGATGTGAAACTCATCGATCCACTGCAGCGCATTGTGGATGAAAAACCAGCGCACATCATCGCTGTGCGGGCCATCGAAATTGATCGCCATTCCCCACGGCGTCTTGTAGCGATCGGTGAAGTACGGACCGTACTCCGCCAGATAGTTTCCCTCGGGGCCGATGTGGTTGTAGACGACGTCGAGGAGGATGGCCAGTCCCCGGACGTGACACGCATCGACGAGGCGCTTCAGTCCAGGCACGCCGCCGTACGAGTGCTGCGCGGCGCCGAGGTAGACGCCGTCGTAGCCCCAGTTGCGGGAGCCGGGAAACTGGTTGACCGGCATCAACTCGATCGCGGTGATGCCGAGATTTTTCAACTCATCCAGATGCGGAATGACCGCGTCGAACGTTCCTTCATCCGTGAATGTCCCGACGTGCAATTCGTAGATGACGTAGCCCTCGAGCGGCACGCCGCGCCAATCCGCATCGTGCCATTCGAAATCGTAGGTCACGACCTCCGATGCTGCGTGCACGCCGTCGGGCTGCGATCGTGATGCGGGGTCGGGACGCTCCCGGCCGTTGACGACGAAAAAGTAGCGCGTCCCGGCGCCGCAATCGACGGCCGCCTCGTGATAGCCGCGCGCGTTCTTCGTCAACGCGATGCGCCGATCGTCCGGCGCGACGATGTGCAGCTCGACCTTGTCAGTCTGCGGCGCCCAAACGCGAAACTCGCAGCGGCCGTCATCGAGGACGATCGCTCCGAGCGGCGGCGTGTTTTCAGCCAAATGCTTGATTTCTTCCGTGAGCGTCAATCAGAGCCTCAGCCGGCGAAGGCGAGCGCGACTTCGGCCGCCTCTTCTTCGAGATCGCCCGCCGGTCCCGGAGTCAGGAACACCGCGCCGAGCGGAGGAAGCGTGAGGCTCACCGACCAGCGGCGGCCGTGCAACGGAATCGGTGCGGCGTCGACGCCGCCCATGTTTCCCTGGCCGCTTCCGCCGTAGATCGTGGAGTCGCTGTTCAGCATCTCGGCCCAATGTCCGCCGAACGGCACACCGACCATGTAGTTGTAGCGCGGGAGCGGCGTGAAGTTCAGCGCCGCGACGACGGGCTGTTCCGGTTGTGAAGACGACTTTCGCATGAGGACGATGATGCTGTTCTCCGTATCGCAGCAGTCGATCCATTCGAATCCGCCGGGCGAGAGATCGAGCTCGTGCATCGCAGGAACATCGCGGTAGGCTTTGTTAAGATCCTCGACCCAGCGCTGCAGCGTTGCGTTAGGAATCGAATCGAGCTCGTTCCAGTCGAGCGCCGCGTCGTGATTCCATTCGCGGAACTGTCCGAACTCGCCGCCCATGAACATCAGCTTCTTGGCCGGCTGCGAGTACATGTGCGCGAAGAGTAGCCGCAGGTTCGCGAAGCGCCGCCACTCATCGCCCGGCATCTTGCGGATCAGCGATCCCTTTCCGTGTACGACTTCGTCATGCGACAGCGGCAGGAGGAAGTTCTCGCTGAACGCGTACATCATCCGGAACGTCAGATCATTGTGATGGAACTTGCGGTGCACGGAGTCGAGCGCGAAAAAGCGCAGCGTGTCGTGCATCCATCCCATGTCCCACTTCATGCCGAATCCGAGTCCGCCAATGTACGTCGGCCTCGATACCATCGGCCACGACGTCGACTCCTCGGCGATCACCTGCACATCAGGAAACGCCTCGTAGACATCCTCGTTGAGCCGGCGCAGAAATGCGATCGCCTCCAGATTCTCGCGGCCGCCATGCTCGTTCGGGATCCACTCGCCATGCTTGCGCGAGTAGTCGAGATAAAGCATCGAGGCGACGGCGTCGACGCGCAAACCGTCCGCGTGATAGACGCCGAGCCAGTAGAACGCGCTCGACAGCAGGAACGAGCGGACTTCGTTGCGCCCGAGGTTGAAGACGAGCGAGCCCCAATCGGGTTGGAATCCTTTGCGCGGATCGGCGTGCTCGAACAGATGCGTGCCGTCGAAATACGAGAGGCCGAGCTCGTCGGTCGGAAAGTGCGACGGAACCCAATCGAGGATGACGCCGATGTCGTTCTGGTGCAGGACGTCGATCAGATACATCAGATCCTGTGGCGTCCCATATCGGCTCGTCGGCGCGAAATAGCCGGTGCACTGATAGCCCCACGATCCGTAAAACGGATGCTCCATCACCGGCAGCAGCTCGACGTGCGTGAAGTTCATCTTGCGCAGATAGTCAGCGAGCGGCGCGGCCAGCTCGCGATACGTCATCGGACGTTCGATGCCGTCGTCGCCGGGAACGCGGCGCCACGAGCCGATGTGCATTTCGTAGATCGACATCGGCGCTTCGAACGCGTTGCGCGCCGCGCGCTGCGCCATCCACGCGGCATCGCTCCATTCGTAGTCGAGATCCCAGACGACCGACGCGGTTTGCGGTGGCGTCTCATGCAGAACGCCCAACGGATCGGCCTTGTCGACGCGATAGTTGTTGTAGAGCGAGCGAATGTGAAACTTGTAGTGCGCACCCTTTCCGACACCCGGCACGAAGCCTTCCCAAATCCCGGACCGTCCGCGGTCTTCGAGTGGATTAGCGTCAGGATCCCAGCCATTCCAGTCGCCGATGACGCTGACCGCGGACGCGTTGGGAGCCCAGACGGCGAACATCGTTCCCGGCACGCCATCGCGATTGTGCGGATGCGCGCCGAGCTTTTCCCACAGCTGCGTGTGGCTCCCCTCGTTGAAGAGGTGGTAGTCCCAATCGCTGAGCAGACTCTGGCCTTGCGCTTTTGCCTTGTCGTCGCCCGGACTCGGCGTAGCATCAGCATCGATCGTCATCGCAGATACGACGTCCGCCACCGGCGCCTGCGCCTCCTCGGTCACCCGCTTCGTGCGCGGTGCCCGCTTCCGAGGCATCGTGGTCGTCGTCTTCGCGGATGTCGTCGGTTTCTTCGGTTCCTTGCTTCTGCCAGCCATCAATCATCCTTAGTAAGCTTCGTGAATCGTGGTTCTGCCGCTTTGTATCAGAACCGCTTCGTAGCAATGTGCGAGCCGTTGTCGCGGAAGGTAGTACCTTTTGCGGGAACAGTCATTCTCCTCCGGACAACTTGTGTTTGGTCCACCAGGAAGATGTGAGAGAACAGAATGCTCGAGCTGAAGAATCTGAGAAAAACATTCTTCCCCGCCACGCCGAACGAAGTGCGCGCGCTGCAGGGCGTCTCGCTCGACATCGACGAGGGCTCGTTCGTGATCGTCATCGGCACGAATGGCTCCGGGAAATCGACGCTGCTGAACGCGGTCGCCGGCACGTTCCCGCTCGACGGCGGCACGATCTCGCTTGCCGGACGCGACGTCACGCGCTGGCCGGAACATCGCCGCGCCGCGATGATCGGCCGCGTCTTCCAGAATCCGTTCAGCGGCACCGCGCCGAACATGACCGTCGCCGAGAATCTCGCGCTCGCCGCGCGCCGCGGACTGCCGCGCGGACTTGGAGCGCTCCTTCCGAAACAGCGTCACGCCGAGCTGCGCGATCGCGTCGCCACACTCAACATGCAGCTCGAATCGCGCATGGACAATCCGATCGGCACGCTCTCCGGCGGCCAGCGCCAGGCGCTCACATTATTGATGTCCACCTGGCGCCGTCCCGAGCTCCTCCTCCTCGACGAGCACACCGCCGCGCTCGATCCAAAGAGCGCCGATCAGATCGTCCGCCTGACGCAACGCATCGTGTCGCAACACCGCCTGACCACCCTGATGGTCACCCACTCCATGCAACAAGCCGCCACCCTCGGCGACCGCATCGTGATGATGAACCAGGGCCGCATCCTCGCCGACTACCGCGGCCCCGAACGCCGCCGCATCCGCGCCGAGGATCTGATCAGGCGATTCGACGAGATTCGCAGGGAGGAGCAACTCGATTTGTCCGCCGCGGAGATGCTGCGCGAGATGTACGTGTAAAAGTGCCTCATCTCTCACGCTTTTTGAACTCCGCGCCCTCCGCGTCTCCGCGTGAACCGCCTTTCAAAAGTTGGACGTCAAATTCATCTGCCGATGAAAAACGCATCTTCACGAACGACGCGTCGAGGTCGCGAACCGACGCACACCCGAGCAACTTCATCGTCCGCACGATCCCGGAACGAAGAATGTCGATCGACCGCGCCACGCCCGCACCGCCGGCCGCCCCCAGACCATACGCGTAGGCACGTCCGATGAGCACCGCGCGAGCGCCGAGACAGAGAGCCTTCACCACATCGCTACCCCTTCGAATCCCACCATCCAGCAACACCTCGGCGCGCCCGTTCACCGCCGCGATCACTTCCGGCAACACGCGCAGCGTCGGCGCCACGCCGTCGAGTTGCCGCCCGCCATGATTCGAGACCACCATCGCCGCCGCGCCATGATCGATGGCCTGCCGCGCATCATCGGCCGTGTGTACGCCTTTGACGATGATCGGTCCCTGCCACGCCTCACGGATCCACTTGAAGTCGTCCCACGACACCATCGACTGCTCGAGCGCCGCGCCGACGTCCGCGTAGGGCATCGGACCGTCGTGCAGCACTACGTTAGGAAACTTCATGAGACCGCCGTCACGAAGGAACGCGGCGAACCAGCGCGGCCGTGCGAGGAATTGGAAGAGGTACGGGAGCATCGTGAACGCCCCGCCCGACACGAGCTCTTTCGTCCCGTTGCGGATATCACGCTCCCGGTTTCCAGCGACCGGCGTATCGACCGTAACGACGAGCGCCGAGCAGCCGGCGTTCTTCGCGCGCTCGATCCCGCTCATCGCGACATCACGACCGCCGAGGAGGTAGAGCTGATACCAAACCGGCCCGCGCGTAGCCGCCTTGACCTCGGCGACTCCGCAGCCCCCAAGCGTCGAGAGCGTATAGATCGTCCCCGCCTCCCCCGCCGCCCGCGCCGCCACTTCTTCGCCGCGCGGATAAAAAAGCCGCGAGCTCCCCACCGGCGCCAGAAGAAACGGAAGCTCGATCGATTGCCCAAGAACTGTCGTGCGCAGATCGACACTAGCCGTAGCCACCGCCGACCGCGGCCGGAACATCACATCATCAAACACCCGCGCGTTCTCGCGCATCGTCCACTCCGCGTCGGCTCCGCCGTCGATGTAATCGAAGATGACGCGAGGAAGACGCCTCTTCGCGAGGCCGCGGAGGTCGGCGATGTTGAGGATGTGAGGAGGATTGACTCGGGTCATGCGTGCAACACCCTACAATGTTTGCGGTTACTAATTTCTCCCGCCATTCTTGCGAGCGTAGCACTCGAACCGATGAACGGGGCGAGCATGGAACCATCGACACCAATTTCACCGTCAAATTGGTGACGACGTGTACAAAACGCCGGAGGACGCGCCTGCCGTGCAATGAAATTCAAATTTGATTCAGCGCGATCCCGAGTCGAAAATGCACGGTGTTAGCACCCATCCTCACGAATTCCTTTCGGATCGCGGCGGCGTATGGCATTCTTTCCGCGCCCGACGTCCACAATCAAATCCACCAGGAGGATGCCCATGCGCCCGTTCGCGCTCTGTGTAAGTCTTGTGCTTGCCGTCTCCGCGGCAGCTCAGTCGCCGGCGATGAAACCGTTCGAAGTGAACATGGACCGTGTGAAAGTCTCGACGTTCGGCGGAAACTTCTCGCAGCCCAAGTCCTACCTCATCCCGACCTACACGATTCAAGTCTCGTCGCTCGGATCGGTTTGGGCCAAGGCCGGCCGCACGAAGGCGCACGCGAAGTACTACGTCGAAGGTCTCGACAAGGCGCTCATGCAAGGCCTCTCCACGAAGCTGCAGGCCGATCTCGTCGCCAAGATGAAAGCGGCCGGCTATCCCGTGCTCACGTACGAAGATGTGAAGAGCGATCCCGATGTGAGCAGTCACAGTCTTCTCAAAATCGATAGCCGTTTCGGACTGCCGACGGGCGGCGGCCTGGGAATGCCGGTCACGTTCGTGATCGCCAATCCCACCGATCCTCAAGCGTTCGACAGTCCGATTCAGGGACCGGCGTGGTGGCTGCGCGGAATCTCGAAAGCGAGAAACGTCACCGTCATCGTTCCCGAGTTGACGTTCACGACGCCGCAGATGTTCGGCCAGGCCTCGAGCACGGAGCACGAGGATTCCGCCGGCGTCTCCACCGATCCGCGGATGCTCCTGGAGAGCGCGAAGATCTACGGCATGACACCGAAAGGCGGCCAGCCGATGATCATGGTCCAGCAACACGGAAAGCGAACCGCCGCCGACGTCGCGGGCAAGATCATCCGAGTCTCCGAGGAGCGGACGCATGTGAGTCACGTGTTCGAGACGGGCTCGGACGACTACGTAATGGCGCTCGATCAGACCGCGTTCAGCGACGGCGTTCTGCGGGTGGGCTTCGCCATCAACGACTTGATCGTGGCCGAGATCAAGAAGGAGCGATAGCGGCGCGCAGGGACTTCGATCGGAGACTCAATCCACTTTCGTGGCGATCCACAAAAGCATTTCCCATGCTCTTCTAAGCGCAAGCACCAGAAGACAAAGTAGTGAGACGGCAAAGAGAGCGGGAGCGGTCGGACTTTCGAAGAAGTAGCAGACACCGGCCGCAATCAACATCACGTAGACGGCCGCCGGCAGGATCAGCCCGAGGACCCAGTCGGAGGTCTCGATGTCGTTCGATTCCAGCGAGGCCGCTTTGGTCAGGCGATAGGTACTCGTCAGTTGCAAAGAACGAAGCACAGTCGTGAGGACGATCGTCGCGCCGAGCGTCTTCGGACCTGCGATCGGAATCAGCGCGACAGCACAGAGCAGAAACACCTGGAAGAAGTGATAGCTGATCGGCGAGAAGAAGGCTTCGACGTACTCGATCTTTTCCTTCGTGATCAATCGCGAGCCGAAGGTGACGGCGATGAACATGAGACCGGTCAACGCCGCAGCTGCTGATCCGACCATGAAATAGAAATTGCTCCAAGGTGTCACCGCACAACAATATCCGCTCTTTCGCCCGCGTGAAAAACGAACTGCTGCCCGTTCCCGCTCCGCTTCACGGCACGAACTGAGCACATGGATCCTGCGTCCGCGTCAATCCGGTTGAGCCGGCGCCGGACGTCTACGATGCTCGTGCAGCGCAAGCGCTTGCGAAGGCCTGAGGGTTTGACCCACGCTCGGACGATTTGCGAGCACTCGAAAGCGGTGGCTGGCGCCACCGCACTCCATAGCGCTTCGCGCGAAATTCTGGCCATGTTTTGCGCGAAGCGCTTTGGAGTGCGCGCGGCGCCAGCCACCGCTTTCCGACGACAAGAACAACCCCGACTGAGTGATCAGAGCGACGTGCTGCGCGCCTTCGGATAGCACCTTCTTTGCGATGCCCGCTAACGCGATTCGTCGATCGCTCCACGCTCGGCCGATTCGCGAGCACTCGAAAGCGGTGGCTGGCGCCACCGCACTCCATAGCGCTTCGCGCGAAATTCTGGCCATGTTTTGCGCGAAGCGCTTTGGAGTGCGCGCGGCGCCAGCCACCGCTTTCC
>JAXDGL010000033.1:0-146770 GCA_034665065.1 Thermoanaerobaculia bacterium | reverse complement strand
GTCCGCTCGCGCCAAATCTTCGGCACAGGCGGGCAGTAAATTCACATCGCGGAACCTTGCCAGGTCTCTGTCCGTGGAATTGAACACGGCCGCCCAACAAGCGGTTGCACCCGACTCCGCCCGCGGCATTGCTGCTGCGCGAGCGCTATACTTCTTCGCGTCGCGGACTGCGCGGGTGAACCGCAGGTCCGTTAGCCAGACCGATGCGCCAGTCGTCTAAAGTAAGACGTTCCCCTTCACTGAAACCGGACAGGTTTCCTTCAAAGGGAAAGACGCGAGTGCAAGTCTCGCCTGGCGCACCATGCTGAGCGCCACCCCTGCTCGGGCGAAGTTCAAAGAACATCTTGGCCAGGCGAACCATTTTCTCGTGACCGCTCTCGTGGCTTTGCATGAGCTTCAGCAAGCCAAAACCGCTACGGCGCCACCGGAGTTACGCACATCATGGAACCCCAAGGACAAATCACGTTCGATAGCACGCACGCGGATCTTTGTTACGCAGTCATTTCTCGGTTGGGCCGTCGACTCAGTTGACCTATACATTTCCCTCCTCAACCGAAGACCAAAAATCGTTCAGGATGCCCAATTGATTTCCGACCTTGATGGTGCCGGTCGCTCCGTACTCAGGAAGGTGCGTGCGATTTCAAGGGCGTACGCGGTGCATCCGTCCGTTGCTGCTCTAATCGACGTCCTAATCACCTGGAGGAACAATGTCTTCCATGAGCTTTCCGACAACCGCCTCTCGGCCGAGAGCCGGGAGGCCCTCGTGCAACACAGCTCCGATATTCAGGCAGGCTATCGCGGACTTGTGGTGTCTGGTCTCACAACCAAGGCAGAACGAGGCGACGACCTTACGTTCAAGGAGGCAGCTTCCTTGATCAATGCAGCACACAAGTTTGTTCAAGATGTAGATGCCGAGGTGCTTCGACGCTTCGATCAAAGGGCGTTCTGTCTGGAGGCGGTGGAGTACGCGCTAAATGACAGAACCGCGCCAGGGTTTGCAGCAAAGTTCTTGAAGCTTAGTGGCATCCAACGGTGTCGTTTCGTGCGAAATTGGCTCAGCAACACGCTCGGTTTTTGCTCAGTTGCACCAGAGACTCTGGAGGCGTGCGCTACCCTTCGTCGTCGCGGGAAGGCTGGCTAACTCGGCGCTGGAGCCGACTTCGGCCCAGCGTCTGATACGCTTGCTCTCACGTCCTCGCATGGGCCGAAGCGGCTCAGCTGGGAACGTCGTTAGCCCGCATGGCGACGATGCAGAGAGTCTACGCAGCCAGCATTGGGTTCGCGGCCGCTCTGTCGGTCGCGGCGCTCGCGGGAATCGCTGTTCTTCTTCGAGCGTCAGAGGTTCCGGACGGAGGAGACATCGCGCTCGGAGTTATGCCAATCATCCTCGCCTTCCTCCTTCTCAATGTCGCCCTTCGCCTGAAATCGGGTGCTGAGCTCTGCATGCCAGGACCGCGTCGCGTACACGGAGTCATCACGTTTCTCAGCGTCGTCATCGGTGCTTCTTGGTTCGCGACTGGGCTATTCCGGTGGCCCGCTGCTCCAGTCGTGAAGGTCGGTAGCGACTTCCGAGACAAGCGTGGCGCGTTGCACACTCCGCCGGACTACATATCATTCAGAAAGTGGGAGGCAACGCTTCCCCTCGCAGGTCTGCCTTTCGCTCTGGTCGCCATCACCGCCTTACCCGCAACCGGCAAATCGCGTAGGCTGCGAATCTGTTGAGCACCTCGTCGGCAGGCAACAACGGGCTAACTCGGCGCTGCACCGGACCTGGAGCTGCAACTTGCTGGGTCCCGAGTGCGGTACAATCTGGCGTGCGGCTCCAGGCCGGTGAGCTTCGGGCCGTTAGGCGCCAAAGGGAGAAGCGCATGCGGATGAAAGCGTTGACGTCGGTGTTTTTTGCGGTGATGTTCCTGGCGTCGAAGCTTCCAGCGCAGGCTCGCGGCCCGTCAACACCAGAGGAACGCGCCATGGCGGTCAAACTAGCCCACCTGCTCGAGACTGATCCTCTTGCTCCCAAGGCGAAAGATGCACGGCAATGGTTCACCGTTTGGCTGATTTCTGTTCCCGATATCTCAGTGTCGCTATGCAGTGATCTTCTTGGGCCTGTGCCACGATCAGCGAAGAAGTATGAGTCCGAGCTCGCAGTTCAAACTATCTATTCCGGCGCCGCGTTCATGATTGAGAACCCGGAAAGGGCGGGGGACCAAATCGCCGTGTATGAGGCAGGCGTCGAGGGCGCACTGAAGGCATATGTCGCAATTCGCGCGAAGCAATCAAAGTTCAGCTGGCCGGGGTTGGACGACTTGATCGAAAAGCAGCGAACTGGAACCTTGCACGACGCGGTCGTTACCGCGGCGGAGAAATGCGCATCGCGATAACGGGCCCAACTCGGCGTTGGACCGGACGCGCCATGTAGCGCGGGATTTTTCGGCTCGCAGCGCTGTTCATGTTGATATGCGATCACTGTGAGTTCTTTTCGCGCTTCTGGTCCTGGCCTGCAATTCCTCGCCGACGGATCCGGGCGGTTCGGTCCCGGTTCGTGACGCGACGATCGTCGTCCAATTCGGCAACTCGAATCAGGTGAACACCGACCTGCGAGTCTCGTTCGCTCAGGTCGTCGAAGATTCGCGCTGCCCGGCGTCAGTAGTGTGTGCCTGGCAGGGAAACGGAGCGATCCGCCTCGACATCACAACCGGCCACGGCGCGCAATCGGCCACGCTCAACACCGCCGGCGGCACCGCCTTTCCCCGTGAGGCCTCAGCGGCCGGCTACACGTTCACGCTGGTGGGGCTCGATCCGCAACGGCAGACGCCCGATCCGATGCCGGTGCAGCAATATCGTGCCACGATCCGGGTGACCCGCGCGCAGTAGACTCAGCGCGTGGGCCGAAGCGGCTCACCGCTGGACGTTGGGCGGCGAAATGACAGGCGAGTTCCGCGATCTTCGGCGCGACGCGTTCATTCTTCTCCAGCCGCGTTGTCCCTGCTATTGCGGTGGCGAGGGATTCCTGGTCCTTGAGGCGTGTCCAAGCTGCGACACCCTTGTTGGCCGTTGCGACGAGGTCGATGAACTCATCCGAGACTTGCGGAATCCCACGTTCGATCCGGAGAACAGCATCTGCCATCCTGACGTTGCGTGTCCCAACTGCGGCGTCACGCCTTTCGGCGAGTTTCGTGCCGCCACCGAAGCCGAAATCCGCGCCATAGGCATCGCTCCCGAACGGTATCGTCGCTGGTACACGCAGTAGCGGCGGCTCGCCGTCCAACTCGGCCGCTGCGGCCGACGTCAACCGCTGCTTCATTGTCGTAGGTGCTACGATCTCGCGTGCGGTTGCCGCCGCTGAGCGGCAGGCCGTCAGGGCGCATGAACTCCCTCGATCCTTCACCACGCCGACTATTCGCCGCCGACACGTACGAAGCTGTTGAGTTAGTCGAGGAACATCTGCCTGCGCTTCAGGCATTCTTCGTCAACAATCCAGAGTACTTCCTGGCGGTCACTGGGGCTCCGCCTCGACCCGATGAGGCAAAGCAGGAGTTCGAATTTCGCCCGCCTCCGGGTCTGCCCTACGGCAAGGTGTGCGTCCTCGGCTTCTTCGACTCAAGCAGTCGGATGGTGGCAATGGCCTCCGTGCTGACCGACTTCCTGGCACCGCGCGTGTGGCACATCAGCTTTTTCATCGTTGCCACGGCACTTCATGGCACGGGGACGGCCGGGCGGTTGTACGAACCGCTCGAGAAGTGGGCGAAGGGCGAAGGCGCGTCATGGCTGCGATTGGGTGCCGTTGTCGGCAACTTACGGGCCGAACGCTTCTGGGAGAAGGTCGGGTACAAGGAGGTTCGGCGCGTACCCGAACAGCTTGGCAGTATGACCCACACCGCGCGGGTGATGATCAAGCCGCTTGGGTGCCTGGACGTCGACGAGTACCTGCGCGAAGTTCCCCGCGATCGGTCGGATTGTCTTGCTGAGAATGCGCGCTAACTCGGCGCTGCACCGGCCGGGAGCCGCAACCTGGCGCGTCCCAAGAGCGGTACAATGTGGGGTCGCGGCTCCAGGCCGGTGAGCTTGAATCCGTTGGGCGGCGCTCAGAAGAGACTCGTGCTGCATGAGGAAAGGAAGTGGTATGGCTAAGCTCGTGTTCGGAATGAACCAGTCGCTGGACGGTTACGTCGACCATATGGCGTTTGCGCCAAGCCCCACGCTCTTCCGGCACTTCATCGAGGAGGCTCAGGGGCTGGCGGGCAGTGTGTACGGCCGCCAAATGTATGAGGTTATGCGGTACTGGGACGATGATCACTCTGAATGGGATGCAGAGGAACACGCCTTTGCGGCGGCGTGGCGGAATCAGCCGAAATGGGTCGTCTCGCGCTCATTGAAGTCGGTCGGCCCCAACGCCACGCTTGTTTCGGATGACCTTGAGCGCGCGATCCGTGAGCTGAAGGCCGATCGCGCCGGAGAGATCGAAGTTGCTGGCCCGGACCTGGCGCAAAGCCTCACAGAACTTGGCCTTATCGATGAGTATCGAATCTACCTGCACCCCGTCGTGCTTGGTCACGGCAAGCCATATTTCGCCGGACCCCGGCCGCCGCTCCGCCTTATGACGAATGATCGGATTGGCGAGGATGTGGTCAGGCTGACCTACGTTCCTGCCTAATCTCGCGACTCGCCGGATGGAAATCGCCGTTGACGGAAAGCCCCGAATAGTTTCTTGCACGCCAACCGGTAAATAGCCACGGCGCAGGCTAACTCGCAGTCGAAGCCGCCGCGTAACTAACGCAACGATCTCTCGAGAATGTCGAGTCCTGTCTTCGCGGTGCGTCGATCGAGCGTGAGCGGCGGGAACATCGTAATCGCATTGCCGGATGTCGTGACCAGCAGACCATTCTTCCGGCAGCGATCGGAGATTGCGGAGACATAGTCTTCGCCATCGCCTGCTTCGACCGCGATGGACATGCCGCGGATGCGGATGTCTTTCAAATCGTCGAACGTCATCGCCGCAAGCCGCCGGTCGAAGTATGCACTGATCTCGCCGGCGTCATGAAGAATCCGCGACTGATTGCGAATGAGCCACCGAATATTGCGGAGAGCGACGTCCACGGTCGAGGGATGCCAACCGTATGTTGAATAGAAGCCCACTGCGCCCTCGATCGATTTCGCGACCTTGCGCGTGATAATCGTAGCGCCCAACGGCGCGAATCCTCCGCTGATCGCCTTCCCCATACACAGAATGTCGGGCTCGAGATCAAAGTACTCCGAGGCGAACAGCTTTCCGGTGCGGCCGAATCCGCAAGCGACTTCATCGGCAATGAACAGCGTTCCGTAGCGCCGGCAGAGTTCCTGCGCACGCTTCATGAACGCGTCCTCGGGAATCAACACCGCAAGGTTGCAACTGATCGGCTCCATGATGAGCGCGGCGACATCGCGCTTTGTCAGAAGCGTCTCCAGCCGCGCGGCCGCGCGGTCGCCGAGCGGCGGCGATATCGTCATGCAGTTCGACAGCAGATTCGGATACGGCTCGCGCGCCTCCCTCGATGCGACGCTGACCGTACCGATCGTGTTGCCGTGATAGCTGCCCTCGATCGAGACAAACTTCCGGCGGCCCGTCGATGCCATCGCGATCTGCAGTGCGATGTCGACCGCCTCTGATCCACCCGTCGCACGGTATGTCTTTTCGAGTTTGCCCGGGGTGATCTGCGCGAGTAGCTGAGCGAGCTCGACCCACGGCCGGTACAGGTACTCGGGGTAGACGTAATCCGGACGGCGGCGGGACGACGGCTTCGTGATCGCGGTGTTGTCCCAACCGAAGTTGCCGACGCACCAACCGGACAGAAAATCGATGTACCGTTTGCCGCGTGCGTCATAGACAAACGCACCTTTCGTTCGTGCGACCTGTATGTCTTCCGCCTCGGACTCGCGGCCGAGGTATTTACGGTCGAGCTGACGGAGATTCATACGGCCCGATCGTGCACGAACTACGCCGAGGTAGGAACGGCCGGCGATACAGCGCTGCCCAACTCGTCGCTGGAGCCGGTGCGCGTCCATTCAAAGCGTCACGGAGTGGCTCCTGATTCCTAACTCTGCGCTGCACCGGACTTGTCACCGCAACCTGCTGGGTCCCGCGTGCTAAACTTCATCGCGTGCTGGGCCAATCAGGTGAGCCGGGGTCAGTTAGGCGTCGACGACAGACATTTGGATCGCCGTGGCCATCGTCCTGTTTATTGCGTTCTTCGCGTGGGCAAACCGCAACACGCGTAAGGAATTTGCGCGTTCTACCCTGGCGGACGTCGAAAAAGCGCTCCTGACATTTACGGCCCGCCGCCGATCGCGATTACGACGACGATTGGAATCTCTTTCTGGCGTGGCCAATCGACGATCCGTACCTCGAATTCCGTACGGGTGCGGTGTCTTGACATCATTCACCGTAACTTCGAAAACCACACGCCGGAAGCCATCGACCAAGTCGCTAAACTTCTGGACGAGCTCCGCAGTCACGCGGAAGGCACAATCTGCGGTCCAGCGACAGCCTAACTAGCGGTTGCACCGGACTTCGGCCCGTCGCGTCGCTGGAGCCGGCTCATAACTCGGCGCTGCACCGGACCTGGAGCCGCAACCTGCGTCCCGAAGGCGGTACAATCTCGCGTGCGGCTCCAGGCGGTGAGCTTCGGCCCGCTAGACCGCCCGCGCCGCTGATCCTGAGCGTTATCGAATGTCTTTCTCCGTCATTGTTCCAGCGTGTAACGAAGAAGGCTACCTTGAGAAGACGCTTGCGAGCATCCAGACGGCGCGAGCGTTCGCATCGGACCAGCAGATCGAAGTCATCGTCGTCGACAACGGGAGCACCGATCGAACCCGTTCCATCGCCGCGGCGGCGGGCGCCAGGGTTCTGACCGAGCCCATGCGCAATGTCGGACGCGCTCGCAACACAGGCGCAGCATCCGCCGCCGGCAACTGGTTCGTCTTCATCGACGCCGACACGCTCGTTCCCGAAGATCTATTTTGCAAAATCGCGGCCCTGCTCCGTGACGGGCGCTGTCTTGGAGGCGCTGCGGTGGTTCAGCACCGCTCCAACCGCATTGCCATTCGCGTCTACCTGCAATTCTGGCGCGTCGTCGGGGCCATGCTTGGTTTGGCGCAGGGCGCAGCCCAGTTCTGCAGCCGTGAGGCATTCGCCGCAGCCGGCGGGTACGACGAATCGCTCTGGATGGGCGAAGACGCCGACTTCTATTGGCGGCTGAAGAGGTTCGCGAAGCGAAATCGCGCTCACGTTCACTTGTCTCGGCACCTTCAGGTTTATCCTTCATCGCGGCGCTTCGATCTCTGGCCTGTATGGCGAATCCTGCTCTTCACGAATCCGCTGTTCATCGTTCTTTTTCGCCGTCGCAGAGCAGCATGGAAGGGTTGGTACGATCAGCTTGTGCGGTAGTGTCAACGTCGTCAATCGAAAAGCGTCCTAACTCGTCGCTGCACCGGACTTGAAGCCGCAACCTGGCGCGTTGCAAGCGCTACAATCGTTCGCGTTCGGGTTCACGCGGGGTCAGCTTGAATCCGTTGGGCGGACCGAACCACCATCCGATTCCATAACGGCCCGCTGGCCGCGCCTGCGTGTGAGGCAGGGCGGCCAGGGGGCGAGTGTCGCCGGGAGGTCAGCCTAAGCGATTGCCGGCACCCGCGGAGACTGCCCGCGGCCGCCGATCGTCGAATCGACGCTTTCATCCCGCTGACAAAACTACCGCGCGTGGGCGCTGACAAGCTCGTCCAGTTGCTCGAAGGTCTCGTCCATCCCGCTCTTCTCCCCGGACGCCATGGCAGCGTCGAGAGATTCCTTCGTGGGATAGAGCTCGTGCAGAATCACCAGTGTCTTGCCGCCTTTTTCTTCGAAGATCGCTGTCGTGACGGGACCACTGTCTTCACCTTCCTCATTCGTCCAGACGAGGCGCGAGGGCGGTATCACTTCGAGGTACCTGCCGAAGAACGCCATTGGCTGCGAGTCACCGTGGCGGAAGACCAGACGGTATTGGCCTCCGACACGAACATCCAGGTCGCAGGAAACCAGGGTCAGGCCACACGATTTTGTTACCCACCACTGCCTGAATAGCTCCGGTTTCGTCCACGCGTCGTACACAATGCGCGCTGGGGCGTTGATGGTTCGTGTAACGGCCAGCTCACGCTCAGACTTCCGCTCCACCGTCGTGCGGCTTTTCACAGTGGTCTCACTCTCTTTTCCTGCGTCCATTGACCTTCTCCTTGCGTTTCAATTTCGCGACAACCTTGTCCAACTCGTCAAACCGTGACTCCCAGAGCTGCTGGTGGCGCTCGAGCCATGCTTTCTCTTCTTCCAGACGGTGCGGGCCCAGCTTGCAGGTCCGCACTCGTCCGACCTTTTCCGTACTGACGAGCCCCGCCTGCTCCAGAATGCCGACGTGTTTCTTCATGCCGGTGAGCGTCATGTGGAACTTGCCGGCAAGGGTCGTGATCGAAGCGTCGCAACGTCCCAGCTGCTCCAGGACGCCGCGCCGCGTGGCATCCGAAAGCGCGGCGAAGGAAGCATCGAGCCGGACCCGATAAGACTGAACCATTAGGTTCAGTATCGCACACAACGCGGCGGGATGCAAGAGGAGGTTTCGGGCGCGCATCGGCCGCTGGAGCGGACTTCGGCCCGTTACTCTGCTAGCCTAGAAACATGGAGTGGGCCGAAGCGGCTCCGCTCTGAACGTTGGACGGACGCAACAAATGAAACGAGCGTTGGCGATGTTTGTTTTCGTGGTGACGATCGTTGCCGCGGCGCCGCCGCCGTCGCACATTCGCGTCGAAGATCCTTTCGACCCACGCGTACGATTGCGACCAGACCAGGTCGCGATCGAGTACCTCGCGCACTCCTGCTTTCGAATCCACGCAGCGGGCGGAACTCGCCTTCTGATCGATCCGTTTGCCAGCCGAATGTGGCTCGGTTACGACTTCCCGCCGACGATCGCGGCAGACGCTGTGCTAATCACGCACCCGCACTACGATCACGATGCCGATGCGTCCTCAGGCATGCGTCCGGTTCCATGGGCGCAGGACGTACGCGTGCTGCGCGATCCGGATTCTTACAAGCTGGGTGAAATTACGATCACAGGCGTCCGCGGCAAACATGCCGACCCATGGGGGAAGGAGTTCGGCCAAACCAACACAATCTGGCTCATAGAGGTGGCAGGTTTGCGCATTGTCCACCTCGGAGACAATGGTCCACTGTCTGAGGCGAACGCGCAAGCACTGGGGCGCGTCGACATCTTGATGGTCCCGATCGACGCAAAGCATCACATCCTGAAGGACCCCGAAATCGACGCCATCCGGAGAGCGCTCCGTCCGCGGATCGTCATTCCCATGCATTACCGGCTTCCCGACCTGGAGTCCTCTGCCGGCAAACCCGAGGGGCTGGGCGAAATCGGTTCATGGCTGGCAGCCCAGCAGAATGTCGTTCAACTCGGAAACAGCATCGCGACGTTCACCGCCGGCTCGCTTTTACCGGCCGAAGTCATCGTGGTCTTCCCCCACTCGCCGAAAGTCCATCGCAGTGCACTTTGAGTTTCTCGAACACTGCGTCAGGTTCGCGTTTTCGGCCGAATGCCGGCGGCCGTCCAACTCGGCGCTGCACTGGGCCGCGGTTCCAATTCCTCTGTTACCACGCTACACTTGGCCATATCTAATGAAGAGCCGACGAAGAGCCATCTTCCTATCAACGATCGTGTTCCTCCTCGGTGTCATCACGCTTGTGCTTTGGGTGTTCTGGCGCTTGCCTGCTCCTATCAGCGCCCTGCTCGCGGGAGCGATCGGCTTCTTGATCAGCAAGGTCGTTGAATCATGGAAGGAGAGCCGCGAACGCCTTCACGACAAGAAGCGTGAGGTGTACGCCAAGCTGCTAGCACCGATGCTCGCGTTGCAGCTGCAGATGCTCAAAGGTGGAGATCGTCCGGCCCACGAAGTCGTCCTGACCGAGATGAGCGCGCAAATGGTCACCGCCACTTTCGACGCGGTGTTGTACGCGTCCGATGAGGTCCTAAAGTTGTGGGGCCGGATCCGGACAGCCGGCTTGACAGGCGAGCAAATACTCGTCCTGTACATGCGCTTGCTCAAAGCCATCCGAAAGGATGTCGGAAACACGTACACCAGCATCAACGAGGCGGACATCCTTCGCCTCTTCGTCAACTTTAGTGACGAGGACTTGGCGAAGTATCTCCTCTTGTCGGCACAGACTCCAGTGTGATTCCAGCAGCGGGCTAACTCGGCGCTGCACCGGACCTGCAGCCGCCACTTGCTGCGTCCCAAGTGCGGTACAATTCTCGCGTGCGGCTCCAGGCCGGTGAGCTTCGGGCTGTTAGGCGGCTGACCAACGACATGCGAACCGCGACCATCCTCGTCGCCGCGATGCTCCTCGCCGCGCCGGCTGCGCAGGCTGATCGGCGTTTCACGAGCAAGGCATGTAAGTGCTCATTCATCGTTCCTCCAGGTTGGAAGGTCGTCGCCAATCCGGAGGCAAAGATCGAGTCCCTCGGACGCAACAGAGTCGTTCCCCGTTGTGCGTTCGGCCTTATTCCGACGGGTTGGCCAGAGAAGTATGCGAGGGGCGAGGAGCGAGACTTCGGCAGGTACGCGATCGAAGTCTGGGTATTGCGCGAAACGTTTCGGCAAGCGGCGCACGAGGCTTTCTTCGAACAGGTCGGCACTTTGCGCACTGCGTGGCGGGCGCCCGATTTTGAGCCGGAGAAAAGAGCGAGCGATTGGATCTTGCAGGGCCGGCAAGGCGGAAGGTCTGACGCTGTCCCCATTCACGGCCAAGGGTGGCGCGGTCTCACTGGCACCGCTGCGATCGGTTACTACGCCAAGGGCGGTGGCTATCGCGGCATGGACGACGCGTACCGTGCGGTAATCAGCACCGGTCACCGGCGCGCATCCGTCATCATGGCCGACAACCCATTCACGCACAAGGCGTTTCGCCGGTTGGTGCTCTCATTCCGTTTCGAGTAGCCACACGGCCTAACTCTGCGCTGCACCAAACTTGTAGCCGCAACTCGCTGGCGGCCTGCGAGACACGTGGCCGTTCCATCGCCGCGCGGTCGGTACGAACCATCAATGCCGCAGACCGGATCTTCGACGCTCCAGCGTAGCGGGTGCTGTGGCACCGGCCACCGGCCTCCGCATCGAATCCCGCCTTTCAGTGGTGCCAGAAGTAAGCTATGTTTCTCAAAATGCGTCCCCTTTTCCCCGGCGTCCTTCTTCTCCTTCTGGCGGTGAGCGCGGCCGGCCAGTCGCCGCCGCTGGTTGAGTCGATCGAAGTGCGCGTGGTGAGCGTCGACGTCGTTGTGACGGATCGCGCGGGCAATCCGGTTCCGAATGTGACGAAGGATGACTTCGAGCTCCTCGAGGAGAACAAGCCGCAGACGATCACGAACTTTGCGGAGATCCGCATCGACACGAATGCGGTGACTGCGCCGAATGCGACGCCGGCCGCCGGCGTCCCGCCGCCGCGCCCGCGCTCGTTCCTGATCTTCTTCGACAACCGCTCGATCCAACCGCAGATGCGGAAGCTGCTGGTCGATTCGCTCCAGCGCTTCGTCGATCAGCTCCGGCCCTCGGACGTGGTATCGGTGGTGAGCTGGGGGCGCGGGATTCACATCGTGGCGCCACTGACGAGCGACAAAGGGTCCCTCCAGATGGCCATCCAGCGGCTCGCGACGATGGAGCTGCCGACGACGGTTCACAACGACCTGTCCCGCGTGCAGCGTCAGTGCACGACATCCCTGAACATGGCGCGATCGGGACGGATACCGATGACGGCGGCATACACCGAATGCATCGCGGAGGCGCGGCACGAGACGTCCGACGCGACGTACTACTCGCGCCAGGTTCTGCAGGGGATCGACATCGCGCTGGCGATGACCGCCGATGCGCCGGGGAAGCGATCGCTGATCGTTGCGGGCGGGCAGATGCCGCGCAATCCCGGAGCGGCGATCTACGCCTGGGCGAACCAGCTCTTCACGCCGTACCTCAGCGGGTTTAACGCGCCGCACGAGCGCCCCGAGGTTCGCGAGACCGAGCAGCAGGACCTGGTCGATCAGGTGGCGCGCCGCGCCAGCGAGCGCGGCGTGACGCTCTACATGCTCGCGGCGACGTCGCCGGCCGACATGAACGACGCCAGCTCGCCCGACTACACGCCCGACATGGGCGCCGGCTTTCTCCACCAGCGCGACACAGAGGATTCGTTCTCGGAAATGGCGTCACAGACCGGCGGCTTCATGGCTGGTAGGTCGCAACTCCCGAGCGCGCTGCAGGCGATTGATCGCGAGACCTCTTCCTACTACTCCCTCGGCTATCATCCCGCCGGCGAGTGGCGCAGCCCGCGCGTCATCACGGTGCGGATGAAGAACAAGAAGTATGTCGCCCGCACGCGGCGGACCGTCTCACCGCGCGACGCCGACGAGACGATGCGCGACCGGGTGATCGCCAACATCTTCCGTGCCCCGGAAGAGACGAAGTGGAAGATCGCAGTGCGTGCGGGAAAGGCGCGGCGCGCCGGCCGTGGCACGTTCACCGTGCCGATCGAGGTGCTGATGGCGCCAACACTCACGCTGCTGCCGCAGGGGAATGACGTCGCCGGAGGATACGGTGTGTACATCTCCGTGGGCAACGAGACCGGCGGGCTTTCCAACATGTTTCACCACGTGCAGGGCGTGCGGATGGCGAAGGGCGATGAGGGGAAGTTCCGGGCGGAGCCAATCGTCTTCACCGCGACGCTGACGGTGCGCGGCGGCGAGAATCTGCTGTCCGTCGGCGTGATCGACCAGATGACGAATGCCGCCGGCTTCGCGCGCGCGGTGGTCCTGGCGAAGGAACCATGATCAGGGTCTGAGAGGGTCAGGCCTTAGAGGGTCTGATTTGAGGGTCAGGCCTTCGGATTCCCTTGCTTCTCACGTCCAAATAACTGGAGAATTCTCACGACTGCCAAGGTTGGACCTGCAAGTAACGGCTTCTCAACGATTTGCGGGTGGCCAACGAGCGAAGGTGTGACCCTCGTGCTTCCCCTGCTTTCTTCTCGTTCGCCGACAAAAGCTCAGCCGAGCTTCAGCAATGGCTAGGGCCGAACAAGCACTTCTACAACTTTCACCGATCACACTCAGTGAGGTCTGATTTGAGGGTCAGGCCTTCGGACTCCCTTGCTTCTCACGTTCAAATAACTGGAGAATTCTCACGACTGCCAAGGGTGCACCTGCAAGTAACAGCCTGTCAACGATTTGCGGGTGGCCAACGAGCGAAGGTGTGACCCTCCTGCTTCTCTCCCGTCCTTGCCGCACAAATACGCAGTCTTGCCGAAGGCTTCGTGACATCGAACGGGATGGATCTTTTCGAAGTCATGGAGGCCGCCTTGAATCACGCTCTGGGCACGAAGAGCGCAGTCAGGATCGAATAGTCCCAGGTCGGCGCACCGGGCCTCGCGTGTCTTCAGGATCGTAGCGCTCCGGCCCAATACTCTCAGCCTACCCAACAAGTTCGCGGCGCGGCCCGCTGCCTAACCCGGCGCTGCACCGGATGTAGTGCCGCCGGCTGCTGCGTCCCGAGTGCGGTACCATGTCGCGTGGCGGCCCAACGCCGGTGAGCGTGGAGCCGCTAGCCAGCGTCAACATCATGCCCGAACATTCGAAATCGCGCTGGCGCCAAACCACGGTGCCCTTTGCCGTTCTCGCCATCGGCCTCACGCTCGTCGCCACTTGCCCATGGGGACCGTGCGGTCCCGCCAGCATCACAGGAGTCGTCGGAGAGCTTCTACTGCTCATCTCCTCGGTTTTGCTCATACGCCGGTTTCTCTTAGTTAGTCCAGAAGTTCAGGCTCTTGAACGGCTGGACGCGCCCGACTGAAAACGGCCGGAATCGAGGTAACGCTCCTCCACGTTTCAAGAACGTGCGTGAGCTGAGGCGGAAGGGCGGGGTTGTTAGTTCAAATCTGCAGGTCTCAGCGTCAGCAGAAGCGACCGTGAGTGATTCACACGTTTTCGGCGGTACTTCAACTGCATCAAAACGGGAGATGCCTATGAAAAGCACGGTCAAGGTCGCAGCCACAATCAGCGACAACACTTTCTGTCGCCTGCACGGTTGCCTTCTGCGTCCTGGGATACGGGGATAGGTCTTTCCCCTCCGTCTGAGCCCACGCTGACTAACTCGGCGCTGCACCGGACCTCGAGCCTCAACCTGCTGGGTTCCTAGTGCGGTACAATTTCTCGTGCGGCTCGAAGCCGGTGAGCTTCGGGCCGTTGGGCGCCTTCGATGACTCCACAAGTGCAACCGAGTGTTGTCCGCGCGGCGATCGCATCGTATGCGGCAAACGCCCCCGAGAGTGAAGAACTGCTCGCCGCGCTGTCGCAATGTTTAGTACTCCTTCCGCTCTACTTGGACTGGACGGCCTTTATCGGGCTTGCTCCAACTGGTGAGCTGGTTCTCGCCGAATACGAAGCACCCTTTGCCACGAAGAACGCCGAAGTGGCCGAGGCTGGTCGGTGGAAGGCCGGCATACGTCATCTTGCATTCGCGGCCGGTTTCATTCGATATCCGCACCTCACGTGGCTGCAACCGGTGCGAACATCGGACGCAGTCGTGTGTACGACTTGCTCCGGCACGGGTCGGCCGTCCTTCGGCGGCGAACCCGCACCGGAGAACGTCCTTTGCGAGTGCGGTGGCATGGGCTGGCTGCCACCGAGCGACGCCTAACTCGGCGCTGCACCCAGCGTTTGCGCCTGGCTGGGGCGTCTCGGGTGCGGCACATAGCGCGTCGCGGCCCAACGCCGGCTGAGCCTCGGGTAGTTGGGCTTTACAATCTGTTCGTGCGATTCGACGAGAGGCCGCTTGATCTGGCACTTCCTGGTGGCCTCGGGGTGGGGTACGGCACGGCCCTATGCAGTCTTGAGCCCGGCCAAATCATCTTCTCCTACATTCCTGGAGGCACAACAGCGAAGCTTGTACGGCTGGATGTAGCTGGCGCCAAAGCTGTCGTCGTGAAGGGTCTGCGTGGGTCGCTTCGCGATGCGATTGCCGTGGAATGTGGCCTAAGCGTGGTTCTGACTGATTACGCGCTTCATCGTTTTCGTAACGAACGCCTGGAGATCGGTCCAGTGAAGATTCCAAAGTACATGGGTCACCTGTACGCAGCCGGCAGGCATCACATCGTTGCATCGCGCTGGTTTTCAAAGACGACGGTCGTCTACGCTGCCGACACGTTCGCCGAGGAACGGCGGATGGCCCAACCTACGGATCTCGTTCTTCCGGGAGGCTCGGGCCACATCCTCTGTTCGTTTCAAAGCGGAAGGTGGCTTGAGTGCGATTCAGCCTTCGAAGTCTAAGGTTCAGCCAGGCCGGCCCGGGGGATCATTGACCAGCTCGTGCAAGCGGTCTTCGCCAGTCGTCATGTTCATCAGCATCGGTGCTTTTCTGACGGCAGGTGCGATGTCCTCAGCGGAAGCGGCGGGTGAGCCGCGGCTCGGGACGCCCATGCGGCATCTGCTGAAGCAGTTCCGCACGGCAAAATCGCCATCTTCCGGCCACTTGCTGGGTCGCTGGGTGCAGATACGGAGCATTTCTACGGAGAGATTCCTCACCGGCATGGAAGGACCAGACCATCTATCGTTTGAACCGGCCGGGCTCCGTCGGGAAACGGAGTCAGGAAGGCCGCTCGAATGGACTCTTGTAATTAGCAAGACCGATGACGAGCTCACGCTCAAATCAAATCCGTTCTGGTCGAAAGAGCGCGAATCCCCGCTCCGCATCGACCGCGGAGCGGACCTCTTGATCGACGCCCAGTTTGATGCCGACACGGAGGAAGGGTACCGTTGTCGTCTCTCAGAGACGGGGAATCTCGTTTGCCTTCTCGATCGTCACGAGTACGGCAATGGGGTCGAATTTCGCAAGATGGGGAAATAGCCTCAACCCCTCTCCGCAAAGTGAACGACGCCTAACTCGGCGCTGCATCGCAATTGGAGCCGCAATCAGCCGCGTCCCGAGTGCGGTACATCTCGGGCGGACTCCATGCTGGTGAACTAGGTCCGTTACACCGCCCAAGCGTGGCATCAAAGCTAGCGGCTTGCTCGCTGTCTCGGTTCGATGACCACCGCGTATTCGGCGCAGTCGAATGTCAGTCGCGACATCGCGTCAAACCATACTTTCGGTTCGTGTCGTGCTGCCTCCTCAGACCAAGGCTTCGGCTCATCCATTGCTGGGCCATACCGTGCAACGATGGACGCGAGGATGTCGCTGCAGGATCGGCCGCGCACGCTTTCGCGCAGTTCCATCGGAACCTCGAACCTAAGAGTGAGCTTGCGCATTCGGTTGGATTCGTCCCGGTCGAGTTGAACATAGTAAATGCCGTATCGAGCTTCCTTCGCGGAGATCCACACGAGATAGGTTCCGTGGTCGGAAGTCCAATGCCGTGAGCTCGGGTATAACTCCATCAGCCGGCCCGTATCGGTGTCGATACTAAATCCGGCGAACGCCAGGGATTTCATCGGTTTGCGGTGCGCTGGACCGGCATGGGCAAACAGGGTGCACAGCAATAATAGAGCACACCAATTCGCAAGGCGATACACGCAATCGAGAATACAGGTAACGACCGTTTCTCAGAAGAAGTCGTCGGCTGCAGCCCGCGGCTTAACTCCGCGCTCCAGCCGCTTGGAACCGCCGCACCAGCCTGGTGGGTGCTAAAGTAAACTCGAATGATCTAGCGGCTGAGGGCTGGTGCGTTGGGCGGAAATGCGAGATCCCACAAACCCTGCTCGTCGCGTTGCGGGACCGAAGGCCGCGCAGCGCCGCTGACAACGTTGAGGTTTCCGAGGAAGCATTTCTACTTTTTCCGGGAATGGGCGCTCCGCTTTATCTGACCAGCGACGGACGAGTATTGCGGGATGGTCGCGAATGGGATGAAGCGTCAGCCATCGTTGAAGGTACCGACGACGACGCTGTCGCGGCCATCGTGATCGGCGCAGAGGACTTGAACCTCCCTGAGCTTCTCGCGCTGCTACCTGCTGCTCCGTTGAGTGCAGTACCGTGCTCGCGATGCGAAGGTTCACGGTGGTGCAACTTCAAGGACTACTACGGCAAGCCTGCGAAAATCATCTGTCAGGAGTGTCGGGGAAGATCGTGGCTCACGGCCAGCGACCCGACTCCCAACTAGCTAAGCTAGGTAGTTGCACCGAACGGCGACCGCTGCTTTACTGTGCTCCGAGGGCCTTGCTTCATGGCGTCGCGGTCGATGCCGGTGACCTGCAAGGCGTTAGACGGCTACTCCTCGACCCTTGGCGAGTGACGCGATGCGAACGAGATCCAAATCGGTGATCCTGCTTCTCTTCGGGCTCTATGTTCTCGCTTGGACTCTGTATCCATTCGGGGGTCTCATGGCTGTGCACCCGATAACTTGGCTCGAGCTGCTGGTGGCAATGCTCTGCCTCACGAAGGCGGGCGTGGAACTCATCGCGCCGTGTGACAATGGCAACGAGCAGAATCTTCAGATCAGGCTCGTGTCAACCTTCGTCTTCTTGTACTTGGGCTCAGCATTCGCGCTGCTATTCCTGGGCGGTTTATCTGGTTTCTGGGTCCTCAGCGAGAGCGATGCTTCATTCAGGTACCTCCTTGTGGTGGCCGGTGTCGGCCTACTACTCATTCCCCCAGCAGTAATTTTCGTGTTTCACTGCCATCGGGATGTCGTCTAACTCGGTGCTGCACCGGACATGGAGGCGCGTAACCTGCTGGGTCCGGCGTGCGTCGACGGCCGGCGTCTATTTTCACGTACGCGAAGGCGAGAAAGAGGGCCGGATCGCTGCTCGTGCTCGACGCCATCGTGTCCGACGCGAAGTAATCCTCGGCCGGACCGAAGCTGTCGCCGAAAAGGAAGATGAGGCTTCCCTGCGACCCGAACGAGGCGCCGAGGTCGGTGCCGAGAAGTTTGGCGCGGGTCGAGGTGCGGCTCGTGGCCGGCTTGCATTGACTGGTGGCCGCCTGCGAGGTGTAGTCGCAGTCGCCGATCATTTGCTCGACTTTGACCGACGAGCCGCGAATCCAGGTCAGCGTGTTGCCCGCGACGACGGCACATGGAAAGGCGCACGCGATCAGGATGGCCGCTCCCAGGCTCTTCATGATTGTCCTTTGGACGTTCGCATCG
The DNA here is from genome assembly GCA_034665065.1 of Thermoanaerobaculia bacterium. Classification (GTDB taxonomy): domain Bacteria; phylum Acidobacteriota; class Thermoanaerobaculia; order Gp7-AA8; family Gp7-AA8; genus JADGNZ01. The sequence goes on along the minus strand of JAXDGL010000033.1, from coordinate 128,598 downwards.
CCGTACTGCTTACAGGCGCGCAAGCGTATGTGGCCCCCCGCTGCGTTGCACATCCCGCGTGCGTTACCATTCCGCGCCGGGGGTTACGCTGGAGCGCAGGCCCGGTAGAGGCCAAGGGAGACATCATGACGGTCAAACGTATGGACAACGTCGGGATCGTGGTAGAGGACATCGACGCCGCCATTGTGTTCTTTACCGAACTTGGTCTCACGCTCGAGGGGCGCGCTCCAATCGAAGGAGAGTGGGCAGACGGCGTCACTGGATTGCGCAATATGCGCGTCGAGATTGCCATGATGCGTACGCCGGACGGTCACAGCCGGCTGGAGATGTCCCGATTCCTCGCGCCGCCTGTTGCCGCCGATCACCGCAACGCCCCGGTGAACTCACTCGGATACCTGCGCGTCATGTTCACCGTGTCGGACCTCGACGATACGCTCGCCCGGCTCGGCAAGCGACGCGCGGAGCTCGTCGGCGAGGTGGTCCAGTACGAAGACACGTATCGGCTCTGCTACATCCGAGGCCCGGAAGGAATTCTCATCGGGCTTGCCGAGGAGCTCGGGCAGCAGACTTCCCGAGTCAATCCACTGAAGACGTAGCGTTGGGAGCGGGAGCATACGAAGTCATTGAGGCTCAGCCGGACGGGTTCACTGCCAAGCGCCAGAATGACGTCGAGCTCACGCCTGCAGCGGCTCGACGTCATGCGCCACTTCGCGCTGCGATCCTACTTGCTCGCCCGGCCAGGTTTCGACGACTATGGCTCATCGATTGCCGCTGCGAGTCCCCCAGCGTTTGTCGACATTCGATGAAACGAGAATCCGCGCAAACGTGCCGTCCGCCCCTCTGGCGAATCCGATCATGAAGTCGAGCCCCGGGATGTAAAACGAGGCGCGCTTACCTGAACCATCCGGTAGCCAATATCGTTTTGGATCAGCCGGAGATAGCCGCTGGAGTTGTCGATTGTCCGTGTTGTGCCGTCACTCATGAGCCACGTGCCGGCGAGCGACGGACGTTCTTCTTTGCGCACTTCATCGGTCGCAGGTGGGGCGAGCGGTCCCGGATCGCCGCCCGAGAGAATGGCGGTGACCGCTCTGACCAGCCCCTTCTGGAGCCACGGCTCAAGAGTATTGTTTGACACGTAGACAATCGATTGGTTGCGGACGGCGTCACGGAATACTTCACTGTGAAATCCCTGCAGATGTCCCGAGTACCAGAATGCCGAGCCGCCGCCGGTCCGATACCAATTGCCCAACGTCAGCGCGGATTGATGACCGCTGACCGCGGCGAATTGAAGCGCGCGCGCAAGGGTTTTCTCATCGAGCAGAGACTTGTTGAGAAACGAGGTGTTCCAGCGATGCAGATCTCTCGCGGAGATGTAGACATTGGACCCGCCATGAAGTGTCGAATACATCGTTCAATGACAGACCGGCGTCCGTGTGACGGTAGCCAAGCGTTCGCACACCGGGAAAATCGCTCAATCGACCCGGCCGCACGAACGCGGAACGGATTCCGAGCGGACGAAAGATCCGCTCGTCGAGAAGATCCGCAAATGGTTTTCGTGCGGCGCGCGCCGCTGCGAGCGCGGCGAGGTCGTATCCGAAGCTGCTGTACTCGAATGCGGTTTCGGGTCTCGATGCGAGCGGAGGCCTTTGCGCCTCGAGTACAGACAGGAGCGCCTCGGTCGTGCGGACCTGGCCCGGCCCGATGAACGGATCGAAGTAGTCATAGTCCAGAACCGGCAGACCCGAGCTGTGCGAGAGCAGATGCCGGAGCGTGATCTCCGGATACGGGAGCTCCGGCAGGAGGCGCTGCGCCGAGGCGTCGAGATCGAGAATTCCCTCGGCGTCGAGCATGATGAGCAGCGTCGCCGTGAGCGTCTTCGCGAGAGAGGCCGCGTCGGCCGGGGTCTCGGGCGTAAACAGTACCTGCTGCTCGACGTTTGCGAATCCGAATCCTTTCTCCCAGATGACGTGATGGCCGTCGCCGACGACTACTGCTCCATCGAAGAGATTTCGAAGGTGCAGATCGCCGAACAGGGCGTCGAGCCGATGACCAACGTTGCGATCCGTGGTCGTCGTGCGACACGAAGCGGTAAGCAATATGATCAGCGCAACGCCGATCGCACGGAGGTAACGCACGCACACATGGTAACCGGCGGAGGTGTCCGTTTGTATCCCCTATCGCCGGCGTCGAGCTGCCGCGACGTCTCGCGGATTGCTGTTCGCAGCGGTTCAATGGATTTTCTCAAAAAACAAAGCTATCGGTTGCTGGAAACCCCTTAGCCGAAGGCTGTGGACCACAAGCACGCCGCCGAGCCTAATCTCTATATTCCAAAATATCTCCGGGCTGGCATTGAAGCGCACTGCAGATCGCTTCCAGGGTCGAGAGGCGGATCGCTTTTGCCTTGCCGTTTTTCAACACGGAGATATTTGCCATCGTGATGCCCACTCTTGCGGCAAGCTCGGTGACACTCATTTTTCTTTTCGCCAGCATGACGTCGATGTTGATGATGATCGCCATAGCTCTTATACGGTCAAGTCGTTCTCGGACTTGATGTCGACAGCGTTTTGTAAGAGCCGCTCGAACACTGCCGCAGCAGTGGCGATGACAACAGAGACAAAAATCATCACAACGCCCATCGCAACACCGCCCGCAATGTCATCCTTACCGCGCATCGCGATGAATAGGTACGCTACGGCCCCTCCGATCATCGCGACAAGGGTCATTGCGCAGTATTTTATGGTCCGTAACGCTTTGATCGAATCTGGTGAGAAGACTCTATTCTGCCTGACGTATCCGAGCAACGTGAACGCTTGAAAGAGTGCCACGAAAAACGCAATGGATGCGAGATACGCATAGGCCAGGAAGGGATCTTTAAAGTAGATCTCAAAGAGCGTGGCGTGCGCGTTTCTGCCCTCGAGGTGAGGCTCCCAGAGCATGAGAGCAAGAGCTCCGATGCCTAGGAGCGCAAGGACCACCTGAAGAAAGATTGTCGCGCCTCGTTTTGGCGATGCCGCTTCATTCATACAGTCGTCATGGTAGTTCTCGATTTATCGTTTGTCAATAGATTTTTATCGTTATCCTTGCCTGGCTCCTGATGCCGCCGCGCCGGCCTGACGGAGCGGTCGCCGCCGGGCGCGGTGTTGGTCGCTCTGGCATCGTGCCGTGGTTCTGGAGGGCTACTAACCCGGCGCTGCACCGGACCTGGAGAAGCAACCTGGTGCGTCCGGAGTGCGGTACAATCTTGCGTGCGGCTCCAGCTTCGGCCGTGGTTCGCAGCCTAACGCGGCGCTGCACCGAACCTGAACGCGCGCGTTGCTGCATTACAAGTGCGGTACAATCTCGCGTGGACTCCAAGTCAGTGACTCCGCCGGACGGCCAGATGATGGAACTCAAATGTGCATCATGTGGCCGAGCGCTCGACCGTTCTCCCTTTGGATGCTGCGCCTGCGAGGCCGCCACACCTCCGAGCGCGGCCTCGAGCAGCGATCACCGTGCCGGCATCGCGCTTTTGACGCTGAGCTGCCTCGTTGCGTGGTGGTTGACGGCGCTCGCCGCTTCGCTCATGTGCCTGTACGCTGCCATACGCTTCAAGCGAGAGATTCAGAGAAACAGTTCAGCGCCGCTATGGTTCTGGTGTTCGACCCTTCTCACCTTCATCTGGTTTTTTATCGGCGCGTGGTCTCTGTACACGCACGTTTTCCCGCCGAAATCGGTTCCGTTGCTCAAGTAAGTGACTTGAATGGCGTCCAACCCAGCAGATGCACCCGGCGCCATGCCTTCACGCCATGCTGGGGCATCGTCGCTACATGGTGGTTCGCGTTGCCACTCGGCGTTGCCCTGGCCTCGGCGGCACGGCTCGGCGATCGTCCGCGACTCACGGCATTACAGCTCGTCAAGCCAGTTCTCGCGTTACTCGGAGCAATGGCCATCGTTGCGCTCCTGTCCGGAATCACGGGCTACGTACTTGCGGCCCGTCATTCGATTGTTCCCAACGAGTGGATTCTTCTGAACATCCCCGGCTCCAGACAATCGGCCTTCATCGCGGACTGGTGGGCTCATTCGGCGAGCTACATCTCTGGTTTTCTGGGTGGGATCGTTCTGTGTCTCTACGTCTGGCGGTCGCGCTCTCGCCTGTCGTGAGCGGGCTAACTTGGCGCTGCACCGGACTCGGAGCCGCGACTTGCTGCGTCGGCCGTGTGCGATACCACTCACCTCAAACGTGTCGCAGAGGTAAACTATCCACCGGGTCTGATCATCGCGGCCGCTCGTGGAGATGGTCCACAACGTTCCGAACCGATCGCGTATGGTTGGGAAACCGCGCTTCGGCGTAGCCGTTGAACCGACAGTTATCCCGAAATCAAGCAGAGTATTTTGGCCCACGCCTCTTCACTCGTCGACGCCGCGCGCGTTCAACTTTCGCCGATCCTGGTGAAAAGCGGGAACATTCTCTACAGCGCGGCGGACACTCTCCTTCCTGGTCCCATCTACCTTCTCGGACTGAATCCTGGCGGCGACCCGAGCGCCATGGCAGAGCGGACGATCGAGGCGGCACTGGCCAGCCTTCCCACCAAGCGGACGAACGCCTTCCTCGACGAAGCGTGGGCAGGCCCGTTGCGGGTGAGAGCGTCTTGCAGCGGCGCATTCGCGCCTTGCTCGAAGGACTTGGCCTGTCGGTGCGGGATGTCTGCGCGTCGAACCTCATCTTCCAGCGCAGCGTGTCCGCCGAGGATCTGCCGTTCCGGAGTCTTGCAGCGCTCTGCTGGCCAATTCATGAGAGGATCATCGAGATCGTCCGTCCGAAGGTAATCATCACCTTCGGCAACGGGCTCAAATCACCCTACTCCTTCGTTCGCGATTCCCTCGGCGCAACGAATCAGGAGGCGTTCCCATCCGGCCACGGGAACTGGAATTGCCTCGTTTCGTTTTCGCAACGCGCCACGGTCGTTTGCGTTCCTCACCTGAGCAGCTATGCCATTCGTTCCGAGGTGATCGCCTGGATTCGTGATCTCGTGAATGGCTAACGCTACGCTGCACCTCGGTTCCACGCCACCGCCGCCCTAGCACAAGCGCTATACTCCGAACCTTGTTAGTCAAGAACCGCGAAGAACACGATGGTGGGACGACCGAGGTGGCCGATCAGGGCGAGACGCTCCAATCGGGGGTCGTTTCTTCTGCGGCCGATCCCATGCTCAGCCAGGCCATCGCGCGGACTCTCCATACGCCCGCTGCGGAGCGCGCCCAACTCTTCGCGCAGCTCGTCCGAGAGATCGAAGCGTTCATGGCGGCGCATCCGGAGGAGCGGCCGTGGACGTGCACGATGTATCGCGGCACGGACGGTTCGGCGATCTTCCGAGGGGGCGTCGGCCACTCGCTGGTGATCGATCCCGAAGGGCGGCTTTGGCGCGCCCGCAGTTATGAGGATTTCGATACGACCTATACGTTCACCGAGCGCTCGTGCCAGATCGACACATTGACGCCGCTCTACGCCCAGATGCGTGAGTACACTCCAGCGTGAGCCGCGCGTACCTTCGGCGACGCGGGCCGCGTTTTCGCCGCGGATCGATCCCAACCCGACACGCGTGGCCGGCATTGGTGATACTAACTTAGTGTTTCTTTGTGACCACCGGCTCGCGCGCTGCCGCGACATCAACGGGAGGAAGCAGGCCGCGGGCCGTGACAAACGCGAACAACTGCCGCGCCGCCACCGCGTTGCCCGCTTCATTCCAATGCGTATCGCGCGGTAGGTAGAGTTGCTCCCTCGCCTCCTCGGCGCGGAACTCCGGCAGCAAGTCGAGGACCGGGACGCCGCGCGCCTCGAGCGCCGCACGCAGGATGCGTTGTGGACGATCGAGATCGTATTCGTTGATGTCGAGTGCGAATCGGAAGACCATTTGCGCGCGTAATACGGGATCGACCTGGAACTGGTCGGGTGCCAGAACCACGGCGAGTTTGATGTGCTGCCGGTTGGCCTCGATCCGGATTGCATCGAGGAGCGCAAGCGTGCCGTCATAACAAGACTGCATGAACACACTGGGTTCCCGCCGGCATACGGCGAGGTTCTCCATCTCGATTTCAAGGAATACGTTTTCCGGCAACGTCCCGGTTCCGCTATGCGGTGCCATAAAGCGCAACACTCTCCATGCGGCGCGCAGCATCTTGATGCTGTACAAGTAGTCGGGAGACGGCCGCACCAGCCAGGGGGAACGCAACAGCGCTCGCGGAGCGCCGAGCCAGACGCGCGTAACGAAGTCCGGATGCCCCTGAGAAATATCGTTGCCGACAAAGAGCATAAGAATGGCGAGCTTCGCTCCCCGCACTGATGGTTCATATTTCATTATGCGAAGATAATTCTCAGGACCCGCGGCCGGAATGCCGAGGTTGATGGTTTCGAGTCCTGCGTGGCCGGAAGCGAGAGTCTTGAAGCCTTCGACGAAATTGTCCTTACGTTGAACACCACCGAAGACGAACGAGTCGCCGATGATCACGCAGCGGAAAGGGCCGGCTTGCGCCGCAGGCCGATCGTCATTGAAGCCTCCGGCGTTCGTGGTGTTCATCCCGAGGGTGGACCGAGGGCGCACGCGGAAGCCGAGTTGCGGATCGTGAAGATAGAGTGCATTGGAGCCGGGGAAGAGCGACATGATCCGCAGGGCAATTTCGAGGAGCACCCAAACGGCGATCGCCGTCGAGCCCAACCAGCGAAGCCGGCCAGCCAGTGCGGACTTTTTGAATGATGACAAGGCCCTATTTTCTGCCAATTGCTTCGCCGCTCCAATGGCTTCCGAATGTCTCGATCTGGCTAGAAGAGAGCATAGATAAAGGGTGCGATCGCCGATGCCTGGCTGACCACGAGCAGCACGCCAACAATGACCAGGACGATCATGATCGGGGCGAGCCAGAACTTCTTGCGCGCTCGCATCAGAGCCCAGAGATCCTTGATCAACTCGAACATTAGAATGGTCTCTCCATCGATTCGATTGACCGAACCTCACTGGGAACGCGATAGCTGGCCTTGCTTACTACCCGCGGGCGGCGGCTCCGCAGAAGTCGCAATAGCCAGCCCAGCGGCGTAAGCACAGTGAAAAAGACGATTGCCAGAATGATTCGTGACTGGACCATGCCCATGGCGTGGCCAAACTTCATCCAAATGCCGTGAAATTGCCGCAGTGCCCGGGGAGCGGCGGCGCTGATCGCCCAGACAACGATCGTTACGCCCCAGGGCCACAACCACGCCTGCCGGTGACGAAGAAGAGGAATGGCAAACCCGAATACGCCGCCGAATACAGCTCCAAAAAGAAAGCCGAAGATCCGAAGGTCTCTCTCGGACAACTCTTGGGGTGATTCCGCAGGTGTCATCATCAGTCAGGCTCGTATTGAGCGCGGCCCTCAATGGGGAGAGGCGATTGTTCCCGTTTGTCCAGAAATAGATTTTCGATCACAAGATACTCCATCTCCGTATTCATGAAACATCGATAGGCATCCGCGGGCGTGCAAACGATCGGCTCCCCTCGCACGTTGAACGAGGTATTGACGAGCACGGGACAGCTGGTCAACTTCTTGAACTCATGAAGCAATGCATGAAACCGAGGGTTCGTGCGGGAGTCGGCCGTCTGTAGTCTTGAAGAGTAATCGACATGCGTGGTTGCCGGAATCGTGCTGCGCGGAACGTTCAATCTGTCGATCCCGAACAGGTTCTGATCTGCTTCGCTCATCGGCAGCCGAAACTCGTCACGAATCTGGGCGACCAGAAGCATGTACGGCGAGGGACGGTCGATGTCGAAATAGCGGGGCGCGTCTTCCAGGAGAATCGCAGGTGCAAAGGGACGAAAGGATTCGCGAAACTTGATGCGAAGGTTCATTGTCGACTGCATCGAAGGATTCCGCGGATCGCCGAGAATGGATCGTGCTCCGAGCGAACGCGGCCCAAACTCCATGCGCCCGCTGAACCAGCCGATTACGTTGCCTTGATCGAGCAAAGAGGCGACGCGAGGAAGCAGCTCCGCATCCTCTGCGATCGTGTAGCGGGCGCCCATCGCATCCAGCATCTGGCGCCCCTCGTCATTGGAGAAGCGAGGACCGAGAAAGGATCCGCTCATTCCATCGTGCGGAGCATTCTCATCATCATTCAGACAGCGTTGACCGTCATAGTATTGATGCCACGCGGCCAGCGCCGCTCCGACCGCACCTCCCGCATCGCCGGCAGCAGGTTGGATCCAGATGTCCTTGAAGCCGGCCTCTCGCAGAATTCTGCCGTTCGCGACGCAGTTCAGCGCCACGCCTCCGGCCAGACAGAGGTTCTCCGCACCCGTTTCCTTTCTCACCGTACGCGCAAGGCGCAACATGATCTCCTCGGTCACCACCTGAATCGAAGCGGCGAGGTCCATGTGCCGTTGCGTGAGCGGTTCCTCCGGAGTGCGCGCCTTTCCGTCGAACAACTCGTCGAACTGGCGGTTCGTCATCCGAAGGCCGGTCTCGTAATCGAAGTATTTCGTTTCCAGGCGAAAGGAACCGTCGTCCTTGAGGTCGACAAGGTTCGAGAGAATTCGTTCGGCGTATCGGGGCTGTCCATACGGAGCGAGCCCCATTAACTTGTACTCGCCTGAATTGACGCGAAAACCGATGTAATACGTAAAGGCGGAGTACAGAAGGCCCAGCGAATGGGGGAAATCGATCTGCCAGAGGGGACGAAGCTGTTTGCCGGCGCCGATCCACGCCGACGACGTGGCCCACTCGCCGACGCCATCGAGACAGAGAACGGCCGCATCGCGAAACGGACTTGCGTAGAACGCGGAGGCCGCGTGGGCCTGATGGTGCTCCGTAAAGAGAAGGCGCGGCAGTTGTTTCACGCCGATCCGGCCGATCGCCGCGATCTCCTTCTTGAGGAGCATCTTGAGGTACAACTTCTCCTTGAGCCAGATGGGCATTGCGGCAACGAACGAGGTGAAGCCTCGAGGAGCGCGGTACAAATACGTCTCGAGAAGGCGCTCGAACTTCAGGAGTGGCTTGTCGTAAAAGACGATTGCATCGAGTTTTTCAAGGGCTGTATCCGCCTCGCGAAGGCAGTACTCGATGGCTTGCCGCGGGAGTCTGGCGTCGTGTCTTTTTCGCGAGAATCGCTCTTCCTGAGCGGCGGCGACGATGCGGCCGTCGCGAACGACCGCAGCCGCACTGTCGTGGTAGTACGCGGAGATGCCGAGAATGGAGGTCACGGGTTCCGGAAGATTCTATCTTGCCCGGAGCTCCGACAATGCACGTCGATGAATGTATGGCACTCTAGTTCCCCCGAGCGTTGGCTAACGTTGCGCTGCATCAACTGGAGATCCAGCCCTTCACACTGTTAGGCTACCTGACAGGCGCTTCAGGCTTCACGGAGGGAGAGACGATGGGCAAGCGATACGCAAGCAAGCGGACAGACGGCGAAGGAGGACGATCGAGTGGCGTCAAGAAACGTACTCGCGCGGCGGCAGCGAAGCCGGTCCTCCTCGCAGGCGGCAACCCGCAGATTGCGAAGGCTGACGGCGATGTCCCCGTGCAGGCATACATCGCTGCCATGCCGGGCTGGAAACGCGACGTTGCCCGCCGCATCGATGCGCTCATCGAGCGCACGGTTCCGGGCGGGCGCAAGGCGGTCAAGTGGAACTCGCCCTTCTATGGCATCGAGGGGCAGGGCTGGTTCCTCGCCTTTCACTCGTTCACGAGGTACGTGAAGGTGACCTTCTTTCAAGGCAGGTTGCTGCAGCCGCCTCCAGCCGGAGGGACGGCCAAAGATGCGCGTTGGATCGACATCCACGAAGACGATCTCGACGAGGCCCAGATGACTACGTGGATCCGTCAGGCGGCGGTTCTGCCGGGCTGGGGAAAGTCATAGGCGCTGAGGCCAGGAATCGACGGAAGCCTGCGGCATCTGCGAACTAACTTGGCGCTGCACTGAGTGTCGGATCACAACCGCAGGGTAATCCGAGTGCGATACCATAGTGCGCGCGGCTGGAATGCAGTCGGTGAGGCACAACGACGATGAAAAAGAAGGCGACAACGAAAGACGAATCCCCTTCCCGGCTGATCAACGCGAGGATCAAAGAGCTCGACGACTGGAGAGGCAAAACGCTGTCCCATGTCCGCGCTCTCATCAAACAGGCAGATCCCGAGGTGGTGGAAGAGTGGAAGTGGAGAGGCGTGCCTGTCTGGTCTGACGGTGGAATCATCTGCACCGGCGAGTCGTACAAGAATGTCGTGAAGCTGACGTTTGCCAAGGGCGCGTCTCTCGAAGATCCTTCCGGGCTATTCAACTCCAGTCTTGAGGGCAACACCAGGCGAGCGATCGATCTCCATGAGGGCGAGGCAATCGACGAAAGGGCCTTCAAGGCGCTCATCCGCGCTGCTGCAGCGCTGAACCGGGCGTCGGACCGAAAGCCGAAGGCGGCGAGTCAGGAATAAAGAGTGTCCAGTTGCGGCCGCGCACATTTTACTAACTCACCGCTGCACTAATTGGAGGCATCGCGCCGTAGCCGCAGCGAACCTCCGCCAGGGCGATTTGCAAAGGCGTCCCGTATAGTGACCGTATGGCGACTCCACTCGGTCATGTCCGTGAGCTTGTGCGGTATCCAATCAAGTCGATGGCTGGCACCCCGACGGACTCCGCATTCCTCGGCTGGTACGGCCTCGATGGTGACCGCCGCTTTGCGTTCCGGCGACTGGGCGATGACAGCGGCTTCCCCTGGCTTTCCGCGAGCCGCCTCCCGCAGCTCATCCTTTACCAACCATTCGGTCTCGACGCGAGTAGTAGTGAGCCGCTGCCCACGCAGGTACGCACGCCTTCCGGAGAAGACGTCGCCCTGCGTAGCGAGGAGCTCCGGAGCGAGATTGCGGAGAGGATCGGCAGCGGCGTGGAGCTGATGAAAATGAGACAGGGAATCTTTGATGCGGCGCCGGTATCGGTGATCAGTCTGGCGACCATTGCCGGAATCGGCCGCGCGGCGGGGGCGGATCTCGATCGCCGGCGGTTCCGGGCAAACATCGTGCTCGACACGGGCGAACACGAGCCATTCCTCGAAGATGCCTGGGTTGGCGGGAGACTGGTGTTCGGCGACGAGGAGCCGCGGCCATCCGTGAGCGTGACCGTGCGCGATGAACGCTGCATGATGATCAACCTCGACCCGGACACCGGCAAGCAGGACGCCCGGGTGATGAAGAGCGTCGTACGGCTGAACGAGAACAATGCCGGCGTCTATGGAACGGTGGTCCGGACTGGCACGATCGTGGTTGGCCAGCCGGTGTATCTGGTGCTGGACGGTAGAGACTGAGACCGGCGTGCCCTCTTTCCAGAAAAGACCTGCGCTGCGTTGTTGCCTTCAATGCAACTGAATCGCTGTCTCACGCGAAGCCGGGAGTGATGAATCATGACGAAGTCCGCACACACGATTGAAGACGCGCTAGCAGCGAGCATCCTGGCCGCCTGGAACACCAACTGCCGGGTGACGGCATTTCTTGTCGAGAGTCTGCCCACGCCGCTTTGGAGGATGGGGATTCCGGGATCTCCCCGGCGGACCTTTCGCACGCTCGCCGCTCATATTCACAACGCCCGATGCACCTGGATTAAGACGCTCGGCCAGCCACACGGCATCGTTCCACCGCTGCCCGTTGCCCGTCATACGGTGCAACGGAGGCAGTTGGTTGCGGCATTGCGCCGCAGTGGTGAAGCGCTCGGGCGCTTGTTGCGGCTTGGCCTCGAGCATCATGGCAAGATTCCACCGTCGCCCTCGTACGTCTGGAGGAATCTTCCGCTGGATGTGGGCCACGTACTTGCGTATTTCATCGCACACGAAGGACATCACCGCGGCCAGATCGTGTTGGCTGCGCGCCAGATGGGACATCCGCTGCCGCCAGCCGTCACTGCCGGTCTCTGGCAGTGGACAGCGCGCACGAAGACGACGAGCAGCGCTGGACATGAAGACTAACCCGGCGCTGCAAAAACGCGGCGTCCCGGACTCGTTCGCGATGGTTCGGCTGAATCCTGGCGAAGCCGGCTGGCCTCGAACCACATCTCGGTTGGACGACTAACTCACCTCTGCACCTGACTTGGAGGGTCCAGTACGCTACAATTCAGCTGCGGCTCCGGCGGGGAGATGGGATCTTCAGTCCGCCGCCAGCCAGGAGGTGACGCTTGAGTGCTCACGACTATCGGGTCAAAGCGAAGGGAATTACGAGAATCGACGATCCCGGAAGACATGGGGTTGGCTGGTACGCCCGGGTGACGTTTCAGGGGAAGACGTCCTCCAAGTACTTTGCCGATGCGTCGCACGGAGGCACGGAGGCCGCGTTTGTGAAAGCCAGGAAATGGCGCAACGCGAAGGAAAAGGAGGTCGGCAAGCCGCGCACGGACCGCCTGCTGCCGTCCACCAGTACCCGCAGCCGCACGGGAATGTCGGGTGTTTATCGAACGACGAATAGCTACGTCGTGGCATGGAGCCCGAGGCCGGGAGAGACTCGCCGGGAGTTCATTTCGATCGCGCGTTACGGTGCGGACGAAGCGTTCCGGATGGCCGTCGAGCTGCGCTTGCGCCGCGAGCGCGCCATGTATGGACGCTCCTTCAGCACGATCGAACAGGCCCGCCCTGTGCGTCGGATGCCGCCGCCGCGGAAGAAAACGGTGGCGAAGAAACGAACGACAGTGAAGCGCCGCAGACGTTAACTGTGCGCTGCAGTGGATGTTGATCATGATGGGTTGATCGAACGGCCCCTCATCCGCCTTCGGTACCTTCTCCCCCGCCGGAAAAGCGCGGGGGAGAAGGGCGCTCGATTCAGGAGCAGGAACTGTTCCGGTCGATCACATCGCAGACCTGAACGCGCGACCTCATTCTTTTCGGGCGGGATCGGCGATGCGCATCAGGGCTTTTCGGTATCGCTTTCGGACTGATGTGCAACTGCCCGCAGCACGCGCATCTGCTAACCTTCACGCATGCGACTGGCTGTCAACATCGATCACATTGCCACCATCCGCGAAGCGCGCAAATCGGACGAGCCCGATCCGATTGCAGCCGCCGTCATCTGCGAGCTCGCGGGCGCACAGGGAATCACCGTGCATCTCCGCGGCGACCGCCGTCACATGCAGGACCGCGACATCGAAATACTGCAGCGGACCGTTAGCACGCACCTCAACGTCGAGATGGCGGCGTCGCCGGAGATGGTGCGGATCGCCCAGACGGTGAAGCCGCATCAGGTGACGCTCGTGCCGGAGCGGCGCGACGAGTTGACGACCGAAGGCGGCCTCGACGTCGTCCTGCACTCGAGCAACATCGACAAGACGATCCGGCAACTCGTCGACGCAGGGATCGACGTCTCCATCTTCGTCGATCCGGATCTCGAGCAATTGCGCCAGTGCCAGAAACTGAAAGCGCCGAAGGTCGAGATCAACACCGGCAAGTACGCTGAGGCGTGGAAACGCCGCGGCAATTGGGCGGGCGAGTTGGAGAAAGTCGCCACTGCTGCGAAGGCGGCGCGCAAGATGGGATTGGGCGTGCTGGCGGGGCACGGCCTCGACTATCGCAACATCGACGGCATCGCTGTGATCGCCGACATCGAAGAGTTGAACATCGGCCATTCGATCGTCGCCCGCGCGGCGCTGGTGGGATTGGATCGCGCAGTGCGGGAGATGATCGAGTTGATGGCGCGGCCGCGGCGGTAGTTTTTTTGATCAACCTTCGAACCCATGTTTGCGTTGCGCGAGGATTTGAAGGCGCTCATATCCAGGAAGGTGCGAGCAGAACGAATGTTCAATGTTAAGTGTTGAATGTTGAGTGTTGAATGAGTGAGAGATTGGGCCATTCAATGCAACATTCAACATTCAACATTCAACATTGAACATTTCGAGCATTACGCCAACTGAGTTGCGGACGAAGCTCGCTCCGGGCGAATTCGCACTTGTGAAGATCTATCGCGCCTGCGCGGCCATCTCCGGCTCCAGGCCAGCATCGAGGTCGGTGCCGCGGATGATGAAAATCAGCGCGACGATTGCCAGGGCGATCCCGTTCACTTCCAGCGCGGTCGTGATCGACCAGCGTTGCGCGACGAAGCCCGCCAGCAGGTTGCCGAGGGGCATGCCGCCGCGGAAGGCGAGCATGAAGATCGACATCACGCGGCCGCGCATGGCGTCGCTCGTCGACAGTTGAACGAGCGAGCTGTAAAGCGAAACGACGCCGACGATGGCCGCACCGGCGAGAAACGCGATCACCAGGCTCGATGTGATGTGCCGCGAGAAGCCGAACGCCACGAGCGTGCAGGCGAATACGAGTTGGAGCATCAGCGCCAGCCTCCCCTTCTTCGCGGCGTGGCTGCTTCCGGCGACGAAGAGCGCCCCGACGACCGATCCGATGCCGTAGTCGGCCTGCAGCATCGACAGACCTTGCGGGCCGAGGTGGAAGATGCTCTTGGCGACGACGGGCATCATCGTGAAGAGCGGCATGCCGAGAAACGTGCCGGCGAATGAGAGGAACGTCAGCAGCAAGAGAGAGCGGCGCGATGCGACGAACGCGAATCCCTGCTTCATCTGCGCCATCATCGACGCCGATGTCGCGTCGGCATGGAGCGGCGGCATCCTGATGCTGAGAACAGCCAGAATCACGAAGACGAATGACAGGCCGTTGATGCCGAAGCAGGCCGTCGCTCCCCATAGTCCGAAGACCACGCCGCCGATCGCAGGTCCGATCACGCGCGCGAGATTGAACTGCATCGAGTTCATGGCCACGGCGTTCGACATGTCTTCGCGTTTGACGAGCAGCGGCAAGAGCGACGCGTAGGCAGGACCGCTGATCGACTGGGCGCTTCCGGTGAGAAACGAGAGGATGAAGATGTGCCAGACCTTGACGGAATGAAAGTAGATCAGTCCTGTCAGCACGAAGGCGAACGTCATCTGCAGGACCTGCGAGAGGAGCATGATCTTGCGCCGCTCGATACGGTCGGCGATCACGCCACCGAACAGTGAGAAGAGCAGCATCGGACCGGTAGCGAGGAATCCGTCAACGCCGAGGAGGAAGGCCGAGCCGGTCATCGTGTAGACGAGCCAGCCTTGCGCCAGCGTCTGCATGAAGGTGCCGGTGGTCGACGCGAATGCGCCAAACCAGAGCAGACGGAAGTCGCGATAGCGGAGCGCGCTGAACGTGCGCTGCAGCCGACCGTTAGGGATGCCTGCGCGCGCGTTCGCTTCGACCGTTTCTTCCTGAGGGAGCGACGAGCTCATCGAGCGATTCGCAACCTCTCAGTCGTTCCTGCTGTGTGCGCGTGACAGATGGCGACGGCCAGCGCGTCGGAGGCATCGGTCGACATCACCAGGTTCGCGCATCCGGGCAGAAGCATGCGCACCATCTTCGCGACCTGTTCCTTCTCCGCCGCGCCATAGCCGACGATTGCACTCTTCACGCTGCGCGGCGAGTATTCGAACACCGCGAGCTTTGCTGCGCGCGCGGCAAGAAGAATGACTCCGCGTGCATGCGCGAGCTGGATGAGGCTCTTGATGTTCTGCCCGCCGAACGGCGCCTCGACGGCGACGGCATCGAGCGCATTCCGCGCGATCACGGCCACGAGCTCGTCGTGAATGCGGCAGAGGCGATCGGCGAGCTCCGCGCCGCGCGTCGTTCCAATCGTCCCCTGCTCGATCAGCGAAAGACGTCCGCGCACCTGCTCGATGACGCCGAAGCCTGTGGTCACGGAGCCGGGATCGATACCGAGGATGCGCACGGGTTTATTGTAACGATGAACGACGAAGGATGAACGTTGAATCGAAGACAGAATGTTGAACGTTGCGTCGATGACAATGCGAGTCGAGTCATCGTCTCATCGTCAATGTCATCCTGAGCCGCCGAAGCCGCGCTCTCACGCCGCTTTTACAACAGGCAGGTATCGCGGCGAAGGACGGTCGAAGGACCCCCCGCTTCGTGGCTTTGTTTTTCGCAGTGCGATGGTGCGCAAAGCAGGGGGTCCTTCGACCGTCCTTCGCCGCCGATTTCTACCGGGAGCATGAGCAGCGAACCTTGCGGCGGCTTCGGCGGCTCAGGATGACAGCGTCTTGGAACGCGGGGTGTTGTTGACAAAACGAATCTCGTAGATCTCCCTCCCCTCCTCCCGATACTTCGCCTCGTAGTTCGTCCGCGGCGGATCGCCGGCGTTCGGGATGCGGCGCTCGCTCGGAAAAAACTCTTCGACAATCGGCGCGGCGGCTTCGAAGTAGTCGCGATGATCGGTCACGAAGATTCCTTTCCCTGCCGGCACCAGCACTCTCCGCATCTCGACGAGCGCCTCGGCGCGGATGATGCGCCGCTTCTGTTCGCGCGTGCGCGGCCAGGGATCGGGAAAGTAGATGTGGATCTCATCGATCGACGCGTCGGGGAGCATGTCGCGCAGCACGAGAAAGGCGTCGTGGTTGATGAGGCGCACGTTGGTGAGCGAGCGCTTGAGGACGCGATCGCGAATCACGCGGTGATAGTGCAGCGACTTCTCGATGCCGATGAAATTGACGTCCGGTTGCTCGGTAGCGCCGGCGATGAGAAAGCGTCCCTTGCCCGAGCCGATTTCGAGGATGACGCGATGGTTGTTGCCGAAGAGCGTTGCGAGATCGAGCCGGACGAAGCCCGACTCGCGTGGATTGATGACGAAGTCGTTCACCGCCGCATGATACGAAATGATTTCGAGACTACGGCCCGAGTAGCTTGCGAAGGAGGATCGTGCCGAGATCGGAATCGTCTGCGCGCTCGCGGTAGGGGGCGAGGAGCGCGGTCACAATCGCACTTGTGTCGTCGTTCTCCTGCGCTTCGCCGATCAGCGACGCGACCACGGAGCCGAATGGGCCGTTCAGCAGTTCTTCGAACGCCCGCACGGCGCGTTCACGATCGACATCGTTATCAGGAGGCGGTACCTCGCGCTGAACAATCTCCGCGGCGAGCGCCGCCTTCGATTTCCAGCGGCGATAGATCGATGTCTTCGCCGCTCCGGCGCGGCGGCCAACCTCGTCGAGGCTCAGCGCGCGGTAGCCGCCTTCACGCAGGAGGTCTCGCGCGGCGTCGATGATGGCGGCGTCTGCGTCGGCTCGCCGCGGGCGGCCGCGGGTTGGTTTCTCGGTCATCGGCTTCCAAGGAAAGACATTAACCACAAGGGCACTGAGTGCACAGAAGTGCACGAAGCGATCGCTCCCACACACCCCCAACTCCCCACTCCCCGAAGCTAAATCGTCTGCCCGCTCGCCGGCGGATAGTCGTCGGCGCGGATGAGGATCTCGCGCGGCTTCGATCCCTGCGACGGACCGACCACGCCATTCGCTTCCATGATCTCGATCAATCGCGCCGCGCGTGAGTAGCCGAGTTTCAGCCGCCGCTGGATGTACGACGCGCTCGCCTGGCCTGTCGACAACACGACGCGCACGGCATCCTCGTACTTCGCATCATCCATATGCTCGAACCCATCCACCCCATTCTTCTCCTCGGCCATCTTCGTGATCTCTTCGCGGAACTGCGGCTCGCCCTGATTCGCTTTCACGAAGTCGACGATCTTGACGATCTCCTTTTCCGAGACGTACGCACCGTGGATGCGGCGAACGCGCGCGGTGCCCGGCGGGAGGAAGAGCATGTCGCCGTTGCCGAGGAGTTTCTCGGCGCCCTGGGCGTCGAGGATGGTGCGGGAGTCGATCTTCGAGGCCACCTGATAGCTGATGCGCGACGGGAAGTTCGCCTTGATCACGCCGGTGATGACGTCGACCGATGGGCGCTGGGTGGCGATGATGAGATGGATACCGACCGCGCGCGCCTTCTGCGCCAGCCGCGTCACCGAGTCTTCCACATCCTTCGAGGCCACCATCATCAGATCGGCGAACTCGTCGATGATGATGACGATGTAGACGAGCGGCTCGGGGACTTTGATCGGCTCCCCTTCCGGCATCTTCATCGCGCGGCGGTAGGCGTCGAGATCCTTGAGCAGCGCGTTGTATTGATCGATGTTGCGCACGCCGCACTCGGCCAGGCAGCGGTAGCGATTCTCCATCTCGTTCACGGCCCAGATGAGCGCGTTCGAGGCCAGCTTCGGATCGGTGACGATCGGATGCAGAAGATGCGGGATGTCCTCGTACATCTTCAGCTCGACCATCTTCGGATCGATCATCAGCATCCGCAGTTGCTTCGGCAGCGCTTTGTAGAGGAGCGAGACGATCATCGAGTTGAGGCCGACCGACTTGCCCGCGCCCGTCGCACCCGCCACGAGAAGATGCGGCATGCGCGCGAGGTCGGTGACGACGGCCTCGCCGTGGATGTCTTTGCCCAACGCGAGCGTCAGCATCGATGACTGCTGCGTGAAGGCGTCTGTATCGATGATGTCGCGCAGCGTGATGAGCTCTCGCTTCTTGTTCGGCACTTCGATGCCGACGGTGGACGAGCCGCTGATGCGCTCGATGCGGATCGACTCGGCCTTGAGCGCGAGCGCGAGATCGTCGCCGAGGTTGACGACCTTGGCGTACTTCACGCCGGCGGACGGCTTGAACTCGAACGTCGTGACGACCGGCCCCGGGTGATAGGCAGTGACTTCCCCTTCGACCGAGAACTCCTTGCAGCGGTCCTCGATCAAGCGGCCGATATCGAGAAACTTCTTGTGGATGTCGTCGTTGATCGAATCCTGCTTCGGCCCTTCGGTGAGGAGGTCGACGGGAGGAAGCAGATCGTGTGTCAGACGCGTGTCGCGTTTGGCAGGCGCCGTTTCTTTCAGTCTCCGCTGAACGGGTTTCGCCATTTGCGGCTTGGGGCGCGGCGGACGGATGACGGGAGGATCATCGAGGTAAAGCGGATCTTCGAACTCGCCGTCGTCGTCAACTTCCACCGCGACCGGACGCGTAAGCTGCGGCTTTTCCGCCTTCTCCGGAACCTCCGTCCACAACTGCGAGGGATCGTGTGACGGCTGCTTCGACAACTCTTCCGCCGCTTTGCGCAGATCGGCCTTCGTCACCTTGCGAATCTGGAATCGGCCGGCGCCTTTCACTTCGCGCACGATCGGACCGCTCACTGGCTGCGAAGCCGCGGACATCTCGTCATTGCTCACGAGCCGCAGCGCCGGCGCATCTTTCTCCAGATGCTTGCGGACGAGTGCGGTCTTCATCTTGTCCTTGCGGCGGCGCTCCGTGAACCGCGCCCATTGCAGAGAGAAAGCGCGGCCGAGATCGGCGAGCTTGTGATGAATGGCGACGAAGATTGCGGCAAGGCTGATTCGTGTCGCCAAAAGCAATCCGACCAGCATCGCCGTGATGAGCACGATGGCCGCGCCGCTGCCGTTGAGATTCGCCGACGCCACACGGTTCAGTTCCTGCCCGAGGTAACCGCCCGATGGGATCTGCGCGCCGCGAACCCACACTTTTCCGAAGGCGAGATCGCAAAGGGGCGGCACCGCGGCGATGAGAATCGCGAAGCCGATGGCTTTCGTCTGCAGGTACTCGATCTCTTTGACCCAGAACCGATTCCAGCCGACGATCAGGAGCGCGGCCGGAAAAAGAAGGGAAGCGAAGCCGAAAAATCCGACGCAGATCCAGGCGATGGTGGCGCCGTAATAGCCGATCCAGTTGGCGACGACGCTGTTGGTGGAGGTGTAGAACGCGGAGGAGTCGTCGGCGTGATAGGTGAGGAGCGCGAGGGCAAGACAAATCCCGACCGCCAGGATCACGATCCCGATCAGCTCCCCACCCCGTCTGCTCCTGGCAAATTGCAGAATTTCCATCACACCCGCCGCCACTTATCTGCAGTTGCAGAGAGTAGCAGATTTTGGGCCGCGGTGTGGTTGTCGCCAGGTCCATGCGTCATTTTTCAACTGACTGGCCCTGGCCGCGTCATCCTCGAAAAGAGAATGTTGAATGTTGAGTGTTGAATGTTGAATGTTGAATGTAGAATGAAAGCAAACCGATCATTCATCATTCACAAGCAATATTGTCATTCAACATTAAACATTCAACATTTAACATTCACAATTCAAGAGGCTTGCACCTACGTTTGCCGGGGCCGCACCGGCCACAAGCGCATCAGTAGCCGGGCGGCGTGTACGGCGTAGGATTGCCGACCACGAACGTCCCGTGCATCGATAGGTGGCCGGGACTGCACGAGGTGATGGTGCAGTAGTAGCCGTAGGTTCCTTCCGCGCTCAGCGTGACGGTTCGTTCCACGGTCGATCCCTGATTGACGATGAGATCGAGCACGACGCTGCCATCCGAGTCGACGAGTTGGAATCCGTGTGTGCTGTCGCGTGCGGTGATCTGAAAGGTGACGGTGTCCCCCGGCTTGAGAAGACCCTGCGGAATCGTCGGCGAGATGTCGATGGCGGAGCTCGCACTGGGTCCTCCGCGCTCGGTGACGACGAAGACCTTCGCGCCCGGCGGCGTGGTCACCGAGGCGACACCCGTGTCTTCCGACGCCGGGATGTAGGTGGGATCGGTCGTGCCGTTGTCGATGACCGACCCGTAGGCGACGATCGGTTGGTCGGAGGTGTAGCTGAGCCAGGCGTCGCTGAGATCGGCGCCAGCACCGGAGCTCGACGTGTCGGCGTAACCGGCCAGGCCGCTTGGGGCCACGACGGCGAACGGCGGCAGGATCATCGTCTTGGCCGCACCGACCAGCGCGTTGTTCTTGTCGTACACGCGCCAGGTCACATTTGCCGCGGTGGCATTGGGATTGGCAGCGCCGACATTCGTGCGGAATGTTCCGCTCGATGCGAGCTGAATGATCACGCCCTTCGCCTTCGCTGACGACGCATCGACGCCGCCGACGAATTGACCGAGACTGCCGTTGCTGGCGACGGCATAGATGCGCTGCGTGGCGATGAAGTCGTCGTCCGACTTCAGACGGATCGCGCCGAGTCCACTGCTGTGAAAGAGCGACGTCACGACGTCGTTGTAGACGACCATCTGTCTCTTGAGGACGGTCACGGAAATCGGCTGCACGCTCGAGTTGTCGAGATTTCCAACCGGCAGATACCAGGCCTGGATCTGAATGTCTTTCGTCGTCGACGGATTGAAGATGCGCGCGTCGGTCTTGAAACTTCCGTTGGCGGTCGTCCCGCCGATGCTCAGCCAGACTTCCTTCGCCTGGAGTGCAGCAGCGAAGGTTATGAGAAAGCAGGTGGTTACGAGAATTCGAGCGCGCATTGCAGATCCTCCGCGACTTCGGATGATTCTACAGGAGCAAAGTTGTAAAAGTGAGCTGCGTCACGTAGTTAACTGAAGTGTTTCTACGCGGGGGTCGAGGGGAAACGGTTTCACGCGGAGACGCGGGGTACGCGGAGAAGACCCCTGCGATCTCCGCGTCTCCGCGTGAAACCGTTTCTTTCCCACCGAATAGAATCAGGAAGTGACCCAATACCCACTCGAACCGAACAGCGACGAAATGCATCGCCTCGTCGGCGACGCGATGCAGCGCATCGTTAGCCACATCGAATCGCTGCCGCATCAGCGCGCATCGAACGTGGAGGGGGCGACCGATCAGGCCCGCGCTCTCATCGAATCGCTCCCGCAGAATCCGACTCCGTACACGCAACTTCTCGACTTCCTTTTCGATGAAGCGATTCCGCGCTCGTTCAATGCAGCAGGTCCGGGATACCTCGCCTTTATCCCCGGCGGAGGTCTTTTCCACGCCGCCGTCGCCGATCTGATCGCCGACGCCGTCAATCGTTACGTCGGCGTCTGCGCCGCGGCTCCCCTGCTCGTGCAACTGGAGGCGAACGTCGTCCGCTGGTTTTGCGAGATCGTCGGATACGGCGCTGGGAGCGGCGGCGTGCTGACGAGTGGTGGATCGCTTGCGAACCTCACCGCGATCATCGCCGCGCGCCGCGCGCTTCTCGGCGACGACTTCGCCCGCGCCACGCTTTACTGCGGCGATCAAACGCACCACGCGTTTCAGAAGGCGGCCATTCTGGCGGGCTTCCCATCGTCGAACATCCGCGAGATCCCGAGCGACGCGTCGTTTCGCGTGCGTGTCGATCTTCTCGCGGACGCAATCGCGCGCGACTACACGGAAGACTTCATCCCCTTCATGATCTGCGGCAGCGCCGGAACGACTTCCACCGGCGCCGTCGATGATCTCGAAGCGCTGGCCCGCATCGCCCGCAGCGAGTCGCTCTGGTTCCATGTCGATGGCGCGTACGGCGCGTTCTTCATGCTCACCGAGCGCGGACGAAGCGCCATGCGCGGCATCGAGCTGGCCGACTCGATCATCCTCGATCCGCACAAAACGCTTTTTCTTCCGTTCGGAACCGGCGCGCTCGTCGTACGCGACACGGCCATCCTGCGACGCGCCTACAGCATGCACGCGGAGATCCTCCCGCAGTTTCAGGAGGGCGACGAGCTGATCGACTTCTGCGAGGTCTCGCCGGAGCTGTCACGCGATTTTCGCGGACTGCGCGTCTGGCTTCCGCTCAAGCTCTTCGGCATCGAGCCGTTCCGCCAGCAGCTCGAGGAAAAGCTCGATCTCGCTGCGTGGGCCGCCGCGGAGCTGAACACGATCGGAGACATCGAGATCATCGCCGAGCCGCAGCTCAGCATCGTCACCTTCCGTCTCGTGCGGCCGGGACTCGATGACGCCGCGCTCAACGCGCTGAATCGGGATCTCATCGCCCGCATCAACGCCCGCCAGCGCGTCATGCTCACCGGCGCCGTCCTCGACGGCCGCTTCGTCATCCGCATCTGCGTCGTCTCTCATCGCACGCACCGCGAGCGGATGGAGACCTGCATGGAGGATATTCGCGCGGCGGTGGATTCGCTGAGCTGAGCGCGCGTTGTCGGTCGTCGGTTGGTTGCCGCTGCGCGGCGCGTTGTCGATTCTTGCAGTGACGCGGCCGAAGGCCGCAATCAACTGACAACCGACAACGCGCCGAAGGCGCAATCAATCACCAAATCGAACACCTCTTCGCCGCGTCTCGCACCATCTTCTCGCCGTCGTTGCAGTGATACGCCTTCCAGAACTCCGGCATGTTCTGCACGGTGCCATTGACGCGGAATGGTCCCTGCGCGTGAGGATCGGTCAGCGCGCGGCGCGTCGCTTCCTGCGCGGCCATGTTCTCACCCCACACCTGGGCGAAGCCGAGGAAGAAGCGCTGCTCGGGAGAGAAGCCGTCGATCGTCTTCCGCTCTTTCCCTTCGAGCGACTTCTCGTAGGCACGCAACGCGATCGTCGCGCCGCCGAGGTCCGCGACGGACTCCCCGTTGACGAGCTTGCCGTTGATGTTGATTCCGGGCGCGACATTAAACTCGCTGTACTCATTGGCAACGCAGTCCGTCCGCGCCTGGAAGTTCTTCAGGTCCGCAGGCGTGAACCAGTTGCGCAGATTTCCCTGCGCGTCGAACTTCGCTCCCTGATCATCAAAGCCGTGCGTCATCTCGTGACCGATGACTGTGCCGATGCCGCCGTAGTTGTAGGCATCGTCCGCGTTCGGATCGAAGAACGGCGGCTGCAGGATGCCGGCAGGGAACGTGATGTTGTTCTGCGGCGGGTTGTAGCTTGCATTCACCGTCGGCGGCGTGAATCCGCCCCACTCGCTCGGATCGTCGGGATGACCGATGCGCTCGAGGTTGTGGTGATATGCCCACGCGCGCGACGCCTGCACGTTCGCCGCGTACGAGCCGCGGCTGATGGTGAGCGCCGAGTAGTCGCGCCACTTGTCGGGATAGCCGATGCGGCGCTGAAAGGCATTGAGTTTCGCCAGCGCGGCCGCCTTCGTCTCCGGCCCCATCCAGGTGAGCATCGGGATGTCTTCGCGCAGCGCGCCGACGAGATTGTCGATCAGCGAATTCATCTTCGCTTTGGCTTCAGGAGTGAAGTTGCGCCGGATGTACTCCTGCCCCAGCAGTTGCCCGATGTTCCCATCGGCCGAGCGCACGCAGCGCTTCCAACGCTCCTGCTGTTCCTTCGTACCGGACAGAATGCGTCCGCTGAAGTTGAAGTCTTCGGCGACGAACGGGCTCGAGAGCGACGACGCGGCGGCATCGACGACCTGCCAGCGCAGTAGCGCCTTCCAGTCTTCGATCGGAATATCGTTGAGTAGCTGATTGACGGTCTGAATGTACTTCGGCTGCGAGACGTTGATCGAGGTCTCGTTGACGCCGAGGTTGTGGAGATAGGCGGCCCAGTCGACGGCGGGGGCCATCGTGGCGAGATCGGCGATCGCTGTCGGGTGATACGTGTTCTCGGGATTGCGCTGCTCGACGCGTGGAAGCTGCGACGTGGCCAGCTTCGTCTCCAGCTCGAGGATGCGCTGCGCGTCGGCCTTGGCCTGATCCGCGTTCACGCCGGCGAGGACGAGCATTTTCGCGACGTGCTCGACGTACTGCGAACGAATGTTCTTGAAGCGATCATCGTCGCGAAGGTAATAGTCGCGGTCCGGCAATCCAAGCGAGCCGGTGCCGAGTCCGGCGATGATCATCTTGCTGTTCTTGAGATCGTTCTGCCCGCCGATGCGGAAGAGCGGCGCATACCCAGCGGTATGGAGATGATTCAACTCGTTGATGAGCGAGGAACGGTCGCTGATGGCGTTGATCCGCTCGAGCTCGGGCTGGATGGGCGTCGCGCCGGCGGCATCGATCGCTGTTTCGTTCATGCACGAGGCGTAGAAGTCGCCGACTTTCTGCTCGGCACTTCCTGGCGCCGCGTTCGTGAGCGCCGCGTCCTGTTCGACGATCTGATGAAGCACTTCGCGGTTGCGCTCAGCCAGCTCCTCGAATCGTCCGAATCGCGAGTACTGGGCAGGCAGCGGATGCGTGTCGCGCCATTTGCCGACGGCGAAGCGATAGAAGTCGTCGCAGGCTTTGACGCTGGTGTCCATCGCGTTCACGTCGAATCCATGCGGCGCAAAGTACGCGGGAGCTGGTGCGGCAGCGACCGGTGTTGAAGATTGTGTCGATCCGCATCCGAACTGGATTGCGGCAAGCAAGAAGAGTGTGATCAGGAGAAGAATACGGCGCATCGTTCCTCCAATAGGGTCTATGTTTTTCGGCAGGCGATCGTATGCAAGGTCACCGGAACGTGACGTGAACGATTGGTGCCAACGTTGGTCGCTGTATCTGGAGGTATCCTTGCGAGTGGAAAGCAGGCAGGCAAGCTCATGACGGACTGGAAAGAGATGATTACTGCGGATCCCGAAGTAATGGTGGGCAAGCCGGTCATCGCGGGAACGCGGCTGACGGTTGAGTTCATTGTCGAACGTCTCGCCGATGGCTGGACGGAAGAGGAGTTAATCGAGAACTATCCCGGATTGAGACGGGATCAGATTCAGGCGTGCCTGGCCTACGCCGCAGAGATGCTCTCGGAGGTTCAGATGTACTCGCTCCCATTGCGCCGGCATGCATGAAGTTTCTCGCCGACGCCAACACACCGGGATCGCTTCTTGAGACGTTGACCCATTCCGGCCACGAAGTCTTCTCGGCATACACCGTTCCACGCACTCCCGACCTTGAGCTGATCGAGAAGGCAGGCCACGAGCGGCGCGTGGTCATCACATTCGACAAAGACTTCGGCGAGCTTGTCTTCAAATACGGCCATTCGGTAGGCGTTGTCCTGTTTCGTCTGCGGGAGACGAGCATTGAAGAGACCGTCTCAATGGCGATGGATCTCGTAAACAGCGAGGGGGAGAACCTGCACAGCCTCTTTTGCGTCATCGAGAACACACGGATTCGCAAGACTCCACTTCCCTAGCTCGCGGCGAATCAGCACTACCGCAACGCCGATCTTCCTGTGCGGCCTCACCGCACGCGCACAATCGTGTTGATCGCGGCCATCACCTTCAACGCACTCTTCGATTCCGGTCCGCCCGTTGTCACCTCGGCGAGGCCGTCGGTCATGATCGCTTTGCGTCCATGCTTCTGCCACCAGTGTCCGATGAAAAGCAGGTCGCCCGATTTCACGATGACGAGCTCGCCCGATGCGGCGCGGCCCGATGGACGCAGCTCGACGACGAGGAGATCGCCATCTTCGATTCCGACCGGCCGCAGCTTGTCGCCGCGTGCGCGGAACACTCTCTCGCCCGGCGCCGTCAATGACGACGGCAGCGCGACATTCTCGCCCGAGAGCTCAACGACTTTCTCACCTTGCCGGATCTCGCCAACGACCGGCACGCGCGCTTCGCCCTTGCTATCCGCGATCGCGCCGGCGGTCCGGCGGCTGCGCCGCGCGTCGATCCGCACCGGCGGCATCTTCGGAAAGCGCACGACACTCTCCGACGGTGCCACCTCGTCGGTGTCGCCGAGGATGGAGTTGGCGCGCGCGAGGAGAACTTGGGCGCGAAGCGTGTCGGCGTGGGCTTCGCGAATGGTCTCCGCCAACACCGGCATATTGACGGTTGTCGACGAAGACTTCGGCGTCTTGACCGTCAGCTCGCCAAGCGTGATCTCGGCCAACTGAAGCACGGACGCTACCTTTCGTAGAACGAGGACGGAGACGTTTGCTCCTTTTTCCA
This sequence comes from Thermoanaerobaculia bacterium, assembly GCA_034665065.1. Classification (GTDB taxonomy): domain Bacteria; phylum Acidobacteriota; class Thermoanaerobaculia; order Gp7-AA8; family Gp7-AA8; genus JADGNZ01. Next base: position 102,153 of record JAXDGL010000033.1, on the reverse strand, counting down.
GGGCCGCGAGATGCCGCCGGCTGACACCAGCAAGTTTGGCCAGGCGGGCCTGCGTAAGGCCTCGCTCGAGCCGGGTAGCGCGTACTGTTTCTCCGAGCATGGGTGCTAGTAACTTATAGGTTACTAGCTTCTGGTGATGTAAGCAACTCACTCAGTCCCCCTCCGCAGTTACCGATTGACACCCATCATGCCGCGGCATATGATGCACTATATTGCACATGCCTACACGACTGGAAGCATTTCTCAAGAATCACGCGATCAAGCCGGCCCACCTCGCCCGCGAATCGGGTTACAGCCGCCAGCACCTGCTGCGGGTTCGCATGGGAAGAATGGAGCCGACGCGCCGCTGCATCGCCGCGATCGTCGCCGCCTGCCGCCGCATGGCCAACGAGCCGGTACTGGCCAGCGATCTCTTCGAGTTGGGAGAAGGCGAAGGGCAGCCGTAGCGCAGCGTGGAATCGAGCCGGACGCCGGAGGTGGGTTCCATCTCGTCGATTCCGGGCATGTCCTTTTTCCTTGCCCTCCGGCGTTCGGCTTGATTCCAATGGCGCGGACCGAAACGTTGGCCGGACTCTCTAGTCCGCCATCGTGATGAGCGAAACGTCAAGAGCAGTCGGACTGGAGAGTCCGACCTACGTTCACTCCGAGCAAAACGCCTCAATCCCCGATCGGCGGTCCCGGCGGCACCTCGGGCAATTTCGGTTGCGTGCGCGGCTGATCGGGCCGCGCCAGGAATCGCTCGATGTCGTCGTGCATCGCATGACGATGCGCCAGCTCGGCCTCGTCGCGGATTCCGGCATCACTTAGTTTCGACGACAACCGGCGCAAACCCTCGCTCGCTTCGGCACGCACTTGCGGATCAGCATCGGCATTCGCGGCGAGGTTCATGAGACGCGTGGCCACGAGCCGCGCGTTCGCGCGCGTGATCGAGCCGGCGTAGCCGTTTTCTCGCCGCGTAACGACGACGATCACATCGTTGATGACCTCGTTGAAATCAGGATTGGCCGTATCTTCCGCGTGGAACTGCGCGAGCCGCGCGGCGCGGCGCGAATCGAACAGCGCGGCCAGCGTGATGTCGGCCGACGACATCGCCGCGCTGACCGGATCGAACGCCGGTGTCGTGCGATGGTCGAACAACTCCGTGTTGCTGGTGATGTCGACATTCCCGCGCGGAGGGATGAGCGCGAGGATGCGCGGCGGAATCTCGAGGAACGACGGATCAAGCGTCGACAACACGACGCTCAACGCATCGCGTTGCGCGTTTGCCGGCACGACGCGCCGCGTTGGAGTCGGAACCAATCCTCCCTCCTCCTTCACGCTGTAGCGGTATTCGAGTCCGCCGATCGACTTCGCGGCCGCTTCGAGTTGATAGCGATGATGCAGATAGAGCGGCACGAGCATCTCTTCGAGCTGCGCCAGCGGCGTTCCCATCGGGATGTTGCGCAATCCGAATTGCGAAAGCGCGATGCGGCGCACTTCGATCTCGTGCCGCAGCATGGCCACGTTGTTCCCCGGCGCGTCCCACACCGACGCATCGGGATGCGCCGCGCCGACCGAGCGCGCCTCCGGATCGGTGATGAAGAGCGGCGCCTCGCGCACGATGCGGTCGAGCGCCTGCTCCTCGTTCGCGCCCGGCGGGAACTGCGCGTAGGCGTAGCGGATCACCCACTTGTCGTAATCGCCGAGACCTTTCGTGTAGGCGTCGGAGAGATCGAGTTTGCCGTTCGTGATCTTCACGCAGGGCGACGGATAGTCCATCACCGACGCGCGGCCGTAGCTCGACGCCGCCATGTTGTGATCGAGACCGAGGGTGTGACCGGTCTCGTGCGCGGCAAGTTGGCGAATGCGTGCGAGCGCCATCATCGACGGCGACGTCGTCGGGTCCAGCTCCGACAGCGCTTTGTCATGCAGCTCATCAAACTGCGGGATCAAGCCTTCGGCGAGCATCACGTCCTGACGAATGCGCAGCGATCCGAGCGTGACGTTCCCTTTGATGATCTCGCCGGTGCGCGGATCGGTGACCGCTGCGCCGTACGACCAGCCGCGTTGCGCGCGGTGAACCCAGTTGATCATGTTGTAGCGAAGGTCCATCGGATCGGCGCCGGGCGGGAGGAGCTTGACCAGAAACGCGTTCTTGAAACCGGCCGCTTCGAACGCAGCGTTCCACCATGACGTCCCTTCGAGCAGCGCGCCGCGGATCGGCTCCGGCGCGCCAGGATCGACGTAGTAGACGATCGGCTCGACCGGCTCGGAGATGGCAGCGTTCGGATCTTTCTTGATCAAACGATGCCGCGCGATCCACTGCTTCTCGATCGGGGAGGTGAATGGGCTTGCGTAGTCGAAGAAGTCGACGCTGAAGACGCCGACGCGCGGATCGGCCCGGCGTGGCGTGTAGCCGGGCGGCGGCAACGCGACCAGCGAGTGATGCTCGCGGACGGTCACCGTGTCGGCAATCGGCGTGACGCCGCTGACATAGTTGCCAGGCTTGTCGCCTGCCTGAAACGTCAGGACCGCTTCCACCTCGGTGTTGCGCGGAAAAACTTTCGTGCGATCGAGGTAGATCGCGCTCCGATTCTTGTCGAGTGCGAAGCTCCCCTGCTGCGCGTTGCGCAACGCTCGCGAGATGCCTTGCTGATCGCTGAGAAAAAAGTCGGTGGCATCGACAAGCACGGAGGTCGCGTCGCCCGCTTCGACTTTGAACGACCAGAGCACGGCCTTCGCAAACGAATCGGCCACGGCGCGCCGCTCCGCATCATCGTTGCTCAACGCGCGGAAGCGATAATTCGCCGCCGTCATCAACACCTTCGGCCCGATGCGCTCAAACGTCACGATCTGCGTCTGTCCCAGGAGCCCGCGATCGAGTCCGATCGGATTCGATCCGACGCCGGCCGGCAACGAGACCTGGTAGAGCAGTTCTTCGTTGAACCGCGAGAGCTGCATGAGGAGCTTGCCGTTCTCGGCGTCCCAGAAGAGCGGGATGTAGCCGTCGAGCTTCTGGAGCTTCGCGGTCTTCGATTCGATGGCGCTTTTTTCGGAGACGGGCGGCGCGAGTGCCACACTCGGTTTTGGCGGAGGTGCGGGAGTCGTCGTGCAGGCGGTGGCAAGCAGGAGCGCAGCAGCAATGCGTTTCATAGAGAGATTCTAGCCGCGGTCGGAACGCTGGCGTCTCGCCGGCTGGCTTGGAGGCGTCTCGCCGCCAAACCGAGAAGGCAAAAGGCGCAGGCGCGGGCCGCCTGCGGGCCAGCCAGCGAGGACGCTCCAGACAACCCCTGCGCTCTATGCAAACTCGAGAAATTCATCCACAGTTAGCCGTACATCCTCAATGATCTTGCGCAAGAGATTGGGTGAGATATCACGTCCCTGGTGGAACGGAACCGTTGTCACTCGTCCATCAGGTGACGGAATTGCTTGTGCGATCCGCGCTGGCGAACTTCTTCAAACCCCAATTGCACGAGGATGCTTACGACCTCCCGCGGTTTGAGGATCGGAAGCTTGGGCACTTCACCCTACTTGCACGAGCTGGGTACCAACGAACTCCGACTCCACGTTCGGCTCACCATCTTCAAGGAGCATGGCGAGCACTTCTCGGAGATTGGCATTCAGCTCGTCGAGCGATTCCGCTTGCGTGTGCGCGCCCGGAAATCCGGGAATGAAGCCGACGAAAAAACCCGTCTCCGGCGACCGTTCGACGACCGCAGTGAAGGTCTTCATGGTGGAAAAGACTATCACGCGTGATCGGTGATCACCGAAGCAACTTCGCACCCTTCATGTACGGCCGCAACACCTCCGGCACCCGCACCGATGCATCCTCGTTCTGATAATTCTCGAGCACCGCGACGAGCGTGCGGCCGAGCGGCAGGCCCGAGCCATTCAGCGTGTGGACGAACGCCGTCTTCTTGTCGGCCGTGCGGTACTTGATGTTCGCGCGGCGCGCCTGGAAATCGACGAAGTTTGAGCAGGAGCTGATCTCGCGGTACGTCTCCTGGCCGGGTAGCCACACTTCGATGTCGTAGGTTTTCGCAGGTGTGAAACCGAGGTCGCCGGTGGAAAGCGTGACGACGCGGTAGTGCAGCCCGAGGGCCTGCAACAACGACTCGGCGTCGGCGGTGAGCGTCTCCAGCTCTGCCCACGACGTCTCCGGCGTCGTGAACTTCACGATCTCGACTTTCTCGAACTGATGCTGACGAATCAGACCGCGCGTGTCTTTGCCATGCGAGCCCGCCTCGCTGCGAAAACAAGGCGAATAGGCCGTGTACATCCGCGGCAGCGTGGCAGCATCGAGGATCTCGTCGCGATGCAGGTTCGTCACCGGCACCTCGGCGGTCGGGATCAGATAGAAATCACGATCGGTGAGCTTGAAGAGGTCTTCCTCGAACTTCGGCAGTTGTCCCGTACCCCGCAGCGAGTCGGCGTTGACGATGAACGGCGGGACGACTTCGACGTAGCCCTGTTGCTCGTGGACGTCGAGCATGAAGTTCATCAGTGCACGATTGAGCTTGGCGCCTGCGCCGGAGAGAAACGAGAAGCGGGCGCCGGTGACCTTCGTGGCGCGGTCGAAGTCGAGGATGCCGAGCGCTTCGCCGAGGTCCCAATGCGCTTTCGGAGTGAAGGCGAATGACGGCTTCTCGCCCCAGGTGCGCTCGATGCGGTTGTGCGTTTCGTCGGGACCGACGGGAACCGATTCGTGCGGGACGTTGGGGAAGTAGAGCTCGACGTTGCGTAGATCGTTTTCGATTCCGGCCAATCGCTCATCGAGTTGCTTGATGTCGTCGCCGACGCGCTTCATCGCTGCGATCAGCTCCGGAGCCTCCTGTTTGTTCCTCTTGAGATTGGCGATCTCTTGAGACGCCGCATTGCGTTGCGCCTTGAGCGCCTCGACCTGGGCGATTGCACGGCGGCGCTCGGCATCGAGATCGAGAAAGCGCTCGAGGTCGACATTGGCGCCGCGATTTTTCAGGGCGCGGCTGTAATCGTCCGCATGTTCGCGGAGGTATTCACGGGAAAGCATGGCGGGGATTCTAGTTCATGGACTATCTGCGTTCATCTGCGACATCTGCGGATACGGTTTCATCCGCAGATTTACGCAGATGTTCGCAGATTAATGCCGGGCCGCACGAGCTCGTGCGCTCGCATTCGCAATCGGCGGAATCGGATCGGTGAGGTCGCCGGTGATGACGAGGGCGTAGCTCTGCCGCGGACCGCTGCCGAGTCGCGATTCCGTAATCGAGATCGAGTAAAGACCCGACGCTGGTGCGGCGATCGACACGACCTCGACGTTGTTCAGGCGATCGGGCTGGCCAGGATGGAGCGAGTCGTTGCCGAGGAGCGTGGTGCCGGTGGGATCGATAACGCGGAGATCGAGATCGTTGACCAGCTCCGGCGTTGAATCCGACACGCCGCGCGGGATGCCGGCGGGATCGGTCCAGACCAGCGTGACCTTCAGCGGCGTACCGGCAGCGGCACGAAGCGACACGGTCGCCGCATCGCCTTGCGTCAGCCCCTGCGCGAGCGGGACGTCGGCGACGCGGACGCGCGAGTGATCGCCGGGGAAATAGAGCGCATCATCGAGCACGGGAAAGCCGAATCCTTGTTCGTAGGTCGGAGCTGGTTTCGCAGGCGTGAGGCCGACGTTGTAGATCCAGTCGTTCGGAACGGAGCGCGCTGACGCGATCAGTATGGCTTTCAGGAGCGCGGCGCTCGGGACGAACGCATGCGACGTCGTGGCGACGCCGGTGGGATAAAAACCATCGGTGAAGTACTGCCGCACGAGCGCCGCAGCGCCGGCAACCGACGGCGCGGACCATGATGTGCCCGATTGCCGGCTGGTGTTGCAGTTGCCCGTCGTCACATCGTCATCGCTCATCGCCGAAAGGACGTACGACGGTGCGACGAGGTCCGGCTTGAGACGGCCATCGCGCGTGGGGCCGATGTAGGAGAACGGCGTGACGACATCGTCGTAGGGATGCAGTCCGCTGTACCGCGTCCCTCCCACCTGAATCGTATTCTTGGCGCAGCCTGGTGCAGGAACGGAGCTGGCAGGTGGCGGCGTATTCGTCGCCTGGTTGCCGGTGTCGAAGACGAGAAGCATGTCGGGGTGCGACCAGACGAACGCGTCGACATCGCGCGCTGCGGCGGAGTAGTTCGCCGTCGGCGCGGGAAGTGGCGACGGTGTTCCCTGCCGGTCGCCCCATGAGTTGGAGTGAATGCGCGCGCCTTGTTTGTAGGCCTGATCGAGAATCGGTGTGAGATTGACCGGACATCCGAACCCGGGCCGCTGACTGCAGTTGTCGCCGCCGATGAAGCCGCCGTCCTGCACGATCAGTTTCGCTCCGGGCGCGAGCCCGTCAGCAGCATCGTCCGGCGCGAGCACGACATGACTGTCGCCCGCGGCAACGGCCGCGGCGAGTGTTCCGTGAAGCGCGTTATCGAACGCGGCTGGATCGTTTGGATCGTCGCATCCCGGCGCGCCGGGAAACTGATCGCACGAGTAGAGAAAATCGTAGGCGATGACTTTGCGCCGGCTCGTGTCGACGTTCGACGAATTGAGTCCCCCCGACGGCGAACCGGTGTTGATCGGCGGACGCGCGCCATTCGGCTCCGCGAAATAGCAACTGTCCCAATCGAGTCCGGTGTCGAGAATGGCGATGATCTGTCGCTGGCCAAGGATCCCGTGAGCGAATACCGGCGTATGACCGTCGTCCCAACCCGACTGCATCGCCTGAAACGAGGCAGAGTCGGCGAATGCGATTCCCGGGATCGCGATTGCGATGACGAGCATCGCAAATAACTTGCGCATGACCGAATGGAACGGAGAGCGAGCAGGAGCGATTCCTGGCCTCTCGAAACGCAAAGGGCAGCGCGGCCCGAAACCCGCACTGCCCTTTGAAATCGTGATGATTAATCGTGACTATTTTGCCTTCTGCGCTTCGAGGTTCACGTTGATCGTCACCTCATCGCTCAGAAGGAAGCCGCCGTTGTCGAGCGCCTTGTTCCAGTTGATGCCGTAGTCCTTGCGGTTAACTTTCGTCGTCAGCGAGAAGCCGACACGCTCGTTGCCCCAGGGATCTTTGCCGAAGCCCGTGAGCTCGACGGGAACGGTGATCTGTTTCGTTACGCCACGCATCGTCAGATTGCCGCTGACGTTGTAGAGATTCTTCGTTTTCGTCGCAACGATCTTCGTGCTCTTGAAGGTGATCTCCGGGTTCTTGTCGGCGTCGAAGAAGTCGGCGCTGCGAAGGTGCTTGTCGCGATCGGCATTGCCGGTATTGATCGATGCGGTCTTGATCGTGAATTCGACCGATGACGCGGCCGGCCTGGCGCGGTCAATTTCGATCTTGCCGGCGAAATCGTCGAACTTGCCGCTGACCTTGCTCATCATGTGGCGCACTTGGAACGTGGCCTCGGAATGTGGTTTGTCGACGATAAAGGTCTCGGCGGCGAAGAGCGAGGTGGCCGAGGCGAGGATGGCTGCAACTGCGAAGGTGCGGAACTTCATTGGGAACGTCTCCTTTCGATGAACTGCTGGTTGCTCTGCTCGCGAGTCCTGTCGAGAAGGTCGATGAGGCTGGCGAGCTCGGTTTTTTTCAGATGACCTAGTGCGGTATCGCTGGCCTCGATCATCGGGGCATCGAGACTGTCGACAAGCGCGAGGCCGCGTTTCGTGATGCGGCAAAAAACCTGCCTGCGGTCGGTCGGGCAGCGCTCACGCCCGACGAGTTTCTTCGTTTCGAGCCGGTCGATGAGGCGCGTGATGCCGGGCGTCGTCTCGATCATGCGGTCGGCGATGTCGAGCGTCGGAAGCCCTTTCTCTCCGGCGCCGCGCAGGATGCGCAGGACGTTGTACTGCTGAACCGTGATCCCCTTCGGCTCGACGACGACGCTGACGAGGCGGCGAAGGACGTCGGCCGTGCGAAGAAGCGCCACCGCCACTTCCTGCCTCTTCGACGGAAACGGTTTCGTTTGCTTCAACTCCTGAACGATGGTCTTGGGCACAGCAGATACATTACTGCTCATTAGTTGATTAGTCAAGTATTTGTTCCGGGATGTGGGGAGGGGTGCAGGGAGTGGTCGTTGAGGCACTGTCATCCTGAGCCGCCGGAGCCGCCGCAGGGTTCGCTGCTCTCGCTTGCGGCACGCATCGCCGGCGCAGGACGGTCGAAGAATCCCCTAATTCTGTGCCGGGACGTGAACGTGCGAGAACGATGCTCAGATCGTTTCGGCGGCGATCGCAGTCACATCGGGTAAGCCTTCTCGCGCCGTGTCGCGCGCAGCGGCGTCGCGAAAGGCTCCGACGATCGTCGATCCCGAGCCCGACATCGCGGCCCAGGCCGCGCCTGCTTCGCGCAATCTCGTCTTCAAATCACGAAGCCGCGGCAGCCGGGCAAAGATCGGTTCCTCGAAATCGTTGACAAGCCCGTCCGCGTGTTCGAGGAGCCCGTTCTCGATCATCGAGCGATACGCCGGCGCGCCGATCGGCGCTGAGAATCGGCGCAGATCCGCAAATGCGCCAGCGGTGCTCACGCGCTCCTCCGGGATCAGAAGAAGGAGTGAAACGCCCGCAACGCGCGGCATCGGCGTCAGCACTTCGCCGCGGCCGGTGGCGTACGCCGTACCGCCGGCGAGAAAAAACGGGACGTCCGATCCGAGCTTCAACGCAAGATCCGCAAGTGGCCTGTCGATTCCGAAGTGCTTCGACAACGCCATCAGCACCGCTGCCGCGTCGGACGAACCACCTCCCAACCCTCCCCCGGCCGGAATCGCCTTTCGTAATCCGATCGCCACCGGAGGCGCACCGAGGGCCCGCGCCGCACGCAGAACGAGATTGCTCTCGTCGACAGGAATCGAGGGATCGTCGCACGTCATCGACAGCCGGTTCGATTCCGCGATCGTGATCGTGTCGTGCAGCGAGATCGTCTGGAAGAGCGTCTCCAGATCATGAAACCCGTCGGCGCGTTTGCCGATGATGCGCAACGACCAGTTGATCTTCGCGTAGGCGGGGATTTCGATCATGGGTAATTTTCCACGCTGTTCCTCTTCGCTGTCATCCTGAGTCGCCGCAGCCGCCGCAAGATTCGTTGCGCGCGCAACCGGCAGTCATCGGCGGCGGAGGACGATCGAAGGACCCCCTGATTTTGTGCCGGTGTGCGGAGGAAAAACACGGCTCACAAGCAGTGGGTCCTTCGACCGTCCTTCGGCACTTCGTGTCCTCGGCGGCTCAGGATGACAGTCTAAACGAGAGTAATCTCACATCTTCGGCGCGACGCAGCAGCGATAGCTCGACGGAATCACCGGCGGCGCAATTGGCGCGGTCGTCATGACAGCCTCGCCGATCTCGATGTCGAGACTCTGTCCCGGACGCGCGACGAGTACATGCGCTGGCGGATATGACGGCGGATCGTACGTGACCACCACGTCTCCGACGCTGGCGCGCTTCAGTCCTGCAGCCGCGTAGTCGTACGCAACCTCATGACCCGATGCCGGCAATCCCAGCATCATCAATCCCATCGCTGACGGCGGCATCGAGCCGAAGAAGCCGAAGCTCCTCGCGAACTCCGCGACGCCGCCGCGCCACCACGTCCCTTCGAAATCGTTGACGAACGTGACTTCATCCCCGCTGGCATAGAGGCGCATCGCGTTCGTGCCGAAGGGCGTGTACGCGGTCAGCAGCATGTGCCCGCGATTATCGACTTCGAGTTGTGCACGGAACGAAAGGGAACGGCCCGCGTTCGTGGCGCGCATGCGCAGAAGAGCGCGGTCGGTCGTCATCTGCGCGCGGCGCGCAGTGAGCTGGCGCGCGGCGTCGCCGGCGGACGTCGATGTCAGCGGCGCCAGCGGCGTCTCTTCACCCGTGGGACGCACCGTCCTGCATCCCGCGACCGCGGCGACGAGCAACAGAACAGCGATCGCGCGTCGCATCAATGCGGAGTCTGCCGTGCCTGCTGCAGTTTCTCGAGCTCCGCGATTTTCGAGCGCAGCTTGGCTTCGTCCTTCGATTCCGGATCGAGCGTCAGCGCGACGCGGTAGAGCGACAGCGCGCGCGTGGCATCGCCGCGCTTGGCCAACACGTCGCCGAGGTGTTCGTGAATGGTGGCGTCGCGGGGGAGGATTTGCGCGGCATCATTCAGATACTTTTCGGCCAGTTCGAGCTTTCCCTGGCGGTAGTAGGTCCAGCCGAGGGAGTCGAGGTAGGCGCCGTTATGAGGGTCGAGCGTCACGGCCTTCGTCAGCATCGTTTCCGCCCGATCGAGATGAACGCCCTGTTCGGCCCACATGTAGCCGAGGTAGTTGAGCGCGCCGGTGTTCTCAGGATTCTTGTCCAGAAGCTCGAGGAACGTTTTCTCCGCGGCCGCCTTGTCGCCCGAACGCTCGATCACCGCTCCGAGCTCGAATTGCAACTCGACATCATCCGGCTTGGCGCGCAGGGCATCTTTGATCACAGCGGCGGCGGAGTCGAATTGATCGGCCTGCACGTACGCCTCGGCAGCGGCGATCGTATTTCGTACACCGAATTTCGATTGTGTCGCCGCAGCGACTCGTGCCCTGTCCTTCTCTCCAGCCCGCGCCAGCATCTCGATGTAGCGCGCGTTGACGAACAGATCGGACGCGTACTTGTCGGCGAGCGGCTGCAGCAGCGCCACGGCGTCGCTATAGCGCTTCTGCTTCTTCATCGCTTCGAGCGCGATGCTGATCGGCTGCGGATTCGGCTTGTCGTGAAACACGAAAAGCGGTTTGACGGCATCGATGGCGGCCTGGAAGTTTCCCTTCTGCAAATCGACATACGCCAGTTGCGTCTTCGCGATCGTCCGCGGCCCTTCGGGAACATCCGTGAGACCGAGAAGCGTGTGAAACGTTTTCGACGCGTCGTCGAACTTCTTGCGGCCCATCTGCGAGAGACCGAAGCTGACGAGCAGGTCGGGATCGTCGGGAGTCTTTTCGAGGAGCTGGCGATAGATGCGCTCGGCCTCGTCGTACTTTTCGAGATCGCTCAGCGACTCGGCGAGATAGAACTGCGTCCGCGTGTCTTTCGGATCGGCAGCGAGGAGCGCCGCGAAGCGTGCGCGCGCTTTTTCCGGCATCTGAGCGCGAAGGTAGAAAATCGCCTGCTGCCGTTGGAAATCGAGATTGGTCGGATCGTCGTTGATCAACGGCTGCAGAACGTCGGCCGCTTTCTGCCACTGATTCGTACTCTGGTAGATCTCCACGAGTTGCTGAATCGCCAGCGCGAAGCTCGGATCGACTTCGACCGCGCGTTCCAGATACTTGATCGATTCCGCGCCGCGGCCGAGCTTCGTCAACACCTGCGCGTAGGCGTAGTTGAGACCGCGCTGATCGGGCGCACGCTCGAGCATCGCGCCGAGAACTTTCTCCGCTTCCGCCGGACGTCCGCTGACCTGATAGATCTGGGAGATGGCCATGCCGGTGCCGAGGTCATCCGGATTGATGCGAAAGGCACTTTGAAGATGGACGAGAGCATCATCGACTTTCGCACGATCGTTGCCGGCACGGTCGAGCAGAACGCGTCCGAGTACGCGCTCCGCGTCGAAGAAGCCGGGCTGCATGGCAACAACTTTGCGAAGCTCCGTCTCCGCGGCATCGATCTTCGACGCGTCGACGAGAATCATGGCCCGCTCGAAAAGAATGACCGCGTTCTGCGGGTTTTTCGCGACGATCTTGTCGATGCGCGAAAGCGCCTCGTCGAAGCGGCCGTCATCCGCCGCGAGCTTGGCAAGAATGAATTCGTATGTATCGTCGGAGACTGCCTGCGCTCCTGCCGCCACGCTGAATGCCATGAGCATCAGCAGCAGAAACGTAACCTTTTTCGCGAATGTCATCGTCATCTCGGATCACTCTCGGCAGGATGGAACAGCGTCAACGGACGCGGCATTCTGGAGTCTTCGTTCCTGTGCTGTTCCTATGAGACGGCGCTGGGCGGAGCCCGTTTCATGCCACATTGTGTTAAAACAACGTCACAGAAAATAAGGGGAGCGGCGTGAGTCTGGAGCGCATCGAGATCACTCCGTTCGCCGTCATCGCGGGCGAGATCCTGCAACAGCGGCGGACCGGATCGCTGACGATCGTGCTGGCGCGTCTGCGCAAGACGCTCTACTGGTCGCAGGGCGAGCTGACCCTCATCACATCCGCCGATGTGGAAGACTCGCTCGCCGAGTTCCTCATCAGACGCGGCGTTGCCTCTCCTGATCAATCCGCGCCGCTGGCCACGAAGGACCCCACACTCGCTGTGTCGACGTTCCATGAGTCGGGACTTTTCGACATGTCGAAACGGCAAACTCTGTTGCGTGAATGGCTGACATTTCAGTTCGTCCCGCTTTTTTCGCTCGAAGAAGGAACGGCCGCCTTCAGCGATGAGGAAGCTCTCGCGCCGGAGAAGCGAGTCTTTCTGCAATCGACTGCCGGTGCCGTTCTCGACGGAATCCGCGCGATCACGAACGGACTCGTGCTCCGCCGTTCGCTCGGCGATATGAAGCGTCTGATCGCGCCCGATCCCGAGGAGCGCGCAAAGATCGACATGATTCCGTTCACGGATGCGGAGCGGCGCTTTGCTGACGCGCTTTCTGGACCGCAAACGATCGAGAACTTTCTCAAGCAATTCACCACCGATTCGCTGACGGCAGCTCGCGTGGTGATCTCGATGATGACGTTGGGCGTATTTGCCGTGGTCGATGACGCGCCGGAAGAACCTACCCGTTCCCTCGACGACGCTGATACGCAGCGCGACCTGGAGTTGCTGATCGCACTCGGTCCCGATGATGAGCGCTCGCTGCGCGCGGTCGCTTTCTCGCGGCAATTGGCGTCGATGGATCACTATCAGTTGCTTAGCGTGCCGCGCGCGGCGACGCGCGCGCACATCATCGCCGCGGCCGAGGAGAGGAAGCGGCGCTACGATCCGTCGACGTATCCGCAAGTCGTCAGGCCGATGGTCTCGGCCATCAGCCGGCGGATCGATGAATCGACCGCGGTTCTGGAGCATCCGGCCCGCCGTCAGGCCTACGACAAATTGCTCTCGGACGGGCCCAGCGCCTCGTCATCCGGAGACTCCGTGCAGCGCCGGGCGGCGCAGCGCTCCATCGCTCGTCAGAATTTTCATCGCGCACAAGAGCTCAGCGCGGCGGGCGATTACTACGGCGCGATTCTCCTGCTGAAACAAGCCGTGACCTACGCACCTGACTACGCCGAAGCCTGGCATCTTCTCGGCGCATGTCAGGAGCGCAATCCGAAATGGCGCCGCGATTCCGCAGAGAGTTTCCAACGCTCCCTCTCCCTCGATCCCAACTCCGTCACCACCCTCATCTCCCTCGGCGACCTCTATCGCGGCGAGGGCCTGACCGGGCGCGCACAGGCGTGCTACGAGGACGCGCTGAAGATCGACCCGGAGAATGCGGAGGCGCAGGGAAGATTGGCCGGACTGAAAAAACAATGACAGTATCGGCCGCTCACCATTCTTCTTCTTTGTGCCGGCCCGGTCTTCGATACGCCTGAAAGATTTGGCCCGCTTCCACGCACGTGCAATCAGCATTTGATTCGAGATCCCGACGGCGTTCGATCAGAGTCTCCATCCGCCGGCTCGCTGCTCGTACGTTCGACAAATTCTTTTTCTGGTTCCGGCTGGGCCGGGGTAGGGAAAGCCACGCCCTCGGACACTCCTATGGCGAGGGGCACCCTCCACATCGGGGACGTGCATCAGCAAAGATTTCAGTGTGGCGAAGCCCATGGCTTCGCAAAATGAGGAGGAGCGCTATGAGCGGTCAGGACTGGTCCATCACCATCGTTAGCCTCGATTCCGGCGGAGCAGCCTTTCAGCCGAGCCTGATGGGCGCCAAGCCCGGAGATCCGTTGAAAGCAGGAAATGCCGATTTGATCTCCTGGAACAACCGAACCTCCAACGAACACCAGCCGTGGGTGGCGAACGCTCAGTATCAGCCGCTGCCCGAAAGCCAGATCGTGAAAGTCGGGGTCGACGCGAACGGGAATCCTTGTCCGCACAACTACCTGTCGGATCCCATTCCAGCGTGGACGCCTTCGACGCCGGCCTACCTGACCAACGCGGTGGACCTCAACCCTCCGATCATGTACCTGGACCCCGCACATCCAACGACCCTCTACTACGTCTGCAAGAACCATCCGGACGAGCACGGCCAGATCATCGTCAACGCATAGCGAAGGAAGAGGAACGACCGATGAAACCTCATCAGACCAAGCGTCTCCAATCCGCGTTCGTCGTCCTGCTCGCGCTGATGCTGGTGCAGGGGCTGGCGGCGCAGAGCATCCCCTGTCCACCGCTCAACCCGGACTTGATCACGATCCCGGAGCTGGTTTCGAAAGACGGCAAGCTGCATGGCACTCTGGTGGTGACGGCCCAGCAGCAGAGCATCCCCAGCCGCATCCCGCCATCGGCGCCAACTCCGGCCAGCACGTTCGAGTGCTACCCGCAGTGGGTCCGTGTCATGACCGGCGACGGCGCTCTGCCGCCTGCTCCCGCTACTCCGGCGGGTACCTATCCGCTTCCGATGCCTGGTCCAACGCTTCGCGTTCGCGTGGGCGAGCTTGTTCAGTTGACATTGCTGAATCAGATCGACGCCGGCAAGTTCCCGTACTCCGTCGACCGCGGCGACACCGATCCCGGTGGCTGCGATCAGACATCGGTCTACCCTGGAACCACTCCCCAGAGCGACACGTACCCCGATTGCTTCCACGGCTCCAGCACGATGAATATGCATTTCCACGGCACGCACACCAATCCCAATTCGACGGGAGACAACGTCTTCATCGAGGTGCGTCCGTCGATGCGGACGAAAGATCAGGCGAACCAACCGATGGTCACCGCGGCTAGCGTGAAGAAACCGTTCAACGAGTTCTTTGCAAACTGCGAGGCCCATCTCACGACTGCGAACGTCCTGAGCGTGTGGCCAAAAACCTGGAAGGATTTGCCCGATGAGTACACGGCCGAACAGAGAAGGCTGCTGAAGCTCTACGACCTGACGCCGGGTATCAAGAAGCTGTGGCCTGTTGACGAGGCACAGCTGGCGAAGCAGGACTGGCCGCAGTACTACATGGGGGCGTATCCCTACTGCTTCCGCCTGCCGGAGTACACCGGCACGACGTGGCCGCCTGCTGACAACCCGCCTGCCGCCAGCGGCGCAGGCACTGCAGAGCACGCGGACATGGCGATGGATCATCCCCTGAAGATGGGACAGTCGCCGGGAACGCACTGGTACCACGCGCACAAACACGGCTCGACGGCCATCGATGTCGCCAATGGCATGACCGGGGCCATTATCATCGAGGGCGGCTACGACGATTACTTCAACACCCAGTATGGCGCCGGTTGGACGCGCAAACAGAAGGTCATGGTCATCAATCAAATCGGAACGGCCACCAACCTCGAGCGCGGTGGCGGGGGCGTAGGCACCCCCAAAACCGACCGGAAGCAATGGCAAGGTCAGGATAAGGGTCCGGACTTCTCGGTCAACGGCCGTATCCAGCCGGTGGTGAAGATGTATCCCGGGGAAGTGCAGATGTGGCGCATCGTGAACACCTCGGGCCGCGCCGGCGCGTTCTTCATCGGGCCACCCGCCAGCGGCTTCCAATGGAGACAACTAGCGCAGGACGGCGTGCAGTTCAACGACGTCAACTACACGGCGAGCGGGAACAAGAACGCTTCTTTCCTTCTCATGCCGGGAAATCGTGCCGACTTGCTGGTGAAAGCTCCTGCCACGCTCACGGCCGGTGCCACGCTCTATCCCGTGCTCGTCCAGAATGAAGTCGATTCGAGGGATCTGGCCTCGGCAGCCAAGATCCCGCTGGTGCAGATCCGGCTCGACGGCTCGGGCCCGGAGATGCAATTCCCCGATCACACCGCCCCCTTCCCGCCGTTCCTCAAGACCATCACCAAAGCGGAGGTTACGGGGACGAGACAGATCGTCTTTCAGTCGGTAGGCGCGCCGGGAACGCCGACCCAGCACATGATCGACGGCAAGAAGTTCGACGGCGAAGTCGGCGCGGTCGTTTTGCTCAACACCGTCGAGGAGTGGACGGTCATCAACGCGTCGTACCAGGCGGTGGTCTCCCATCCGTTCCACATCCACATCAATCCCTTCCAGGTCATTGAGGTGTTCGATCCGAACAAGACGTTGAAGGCCAACTCGGTTTCCGGCACCGTGGCCACGACGAACAATTCCGCAACCGTGACAGGCACGGGCACGGCGTTCACACAGCTTCACGTCGGAGACCTGATCACGATCAGCGGGAGCACGGCGGCGGTGCTGTCCATCACCAACGACACGTCTCTGACCATCAGCGCGCCAGCCTCGTCGACCGCGACAGGCCTCACCTACACGTCCACCGTTCCGTACTACACCACCTCCAAGAATCCCCAGACCGGGCAGTGCACCATCAATCTGCTCGATCCGAAACCCTGCGACACTACCGCGCCGACGGATCCGATCTGGTGGGACGTGTTCCCGATCCCGTCGGGGAATCCGAACATCGTAGTGTCCGCCGCCGACGGCTCTCCGACGACCGCCAGAGTTCCCGGCCACTTCAAGATGCGCAGCCGCTTCGTCGACTACTCCGGCTACTACGTAATCCACTGCCACATCCTCGCGCACGAAGACCGCGGCATGATGACCATTGTGGAAGTGGCGCCCCGGCGGTCTCCTTACTCGCATCACTAATCGATCGTTTTCCGCTGTCACCCGGGATGGACTCGGGTGACAGCCGCTTTGCCTTTGTTTTCTTCGGTGAGGTGCGCATGGATGACACGAAAGTCCAAACGCGGTACCAACGGGTTCAGCAGATTCTCGACGATGCCGCCGGAGGCGATTCGGCGACGCCGAGGCATGAATCGAAGGGCCGCTTCTGGTTGCTGCCGCGCGATGAATTCGTCGCGCTGATGATCTACGGCATCGAGCTGATCCCGGCGAAGTACCGCGGCAGCGGAAGCTCGCCGAGTACTTCCGCCGGCGGCGATTCATGCTGCTCGCACGACAGCGCACCGGCACAGGCAAACGCATGTTGTGCAAGCGATGCTTCGTCGCCATCCGGCAGCGCATCCGTCGACGTCACTGACGCCGGATTGATCAAAGCCATCCGCGGGCTCAATCCGTTCGATGGGACCCATTTCCCTCGCATGCCGCAGGGACGTCCGCCAGTACCGGAGGACAGCATTCAGTACATCGAGCGATGGATCGCCGACGGTTGTCCCGGCGACGAGCCGCACCATTCGCCCGACCGGAGCTCCGGCCCCAGCAGAAAGGCACTCGGGCTGGAAGAGCATGGGCGGGTAAGCAATGGCAATCTTGCCCGTGCCAGCCGGCAGGAAGTGAAGCTTCGCAAGAACATCGAAGCCCTTACACCCGGCGAACTGGCGGATCTACGCAAGGCCTTTGGGATCCTGCGGAAACGCGATGAGTCGCCGAACGGATATCTGGATACGACGAGCTACGGCTATTGGGCGCACATTCACGGATCATCATGCCAGCACGGATGGGAACAATTCCTCACCTGGCATCGCGCCTATCTATATGAATTCGAACAGCTCCTGCAGGATGCGGTCCCCGGCGTCACGCTACCGTACTGGGACTGGACAATGGACAAGTACAAGAACGGCGTCGGCGGCATCATCCCCGACGCGTATGTAGGCGAGACGCTGCCGGACGGATCGAAAAACTCACTATGGGTCGCTCAGCGCTATCCGGGCACACAGGCAGCGAGTCATTATCCCACCAAGCCGGAGATTGAGAATCTGATGCAGATTCCGGACTGGCGCTCCTTCGGCGGCGGCCCGCAGTCAAATCAGTCGTTCGGCGTTCTTTCGATGAACCCGCACAACACGATTCACCTATGGAGCGGCGGACAAAACCCGAACCCTCCGGGTGACGCCGGCTATATGACCAACAATCTGACCGCGGCATTGGACCCGATTTTCTGGGGACATCACGCCAACGTCGACCGCCTCTTCGCAGAGTGGCAGATCAAACATCCGGGCGCCAATCCACAGGACCTCGACGACGTGCTCAGCCCGCTGAGCTTCACTCCCGGGGATGTGCTGAGCATCCAGGATATGGGTTACGACTACGTGGCCGATTCGAATCAGTTCCTTACCAACTCCGACGAGCCGTACACGCGCTTTACATCCGTCCCCGTGGCGATTCCCGAGCAATTCTCCGAGAAAACACGCGCCCGCGTCCGCCTGCATCGTATCCGGCGGCCGGTGCAGTCGTTCTACATCCGCGTCTTTCTCAATCAGCCCGACGCCGACGCGTCGACGCCGATCGTCGACAATCCGAACTATGCCGGTTTCGCCGCAATCTTCGGACACGGCGATTGCATCGGCTCGACGCCGGAGCACTGTGCCCCTGCTCTGCAGCGGCGCAGGCAGTACGACTTGCGAGGCCGCTCGCACAACACGCCACAGACTGCGCGTATGAAGGTCACAGACACCGCGAAGCGCCTTGTGGCTGCCGGCGCGGAAACGCTGCAGGTTACCTTCGTCGTTGTCGGCGGCGATGGCAAGCCGCTCGACAATGCCCTCCGCCTCGACGCCGTCTCGCTCGACTTCAAGGACTAGCACGATGCAAAAAATCAAGATTCATCCGTCCATCGGTCTCGCCCGCCTCGGCAACAGCGAAGACTTTTACATAGGCCCCGAGGCATTGAGTGCGCTGCCGATCGAATGCGACGGTCAGGGCAACGCGGTCCTGGGCGAGGATGGCCAGGAGCAACCGGTCTCCTCATTCCGCGACAAGGATAAGAAGATCAAGCGGCAGGCCGCACGCTTCCGCATCTTCATATACAACGACGCTAATCCGGAAGGCATCGAAGTAGTCGTGCAGGACAAGAGCCGTGGAATCAAAGGCACGATCATTCAAGGACAGCGAAGCAGTGGCGAACTGGTCGACATTCAATGGGTGGTCTGGATGGCCAACAAGAAAAGCGCCTGGTATGAGTTCAATGAACTGGAAGGCGAGCACGGATATGTCGACCCGAATGCCGTGCTGCGCAATGCCGATATCGCGAACCGGCAGGCACTGGTCACCGATCCCGGCCCCATCTTCGTCAGTGGCCCGCAGGCCGCCGCGGAGCTGGCGCGTGGCAAGAATCCCGACTGGACACAGACGTTTCCGCCTCCGCTCAATCCGGCGTCGATCGATTCCCTCGGCAGCGTCCGCACGGACCAGAGCAATCGTCTCCTCGTGGTCGGCGCCTATGGCAACTCCGGATCGATGAAAAGCGGTTTCGGCGAACCGCAAATTACGGAGTACGCCAACAACGACGGATGGTTCGACGACATCGCCGACGGACCGGTTACTGCGGTGCTTTTTTATGGACCGAGAAGGACTCCAGTGGCGATCGATGATCCGGCCTGGTGCATTGTCGGATACCCACGATTTGCACCGGAGATTCCTGATCTCGTCACCTTGGATGATCTGATTTACGATCTCTCGGTCCGCAATTTCGCATACAGACCGTGGCTGTATGGTGCGCCGCCGTTCGACAATCCCGACATCGACCTCGAAGCCCTCGGCACCGACGACGACGCCGACAAGGCACTGGCCAAATGGCGCCGCCAGCCGAAGGTCTTTAACCCCGACTACTTTCCCTACTGGGATACGGAGATCTATCCGATTCTCTCGCGGCCCTTCATCTATCAGAGCTTCACCACGGTTCTGATTCAGGACGATCCACACGAGACCGGGCCTGGCGGCAACTTCGACATGTCGATCATCGCCAAACCGCCGGTCAAACCGTTCGACAAGGCGAACGATCCCGGATGGGGACCGCGCAACTTCATTCTCTCCGTACTGCGCAAGCCGGGACAGGAAAACGACTATTCAGTCACATTGCCACAGAAACCGCCAATGCAGCCGCTTCAGCAGCCGCTCATGCCGCTGCTCAATGGCGACAATCCGCTGACGAACCAGCTGGTCTCGAAATTCTTCACGCTCACCGAAACGCAGCTCTTCTTCCTCAAGCAGTGGGCGTGCGGAAAATTCATCGGGGGGAACCAACCCACGGACGACCCATCGAGGATCATCGGACCACCTCCCCCTCCGCCGGGCGTCCAACTCGATCGCGGCGTGATCGGCAACGGTCTCGGTGGGTCGTTCTGCCCTGGCGCCGAGGTGACGTGGTTTATTCGCAATCTGCAGATCTGGATCAAGCCTTATCGCATTCATCAGGCGCCTTGGGCGATCAACATCGGCGACACAGTGCAGTCGATCCAGTCGTATTCAGATCCACAATTGAACGCCACAACCGATGAGACCATCGCGAACGGACTCGAAGCCGGCGACATGACCAAGCGCAATGGTGTGCCCTGGCAGTCCGACTTCAACGAATGCACGACCAATGACACCGACGTGCGCTATCGCAACTGGAATCTAACAAACGAACCACCCCTGGTGGTACGGCAGATTATCTGGTGGCCGGCACACCGCCCGTTGCAGGTCAACGTCAATCCATTCAACGATCCAAATGGTCCCGCATACGTCCAATGGTCAAAGGGCATCGATCAGACAAACCCCGGCGATCTGAAGATGGTCACGGCGTGGAAAAGCCTCGGTTTCCTGATGAACACCTCAACGAATCCAGTCACAAATCCATGGTTCGTACAGGTCGAGAGAAACGACGAGGAACTGTGATGGCCGATGCTGACATCAACATCGTCATTCCCATTTACGAGGGCTTCAATATCCTCGACGTGACCGGCCCGATCGAGATCTTCAACTGGGTGGATGGCTTGCAGCATCACCTCGCCGCCGAGACATGCGCTGCCGTCACCAGCATCGAGGGGGTGAAGGTCGTTCCCGACTACTCTTTTGGGGATTGTCCGGAATTCGAGGTTTTGTGGGTGCCAGGCGGCTGGCCGCCTTATGCGCCGTTGCAGATGCCCAACTACATGAATTTCGTCCGTGAGCGCGGCGCGCGGGCGCAGTGGGTGACCTCCGTCTGCATGGGAGGTCTCGTGCTCGGAGCGTCCGGACTCCTCGACGGCTACAAGGCCACGACGCATTGGGCGTTTTTGAGCTGCCTTGCCCTGTTTCCGAACGTCAAGGTCAAGCCGCCCAAACCGCACAAGAAGAACCAGCACTATCCCCGATGGGTGGTCGATCGTAATCGCGTGACCGGAGCGGGTGTGAGCTCTTGTCTCGACGAAGCGCTGGTGCTTGTGTCGCTTCTTAAGGGAGATCTTGCCGCGGAACAGACGCAGCTCACTGTGCAGTACGCGCCGGATCCACCCTTCCATGACGGCGATCCGGAGGAGGCGTCACGGGCCATTTACGAGCAAGCCGTCAATGGCGGGAAATCGATGCTCGCCAAAACGTCGTCTGTCATTGAAGCGATGATTGGCGGCACATAAGGAGGCAACATGTCCAAAGGACTCTCGAATCCATTTCTCGGCAAGTGGACGTATCGCAGCTTTCTGAACGATCCCGATCCCAAGGCCGATCCGACAAAGAAACTGCTGTTCGGGAGCGGTACGCTGAACTTCACCGACGCGCCGATGGGACAGGTCGCGGGGACGATTGGCGGAAAGGGGTGGTCCCTGAAGCTGGAGGGCTGGGTCACTTATGGCGATCCGTACAGAGTGCGCTTCCAGGGCAAAGGCATCGTTGGCAAGGCTCCGTGGGTCTATGACTACGACGGGTCCTACGTGAATCACTGGCCGAACGGCGTCGATCAGGTCGAAGCGATCGTTGGAAGCGTCATTCGCACGATCCCGCATCCTGACAACGGCGGCGTCGGTCCGGCGGGCGTCGTGGTGTCCTTCTACGCGGTACGGCAATCGTAGGAATTGCCGGCCTCAAAGGTACGCGAGCACGCCCTCGCGCAACATGGCCTGCAAGGCTTGGATGACGGTTGCATCGCCGTGCCGCGCTGCGCAGGCGGAGACGATGTCATGTGCGCGACGCGGTTCCGCGCAGATGTCGGTGATCTCTTCGATACGCAGGCGCGGATCGATGCGCTCGATGGCGGCGCGCGAGGCGTCGCGGGTGCGCAGCGTAGCCATCGGGTCGAGCGTGATGGCGCCGTGGCGGCGTTGCCAGAAGAGGCTCGCCGGCCAGCGCTGCACGAGGCCGTAGTAGCGGTCGCGCGTGACGAGGTAATCGTCGAACGCGACGCGCACCGAGCGTTCATAACCATCGAATGAACCGGAGGCGATGGCGTTCGCGGCATCGATTGCATTGCCCAGCGCCTTGTGAATGCCCGACGATGAGAGCGGATCCCACGCCGATGCAGCGTCGCCGACGGCGAGCCAACCTTCGCCGGAGAGGCGGTCGAGAATCGACGAAGCCGCGGAGCGGACGTGCAGCGGTTCGCGCATGATCACGCCGCTGGCACGTTCGCGCGTATGCCGTGTGGCCTCGAACGCGGCCAGCCATCGATCGGGATCGTTCAGGTGTTGCTCGCGCACGATATCGGCGTCGGTCATGAATGCGACCGCGATGCGGTCGTCCCCGACGAATGCCGAGTACCACCAGCCGCTCTCCACGGCCTCGAGGACGGTGAATCCATCACTGCCCGTTGAGAGGGAGGAGCTCGCATCGAGCACCGTGAAGACTCCGGTGAGTTGGTCGTACGCGATCTTCCGAGCGCCTCTCCGCCGCGCCTCGGCGGCAGGAAGACCGGTGGCGTCAACGACGACCGAGCATTCGAAATCCGCCGGCGTGGCCTGACTGTTCGTCAGCACCTCCGCGCCGGCGTCGCGCGCGGCATCTGCCAGCGCCGCATCGAATCGCGGACGATCGAGGAGCCATCCATCGCCATGGGTACCGGCGAAGAAATCATTGTGATCGAGGGTGTCGGACTCCCACGCCGACGAGACTCCGTAGGCGGGGCGATGGTGCGCCATACCGGAGCGCAGCGCGACGTTGAGCCGGTCGAGCAGAGGCCGCGACGCCGGCTGCAACATCTCTCCGGGTCGAGCGCCCGAGTAGTCGCCGCGCTCGATGATGCACGACGTGATCCCCTGCTGCGCAAGCGCGATGGCAAGTGCGCAGCCCGCCGGGCCGCCGCCGGCGATGACTATGTCGTATCGCATTCACACCGCCTTCGCAGCGCGACGTAGTTCAGCACCGCAGACACGACGATGGCCACCACACCGGCGTGAAAGAGCAGCGGACGATCGAAGGCAAAACGCGCCGCGAGCGCGCACAATGCGCCCCCGGCGGCGATCACGGGCGGGAGCCATGAGCTCCGGCGAATGAAGATCAGCATTGGCGGCAGCACCACCAGCGCGATCATCACCGGAATGGTGGCATGCAGTTCGATCCCGAACGCAGAAAGCAATGCGATCGCGCAGAGCGGACACTTGGGCAGCGCCAGCGCCAACAGTGCAGTGACCGAGGGAACGACCGTGTTTCGTAGCGGGGAAGCTGAGGCAATCGCCATGTTGTCGCTCACAGAGGAGAGCCGCCAGGAGGTGCAATCCCTACCCGGCATGGCCGGATCAGAGAAGGGTGATGCGGTCAGCGATATCGCCGGGCGATGAAATAGGCCGTAACCTACTCGCCCGACTGCGCGGAGGCATGGCACCTTCTCGGCGGGCGTCAGGAGCGCATCCGAAATGGCGTCGCGACTCCGCGGAGAGTTTCCAACGCTCTCTCTCCCTCGACCCCAACTCCGTCACCACCCTCATCTCCCTCGGCGACCTCTATCGCGGCGAAGGCCTGACCGGGCGCGCACAAGCGTGCTACGAGGACGCGCTGAAGATCGATCCGGAAAATGCGGAGGCACAGGGAAGGTTGGCGGGGTTGAAGAAGGGGTAGGAACGATCACTGGGCCCGGCAGTCCGTAGCCGGCTTTGACCTTGGGTATCTGGAGCGATCCACCGAAGAATCGCGCGGTCTCATGCTCGCGATTCGACATCGCGAGAGAGGTCTTCAGGCAGTCTGGCGCTGCATTCGCGATTCGGGGGTAGGGAATGCCCGACTTGATGACACTCCTCTATCGAACCCTATGACATCGATGGTCTGCATGGCTCTCCGACGGCACGGTGCGACGGTTTTCCTTCCAGTCGTTTTGTTGGCCACTTCTTCGTATTTGCACGCAGAGTCGCAACATGCCACACCCTCTCCGGGTGATTCTCCACCCAAGCCCGTAACCGTTCGATTAGTTCTGGTGAAACAAACCGAGCTGTGCGAATCAGGCTACGCGCCTGAGGGAAACATGTGTACGGCAATCAATCGTGACGATGTCGATCAACTGGTCGAAACACACGCGACATCGAACAGATACGAGCTACTCCCGGGACGGTCTGTGGGGCTGCCATTGACGGACAAGTTTCAACAGGCGTTGATAGCGGCTATCGATAGTGGACAGTACGCGGTGCTGTTGGAATTCGACTGGGGAACGAGAATCATTGCGGTGATCGACATGACGCGAATGTCGGACGGGCAACTGCCTAACTGGTCCAGTTCGAAAAAGACGTTTCACAGGAATCAACATTGGTACACACACCAAAATGCTGCCGCATTCGACCCGGCATCCCACGTGAGATGGCGAGTAACCCTGAACGGCGCGCTCACTTTTACATTTTTTGTCCGGAGTGCTTGACGTGTGGGTCCGCCCTCAATGGTTCAATCGAAGCGGAGCAAAGCAGGAGGAGCCGCTGTCTCAAAAAGTGTTCTTGATGGTTCTCGACAAGGTGGTCATTGCGATCGGCGCGGCATTCATAATCTTGTTGCTGAAGAACCAAACGGAGCTAGCCCAACAGAGACTGGAGAAGGCCCATAAGATACGAGACATCGCGGTCGATAAGCCGCTTTCAATCGTTGGCAAGCTGCCAGGGCATCTCGATGAGCTGATTATCTACGCGACGCAGGTTCGAGCAGGAAACACGAAACCGCAATCGAAGGATTTGACGCTGCTACAGATGCATATTTTCGAGGACCTGGAGGGAAGCCGGGCGTTCTTTGCGAGCGACGCCATTCTTTCCGGGCTGACGTCGAACATTCGAACAACAATTAATTACATAAAAGCGCAGGCCCTGACGACAGGCACACTCTCGCAGACAGATATCACCGCTCTTGAACTCACGAGGTTCGAATGCTACGCATTTCACACTCGAATCGTCGAGAACAGTGTACGTCGTGTCTCCGACAACATTGATGCAGCGTACGATCGTTCGCAACCGTTGCTAGTGCGCTTGCTCGGGCGTTAGCTCGGACACATCGAGACTCTGTCATCATACCCGAGGCCAGTGCGGCTCCAACTGCGGCCTTCACGAACCTACCCAGCATCGCCAGGGAGTGCGGCGCTCGCGTGAAAAACACACGCCCTACCGAATATCTTCCGGCTTGTTGTCCGCCAGCTCATCGCGCGGATCGTTCGCGCGCTTCGGCGAGTTTTCGCCGCTGTGCTCTTCGCGGCCGGCGCCTTCGTAGCCGAGGGACTCGGCTCCGCGGATGACGTCGATTTTCTGCATGTCGGCTTCGGTGGCGCCTTTTTCGTCTTCGCTCATGAGGGATTTGTGAGCAAGAGGCGGGCCGGAAAACTCGGCTGTCATCCTGAATCGCCGGAGCCGCGCCCTACCATGCGCTCTCAACCGGCAGGCATTGCGGCGGAGGACGATCGAAGGACCCCCTGCTACTGTGCACTTGCTCTTTAGGAAACCCTGCAGAAATCAGAGGGTCCTTCGACCGTCCTTCGCCGCCGACGCGTGCCCGTTGTGCGAGCAGCGTAACGACGGCGGCTTCGGCGGCTCAGGATGACAGCGTTGCAGGATCACAGCGTTGGATGATCGGTCCCACCTACATCAACTCGCGCATGATCTGATCGAGCGCTTCTTTTGGTGGGCGCGTCTCTGCTTCGTTGAGCGACGAGAGCGGTTTCTCGCTCATGTTGAGCAGGTTGATGAAACTCTTTTTCTCGGGGCGCAGGTAGATGAGGCCGGTGAGCATCGCGCCGTCTTCGATTGCTTTGTGCGAACGTTGCAAGGCCTGCACGGCGCTCGACGGGTCGTAATCCTCTTCCAGCTTTTTCAGGATCAAGCGCGATCCGTCGTGCAACGTCACTTCGCGCACCGTGCCTGGCTCGTAGTCGATCTCGATTTGTTCGTACGACTGCACGAAGCCGATCTGGTGCAGCAGTTCGTCGTGCTCTTTCGAGTACTGATAGCCCTTCGTCGAGCCGTCGTGATTGTTGAACGTGACGCAGGGCGAGATAACGTCGATCACGGCCATGCCGTCATGCGCGATGGCAGCCTTGAGGATGTTCACCATCTGCTTCGGATCGCCTGCGTAGCCGCGCGCGACGAAACCGCATCCCAGCTCGACAGCCAGCGCGCAGAGATCCATCGGCGGGAGATCGTTGATGACGCCGGTCTTGAGCTTGGACCCTTCGTCCGCGGTCGCCGAGAACTGCCCTTTGGTCAACCCATACACGCCGTTGTTCTCGATGATGTAGATCATCGGAATGTTGCGGCGGACCATGTGCATGAACTGGCCGAGTCCGATGGAGGCGGTGTCGCCGTCACCGGAAACGCCGATCGAGACGAGATGATGGTTGGCCAGCATCGCGCCGGTGGCAACGGCAGGCATGCGTCCGTGCACGCTGTTGAATCCGTGGGCGCGGCCGAGAAAATACGCCGGCGTTTTCGAGGAGCAGCCGATACCGGAGAACTTGGCCACCATCTCCGGCTTCACGTTCATCTCGTAAAACGCGCGGACGATCTGATTGCTGACGGCGTCGTGCCCGCAACCGGCGCAGAGCGTCGATTTGCCGCCCTGGTAGTCGAGCGCTTTCAGTCCGAGCCGGTTTTCTTTCGGAACCGCTTCTTCGTTTAGTTTGAGGGTGCTTTCGGCCATGACCTAATCCTCCGATGCCGTCTGCGTGACCGTGCGGCCTTCGAGGCCGATGCGGATCACGCGCGTGTTGTCGTTTTCCATCTGCAACAGCGAATTCGTGATCGATCGCGCATCGCACGGCAGACCGGTGTAGTGAAGAATCTTGCGCAGCCTGTTCTGAATGTCGCCCACTTCGAGGCGCAGAAGATCACCCATCTGTCCGTCGCGATTCTGTTCGACGACGTAGACGCGCTCGTGCGACTCGACGAACGCCTTCACCTCTTCGGTGAACGGCAACGCCCGCAGACGGAGATAGCTCGTCTCGACGCCGTGCTCGCGCCGCAACTGATCGCGCGATTCTTCGAGCGCCGGATCCGTCGTGCCAAACGCGATGAATCCGATCGTCGCGTCCGGACGGCGATCGATCACCGGCTTCGGCACGAAGCGTTTCGCTGTCTCATGTTTCTTCGCCAATCGATCGACCGTCGCTTTGTAGTCGGACGGCTTCTCGGAGTAGCGCGCCTGCGCGTCGTGGCCCGAGCCGCGCGTGAAGTACGACGCCATCAGATGATCGGTGCCCGGTAGCGTGCGATAGGCGATGCCGTCATCGTCGACATCGGCGTAGCGGCCCCACTTTCCGCCGAGCTCCTCGAGCTGTTTCGCGTCGAGCACCTTTCCGCGCCGATACGGTTTCGTCGGATAAACGAAGGGATCGGACATCCAGTTGTTCATGCCGAGGTCGAGATCGGAGAGGACGAAGATGGGGGTCTGGAACATCTCCGCGAGGTCGAGCGCCTCGCCGGCGAATTCGAAACATTCGCCGACCGACGCGGGAATCAGCGCAATGTGCTGCGTGTCGCCGTGCGAGAGGTAGTAGACCTCGAAGATGTCGCCCTGCGCGGTGCGCGTGGGAAGGCCGGTCGACGGTCCGACGCGCTGAATGTCCCAGATGACGCCGGGAAGCTCCGCGAAGTAGCCGAGTCCCGCGAACTCCGCCATGAGCGAGATGCCCGGTCCCGATGTCGATGTGAGCGACCGCGCGCCCGCCCATCCCGCGCCCAGCACCATCCCCACCGCCGCTAATTCATCCTCGGCCTGCACGATCGCAAACGTCGCTTTCCCATCCGGGCCGATGCGATGCTCTTTCATGTAGTCGATCAGCGATTCGCAGAGCGATGACGATGGCGTGATCGGATACCACGTCACGACCGTGCAGCCTCCGAACATCGATCCGATAGCCGCGGCGGCGTTGCCGTCGATGATGATCTTGCCGTCGGTGGCGTGCATCCGCTCGATGCGCCAGCGGTGCTGCGCGGGGAGATTCTCGCGCGCGTATTCGATCCCCTTGTCGATTGCGGCCACGTTGGGATCGATTGCTTTCTGCTTGCCTTTGAACTGCTTGGTGATCGCTTTGATGATCTCGTCGCGCTCGATGCCGAGGCGCTCAGCGACGATGCCGACGTAGATCATGTTCGTCAGGAGCTTGCGGAGCCGCGAATCCTGCGAGAGCTCGGCGGCGATTTTCGCGAACGGGACCTCGAAGAACGTGACGTCGGAGCGGATCGCTTTGCAGTTGAGTGGAGCGTCGTAAATACAGACGGAGCCCGGCTGCAGCGCTTCGACATCTTCCCGCGACGTCGCGGCATTCATGCAGATCATGATGTCGACTTCGCGTTTGCGCGCGATCCAGCCGTCTTTGTTCGCCCGGATCGTGAACCAGGTGGGAAGGCCGGCGATGTTCGACGGGAACATGTTCTTCCCGCTGACCGGCACGCCCATCTGAAAGATCGAGCGCATCAGGACATTGTTCGAAGACTGCGACCCGGAGCCGTTGACGGTGGCCACGTGGATCGTGCAGTCGTTGACGATGGAAGCGACGCCGGCTTGAGGCTCATCGAGCACCGCCGTCGCGGTCATGCTATCGGACACGTCGTTCTCCTTTGCTACGTGGGTTGAGAAGAAGGAGGCGGGAACCGCGGACTGTCATTTTGGAGGATGGCGATTGTAGCACTGGCGTTGAAGAGTGAAGGGTGAAGAGTGAAGAGTGAACAAAGCGTCATGAACTGCTTACTTCTCCACTCTGACTTCGCCATCACCGACTCGCTTTCACTCTTCACTCTTCACCCTTCACTCTTCGATAAGATGCCGCCGAATGTTTCGAACCCTCTGGGCCGCCATCGTTACCATCGTCGTGACCATTCCGTGTGCCACCGCGGTGCTGCTCATCGCCATGATGTCGTCGGAGTCGCCCTGGATCGAGCCGGTCATCCGGTTCTGGGCGCGTGGGATCGTGTGGGGAGCCGGAATCGATCTGCGCAGCGAAGGCGTCGAGACGATCGACAGGGCGAAGCGCTACATCCTCATCGCCAACCACCATTCCTACTTCGATATCCCCTGCATCTTCGCGGCGATCCCTCAGCCGATCCGATTCATGGCCAAGAAGAGTCTGTTCAGCATCCCGCTCTTCGGCTGGGCCATCGGTCGCGCCGGTTTCATTCCGATCGATCGGAAGAACCGGCGCACCGCTGTGAAGTCGTTCGATCTCGCCGTCGACCGGATCAAGCGCGGCAACACGATCGTCATCTTCCCCGAGGAAGGGCGCTCGCACGAGCCGGCGATGAGACCATTTCAGCGCGGCGCATTCCTGCTGGCGATCCGCTCTGAGTTGCCCATCCTTCCGCTGGCGATCGACGGGACGTACGAAGTGCTGCGCGTCGGCGCGAAACGCGTCACCCCAGGCGTCGTGACGATTCGCGTCGGAACGGAGATCGCCACCGCCGGCGTCAGCGTCCGCGCGAAAGACTCGTTGAGCGAGCAGGCGCGCGGGCAGATCGAGGCGATGCTGGCGCGGTAGGCATTCGTAGCGGCGGTTGTCTTATTTGAATCGCGTGGCCGTGCCTAATACTACCCAACGATATTTGAAATTCTTCGTCTCACGCGAAGACGCGAAGATCGCGAAGGCTATTCTTCGCGTCTTCGCGTCTTCGCGTGAGCATTCTGAGAGCTAAACTCAGATCATGATTTCAAGAATCTAATACTTGTCAACCAATTGCCTCCGCCACCCTCCGCCGATCCTCATCACCCAGCGTCCGCACCTCGATCGTGAATCGATCGTCGACGATGCGGCCGGCGATGGGCGGGTCGTTGCGCAGGAAACGCGTGGCCAACGCGCTGGCGTCGCCCGGAACTTCGATCGCGATCGAGCGGATCGTCTCTGTCGGCGTCGTGCCGCCGCCCAGCGCGCATTGGCTCTCGATCACGCGGCACTTCGTTCCCTGCACCATCTCTTCGGCGCGTTGACGCAACACGTCAAGGGGCGTGGCCAGCATCCGATAGATCGGGATCTCCGTTTCATGCCGGCCGGTCGCGAAGGCGCGCAAGGTCTCGGCGATCACTGCGTACGACTCTTTGCCCGCACGCAGCGCGCGCATCAGCGGATGCTTGCGGCAGCGGCTGATGATGTTCTCGCGGCCGAGGATGAGTCCACCTTGCGTGGCGCCGATGAGTTTGTCGGTCGAACAGGCGATGGCGTCGATGCCGCTGGCGATGAGATCGCGGATCACCGGCTGACGGACGAAGCCGTACGGCGAAAGATCGACAACCCGGCCGGTTCCTTCGTCATACAGCAGCGGCAATCCATGATCGCGGGCCACGGCGATCAGTTGGTCCATCGTCGGCGATTCTGTAAAGCCGACGATCTCGAAATTCGATCGGTGAACCCGAAGGATGGCTGCCGTGGCGTCGGATACCGCTTCGTCGAAATCGGCGGCGTGCGTTCGATTGGTCGTCCCGACTTCGCGCAGGCGCGCACCGCCCTGCTGGATCACGTCGGGAACGCGGAACGAGCCACCGATCTCGACCAGCTCGCCGCGCGAGACGATGACCTCTTTGCCACCGGCCACCGCAGCCAGCAGCAGCAACGTTCCCGAGGCGTTGTTGTTCGTCAGGATCGCCGACTCGCAGCCGAACAACGTCCGGCAAAGCTCCGTCAGATGTCCATCGCGCCGTGCACGCGAGCCTTCCTCGAGGTCGAACTCGATATTGGAGTAGTTGGTGGTGACCGCCGCGGCGCGAGACCAGATCGCGGGATCGATCGGCGAGCGTCCGAGATTCGTGTGGATGATGATGCCGGTGCCGTTGATCAGCGGACGAAGCGTCGATGCCGTCGCAACCGCAAGCCGCGCGCGAACATCGTCCACGGCCACACGCTCATCGAACGGCGCGCGGTCGCGGCGAAGAATCTCGAGGTGGAGGCAGACGGCATCTTTGACACGCTCGCGGCCAAACTCCGCGACCATGCCCGCGAGCGAATCGCCGGAGAGGATCCGCTCGACCGATGGGATGCGCCGCAACGCGGAATCTGCCGGGGCGGAGGTCGTTTTAGGCATGGAGGGGTATTGTAGTGGTGTGTGCGGGCGTCGTTGGTCGGGAGTCGGGGGTCGGAGAAACTGAGATCAGAGACAAGTGATCAGAGATCAGGGGACGGAGTTCAGAGTTCAGCGGTCGATCAAGAGAAGAATCAGTGATCAGGAGAGTCGGAGTTCAGAGATCAGGACTAATCGCCGCCTTCCTGATCTCTGATCTCTGTTCACTTGTCTCTGTCTTTTCCGACTCCGCGAAGAACAATGCTCAAACAGGACGACGAGCTCGACAAACTCGAAGAGGACATCCGGAAGCTGAAGAACAAGTACGACCAGTTCTTCGCCGGGATCCAGAAGTTTCCGCCGATGCACGAGCGCCGGCTGCTCGAGGTCTACATCTACGAGCTCGGCAAGCAGAAGATGCGCGACAACACGCGCCGCTTTCGCTACTCGCAACTCCTGACGCGCTACAACCAGCTTCGCGAGCTATGGGGCCGCAAGATGCGGGAGCGCGAGGAGGGTCCGCTTGACTTCCGCCGCCGCTCCGCCGCGCTGAATGCGCCGTTGCCCCCGCTCAATCCAGAGCTACCACCAGCGCCGCGAGTAACGTCCGCAAAGGCCGATCCGTATGTAACGGTAACGCCGGACTCGAACGGCGATGCGATCCAGAGGCTCTTCGGCGAGATCGAGAAGGAGCACCTCAAGCTCGGAAGACTAGCGGGTATCACGATGGAGCAGCTCAAATCGATGGTCCAGAAGCAGAGCGATCTCGTCCGCGAGAAATATCATGTCGCCGCTGTCGCCTTTCGTGTGGACGTCGTCGACGGCAAAGTAAAACTGAAAGCGAAACCAATCCAGGAATGATGATGAAACGACTCCTACTCCTTGCCGCATCCGTGGCGCTGGCCGCCTGTGCGACCAATGCGCATCACAGCAGCAACGCTTACGACAGTCCGTTCTACGCGAAATACCTCAACACCGGCTCCTGGGTCGACGCGCAGATCACCCGCACGCTCAACGACCTCCGCGCCAATCCGCGCTCTGCGAGCCTGCACAACACCCTCGGCCAACTCCTCGTGCAGAAGGGCTTCCCGAAGGACGGGGAGAGGGAGTTCGAGGCTGCCGTCAACGCCGACTCCTCCTTCTACCCCGGCTGGTACAACCTCGGACTCGTGCGCATGTCGCGCGGCGATCTGATGGGCGCGCATCACGCGTTCTCGCGCACAGTGCACTACAAGCCGGGACATTCCGCCGCACTCTTCCAACTCGGACTGATGGAAGAGAAGCGGAACCATCAGAGCGCAGCGATCGATTACTACGCGAAAGCGTTCTCGATCAATCACGCGCTGCTCGACGTCCGCGTGAACCCGCGAATCCTCGACAGCAACCTGGTCGACCTGGCCCTTCTCAAGGCGTATCCGAAGGAACACTCGCGCAAGAGCATGTCCTTCAATCCGACACCACCGGGCTACGTGCAGGAAGGACTGGAGATGCCGGTGTCCGTACCGCCGGCACCACAGCCGGCCAAGCCGCAGCCCAACTGAACACCGATAGGATTCTCGAACTGGAAAGAACATCATGAACGTCAAACGAATCGCCGCCCTGCTTCTGCTCGTCGCCACCACGACCTTCGCCGCTGAGGTGGTGAAACGAGGAGCGCCTCTTTCCGCATCAAAACCGGTCGCGCTGGACGCCGTGCTGGAGTCGCCACGCGCCTACACGAAAGATGCAATCGTGGTCGAGGGCGTGATCCAGAAGTCGTGCACGAACATGGGCTGCTGGATGGAGCTCGCGCCTGCGCCTGGCGAGAAGAGTGTGCGCGTGACGTTCAAAGACGAGAAGTTCTTCATCCCGCTCACCGCCAAAGGGATGAAGGCGCGCGCCGAAGGCGTAACGAAGATCGACACGCTGAGCAAGTCTGAGGTGGATCATCTCGTGGAAGAAGGAGCGACGCTGGTTCGGAACGCCGATGGAACCGCGGATGAAGTGTCCTTCGTGGCCACGGGTGTGGAACTGACGCGTAAGTAGTCTCGCTTTACTGCAGCGAACTGCCGCGTTTGCTCTTTGGCGCAACGTATGGTAAACGTATGGCATGAAGAAGACGACGGTCTATCTGCCGGATACGTTGAAGGTACGGATCGAGGAAGTGTCGCGCAGCACTGGTAGGCCGGAGGCCGAAGTGATCCGCGACGCAATCTTCACGGCGACCTTCGAGGCCACCGCTCCCACTCCGCGAATCCCACTGACTGATTGCGGCCTGGGAGATCCGACGATCGCCGAGAACGTCGACGCTCTGCTCGAAAGATTCGGACATTGATTCTCCTCGACACGAGCGGAATCCTGGCCGCGCTCTTCGCTGACCAGAATCGTCATCGCGAGTGCGCCGAAGCGCTCCTGAACGCCAGGCCGCCGCGCGTCGTCTCGCCATTCGTTCTCGCCGAGGCTGACTACCTGATCCAGAAATTCGGCGGGGTCGAGGCGGAGATGCTTTTCCTCGCTGAGATCGGCCGCCGAGCGTACGAGCTGGCCACGTTCAGCGAAGAGGATGTCGAATCCGCCCGCCGCATCATCACGAAATACCGCACGCTCGGCATCGGCCTGGCCGACGCATCGATCGCCGTTCTGGCCGCACGCTACGGAACGTTCGATGTCCTAACACTCGACGAGCGCCACTTCCGCGCGCTCCGCCCAGCGCCGCGGAAGAACTTCCGCATCCTCCCCGCGGATTCGTGATTCTTTGTGACCGTCTTTGCCTTCGCCGATTGGGTAATCGAGTTTTCGAGACGAATCAGAACTCGAGCGTGAATTGGTTCTGACGGCCCGAGTAGATCAACGTGGCGCGCCGAAGGATGTCGCGGCCGATGAGGCACTGATACGGCACACCTCCCATTGGCGCCTCAATCGCGAAGACGTTTTCGACGACGAAGTCTTCTGAGAAGTAGACGTTGATGTGATAGCGATTACAGATCAGCGCAGCGGTCGTGGAAGGAGTGACAATCGCTGCAACGCCAACGGGTCTAATGCCGAGACGCGATACGACATCCGGATTCAAAACAGTGCTATGCGCGCCGGTATCGATCAACGCAGTGACGAGTTGAGGTGACGCCACGCGAGCGCCCAGAGGCGTGAGCGCGTTGATCAGCTCACGTGACGGCCCAACAGAAATCTGAAGTCCGGGGCCCGTGGCAAGCAGATCAGCAACGGTGCTGGTGAATGTTGGCAATCACAGCCCCAGATTGAACGACGTGAAGTTCAAGGGCATGTCGGCTTCGACGATGTGTTTCACCAGGAATGCCTCATTCCCAAACCGACGGTACCCCTCCCGAATCGCTTCCGCCTCACTGTCGAAGGTAGCGACGAGCTCACTCCCCTTGACCAGCGCGTATTTCCCCGGGGCGCAATCGAGCAGACTCAGTCTCAGTCGTTCGAACGCATCGAGCTCTGCCTGCAGCATGATCGGCGCGGAAATAGTCATAGTTGCTCTCCGATGAGGCGTTGGCGTCGCTCAAAATGATAGCAGCTGTTCCTTATGCGGAGCGGGCTCATATGTCGCGAATCCATTGCAACTGATCACGCTGGTGTCGAGATACTTCGCGCCCCACGCCGCTACGGTACCAACGCAGGGCGAGAGCGCGGGGCAGTATTTTGAGACCTTCATAACCCCGCGTCCTCCGCGTCTCCGCGTGACATGCCTTTGACTTCAGAGATTGACGCAGCGCTCGAAGCACTCCCACCCTCGAATATCATGCGAACCGCATGGCAGATGAAGAACAGCAGCAGACGGAAGTTCCTGAATCGGAGTTGATCCGCGTTCGCCGCGAGAAGCTCGAGCGCATCGTTGCCCTCGGGTTCGACTCGTATCCGACCAAGGCAGATGTCGACACGAACATCGCGGCGATCGTCAACGAGAATGGCGCGAAGGCGGCGCAGGAGCTGGAGGCGGAGCACGTAACCGTCAAGATCGCGGGGCGCATCATGGCCATCCGCGAGTTCGGGAAGACGGCGTTTCTCGTCCTTTCCGAGAAGACGGCGCGCATTCAGGTGTATTGCCGCAAGGACACGCTCTCCGAACGTGAGTGGTCGCTCTACCAGAACCTCGACACCGGCGACTGGGTGGAGGCGTCGGGCACGCTCTTCCGCACGAAGACCAACGAGCTTTCCGTCAAAGCCACCCATCTCGGCTTTCTCGTCAAGGCGCTGCGTCCGCTGCCGAGCAAGTGGCATGGGCTGACCGATGTCGAGCAGCGCTACCGGCAGCGCTACGTCGATCTCATCGTGAATGATGACGTCAAATCGACGTTCGTGACGCGCGCGAAGATCGTGCGCAGCATCCGCAACTACTTCGACACCCACGGCTTCATCGAGGTGGAGACGCCGATGATGCAGCCGATCGCCAGCGGCGCCGCGGCGCGGCCCTTTCGCACGCATCACAACGCGCTGGACATGGATCTCTTCATGCGCATCGCGCCGGAGCTCTACCTCAAGCGCCTCATCGTCGGCGGCCTCTCGCGCGTCTACGAGATCAACCGCAACTTCCGCAACGAAGGGATCTCCACCCAGCACAACCCAGAGTTCACGATGCTGGAGTTTTACGAGGCCTACGCCGACTACAACGACCTGATCGCGCTCACCGAGAAGTTGTTCAGCGCGCTGGTGATCGAGGCGTGCGGGGCAGATACCGTGCCCTTCCGCGGAAACCAGATCTCGTTCGCCAGGCCGTTTGCGCGCTACACGATGAAGGAAGCGATCGCGCACTTTGGCGCGATCGACCCTGCGGACATCCAAGACCGGGGCAAGCTCGAAGCGCACCTCGTCGCGCGCGCGCATCGCGATCCGGCGGACGTCGCGAAGATGAATACGGGCAAGCTGATCGCAGAGTTGTTCGAAGCGGTCTCCGAGGAGCATCTGATCCAGCCGACGTTCATCACCGATTTTCCGACCGAGGTGTCGCCGTTGTCGAAACAGCGGAGGGATGACCCGGAGATCGTCGAACGGTTCGAGCTCTACATCGGCGGAATGGAAGTGGCCAACGGATTCTCGGAGCTGAACGACGCCGACGAGCAGGACCGCCGTTTCCGTCAGCAGCTCGGCGAGCGCGAAGCGGGCGATGATGAAGCGATGCAGATGGATGAGGACTACGTTCGCGCGCTCGAGTACGGGATGCCGCCGACGGCAGGAGAAGGAATCGGCATCGATCGCCTGGCGATGATCCTGACGGATTCTGCGTCGATCAGGGATGTGATTTTGTTTCCGTTGATGAGGCCGTTGAAGAGTGAAGGGTGAAGAGTGAAGAGTGAAAGCGTGGAGAGAGCGGGGCAACGCGAGTGTGCAGCACTTCGCCCCTTCACTCTTCACTCTTCACAATTCACTCTTCATAAATGATCGAAACCAAAATCGCCCGCCGTTATCTCTGGACTGCTCGCAAGCGGGCGCATACGGCGTTTCTCTCATCGATCTCGATGCTCGGCCTTGCCGTCGGCGTGGCCACGCTGCTCATCTCGCTGGCGCTGATGGCGGGGTTGCAGGGGCAGATCAAACGGCGGCTGATTGCGTCGAGTCCGCAATTGTTGATCGAGCCGGCGGGATCGCCGACGATCGATGACGCGGCGGCGATCGAGAAGTCGGCGCGAGGGATGGGCTTGCGCGATGTGCGGCCACTCGTCAGCGGCATCGGTTGGGGCGCGAACGATCGCGAGCGGCGCGGGCGTCCGATGCGAATCCGATCTGGTCCTGCGGGCGCGTTGCGCGGGAGTGACGAAATCGACGTCACGCGCGACTTCGCCGCAGCGATCGCGCTCGACATCGGCGAGAGCGTCACCGTCGTCTCGCCGCGCACGCGCCTGACGCCGTTCGGGCCGATGCCGGTGTGGAGGAAGTATCGGATCGCACATCTCCTCCCGTCATCGAGCGACGAGCAAGCCGCGGATGGCATCCTGAGCCTGGCGGAGACGGAGAGCTTTTTCGGGACCGGCGGCAAGCCGACATCGATCGAGATGTATGGCCCCGAGGATCGCGCGGAGGAGATTCAGGCAGCGCTGGGCGCGCAGTTTCCGAATGTGCAAGTCAAGACGTGGAAGGAGATCAACCGTCCGCTGTTTCTGGCGCTGCGTTTGGAGAAAATCGTGATGTTCGTGACGATCTCGCTGATCATCTTCGTGGCCGCGCTGAATCTGATCTCATCACTCTCGATGCTCATCCTCGAAAAGCGTCCTTCCGTAGGCGTCCTGCGAACCCTCGGCGCCACTGAGCGGACGATCCTCATGATCTTCCTCGAGGTCGGCCTTCTCATCGGCATCTCCGGCACCATCCTCGGCAACGCCATCGGCCTCAGCGCGTCGTGGCTGATCGATCACTATCACCTCGTGCCACTGCCGGCGGGGATCTATCCGATCGCGTATCTTCCGTTCAGCATCGACTTACCGGACGTGATCGGAGTGAACGTCGTGGCAATCATCTTGTCGATCATCGCCACGTGGTATCCGGCGCGGATGGCGTCGCGGCTCGATCCGATCGCGGCGATCCGGGAGGAAGCATGAGACGAAGCTCTCTCGCGGCGGTGGTGTTTTTCTTCGCGGCTTCGTGCGCGAATATCGTCCATCACGATCTGACGCTGACGTTCGACGAGCGCGGCACGCGCGTTACCGTGGCGGTGGCAACGTCGATTCCGACGGCTAAGGACTCGCGCGACCACACGCGTGACGAGCACCTGCGCGAAGACATCCTGGCGGGTCGCGACGACTGGAGCCTCCGCTTCGCCAACGCCAGTCCGGAGGCGGACCGCGTGACGTTCGAGCGCGCGCATGGGGAGCTGATTCGCGCCGAGCATCTGGCGCGCATCGATGTGGCCGACCTGCAGAAACTCTTTTTCGATGTCGCGGTCTCGGCGGTGGTAACGCGCGGCGACGGCTGGGCGGAGCTGGCGATCTATCCCGGCACATCGACGCGCGCGACACGGCAGCAGCGCGACGACGCCGAGAAAAAGCTGCGCGCCTATTCGCGCCGCGCGGTTCGCTACTTCGACTCCGTCCGCGTGATGTACGACTATCTGAACGCCAATCCCGGCCGTGCGAAGGCGATGTTCATCACGCTCTTTCGTGATGCGGACGACCCTCAGCCGCCGCTCGTCTCCGATGACGAGCACGACCTCGTCGAGGCAGTGAGAAAGTCGGTGGACGGTCTGACAAAGGACGTGGACAGGGAAGCGCTCGAGGCCGAGGCAGACGCGGTCTTCAATCCGCTGCCGGCGCGGATCGTCGTCCGCATTCCGGGAGAGCCGTTGATCATCGAGGGATTCACGCCGAACAACGAGAAAGAGCTGATCGCCGAGCCCTTGTCGCTGCTTCAAGCGATCGCATCGCTGGAAGGGAAATGGATCTCGCCCGACCCGCTGGCGTTCTCGATCCGGCCGGGCGGAGGCGGCGATCCGGACAGCGAGGCCGCGATCATCGCGGCAATGCCGCGGCAAACCGCGAGCGTCGTCGGCGAGATCGAGGTGGCGGACGCGCTCGTGCAGAAAATGCGGCCGGCGGGAAGGTACCGCGTGCGTTGGATCACGAAGTCGGGAGTGTGAAGAGTGAAGTGAGAAGAGTGAAGAGTGAAGAGCGAAAGGGGAACCACTGAATCACTCTTCAACCTTCACTCTTCACTCTTCACTCTTCACACTTCACAATTCCTTCGTCATCACGACCGCGTTTTCGCCATCCGGGTAGTAGCTCTTTCGGATGTATTCGGCCTCAAATTCGAGCACGTGATAGAACGCCTGCGCCTCGTCATTCGACTGGCGTACCTCGAGCCACATCGACGTCACTCCCTGCTCGATCGCGAAGGCGGTGCACCGCTCCATCAGCGCCAGCGCGATCCCCTGCCGCCGCGCGGATTCGTCGACGGCGATCTTGTTGATGTGCATCTCATCGACGATCCAGGCCGCGAAGAGGTAGCCGATGATCACGCCGCCGCGGCGCGCGACGAGATTGAATCGGTTCGGCGTGATGACCTCACTCTCGAAAAACTCGCGGCGCCACGGCGCGGGAAAGCAACGCTGCTCGATCGCGTGAACTGCGGCGATGTCGCCTCGGGCGGCGCGCTCGATGCGGATGCCGTCGTTCATGGCTTCTGTTGCAATTTCACTTCTGCCTCAGCGAGCCGGACGTAGATCGGCGTGATGTCGCGATAGCGATCACCGTCGCCGCGCAGGACAATCGTTCGTGCGCGCCGCGCGCAAGCGAGTGCGACGTTGCTACGTTGCGTGGCCTCGGCGACGCGCGTGATGGGATCGAGAGCATCGACCTCGTCACGCCCAGCCAGATGAGGCGCAACGACTTCCTCCCCTTCCTCGAACACCGACACGTAAAACTCGCCGCGGCCTGCATCGTCGACGATTGCTGCTCGGCCTGTTGGCGGCGCGATCGCTTCGTGGGTCGACATCGCGCAAACGTCTTTGCCGAGTGCCAGTGCGAGGCCCTGCATCGTGGCCAGTCCGATGCGGACGCCGGTGAACGACCCCGGGCCGCGTGTTACCGCGAAGAGATCGATCGCCGAGCGCTCGACTGACGCTTCGCGCAACAGCCAATCGATGGCAGGGAGCAGCTTCTCGTTGCGCGAGTGTTTTCCTTCGAGCGCAACCGCGCCGACGAGCGCATCATCGAGCAGCAACGCGGCGGAGAGAATCGGGAGCGAAGTATCCGCAGCGAGGATCAGCATGGGATTCGCGGGTTTCGGTTGGCGGGAGTCGGGAGTTGAAGATTTTTCGGGCAGCGTTCAGATTTCGAATCGGGAAGCCGGCATTCGGGAGCCAATCGGGATTGAATCGGCATCACGATTCTCCGACTCCCGACTCCAGCCCAACGACGCCCGCAACACCCGGCATCGCCAGATCGATCAGCTCCATTCCGATCTGCGCAGCGACTTCGCGCGATCGTTCATCGCGATAGAACTCGCCGAAGTAGATACGGCGGATGCCCGAGTTCGCGATCAGTTTGAAACAGTTCCAGCAAGGCGACGCGGTCGTATACAGCTCGCCGCCATCGATCGCGATCCCATTCTTTGCCGCCTGCAGAATCGCATTCGCCTCGGCGTGCACTGTCGTGATGCAGTGTCCGTCCTCCATCACGCAGCCCGAGTCTTCGCAATGCGGCAGACCGCGAAGCGAACCGTTGTAACCCGTCGACAGCACCGTGCGGTCGCGCACGATCACCGCGCCGACGTGTTTGCGCATGCAGGTCGAGCGTGTCGCCGCCTGATGCGCGATTCCCATGAAGTACTCATTCCAACCAGCACGCATGCGTGGATTGTACAGAAGCAGGAAGGTGAGGCAGGAAGTTAGAAGTGTGACGTTAGAAGAGTGAAGTTGACGGCTTCATCCAGTTCCGTCGCTCGTTCACTCCGCCGCTCGTTCGCTCTTTAAGCGTTTTTAACTTCACTCTTCTAACTTCAAACTTCTAACTTCCTTCACTCCCTGCTTTTCGCGCACGGAACCTGCAACGAGGATCCCCGATGCCCCCGAAAGCAAAGGTACTCATCGTGGAGGACAACTCCGACGTCCGGAGGCTTTACGCGATCGGACTCAACCAGCGCGGATTCGAAGTCAAGCTTGCCGCGAATGGTGCCGAGGCAGTGGAGCGAATCATCGTGGAGAAGCCGGACGTGGTTCTGCTCGACTGGCTCATGCCCCTCATGGATGGCAACGAAGTCCTGACACGCATCGGCGTGCACCACAGCAGCGAGATGCCGGTAATCGTCATCAGCGGACAACCCGAGCCGGACGAGCGCGATCCGCGCATTTTCAGTTGGCTCACGAAACCCGTGTCGATCGACGAGCTCGTCGCGGAGATCGAGCGGCCGCTGGTCGCCTGAACGCGGCTGAAAGGGTCGAAATGAAGCCCGGTTGCGGCTTGTAAACGCCTGACTCCGCCAATCGGATACAATTCATTCCATCCATGGCCAAACTCTTTTTCGTCGGACTCGACGGTACTGAGAAGAGTTATCGATTGCAGACCCACCGTCCGTTCACGGTCGGGCGCGATCCCGGTAACGACATCATCCTCCGCGACCCGAAGGTTTCGCGGCATCACGCCGAGATCATCTTCGAGCGTGGCTTCTTCGTCGTCCACGATCTCTCCAGTGCGAACGGCACCTACATCAACAGCAAACGAGTCCGCGTGGCACCGCTGACTCACGCGGCCAAAGTGCGCATGGGCAATACCTACGGCAGGTTCTCCGAGGAGTTGCCGACGGAGAGCGATGGGATGCCGGCGGCGGAGCCGTTCGAGCAGCCGCTACCGATTCCCATCCCAACAGGCAGCCAGGATATTTTCGCCAACATCGAAGGAATGGCCACCTCGCAGCACGATCGTTTCAGTCTCTCCACGCAGCCTCACGAACAACTGTCCGAAGAGGATCTAAAAAAAAAAGCAGAGTAGTGGATCCTGACGCGACGGTGTTGGCGGCCGACCCTCCGACCGATCCGATCCCCGATCTACCGCCACTACCCTCCTCCCCGCCCGCTCCGGCCAAGCCTCCTGCTCCCGCGACCGCGCCCGTGTTCGCACGATCGCACTTCCAGTTTCAGATCGGCGTTCCGGCGGGCGAGACCGCGTACATTCGCAGCGAGGGCGGCGATGCCGTCCTCTCCTATCGCAGCTTCGCCAGCGTGGTCAGCATCATCGCCGCGCTGATGTCGGCGGTTGTTCTCATTGCCGGCGCGGCAGGCGTGCTGTTTCTGCTATTGGAGCGGCGTCCATTCCCTGCCATGGCCGCAATGATGCTCTCGATCGCCTTCGCCGCGATGATCGTGATGCTCATCCCGCCGACGAACGTGACGATTTACGACGGAAGCGCGCCGGCGATGACGATCGCACAGCAATCAGGCGTGAGCTTTCCCACCGTCACATGGTCGGTCATGGCGCCGGACGGTCACACGATCGCCCGCATTCACAAGTCATTCTTGTCCCGCCTCGGCGTCAACCGCTGGCGCGTAGACAGCGGCACGTCCCACGGAGAAGCGGCCGAAGAATCGTTCAGCCGCGCGCTCGTGAGGAAAATCTTCGGCAAGTTCGCTGCGGTCTACCAGTCGAACGTGCGCCTCACGTGGGATGGTGACGAAGCGGGCTGGATCATCCGCCGGCCGGACGCCCTGGGACGCGCCGACATCCTCGATCTGCATCCCGCACTGACGCTCGACCGCCGGATCGCGGTAGCGGTGGCCGTGCTGGTGCTGGCCTCGGAGCCGTAAGGAAAAGCGGCTCAGGGAAAAACTGTCATCCTGAGCCGCCGAAGCCGCCGCAAAATTCGCTGAAGTCGCTCCCGGCAGGCATCGACGGCGAAGGACGGTCGAAGGACCCCCTGCTTCGAGGGTACGGTTTTTCGTAACGCACCGTTGCACAAATCAGGGGGTCCTTCGATCGTCCTCCGCCG
Organism: Thermoanaerobaculia bacterium; assembly: GCA_034665065.1. Taxonomy (GTDB): domain Bacteria; phylum Acidobacteriota; class Thermoanaerobaculia; order Gp7-AA8; family Gp7-AA8; genus JADGNZ01. Next base: position 59,573 of record JAXDGL010000033.1, on the reverse strand, counting down.
CGAACCCTGCCGGTGCGAGGACTGCGTGAAGGCGCGGCTGCGGCGACTCAGGATGACAGCAGGAAGGAGCGACTTCCATCCCCCCTACTTCATTGCCTGGATCTCAATTCCCGTGTAGTAGTGCGTCAGGATCTGCTGCGCGGTCCAGCCTTTCATCGCCATGCCGTACGCGCCGACCTGACAGAAGCCGACGCCGTGGCCCCAACCCTTCCCGTAAAACGTGTAGCGATCCATACCGTCAGGATCCTGCGTTTTCTCGTAGACGAAGAGATTGTCGGGGACGTTGAGCGACCAGCGGATGGGCAGGCCGCGCAAAACGAACGTGCGTCCATTCTCCGCGGTCACCTCCAGCTCGGCGATGCGTTGCGAGGCGTCGACCGTCAGCGGACGGATTCCCTGCAACTGCCGGATCGGATTTCGCTTGTTGATCGAAACGACGAGATCGTCCGCGCGAAAACTGCGCGTCCAACTGGCGAAACTCGAGCTGCGGTCGAATGACGCGCCGTCGAGATATGCGTTGATGATCAGAGCGACGGGCGCCTTGCGAACATCAGATTGGATCGTGGCGCGGTCGCCGATCGTCACCGGCGCGTTGCTGTATTCCTGATAGCGATCGCCGATCTTGCGGAATACGAGGACATTCGCCGGCAAGAGGAAATGCACCGGCTTGCCGTCGACTTTCATCGTCACGTTGCGCGCGGAGACGCTGACGATTTTGCCCGTCGCCTCGTTGACCGCGCCATGCTTGCGCAGCCACGAACCGAGCAAGCCGTAGAGCTCATCGCGGGGCATCGCCGCGTTGAGGTCGGCGCGATCGATCGCTTGGGCCGGCAGGAATCCGAACTTGACAAGGAAGCTGGCAGCACGATACGGAACCGACTCCTTCGCCGCGCTCTGCGGGAAGTAGTAGCTGCGATCCTCCGGCATCGTCACCACGCCGGCGTAGCGATCGAAACCGAATACAGCGGCAAGATACGTGAGCACATCACCGCGGCGCGATGATGAAGGAACGGCCGCGGAGCGCGGGTCGAAGTGCAGCATCTGCATCGCCGCGGTCACCGCCTGCGTCACCTCGCGCGCACTCCACGCAGTTCCGCCGTCGGTCAGTGCGGCGGCCACGCTGAAGAGCCGCGCGTTCAGTTGCTGCTCCGTCAGGGGACCGCTGTCGCTGCGGCCGGCGATCGTGATGACATCGTCCTCCACGCAGCGAACGCGCTTCAAATACGGTTCGTTGCGGCCAGGAAACATCGTCCCGACATCCGAGGTCTCGCCGCCGCACGTCGCGGTGTAAAGCGCATCGATCGGCAGGCCGTTGTACGTCGCGACGAGTCCCGCAGTCTCGCGCACGGCGCGGTCGGTCAGCGCTTCCTCACCTGAGAAACCGTTGTAGGCCTGACAGGCAGGACCGGCGCAGATGTCGTACCCCTCGCGCTTGAACTGACCAAGGTTGCGGACGGCGTAGGTGCGGGCAGCGATGGCCTGCGCTTTCAGCGCTTCCACCTCGTCGTAAATCTTCGATCCCATCTCCGCGGGAACGACGCCGCGCAGATAGTCCTCCATGTTCAGCTCATTGATGACGTTGTAGGTGCCACGCGCGTTGATGAAAATGCGCGCGGCGGTGCGGTACGGCTTGTCGATGATCGTGATCGTGTCAGCGGTGACGGGCATGACCAGCACCGAGTCGCCGTCGAGTGTGACCGGCTCCCCTTCGTCATCGGTGAGCTGATGCTTCTTCGCAAACGCCTGATCCGCAGGACGTTTGACGATAAGGAGATTCGTTCCGAAGCCGTGCTGCGTCAGTTGATCGCGCAACGGCTGGGCATCATTCGACGTGGCGAAGTCGCCGGCGATGATGCGGTACGCGGTGCCGCCCGTATCGAGCAGGACATCGACGCGCTGCTGACTGTCCGCACGAAGTTTCTCCGCAAGCGCATTGGCGCTGGGAAGATCGGAGACCGCGCTGACCTGCACCGCGTAGTGCGGCGCGGCGTCGCTCAGCGGTGCCGTCATCGTGAATCCGCGCCGGATCGTGGCGGAGCTCGCGTCGGTGATGAGGTAATAGCCGCCGGCGATCCGCGGAAAGGTGACGGCCGCCTGATCGTTGACGATCCCGACCTTGATCCGCGGCTCGGCGATCGACTTCGCAACTCCATTCAGTTGCGTCAGCGCATTCGGCGAATGCGCAGGCGTCACGGCAATCGGCGGCGGCGGGGGGAGCGTCGTCGTCGGGGTCTGGACGGACGGCGCGGAAGCGCATCCGGCCAGGATAAGAAGAGACAGTGCGATTGCGTTACGGTTCATCGTGGATCGTCCTTGCAAGAAGAGAGACAGCGCAGGAGTAGCTTCTGGCTCACGCTGTTCTCCGAGGTACACTTTTCGAAGCCAGCGAGGTCGAATCGACAAGATCACAACGATTATCGGTAGCATTTTGCATTCGTCGATATTTTCGGGATGTAATCGCCGCGCCTGACGGGCAGAGATGCAGCAACGCCACGCCGGCGAACACCAATTGATCAGACGACTGCGCTGCGCCTCATCCACACAGGCATCATAGGGTGCTTGTTGCGCCCGCTGCCGCTCGCTATCATGCGCGCCCGGCCCGCCGGAACCTCATGCCAAACGAAACCCAAACCGTTGAACCTCGCGTCTCCCGCGGTCTCCGCGATCTTCTGCCCGACCAGATGCTGGCGCGGCAGTCGATGATCGATACTATCCGTCACGTCTACGAGCTCTACGGATTCGTTCCGCTGAGCACTCCGGCGATCGAGTTTCTCGACGTCCTCTCCGGCAGCGCGGGACAGGAAGCGCAGCAGTCGATCTTCCGCGTTTCCAATCCGGAAGAGGAAGCGCTCGGACTGCGCTTCGATCTCACCGTTCCTCTGGCGCGCGTCATCGCACAGTATCGCGATCTTCCGCGTCCCTTCCGCCGCTACCAGGTCTCGCCCGTCTGGCGTGCGGACAAGCCCGACAAGGGCCGCTTCCGTGAGTTCACACAGTTCGATCTCGACTCCGTCGGCACGGAGACCGAAGTTGCGGATACCGAGATCATCGCAGGGATGTGCGACACGCTCTCGGCGCTCGACGTCGGCCGCTATCTTGTGCGCTTCTCCAGCCGGGCCATGCTGAATCTGCTGCTCAATTTTTCCGGGATCAGTGCGGAGCAGGGTGTTGACGTCTTCCGCGTCCTCGACAAGCTCGACAAAGTCGGCCTCGACAAAGTCTCACGCGAGCTGATGAACGGATACAAAGACGAGTCGGGCGATACGATCCGCGGCGTCGGCCTCGCTGCCGACCAGGTCGAGCGCATCAAGCGCTTCCTGGCGATCAAGCCCGAAAACCGCCGCGACGTTCTGGCGCAATTGCGCGAGCTCTTCTCCTCGCTCGATCACGCGCCCCCGCAAATCGACGTCATCGAGCGGATCTCCAATCATCTCTACGCGCTCGGCTACAGCGACGATCGCGTCTCGCTCGATCTCTCCATCGCCCGCGGCCTCGCCTACTACACCGGTCCCGTCTTCGAGGCGATTCTGCTCGACGCGCCGCAGTTCGGCTCCGTCTTCGGCGGTGGCCGTTACGACAACCTCGTCATGCGCTTCCTCGGCGAAGCGATCCCCGCGGTCGGCGCATCGATCGGCGTCGATCGCCTCCTCGCCGCCCTCGCCCACCTCGGCCGCGTCGACTCACGGAAGGCAACCGCCCGCGTCCTCATCACGAACATGGACAAGTCGCTCACCGACGAATATCTGCAGATGACGTGGGAGCTTCGCCGCGCCGGAATCCCGACCGAGTTCTACATCGGCACCGCCAAACGGCTCGGCAAACAGCTCGAGTACGCCGATCAGTACGAGATCCCGCTGGCGATTCTCTGCGGCTCGAATGAAAAAGCGAAAGGCGAAGTCACGGTAAAGAACATGGCCGCCGGCCGCGCGAAGGCGGGAGCGTTGAATGATCGCAGCGCGTGGCTGGCAGAACGGCCGGGACAGACGACGATTGCACGTGACAAGCTGGTGGAAGGGATTCGCAATCTGCTCGCGGAGATCGAATCGGCACCGAGCGCGTGAGGGAATGTACGCGGAAGGGGTCAGGTCGAAAGTGAAAGTGACGGAATCGCCTGGCGCCCTTGACGACATCCATGTTCCGTCACTTTCACTTTCGACCTGACCCCTTCCGCGACTACGATCACCCGTGCCACACGGGAAGAATCCCCAGCGCACGAAGTCAACATGACCGAAACCATCACACTCGACGGTTACTCGCTCACGATCGAGCAACTCGTGCGCATCGCACGCGACACGAACGTGCGCGTCGAGATCGATCCGTCGTGTGAGGCGCGCGTCGCCGCGAGCGAGCAGCTCATCGCGCGCGTCGTCGACAACTACCGACGCGCGTGGGAAGCGGGTGAGCCGGCACCGACGGAGTACGGCGTCACGACCGGCTTCGGTGAGTTCAAGGATAAGCCCATCGCGCCTGATGATTTGGAGCAGCTCCAGCGCAACCTGCTGCTCTCGCACTCGGTCGGCGTCGGCGACAACTGCGATCCCGACGATCTCTCGAACTACTTTCCTGCCGATGTCGTTCGCGCCGTGCTGGCCACGCGCCTCAATTCGTTCCTGCAGGGACACTCCGGAGTGCGCCGCAAACTCATCGCGATTCTCCAAGCGATGCTGCGTCGCGGCGTGATTCCGCTCGTGCCGCTGCGAGGATCCGTCGGCGCAAGCGGCGATCTCTGCCCCCTCTCGCACACGTTCGCCACGCTCCTCGGCTCCGGACGTTTCTACATCGCCGGCGAGAAAACCCTACGCGACGCCTCGGAGCTACCAGCAGTACTCTCGTCTCCTGGGACCGCGGGCGTCTCGCCCGCACCCACCGCGCCAAAAGGAGCGGGCGAGACGCCAGCGCTCCCAGGGTTCACCGCCGACGATCTTCGTCCCACGTTCAAAGAAGGATTGGCGCTCGTCAACGGCGTCAACTTCTCTGCGTCGATGCTCGCCTTCGGCGTCGCAGACGCCGAGCGTCTCGCCGATCTCGCCGACGCGTCTGCGTCGCTCACACTCGAAGCGATGGGCGGCTGCACGCGCGCGCTCGATTCGAAAGTCCACGCAGCGCGCGGACACGCCGGACAGATCGCCAGCGCCGACCGCATGCGCGAGTTGATCGCCGGCAGTAAGCTCGTCGAGCGCGCCGGCGCAGTGCAGGATCCGTATTCGCTACGCTGCGCGCCGCAGGTTCACGGCGCGTCGCGCGCGGCCATTCGCTACGCGCGCGACGTCGCAGAGCGCGAGATCAACGCTGCTACCGACAATCCGCTTTTCTTTCCCGGCGAGTCGGAGCCGTTTGATGTGCAGTTCCGCGACAACTGGCCGGACGGATATCGCGGCGATGAGCGCCTCGCCTACTCGGCAGGCAATTTTCACGGCCAGCCGATCGCGCTCGCCGCCGATTTTCTCAGCATCGCCCTTGCCGAGCTGGCCAACATTTCCGAACGCCGTTCTCAGATGCTGCTCGACAGCGATCACAATCGTGGCCTGCCGTCGAATCTGACGACGCGTCCCGGCGTGAACTCGGGACTGATGATCATGCAGTACACCGCGGCATCGCTCGTGTCCGAGAACAAAGTCCTCGCCCATCCCGCCTCGGTCGATTCGATTCCGACCGGCGCAAACGCCGAGGATCACGTCTCGATGTCGACGCACGCGGCGCGCAAGATGCGAACGATCCTCGGCAACGCGCAGAGCGTTCTTGCGATCGAGCTGATCGTCGCCGCGCAAGCTATCGATTGGCGCGTGGCCATGATGCAAGGCGTCCCCGAAGCGCACACTGTCGCGGCAGCCGAAACGCAGGCCACCGCATTCGAAGCCGCAGTCTCCGGCCGCGCCACCGACATCGCCCGCTTCCTCGGCCGCGGCACGGCCGATCTCTATCTCCGCATCCGCGCACTCGTCGATCCACTCTTCGCCGACCGCCCCCTCAACGAAGCGATCCGCCGCATCCGTCTCGGCATCCTCCAATAGCCATGCGCGACCTCGACCTCGGCGACAGCATCGTGATTCCCGGCAGCCTGCTGCGCGCCGCTACCTCACGCGCCGGCGGTCCAGGCGGGCAGAACGTGAACAAGGTGGAGACGCGCGTGACGATCGAAGTCGATGTCGATGCGCTGCCGCTGCCCGACGATCGCAAGCAGCGGATCCGCGAACGCCTCGCCGGACGCATCAACAAAGCCGGCGTCCTGCGCGTAACGTCGCAAGCGGAACGAAGTCAGCTCGCCAATCGCGATCGCGCGCTGGCCCGGATGGAAGAACTGCTCGCTGACGCCATCGCCGAGCAGGAATCGCGCAAACCAACGCGCATCTCCCGCGCGCAGAAGACCCGGCGACTCGAAGAGAAGAAACGCCGCGCGCAGACGAAAAAGCTGCGCACGACGTTCGACTAATCGATTCGTATCCGCAGATGACGCAGATTAACGCAGATGAAAATGCGCAAACCTTCATCTGCGCCCATCTGCGTCATCTGCGGATCTACTTCGGTGCCGCCGGCGACTCCCCCTTCACTCCAGCCCACGAGGAGAGCGCCGCATCAGCCAATGGTTTCAACTTCGCCCAACTCGCGCGGGCGTCGGCACTTGGCGCGGCGTCGGCGCTGTCGAAGACGTTGGATAGTTTCGAGAGCTGTTGATTGATGAAGCGGAGCGAGGACTCGGCGGGAGGCGGCGCGGTGAAGTCGTCGCCCTCGATCACGCCGGAGACTTCCGCAGCCTTTTTGCGCAGCGGCTCGGCGACGTCCTTCCGCTTCACCAGCGCTCCTGCCTCGGCCAGTGCAGCGGAGAGTGAGGCGCGCGTCTTCTCGACATCGCGCGCCAGAGCAAACTGTTCCGCGTACGCGCTCGCGGGAAGATTCAGGCGCGGATCGGGAACGACCGTCAGCGGCTGCGTGAACTTCTGTCCGTTCACCGTCAACACGACCTTGTAGTCTCCCGGCGGCGCCCAGATGCCGTCCGCGAACGCGCCACCACCACCGCCACGCCGCCCGCTGAGTCCTGCCGGTGCGGGATAGCGCAGCGGCCAGACGAAGCGGTGGATTCCCAGCGCGGCGGAGACCGTCGACGGAGTCGTGAACCATTCCGGCGCGGTGCCGAGTCTCTTCAAGTCCATCGCCGGCGGCACGTCGGCGCTGCTGTAGCGTCGCACGAGCGCGTCCGAAGCGTCGAGAATCTCGATCGTCACCGGTTGCGACGACGCGCTGCGGATCGCGTAGTCGATGGACGCGCCGAACCGCGGATTGGGCGCCATCGGCTCGTCTTTCGGCATCGGTGATCCGGTGAATCCAGCGGGCCGTTCGCGCACGGCGGTCGCAGGTTTGAATAGGAAATCGCCCGCGGGAACGTCCTGACGAAGCGGCGAAACGTTGTCGAGCACCCAGAACGCGCGGCCGTGCGTGGCGATGACGACGTCGTCACCGTGAACGTCGATGTCGCGCACCGAGGTGATGGGGAGGTTGAGCTGGAGCGGGAACCAGTGGTCGCCGTCGTCGAGGGACACGTACATCCCGCGCTCCGCACCGGCGTAGAGCATCCCGCGGCGGACGGGATCTTCGCGCACGACGTTGACTGCGGCGACGTCGGAGATGCCGTTGGCGATGAGCTGCCACGACTTCCCGCCATCATGCGTGCGGTAGATGTACGGTTTGAAATCGTCGAGACGATGACGATCGATCGCCGCGTACGCGGTCTCACCGTCAAAATGCGACGCGTCGATGATGCCGACCTTCGACCACGAGGTCACCGCCGCTGGCGTGATGTTTGTCCAGTGTGCCCCTTCGTCGCGCGTGCGCCAGATCTGGCCGTCGTCGGTGCCGGCCCAGAGATCGTGATCGTTCATGCGCGACGGCGCGATCGCGTAGATCACGCCCTGGCGCGGACCGGGCTGCGCTTTGTTCGCCGCGGTGAGTGGATCGAGCGTCGACGGCGTCTCCGGATTCTCGCGCGTCAGATCGGGACTGATCACCGTCCAGTGCTGGCCGCCATCGTCCGTGCGGTACATCTTCTGATTGGCGAAGTAGAGAACGCGGGGATCGCGCGGAGAAAACACGAGTGGCAGCGTCCACGTGCGGCGATCGGTGCCGGGATAGGCCAGCGTCGGATCGATCGACTGCGTCTGATGCGTGCGCATGTCGAGCTTCTCCACGCGGCCACCGTAGAGAATCTGCGGGTCCTTCGGATCGGGCGCGATGTTGTCGCTCTCGCCACCGGCGGTGATCTCGCGAAACTCCATCATCGACACGCCATCGATCGTGCTCGTGCGGCTGGGAACTCCGGCGGCGCCCGAGTCCTGCTGCGCGCCGTAGACCCAGTAGGGAAAACGGTTGTCGGTGATGACGTGGTAGAACTGGCCGGTGGGTTGATTGAACCAGCTACTCCATGTTTTGCCGCCGTTGACCGAAACAACCGTCCCCTGATCGACCGCCAGTGCGCGCCGCTCCGGACGCTCGGGATCGATCCAGAGCTGGTGATAGTCGTCGCCGCCCGGCGCGCCTTTGCTCGGCACGAACGTCTTGCCGCCGTCGGTCGATGTGTAGACGTTGACGTTGATGGAGTGAACGGTGTCGGCATCTTTTGGTTCGACGGTCACGCCGCCGAAGTACCAGCCGCGCGACCAGATGCGCGTGTCGCTGCTCGTGCGCGTCCAGTTCGCACCGCCATCGTCGCTGCGATACATGCCGCCCTCTTTCGCATCGACGATCGCGTAGACGCGCTGCGGGCTCGACGCCGCGACCGCGATTCCGATGCGTCCGGGCTTCGACGGGAAGCCATGGCCGATGATCTCCGTCCAGTGATCGCCGCCGTCGGTCGATTTGAAGAACCCGCTGCCCGCACCATTCGTCGGCGCGTACACACTCCACGGCGTACGGCGCGTCTGCCAAAGCGCGGCGTAGAGGACGCTTGGATTGCCGGGCTCGAACGCTATATCGACCGCGCCAGTGTCGTTATCGTTGTTGCGCGAGAGGATGCGCTGCCATGTCGCGCCGCCATCCTTCGATCGATATACGCCGCGTTCCGCGTTCGGCGCGTATGGATGCCCGAGCGCTGCGACATAAACGACCTCGGGATTCGACGGATGAACGATCACGCGTGCGATCTGCTGGGAGTCGGTCAGTCCGATGTGCGACCACGTCTTGCCGCCGTCAGACGACTTGTACATGCCGTTGCCCTGCGCGATGTCGGAGCGCATGTCCGCCTCGCCGCTGCCAACGTAGAGCACCTTCGGGTTCGATGGCGCGACGGCGATCGCGCCGATCGATCCGATCGGTTGCGAATCGAAAATCGGTTGCCACGTGCGGCCGGCATCCTTCGACTCCCACACGCCGCCATTCACGCTGCCGAAATAGAAATGCGCAGGCTCGCCCGGCACACCGGTCACCGCGAGCGCGCGTCCTGCGCGGAACGGGCCGATCAGCCGCCAATGAAGATCGGTGAAGAGAGCAGGAGCGGTTGCGGCGTAAGCGCCGGAGGAAATAATCGTGAGAACAAGCGCGCGCAGAATCATTCGCATGGGGGCGAATGATAGCGCGCGATGCGCGGCGCACGGTCACGGTAAGGTGGCGTTCCCGCGAAGCCGGAACACCCGCGTTACTGTCATCCTGAGCCACCGAAGCCGCCGCAACATTCGCTGCAAGATGTGTTCACGAGGAGCGGCGGCGAAGGACGGTCGAAGGACACCCTGATTCTGTGCGGTGGGAAGGAAAAAAAGACAAGGCTCACAGGCAGGGGGTCCTTCGATCGTCCTTCGCCGCGACGCCTGCCGGTTGTTAGAGCTACGTAGTGACGCGGCTCGGCGACTCAGGATGACAGCCGTTCGGTGGTACTTCGCACTTCGGCATGACAGATCCGTTACGCGTCGCCGCTGCCAATTCGCGTTATAAGGTCCGCATGAAATTGCGCTACATCGCCGCCGCTATGCTCATCCTCACGCCGATCATCGCACCCGCCGACAACCCTCCGTCCACGAATCCCTTCTTCGAGAAAAGCACGCTTCCCTTCCAGGCACCGCCGTTCGATCGCATCAAAGACAGCGATTTTCAGCCTGCCATCGAAGAAGGGATGAAGCGTGAGCTGGCCGAGATCCAGGCGATCGCCAACAATCCCGACGCGCCGACATTCGCCAACACGATCGAGGCGATGGAGAAGACCGGCGACCTGCTTCGCCGCGTGCAGCGCGTCTTCGGTGGACTGACGCAATCGAACACGAATCCGACGCTGCAGAAGATCCAGCAGGCCGTCGCGCCGAAGCAGGCTGCGCATCGCGATGCCATCAATCTCGATCCGACGCTCTTCGCGCGGATCAAGGCCGTCTACGACGCGCGCAACAAGTCCGGCCTCGACGCCGAGCAGAAGTTCCTCATTGAGCGTTACTACAGGAACTTCATCCGCTCCGGTGCGCAGCTCAATGACGCCGACAAGACCGCGCTCCGCGCCATCAACCAGGAGTCGTCGAAGCTTGGAACGCAATATCGCGACCGCGTGCTCGCCGACACAAATGCGGGCGCCGTGGTCATTGACGACAAGGCGATGCTCGACGGCCTGCCGGAGTCCGACATCTCCGCTGCCGCCGATCGCGCCAAAGCGAAAGGGTTGGAAGGGAAGTGGCTCCTCACACTGCAGAACACGACCCAGCAGCCGCCGCAGACGTACGTCAAGAATCGCGATCTCCGCAAACGGCTCTTCGAAGCATCGAGCACGCGCGGCAATCACGGCGGCGACAACGACACCAAGGCGCTCATCACCCGCATCGCCCAGCTCCGCGCTCAGCGCGCCAAACTCCTCGGCTACCCCAACTACGCGACCTACAACCTCGACGACGAGATGTCGAAGACGCCCGAGAACGCCATCAAGCTGATGACCGACATGGTCCCGGCCGCGACGGCGAAAGCACGCGGCGAAGCGGCACGCATGCAGAAGCTCATCGACGCGCAGAAAGGCGGCTTCACCCTCGAGCCGTACGACTGGCAGTTCTACGCCGAGCAGGTCCGCAAAGCCGAATACGATCTCGATGAAGGTCAGGTCCGGCCGTACTTCGAGATCAACAACGTCCTGCAGAACGGCGTCTTCTTCGCGGCGACGAAGCTCTACGGCATCACGTTCAAAGAGCGTCACGACATCCCCGTCTATCAACCAGACGTGCGCGTCTTCGACGTCTACGACAGCGACGGCAAACCGCTGGCGCTCTTCTACGAAGACTTTTTCTCACGCCCGGGCAAAGCGGGCGGCGCCTGGACCAGTGGCTTCGTCGGTCAGAGCAAACTCCTCGGCACCAAGCCCGTCGTCACGAACAACGAGAACTTCACGAAGCCGTCAGCGGGCCAGCCGGCGCTGCTGACCTTCACCGAAGTGACGACGATGTTTCATGAGTTCGGCCACGCACTGCACAGCATGTTCTCGAACGTGACGTATCCATCGATCTCCGGTTCCGCAGTGCCGCGCGACTTCGTCGAGTTCCCGTCGCAGTTCAACGAGCACTGGGCGATCGAGCCGACGGTCTTCGCGAACTATGCAAAGCACTACCAGACCGGCGCGGCGATGCCGAAGGAGTTGATCGCGAAACTGAAGAGCGTCGCCACGTTCAATCAGGGCTTCGCCACCACCGAATACCTCGGCGCCGCCCTGCTCGACATGGCCTGGCACACGCTCCCCGCCGACGCGCCACAACAGGATGTGAATGCCTTCGAGCCGGAGGCGCTGAAGAAGTTCGGCGTGCTGATGAACGAAGTACCGCCGCGCTACAAGTCGACGTATTTCTCGCACATCTGGGGCGGCGGCTACGCGGCCGGTTATTACGCGTACCTCTGGAGCGAAGTGCTCGACGACGACGCGTACTACTGGTTCAAAGAAAACGGCGGCATGACGAGAGCGAATGGCGACCGCTTCCGAAAAATGATCCTCTCCCGCGGCGGTACAGAAGATCCGGCCGCGATGTATCGAAAGTTTCGCGGGCGTGATCCGAAAGTGCAGCCGCTGTTGGAAGAGAGGGGATTGACGGGGAAGTAAGCGCCGAAGGACGCGCAAACTGTCATCCGAACTGTCATCCTGAGCCGCCGAAGGACACGAAGTGCCGGAGGACGGTCGAAGGACCCCCTGATTGCATGCAGGGTCGTGCGGTGGCAAACAAACCATGGCACATACGCAGGGGGTCCTTCGACGTCCTCCGGCACTTCGTGTCCTGCGGCAGTCTCAGGATGACAGCGATGATTGGCCGCTTCGAGAAAGTCCAAGCATGAAAATCATCGCCATCTGCGGCAGCCTTCGCGCGCAATCCTCAAACCGCGCGTTACTCGATGCGACCGTGAAACTTGCTCCGCAAGGGATAGACGTCATCATCTACGAAGGTCTGGCCTCGCTGCCCCACTTCAATCCTGACGACGATGAAGAAGGCGCCACCCCGCCACCCGCCGTCGCCGAACTTCGATCATTACTCGCCGACGCCGATGGCATCCTCATATCGTCACCCGAGTACGCCCACGGCGTCCCGGGCTCGCTAAAAAACGCCCTCGACTGGCTCGTCTCCGACGGCGCCCTCGTCGACAAACCGATCGCCCTGATCGGCGCATCACCCGTCGGTGGGCAATACGCTCAAGCCTCACTCGTCGAGACCTTGACGACGATGAACTGGCGGGTGGTGGGGACGTGGACATCGCCTAAGAAGGTGCGTGACGGACATGTTGATGGCAAAGTTGCGGAGGCGATTCGCGAGATGTTGGCGGCGCTCGCCGTCGCGGAGTAAGATCCTGCATTCCACCACTGAATGGGACATTGCATGGACACAATGTGGGTCATCGGAACAGTCATGCTCGCTGCCGGAGTTCTCGGCGGATCCATCAATTTCTTCATCTCTGAGCAAAAAGAGGAGAAGCCGTTGCCGTGGTGGCAGCACGTAATCGTCGGCACCGGCGCTTCCTTCATGGTGCCGCTGTTCCTCAACATGATTTCCAGCAATCTACTGAAGGAGATCCGTGGCGAAGGCAAGGAACCGACTAGCGATCTCTTGAAGCTTTTCGTTCTTGCGGGATTCTGCCTCGTTGCAGCTGTATCCTCGCGGGCGTTCATTCGAACAATCTCAGATCGCCTGCTTCAGGAAGTGAAGGACGTGCGAGCAGTCGCTCAGGATGCGCGCGCCGAAGCGGCGGCGGCAACGGCCGTCGTTGCGCCTTTCGTCGAAGAGGAAGAGAGCCCTTTCGAGGCCCCAAGAATAATGACCGAGTTTGGACCCGCAAGGTCGCCGCGGGGGACGATTTCGAATGACGACGCTAAGATAATCCGCTCCTTAGCTACAGGCGGCTTCTCGATGCGGTCACTTACAGGAATTGCCAAAGACACCGGTCTCGAGAAACAACTAGCAAACAATCGTCTTTCAAAGCTGATGAGCAGCGGTCTGGTCGTACAGGCGCAAAGCAAGAGTGGTCAACCTCGATGGTATTTGTCGGCGCTCGGGCGCGAGGAGCATGCCGCGACTGTCTCAGAGGACACCTTCCCGCCACCAGCCGATCGCTCGATCTGACCAATAGACCGAGTCACGGCCCTGAGGGATGACGCCGCCCTCTCCCCTTGTTCCCCACCGTCATGAAAACAAGCATTTCGACACTTCTGGGGGCCGTATTGATGATTAGCGCATCCGTTCTGGAGGCTCAACCCGCCGCGGAAACGCCACGAACGAACCCTCTCCTGACCGCCAGTCCGTTGCCGTTCCAGGCGCCGCCGTTCGACCGCATCAAAGACAGCGACTACCAGCCCGCGATCGAAGAGGGGATGAAGCGTCAGCTCGCCGAGCTCGACACCATCGCCAACGATCCTGCTCCGCCGACGTTCGCCAATACGATCGAGGCGATGGAGCGGTCGGGCGCGCTGCTGACCCGCGCGTCGAAGGTCTTCTTCAACCTGACGCAGTCGAATACGAGCGACGCGTTCCAGAAGATCGAGGCCGAGGAGTCGCCGAAGATCGCGGCGCACCAGGATGCGATCTTCATGAATCCGAAACTCTACGCGCGCGTCAAAGCGCTGTACGACGGACGCGCCACAAGCGGTCTCGATGCCGAGTCGCAGTTCCTCATCGGCCGCTATTACAAGTTCTTCGTCCGCGCCGGCGCGCAACTCAACGCTGCTGATCAGGCCACGTTGCGCGCGCTCAATCAGGAAGAGTCGACGCTGACGACGAAGTTCCGCGAGCACGTGCTGGCCGACACCGACGCTTCCGCCATCGTCGTCGATACGAAAGAGGAGCTGGCCGGCCTGCCGGAGTCCGACATCGCTGCCGCTGCCGATCGCGCCAAAGAGCGCAAGATGCCGGGCAAGTACGTGCTCCCGCTGCAGAACACGACGCAGCAACCGGCGCTCACCTATCTCACCAACCGCTCCGTTCGCGAGCGGCTCTTCAATGCATCGATTCAGCGCGGCAATCACGGCGGTCCGAACGACACGAAAGCGATCGTCACCCGCCTCGCCCAGCTCCGCGCCACGAAAGCCAAGCTCCTCGGCTACCCCACCTGGGCCGCATTCACGCTCGACGATCAGATGGCCCAGACGCCGGAGAACGCCATCAAGCTGCTGAGCGATCTCGTTCCGGCATCAACGGCGCGCGCGCGCTCCGAGGCGGCGAAGATTCAGAAAGTGATCGACAAGGAGAAGGGCGGCTTCCAGCTCGGTCCGCAGGATTGGGAGCTCTACTCCGAGAAGGTCCGCAAGGCCGAGTACGATCTCGATGAAGCGCAGGTCCGGCCATACTTCGAGCTCGACAGCGTCCTGCAGAAGGGCGTTTTCTACGCTGCGAATCAGCTCTATGGCCTGACGTTCAAAGAGCGTCACGACATTCCTGTCTATCAGCCGGACGTCCGCGTCTTCGAAGTCTTCGACGCGAACGGCAAATCGATGGCGCTTTACTACGGCGACTACTTTGCGCGCTCGAACAAGAGCGGCGGCGCGTGGATGGACAGCTTCGTCGATCAGTCGGGGCTCATCGGCACGAAGCCGGTCGTCTTCAACGTCACGAACTTCACCAAGCCTGCTCCCGGCCAGCCGGCGCTGCTGACATTCGACAATGTCACCACGATCTTCCACGAGTTCGGCCACGCGCTGCACGGCATGCTCTCGAACGTAAAGTACCCGACGCTCGCCGGCACGAACGTGCCGCGCGACTTCGTCGAGTTTCCGTCGCAGTTCAACGAGCATTGGTCGCTCGAGCCGAAAGTCTTCGCCAATTACGCGAAGCACTACAAGACCGGCAAACCGATGCCGCTGGCTCTCGTCGGCCGCATCAAGAAGTCGCGCACGTTCAATCAGGGCTACGCGACGGTCGAGTATCTCGCCGCTGCGCTGCTGGACATGGCCTGGCACACGCAGGCCCCGGGCGCCGCACTGGCGGATGTGAACGTGTTCGAGCCGGAGGCGCTCAAGCGCTTCAAGATCGATATGGCTACCGTTCCGCCGCGTTATCACACGACGTACTTCTCACATATCTGGGGCGGCGGCTATTCGGCTGGCTATTACGCCTATCTCTGGAGTGAGCTGATCGACGACGACGCGTATTACTGGTTCAAGGAGCATGGCGGGATGACGCGCGCGAACGGCAAGCGCTTCCGCGACATGATCCTCTCGCGCGGCGGCACGATGGACGAGGCAGCGATGTACCGCGCTTTCCGCGGCCGCGATCCGATCGTCGAGCCGTTGCTGATCGAGAGAGGATTGAAGGAAGAACCGGGAAAGTAAGTTTCAACTGTCATCCTGAGACTGCCGAAGGACACGAAGTGCCGGAGGACGTCGAAGGACCCCCTGCGAACTTGCGATGGTTTTCGAAAAACATCTGCACATAGTCAGGGGGTCCTTCGACCGTCCTCCGCCGCGATGCGCTGCCGTTGTCCAGACAGCGATGAGGCGCGGCTGCGGCGGCTCAGGATGACAGGTGTATTCCATTAGAATCGCGCCATGAGTAAAATTGTCAGCGCCCTTCTCGCACTCGCACTCACCGCCGCGCTCAACGCCCAGGAGCTCCCCGCCGAGATGCGGGCGAGCATCGACAAGTCGGCAAACGAAATCCTCGCGAAGACCGGCGCGCCGAGCGCGTCGATCGCCGTCGTGCGCGACGGCAAGATCGTCTACACGCACGCCTACGGCACCGCGAATCTCGAGACGAAGCTGGCGGCGTCGCCGCAGATGCGCTACTCGATCGGATCGATCAGCAAACAGTTCACGTCCGCGGCACTTCTACTCCTCGCGGAAAAAGGAAAACTCTCGCTCGACGACAAAGTGATCCGCTGGCTTCCCGATCTCACGCGCGCCGGCGACGTCACGATTCGGCAGATTCTCTCGATGACCTCGGGATATCAGGATTTCTGGCCGCAGGACTACGTCATGCCGATGATGTTGCAGCCGGTCACGGCACCCGAGATCGCCAACGGCTGGGCGAAGAAGGCGCTCGATTTCGAACCCGGCGCGAAGTGGCAGTACAGCAACACGAACTACGTGATCGCAGGGATGATCGCGGAGAAAGTCGCCGGCGAGCCGTTGATCGACTTCCTTTCGAAACGCATCTTCACGCCGCTGCACATGACGACCGTCTCCAATACCGACGCCGCGCCGCTCGGTGAAGGCGATCCGATGCGCTATCACCGCTATGCGCTCGGCCCTCTGCGCCCCGCACCGAAAGAAGGACGCGGATGGATGTTCGCCGCCGGCGAGCTGGCCATGACGGCGCGCGATCTCGCGCAGTGGGACATCTCCATGATCGATCAGACGATCCTCAAGCCGGAGTCGTATCGCGCGCTCGAGGCCGAGGTGCCGACGTCGAACGGCGTGGGATCGCGCTATGGACTCGGTGTCGGCGTCGCAATGGCCAACGGGAAGCGGCTCCTTTCGCACGGCGGCGAAGTCTCCGGATTCACCGCGCGCAATGAGGTCTATCCCGACGACCGCGCGGCCATCGTCGTCCTTACCAACATGGACGCCACCAGCGCCTCGGAACAAATCGCCGGGGCCATCTCGAAGACGCTCTTCGCCGTCACGGATCCAGCCACGCCGAAAACGACAGAGCAGATGCGGAAGATCTTCGACGAGCTGCAGAAAGGCCGCATCGATCGCTCCCAGTTCACGTCGAACGCGAATGCCTACTTCGACGAACAGGCCATCAAAGATTTCGCGTCGAGCCTTGCCCCACTCAGTACGCCCCAGGAATTCGTGCAATCGGGTCAGTCGCTTCGCGGCGGAATGACATTCCGCGCCTACCGCATCAAGTTCGAGAAAAAGACGCTGCGGCTGACGACATTCATCATGCCGGATGGGAAGATCGAGCAGTACCAGATCGCTGCTGCTGAGTAGTTCTCGTCAAAACCGTTTCACGCGGAGACGCGGAGGACGCGGGGAGAACCACTCCGCGTCTCCGCGTCTCCGCGTGAAACAAAAGAACTACGTTGGTCTCGCTTCTTCAGCCTCGGCCCAGATCTCCGTTCGATGGCGCTCACTCAACCCAATCGATCCGACGATGAACGTCATCAGCGCGACACCGATGACCCAATAGAGGCCGGCGAAGATGTTGTGCGTCCGCTCCACGAGGAGGCCGGCGATCAGCGGGAGAGTTCCGCCGAACCAGCCGTTGCCGAGGTGGTAGGGCAACGAGAACGAGGTATAGCGGATCTTCGCGGGGAACGACTCGATCAGAAATGCCGCGATCGGGCCATACACCATCGTCACGTAGAGTACCTGGATGAAGACGAGGCCGATGAGGATAGCCATGTTGGGATTCTTCGGATCGCCAACGTGATCGTGCATGGCGTGATAGATCGGCAAGTAGGTCAGCGCGGCGAGAAGGTTGCCAGCCATCATGATTTTCAATCGTCCAATCTTGTCGGAGAGCGCGCCGAAGACGACGAAGAACGGCATCGCCAGCAGAAGCGCGACAGCAACGATGATGCTGGCCTTTGCAAGATCGACCTTCAGTACGGTTTGCAGAAACGAGAGCGCGTAGAACTGGCCCGTGTACCAGACGATCCCCTGCCCTGCTGTCGCGCCGAAAAGAACAAGCAGCACGATGCGGAGGTTCTTCCAGTTGCCGAAGCTTTCCTTCAGCGGCGCGAGCGATGCTTTTCCTTGCGCTTTGATCGAGGCGAAGAGCGGCGATTCTTTCAACGTCAATCGGATCCAGAGCGAGATCATTACGAGCACGATCGATAGAAGGAACGGCACCCGCCAGCCCCACGCTTTGAAATCAGCGTCGCTCATCATTTTCTTCACGCCGAGAACCACGCCGAGGGAAACGAAGAGGCCAAGAGTGGCGGTGACCTGGATGAAGCTCGTGTAGTAGCCGCGCTTGTGATCGGGAACGTGTTCGGCGACGTAGACCGCGGCCCCGCCGTACTCGCCGCCGAGGGCCAGACCTTGCAGCAGACGAAGAAGGAGCAGGATCGACGGCGCGAGAACACCGACCGACGCGTACGTCGGCAGCAGACCGATCACGAACGTCGAGAGACCCATGATCGTCAGCGTGACGAGGAAGGCGTACTTGCGTCCGATGAGATCGCCGACGCGGCCGAAGACGATCGCGCCGAACGGACGAACGACGAAGCCCGTGGCGAAGAGCGCCCACGTCTTGATGAGCGCCCAGCCCGGATTGCCTGCCGGGAACATGAGCTCCGACATCACGACGGCAAGGCTGCCGAAGATGTAGAAGTCATACCACTCGATCATCGTGCCGAGTCCTGAGGCAAAAATGATCCTGCCGATCGGATAGCCCGATCCTTCTCTCGTGCTCATGCTGCGGTCTCCTTTGATTGGGAAGTGTACTGGCTGTCGGGTGTCGGGGGTCTGGTGTCGGGGGTCGGAGCAGGACGCTGCTGGCGGAACGCAACATCCAACACCGTGACACCCGACAGCAACTCGCGCGGCCCGTCACGCAACACCCGACACCCGACACCCGACACCCGGTCCGCATCGTGCACGCACAAGCGCATGGCAAACGATCCCTGTCTCGATCTAATTTTTCGCAACGCACGTTCCCACAACGCCTGGCTGGACAAGCCGGTCACCGATGAGACGTTGCGCGCGCTCTACGAGACGATGAAGTGGGGTCCCACGAGCGCGAATACGAATCCGGCGCGCTTTCTCTTCATCCGATCGAAGGAAGCGAAGGCGCGGCTGAAGCCAGTCCTCGCTCCCGGCAATGTGGAGAAGACGATGGCGGCGCCGGTGACGGTCGTCGTCGCGTACGACCTCAAGTTCTACGACAAGCTGCCGAAGCTTTTTCCGCACGTGCCAGGCATGCGCGACAACTTTGCGTCGAATCCGCAACTGATCGAGACGACCGCGCGGCGCAACTCATCGCTGCAGGGTGCCTACCTTTTGATCGCCGCACGGGGGATGGGGCTCGACTGCGGCCCGTTGTCGGGATTCGACAACGCCAAGCTCGACATGGAGTTCTTCGACGCCGGACGCGAATGCGAAGGATGCGATCAGGAGTTCTTCCCCGAGGGACACGTCAAATCGAACTTTCTGATCAACATCGGCTACGGCGACGCGTCGAAGGTGTTTCCGCGCAATCCGCGGCTGGCGTTCGAAGAGGCGTGTACGTTTTTGTAGATGCTCCGCTACTGGTCTTCTAATTGACTCGAATTGCCAACAGGTTTCAGCCGATTCTGCAACGCAACGCGCCACTTCTGCACGGCAGCACCAGGTAGCAACTGGAGGTGTTATGAGATCAACGGCAAACAGCCTGCGCGCGGCGATCCTGCTCTCAATCATCGCGATACCGTCCTATGCGGCCGACGTCTATGTTGTTCAGGGGCGCGCGAATGGGCCGTTATTCTTCACAGATGGCAAGCCAACATGTGAAGCCATTCTTTGGAATGCCGATGTTGCGTTTTACAACAGAGGCGATCAGGCGGCGCAAGTGCGCGTCATCGACATTTCTAATGGTGCATCCGGATCGCCCGCTGGCGAGACGCTGGACGTGCCGCCGCATCAAGCGTTCAGTCTTGTCGGCAAACGACCCTCCTGGCAGAACATCACAGCTGACCCTCTCTGGGTTTTGCATTTGGATGCTCCAGCCGAATTAGAGCTGCAATCGGTACTCTGGATTGGCTCATCCAGCCAATGCACATCCGTCGGAACGCGCCCTTTCCGTTTTGGTCAGGTTCTGCTTCCAGTCGTTCATACATTGACGCCGGCTCAAGGCGAGCAGGTGCATCTCATTACAGGAGTCGGGGGTGACGAGTTTAAAGGGCACTTGAATGTCGGCATCTTCAACGCGTCCGAACTACTCGCTACCGCACACATCGAAATTCGTCAGCACTGCAATAATGCGACGATCGACAGCCGAACTGTGACCGTTCGACCGAAGTCGCTCGTACAATTTGGCGGCTTTTCCTCTCAACCATTGAGTAGCTTCCTTCAGCCGGACCGATGTCAGGGGCCTCCATTCGATGGCCCTTTGAATTCCGTCTATACAGTCGTGACCGTCGACCAGCCGAGCTTTTCGTTTGTGTCAGCCGTCGCGGACAATGCCACGCCGATGGCCTCAATCGGAATCACTTGGTGAAGGATTCCAATTACGCTCTGACGATGTCGCTGCCGGACAGCATGCTCAGCTGCTGGTGCTCGACGAGCGGAAGCGTCACCGTAAAGCGCGCGCCTTTGCCCAGCCCTTCCGACTCCGCGTGAATGTCGCCGTGATGCAGGTCGATGATGTGGCGGGCGATGGCCAGACCCAATCCGAGTCCGCTCCGTTTTGCCGACGCGTCGGCCTGACGAAGGCGCTCGAACACATGCGGCAGGAACGCCGGCTCGATTCCTTCCCCTTCATCTCGGACGCTGATCTGCAGTTTGTGCTCGACGCGCTCCAGGCGAAGATCGACCTGCTTCCCGGCAGGCGTGAACTTGATCGCATTCGAGAGAATGTTGCCGATGACCTGCTGCAGACGGACGGCATCGGCATCGACGAGATCGTCGGGCGCGCGCACGAGCTCGTGCGTGAGGCGGACTCCGCGCTCGGCAGCGTCCGGCCTCGCATTCGTCACCGCCGCCTCGACGATCTCGGACAGGTGCGTCGGCCGCAACTCGACCTGGAACTTGCCGAGGATGATGCGGGAGACATCAAGCATGTCGTCGATCAGACGCTTCTGCAGTTGCGCGCTGTTCTCGATCATGTGCAGCGCCTCGCGCAACTCGTCGTTCGAGTATTCGCCGGTGCGGAGGAACTGCACCCAGCCGAGGATCGACGTCATCGGGGTGCGCAGCTCGTGCGACAGCGTAGCCAGGAAATTATCCTTGGCCCTGTTCTGCGCCTCGGCCTCCCGATAGCGGCGCTCGTTTTCGGCGGCGAGGGCGGCGGCGCGCTTCTCGGTCACGTCGCGAAACGTGATGACAGAGCCGACGGGCTGGTCCTCCTCGTCGAACATCGACGACGCAGAGAACTCGACCGGGAAACTGGTTCCGTCATCGCGAAAGAACGTATCGGCCATCTCGTCGCGGACACGATCGCCGTGCAGCGCCGCGTTGAGCGAGCAGCGCTGAATGGCGCACGTCGTCACGCCCGGGAATGCGGGGTGCAGAAGTGCGTGTACTCCGTGGCCGGTCACCTCGTCGGCGCGGCGGCCCATCATGCGCGCAGCAGCAGGATTGACAAGTGTGGCCACTCCATTCAGATCGACACCGAATACTCCCTCCGCTGCGGCGTTGAGGATCAGCTCATTCTGCCGGCTGAGCCTCACCAGCTCGTGCGCTTGCCGGGTGAGTGTCTGCGTCTTCCGGAACAGCTCGACGAAGACGTTCACCTTCGAGCGGAGAATCTCCGGCTCGTATGGTTTGAAAATGTAGTCGACCGCGCCGAGCTCGTAACCGCGGAAGACGTGCGTCTCGCTGCGGCTCAGCGCGGTGAGGAAAATGATCGGCGTGTCGCGTGATTTGTCCCGCTCGCGAATGAGGCTGGCGGTCTCGAAGCCGTCGAGGTCGGGCATCTGGACGTCGAGCAGAATGACGGCGAACTCGTAGTCGAGTAGCGCGCGAAGCGCGGCCCGGCCCGACTCCGCGCGGACCAGGTTCTGCTCCTTGTTGGTACCGAGGATCGACTCGAGCGCGAGAAGGTTGTTCGGCTGGTCGTCCACCAAAAGGATGTTGACCTTCTCGTCGGCGAGTGGCGTCATGAATGGCTCACGGTTGTCTGGCAGACCTCGATCAGGAAGGGTGCAATCTCCTCCAGACGCAAAATCTGATCCACGTGCGCTTTGTCGATCGCGGCCTGCGGCATGATCGGCGCCTCAGCCGTTGAAGGATCCTGCGCAATCACGATTCCACCGCGCGCTTTGATCCTTGCCGCACCCTGCGCGCCATCGTCATTCGAGCCGGTCAGGACGATCCCGATCAGGCGATTGCTGTAGGCATCCGCCGCCGATTCGAAGAGGACGTCGATCGATGGACGCGAGAAATGAACGCGCTCATCGACCGAGAGACTCAGCTCTCCGCGCGTCCCGTTGCGCTCGATCAACAGGTGGTAATCGGCGGGAGCGAGATACACATATCCAGGCTCGATCCATTGCTTGTCTTCGGCGTCGACGACTTTGAGGTCGGTCTCGCGCCGAAAATAGGCCGGCAATCCTTCGTTCGATTTCTTGTGCCGGTGCTGCGCCACCGCGATCGGGATACAGAAGCCACGCTCGAGTTTGCTGAGGATGACCTGCAGCGCGTGCATGCCGCCGAGGGAGCAACCGATCACGATCAGCTCCGGCGCCCGCTTCGGGACGACGACCGGAGGCCGGTCGATCACGGGCAACCAGTGTCGGCGGCGGTCAATCATATGTTGCCTTCGGCGTTGTCGGTTGATCGATTGCCTTCGGCGTTGTCGGTTGTGGGTTAATTGCGCTGACGCGCGTTGTCGGTTGTCGGTTAATTGCGCTGACGCGCGTTGTCGGTTGTCGGTTGATTGCGCTTCGCGCGTTGTCGTCAATTGCGCTGCGCGCGTTGTCGGTGGTCGGTTGATCGCGTCGCTCCGCGACGCGTTTTGAGATGTTTCTACGCGGCGAAGCCGCAATCAACCGAGAACCGACAACGCGCGAAGCGCAATAACCGACAACGCGCGCAGCGCAACAACCGACAACGCGCGAAGCGCAATAACCGACAACGCGCGAAGCGCAATAACCGACAACGCGCGAAGCGCAACAAACAGACAACGCGCGGAGCGCAATCATCGGATCCTCCGATACAGCCGTTCCTCGGCGTCAAGCTCTTCGTAATTACTCGACACGCCTGTGTAGCGGATCGTTTCCTTCTTGCCCAGGCCGAGGATCCCGAACATCTCCAGGCTGTTGAGGAAGAGCTCCTGCACGCGCTCCTGCAATTTGTTGTTGAAGTAGATGAGGACGTTGCGGCAGAAGATCACGTTGAAGTGATTGAAGGACGCGTCGGTGACGAGATTGTGCTGGGCGAAAACCACGTTCTCGCGCAACGACGGACGGAAGAGCGCGTAGTCGTAGCGGGCCGTGTAGTACTTCGAGAACGTCCCTTTGCCGCCGGCAGCAATGTAGTTGGCGGTGTTCTCCTGCATCGTGTTCAGCGGGAAGATGCCGTCTTTGGCGCGCTGGAGCACAGCCTCGTTGATGTCGGTCGCGTAGATGCGGCTCCGCTCGAGTAGCCCTTCCTCCTGCAGAAGGATGGCCATCGAGTAGACCTCTTCGCCGGTGGAACAGCCCGCGTGCCAGATGCGCACGAAGGGATAGGTGCGGAGAAGCGGCACGATCTTCTGCCGAAAGGCGAGATAGAACGTCGGGTCGCGAAACATCGCCGTCGTGTTGATCGATAGATCCAGGAGCAGCCGCTCCATGCACGATGAATCGTGGAGCACTTTCTCCTGCAGCCCGGAGATCGTGACGAGCCCTTCCGCGTAGATCCGCTTCCATAGCCTCCGCCGCAGCGACGGCAGCGAGTAGTCGCGAAAGTCGAATCCGTAGTGCCGGTAAATCCCCTCGGTGAGCAGATGCACCTCGATCGCTTCGAGCTCGAGCTTTTCCTGCTCGTCGTCGGCCGTCAGCGGATTTGTGCTCATCAGTTACGGCTCAGGTTGCAGATTCCATGCGCATCGGGATTCGAGGCAATCGCCGGTCGTGGAAAGGTACACCGGAGTGCTCCGAGCAGCACACCGGCGTTTGGGGCGTGCACTAGCAGACGATCGGGGTGTGTCGATGACGCGTACGCGTCCGGTTGTTCGTGCTAGCCTCCGTTCTTCAAGAAGGAGGTATTAATGTTTCGACTCGGACTCTCATTCGTCCTTCTCGCCACCCTTTCCGCGGCAGCGCAGACGCAGACGCCGCCCAAATGTAAGCATCCGAGGTCCGGGGCACCGACCAGCTGCCCCGCGCCGCCCACCGTGGCTGGCGGTTGGACGCGACAGCTTCCGCTCCTCTTCGACATCAATTGGCCGTACGACACGCTGGACAAGTGCACGGAGCCACCGACGGACGGCACGGAGTGTACGCGCTACTCGGTCGACGCCAATGGCCCACGTTTTGGCTATACGGTAGCGACAAGCCCTTCAAGAAGGGGAGCCCAACCTCTCCCCGTTCCGAGCACCGCTTCTGGCCAAACTATTCGACAGGGCAGATCCACTACTCGGCCTACTTCCAGGTGGACGCTGCCTCCGACCACGTCTCCATCCTGCAGATCCACACTGGCGCGCCGCAGGACACCAACCCGAAGTTTGGCGAGACGACGTTCATTGCTGTTCTGGTCCCTGAAGAACGGTGGCTCGGTCAGTTGCTACAACGACCTGCCGCTGGCCAGCAACCTGGGCACGGACTGGTTTCGCGTCGACCTCAGGCATGACTTGACGACCGGCGTCGTCACCATCTGCATCAACGGCCAGGCGCCGCATGCCATCCAGGACAACGGCGCAAAGAACTTTTTTCTGAAGGATGGCGTGTACGCGCAGGCTAAACACAGCGCGAAGATGCAGGTCAGCATCAAGAAAATTCAGATATGGACGCATGCGCCCTAGGACGGCGTCCGGCCGGTCCTGCCATTAAGCAGCATTACGTCCTGAAGGGCGGACTGCGGGTGATAGAATCGCAGTGCGAGCAACAACAACCGCCTTTTTATATGTCGAACGAGGAGTGTGATGTCCAACAGCGCCGGCAACGTCTTGATCGCGGTCACCTACGAGAATGGACAACTGACCGTCGCGCAGCCTACGCAGGTGCTCGCGCCGACGGCAGGCACTTTCAACGTCGTTTGGACACTCATCGGCGGCACATTCGACTCCGCAAATTTCTTCCAGTGGGGCTCGGCTATCCCGCCAGCACCGCCGGTAGTGCAGACGACACCGGCGACCCTCGACTCGACCGGCACGGTGATCACGATGACGGTCGACACCTCGTATATCAATTCTCCCCCCTTCGCGTGGTGGTACGTCCTCACGGCCGCTGACGGAACGACTTCGTCGTCATCGTGCCTGGTCCTCGCTTGCGCCTGGGCGTACCCCGATCAATATTCGTACTTTCCGGGCGACACGATCCAACTGCATGTGGTAACGAATGCGCCGTATGTGACGCTGTCGCTATACCCACTGTCATCGTGGAGTCAGAATAACGCCGGCCAGGAGTCCTGGACGGCGGCGCCATTGTCGACGCAGGTAGTGTCTGTTCCACTGTCCGTGACATTCGCGCCGCTCAACAAATCGCAGAGCGGCAATATCGATTGGGAATGGCCCCCGAACGTGAAACTCGACACGCAAAAGAGCTGGGCCAGTGGAATCTATGTGGCGGAGCTCGCTGCTTTTGCGTCTGGAAGTGCTGCGGCCGTCACGACGACCTGGGTGATGTTCGTCCTGAAAAACCCGAGTCCGCAGCCTGGCGCTCGAATGCTGTACAAGTGGAACATCAATACGATCCAAGCTTACAGTCTTGCGCACTATCCATACTTTCCGGCTCCCGGACTGCCGTCGAACCCGAACGACTGGTACTCGTACGACAACGATCTCTACGGCAATCCGATGCCTCCGCCGAGCTCGCCTCCCGGCACGACCGCTGCGCAGATCACGTTCCTCCGTCCCACAGGACAGACATGGAACATCAAATCTGCGATTTACGACTTTCCGTTCATCATGTGGCTCGCCGCGCAGGGTATCGAAGTCGACTACTGTACGGACGTGGACGTCGAGTTGGACATCGATCTTTCGATGCTCTCGAATTATCCCGCCGTCATTTTTCGCGGTCACGACGAATACCTCGGCTCCTCGACGTACCAGAACCTGACGAATTACCGCAATGCCGGCGGCAATATCGCGTTCTTCTCGGGGAACACATGCTGCTGGCGCGTCTGGTATGGCTCCTACGTGAATGGCCTGCCCACGACATTCACATGCGACAAGGGCCCGACGGACATTCACCTCGATGTCAACGGTCCCGACGCGTGGTGGAAGCAGCAGCCAAACGACAATGCGCTCGTCGGCGCCGGATCTCGTAATGCCGCAATCACGGGCGCTCCAGGCGGGCCGTTTTACGAAAGCACGACGCCGGACCTCATGGAGAGCTCAGGGTTTACGGTCCGCAACGCGGAGCACTGGATCTTTGCGGGATCGAACGTCGCGAACGGCGACATCATCGGCAACCAGCCTCCCTTTGCTCCGGCGAACACTGTTGAAAACCTGATCGGCTACGAATCGAACGGCGTTGCCCTCAATTCGCAATTGCAGCCGACGTTCGTCGATGGGACGCCGGCGAACGTCGTCGTCCTCGGCGTCGGCGTCACCGGCGGCATCGACGGACTACAGGTCGCGCCGTCGCTGACGGGGACAGAAGCTTCGGATTGGCTGGCGTTCTCGCGGGAGGGGGCCGTTCAAAATCCCTCCGGTCCGCCGACCGTTCTCAATCCGCCGTACGCTGCGACGATGGGTATGTACTCGTCGTACGGTTCCGTCTTCAGCGCGTCGACCGTCAACTGGGTATTCATCCTCAATGAGGTGAATTCGAATGGCGGTTACTACAACTTCCCGCCGGGCTGGCCGCCGAGCGGCTATCTCGGCAACCCAGCACTGCATCAAATTTCGCTAAACGTGCTCACTGCATTCGCGAACCCGAATCGCACCCTGGGTGGCGCGGCGGACCTCAATGGCGACGGTCAGCCGGATCTCGTGTTTCAGTCGGCTGGTACCGGCGAAGTGTCGTACTGGCTCATGAACGGCACTGCGCGCACAACGAGCGGCTCGGTGCTCTACGATGGCACGGCATCGCCAGGTCAGAGCCTGCGCGTCGCCGCTGCCGGCAGCCTCTCCGCTTCTGGAGGCGGCATCTTTCTGCAGGAGGACTCCAACGGCAGCGTGTACTACTGGGCGACGACGTTCGCCAGCGGCGCCGTCTCGCGAGCATCCGCGCAGCAGCTCGTTCCCGGCGATTCCCCCGGCTCACAGTGGAAACTCTGCACCGTCATGGGCTCCGGCACGCCCGGAACTTTGTATCTGCTCTTTCAGCATCAACAAAACGGCTCGCTATGGTATTGGGAAATGCAGGGAACGACGCGCATCACCACCGCCGCGCTCGTTCCGGCCTGGCAGCCGGGCAACGTGCAATGGGTGCTCGCCGGCGCGCTCGACCTCAATGGCGACGGCGTGACCGATCTCGTTTTTCAAAACCCCAGCACAGGCGCCGTTCAATACTGGGTGATGAGCGGCATCAACAAAACCACTGAGGGATCGATTGGCGGCATTTCGTCGTCTCCCGGAACGCTGGCGGCTGCGGCAAATCTCGGCTCGGCGGCGCAGCCGTGTCTAATCTTCCAGAACGGCACCGGCGGCGCGCTCACTTACGTCGCGATCAGCGACTTCGCTGCCGGTAGCGCCGCTCCCTTCACGCCGACGTCAAATCCCAGCTTTCTGGGGCCGGCGCCTGCGTAGCCGGGCTCCAGCGTTGCGACAGGCTGGAAAGTGACATCGATAACGAACGGACTCCTTCGCGGCACCAGCCAAATGGCAAACCGGCTAACGCTTCTACGCAATACGTCATTGTAATAGCACTCAGTTGGTAACAGCGAACGGTCTCTTTCTGACTCCCGACCTCCGTCTCCCGCACACTCTCACAAATATAGCCATACTCGCAGCAACGAGACGAGTTGCTGGGCGTCGATCGGTTTGGTGATGTAGTCGCTTGCTCCCGCCTCCATGCACTTTTCGCGATCGCCTTTCATTGCCTTCGCCGTCAGGGCGATCATCGGCAGGTTGCGATACTCGTCCATCGACCGGATGCGCCGCATCGCTTCGTATCCATCCATCTCCGGCATCATCACGTCCATCAGCACGACGTCGATGTCGGGATTGTTTTTGAGCTGCTCGATCCCGTCGGCGCCACTTTCAGCGTAGAGCACGTTCATCTTGTGCCGCTCGAGGAGACTGGTCAGCGCGTAAATGTTGCGCATGTCGTCGTCGACGATGAGCGCCTTTTTGCCGGCCAGCACCGGATCGGACTCATGCAACTGCTCGAGGATGTGCCGTTTCTCTTCCGGCAGATTTGCCTCGACGCGGTGCAGGAAGAGCGCGGTCTCGTCGAGCAACCGCTCGGGCGAGCGCGCATCCTTCACGATGATCGCGTTCTGTTCGGCCTCTTGGCCGGAAAGGGATCGACAACGGGAAAAACACGCCCTCAACGATCCGAAAGCAGAAGAACAGTAGGCCGGCAGGGCGGTAAATAAAAAGCTTTACAGAACGACTTAATGCATATACGATTTCAAACGGTCCAACACCCAAACAACCTACGCCCCGTAACGCCCGTGAAGGAGCGCCCATGTACCATTTCGTTCATAGTTCCAGGTTGTTCATTGCCATCGTCACGATTTTCGTCGTTGGGTTGATCGCGCACCCTGTCCAGGCACAAGGCCTTCATCCGATCGAGAGCCGTCTGCGGCGGGAGTTCCCGACGGTGGCGCTCGGAACTTCGGCGACGACGTTCGAGCCCGCCGACGCGATCACGAATGGGCGGATGGTTTCCGGATTGCGCGCTCGCTTCGCGCCTGCCGCGGCGGCGAAAGGCCTCTCGCCGATTGCCGCGGCGAATGCGCAGCTCGCGGCGCGGGATGCCTCGGCGTTGCGAGTTCTTTATCCGCGTTTCTTTAGCGACGAAATCGTAGCCGAGGCGGGCGGGCAGCGCGTGGTACTGCGTGCCGTTGGGGCGCGAAGCGTTTCGGCGCAGCCGTCGAACGGGAAGCTCATCTACGAAGGAACGTACGACTCGGTCGACGCGATCGAGGTACCCGATAGCAACCGCAACGAAGAGCTGCTCCTGCTTCGCGATGATCGCGCTCCGCTCGTCTACGATTACGAGATCGTGGAGATGACGGGCGTTGCTGGCGTGGTGCTGCACGACGGAGCGATTCGATTCATGCCGCCAGCGCATGGAGTCTCGGCGTCGCAGATCGCGTCGGGGAGATGGGAGTCACCGACACCATCGCTCGAGATCGAACGGCCGTGGGTGGTGGATGCAAGCGGCAAACGTTCGGAATCCGCCGCGAGATGGACGCTCGGCGAGGGCGCGGTTCCGCGAACGATCCGGCTGACGCTCGACGGCGGCCTGATCTATCCGCTGGTGGTTGATCCGTCATTCACCGCCACCGGATCGATGGGTTCCGCGCGTTTGTGGCACACCGCGACGCTGCTACCGAATGGAAAGGTGCTCATCGCCGGCGGAGCCACAAACGGTGGTCCCACTCCGCCGAGGCTGTACGACCCGGCGAGCGGAACCTTCAGCGCAACCGGGACGACGGGCGTCCGCTATCTACATACCGCGACGTTGCTCAGAAACGGCAAGGTACTATTCGTCGGTGGAGCAGGATCCAGTGGCCAGCTCGCTTTGTCGGAGCTGTACGACTCAGCCAGCGGAACCTTCAGCCCAAGCGGGACGCTAGGCACGGCACGCCGGGAGCACACAGCGACGCTGCTGACGAACGGCAAGGTGCTCATTGCCGGCGGATACAGTGGAAGCACTCTCAATTCGGCGGAGCTGTACGATCCGGCCAGTGGCACGTTCAGCGCAACCGGGCCGATGGCTTCGCCGCGTAGCTCGCACACTGCGACGCTGCTGCCGGACGGCAAGGTACTCATCACCGGCGGCGGTACCAACTCTTCGGCACTGTACGATCCAGCCAGCGGTACCTTCAGCGCGACCGGGCCGATGGCTATCTCGCGCAGTTCCCATTCAGCGACGCTTTTGCCGAACGGCAAGGTACTTATCGCCGGCGGTACCAACTTGACGTCGACGGAGCTGTACGATCCGGCCAGCGGCACCTTCAGCGCGACCGGGCCGCTCGGTACGGCGCGTTACAGCCATACCGCGACGCTGCTGCCGAGCGGCAAGGTGCTCATCGCCGGCGGAGGCAATTCCAGCGGCGGTGGCCAGGTCGCCTCGGCTGAGCTTTACGACCCTGCGGCCGGCACCTTCAGCGCGACCGCATCGCTGGGCGCAGCGCGTGACCGGCACACCGCAACGCTGCTGCCGAACGGCAAAGTACTCATCGCTGCCGGATTCGACGCCAACGCTGGGAGCGTCTATCTCTCTTCGGCGGAGCTGTACGACTCGGCGGTCGGAACGTTCAGCGCGACCGGTTCGCCGAGCACCACGCGTCAGAGTCACGCTGCGGCTCTGCTGCCGAACGGCAGCGTACTCATGGCCGGCGGAAGCACGCTCACTTCGGTGGAGTTGTACAACCCAGCCAGCGGTACTTTTAGCGGGACCGGTCCGCTGAGCGTGGCCCGTACATTTCCCACAGCGACGCTGCTGACGAATGGCAAGGTTCTCGTCGTCGGCGGAAGCGACTCTGGCGGAAGCAACAATCTCAATTCGGCCGAGCTGTACGACCCAGCCAGCGGAACGTTCAGCCCCACCGGATCGTTGAGTACCGTGCGTCGATGGCACACAGCGACGCTGCTGCCGAACGGCAAGGTACTCATTGCCGGCGGGGTAAGTCCGGGCTCCACTTCCGCGGAACTATACGACCCGGTGAGCGGCACCTTCAGCGCAGCGGGGTTCCTGGTCACCGCGCGGAGCGCGCACACAGCGACGCTGCTGCCGAACGGGAAGGTTCTGCTAGCCGGCGGAACCGGTGGCACGTCGGCGGAGCTGTATGACCCGGCAACCGGCACGTTCAGCGCCACCGGGCCGCTGGTCACGCCACGTTCCTTCCATACAGCGACGCTGCTGCCGAATGGCAAAGTGTTCATCGCTGGCGGCTTCGGTGGTGTCGCCTCGGCGGTTCTGTACGACCCGGCCAGCGGGACCTTCAGCGCGACTGCGTCGCTGGGCACGGCGCGAGGTCTTCACACGGCGACGCTGTTGGCGAACGGAAAGGTGCTCATCGCCGGCGGAAGTAATGGCGGCCCTGCTCTCCCTTCGGCGGAGCTGTACGACCCCGCGACGGGGACGACCAGCGCGACCGGGCCTATGACCTCAGGGCGTTACCAACACACAGCGACATTGCTGGCCAACGCCAAGGTGCTCATGGCCGGTTACACATCTTCGGCGGAGCTGTACGACGTCGGTGACGGTTATCTGGATGCGCGTCGCCCCGTGATCTCGGGTACGCCCACCTCCATCATTCAGCCCGCCGTGATCGCACTCACCGGCTCCAACTTCGAGGGGGATTCCGAGGCTTCGAGCAGCGGGACGAACAACTCGGCCACCAATTACCCGATCCTTCAACTGATGAGAATCGACAACGAGCAAATGTCCTTTCTTAGCGGCGCAAACTGGACTGCGACAACTCTTAACTCGATTCCGCCCTTCGGCCTCACCGGCGGCCACTACCGCGCCACAATCTTCACCAATGCCATCCCAAGCCTCAGCACAAATATCCTCATACTCGGGCCGACCATCACGGACACTGCCCCCGCTACATGTCTACCTACTGCCGGCGGCGATTCCGTCACTCTGACTGGCACCAACCTGCTGAATGGAACTGTCACGGTGAACGGCAATCCAGCAACCGTCACGAGCACGACTGGTACGACGGTGGTTTTCACGACGCCCGCAGGAACTGCAGGAAGTGTAGCGAACGTCGTCGTCACCACCACGGGCGGCACCGCTCCCACGTCGTATACCTACAGTGCTTCAACGCCTACGATCACGCCCTCTCCCTCGTCGGTGTGCGCCAACGCCACGGGCAGATCTGCCTCCGGTCCCGCGGGAGCGACGACCTACGCCTGGTCGATCAGCAACGGCACGATCACCTCGGCCACGAACATTCAGACCATCACCTACACCGCGGGCGCGTCCGGCAACGTCGGCCTAACACTCGTCGTGACCAACGCCGCCGGATGCTCGGCGATGAATACGGTCAATGTGACCATCAACGCGAATCCGGCCACGCCCACCATCACTCCCACGCCGGCGAGTGTGTGCGCAAGCTCGACCGGCAATTCCGCTGCTGGTCCTGGCGGCGCGACGACCTATGCGTGGTCGATCGTGAACGGCACGATCAGCTCGGCCACGAACATTCAGACCATCACCTACACCGCCGGCGCGTCCGGCACTGTCGATCTCACGCTCGTCGTGACAAATGGCTCGGGCTGCTCAGCGACGAACACGACCAACGTAACCATTAACGCAAAGCCGTCGACACCAACCATCACGCCCACGCCGGCAAGCGTTTGCGCCAGCTCGACCGGCAACTCGGCCTCCGGTCCCGCGGGAGCGACTACATACGCCTGGTCGATCAGCAACGGCACGATCACCTCGGCCACGAACATTCAGACCATCACCTACACCGCCGGCTCGTCCGGCACCGTCGGTTTGACTCTGACCGTAACCAACGCCTCCGGATGCTCGGCTACGAACACGTCGAATGTGACCATCAACGCGAATCCGGCCACACCGGCCATCACTCCCACTCCGGCGAGTGTCTGCGCGAGCTCCAGCGGCAACTCCGCCGCCGGTCCTGCCGGCGCGACGACGTATGCTTGGTCGATCGTCAATGGCACGATCTCATCGGCGACGAACATCCAGACGATCGCCTACACGGCCGGCGCGTCCGGCACAGTCGGTCTGACGCTCGTGGTCACCAATGCCTCGGGATGCTCGGCGACGAACACGTCGAACGTGACCATCAATCCGAATCCAAACGCCACGATCACCACTCCGGCAAGCGCAGTCAGCGGCTCGACCGGTAACATCGCTTCCGTAGCCAACGCCGGCGTCGGAGCAACCTACGTGTGGGGCATCACCAACGGCTCGATCACCGCAGGCGCTGGAACAAACAGCATCACCTACACCGCCGGCGGCGCGGGTACGCTCGTTCTCAACGTTACCGTGACCAACAGCGCTGGATGCGGCGACACGAAATCGGCCAACGTGAATGTTCCGGTGACCATCACGACGATCGTACCCAACAGCGGCACGATCACCGGCGGTTCCGCCGTGACGATCAGCGGTACCGGCTTTGGCGCTGGCGCGACCGTTACCATCGGCGGCGCGGCGGCCACCAATGTGATCGTCGTCAACTCCACGAAGATCACGGCCAGAACGCCCGCCCACGCGCTCGGCGCCGTCAATGCGACGGTGACGAATACCAATGCCACCAGCGGCACGCTCGTCGCGGGCTACACCTACAAGGCCCAGCAGTTCGATCCAAACAACGATGGCACGCTCACATCGTCGGATATTTTCTACCTCGTGAACTACCTCTTCCTCGGCGGTCCTGCACCGAGCGGAGCGGCCGGGCTGTTGTCTGGTGATGCGAATGGCGACGGCACGGTCGATCCACTCGACATCTTTTATCTCGTCAACTATCTCTTCCTTGGCGGCCCGAGGCCGAATGTACTTCCCGATATCCCGCGCCTGGCCACGTTGGCGGTGGGCGCAGACGTGCCCCACATCACAGGTGGCATCAGCCTCGGCACGCCGTTCCTCCGCGAGGGACACCATGTAGTGCCGGTCATCGTGACGGCGGCAGAAGGCTCGATCGCGCCGCAGGCGATGTCGCTACGCGTTCACCTCGATGGCATCGTGAGTAACGCGACGATTCGGAGGGCGGGCGTGGCGAAGGATCTCAACATAGCATTCGAAACCGATCACCGCGCGGGCAACGATCTCTCCTACCTCGTCTCGTTCGGATCGCTTGCGTTGGGCTCGACGCGTTCGGCGGTGGTGGCTGAAATCGAGCTCGATGCGGGAGACAGCGCCGTCGTGCTCCGCATCGATCCGCAATTGACGATGCTCGGCGACCAGGCGGGAATGACGAAGGCTACAGTTTCCAACGGAATACTCGAGGTGAGCGGCACGACGATCGAAAGCGGTCGAGAACCAGAGCCGCGAACGCCACGGAATGCAAATTGACGAAAGAGGAATGACATGAAACCGACCGCTCGCATCTCTCTTCTCATCGCAATCATCGCCGCGTCGCTGGAATTGCCAGCGGCGCGGGGGGCAGTGGTAACGCCCGACTCTGCGACTGTGGCCACCGTCAACGGCGAGCAATTCACTACCGTCGACGTCCCGGTCTACATCCGCGATCTCTCGGGCACACCGCTCGGCATGGATCAACCGCCCGGCTCGAAGATCCAAGCCTACAGTTTCAAAGTGAACTACGCGCCTGCGTCGGCGGTGCAATCGATCACATTCACACGCGCTGGAATCACCAGCGCCCTGACGCCGGCGTTCGAGAGCAGTCCCTCCAGCGCCGGATCGATCTCGCTCATCGATTCGTTCCAGGAGTCGACCAATCCCATTCCGTTCACACTAAACGCTGCCGCGCCGGGGAATCAGGTCGCGCACCTCCTGGTCACCCTTGCTCCTTCGGTAACGCCGGGAACGGTCATCACGCTGACACTCGACCCGACTCTCACGCAACTCTCGAACGACGCCGGCACCACGAGCGAAACCCCTACCGGCGCTACTCTGACGCTCGTCAATGGCGCGATCACCGTGATCCCCTCGATCCCGGTGATCTCTCACATCGGCATCCTTCTGCTCGCACTCACTCTCGCGATCATTGGAATGCGCGTGATCCGCTTTTAGCGCGCTTCAAAAGCGAAGCGAACAACATTTCACGATCGGAACGCCGGCCTCACGCCGGCGTTCCGATCAGAGATATAGCCATACTCGCAGCAACGAGACGAGCTGCTGGGCATCGATCGGCTTGGTGATGTAGTCGCTTGCGCCTGCCTCCATGCACTTCTCACGATCGCCTTTCATCGCTTTCGCGGTCAGGGCGATCATCGGCAGGTTGCGGTACTCGTCCATCGACCGGATGCGCCGCATCGCTTCGTATCCATCCATCTCCGGCATCATCACGTCCATCAGCACGACGTCGATGTCGGGATTGTTCTTCAATTGTTCGATGCCATCGGCCCCGCTCTCGGCGTAAAGCACGTTCATCTTGTGCCGCTCCAGGAGACTGGTGAGCGCGTAGATGTTGCGCATGTCGTCGTCGACGATGAGCGCTTTCTTGCCTGCCAGCACCGGATCGGACTCATGCAACTGCTCGAGGATGTGCCGTTTCTCTTCGGGTAGATTCGCCTCGACGCGGTGCAGGAAGAGCGCGGTCTCGTCGAGCAACCGCTCGGGCGAGCGCGCATCCTTCACGATGATCGCCTCCGCCATCCGCTTGAGCTCCGTTTCCTCCTTCTTCGTCAGCTCACGTCCGGTGTAGACGACGATGGGGATGTCATCGATCTCCAGATCCTTCTTCATCCGGTCGATGAACTCGAAACCATTCATGTCGGGAAGACCGAGGTCGAGAACCATGCAGTCGAAGCGCCGCTCACGGAGAATCTGGAGCGCCTCTTCGCCGCTCGATGCCGACGTGATGTCGACGTCACCGTCGCCGCCGATCAATTCCGCGATCGCGCTGCGCTGCTGCTCGTTGTCTTCGATGATCAGCAGCGACTTGTTTGCTCGCTCCACGAAGCCGCGGATCTTGGCGAAGGCTTCATCGAGGGCATCTTTCGTGACCGGCTTCTGCACCTGGGCGAACGCGCCGAGTTTCAGACCGCGCGCGGTCTCCTCATCGCCGGAAATGATGTGTACCGGAATGTGCCGCGTGGCCTTGTCGTGCTTGAGCCGGTCGAGAACGCTCCACCCTTCCATGTCGGGCAGAGCGATGTCGAGCGTGATCGCGTCGGGATGATAGCGATGGGCGAGACTGAGTCCGCTCTCGCCGCGCGTGGCAATGACGCACTTGAAGTCTTTGTCGTGCGCCATCTCGCGAAGGATTCCGGCGAAGGTGACGTCGTCCTCGATGATCAGGAGCACGCGATCGCCTTGCGTGATCGAATCCCGGTCATCGTTGACCTGCTCCTCGACGACGAGCTGGATGTCATCGGCCTGCGAGTCTTCGCCGCGCCGAGTGCGGCGTGTCGAGAGAGCCTCGGAGGACCGCGCCTGCGCGCCTTCATCCACACCAGACCCCTCGATCTGTGGCGTCAACGCCGTCTCGAGCGTGTGCCCCGGACGTTCTTCGTCCCGGCGGCGGGTCGGGGCGATGTAGCTCTGTGGGAGATAGAGAACGAACGTCGAACCTGCATTTTCTTCGCTGCGGACGCGAATCTCGCCGCCGAGGAGCCGGGCGATCTCGCGGCTGATGGAGAGACCGAGACCCGTGCCGCCGAACTTGCGCGTCGTCGATGCGTCGGCCTGCTGGAACGCCTCGAAGATGATGCGCTGCTTCTCGTCGGGAATGCCGATTCCGGTATCGACGACGCTGAATGCGATGACGGACGAGGCCCGATCGAGTGTGTCGTGCCCCGATGACCAGCCGCTGTTGACCGTTGCAGCGCGCAACGTCACGCCGCCCTTCTCCGTGAACTTGAATGCATTGCCGAGCAGATTCTTGAGGACCTGCTGCAGCCGTGTCGAGTCGGTGTGAATCGTCTTCGGGAGGCTCGGATCGAGATCGATCTCGAAGTCGAGCCGCCTCTCGTTGGCCACCTGACGGAACGTCTTCTCCATCGAGTCGGCCACTTCGGTGAACGGCAGATCGCCGAGGGAGATGGTCATCATGCCCGACTCGATCTTGGTCAGGTCGAGGATGTCGTTGATCAATGTCAGCAGATCCTGACCCGACGAATGAATCGTGCGGGCGAAGTCGACCTGCTTGCCGGTGAGGTTGCTCTCCGGATTGTCGGCCAGCAGCTTCGCCAGAATGAGGAGCGAGTTGAGCGGCGTCCGCAGCTCGTGCGACATGTTCGCCAGGAACTCGCTCTTGTACTTCGATGTCAGGGAGAGCTGGCGGGCCTTCTCTTCGAGCTCGCGCTTGGCGTTCTCGACTTCGTTGTTCTTCCGTTCGACCTCTTCGTTCTGCGTCTGAAGCAGCCGCGCTTTCTCTTCCAGCTCTTCGTTCGTCTGCTGCAACTCTTCCTGCTGCGTCTTGAGCAATTCTTCCGACGCCTGCAGCGACTTGGCCTGCTGCTCGAGCCGCTTGTTCGTCTCCGTCAGCTCTTCCTGCTGCGCCTGCAGCTCCTCGGCGAGCGACTGCGACTGCACGAGCAGCTCCTCGGTTCTCATGTTCGCCTGGATCGTGTTGAGCACGACGCCGATCGACTCCGTGAGCTGATCGAGCAGGGAAAGATAGGTGTCACTGAATGCCGTGAACGTGGCCAGCTCCATGACGGCGAGCACCTGACCTTCGAACACGATCGGCAGTACGACGATCTGCATCGGCTTCGCTTCGCCGAGTCCGGAGTTGATCGTGATGTAGTCGTCGGGCGCGTTCTGCAGCAGGATGCGCTGCTTCTCGAACGCCGCCTGTCCGACGACGCCTTCGCCGATATGGAACGTCTTGTTGAGGTGCTTCCGCTCTTTGTACGCGTAGGTCGCGGTGAGCTTGAGGACCGGATCCGCGCCGTTGTTCGACGAATCCATGACGTAGAAAACGCCATGCTTCGCGCCCACCACCGGAGCGAGCTCGGAGAGGATGAGCTGCGAGACGTTGGTGAGGTTCTTCTGACCCTGCATCATCCGCGTGAACTTGGCCAGGTTCGTCTTCAACCAGTCCTGCTCGGTGTTCCGCGACGTCGTCTCGCGGAGGTTGCGGATCATCTCGTTGATGTTGCCCTTGAGTGCGGCCAGCTCCCCTTCGGCCTGCACCGTGATGTTGCGGCTGAGATCACCCTTGGCGACGGCCGTGGCGACATCGGCGATCGCGCGCACCTGCGTGGTGAGATTCGCAGCGAGCTGGTTGACGTTGTCCGTCAGATCGCGCCACGTACCCGACGCACCCGGCACGTTGGCCTGCCCACCGAGCTTTCCTTCGACGCCGACCTCGCGGGCCACGGTCGTGACCTGGTCGGCGAACGTCGCCAAGGTGTCGATCATGTCGTTGATCGTGCCCGCCAGCTCGGCGATCTCACCGCGCGACTCGACCGTTAGTTTCTGTTTGAGCACACCGCGTGCGACCGCGGTCACGACCTTGGCGATACCGCGAACCTGGTTCGTGAGGTTCGAGGCCATCATGTTCACGTTGTCGGTCAGATCCTTCCACGTACCGGCAACGCCTTTGACCTGCGCCTGACCGCCCAGCTTTCCTTCCGTGCCGACTTCGCGCGCCACGCGCGTGACCTCGGCCGCGAATGAGTTGAGCTGATCGACCATCGTATTGACGGTGTCTTTCAGCTCGAGCATCTCGCCCTTGACGTCGACCGTGATCTTCTTCGAGAGGTCGCCGTTGGCGACGGCCGTCGTAACCTGCGCGATGTTGCGCACCTGATTGGTGAGGTTCGAGGCCATGTAGTTGACCGAGTCGGTCAGGTCCTTCCACGTGCCCGACACGCCCTTGACCTGCGCCTGACCGCCCAGCCGTCCTTCCGTGCCGACCTCGCGCGCTACGCGCGTGACCTCGCCGGCGAACGTGTTGAGCTGATCGACCATCGTGTTGATCGTGTTCTTGAGCTGCAGAATCTCGCCACGTGCATCGGCGGTGATCTTCTTCGACAGGTCGCCGTTCGCGACGGCCGTCGTGACTTCGGCGATGTTTCGAACTTGTCCCGTGAGATTGCCGGCCATCGAGTTGACCGAGTCGGTCAAGTCCTTCCACGTACCGGCGACGCCTTTGACCTGCGCCTGGCCGCCGAGTTTTCCTTCCGTGCCGACCTCGGTCGCGACGCGCGTGACCTCAGCGGCGAACGAGTTGAGCTGATCCACCATCGAGTTGATCGTGTTCTTCATCTCGAGCATCTCGCCCTTGACGTCGACCGTGATCTTCTTCGAGAGGTCGCCCATGGCGACGGCGGTGGTCACCTGCGCGATGTTGCGCACCTGATTGGTGAGATTCGACGCCATTGAGTTGACGTTGTCGGTGAGGTCTTTCCATGTACCGGCCACGCCGCGCACCTGCGCCTGGCCACCGAGTTTTCCTTCCGTACCGACCTCGCGCGCCACGCGCGTAACCTCGGCCGCGAACGAGTTGAGCTGATCGACCATCGAGTTGATCGTGTTCTTCAGCTCGAGAATCTCGCCCTGCGCTTCCGCCGTGATCTTCTTCGACAGATCGCCGAGCGCGACGGCGGTCGTGACCTCGGCGATGTTGCGCACCTGACCGGTCAGATTGCCGGCCATCGAGTTCACCGAGTCGGTCAGATCCTTCCACGTGCCGCCGATCCCTTCGACTTCGGCCTGGCCGCCCAGCTTCCCTTCCGTGCCGACCTCGCGCGCCACACGCGTGACCTCGGCCGCGAACGAGCGGAGCTGATCGACCATCGTGTTGATCGTGTTCTTCAGCTCGAGGATCTCGCCGCGTGCCTCGGCGCTGATCTTCTTCGAGAGGTCGCCCATGGCGACGGCGGTCGTGACCTCGGCGATGTTGCGCACCTGGCCGGTGAGATTCGACGCCATCGAGTTAACCGAGTCGGTCAAGTCCTTCCACGTACCGGCGACGCCCTTCACCTGCGCCTGACCGCCGAGTTGTCCTTCCGTGCCGACC
This sequence comes from Thermoanaerobaculia bacterium, assembly GCA_034665065.1. Taxonomy (GTDB): domain Bacteria; phylum Acidobacteriota; class Thermoanaerobaculia; order Gp7-AA8; family Gp7-AA8; genus JADGNZ01. Next base: position 19,672 of record JAXDGL010000033.1, on the reverse strand, counting down.
TCGCGCGCCACGCGCGTAACTTCGGAAGCGAATGCGCCGAGCTGATCGACCATCGTGTTGATGGTGTTCTTCAGTTCGAGGATCTCGCCCTTCGCCTCGGCGGTGATCTTCTTCGAGAGATCGCCGAGTGCGACGGCGGTCGTAACTTCGGCGATGTTGCGGACCTGACCCGTGAGGTTGCCGGCCATCGCGTTGACCGAGTCCGTGAGGTCCTTCCATGTTCCGGCGACGCCCTTCACTTCGGCCTGAACGCCGAGTTTTCCTTCCGTGCCGACTTCGCGCGCCACGCGCGTGACTTCCGACGCGAACGCGCTAAGCTGATCGACCATCGTGTTGATCGTGTTCTTCAGCTCGAGCAGCTCGCCGCGAACATCGACGGTGATCTTCTTCGACAGATCGCCGAGTGCGACCGCGGTTGTGACCTCGGCGATGTTGCGCACCTGGCCCGTGAGGTTGCCGGCCATCGCGTTGACGGAATCCGTGAGGTCCTTCCACGTGCCGGCCACGCCCTTCACCTCGGCCTGACCACCCAGCCGTCCTTCCGTGCCGACCTCGCGCGCCACGCGCGTGACCTCGGCCGCGAACGAGTTGAGCTGATCGACCATCGTGTTGATCGTGTTCTTCAGCTCCAGGATCTCGCCCTGCGCCTCGGCAGTGATCTTCTTCGACAGATCGCCAAGCGCGACCGCGGTCGTGACTTCGGCGATGTTGCGCACCTGCCCGGTGAGATTGCCGGCCATCGAGTTGACCGAGTCAGTCAGATCCTTCCACGTACCGGCAACACCCGGAACTTCGGCCTGACCGCCCAACCGCCCTTCCGTGCCGACCTCACGCGCCACGCGCGTAACTTCCGACGCGAAGGAGCGGAGCTGATCGACCATCGTGTTGATCGTATTCTTCAGTTCGAGGACCTCGCCGAGCGCTTCGGCGGTGATCTTCTTCGACAGATCGCCGTTGGCGACGGCGGTCGTGACGTCGGCGATGTTGCGCACCTGCCCCGTCAGATTCGAGGCCATGGCGTTGACTGAGTCGGTCAGATCCTTCCACGTGCCGGCGACGCCGGGCACTTCGGCCTGACCACCGAGACGTCCTTCGGTGCCGACCTCGCGGGCAACACGCGTAACTTCCGACGCAAAGGAGCGGAGCTGATCGACCATCGTGTTGATGGTCTCTTTCAGCTCGAGCACTTCGCCGAGTGCTTCGGCAGTGATCTTCTTCGACAGGTCGCCGTTCGCGACCGCGGTCGTGACCTCGGCGATATTGCGGACCTGGCCGGTGAGGTTCGACGCCATGGAGTTGACCGAGTCGGTCAGATCCTTCCACGTGCCGGCCACGCCTTTGACGTCAGCCTGGCCGCCGAGTTTGCCTTCCGTGCCGACCTCGCGCGCCACGCGCGTGACTTCCGATGCGAACGACCGGAGCTGGTCGACCATCGTGTTGATCGTTTCTTTCAACTCGAGGATCTCACCGCGCGCGTCGACCGTGATCTGTTTGGAGAGATCGCCGTTCGCGACGGCGGTGGTGACCGCGGCGATGTTGCGAACCTGATTCGTGAGGTTGGCGGCCATGTAGTTGACCGAGTCGGTCAGATCGCGCCACGTACCGGAAACACCCTGAACGTCTGCCTGCCCACCGAGTTTGCCTTCGCTGCCGACTTCCCGCGCCACGCGCGTAACTTCCGATGCGAACGACCGGAGCTGGTCGACCATCGTGTTGATCGTGTTCTTCAGTTCGAGGATTTCGCCACGTGCTTCGGCGGAGATTTTCTTGGAGAGATCGCCGCGGGCAACCGCGGTCGTGACTTCAGCGATGTTGCGGACCTGCCCGGTGAGGTTCGAAGCCATGGAGTTGACGGAGTCGGTGAGGTCCTTCCACGTTCCGGCGACGCCCTTGACATCCGCCTGACCGCCGAGCTTTCCTTCCGTACCGACTTCGCGCGCCACGCGCGTGACTTCCGATGCGAACGATGCGAGCTGATCGACCATCGTGTTGACGGTCTTGGCGGTGCGGAGGAACTCGCCCTTCAGCGGCCGTCCGTCGAACTCGATGGCCATCGTGCGCGACAGATCGCCGCGGGCAACCGCTCCGATGACGCGGGAAATCTCGTTCGTCGGCTGCACCAGATCGCCGATCAGCGAGTTTACCGACTCCGTGATGACGGCCCACTGACCGCCGGCGTTCGGGACCTGCGCGCGCTGATTGAGTTTTCCCTCTTTGCCGACGACGTTCGAGATCTTCTCCACCTCGTCGGCTGTGCGCTCGGTCAGATCGAGAATGTCATTCAGCGTGTCGGCGATCTTCCCGTGGGCACCGGTGAACTCCACCGGCATGCGCACTTTGAAGTCGCCCTTCTTCATGGAAGTAAGCGTGCGCAGAAGCATTCGCTCGAAGTCCTTCGGCGAAAGCTCGGTCGCTTTTTCGATACCGATTCCCGTGGTCATGACGCGCTGGTCCTCCGAGGAGACGGAACTGAGTTGTGTTGGATCGTGGTGCCGAAAACAGCGCTCGACTGGGGCGAGCACGGACTACGCCGCTGCAAAATGCAGATTTCAGACCAAACGGATGAGGTGGGTATTTTGCGTCACGAGAGCAGCGCGCGCCGGCATCCGCAAGCGAGGAGAAGTGGCGCAGCTCGTGGGTACCCGGTTGGGAGGAAGGTGAGGTACCGCCGTGCTAATCACGGCGGTACCTCGATTCTAGGCAGCGATGGACGAACGGACCGTGAGTCCGTCGCGAAGCGCGCGGAACGCTCTCGCGTCCGCCTCGGCGGTTTCGGGGTCGAGGAAGTAGGCAACGTCGTTGCGGAAACTCTCGCCCTCCGGATTCTCGCCGTTCCACTCGAGCACAGCCCACTGCACGAGCGGATTGAAAATGTTGTGATCCCACGAAAACGCAGCATGCCGGTTGCTGTAGGCCTGCCCGGCACCAAGGTCTTCCGCGTTTCCTTCGGCCTGACGCGTTTTGTACGCGGCGAACGCTTTGGCGTCGCGCTCGGCAGACTGCTCGTCGACGAAATAAGCAATGTCACGGCGCGGCGGCAGGGCCTGAGGCCCGCCAAATTTCTCCCCGACACTCTCGCATTTGACGACCAGCCATTGAATGACCGGACGCCCGATCTTGTGATCCCATTCCAAAGCGACATAAGCCATGTTCGATCTCCTTGAAGTGAACTGTCGCGGCTCCATCGCCGGACAGTTGTTTAAGTTTTTTCGTGTATTATTTATTTCATGATGACTGCCCTGCTTGCTATAAATAGATAGCGAAATTCCCCCGAGCAGCAAAGGGTTATTTGCAGCACGTTTACTTGTTATCAAGGAGTCCCATGAGTTCTTCGCTCGAGAGTCAGCGACGGTCCAGGATTCTGGATGCACTGCCTGCGATTGCGTGGTCGGCAGATGCGGAGACATTCCGCTTCACTTACGTGAATCCAGCCGCCGAAACCATGCTCGGCTATTCCGTGGACCGCTGGATCGAGGAGCCGGATTTTTGGGTTGAGCACATTCACCCTGACGACCGGTACGTCGCCTTGTTCTGTCACAACGAAACGCTGGCGGCCCGAGATCATGAGCTGGTCTATCGAATCATCGCCGCAGACGGGCGGATCGTCTGGCTGCGCGACTATGTGAATGTCCACTGCGTAGACGGAAAACCCCTTGAGCTCTTCGGCGTTATGGTCGACATCACCCGGGAGCGGGAAGCCGAGGCAGCAAACCGAGAGAGCCAGGAAAATTTTCGGAGGATGGTAGAGCTCTCACCCGACTGCATCGGCGTCAATGTCGACGACACGTATGTCTACGTCAACCAGGCCTTCGTTCAACTGCTCGGTGCGACGAGCGAGGCTGACATCGTGGGACAGAATGTATTCTCTTTCCTGGATCCAACGTCCCGCGAGCATGTCCGCGCTCGGCTGGCCCGCCTTCGCGCGGGGGAAAGTGTTCCCTACGTCCGGGAAGTGTACATACGCGCGGACGGCTCCCCACTCGACGTTGAGGTCGCTGCACTCCTTCTCCGCTACGGAAACCGCGACGCCATCCAGGTGATCGCGCGCGACGTTACGGACAAAGTTCGCGGCCGCAAGGCACTGGAAGAATCGGAGGAGCGATATCGGGAGCTCGTCGAGAACGTAGCCGAGATTCTTTACACGGTCGATCACGATGGGCGTTTCCTCTCCTTGAACCGCAGCTTCGAGCGGAGCACGGGCTACGACGCCGGGGAGTGGCTGGGCCGCTCTTTCACGGAGCTCTTCACACCGGATTCGGTACCGGCGGCAATCGAGCACTTCCAACAGGCTCTCAGCGGCGAAGAGAGAATCATCCACGCATACAACCTTCTCTCACGCTCGGGATCGATCGTGACCGTCGAGGTGTCCTGGCAACCGCGCTACGTCGACGGCATCATCGTTGGAACTATCGGGATGGCGCGCGACGTGACCGAACAGCGGAATGTCGCACGCAAGCTCGAAGAATCCAAACGGATGAGCAGCCTGGGGCAGGTCGCGGCGTCCCTGGCACACGAATTCAACAACGTCCTGATGGGAATCCAGCCCTTCGTTGAAGTCATCGGCCGAGCGGGCTCTCAATCCCCTCCCGTCCGCGACGCGCTCGCTCACATCACGCGAGCTGTCGGACGCGGCAAGCGCGCTTCCCAGGAGATTCTCCGTTTCGCGAACCCGAAGGATCCCCAACTGTTTGCGATCGACATCTCCCAATGGCTGCCTACGCTTCTCGGTCAGCTGGTGGCGGCACTTCCCTCATCGATCTCCCTGAGCAGCGCGGTGGAGGCAGCGGTGCAATCGGTCCGAGGCGATCGCGAGCATCTCGAACAGGTAATCACGAATCTGGTCTTCAATGCTCGCGATGCCATCGCCGGAGCAGGTACGATTCACATCGACGTCGCGCTCACAAGCTTCTCAACGCCCATCGATGACGAAGGGGAGTTCATACGCATCTCCGTCATTGATGATGGCCCCGGCATTCCGCCCGAGGTGCTCGACCACATCTTCGAGCCTCTCTTCACCACGAAGCGCAACGGCACTGGGCTCGGGCTTGCGATCGCCAGCCGTCTCATGGAAAGGCAGGGTGGCACACTCACCGCGGAGAATCGTCCGGAAGGAGGATCCGCCTTTCGTCTCTTCGTGCCGGCCGCGGCCGCCGAAACGGCATCGTTGCCGCTCATCGCTCGCGTAGCTCCAGGCGTCACCCGCATTCTGCTCGTCGAAGACGATCCTTCCGTAGGCGCCGGCCTGGAAGAGCTCCTCAACTCGAGCGGGTTCGAAGCAACCTGGGTACGCATGGCGGCCGATGCCTGTGCAGCCGCACGACGAACCCGGCCCCACGTGGCAATCATCGATATCAATCTTCCCGATGGGAACGGAGTCGATCTCGTGCCGCTACTCCGGGCCGAGCAGAAGGACTTGCCGATCGTCCTGTCGACCGGACATATCGATCTCGTGCAATCGCCGGGCACTGAACGGATACTCTCGCTCATGAAGCCCTATCAGCTCAACGAGCTGTTGGCCGCGATTGGAACCGTAACCGCCGTGGCCGCGTAAACGCCACGACGTCGCTACTCCCTCTTCATCGGCAGCTTGAACCCGATGTAGGTTCCCGAGCTGATTCCCATCAGCGCCAGCATCGTGGCGCTGAATTCGGGCATCGTCAGATCCCACAGCACGGAAGTCAGAAAGATGCCGCCGAGGACGAGCGTCCAGACGACGACCTGAAAGCGATCGAGCGCGACGACACCCTTCTCGTCGGTGACGAGATCTCGCCACCACCCTGAAGTCGCCGCGGGCTTGCGCTCCGACGACGGAGTGACTGCGAATGCGGCCAGTGCCGTCGCTGCGCTGATTCCCACGAGGCCGAGGAGCGATGGCGCGATGGAGTCGCGCTCCCCGGTGACAAGCCAGACGAAGACATAGCCGGTGACGAGCAGAAAAAACCAGAACGCCATTTGCGCGCGCGCCAGGCTATACGGCTGGCGGACACCGTCGATCGGTGCACCTTCGCGCAGCATGTCGCTGCCGCGCGCGAAGAACAGCAGCGCAATGCCGACGAACGCGAGGAGGACCAGAAAGGCCTTGTTCCAAGTGTCCATGTAGAGTTTCTTCAATTGCAGCGCCATGTTCGCGCGAGCGACGCGCCGCAACGGCCGATCGCCGCGAACGCCGGCGCTGACATGCATCGTCGCGTAGGGATCGAAGAGCGGGTCATAGAGGTACTGCCGCCAGATGTCTTTGTTCTTCTCCGTCCGATCGAGAATGAACGTCAGCGTGCCGCTCTCGAGATCCATCCCGGCTGGCTCGTTGCCGCTGTCCAGTCCTTCGATGAACAACGTAACCGGCTGCTGCTGTGCCTCGGCATCCTTGATGAGCGTATCGAGATTGCAGACCGACACGATGATCCAGTCGCCAAGGTAGACCTGATGCGGATCGTCGTTGACGCCGGCCACGCCTGCTACCGCGGGTACGGAGCCGCACGGCACAACGTGAAGGTGCTTTCGCGCCGTCTCCAGGGAGTCGACTTCCTGGCGATCGGAGCAGGAAGCGAAGGCGAGGAGGACTAGAGCCAATGCCAAAAGGTGAAGCCGCCTGTTCATGATGGAAGCCATTGTAGGGCTCCGCCGCGCGAGCAGCCAACGCACGACAATTGCTGACGCAGGAGGGGAACGCATCTCACACGCTCTTTCTATCAATCCTGCGGTAAGCTTTCCGCATGGATACCGCCGTCGACTTCGTGATTGAGTCGCCGCAAGCGAATGAGATGCTCCTCGTCGAAGCGAAGAGTATCGATTCACCCTCCGATGAGTGGGCCGCGCGATTCGCCCGCAACATACTTGGGAATACCAGACCGCAAGCGAATCAGTTTCTCCTTCTCGTTCTTCGCAACTACTTGTATCTCTGGAAACATGATCCACGCGAGGGTTCAGATCTGCCGGACTTTTCCGGACCCACCGAAGAAGCGTTGAAGCCATATCTGAAGGGTGTGCAAACGCCGCTGCATGAAATCACTGGCCCTAGCTTCGAGCTGCTCGTGAGGGTCTGGCTTACCGACATCAGCGAAGGAATCGCGCCTCCATCAGTTGCGACGTGGATGCGTTCCGCAGGTCTGGAACAATTCGAAAACGGACTCCTTCGCGAGGCACAGCGGAATTGATCGTCTACGTCGAGACCAACTTTGTTCTCGAGCTCGCGTACCTGAGACCCACTTCGGAGAGCTGTCAGAGTCTGCTGGCTCTCGCGAGAGATGGGAGGATACGGATCGTCGTTCCAGCGTTCTCTCTCATTGAGGCGCGAATCGCGTGGCAGCGCAACGTCAAGCGACGCAACCGGCTTCTTTCGGAAGTCCGCACCGAACTAGGCGAGCTTTCTCGATCCAGCCCCCTCAGCGACATCGCTTCCCAGAGTCAGGCGTTTGTCTCCGCGCTTGTTGATACAGCGGATCAAGACCGCCAGCGGCTTGAATCGGCCATAGAGGCGCTCCGCCAACAAACGACTGTCCTTCCAACGGAACCGGTGATCGTCACACAAGCGTACACAACAGAACTTCTGCTCGGTCTCTCGCCGCAGGATGCCGTCGTCTACCTGACCGTTCTCGATCACGCAGAGCGCAACCACGGTCCGAAGTTGTTCGTTACGCAAAATGCGAACGATTTTCGTGTGCCGCAGATCGAGGAGGAACTGACCAGGCACGGGTGCAAGCTCCTGGTCACTTTTGACGCCGCCGAAGCGTACGTTCGCAAAGAAATCGGTGGATGAGAGCCACCGGGCCCCTTCATCAATTCTTCACAAACATCCGTACCATAGCGCCATGCGCCGTGTGCTCATCGTCGATGACGATCCGAAAGTCTGCGAGACGCTCGATCGCTATCTAGCCCATGCGGGCTACAAAACCGCGTCGGCGTTGGATGGCGCGAAGGCGCTGGAGCTGACACGAACCTTTGCGCCCGATCTGATCGTACTCGATCTCATGCTCCCGCGCGTTGATGGCCTCGAGGTCTGCCGCACGCTGCGCGCAAGCTCGCAGGTTCCGATCATCATGCTCACCGCGCGGACGACCGAGCACGACAAGCTGACAGGACTTTCCCTCGGCGCCGACGACTACCTGACGAAACCCTTCAGTCCGCGCGAGCTTGTTGCGCGCGTCGAAGCAGTGTTGCGCCGGACAGGATCATCGGAGAAAGCTGCGTGCGTCTCGGCGGGCTCGCTGATGATCGATCCCGAGCGATGCGAAGTAACGGTCGATGGTGCACCCGTCACGCTGACCGCGACCGAGTTGCGCCTGCTCCTCTCGATGGCACGCTCACCCGGCCGCGTCTTCCGCCGCGACGAGCTGGCCCACCTCGCCCTCGGCGACGACTTCGACGGCATGGACCGCACCGTCGACGCGCACATCAAGAACCTCCGCCGCAAAGTCGGCGCGGAGATCATCGCTACCGTCTTCGGCGTCGGCTACAAACTGGTGGCCTGATGCGTCTTTTTCCCACACTGCGCAGCCGCCTCATCGCCATGGTGGCGGCGCTCGTCGCGGTCATCGTCGGCAGCGTAGCCGTGATGTCGACGCGCGTGGCGCACTACGAGATCCGCAAGTTCGACGTGCAGTTTCACACGGCGCCCCGCACGCCCGGTGCAGTCGCTGGTTACTACCGCGCTCACGGCTCATGGAACGGAGTGCAATCCGCGATCGACCAGATGGCGAAGAGCGGAGGAATGGATGTTCTCCTGTTTGGCAACGATCGTCACTTGATCGCGGCGTCGAGCACAGAGCTCCGCAACGCGCACCTCGATTTCACGCCGAACGGAATTCTGACGATCGAACGAATCATGCCCGGCGGCAGAACGCGTGAGCTGATCCGCGGACCGCAGTTGATCGTGCGCGATGCGAACGGCGGTGTGGCAGGATCGCTCTTCGTATTGCCGCGCCGGGGCGGTGCGCCAGAGCTGTCGCAGACGCGCGCGCTCGACCGCTCCTTCTTCTGGATCTTCCTCGGGGCCATGCTCTTCGGAATCGCAATGGCCGTCGCCATCGCCCGCGCCATCAGCAGGCCGGTGGAAACACTCACCGCGGCGGCGCAGCGTATGGAATCGGGCGATCTGACGGTGCGCGTCGATCCCACGGGCGGCGCCGAGTTGGAAGAGCTTGCCCATGCCTTCAACGCCATGGCGACGTCGCTCGATCACAATGAAGAGTTACGGCGGCGAATGGTCAGCGACGTCGCGCATGAACTGCGTGCTCCGCTGACGAACATCCGATGCGAGCTGGAGTCGATGCAGGACGGGCTCACGGCTCCGACTGCGGAGCGCATCGCATCGCTGCACGACGAGGCGATGCACCTTGCCGATCTGGTCGACGACCTGCAGGATCTGGCGCTCGCCGAGGCGGGGCGGCTCGACATCGATCCGCAACCGGTCGCCGTCGCTGCGTTGGCCCGCCGCGCCGCTGCCGGCATCGAGCCGCGAGCGCGCGAACGCGGAGTGAACATCGATTTTAGCGGCGACGACGATGTCATCGTGCTCGCCGATGCCCGTCGCATCATCCAGGTCCTGACCAATCTCCTCGTCAATGCGGTCGCTCACATCGCAGGCGCCGGCGAGGTGCGGATTGCATGGGAGCGAAGCGGTCCCGACGCGCTCATTCGCGTCGCCGACAACGGCTCCGGCATTCCGCCCGCCGATCTGCCGCACATCTTCGAGCGCTTCTATCGCGCCGACCCTTCCCGTTCCCGGCGCACCGGCGGCGCCGGACTCGGGCTCTCGATCGTCCGCCAGCTCGTCGCCGCACATGGCGGGCGGGTTTGGGCGGAGAGTGAACTGGGCAAAGGATCGACGTTCTCGTTCACATTGCCGATCGAAGATCAGTAGTCCGCTCACCTTCATCAGCGATTCACAACTCCGCCGTACGTTGCTCCTCGGAGGCACTGATGAAAATCAAACTGTTACTCACTACATTACTGATCGCCGCATCGTCGCTCGCGCAGAGTACGACCGACGAGCAGCGCGTCGCCCAACTCACCGCTGCAGTCGACAAAGCCGTCGCCGAAGATCGTTTCTCCGGCGTCGTGATGCTCGCCAAAGACGGCAAGCAGCTTTTGAATCAAGCCTGGGGCATGGCCGATCCCGCAAAAGGAATCGCCAACCGCCCCGACACCAAGTTCAACCTCGGCTCGATCAACAAGTTCTTCACGCACATCGCCATCGGGCAGCTCGCCGCGGCCGGCAAGCTCTCGCTCAGCGACACGATCCGCAAGCATCTTCCCGACTATCCCTCGCCCGTCGCCGACAAGATCACGATCCAGCAGCTTCTCGATCATCGCTCCGGACTCGGCGACTTCTTCGGACCGAAGTTCATGGCCGCGCATGCATCGCTGCGAAAAAACTCTGACTACCTGCCGCTCTTCGCCGACGCGCCGCTCGAGTTCGAGCCCGGGACGTCGCAGAAGTACTCGAATTCCGGTTTCATCGTCCTCGGCCTGATCATCGAGAGGATCACCGGGCAGAGCTACTACGACTACGTTCGCGACCACATCACGAAACCGGCCGGGATGACCGACACGGCGTCGTACGCGGTCGATGACAACGTCGCCAATCGCGCCCTCGGGCAAACGAAGCGCGGCCCTGAGGGTCCGTTGCCGCAACGGCGCGACAACACCGCAACGCTGCCCGGGCGCGGAAGCTCGGCTGGCGGCGGCTACTCCACAGCGCCCGACCTGCTCCGCCTTTCGCAGGCGCTCCTCGCGGACAAACTTCTCTCGAAGCAGTGGACCGACTGGCTCTTCACCGGCTCGCTCGATCCAGCAAAGCGGCGCAACATCGGCGTCGCAGGCGGCGCGCCGGGCATCAATGCAGTGCTCGAGATCGCGCCGCCCTACACGCTCATCGTCCTCTCCAACTTCGATCCTCCCTCTGCCCAGGAAGTAGCAAGAGAGGGACGCAAAATCGCCGGCATCGGCGGCGGTGAAGGAGAGCCGCGGCAACGGCGGCGCGGCCCCGAGGGACCGGGGGAGATCATGATCGGAGGCCGGGTGCAGATTCCGATGGACGTCGCGCATCACGTCCCTGTGATCGAGGCGAAGGTGAATGGAAAAGGACCATTCCGTTTCGATGTCGACAGCGGTTTCGCCGGCATGATGACCGTCAGCCACGCGCTTGCAGAGAAACTGTCGCTGCCGGTGATTGGTGAAGCGATCTCCGGCGATCCGAGCGGCAAGAATCAGAAGACCGTCCGCGTCATGAGCGTCGAGTCGATCGACATCGCTGACCTGCATCTGGGACAAGTTGAGGTCACGGAATCACCAGCCGATGGCCCGCAGCGCGACGTCGACGGCGTCATCGGCCTGCAGCTCTTCAACTCACTGCTGGTGACGTTCGACTATCCCCACAACCGATTCGAAGTCGACGGCGGAAGACTTCCGGCCGCCGATGGCAACACGATCCTCACCTACAACGCGGAGCATGGAGTCCCGACGATCGACATCGATGTCGCAGGCACAAAGGTGACGACGGACATCGACAGCGGCAGCCCCGCGCTGTTGTCGATGCCGCGCGCACTCGCAAAGTCGTTGCCTCTCGCCGCGGAGCCGCGCCTGATGGGACACGGACGGACGGTGGGCAACGAGTTCGAGATCTACGCCGCGCCGCTGAAAGGCGCGATCCATGTCGGCGCCATCACGGTCTCCGATCCGATGGTCGATTTCGTCGACATCTTCCCGCGCGCGAACGTCGGATTCCGATTCCTGAAGGATCTGGTCGTGACGTTCGATCCGGCGAACAAGAGAGTGCGATTGATGAAGCCGTAATCTACGTGGAGTGGAGGGGGTCAGGTCGAAAGTGAAAGTGGCGCGCGTGGTGCGTGAGTCATCAAGTGGAAATCACTTTCACTTTCGACCTGACCCCCTCCACAATTGGTAGCATCATTTCCCCATGACCTCCCGCACGATCCGCGCTCGATACCCTGCCCTTCGCGATGACATCGGCGATTTGCGCACATGGCGTCCGTTGCCGAACGAGACGATTCAGCAGATCGATCCGTTTCTTTTTCTCAATCATCACGGACCGCAGATCTATCCGCCGCACAATCATGGCTTGCCGTTCGGGCCGCATCCGCACCGCGGATTCGAGACCGTGACGTTCATCATCGAAGGCTCGCTCGTCCATCGCGACACGGGCGGACACGAGAGCACGATCGAGGCGGGTGGCGTGCAATGGATGACAGCGGGACGCGGCCTGGAACATGAAGAAGTGTCGCCGAAAGAGTTTCTCGATCGTGGCGGGCCACTCGAGATCCTGCAGCTCTGGGTCAACCTGCCGTCACGCTTGAAGATGACGGCTCCCGGATACACCGGCTTGCAGAAGGATGCGATTCCGAAGTTCACGACGGACGATGGACGAGTCACCATCAATCTGATCTCCGGCGATTGGGAAGGACACCGCGGTCCGATTCACTCATTGATCGACGTTCACATGATGACCATCGCTCTGGCCGCGGAAGGACGCGTCACACTACCCGCGCCGCGCGGGCGCAACGTCTTCTTCTACATCGTGCGAGGGAAATTGAACGCCGGCGAGTCCTTCAATCTCATCGAGTGGAATTACGACGGCGACACGATCGAAGTCGCAGCGAGCGAGGATTCGTTGCTCCTTTTTGGTCACGCCGAGCCACTACGCGAGCCGGTCGTTGCGCACGGCCCGTTCGTGATGAACACGCGCGAAGAGATTTACCAAGCCATTCGCGACTATCAGGCGGGAAGGTTCGCGTAGACCTCGGACAATCGTTCCTGCCTCGGCGGACGCGACGACGAAGGACCTGTCATCCTGAGTCGCCGCAGCCGCGTTTTCGCGCCGCTCTAGCACTCGGCAGGAATCGCGGCGGAGGACGATCGAAGGACCCCCTGTTCATTGCGAGGGTTTTCGTAGCATCACCCGCACAAAATCAGGGGGTCCTTCGACCGTCCTTCGCCGCCGGTCACTGCCGGTTGAACGCGCAGCGAATCGTCAGGCGGCTTCGGCGGCTCAGGATGACAGACTGCGCGATCACCGCGACGCGTTGGCGATCGCCGCACCCGCTACCTGGCGCAGGAACGCGGACGTCGACAGCCAACCCTTGTCCGGGTAGTACGCGAACACCGGGCTCCCGCCGCGGATCGTGTCGATGATCTTCTGCGAGATCTCCGGACGCACTGCCGGGCATCCCCAGCTGCGCCCGAGACGCCCCAACGCCTTCACCGCTTCCGTGCTGACGTACGACGCGCCGTGCAGGACGATCATCCGATCCCACGCCATGTCGTTGACTCCCTCTTCCAGACCGCGAAGACGAAGCGAGTAGCCGTTGCCGCCGTTGTAGGTATCCGCTGTAACGAAGAGCCCGAGACTGGTGGCGAGACTTCCCGGCTCATTGGAGAAGAACGATGCGAGATCGCCACCGCTCGCCTTGCCATGTGCGACGAGCTCGCGGAAAAGGAGCTTGTGCGCGGCGAGATCGAAGACGAACAGCCGCGGTTGCGACGAGGGCAGCGAGTAGTCGATGACCGTCAGCAGGTTCCGGCGCGAAACGAGTCCGCGATTCTCAGCACGCGTCGCGGCGTCGAGCGCCAGCTTCAACACGTTGGGACGAAGTCCAGGCGCCTGCGTCACGAGCGAGGCGACCACTGCGTCGGATGAGTCCGCCGCATGCATCGGCACAGCAAGCGCGGCAGTAACTGCGAAGGTAAGGAGTAGTCGCTTCATTCGGTTCCCGGAAAATTGGATTGGACGAGATGATAACAAATAACTCATGAGAGTATTGCCTGATGATTTGGATCTCGGAGCCACTAGGACGGCCGGAGGATCGGGATGACCATGCTCCGCTGGTTCACCGTGTGCAAAAGGGCGAAGCAATGACGCGCTCGTTTGCCGCCGCCCTGCTCCTTCTCACCGTAGTCACGGTCTCCGCGCATGCCGACGTTTTCCGCCTGCTCGAAGATCCCCGCGACGGCGCCCAGGCGCGCATCGATGTCATCCAACAGGCGAAGACCGACATCAACGCGGTCTACTTTCTCGCCTACAACGACCGCATCACACTTACCGCGCTCGGACTTCTTCGCGATGCGCGCCGTCGCGGCGTCTCGCACGTGCGGCTCATCGTCGACGCGAACTTTCAGCACATCCCGCGCTCCGTCCTCGCCCATCTCCGCGACGAGAACGTCGAGGTTCGCGTCTATCACCCCTTCACCTTCCGCCATCTGAACTGGCTATTTCATCGGATGCACGAGAAGGTCGTCGTCGTCGACGGAAAGCGCTACATCACCGGCGGACGCAATCTCGCCGAGTCGTACTTCGGACTGAAGAAGCGCAACTACATCGATCGCGATGTCTACGTCGAAGGACCGTCCGCGGCGGATGCGCAGAAACACTTCGAAGAGCTTTGGGCCAGTGACGACGTCCGCGATTTGAATGTGTCGCACGTTTCGGCCAGGGAGAAGGAGAAAGCGTCGCGCATTCTCGACGAGGCGGCCACGGCGTCAAAACTGCACGGCTTCGTCACCCTGAACACGGGCCGCGACTGGTCCGCCGGACTGAAGGAAGTTGCCGGCGTTCGTTTTCTTTGTGACCCGGTTGGAAGCGCGAAGGGCACGCGACTGGCGGTCCGGCTTTCGGAGGTTATGAGAGATGCAAAGAGCTCGATCGTCATCGAGTCGCCGTACCTCGTTCCGTCGCGTGACGTGCTCGATCTGCTCCGCACGAAAAGCCTGCAAGGCGTGCGCGTGCAGATCGTCACGAACTCGCTGCGAGCCTGCGACGGCGCCCTGCCTTACGTCGGCTACATCAAGTACCGGCACGGTCTGATGCGCGCCGGCGTCGACATGCGCGAGTACCGCGGACCCGATACGCTGCACTCCAAATCGCTCGTGATCGACGGCCAGAAAGTGCTGGTTGGCTCGTACAACATCGATCAGCGCTCGGAAAACCTGAACACGGAAGTGATGGCGGAGGTCGATGACGAAGATGTCGCGAAGGAACTGCTCACGGCAATCGGACATCACATCGACAACTCCTGGGCCGTCGGCACCAACTCGCGCGGTCCGCATGCGCCGAAGCTATGGCGTCTGCGGGCATGGGCATCGCGATTCCTCTTGATCCCGTTCGTGGAGCGGCAGCTCTAACGGCTATCCGTCTCCTCGCTCAGCCCGTGGTCTAATCAATTCTTCGATCCATGTACGAACATAAACGCGATCAGCTTCTCACCCGCGCGCAATTCGCGCTTCGCGTTCTCTGGCACTTCAGCGCCGCCATCCTCGCGTCCTTCATCGCGCTCCTTGCCGGCGTTCTCGGCTACCGTTTCCTCGGCGATCTGAGCTGGGTCGATTCGCTCCTGAACGCCTCGATGATCCTCGGCGGCATGGGACCGGTCGACACACTGAAGACCGACGGAGCCAAGATCTTCGCCTCCTGCTACGCGCTCTTCTCCGGCCTCGTCTTCATCGGCCTCCTCGGCATCCTCCTCGCCCCCTTCATCCATCGCGTCATGCACAAACTCCATCTAGAAAGCGTTGCGGAAGAGAAGAAGGCGAACAGTGAGAACGAAGAGTGAAATGACCCCATAGTTAGCGTTTCTTGTTCATCCTTCATCCTTCATCCTTCATCCTTCATCCTTCAAACCATGGCCCTTACCGCAACGATGTACCGCTTCAACATCCAGCTCTCGGATGTCGATCGGGGCGTTTACGAAACGCTGGAACTGCCGGTAGCGCGGCAGCCGTCCGAGACGGCCGAGTACATGCTGACGCGCGTTCTGGCGTGGTGTCTCGAATACACCGAAGGGATTGCGCTGACCGAGGGAGTGGCGTCGGGCGATGAACCGGCCGTGGTCGTACGCGATCTCACTGGACGCGTCACTGCATGGATCGAAGTCGGCGCGCCGGACGCCGATCGTCTGCATCGCGGCAGCAAGCTCGCCGGACGCGTCGCCGTCTATACCCATCGCGATCCTGCCATGGTCCTCGGCCAGCTCGCAGGCAAGAAGATCCATCGCGGCGACGAGATCCCGATCTACACCTTCGGCCGCGGCTTCATCGAGAAGGTCGCGGCCATCCTTCCCCGCCGCGCGTCGCTCGCGCTGACGATCACCGAACGCCTGCTCTATCTCGACGTCGACGACCAGTCGTTCTCGACGACGATCGAAGAGCGAAGAGCGGGCTAGACGGACATCGCGATATCCTTTCCCGAACGGAGGGCATTCGATGGGCCGCTCACTCTTCGGGAAACTGCATCGCCGTTTTGGCCGCCGCATCAGCGGGGATGAGCGCCGTCAGCGCGCCGCGGAACATTACGAGCGTTTGCGCCAGGCGATGCCGGTTGGACTCGTCGACGCTCCCCGCCGCGTCGCTTCAACAAGTCCGCGCGTTGCAGTCCTCGGCGCAGGCTTTGCCGGTGTGAGCGCGGCGTGGTTCGCCAAGCGAGCGGGATTCGGCGTCACGCTCATCGAGCCGCTCGTCGTCGGCGGGCGCGTGTCGTCGACACACAAACTTGTTCCAGGACGCATCCTCGAAGCGGGCGCGGAGTTGATCGGAACGAATCATCCGCTGTGGCTCGCGCTCGCCGCGCACTTCGGCCTCGCGCTCAGCGTCGTATCGTCGGAGGACAACTACGCCGCCGCGGGACTGGCGATGCCGATGATCATCGATGGGCGAAGCCTCTCGAATGATGAGCAGAAGAAACTCCACGCGGAGATGGACGGCGTTTTCAGGCAGTGGGGCGCCGATTCGGCCGTGGTCAAGAATCCGTGGTCGCCGTGGACGACCGACGACGCGGCGAAGCTCGATGCGATGCCGCTCGCGGCGCAGATTCCGAACACGGTCAGCGAGCTGGCGAAGAAAGCAATCCTGCTCGAGTTCGAGCTCGACAACTGCACTCCTCCCGACGAGCAAAGCTGGCTCGGCGCGTTGGCGCAGCTTGCGGCTGGTGGTGGCTACGCATTCTTCGATGAGACGGAAGTCTTTCGCTGCGCGGCGGGCAATCAATCGCTTGCGCAACGGCTCGCGACGGGCCTCGATCTCAATCAAGGCCGCGCGGTCAACATCAAGACAGGCGACCGCGTCTTCATCGAGCTCGAAGGGGGCGCGACCGACGGACCGTTTGATTACGCAGTCGTCGCAGTCCCCTCGGTGGCCATGGAAAAAATCAAGGTCGATGGACGGCCGTTCCCGTATCGCGCCATCGCGCACGGTCCCGCGGTGAAATATCTCTCCGGCGTCGAGCGAAGGTTCTGGATCCCCGAGGGGGTCGCGCCGAGCGGGATGTCCGATCAACTCGGGATGATCTGGGAAGGAACGGACAATCAGATGGACACGGCGCGCTTCGATGTCAGCGTCTTCGCCGGCGGGCGTCCGGCGCAACATGCCATCGAGGCGGGAGGCGGAGCGTCGTACTTTGCGCCGCGACTCAATGCGCTGCTGCCGCATTACGAAGCATTCACGACTGAGTTCGAAAACTGGCCGAAACGGATCGGCATGGGCTACTCCACGCCGGCGATGGGCGAAGTGACGACGACGCAGAAGTCCTACACGGAATTGATCGCCGGCCGCATCGCTGTCGCCGGCGAGCACACATCACCAGCATGGTTCGGCTTCATGGAAGGCGCGCTCGAATCCGGCCTCATGGCGATGGCGCGGATCGCAGCAAGCGCGGGAATCGAATTGCCGCCCGCGTATGGAAACTTTAAGAGAAGTTAGAAGTGTGAAGTGTGAAGTGTGAAGTGCGAAGTGTGAAAGAAAGACTTCAACCTTTCGCACTTCTAACTTCTAACTTCTAACTTCTAACTTCTAACTTCTCCACACTGACAGAATCATCCCCGCCGCGATGAATGACACGAGGTTGTAGGCGGAGTTGATCAGCCAGAGCTGCTTCTTCGTCATCGAGAAGATCGCGGTGGCGAAGCTCGTCGGCGCGGCGAATCCGACCCAGCAGATCGTTCCCACCATCGCTCCACGCACACAAGAAAATGGCGTGAAGTGATTGATGATGATCGCCAGGATGTACGACTGAACCAGCGCGCAGAGGAATGCCATCAGGAAGAGCACCGGCATCGCCCCGCCGGAGCCCTCTTTCATCTTCTCTTCCGGGATGCCCATCAGCGCAATCCAGGTCTTCTTGAAGATGACGGAGTACCAGAGACCGCCGAGGATGAAGATGACGACACCACTGACAAGGATGGCCAGGTAGTTCACGTGAGGAAAAGCCACGAACGCCTCCTTCTGGGCAATGTTGGTCGATTTTCAGTGAACGATACGCTGATTTTGTACGCGACTTCAAGAATCAAAACCATTTTCACGCGGAGACGCGGGGAACGCGGAGAAAGGCAGTGCGCTCCGCGTCCTCCGCGTCTCCGCGTGAAACGGTTCTATCGAGACTCGACGCTAGACTCCGAAAAACACCCTTCACCCTTTACTCACCTCGCGTTAAGATCACGTTTCCCATGTCCGCGCTTCGATCTGTCATCGCCGCATCGGGGAGTCATATCCCGCCCGTCCGCGTTCCGAACTCGGACTTCCTGAACCACGATTTTCGCGGCGCGGATGGATCTCCGATGTCCAAGACCAATGCGGAGATCGTCAAGCAGTTCGAATCGATCACCGGAATTCAGGAGCGCCGCTACGTCGAGCCAGGCACGGTCACGTCCGACATCGCGTACGAAGCGGCGAACGATGCGCTGATCTCATCCGGCATCGACCCTGAGTCGCTCGACCTCATCGTCGTCGCGCACAACTTCGGCGACGTGCAGAAAGGCGGCGGTCCGCCCGATCTCGTTCCGTCGCTCGCCGCGCGCGTGAAAGCGAAGTTGCGTATCGCCAAACCGGCGGCGGCTGCCTACGATCTCATCTTTGGATGCCCCGGCTGGATCCAGGGCGTGATCACGGCCGACGCATCGATCCGCGCCGGCGACATCAAGCGCGCGCTGATCATCGGCGCCGACACGCTCTCGCGCATCTCCGATCCGCACGACCGCGACAGCATGATCTACGCCGACGGCGCCGGCGCTACGATCCTCGAAGCGCGCCAGACCGACGCCGGGATTCTCGCCCACGCTTCGCGATCCGACACGCTCGATCACTCCACGAT
Organism: Thermoanaerobaculia bacterium; assembly: GCA_034665065.1. Taxonomy (GTDB): domain Bacteria; phylum Acidobacteriota; class Thermoanaerobaculia; order Gp7-AA8; family Gp7-AA8; genus JADGNZ01. The sequence goes on along the minus strand of JAXDGL010000033.1, from coordinate 582 downwards.
GCTGACGATGGGACCGTCGTACAAAGAAGAAGTCTTCCTCGAAGCGCTCTTCCTGAAGATGGAAGGCCGCAAGCTGTACAAGTACGCGCTGCAGACCGTCGCCAGCTCGATGAAGGAGTGCCTCGACAAAGCCGGCGTCGCGCTCAAGGACGTCTCGAAGATCCTCATCCATCAAGCGAACGGCAAGATGGATGAGGCGATCGTCGCAGCGCTTTACGACATGGAGAATCTCAAGCCGCCCGCCGACGTGATGCCGATGACGATCTCCTGGCTCGGCAACAGCTCCGTCGCCACGGTGCCGACGCTCTTCGACCTGATCGCCAAAGGCCAGCTCGACGGCCAGTCCTTCCACCCCGGCGAAATCGTCCTCTTCGCCTCCGTCGGCGCAGGCATGCACATCAACGCGTTCGTGTACCGCGTGCCGTAAGCTGACGAAGCGCGACGCTCTAAGCGCTGTCATCCTGAGTCGCCGCAGCCGCCGCAACACTCGCTGCGCTCGCAACCGGCAGACATCCGCGGCGGAGGACGATCGAAGGACCCCCTACTTTGTGCGAGCCGCTTTAGAAACCGTCGCATCGAAGC
>JAXDGL010000032.1:0-600796 GCA_034665065.1 Thermoanaerobaculia bacterium | reverse complement strand
TCAATATTGCAGCATGATCTCCGTCTCCACACCCACAACAGAAATCAGACGATAGCAACTGCCGCGTACCGAAAATTTTCGAAAAAGAAGGAAACCCGATTCCTTCACAGCCTCTGAGCCGCCGAAGCCGCGCCTCCGCGGTGTCAAATCAACTGGCAGGCACCGCGGGGCAGGACGGTCGAAGGCCCCCCTGATTTGTGCAACGTGACGTCCACGAAAACCGTCGCCACGAAGCAGGGGGTCCTTCGATCGTCCTCCGCGCCGATTCCGGCCATTTGCACGCAGGCGAATCTTGCGGCGGCGGCTGCGGCGACTCAGGATGACAGTTGTAACGACGGCTGGCGCGAGCGAACGGTGCGCTGGCTTTTTTGTTTCCTTCTACACCGTGAACTGCCCCGCTTCGATGAACTCCTTCACCCGCGCCATGAACTGATCCGCGACCGCGCCGTCGATCAGGCGATGATCGAACGTCAGCGCCAGGATGCACATCGAGCGGATGGCGATCACGTCGCCTTCCTTCGTCTCGACGACGACCGGCCGCTTCTTCACGCCGCCGACGCCGAGGATGGCAACCTGCGGCTGATTGATGATCGGCGTGCCGAACAGACCGCCGTAGATGCCCGGGTTCGTGATCGTGAATGTGCCGCCCTGGACATCATCGGGCGAGAGTTTCTTCGTTCGTGCGCGCTCGCCGAGGTCGTTGATCGCTTTGGAGAGGCCGAGGATGTTTTTCTCGTCGGCGTTCTTGACGACCGGAACGATGAGGCCCCATTCGAGCGCGACGGCGATGCCGATGTTGAGATCGCGGTGGTACGTCACTGACGACTCGTCCATCGACGCGTTGATGATCGGGAACTCGCGAAGACCGTTCACGACGGCCTGGATCACGAAAGGAAGAAAAGTGAGCTTCGCGCCGCGCTCGGCGTATGCATCTTTGTGCTTGCGGCGGAGTTTGTCGATGTTCGTGAAGTCGATCTCGAAGACGGTCGTGACGTGCGCCGACGTCTGCTTCGAGAGGACCATGTGCTGCGCGATCTTCTTGCGCATCATCGAGAGCGGCTCGATGCGATCGCCTTCGCCCGGCGCGAAGGTCACCGCGGGCGTGCGCGGCGCGGGTGCTGTCGCGCTCTCTGCCGTTGCAGCTGTCGCGGAAGCAGGCGCGGCCGGCGGCTGCTGCAGGTAGTCGAGGATGTCGTTCTTCGTTACGCGGCCGGACACGCCGGAGCCCTGGAGCTGCGAGATGTCGACGTTGTTCTCCTGCGCGATCTTGCGGACGAGCGGGGAGGACTTCGTGCGCCGGCGTTCATCGAGCGATGTAATGTTCTGATCGCCGGCCTCGGATGGCGCTTGCGAAGTCGCCGGCTTGCTCGGCGGCTCGGCGGGTTGCGGAGCCGGAGCGGGTGCGGGCGGAGCGGCCGGCGGCGGCGGTGGCGCGGACGCTTCGGGAGCCGCGGCCGGTTTCGCAGCAGGAGTAGGAGCAGGAGCAGGCGCTGATACGGGTGCCGCCGGCGCAGGCGGGGCCGCAGCCGCCGCCGGTGCGCTCGCGCCCGCCGCTTCGCCTTCGGCGCCGAGCCTTGCGACCACCGTGTTGACGCCGACGGTCTGGTTCTCCTGCGCGATGATCTCGATCAGCGTACCGGAAGCAGGGGCGGGAATCTCCGCGTCGACCTTGTCGGTCGAGATCTCGAGGAGCGGCTCATCGCGCTCCACTTTATCGCCCAATTTCTTGAGCCACTTCACGACAGTTCCCTCGGCGATTGACTCGCCCATCTGTGGCATGACGACATCGATTGGCATTGGTATCTCCTGGCGGGAATGCTTTTAATGCAAGAGTCAGTACCGCAGCAACTCCCGCGCCGCGGCGAGAACGCGGGCTTTGTCGGGAAGTGCCGCGGCTTCGAGCGGCGGTGAGTAAGGCGTGGGGACGTCGAGCGCGGCCACGCGTTTGATCGGAGCGTCGAGATAGTCGAATGCTTTTTCCGCGATGCGCGCGGCGAATTCGGCTCCAGCGCCACCAGTGAGCGGTGCTTCGTGCAGGATGATGACGCGATTGGTCTTCGCGACCGAATTGAGAATCGCTTCTTCGTCGAATGGAATGATCGAGCGAAGATCGATGACCTCGGCGGACACGCCGTCGCTCGCGAGATCGGCCGCTGCTTCGTCGGCGACGTAGATCATCGCGCCCCAGGTGATGATCGTCAGATCCTTGCCGCTACGGCGGATATTCGCCTTACCGATCGGAACGATGTAGTCATCGGCGGGCAGGTCTTCCTTGATCCGGCGATAGAGAAACTTGTGCTCGATGAAGAGCACCGGATCGTCGTCGCGAATGGCGGCTTTGAGCAGACCTTTCGCGTCGTAGGCCGTTCCCGGCGCAACGACCTTGATGCCGGGCCGGTTCATGAACATCGCCTCGGGATTGAGCGAGTGAAACGGTCCGCCATGCGTGCCGCCGCCCGCAGGTCCGCGCACGACGATCGGACAGGAACTTCCGACGCGATAGCGCGATGTGGCCGTGAAGTTGACGAGCATGTCGTACGCGCAGGTGATGAAGTCGATGAACTGCATCTCCGCAATGGGCCGCATGCCCATGAGCGCCGCGCCCGACGCCGCGCCGACGATGGCCACCTCGGAGATCGGCGTGTCGATGACGCGACCCGGTCCGAACTCCTCGATCATCCCCGCGCTGGTCTTGAACGCGCCGCCATACGAGCCGACATCTTCGCCGATGAGAAAGACGCTCGGATCGCGCCGCATCTCCTCGATCATCGCCTCGCGAATGGCGTCGAGGTAGGTGGTTATCGCCATGCGAGCACCTCCGAAGGTGCCGCGAAGGAATGAGCTGTCATCCTGAGCCGCCGATGGACACGAAGTGCCGGAGGACGGTCGAAGGACCCCCTGCTTCGTGGCGCGGTGTTTTCACGCGTCCCCCCGCGGCGAATCAGGGGGTCCTTCGACCGTGCTCCACCCCTCCGGGGTTTCGCCGGCTCAGGATGACAGCGAATCTCCCTCATCGCTGCTCCTCCCAATAGCCGTCACCTGCGAACAATCCCATCGACGCTTCTTCGGGCCGTGGCATCGGCGAGCGTTCCGCTTCGTCCGTCGCGGCGTCGACTTCGCCTCGAACGCGCAACTGGATCGCTTCGAAGTCGGACGTTGTTGCGATGCCCGCATCGACGAGCGTCTTCTCGAATCGCACGACCGGATCTTTCGCCGACCATTCCTCGATCAGCGCCGCAGGAACGTAGGCCTGATTGTCATGTTCGGCGTGACCCTTAATCCGGAACGTCTTCACTTCGATCAGCGTCACGCCGTCGCCCGCGCGGGCACGATCGACAGCGCGCTTCGCCGCCGCATACGTCGCGAGGACGTCGTTGCCGTCCACGACTTCGCTCGCGCATCCGAATGCGTAGGCTTTGTCGGCCAGCGTCTTCACCGCGCTCTGTTTCGCGGTCGGGGTCGAATAGGCGTAGCCGTTGTTCTCGAGGATCACGACGAGCGGCAACCGCTGCACCGTCGCGAAATTCATCCCCTCGTAAAACGCGCCGGTCGACGACGCGCCGTCGCCGATGAACGCCATGCCAACGAGGTTGCGCTTCTGCATGCGGCCGGCAAGGGCGATGCCGGCCATCACCGGGATCATGTCGCCGAGCATGGAGATCTGACCGATAAAGCCATCGCGCGCGGGATGACCGAAGTGGATGTTCAGCTCGCGCCCGCGCGTCGGGGAATCACCCTTGGCCATGTACTGCTTGACGATGTCGGACGGTTTCGCGCCGGCGACGAGGATCGATCCCATGTTGCGGATCAACGGCTGCACGACGTCGCCCTGTTTGTAATCGAGCGCATACGCCGCGGCGACCGATTCCCCTTCCTGCCCCAGAGAGCGGTACAACCCCCCGATGACTTTCGCTTGGCGGAAAAGCGCGACCAGCCGCTCCTCCAGCGTGCGCGTCAGCCGGAGAAAGTAGTCGATTGCGAGCAGGTTCTCGCGCGTGAGGCCGTGGGTTTCGAGTGGTGAAGGTTCGGTCATTAGGTTGATCAGTGATTCGTGGGTTCGTTGACGAGTGGATTAGTAGATCTGTGTGCGGCGAAGGAGTTGCCTGTCATCCTGAGTCGCCGAAGCCGCCGCAAGATTCACGAACGTCAGACCCGGCAGGCTCCGGCGGCGAAGGACGGTCGAAGGACCCCCCGCCCATGTGCAGGAAGGGAGGGGGTCCTTCGACGTCCTCCGGCACTTCGTGTCCTTCGGCAGTCTCAGGATGACAGACGTTTTCTCTGATCACTTGTAATCACTGGTGTATCGAATGTCCTGCCACATCCTCCGCCGCTTCCATCATCGCCTCGGACAGTGTCGGATGCGCGTGGATGGTCTTGGCGATCGACTCGCTCGTCGCTTCCAGTTCCAGCGCCGCGCACGCCTCGGCGATCAGCTCCGTTGCTTTCGGACCGACGATGTGAACGCCGAGGAGCTCGTCGTACTTTTTGTCGGAAACGTATTTTACGAGGCCGCCCGATTCACCGATGATCTTCGCTTTCGAATTTGCGGTGAAGGGGAACTTGCCGATCTTCACGTCGTAGCCGCGCTCTTTCGCTTTCTTCTCCGTGAGGCCGACCGATGCAACCTCGGGATCGGTGTACGTGGCGTTCGGAACGTGGTCGTAGTTGATCGGGCGAACGTCGAGCCCTTTGATCTTCTCGACGCAGAGGATTCCTTCCGCCGACGCGCAGTGGGCGAGGGCAGGAGTGGGAACGATGTCGCCGATGGCGTAGATATTCGCTTCGCCGGTGCGCATGAAGGGATCGACCTGGACCATTCCGCGATCGAGAACGACCTTCGTCCCTTCCAGTCCGCAGTTCTCCGTCACCGCGCGGCGCCCGGTGGCGGAGAGGACGACTTCGACGTCGAAGGTCTGCTGCTTCCCCTTCGAGCTGACGACGACTTTCACGCCGCCGTCGCCGACTTCAGCCGACTCGACCTTTGCGTCGGTGAGAACCTCGATTCCCTTCTTCTTGAAGATGCGGGTGAACTCTTTCGAGATCTCTTCATCCTCGATCGGCAGAAGCAGCGGCATCACCTCGACGATCGTCACCTTCGTGCCGAAGCGGGCGAAGATCGACGCGAACTCGCAGCCGACCGCGCCCGCGCCGATGACCAGCATCGACTTCGGGATCTCGCTGATGTTGAGGATGTGATCGGAGTTGATGATCCGTTTGCCGTCGGTCTTGATGTGGGGCAGGTCTTTCGGCACGGAGCCCATCGCCAGGATGACGTTCTTCGTGTTGAGACGCTGTGCGCCCCCTTCGCCGGTGACTTCCACCACGCCTTTACCGGCCAGTTTGCCGAAGCCGGTGATGCGCTCGACCTTGTTCTTCTTGAAGAGAAACTCGATGCCCTTCGCGTTGGCATCGACGACGCCTTGCTTGCGCGTCTGAACGACCTTCCAGTCGATGGTGACGTCGCCGACTGTGATGCCGAACTCTTTCGACTTCTGGATCTTCGTCCAGATGTCAGCGTTCTCGAGGAGCGATTTGGTGGGGATGCAGCCGCGATGCAGGCACGTCCCGCCAAGGAATGGATCTTTCTCGACGACGGCGACCTTCATGCCGAGCTGCCCCGCGCGAATCCCTGCGACATATCCGCCCGGACCGCTGCCGATGACCACCACGTCGTACTGTTGTTCTGCCAAGGAAAACCTCCCGTGAAAATTACGCGGCGCGCATTATATGGGGTGGGGAGTGGTAGTAGATTGTCCGCGACTTTCTCCGCGATCTCCGCGTCTCCGCGTGAAACGGTTCTGAAAACGCGCCGGCATATGAGAACACTCTTCCTCGCACTCCTACTCCTTGCCACGATCCCGGTTTTCGCCCATCCCAGCGTCAGCGTCGTCATCGACTCGCGCGGCAACGTCTATTACAGCGATCTGACGCAGATCTGGCGCGTGGCGCCCGACGGCACGCGGACGGTTGTCGTCCCGCATGTCCACTCGCACGAGTTGTACCTCGACGCCGGGGACACGCTGTACGGTGAGAACATCTGGTACAACGGCGAGGCCCGCAACACCTGGGGCAACTCGGTCTGGAAGCGGACGAGCGACGGCCGCATCTCATTCATTCATCCCCCTCGGGCGGGATTCAACGAGGACACGAGCTTTGTGCGCGATGACGCGGGAAACCAATACTTCGCCGTTCGCGACAAGGGCGAGATCCGGAAGAGGACGCTGGACGGCCGCATCATGACGATGGCGCGAGCACCCTTTCGCGACATCCGCTGGATGACGGTTTCTTCATCGGGAGTTGTCTATTTGATTGACCTGATTGATCTGCTGCGCGTCACTACGGATGGAAAAGTGACGACGATCGCTCGCAATCTCAGCTCGCACGCGCTCATCGGCGGCGACCGGCATCGCGTTCAAGGACTCTGGCTCGATCGCGCCGGAAATGTTTACGTTGCCGCGTCCGCCGACCGCTTGGTGAAGCGGGTCGCGCCGAGTGGACATGTCGACGTCGTCGCGAAATCGACGTTCCCCTGGTCGCCGTCGGGCGGAGCCGTCGCTCCCAACGGCGACCTCTGGATCCTCGAGTACTCGATCACGAATCAGCAGCGAGTGCGCAAAGTCCCGCGGCCCGCCGCCCGTTAGCCGTTTTTTCTCCGCGCCCCCCGCGTCTCCGCGTGAAACGGTTCTGATCGTGAAATCCACTTACTGCGAAGGCACGTACGTCGGATCCTGCGTCGTCATATCGATCACCGATGCGTACGCTGTCACGCGGCCGGTGCCACTGAGCACTTTCACCGTCACGCGTCCGTTGTAGACGGTCCCCAGTCCAAAACTCGAAAGCGGGATCTGATAGAACTGATTCGCAGCGAGCGGAATCTGCGTCTTCGCTGCGATCTTCGAATCAACCGGAATCGCCGAGACCTCGATCGTCACCGGACTGCCGCTCGTTTCGACGAATCCGACGTTCGTACGCATCCGATCCGACGACTCGAGCTGCAGCAACTGCAACACGCGGTTATCCGCAAGGCCGACCGATCCCGCCGGCGTCACGGCCGGAATGAACTGCCCATAGGTTCCAGCGCTCGTCTGGTTGTATGTCCGCGCCGTGACGATCAGCTTCGAGCTCGACGGCGTCGTGACCAGCATCGATCCACCTGAGTTCTGCAGCGCGTAAAGTGTTTGCAGCGAGTTGTCGATCGCCTTCACCTGGCCCGGGTCGATCGTAATCTGCTGCGGTCCGCTCGCGCCGTTGTTACCCGGCTGCGGGAAGTAGGCAAGCGTCGCTGTCACGGGCGCCGTACCAGGATTGAACAGGCGAATGTCGCTTCTCCAACTGGCGAAGCCGTTGTTGATGTCCGAGACGCCGGGGATGACGTAGCGCGTGGCCGACTCCGCCCCTTTCAACACGGGGAAGACCATCAGCGGATCGTTCGTGATGTTGTCGATCACCGATGCGTACGCGGTGACTCTGCCGGTCGTCGACACGACTTCGACTTCGAATCGCCCATCGGTGAGCGCGATGTTGTTGTCGGCGAGCAGATTGAGCTGGCGATGCTCGCCGGGCAGCAGCGACATCGCGATCGGCGAGACCACTTCGATGCCGAGGTTGTTGAAGACGTGCACGAGGACATCGGCGGGCTCGCCGGCTCCCTCGACGATGCCGAAGTTTGTGCGATAAGCGCTCGAGTTCGCAATCTGCTGTAGCGAGAGGATCGTCTTCGACGACGAGTCGCTCGATTTGCCGATGAACTGTGAGAAGGCGATCGCCGGGATGAATTGACCCAGTGTTCCAGTTGGCGTGGAGTTGTATGTGCGGCTCGATGCCACGGTCTGCACGCTCGGCGGACCGCTTTGCGTCGTCTGCGTCGTCGTCAGCGGACGGATCTCCAGCGTACCGAGCGCACTCGTGCCGTCGGAACCGGTGCCGAAGAAGCTCGTGAGGATGTCGTCGAGCGCCATCGTCGCGCCAGGATCGACCTGAATCGTCGTCGACTGTCCCGACTGCGATGCATCCGTTCGTGTCAGCGTGAAATTGAGCTGGTACTTTTGCGTCTGCGCCGATGTGTTGGCGAGACGGATGTCGGATTCGAAGAGCGAACCGTTCGCGCCGTTGGCGTGACCAACAGCCGGGATGATGAGCGAGTTGGGCAGCGGCGTGTTCTTGCCGCCCGACGAGACCGGCGTCACGGTCGTCACGGAGATCGGTACGCTGACCGGAGTCACGCCGAGTGCAATGATGCCGCCCTTGCTCGCAGCGCCGATCGTAAGGATCAATGTGGCGCTGTTTGTCCCAAGTTTCAGCGCAGCGGGGTCGGAGAGGATCGTGAACGTCACGCCTGCGGCTCCGAGTGTGCCGGAGGATGGCGTCACTGTCGCCCACGGTTTGTCGGTCGTCGCCGTGAAGTTCACGGACGGCGTCTGCCCGGGGATGAAGATCGTCTGCTTGATCGCGCTCTGTGTGCCGATTTCGACGCTCGTCGATTTCTGCGGCGCGTCGGCAAGGACGGTGACGACCACGATTCGCGAATACGGTCCGCGCTCGTCGTTGCAACTGCTGATGGCGCGTACACGATAGAGCCACTTCTGCGCGGTAGCGGTCGAAGTGTGCGTGAAGGTCGCCGCGAGATCGGTCACGACCTGCGTCGTGGCCGTTGAGAAATCGGTCGACGATGATTCCTGCAATTCGTAGCTGGTGGCGTTTGCGATCGCGTTCCAGCGGACGGTGTAGGCGCTGTTCGACGCCACTTGTGCCGGCGCAGTGGCAAATGGACGAACGGGAGTGCCACAAGGAGGAGGCGATTTGCGCACTTTGAACGTATTCGTCGCAGATTCGAGCGACGGACACGACTTGAAGAATGCCTCGACGTGCCAATGGATCGTGCCGCTCGGTACGTCGACAGTGAGCCGCGGCACCGTCGTCGTTCCGATCACACTTTCCGTGTCGTCATCGACTGCGGCCCACACTTTGTACGACGTCGCATTTTCGATGCGCGACCACTCGAAATGCACGGGAGATGCAAGACCTATCGCGTCGTCAGCCGGCGTATAGAGAATCGGCCGCGGGTTGTCGCAAGCCGTCTCGGTCACTGTGAAGCGGAAAGGCGACGATTCCGCCGGCGGGCAGCCGTTGAAGAAGGCCACAACCCACCACTCGATCGCGCCACCCGGTATCTCCTTCGTAATCGCTGTCCGCGTCGATGTCTCTGCGATCGGAGTGGGCGCGCCGTCCTTATTGCGGACCACGAGCACATACGCGATCGCGTTACTGACCGGATTCCAATTGAAGTGCACGGGCGAGTCGATGTTTGTCGATCCGTCCGGAGGAGACTGCAATGCGGGGCCATCCGTCGAACAGTTCTGCGCGGGCGGAATCGTGAAACGCGATTTGGCGGAACGCGTCGGTGGGCATCCGTCGAAGATCGCTTCAACATGCCAATCGACGACTCCCGGCGAGACGATCTGCGTGAGCGACGTCTCGGTCGTCCTGAGGACCGGCATGTCATTGCCGTTCAAAGTCCAGTGGACACGATACTGCGTCGCGTTCGTCACGGCACTCCAGACGAAGGTGACCGGCACACTCGCGGTTGTGCCGTCGGGCGGCGACACCGTTTGTGGCCCTGCGGTTCCGCAGCCGGCCGATGGGATGACAAAACTTCCCCTGGCCGAAACCACCGCGGGACAATTCTCAAAGAGGCTCTCCACGAACCAGAGCCCCGCGCCGGTCGTGGCGAAGTCATGCTGCAGCTTGTTGTCCTTCGTATAGCCGATATCGGAGAACGGCTCGCCGTTGATCGACACCCACACGCGATATTGAATCGTGGTCGTATCGGTAACCGTCCAATTGAATGTGATCGGACTCGTGACCGACCCGCCATTGATGGGAGAGGTGAGCGCCACCGCTTTATGCGTGTCGCAATTGGCCGCCGCACTGACGATGAATTTGCGATGCGCCGAGAACGTCGAATCGCAGCCGTTCGTAAAGAGCGTCTCTACATACCATTCGTCCGCGCCGCTCGGCAATTGCAATTGCTGCGAGGTGTTTGTCGCACTTGTACTGCGCGCCGCAAGGATCGGCGACCCATTATTCACAACCAGCCAGAGACGATATCCGCTCGCTCCCGTGACCGCGCTCCACGACAATGTCACCGGCGAAGTCACAGTAGCGCCGTCGGCCGGCGTCAGTAGCGCTGCTGTCGCGCCACACGTCGTCTGCGTGCCGCTCGTAAATGTTCCTTTCGCCGAGATCACGTCCGGGCATCCGGCGAACGTCGTGACAACCCACCAGATGATGGTTCCCTGGGGAACTAGCGTCGTCAGCGAGGTATCCGTCGTCGTCCCTGCCAAATCGCCCGATCCATTCCCCTCGGCCACATAAAGCTTGTACCCGCTGGCGCCTTGTACAGCCGTCCATTTGAACGTGACGGGCGAGCTGAGACCTGTGGTGTTATTGGACGGAGAGAGAAGTGTTGTCGGAGTCGTAACGCAGGAAGTGGGCGACGAGACAACGAATGTAGACGCCCTCGAATAGGTCGATGTCGGGCAGTCGCCGAAAATCGCCTGGACATACCACCCCAGGCCGCCTTGCGGAATGGCCGCTGTTAATTGCGTCGACGACGTCGTGCCGATCTTGAAACGATCGCTCGCGCTGGTGCTCGTGGCGCCCCACACGACATAGCTCGTTGCGCCGGAGACACCGGTCCATTGGAACGTGACGGGCGAAGCCACGCCAGTCGCGCCGCTGGCTGGCGAGACATTGGTGGGTGAGCCCGGACTCGTGGGACAAATGGCCGCTTTGGTGACATCGAAATGAAACTTCTGTGAATCAACTGGCGTACAGCGATCCGCCGCCGCCTCGGCCCACCAATCGACAGACGCGCCTGCCGGGATATTGGCCTCAAAATGCGATTCGGTCGTGACAGTGAGAATTGCGGCAGTGGCGCCATTGATCGACGCAAAAAGCCGGTAGAAAGTGGCCCCTGATACATCGCTCCAGTCGAAACTGACCGGCGTATCGACCGTCGTATTGTTCAACGGCTTGAGAAGCGTCGGGAGCGCTGTCGGGCAAGTTGCCGCCTGCGCAACAGTAAAACTGGAGACGCTGCTGGAAGTTTTGGCGGTCGTACAGTTTGGAGGATAGGCATCGATATACCAGTAATAGGTACCGGCAGGAAGTGCCTGTCCGAAGGTAAAGCTCGTCGTCGAGCTGTTGAGGATCGGATCGCTGGCCGTTGTGGCAGGCGGATTCTGCGTGCCGACATGCAGCAGGTATTTGTCGGCCCCCGATGAGGCGGACCAGGTCAATGTAGGCGTCGCGCTGACCGTGCTGTTGTTTGCGGGTGACGTGAGATTGAACGATCCAGGCGCATTGCATGTGGTCGCGGCGGTCTTGAACGTTGCACAGGAGCTTGTCGTAAATGGGCAGCTCGGTGCGGTCGTTTTCTTTGCGACCACGCGCCATTCATAGGTGGTGTTCGGCACTCTCGTCGTCGGATTGAAGCTCGTTCCGGAAGTTGTGAATTGGGGGGAGTTGGATGTACAGCCGCCCGACCCGGAGACGCCGAGGTAGACGTCGTAGGCGGTGGCGCCACTGACTGCACTCCAGGTGAGCGTCGGATTGACGGAGACGTTTTGCGACCCGTCCGACGGCGACTGAATGGACGGCGGGCTGGTCAGGCAGCCGACGGTGAATTGTTTCGAAGTGGAGATCAGTCCGGGGCAGGTGGTGAAATTCGCCCGCACCGCCCACGTGTATTGCCCACCGGAGAGACCGCCGGCTGGTCCTGTGCACGAATTCGCGTTCGGGCCCGAAGCAGAACAGACCAACCCACCTGCCGTCGGACTGCCAATGCCGGCGAAGACGTCGTAGCCGGTGACGCCTGAGGCGGTCGCCGGAGTCCAGGAGAACGTGACCGGCGTGCTTTCATTGAGATTCCCGCCGCTCGGCGAATTCGCTACCGGAGCCCCTGTCGTCGGACATTGCGCACGCGCACTCCCACCAATCGCCAGCACAGCGCAAAGAATCGCCGCAAACCGATATCGCATTCTCATCCTCTAGGTTCCCGTTAGACGCGGTGGGCACACCCGACGTTGACATGAACATAACTCCGTCCCAGCCAAACGATGGTGACCCCGCTCACGGAGACCGAAGAAAGGGAAACCTCGATCTATTCGAGGTTTAGCACTCTGGAAGAACGCGTGTCTTCCCGACACCCGACCACCGACAACCCTCACTGATACTTGTTGCCGCCGGTGCTGAAGAGAACGACGGTTTCGTTGGCGTCGATCGCGCCGCGCTTTCGCAATTCTCGCAGCGCCAGGAGCGCGGCGCCGCTTTCGGGGCCGGCGTCGATGCCTTCGGTTTTTCGCAGTTCGGAGGCGGCTGATTCGATTTGTGATTCCTCGACCGCGATCGCGCCGCCGTGCGAGTCGCGCAGAGCGCGAAGCATCAGGCGGTCGCCGATCGCGCGGGGGACGCGCAGGCCCCAGGCGCTCGTCTGCGGCGATTCCCATTCGGGCGCGGTGTCGAGGTTCTCATTGAACGCGCGGACGACGGGGGCGCAGCCGGTCGATTGCACGCTGAACATCCGCGGACGTTCGGAACCGATCCAGCCGAGGCGTTGCATTTCGTCGAAGGCTTTCCACATGCCGATTAGACCTGTGCCGCCGCCGGTGGGATAGAGGATCACGTCGGGAAGGCGGCCGAGGTCTTCGAGGAGCTCGTAGCCCATGATCTTTTTTCCTTCGACGCGATACGGCTCTTTCAACGTCGAGAGATCGAAACCGCCGTTGTCAGCGAGATGTTGTGCGACGCGTTTGCCGGCATCGGTGATGACGCCGGCGACGAGCTCGACCTCCGCGCCGTAGCCGCGGCATTCATCGACGATCGATTGCGGCGTGTCGCGCGGCATGGCCACGAACACGGGCAGCCCCGCGCGTGCGCCATACGCGGAGAGTGCGGCTCCGGCATTTCCCGCAGTCGGCGCGGCGAGTGATTTCGCGCAGAGGCGCTTGGCCATCGATACGGCCGCGGCCATGCCACGCGACTTGAACGATCGCGTCGGATTCTTCGACTCGTCTTTGATCCAGACGTTCTCGAATTGCGTCGATCGCAAAAGAGGCGTGATTCCTTCGCCGAGGGTGACGATGTCGCGCTCGTCGTCAACGGGAAGCAGTTCGCGATAACGCCACATCGTCGCGGGACGGCTGCGGATCTCGTCGCGCAACTCGGGTGCCGGCGCGAGGTCATACTGCGCGAGCAATGGCGCGCTGTCGTTGGGACAGAGGTTCATCAGATCGCGAATGGGGAAGGTGGCATCGCAGCGGGAGCATGCGAGGTGGACGGGGAAGCGGCGAGTGGTCATGAAGCGAGATCGTATCGCGAGCGGAACCTCGCATTCTGCGATGAGAACGAGGGGGTCAGGTCGAAAGTGAAAGTGACGAATCGCTCGCGTGGGTTTTGCGAGATATGGGTTTCGTCACTTTCACTTTCGACCTGACCCCTTTTCGCCAGGAGGCAACGGTTCATCCAGGTCAAGGCCCCGCGAGGCCTTACCCCATCGTTGCCAGTATTCCTTCGGCCAAGCCCGCAACCCGAGGGGATCGGTGATGACGGACTCTCCCTTGCCGCGGACTGACAGCTGCCCGGCCTCACTTCGCGCCGCGCCTGTTCTCAGAGTGCCCTGAATCTTTCGGTTTCGGATCAATTTCGCAATTCTCATCAATCAATCGTTGAGCGACTGCTAACCAATAACGAGCTCTAATTTTTCTTCGCGTCCGCCACCGTCTTGTCCATGTTCTTCTGCATCTCGTCCATCGACTTCTGCGCGTCGCCTGGTTTGTCTTCGTACTTGGCGATCTCGTTCGTCAATGCGTTGAGCGCGCCGTCGTACCTGGCGAGGAGCTGCTGGTTGTAGGCGATGGCTGGTGAGATGTTCGACGCGGCGTTCTGCTTCATTTCGGCGCGCTGCTTTTCGTAGTTGTCGAGCATCTCTTTGTACATCTTCTTCGACTGATCGTCCTTGGCCTCGTCGTACGACTTCTTCATCTGCGCATACGCCTGGTCAAATGACGCGTTCGTCGCCTCGGCCATCTTCGACGTCAGCGTCGCGGTGCTGGCGGCCATGACCTGGCCTTTGACCCAGAGGTACTCCTGCGTGTTGTAGCCGAGGTCTTTGGCGGCGCGGATGTCGGCAGTGAGCATGTCGGCCGCGGAGCCGATGGTCTTGAAGCTCTCCATCATGCCGGCGATCGATTTCTCGCCCGCTTTTTTCGCGGCGTCGGCATGCTGTTGCGCTTCTTTCTTTGCGACCTGCGCGATCACTTTTTCGTGGTCGCGCACTTTGAGGTACATCTGGATCTGCGAGTCGGTGAGCTTGCCGTCCGAAGGTGGATTGTATTTGTCCTTCGACACATCCTTCATCAGGTCGATGGTGCCGCGTTTGTCGAGATCCTGAGAGATCTTCGCGTTGTCGTAGGCTTCTTTCGCTCTGCATCCTGCGAGAGCGGCTGAGAGAATCAGTACCGCGGAGAGAGTCCGGCGCATTTGTATCCTCCAAATAAAGATGGGTGCGGATTTTAGAGGCGATGCGCGAAATTGGCAACTGCGGTCAGGAATCGAGCTGCTCGCGGACGCGTGCGGTGAGCGCGTCGAGGTCGTGAAGCAGCGCCTCGAGCGCGGCCCGATGCTCGCTGCGCATCGAATCGATTTGCTCTTCGAGGAGTTGGACGCGGTCACCGGCGCCGTTGTCGTCCGGGATCATCGTCGCTGCTACGGGGGCGGCTTCGTGCGCGCCTTCGTGGGGAGCATCGTCCGCGACGAGCGCCTCGCTGTCGATTTCTTCGATTTCGTCGACCTCGATCGGAATGGGGACGTTGCCCGAGAACGTCGCAGTCCGTTGACGGCCTTCGGAGAGAAGCGATTCGAGCGACACTTCCTCCATCCGTTCGTAGCTGCTGTCGATCTGCGATTCGGGAAACGGGACGGAGTCGGCGAAGGGATTGACCTGCTGCGGCGCCGCGGGCGCAGGCTCTCGTTCGCTTTTCGACTGAGCGCCGGTGCGCGGCGAATCGCTTTTCGCTTTCTCCAGCGGAACCGGTTTTCCCTGCAGCCGGCTGTAGAGGTGTTTGGCGGTTATCTTGGAGACGAGCCGGAACGTCTCCATCACTCCCTCACCCTTGACCGCCGACGCCTCGGTGTAAGGATAGCCTTCGAAGCCGAGGAGCTCCTGCAGTTTCTCGACGGGGAGGACGCCGGGGATGTCGCGCTTGTTGAACTGGATGATGATCGGCGTGTCGTTCGGATCGATGTTGTTCTGCTCCAGGTTCTCGATCAGATTGCCGAAACTCTCGCGCGTTGACTCGACCATCGACGGCTGCGAATCGGCGACGAAGACGACGGCGTCGGCGCCCTTGAGCACGAGTTTGCGCGTCTCGTTGTAGAAGACCTGGCCGGGAACGGTGTAGAGCTGGATCTTGAGATTGAAGGAGCCGACCTTGCCGATGTCGACTGGCAAGAGGTCGAAGAAGAGGGTGCGGTCGGTCTTCGTGGCCAGAGAGAGCATCTTTCCCTTCTGCGCGGGATCGAGCTTGTCGAAGATGACCATGAGGTTGGTGGTCTTGCCGCAAAGTCCGGGACCGTAGTACACGATCTTGGCGGTCATCTCGCGGGTGGCGTGATTGAACAGGACCATCGATTTCCTCGTGGGCGATTATCGGAAGCGAAAGTATCGCACATAGAATCGCGGCATGGTGCAGCGGGACGATCCTGCGGCGAACGATGATGTCGAGCCGGTCGAGATTCCGATCACCGACACGCTCGATCTGCATCCGTTCCGTCCAAATGAAGTGCGCGATGTCGCGCGCAGTTTTCTCGAAGAGTCGCGGGCGCGCGGATTTCGGCAGGTGCGGCTGATCCACGGACGCGGCATCGGGATGCAAAGGGAGAATATCCGCAAGATGCTGGCGTCGCTCGAATTCGTGGAGGACTTTCACGATGCGGACGGAAGTGGGGGCGGGTGGGGCGCGACCGTGGTGGTTTTGAAGAGTGAAGAGTGAAGGGGGAAGGGTGAAAGTCACGTCGGGAGCGTTACGATGATGTTGTCATGAGGCGGCGAACGCAGATTTCTCTCGATTCTGAAACCTATCGGCGGGCGCGCAAGCGAGCGTCGGAGCTGGGAGTGTCGTTCGCTGAATACATTCGTGGTCTTGTAGCCCGCGATCTCGCGGCGCCGCGGAAGAGAGCCGATCCGAGAGTCCTGTTTGGATTGGGCCATTCGACAGGGAGTGATATTGCCAGGGACAAAGACGCGATGATTGCCGAGGCATTCGGTGCGCGGCTCGCCGGCACGCGTCGAGGCGGAAGGCGGCGTTGAGCTTCGCCAACGACGGTGGGCCTCTGAATCGCTGTGCCGCTGAAATGGCGCTGAATCCGCTATCGTTCGCATCAACATGTCCACACTCTTCGAAGAACTGAGCAGGGTTCAGACCTACGAGTACACGCAGGACGACGTCCGCGAGTTCGAAATCCTGCACGAGGAGATCCGGGCGCTGAAGAAAGAGCGCAACGCGGTGATCGTTGCGCACAATTACTATCGCCCCGAGATCCTGAAAGTTGCAGACTTCGTCGGCGATTCGCTGGAGTTGGCGATGATGGCGTCGAAAGTTCGCGATGCGGACGTGATCGATTTCTGCGGCGTTCACTTCATGGCCGAGACGGCGAAGATCGTCAATCCGTCGCGAACCGTCCTTCTCCCGAACCTCGCCGCCGGCTGCCAGCTCGCCGACTCCGCTCCTGCCGAAGACTTACGCAAACGGATCGCGGAGCTGAAAACAGAATTCGCCGATCTGGCCGTCGTCAGCTATGTCAACACGTCTGCTGCCGTGAAGGCGCTCTCCGACGTCATCGTCACCTCGGCGAACGCGGCCAAAGTCGTCATGACGCTGCCGAACAAGAACATCCTTTTCGTTCCCGACCGCAATCTTGCTCGTCATGTCGCCGAACAGGTGCCCGACAAGAACATCATTCCGTGGGAAGGCTTCTGCTACGTGCACCAGCAGATCACGCCGCACGAGGTGGCGCGGATCCGCAAGGCCGATCCGGAGATCGAGATTCTCGTCCATCCCGAGTGCCGCGCCGATGTCGCCGCACTCGCCGATGCCGTGTTGTCGACATCGGGGATGGTGAGGTACGCGAAGGAGCGGCCGGCGAAACGATTCCTCGTCGTCACCGAATGCGGCCTCTCGGATCGCCTGGCGATGGAAGTGCCCGACAAGACGTTCGTGAAAGGCTGCAAGCTCTGCACGTTCATGAAGGTGACGACGCTCGAAGATGTACGCGATTCACTGAAGTACATGCGCTACGAGATCGACGTGCCGGAGGAGATTCGCGTGCCGGCGGAGCGTGCGCTACGGCGGATGTTCGCGGCAATGGAAGCGTAACGGTTATCCGCAGATGTCGCAGCTGAGCGCAGATTGTGAGACTGCCTTATATCTGCGTCCATCTGCGGATAAGGCTCACCGGCAGATGAGCTGATACACGCCCATCACGTCGCCCGACACATCGTCGAGATCCGCTTTCATTTTTCCGATCACCGCCTGAAAATCGGGATCGGCTTGCAGCGGCTGCATCCAGGGGTGCTTGATCCAGGCGAACCAGCTATGGTTGCCAAGCTCCGCGCTGCGTGTGAGCCAGCGGATGGCGTTGTCGCGATCGCCGAGCTTCGCGTAGCAGAGGGCCTGACGCATGGCCGCCCAATGCAGACGATTCGCGTCGGCTTCGAACGAATGGAGCGCAGCCTCCGTAGCGGGCCGGTCGCCGCGCGCGGCAGCGATCATGGCGCGGAGACTCTTGCCGAGATAGTTCTCCGGCACAAGTTGGGTAATGCGGCGCGTTTCGGCATCTGCGCTGGCGAGGTTGCCGATCAGAATAAAGGCAATGGCGCGGATATCGCGGCCGGCCAACTCGGTGTCGCGTGCGGCCAGCGCGGCGGGAGCATTCGATAGCGCGCCTTCAGGATCGACGGCGTTGACGTACCAGTAGCCGCGGATCTTGGCGTCGTTGGAATTCGGATCGAGGCTGATCAGGCGATCGCCGACGCAACGGACGCGCTGCGTGTCACCGATGGAGACAAAGAAGTTCGCGACGTTGTTGAGCGCGTTGATATCGTTCGGATTGAGCTGCAGCGCCGCCAGGTTCTCCCGCACCGCTTCGCGGAAGCGCTCCGGGTCCTTGACGAAAACGCGGCCGAGGGCGAGGTGTGCGGCGGCGAGATGAGGATCGAGGCGGACAGCCTGATGCGCGTACCAGGCAGCGCGCTCCGTCGTGTCGGGCGCAGTATCGAGCCCGCGAGCCTGTCCCAGTGACATGGCGATCGCCATTTCGGCATAGGCTGCGGCGAAGTTCGGATCGTAGGCGATCGCACGCCGTAACGCCGTCTCCTGCGCTTGATGCTCGGCCGGGACCAGGCTGCCGCTGAGCGCTCGCGCGCGGAGGTACTCCTCGAAGGCCCGCGCATTCGCAGAGCGTGGCTCGGACGCGTTGCCGGCTTTCTGCACGCCGAGCTTTTGATTCAGACCGGAGACCGTGCGCGACGAGACGTCATCGATCAGTTTGATGAGATCGCCGCGCTTTCCATCGATCGTGTCGGCCCACACGGCGTAGCCTGTGCGGGAGTCGGTGAGCTGCAGATTTACGCGCACGAGATCGCCCGCAGCGAGGAAGTGTCCTTCCAGCACGCTGTCGACGTGAAGTTGTTCCGCGGCCGTCTTGACGTCGGTTTTCTTTTTGTGAAAGTCGACGATTGCGGAGGTTGGCCGCACCTGAAGTGAAGGAATCTGCTGGAGCTTCGTCACGAGTGCGTCCGCCAGGCCGACCGAGAGGAAATCATCGCTCGTATTGTTTGCAATGTTGTCGAGAGGAAGGACGGCGATGGAACGGATCGGTGATAGCGCCACGCTCCCGGCAGAAGCAGGCTCAGACTTCGCGCGCTGGTTGAAGTAGACGATGGCGGCAGCGCCGATCGCAAAGGCAAGAATTGTCAGCAGGAGACGCGACCATCGCGGGCGCGGCCGCGTGCGTCCGATCGTCGAGTGCGTCGGCGACATCGACGCGGAGTAGCGCGTGGTCGGCGTGTCGATCTCCTCGATGTCCGACAAGAGATCGCGCGCGCTTTGATAGCGGTCGTGCGGATCCTTCTTCAGTAGCTTGCCGATGATCTTCGTTGCTGCGGTCGGGAAGGCGGGATCGCGTGCGACGAACGGCTCCGGCTCGGAGTCGCGAATCTTTTCGAGAACCATCAGCGGGGCATCAGCATTGAAAGGCAACTGTCCCGTCGCCATCTGGTAAAGGATGATGCCGACCGAGAAAAGATCGGTGCGCGCGTCCGATGGCTGACCGCGTACTTGCTCGGGGGCGAGATAGTGGAGCGTCCCGAAAAGTTTGCTGGCCGAGGAGTCCTTCGACCGTGGCAGCTCGGTTGGCAGTGACTTCGCCAGACCGAAGTCGAGAATTTTCACCAGGCCGGTCGGCTCGATCATGATGTTCGCCGACTTGAGATCGCGGTGGACGATGCCGCATTCGTGCGCGGCCGCAACCCCCGCCGCAATCTGTCTGGCGATGGAGAGAAACTCGCCCGCCTCGACTGGACGGCGGCGGAGGCGTTGCGAGAGCGTCTCACCCTCCGAGTACTCCATCACGATGAACGGAACGCCATCGGCGGTCTCGCCGACTTCGTAAATGGTGGCGACGTTCGCATGACGAATCGACGCCGCAGTTCGCGCCTCTCGCAGGAATCGCGCGCGCCGCTCTGCATCCGTCAGATCGTCAGCGTGAAGAACCTTCACCGCGACGAGGCGATCGAGACGCTGATCGCGCGCGAGGTAGACGGTTCCCATGCCGCCCTTGCCAAGGACGCGGACGACGTCGAATCGATCAACGTTTTGCGGCAGGTCAGGCACGGTGCTCGGTATTGTAGCTTGACGGACGCATGGTCAACTTTCTGACCCCATCGAATCGTTAGCGGGTTAATATTTACACCCGTAACCGAAACGTAATATCAAAAGAGATGACATCAACGATTGAATCGCTCCCCATGGCGGAGCTCGAGCTTCCACCGCGATATCAGGTCCGCGCGGTTCTGAAGGAGACTCCGTCAACCTGTGTCTATCGAGTCTTCGACGTGTCTGACCAACGCGACGAAGCGATCAAGATTCTTCGCCACGAGCTTTCCGACCCGCAGCAACTTTTACGTTTCAAGACGGAGTTCTCGACGCTCGCGTCGCTCGATCACGAGAGCATCGTCAAAGTGTTCGACTACGGGTTGTTGCCGAATGGGTTCCCGTACTTCACGATGGAGTACTTCGCGGGAAGAAAGATCTCGGAGTACTTCGACGGTCATAGCTGGGCGGCGCTGTACGACGTCATCCTGCAAATTGCGTCGGCGCTTCATCACATTCACCACCTCGGCATCATTCATCTCGATCTGAAGCCGTCGAACATCCTGGTCGATGAGCGTGGCAACGCCAAGATCATGGACTTCGGTGTCGCGATCGAGAGCCGGCAGGTGCTTGACCGTCAGATCCGCGGCTCGCTGCACTACATGCCGCCGGAGGTTTTGAAACAGGATCGCGTCGACTCGCGCGCTGACCTTTACGCGCTGGGGATGACGTTGTACGAGACGGTCACTGGCGCGTTGCCTGGTTACGGCAGGCCGTCGATCGAAGTCATCCGCATGCATCTCGACGAAGACGTGCGGCCGCCGTCGTCGATCAATCCGCGCGTACCGCCGGAGCTCGAGCAGATCATCATGAAGCTGCTGGAGAAGGATCCGAGGCAGCGTTTCGCATCGGCTGCGGCGCTGCTGCAGGAGGTTGCATCGGCGGCGGGAAAGAAAGCGGTCGCCGGTGAGCTGCTTCTCGGCCGCGGCGAATTGTTCGCGGCGCCGCTCATCGGCCGGCGAGCGGAAGTGTCGCAACTGATGTCGATGATCGCCGAGGCGCGGGAAGGCCGCGGAAACGGGGTGATCATCGCAGGAGCGGAAGGACTGGGAAAGAGCCGCATCGTCCGCGATGCCACGCTGCGCGCACAACTCGAAGGAGCGCGCGTCTTCTGCGGCCGCTGCCCGATCAATCGCAAGACGGCGTACGCGCCGTTCTTCGAGATCTTCCAGCAGATGGTGACTGCGGTGAATCCCGTTGCCGATGTCTCGGCGGAGATTCGCCGGCTGTTGCGGCCGGTGTTGCACGAGGTACAGGGCGATGAAGCCACTCCATCGACGGGGCAGAAATATCGCCTCTACAACCGCATCGTGCAATCAATGCAGGATATGTATGGGTTCCTCAGCGCCGGTGCAGCGGAGGGTGAGGCGAGTGCCTCGCCGCTGATTCTTCTGATCGACGACGTGCAGTGGGCAGACCCGTCGACCGCCGAGCTCTTCTCCTTCCTGGTCGGTGAGGCGAAGCAGAACCGGCTCCTTGTCGTCGGAACCTTGACGACCGATCCCACCGCCGATGCTGCGACGGACGCGGGTGCGCACCTGCCGGCGTGGGAGCGCCGTGCGCGCGAAGGAAACTTCCCGATCATTCGCGTCGGTGCATTGAGCGAGCCGCTGGTGCGCGAACATCTGCAGTCCCTTCTCGGCGACTTGAACATCTCGGACGAGCTCGTGCGCTGGACCTTGTGGGAATCGGCCGGATCGCCGCTGATCGTGCGGCGGGTCGTCGACTACCTCATCGCGCACGGATACCTCTACTGGACGGCCGGTGGATGGGTCGCGGAGATGAACCGCATCGAAGGGTTGCGTATCCCCGGCGGCGCTGCCTCGATCCTGATGGAGAGAGTGGAGTCGTTGGTGCCGGAGCATCGCGCGGTGATCGAGGCGGCGGCCGTCGTCGGCGAGTCGTCCGGCGTCGACGTTCTGACGAAGGTGGCCGGGGCCTCACCGGAGAATGCGTACGGCGCGTTGCGGGGAGTCGTGGCCGCGGGGTTGCTCGACGAATCGAACGACGGAAAGACCATCACGTTTCCGCAGATTCATTTTCGCGAGGCGATCTACAACGCGATGACGGAGCGACGCCGTGCGGAATTGCATCAGCGCGTCGCAATCGAGCTCGAGAGCGCGTTGACGGCCGGCGCGTCGCACCTTCTGGGAGAGGTTGCGTTTCACTACGCCCGAGCCGACGAGCGGATCAAAGGTGTTCGCTACGCCGTCCAGGCGGGCGACATGGCGATGCGCACGATCGCGCATGAGGGCGCAACGGACTTTTACCGCAGCGCGCTGGAACTGATGGATCTCGCGGGCGCGGACGAAACGAAAAAGTCCGAAGTGCGCGAGAAGCTGGCCGACGCCTACTACCGCAGCAACGATTACCGCGCTGCCATGCAGGCATACCAGTTTTTGCTGAAGAGCATCCAGGCGCGCAGCAAGGATGACGCGCCGAGCGCGGACCTCGCGCGCGTCCTGAAGAAGATTGGAAAAGTGCTCGCCAAGCGCGGCGATCAGGAAGCCGCGCAGTCGTACTACCAGAACGCCATCGAGCAATACGAGCGGCTGGGACAGTCGACCGATGTGGCGGAGATCCTCAACCGGATCGCCTGGCTTCATCGTGAGCGCGACGACTATCCCGCCGCGCGCGCTGCTGCCGAGCGTGCGCTCCAGCTTCTCGATCCCAACGAGCCGAATATCGTCTTCGGCTATGTGATGAACATGCTCGGATGTGTCGAATACAGCCTCGGAAACTGGCAAGCGTCACGCGAGTTGCTCATCGAGTCGCTGAAGGTCGCGGACAAGGTCGGCTCGGAACAGCTTTCGAAAGTTGCTACGACGAATCTCGGCAACACCCTATGGAAGCTCGGCGACTGGATCAACGCGCTGCAGTACTACAAGATGAACCTGGCTCTCTCCGAGTCGGAGGGAGACCTTTGGGATCTGATCACCGCGTACAACAACGTGGGCATCATCGAGTTCAGCCGCGGCAACTTTCAAATTGCTGCTGATTACTACGAAAAAAGCGTTCGCATCGACGAGAAAATCGGCGCTGTCGAAAACGAAGCGCTGGCCCGCGAAAACCTCGCCGAAGCATTCGAGATGCTGGGCCGGTGGAACGACGCGCTCGCGCAGTACAACCGCTGTCTGACCTTGGAAGGCTTCGACGAGGCGCGCTCGTCGCGCTCCTCGGTTTACATCCCGCTGGCGCGGTTGATGGCCAAGAAGGGCGACATCGGCAAAGCGATGGCGTACGCGCAGAAGGCGCTCTCCGCGGCAGAGCGGGCGCGGCACGAAGATCTGATCGCCGAGGCGTCGTACGTGCTCGCGAATATCGAGGATGAGCGGGAAAACTACGCGGAGGCCGAGCGGTACCTCGCGCGAACGATGTCGATTTTCCAGTCGCACCAGACCACGCAAGGGCTGGCGCGAGCGCACACGGCCGCAGCCAGCCTCGCGTTCACGCAGCAACGCATGGACGAAGCCCGCAAGCACGCGGAATTGGGCGCGATGTACGCGAGCCAGCTCGACGATCGCTTCACGTTGGCGAAGAACGACTGGATGTGGGGCAAGATTTTTTCGTCCGAGGGTGACCGCGACGCGGCGAACGCGAAGTTCGAAGCGGCGCGCGTGACGTTCGAGATTCTCGACACTCCCTACGAGCAGGCGCGATTGCTTTTCGACGTCGGTCTGCTGAAAGACGAGCCGGAAGAAGCGACGCAGACGATCCGAAGCGCGATTCGCATCTTCGAACGGCTGGAGGCCACGCACGATCTGGAGCGAGCGCGCGGCGCGCTCTTCCGCATCAAACCGGCGGGGAAGGCGCCCGCCAGCGGCGTGGTCGGGCTCTACGAAGTCGTCCGCATCATCAACTCGACGCTGAACCTCGAGGAAGTGCTCAATCGCGTTCTCGATCTGGCCATCCGCCGCGTGCGCGCCGAGCGCGGCATGATTCTTCTCCTCGATCCGATCACCAGCGCATTGCGAACACGCATCGTGCGGAACATCAAGGACACCGAGGGAGGGTCGCGACGGTCGCCGCAATCGATCGTCAAGGAAGTGATCCAGTCGGGGCAGTCGGTGATCTCGGCCGACGCCCGCGCCGACGATCGCTTCACCGAATCGGAATCGGTCATTGCCGAGAACATCATGTCGATTCTCTGCGTGCCGCTGGTGATCCGCGAGCGGATTGCCGGCGCGATCTATGTCGATCATCGCGAGGCGCGGCATCTCTTCTCGCAGAAGGATCTGACATTTCTCGAGGCGTTCTCCGATCAGGCCGCGATCGCAATCGAGAACGCGCGGCTGTACGAAGAGCTGGAGTCTGCGCGGGCGCGGTTGTCACTCGAAAACGAGTCACTGCGGCGCGAGGTGCTGGTCGAGAAGCATCTCGACTCGGTCGTCGGCGGTTCGGAGGCGGTAGCGCGGATCCAGTTCGCCATCCGCAAAGCGTCGACCGGCCACTCCACCGTGCTGCTGCGCGGCGAATCGGGAACGGGCAAGGGTCTCATCGCCCGAATCATTCATAACGTCTCCCCGCGCCGAAACGGGCCGTTCATCATGTTCAACTGCGCCGCGCTCCCTGAGACGCTGGCGGAGTCGGAGCTGTTCGGCCACGAGAAGGGATCGTTCACCGGCGCGGACCGCCGCAAGCTCGGCCGCTTCGAGCTGGCGAATACCGGAACGATCTTCCTCGACGAGATCGGGAAGGTAAGTCTGGCGATTCAGGCGAAGCTGCTGCGGGTCGTCGAGGACAAGGAATTCGAGCGCGTCGGCGGGACGCAGACGATCAAGACCGACGTGAAAATCATCGCCGCCACGAATCTCGACATCGAGAAAGCGATCGAGCAGGGGACGTTCCGCGAGGATCTCTACTATCGCCTCAACATCATCCCGCTGCTGCTTCCGCCCTTGCGCGAGCGGAAAGACGACATTCCGCTTCTTTCAGAGCACTTCATCCGCAAGATCTGCAAAGACCTCGGCGTGGAGACGAAGCGCCTCGAGCCGGGCGTTCTCGATCTCTTCGCCCGCTACAACTGGCCCGGCAACGTCCGCGAGCTCGAAGCGACGCTTCATCGCGCCATCGTGATGTCGAACGGCGAGACCATCACCCGCAACGACTTTTACGGTCTCTTTGGTGAGGTCGCGGGAAGTTCATCAACGGGCGCACCGGTGCCGATGCCGTCATCGCTGCTCAATCCGTTGGTGGGAAAGATGGAGATCACCAGCGAGGTCTACGACGAGGTGATGTCGTCGGTCGATCGTCAACTCATCGAGCGGGCCCTCGAGACCTCCGGCGGACGTATTCGCGAAGCGGCCCGCCGTCTCGGCCTGGCGCGGAACACGCTGAAGTCGAAGATCCAGAAATACAACATCGCTACGAAGGATTGAGTCTTAACCAAAGAGACTCAGCGGATGCAGAGTGGATTCCTGGCTCTGTGCCTCTGTGCCTCGGTGATTCAAGATTCTTCGTCACTTGCGCCAGGAGACCAATGCCCGAGACTGATTCACGTCCAGTGGAGCTCACCGAAGACCGCATTCCGATCGAGGGGATCGAAGAGACGATCGACAACCTCGTCGAGTTGTATGGCGGCGAGCTGACGGCGTCGCGCGACAAGGTACGTCAGTTCACGCTTCCGTTGCGCCGCGGGATCG
Source organism: Thermoanaerobaculia bacterium (assembly GCA_034665065.1). Lineage (GTDB taxonomy): Bacteria > Acidobacteriota > Thermoanaerobaculia > Gp7-AA8 > Gp7-AA8 > JADGNZ01. Next base: position 575,163 of record JAXDGL010000032.1, on the reverse strand, counting down.
TTGCTGCGGGCGGCGTGGAGTGCACTGTTTCATGGGCGCCGTCGGAGGGAGGCCAGTCGATCGTGACGCTCGTCTGCGACCGGAACGTCGACGCGCCGAAAGCGCAACGAGTCCTTTTGCTCGTCGCCGGTGTGCTCGGCTCGCTCCTTTTCATGATCTGGCCGTTCTTTCCTCATTCACAAGAGCTCGGGACGCTGGCCTGGATCGGTGGCGCTCTCGCGTTTGCCGTCTATCTCATGACGCTGCGCAAGACCAGCGGCGGCATCGCGTACGACTTTCTGCGGCGGCTGGCGCGTACGCAGCGCGGACGTGAGGCCGTCCCGCAACCGTGATCTGGATCATCCTGCCGCTGATTGCCTTCGTGCTGTTCGGTCTGTACGTGCGCCGCGAAGCGGAACGCCTTCGTGCCGAGGATGGAACGATCGTTCGCGGCCGGGTGAAGGATCTGGCGGACCGCCCGCAGGTCATCGTCAAGTTGAAACTTGCGGGGAAAGGGATGGCCACTCTCGCCGAGCTTCACGTGCGGCAGGAGATCGAGGATGCGATCGAGCAGCGCGGCATCGGCGCGGTCGCCGATGCCGGGTCAGGAAAAGGGTGGGCCGATGTGCGGGTCGTGGTGGCCGATCCCGATACCGCGGCAGAGAAGATCCGCGAACTGCTCGGCGAGCGTGGCCTGCTCGAAACCGCGGTCGTCGAAACGGCTACAACCGCCCTGTAATGATCGACTTGGCGATCGTCGAGAGCTGCATGTTCGACGTTCCCTCGTAGATCTGCCCGACCTTCGAGTCGCGCCAGAACTTCTCCACCGGATACTCTTTCGTGTAGCCGTTGCCGCCGAAGAGCTGCACGGCGAGTGATGTGACTTTCTCCGCGACCTGCGAGGAGAAGAGCTTGGCCATCGCCGCCTCGCGGAGGAAAGGCCGCTTCGCATCTTTGAGCCGGGCAGCGTTGTACACCATCAAACGCGCCGCTTCGAGCTGCGTCGCGGCCTCGGCGATCTGGAACTGCACGCCTTGAAAATCCGAAATCGCCGTTCCGAACTGCTTGCGCTCTTTCGTGTACGCAATTGCGTATTCGAGGGCGCCGCGGGCGACGCCAAGCATTTGCGCCCCGATGCCGATCCGGCCCTCGTTGAGGGTCTCGATCGCGATCTTGTAGCCCTTCCCAGGCTCTCCAACGACATTTTCCTTCGGCACGCGGCAGTTTTCGAGGATCAGTTCGCAGGTCGATGAGGCGCGGATCCCGAGCTTGTCTTCCTTCTTGCCGACCGTGAAGCCGGGGAAATCGCGCTCGATGAGGAAGGCGGTGATCCCTTTGTATCCTGCGTCGGGATTGGCGTTGGCGAAGACGATGAAGATGCCCGCTTCGAAGGCGTTGGTGATCCAGAGTTTCTGTCCGTTGAGCACCCAGTGATCGCCCGCGTCTTCGGCCTTCGTGGCCAGCGCAAAGGCATCGGAGCCGCTGCCGGACTCGGAGAGGGCGTAGGCGCCGACCGTGTCGCCGGCAAGCATCGGCAGGTACTTTGACTTCTGATCGTCGTTACCCCATCGGATGATGGCGTTGTTGACGAGTGTGTTCTGCACGTCGACGAGGACGCCGCACGAGGCGTCGACGTGCGAGAGCTCCTCGACGACGAGAACGGCGTTGAAGAACGAAGAGCCGGCGCCACCAAACTCCTCAGGAACCTCGATGCCCATGACTCCGAGCTCGAAGAAACTCTTGATCAGGTCTTTCGACATGACGGCGTCATGGTCCATCTGATGAACCAGCGGCCGGATCTTCTCGATCGCGAACTCGCGCACGCTTTCCTGAAACATCTGCTCTTCCTCGGAGAGGAGAGTGAGCGGCGCGCCTGAATGGGAGGGGACGGTTTCGGTGGTCATCGGCGGATCATATTCTACGGTGGTGCCCCGGGCCGGACTCGAACCGGCATAGCCCTTCCGGACCGAGGGATTTTAAGTCCCTTGCGTCTACCAGTTTCGCCACCGGGGCTGGAAGTAAAGGTAACACGTTGACGTGGAGCCCAGGGAGAGGTTACTTTAGAGTGCACAAGGTTCGATGCACCGCCGCGAAGCAGAAACGCGTTGATTAACGGATCGGAGACGAAGGGCGGCAATGCCGCCCGTGATTCCCGCGCCGAATTCTCTGCCGTTGATCAACGCATTCGCGGCGGTGGTGAAGGGGAGGGTAGTCATGGGCGTGTGCGATTGGTGCGGGACTTCGTTCCCGCTGACACGGTCGACTCGGAAGTACTGTACGACGCGTTGCAAGACCAACGCATGCCTGGGCCGCAAACCGAGCCGCATACGCGCCGCCGATGTCGAGGCGCTGCACGAATTGCTGCACACGGATCTGCCGAACACCGAGTCGTTCCGCGAGCGGCTTCGCGCGATTATCGCTCCGCATCTTCCGCCGATCATCGCGGAAGGGGCGGGATCGGTACCGCGGATGGATTGAGTTCGGGGAGTGGGGAGTACTGAGTGGGGTGGTGGGAGAAAACCGCGGAACGCTGCCGTCTCGGCGGCTGGCCCGGCGGCGTCCCGCCGCCGATTCCCGCGAAACGTCGCCACAAAATGAAAAAGGGCGCCGTTTGACGGGCGCCCTTCCGGGGTGGAGACCAGCCCTTACGAGCCAACCCCCTGAGTTTTACTAGGACAATCCATCGAAATTAGTACCTCCTCCCCCATGAATTTCCGGCGGACCCGCAACCAGCGCCGCTGCCGGGAAAATCAGCAGCCCACCTCGCCATCGTCGCGGACCGGATCGACCGCTCCTACTCGCCCCGTGGTGGAAGGGAGGAGCGGGATCTTGGTGTCCTCAGTGAATTCGTCAAAGATCAATGAGGCCAGTTGCCTCACGCAAACCGTATACTCCAAGGCAAACGCGTAGCGCGGCTGAATCTTCCAGCCCACCCACCCTTCACCTGACGGAGCATGCATAAGATGATACGTTTTTCGTGCGCAATAGCAATACTAAATTTCCGTGCGCACTCCGTCACAACGCTCGTGATGATGCGCCCAGGGCCCTGTGCTACGATGACGTCTTTCCGGAGCCCACTGAGATGAAACGACTTCCAGCCCTTCTGGCGGCTTGTCTCCTGCTCGCAGCGAGCGCGCTCTCGGCCGCCAGCGTGACGGGAAAAGTGGCCTTCGTTACGAAACGCGGTCAAAACCCGGTGCCCGCCGAGACGTTGATCTGGCTCGAGCCCCTCGGCGGAAAAATAGCGCGCCGTGCTCCCGCCAACTTTCAGATCGTGACGCGCAATAAGACGCTCGTCCCTCACATCCTGGCTATTCCGGCCGGTTCGACCGTCGCCTTCCCGAACGACGATCCGATCTCACACAACCTTTTTTCCCTCTCCTCGAACAACGCTTTCGACCTTGGCCTCTATCGCAAAGGTGCGGGAAAGAGCCAGAAGTTCGAGAAGCCGGGAATCGTCAACGTCTACTGCAACGTCCATCCGAACATGTCCGCCGTCATTCACGTGATGGCGACGCCGTACTTTGGTTTCGCCGATGCGAGCGGCAGCTTTTCCGTCGGCGATGTTCCTCCCGGCAAGTACCGCCTCGTCGTCTGGAACGAGCAGGGCGGACAGAGCGAAGCGCCGTTGATCGACGTCACGCCGACCGGGCCGGCTCAGGCCGTGACGCTGACACTCGACAGCCGTAACTACCGGGCCACCGTCCATATGAACAAGGTGGGCAAGCCGTACCAACCGCCGAGCAGCAGGGAGTATTGATTTGACTGTTGAGCAGACCGTCAGCCCCACGCGTACGGTGACCGGCGAGTTGCCGATCCGTAAAGCTCCCGTCGTGGAGAAGGCCAGGTTTCCACTCGTCTGGAAACTCTTCGGACTGACCGCGCTGCTGATCGTCATCGTCGTCGGGATCGCGATCGGAATTACGATCCAGCAGGCGAACGCGATCGCCAAGAAGACCGTCGACAAGTCGATCGCCAGCGCCGCCAAGCTGTTCAAAGAGCTCGAGCGCCAGCGTCTCGGACGGCTCGCCTTGAGCGCCGAGTTCCTCGGGCGCGATCCTTCCTTTGTGGCGTACATGGAGCACGCCATGAGCGGGACGAGCGACACCGCGCCGGCGCCGGTCGCGGCAGCTCCTCCCGCGGCAAACCCACCGGCGGCTTCGCAACCCGGCGTGCCGGCATCGGCCACCCAGCCCGCAGCCCCGCCGACCATCGATTTCGCCGACATCCTCGATCAACTGAATCAACAGAAAGAATCGTTGCGCAGCGATTTGATGATCGTGCTCGACGGGCAGGGCCGTGTTCTCTCTCGCACCGATCGCCCCGCGCTTTCCGGCGACAAGATGGAGGATCTCTACGCGAGCACACCGATGGTAAAGCAGCTCGTCGACGACGCGTCGGTGAATGTCGTCACCGGCGTCATTTCGACGGGCGGCCATCTGTATCACGCGGCCATGGCGCCGATGATTCTCGGAGCGAACAACGTCCGGAAGGGCTACCTCATCAACGCCTACGAAATCGACGAGGTTTTTGCGAACCGGATCGCGGAGTCGACGAATGCCGGAGTGATTTTCGCGCCCGCCGATGCCGCGAATCCACCGGTGCGATCCACCGACGCGCCGATCTTCAACATGGCGCAAATGAGCGGCGTTGCACCAATTCTCAAGAATGGGAAAGACGTACCGCCTGCGACGATCGAGATCGAGCGCAGCAAGTACGTGATGACCGGCGGACCGTTGCAGTCGGTCGTGACAGCGGACCAGAAGAGCGGCGGCAGCCAGCCGGTCGGCGCGGCAGTGTTCCTTCGCTCGCTCGACATCGAGCTCAAACCGTTCAGAGACATCGAGAATGCACTTCTAGCGGGCGGCGGTGCGGCGCTGCTTCTTGCGTTCATCTTCTCCTGGTTGATTGCGCGGCGGCTCACCCGCCCGATCGAAGAACTGGCCGGGATCGCGCAGTCAGTGACTGGCGGCGATTACACCGTCCATCCTCCGATCGACCGCAGCGACGAAGTGGGCATCCTCGGGCGCTCCTTCGCGAAGATGATCACCGCTCTCCGAGACAAGGCCGAGATCGAGGAGCTCTACGAACAGATGGCCGCGCGCTCCCAGGAGCGGGAAGCGATCGGCAGCCAACCTCAGAGCGAGCCGGCGAAGCTCGACGAAGGAACCCTGCTCGTCACCGATTTGCGCGATCTGCCCGCCACCGTTGGGGAAGGTGACGCCGCAAACGTCATCGCTGCTGTCAGTAAAGCGATGAAGGTTCAGGAAGCGGAAGTGGCGCGGCAGGATGGATTTGTCCGGGAGATCATCGGCCACCGGCTCGTCAGCGTCTTCCGCGGCGATCGCGGGATTCTTCACGCGATTCGTGCCGCGCGCGCGATCAACGAAGAACTGGCGACGATGGGCGAGGGCCACATGACTATCGGCGCCGGCATTGCCACCGGCGAGTTCGTGACGGGATCGGTCGATCTCGAGGGTGACAGCGGCATCGCCATCGTCGGCAACGCGCCACTCCTGGCGATGCTCTTTGCCTGGCATGCGCCGACCGGTTATGCCTACGTTTCTTACGAAACTGCGCAGGCGGCAGGAGGGGAGATTCTCTCTTCATCGACTCCGGAGCAGGTCCAGCTCAAATGGCTGCCGCAGCCGTTGCCCGTTGCATCGCTGCCGCTCATGTCGCTGACGACGAACATGATGCGCGCCATCGGCCAGGCATCCAGCTCGATGGCGACGATGCGCATCGGCGAAACGATTCCCGGTCAGACCGCTCCCAGCATCGCCGCGCAGGAGCTGACGCCGGGAGGCCTCTTCGCCAATCGTTACCGCATCGACCAGATCGTCGGCCGCGGCGGAATGGGCGTCGTCTACAAAGCAGTCGATACGCAGCTCGACGAGGTCGTGGCCATCAAAACGCTGCCCGGGGACGTGATGTCGCGCTCGCCGGAGGATCTGGAGCGATTCAAGCGCGAAATCCGGCTGGCGCGAAAAATCACGCATCGCAACGTGCTCCGCACGTATGACTACGGCGAGGCCGAAGGCGTCTACTTCATCTCGATGGAGTTCGTACGTGGCTACACACTCGCGGAATTGCTGGAAGAAGCGGACGCGCATCAGATGGCCACGCGTGTGGCGATGGGCATCGGCCGCCAGATCTGCCGTGGCCTCGAAGCGGCGCATGAGCAGGGGATCATTCACCGCGACATCAAGCCGCAGAATGTCCTCATCGATCACAAAGGTGAGGTCAAGTTGATGGACTTCGGCATTGCACGGATGGCCGAGGCGCATGAGGGGATGACGCAGGCGGGATTGATCGTCGGAACGCCGCACTACATGAGTCCCGAGCAGGTGCAGGGCAAGCAGCTCGATCCGCGCAGCGACGTTTATTCGATGGGCGTGATGCTCTACGAGATGCTGGCGGGCGAGAAGCCGTTCACGTCGTCGTCGCTGACGGGAGTTCTGACGGCGCACATCACCGAGACGGCACGTCCGCCGATCGAGATCCGCCCCGAGATCGGCCGCGAAGTAAACGCGATCGTCATGCGCTGCCTGGCGAAGGATCCGAAGGCGCGCTACGCAACGGCGGGCGAGCTTCTGCACGATCTCGACGCGGTGCAGATGCAGCGGCCAGCGGCGGCGTAGACGGATCGAAGCGCACTCGGTGCCCGCCAGATCGGTTAGAATCGATACTGTCATGTCATCTCGCGCTCACGATTGGCAAGCGGACTTTGCCGTTCTCGATCAGAGTGGTCGGTTGGCGCTGGTCGCGGAGGCAAAGAATAAGCGTGGCGCTGACCCGCAATGGGCAACGGAGTGGTTCCGCAACTTTGTGACACTTCAGCGCGGTCCGGCACCGCCGTACGTGCTGCTCGCTACGCCGGAGTCTCTATTCATTTGGAAGCGCAGCGAGAAGGGATCATCCCTTGAACCTACCGCTACGGTGGATGCGCGGCGCGTGTTTGCCTCTTATCTTCGAAACTCCAGTCTGGAAATAACAAATATCTCCGGGAGCACCTTCGAATTTATCGTCGGCGCATGGCTTGATGATGTCTCGCATGGTTTCTGGCAGGCGTTGGTACCTGAGGAACGACGGTTGTTCGGCGACTCGGGATTGCTGGAGGCAGTTGAAAACGGTCGGGTTGTCTCTGACGTCGCCGCGTGAACGTATTCGTCGAAACCAACTTCGTCCTCGAGCTCGTGCGGGAGCAGCAGGAGGCTCCCGCGTGCAGGAAGCTTGTCGGCTTGGCGAGCGCGAAATCGATTCGGCTTTTTCTTCCCGCCTACAGCTTCATCGAGCCGCACGAGACTCTCACGCGCCGGGAACGCGACCGGGCCGCTCTTCGGAGGCAGCTCTCGGGGGAGCTCGCCGAACTGGCTCGTAGCGAGCGGTTGGCCGAGAGGGCTTCTGCGTCTCAGGAAATCGTGAAACTGCTGATCGAAAGCTCCGAATATGAAGCTACCCAAATGGAGAGGGTGAAGCAGCGCCTTTGGTCGGTAAGTGAAGTGTTGCCGCTGGATCTAAAAGTGCTCCGCATCGCGGCCGAGTGCCAAGCCGACTATAACCTGTCAGCGCAGGACGCGATCGTGTATGCGTCAATTCGTACGCAACTGGAGCTTGACCATGCCGCGGTGAGTTGCTTCATAAGCAGGGATTCTCACGACTTTAATGAGCCGGATCTAAGTCGACAGCTGGTTTCACTCAACTGCAAGTTTTTCTCATCGTTTGTCACCGCACTTCAGTACATCGAACATGCCTCGTCGCCGCCTGCACAATAATCAGCAGGGCTTCCATCACTTCCAGATCGCGTCGAGCAGCGGGGCTTTGAAGTAGAGCGTGCCGGTACGCAGCGCGTCCTCCTCACCTTCGCCGTTCCAGGCGAAGTTCTTCAAGCGGAGAAGCGGAACCTTCTTGTAGCGGCGGAAATTCAGCTCGACATAGAGAGGCATGCCTGGAATGGAGCCCATCGCTTTTGCCGTGGCAGGGGAAACGCCGTGCACGAATTCGGTGATCACGGCGCGAAGCTGCGGATTCTCCGGGATCGTGTCTGTCGTCCAGACGTCGATCCACGCTTGCGGGCCATAAGCGAGGCGGTAGCGACGCGCCGCGATTCCCTTCACCGTGCCGTTGACGGTCGTGATGCTGTCGGGCGCCACCTGCTCCACGCCGCTGGAGGAGAGCTCGTGCAGGATCGCACTGATCTGAGTCACGGGCACGTCCGTGTACATCCGCCCGAGGGGGTTCTCGACCGTGATGGTGCGCGCGCCGTTGCGCGTGAAGCCGTTGAGCCAGAACGTCTCGGCGCGAACGCCGGCAGGGAAGACGTGCAGCGTGACCGTTCCGAACTTGCTGAGGAAGGGGAACGGCGCCGCGGGATTGGCGATGAGCTCGAGGTGATACGGCTTCGGAGCGGCGGCGTAGAGCGACGATGTCACACCAAGCAATAGAATGAGACGTTTAATCATCAAGAAAAAGGGCGGCCGATTGGGCCGCCCTGCATTCTATCGGTAAGTCAGGCTCAGAACGTAGAGTCGAGGAACGGACGCAGCTTCTTCGACCGCGACGGGTGCCGCAGCTTGCGGAGCGCTTTCGACTCGATCTGGCGGATCCTCTCGCGCGTCACGTTGAACGAGCGGCCGACCTCTTCGAGCGTGTGCTCGGAGCCGTCGCCGACGCCGAAGCGCATCTTCAGCACTTGCTCTTCGCGCGGGGTGAGCGTGCGCAAAACTTTGTTGGTCTGCTCCTTGAGATTGGCGACGATGACGTGATCGATCGGGGAGATAACGCCACGATCTTCGATGAAGTCTCCAAGATGCGAATCTTCCTCTTCGCCAATCGGCGTTTCGAGGGAGATCGGCTCCTGCGCGATCTTCATGATCTTGCGCACCTTCGCTACCGGCATATCCATCCGATCCGCAATCTCCTCGGCCTGCGGTTCGCGGCCGAGCTCCTGCACGAGCGCACGCGACGTACGCGTGAGCTTGTTGATCGTCTCGATCATGTGAACCGGGATGCGAATGGTGCGGGCCTGATCGGCGATGGCGCGCGTGATGGCCTGACGGATCCACCACGTTGCGTACGTCGAGAACTTGTAGCCGCGGCGGTACTCGAACTTCTCGACCGCCTTCATCAAACCGATGTTGCCTTCCTGGATGAGGTCGAGGAACTGCAGGCCGCGGTTCGTGTACTTCTTGGCGATGGAGACGACGAGGCGAAGGTTGGCGACGATCAGCTCCTGCTTGGCCTGATCGGCCTCCTCTTCGCCCGCGCGGATCTCGCGGATCGTGCGGCGAAGGTCATCGTGACCGGTACCGTAGAACGTCTCCAGCTCGTGCAGTTTCTCCTGATACTTCTGCAGACGGCGGCGATAGAAATCGCGGCGGGTCTTGTCTTTTTCCCGCTTGAGTGCTGCGTCGTCTTTTCGGACCATCGACGACGTCTGCGCAAGCTCGTTGTCGATGTCCTTCAGCTTGTTGATCATCCGGTTGCGCGTCTGCGGTGTGAAATCCACCTGGCGCAGCTCGTTGGCCAGCTCGACGGTGAGCCGCTCGATCGACTTCTCGGTCTGTTTCAGCGTCCGCTCGGAGAGCTTCTTCGGATCGACCAGTTTCGCTTTGGCGTCCTTGATCTTCTTGTCGTGCTTGGCGACCTTCTCGAAGATGGCCATGATATCGGCGATCTTGTTGATCGTCGCCGCGGGCATCTTCGGCTCGCCATTCTCGTCGGTAGCGACGTGGATGGTCTCGTCTTCCGGCATGGCCAGATCGATCATCTCTTTGATGACGCGCTGGTCTTTCTTGGCGCTCTCGTAGATCTTGAGGATCTCTTCGAGAATGATGCGGTTCTGGGAGAGCGACTTGTATACCTTCCGCTCGCCCTTTTCGATGCGCTTGGCGATGTCGACCTCGCCCTGACGGTCGAGGAGCTTGACCGTTCCCATCTCGCGCAGGTACATGCGGACGGGGTCGTTGGTCTTGTCGACGATGCCGCTGGAGGCCGCGATGATGTCCTGCTGGACCTCTTCGCGCTGATCCATCTCCTTCTCTTCGATCGTGCCGTCGATGGTGACGATGGCCTTGGAAGAGGTGGGAAGCGGCTTTTCCGAATCTTCGACGACGTCGATGCCGAGGTCGGCGAAACGGATGTAAATCTCATCGAGCTCTTCCGGGAGCGAGGTGATCTCCTCAGGAAGCGTCTCGTAAATCTCGTCGTACAGCAGGAAGCCTTTTTCTTTGCCCACGATGATGAGCTGTTTTACTTCCGCGTACTTTTCTTCGACACTCAACTCGCCGACCCCCTCGTCAAAATTGGTCTCTTGTTCGAGATTCGCAGTCCGCAGGCGTGTCGTCATGTCTTTTTTCGCTCCTCAGTTGCTGCACAACACTTCTGTTCCGGACGAGACCTTGATGCGACGGTCAGAAGCGGGCTGACCACCCCGTCAAATCATCGTCCCCAGAGGACACCAACGTAATCGGCAGGTGACGATAATTATTTCGCTTCGTTCAACATACGGAGGATGCGCACCTTCTCCATACCCAGCTCTGCCGCCCGTTCTCCATCCCCCTGGCGCTGTGCTTCGGCGATCTCCCGTTGAATTTCCTGATTTCGACGATCGAGGTAGGCCCGCTCCATGGGCCGGAGGTTCTCGTCGATTCGTTGGAGGATCTGATCGTCAATATCCTCGGTGAGAGAGAGCTCGGAGAGGAGATTGAGCTCGGCCTCGCCCTTAAGATGGGTCGCAACCTGCTGAAAATCAATAGGCGCGCCGGAGAGAAGATCCGCTTTCATGATGGCAAAAATCATTTTGCAGGCGGGCTCTTCAAAATAGTCCTCCCGGAGCCGGGCCAGGTCCGGGGCGGTCAGTTTTCCCTGAATTGCTGCGGTGAGGATGGTCTTTTCTGCACTCGTGGTCCGGCCGGATGGGGGTCGCTCGCGATCTTGGGGCGTCGATGCCTTTCCTCGCACTTTCGACCAGATCGTCTGAAACTCGAGGCGAAAGGCGTCGGCGATCCGCTGTGCGGCATCATTGCGGACGACAGGATCGGAGACCGCGGATAGAAGCGGGACGAAGTGCTCGACGCGCTCCGATTTCTCGCGTCCTGTGAGCGTGGCGACGTCGCCTGCCCATTCGGCGAGGCCGAACTCGAAGATGTCGGTGGCATTGCCGAGGAGCTCGAGGAAGCGATCGACGCCATGCTTCTGCACGACCGAGTCGGGATCTTTTTCGCCCTGGAGATCGAGCGCGGATACAGTGAGCCCGGCCGCCAGCAACACAGGGGCGGCCCGCAGCGTTGCCATGCGGCCGGCGTTGTCGCCGTCGTAGGCGATGACGACGCGCGTACAGAAACGCCGGAGCAGCGAGGCCTGGCCACTCGTGAGCGATGTGCCCATCGATGCAACTACGCCAGGCACGCCGGCGTGATCGATCGAGATGGCGTCGAAATAGCCTTCGACGAGGATGGCGCGGTCGATGCGCCGCATCGCATCCTTTGATCGGTGCAAGTTATAGAGGAGGCGCGACTTGTTGAAGATCTCCGACTCGGGCGAGTTGAGGTACTTCGGATCGCTCCCGTCGAGCGAGCGCCCGCCGAATCCGACCACCATTCCGCTCTCGTTGTGAATCGGAATGATCAGCCGGTTGCGGAAGCGATCGTAGTAGCCGTTGCCCGTTTTTCGCGGCATGGCCAGACCGGCAGTCTCGAGTTTCTTCTCGCCGTGCTTTCGCGCCAGACGCGTGAGGATGTAGTCCCACGAATCCGGCGCGTAGCCGAACCCGTACTTCTCGACGATTTCCTGCGGAACCGCGCGCTCGGTGAGGTAACGCTTCGCGGCGTTGTCGCCCCATCCCAGCGCCTGATGAAAGGCCTCGGAGGCTTCGTCCATCACTTCGAGGAGATCGTCTTTGTCGCTCTCGCGCGACGTCCGCTTCTTTTTCGGCAGCTCGATCCCGACGCGCGACGCGACGTGCTCCACCGCCTCAGGGAACGTGAATCGCTCCGTCAGCGTGAGGAATTTGAAGACGTCTCCACCAGTGCCGCAGCCGAAACAGTAGAAGAGTCCTTTGCCGCGATCGACCGTGAACGATGGCGTTTTCTCGCGATGAAACGGGCAGAGGCCTTTGTAGCTCTTGCCCGCTAGCTTGAGCGGCGTGACCTGCGCGATGAAGTCGACGATGTCGGCAGCCTGGCGCACCTGCGCGATAACGGAGTCGTTGAGGTCGGAGAAGGCCATGGCTCTGGTTAGTTCGCCATCCTGGCCTTGATTCGAAGAGCCGAATGTTGAATGTTGGATGTTGAATGTTGAATGGTGAATGAGAGCGTCGCCGTTCGATTGGCGAGCCATTCAACATTCAACATTGAACATTGAACATTCAACATTTCGCTTGTGACTCTTCGTGTCATTCCAGCACCGCAATCGTCGCTCCGTCGCCGCCTTCGTTCTCACCGCCCGGCCGCCACGATTTCACGGCGGGATGTTTTCGCAGATGATCGCGCAGCGCTTTTCGCAGCGCACCCGTTCCGAAGCCGTGAATGATGCGCACGGCCTGTTTGCCCTGCATGAGGGAGCGATCGAGGAACTTGTCGGACTCGTCGATGGCCTCATCGACGCGCTGGCCGATGAGATTCAATTCGGCGGACACTTCGGGTTGTAGCGAATCTGGAGATGACGCCCGAGTGGCGGTCTTCCTCGACTCCCGACTCCCGGCGCCCGACTCCCGCGGCACGAGGTCTTTCACCTCGACCGTCATTCTCCGGCCGTTGACGTTGAGGACGGCTTTCTTGCCGTCGATCGACTCGATCGTGCCGGTCACTTTGAATGAGCGATGCTCCGCCTTCTCACCCACGTGCACTTCGCGCTGTTCGACCGGAAGGAAGTCCAGAGCGCGATCGACCGGTTTGGTCAATGTCTTGACGATCTCGGCGGCGTTTGCGCCCGCGCGGACATTGCGGTCGGATTCGCGAAGGTTCTTCAACTCCGCGGTTACCTGGCGCTGCACATCGTCGCGCAGACGATCGAGCTCTTCGCGGAACGAGCCACCGAGCTTCGCTCGTTCTTTCTCCAATCGTCCACGCTCGAGGGACAGACGGCCGATCTCATTCTCGAGATCGACGCGCAATCCCGCGGCTTCCTCGCGCGCCGCCAGAACCTCGGACATTTTCTTCTGCAACTCCGCGATCAGCGTGTCGGTCTCGCCGTAGCGGTCGCCGAGGTGCTGGCGGGCGCGGTCGATGACGGAGGAGGGGAGGCCGATGATCTGCGCGACGTCGATGGCGCGGCTGCGGCCGGGGATCCCGGCGATCATGCGATAGGTCGGCGCGGCAGTCGCGGCATCGAACTCCATCGACGCGTTGACGATGCGTGCGTCATTGACGGCGAAGCTCTTGAGTGCCGAGAGGTGCGTCGTGACGATCATCAGCGCGCCGGTATCGAGCAGATGCTCGATGACGGCGGTAGCGATGGCCGAGCCTTCCTCCGGATCGGTGCCGGAGCCGAGCTCGTCGAGCAGTACGAGCGAGCGCTGCGTGGCATTTTCCAGAACGCGGCGGAGGCGGACAAGATAGGCGGAAAAGGTCGAGAGATGTTCGAGGACGCTCTGGTCGTCGCCGATGAGGACGTGAAAGTCGTCGACGATTGGGATGATCGTTCCGTCCGCTGCGGGAACGGGAAGTCCGCTCATCGCCATCGCCACGAGGAGGCCGGTGGTCTTGAGCGCCACCGTTTTGCCGCCGGCATTCGGGCCGCTGATGACGAGTGCGGTGCTTTCGCGGTTGAGCTTCACCGAAATCGGCATCACGCGGCGATCGGATGGCTCCTCGCCGAACGCCTCCTCGCGCGCGGACGCGAGTCGCTCATCGAGCAGTGGATGGCGTCCGTCGATCATCTCGAGAACGTGATCCTCATTGAACTCCGGCCGCGAGGCGCTGACGGTTTGATGAAACTGCGCGCAGGCTTGCAGCGCGTCGAATTCGCCGCCGACGCGTGCAGCGTCTCGAATCAGCTCCGATTCGTCGGCGATGGCCGCGGAGATGAAGCGGGTGATGCGCGCAATCTCCTCGCGCTCCTGGATGAGCAGATCGGCGAGGTCGTTGTTCAACTCGATCGCCTGCATCGGCTCGATGAAGAACGACGCACCCGAGCCGGAGCGCTCGTGGAGGATGCCGGTGACGGCGTTGCGATGATCGGCGCGGACCGGGATGCAGTAGCGGTCGCCGCGCATGACGATGAGCGGCTCCTGAATGGCATCCGCGGTTCGGTTCATCACGTCGTTGAGCACGCGTTGGATGGCCGAGCGTTTGCCCTGCATGCGCTGACGAATAGATCGCAGCTCGGCGGATGCTTCCTCGCGTAGCTTGCCGTCCTGCGTGAAGTACTTGTTGAGTTTCGCGATCAGCGCGCCGAGGTCGGGGATGCCCTGCGCGTGGGCGGCCAGGCGCGGGAAGATGTCGGTGCGCAGGAACGTCTCGCGAATGGCCTGGGTGGCACGGACGCAGCGGACGACGATCCACGACTCGTCGATGTCGAGGATGGAGTCGCGGTCGAGAAGGGGAGCGACGTCGGTCAGTCCTGCCAGCGGAAGGAGGCCGTCGGTCAAATAGAAGCGGACCATCTCCGCGAGATCGGCTTGCGCAGCCTCGCATGCGGCGAGCGTTCGCAACGGCCGGCGCCGGGCGATGCTCTCTTTGCCCAGAGCGCTCTTCGCCTCCATGGCGATCAGCGTGAGGACGCGGTCGAGCTCGAGTTGCTGGAGAGGGAAGTTGCTCACTCGCAGTTGCTAGACGTGGCGCTTCGGTCCGCTATTCCGTTTTGTGCACTTCGTGCGTTGTCGGTTAGTTGCGCTGCGCGCGTTGTCATCATTGCGCTTCGCGCGTTGTCGGTTGTCAGTTGGTTGCGCTTCGCATCATTGCGCTGCGCGCGTTGTCGGTTGTCAGTTGGTTGCGCTTCGCGCGTTGTCGAAAGCTCCTTCACTCTTGTCTCGCCGTCCGACAGCGGCCTGCGAGCAGTAGCCCAACGCGGCGAAGCCGCAATCAACCGAGATCCGACAACGCGCGAAGCGCAATCAACCGAGAACTGACAACGCGGCGAAGCCGCAATCAACCGACAACGCGCGAAGCGCAACTAACTCAATACACGAAGCGTAATGAAGCCACCCGAAAACAAAAAGGACCCGCGTTCCGCGGGTCCTTTGGTTTTGAAGATGGGCCTGACTTAGTAACCTGTACGACGTTCTTCGGCGAGTTTCCGCAACACTTTCTTCCGCGCCGCGATCGCTTTTCTTTTACGCTTCATGCTCGGCTTTTCGTAATGCTGCCGTTTTTTCAACTCGGAGAGGATCCCCGACTTTTCGCATTTCCGTTTAAACCGGCGAAGCGCGTTTTCAAAGCTCTCGTCCTCTTTGACGTGCACCAGAGGCAATCCCAATCCCCCCCTTCTGCGTAGCGGTCCCGTGGATAGTTTATGGAGCACCGGGGCTGCGGTCAATGCAGCTACGGCAGCTCACTGAAACGGGAGGAGAGGCGCCCGCCATTCCGCCAATCTGTGAATTTTGTAACCTGCTGAAAGGCCGTTGGTTGCGGTTTCGTGCCGCGCAAATAACTAAACGAGCAGGTGCTCGACCCGCGAAATGATCGCGTCCAGCGCCACCTGATTCTCGCCCCCCTCGGGGATGATCAGGTCGGCGTGCCGCTTCGATGGCTCCACGAATTCCTCATGCATCGGGCGCACCGTGGTGAGGTATTGATCGATGACCGACTTCAAGCTCCTCCCTCGCGATTCGATATCGCGCGTGAGACGGCGGAGGAAGCGGATGTCGGCCGGCGTGTCGACGAAGAGCTTGATGTCGATCCGCTTGCGCAACTCCGGCTCGGCAAGAACGAGAATGCCTTCGACGATGATCACTTTGCGCGGTTCGACGCGATGCGTTTTGTCAGGATTGCGCGAGTGCGTCGAAAATTCATAGACCGGGACATCAACCGACGATCCTTTCGCCAGCACATCGAGATGCCGCACGAGTAGCTCGGTCTCGAGCGAGTCGGGATGATCGAAGTTGATCTGGTGCCGCTGCTCCGGCGAATAGCCGTCGAAGTTGCGGTAGTACGAGTCGTGAGAGATCCACTCGATGCGGTCTTTCCCGACGCGGTCGTAGATGGCGCGCGCGACGGTCGTCTTGCCCGATCCGGTGCCGCCGGCGATGCCGATGATCACGGGAGTCTTCATGGTCCGGTCGACTCCTCGAGCTCCGCTTCGGTCATGAAGTCGGAGAGGTCATCTGCGCCGCACGTGTTGCAGATGGCTGAGACCAACTTGCCGTTGGTGTATTCGAACTGATACGTCGGCGTGTCGCACTGAATGCAGATGAGGTACTCGGGCTCTTCCATGGGCGCAAAGAATACAGAAGCGGCGGCGCGTTCTCTACTGATTCCGCGTTTCCCGGAGCATCGGAGCCCCAATTGCCGGCTGGATGAAGCGGGGCTGATTCGTATTGTTGTCGATGACGGAGGCGTAAACATACGTATCCGGCGCGCTCGTTTCGACGAGGATGATGAAGTCCTCGCCTTTCGTGATGACCGGAAAAAGCGACTGAACGGCGGTGTGCACGAGCGAGTTTGAGCCCACCTTGAAACTCGTCACGGCGACGTTGCGGCCCGGTACGCGCTGAAGCGCCAGAGTGAAGACCGCATCACTCTCGCCGAGGTTGGCGATCCCGATGTTCGTGCGAAAGGCGTCGCTGAAGGAGAGACCGTTCAGCGTGCGCTGCGGACCATAAGCCGGGCCGTAGCTGACCGCGATGGCTTCCGGCAACGTGGTCTCCGCATCATGAACGCCGTAAACGTTTGCGAGAACGAGAACCGATCGCGTGCTCTCGATGGTCGTGATCTTGAGCGGCGAGAGCGTCTCGGTCATGCCGAACGTTTCGGCGACGATATCGGCAAAGTGCTGACCCGAGGAGGGTGGAATCGTGACGAGGATGAACGGCTGGTCGGGAGCCGTGGGGAGCGAGAGCATCACGCTCGCTTCGGTGCGTGTGTCGTTATAAAGATCGATGTCGGTTTTCCAGCGGACGTTGTTGATGCCGACGACGCTTCCGACGATGGGGACGAGAACGCTGACGCTCTGCGGCGCGTCGGCGGCATCGGCGCCGGCCGCGGCCAGGAGAAGCAGAATCGATGTCAGGACGCGCGCCATATCGCTCATACGACGAAGCCTGATCGTCGCACGTTTCAAACGAAGTGTGGACGAACGATCCGCCGTGCCACGACCATGATCTTCTGAACACGGCTGAGTGACAGGCGCTTCCGGAGCGCGACGAACGGATCCTTGCGCAATTTCGCCAGCACGGTGGCGTAAACGCCGCCCATCAGCAGGGTGGGGAAACGCGCATCGAACGAAAGCTCGTCGACGAGAGGCTCGGCAGCGCGAAAGTAACTCGCAGCGCGCTCGATCTGAAACTCGATCAGACGACGCACCGCCGCCGTTTCGCGCCGCGCGAACAGATCCTGCTCCGTGACGCCGAATCGCGCCAATTCGTCCTGCGGAAGGTAGACGCGATCGCGGTCGAGGTCGTCGGCGATGTCGCGCGTCACGTTCGTCAATTGCAAGGCGGTCGAAAGATTGCGGCCGTAGTCGAGCGCTGCCGGTGTGCGATAGCCGTAGATTGCCAGCGAAATGTCGGAGATTGATGACGCCACGAGCTCGCAATACTGCAGAAGCTCATCGAACGATTGGTAGCGCGTCTTCGTCATATCCTGACGGCAGCCGTCGATCAGCGCGACGAAGGCGCTCTTCGGAATGGCGAAGTGCTGCAGCGCATCGGAGAGCGCGATCGTTACCGGATGCGAAGGGCGGCGGTCGTAGGTTGCGTCGAGCTCGCGCTGCCAGGCTGCGAGACGATCGACCACCGACTCCGCGGAATCGCTCGGCTCGTCGGCGATGTCGTCGGCCCAGCGGCACCATGCATACGCCGCGTAGACCGCTTTCCGCTTCACGCGCGGAAGAAATCGAAAGCCGACCGAGAAGTTCGCGCCGTAGCGGTGCGCGACCCGGCGGCAGAAGTCGTACGCCTCATCGACGGACGGCGAGACCGGTAGTGACAGAGCGTCGGCACTCATGGCGTTTCGACGGGGCCGAGGGGCGGCACCTTCATCTCCGTGTCGCGGGCGCGGCACCAGTGCAAGCCCGGTTTGTGCAGGCATCGTCCATCGTGTTTCCAGACTCTCCTGACGAGAGGGTTGAGCATTCTCTTCCACCACGTGCTGCGATGCCATCCGCTCAGATAGCGATGAAAGTCTTTCGCGCGCGATGCCTGGCGGACGAACATCGACAATCCGAAGTTTCCTCCGCTTTCGTAGAGAAAGCGATTGACGAGACTGGTCTCCTGCTTCGTCCCCAACTCCTGCTTCCAGAGCGCATCGTAGTCGCGCCCTTCGAGAATGCTACGCGCGGCGAGCGAGCCGCTCGTCAGCGCGTAGCGGATGCCGAGTCCGAAAAGGTAATCCTGAAAACCGGCCGCCTCGCCAACGAATCGCGATCCGTTCGCGGTCGACTGCCGCTTGAGATGAAAGTTCATATACGAGTAGCCGGTGCGCACATCAGCGGGAACATCGAAGGGATGCAAACGCTGCGCAGCAGCGAGCGAATGATCAAAGTACGAATCGATCTTCTTGAAGTCGGCGACGATCGCACAACCGAATGTTGCTACGCCGTCGAGGATGAAGAGATAGGAATAGCCGCCCGGCGCGAGCTTGTGGTTGAAGTAGACGTCGATGGTTTCGTTTGCGCGGGAGTCGGTTATCGGGTGTGGGGTGTCGTAGCCTGGGTATGAGCCCGCGTTTGCGGCAGAAAAACTACGATCCCCGACTCCCGACTCCCGCGTCTCTACGCGCCACGTGATCTCCTTCGCCAATCCATCCGGCGAGGCCGGACCGGTGGCGACGATGTCGGCTTGGTCGGGAGCGAGGCGGCTGTTGAAGATCACCTTCGCGCCCGCGTCTCGCGCTTGCGCGAGGAGACCGCGATCGAGTGTGCCCTCTTCCGCGCCACGGTGAATGAAGTATCCGTACGGTTTGTCGCTGCGGATGACGCGGCCTTTGCCGCGGTGATCGTAAAACGTAGCCCACGTTGCGGGGCGAAAATAGAAATTGCGCGCGATGCCGATGCGGTCGAGAAAGTCGGGAACGGGCTCGGCTTCCGATGAGCCTTCGATGATCTGCAGGTCGCCGATGAAGCGGGTTCCGACGTCGCGTTTTGCTTCATGCACCTCGACCGCGCGTCCCGCCTTTGCGAGCGCGATGGCGGCCGCGAGACCTGACGGCCCTGCGCCTGCGATGCGGATGACTTGATCACTCGACACGATTCGGCGCTATGGTACCGCGCGAACTCCGGCCCGAATTCCGCAGTAGGCTTTCGAGCCGATCATCCATGACTGTCGACGCCACACCAACCGCCGTGACCGCGAAAGCAAAATCGCGTGGAGGGGGATTCGCCGTCTTCGTCGGCGCCGGCATTCTGCTCAGCCGCATCGCCGGGCTGCTGCGCGAGAAGGTGTTCGCGCACTATTTCGGCAATTCGAACGCGGCCGGAGCCTTCAAGGCGGCGTTGCGGATTCCCAACTTTCTCCAGAATCTTTTTGGCGAGGGCGTTCTCTCCGCGTCGTTCATTCCCGTCTACGCCCGGCTGCTGGCGGAAGGAGACGAGGAACTGGCCGGCCGCGTCTCCGGTGTCGTCGTGACAATGCTCGCGCTGGTCACGAGCGTCCTCGTGCTGCTCGGTGTGATTTTCACTCCGTGGATCCTCTTCGCTGTGGCTCCCGGCTTCAGCGGTGATGTTCGCATCCTGACGATTCACATCGTGCGCATCATGTTTCCGGGCATCGGTCTTCTGGTGATCTCGGCCTGGTGCCTTGGGATCCTCAACAGCCATCGCCGGTTCTTTCTCTCCTACGTAGCGCCGGTGTTCATGAACATCGCCATGATCGCCGTGCTGCTGATGTTTGGCGGCAGGATGAACGACAGCTCGCTGGCTGTCGCTGCGGCGTGGGGAACGGTGATCGGCGCCGCGTTGCAGCTCGGCGTGCAGGTACCGTTCGTCATTAAGTACAGCAAGCAGGTGCGATTCGCGATCGACACAACTCTGGCGCCGGTTCGCGAGATCCTGCGCAACTTCGGTCCGGTCGTCGTGAGCCGAGGCGTCATTCAGTTAAGCGCATACCTCGACAGCCTGCTGGCCAGCCTGCTGGGAGCAGCCGCGGTTTCCGGCCTCGCGTATCAGCAGATCATCTATCTCCTGCCGATCAGCCTCTTTGCCATGTCGGTGACGGCGGCGGAGTTGCCGCAGATGTCGAGCGCAATCGGAACCGACGAGGAAATCTTCGCGAAGCTGCGCGCGAGGATGGAGCGCGGACTCCGGCAGATCGCCTTCTTCGTCGTTCCCTCCGTTGTCGCCTTCATCGCCATCGGAAACGCGCTCGTGGCCGCGCTCTATCAGGGCGGAAAGTTCAGCGCCGACGACACGCGCTACGTCTGGTACATCCTCATCGGCTCGACCGTCGGCCTTCTTGCGTCGGCTCTGGGGAGACTCTATTCGTCTGCGTTCTACGCGCTTCGCGACACGAGAACGCCCCTCCGCTTTGCCATCATGCGCGTCGTTCTTACCGGAGTCCTCGGGTATCTCTCCTGCCGGCCACTCCGGCCGCTCCTCGTTGACCTGTTGCTGACCGCGAGAGTTCCGCTGCCGGTTGTGATGGGAGGAACGGTGGCGCTGGGTGCGATCGGACTCACGGTTTCGGCAGGCATCGCCGGCTGGCTCGAGTTTCTGCTGCTCCGGCATGGTCTTCAAAAGCGTATCGGAGAGATCCGTCTGCAGCCAAGCTTTCAGATCCGTATCTGGATCTCCGCCGTGGCTGCTGGTCTGGCTGGCGCAGCGTTCTACCAGTTGGCGGTTCCGCGGCTCGCGCCTCATCTACCTCGTGTCCTGCCACATATCCGCGATGGCGCAATGGCGGTAGTCGTATTCGGCGCGGTCTATTTCGCCGTAACGTTGTTGAGTGGCGTGCCCGAGGCTCGGGCGACACTCCAGCGATTCCGACGCTAGTCTTTTGTCACGATAGGTGAATCGCGAACGACCATCGGCTCGCGTGATTGCTCCGCGTCTTCCGGTTCCGGGGCCATGCGCTGAAGTAACCGAGGGATGTCGACGAACTTCGAGGCCTCGCGGTAGATATCAATGTTCAGAGGCCGTCCGGACTTATCGAAGTCGATCACGAAGCCGTCGTAGATCTCCTCGCACTCGTCGTATTCGCCCTCACGGAGGCAGATGAATAGCGAATCGCCATCGTCGTCGTATGAGTACTCATCATTGCCTCCGCGCTACCGACGCGGCGCTACGGCTTCTTCTCGTCGTACGGCGCATCGCGAACGACCATCGGCTCGATTAGTTGTTCTGCGTCTTCCGGTTCCGGCGCCATGTTTCGAAGGAGCCTCGGCATGTCGACGAACTTCGAGGCGTGGTCAATATCAATGGCCAAAGGGCGGCCTGACTTGTCAAAATCGATCACGAAGCCGTCGTAGATCTCCTCGGACTCGTCGTATTCGCCGTCGCGGAGGGAAATGAAGAGGGAATCACTTTCTTCAAAGTAGTAGTACTTCATCGCCGCCTCCTTTTGTAGCTGCTGTCGAAGAACGCATTGTCAGCGGTTTTCTTGTCAGGTAACGTAATCACGCGCAGATATTTTCCCGCTTCAAGGATGTATCCCCACATTCTGTAGCTGCCGTCGTTCTGTTCGATGATCTCGATCGGAGCATTGATGACTCGCTCGCACCATTCCCATTCGATTTTTGCGCGGTCGGTCTTGCGCATCTTCAGCTCGAACTTGCGAGTCGTTTTCACGCACCCGAGGATACCTCGGCGTGTCTGACACCATTCTTGCTACGATCCACCTCGCGTGACGGAACAGCCGATGACGGGAAGCGTGCAACCGGTGCAGCCTCTGGGAATGAGAGAGGCGCGCGTGGCGGATGCCGATGTCGATCCCCGCGAGGCCATTCTCGAGGTCAAGAACCTCCGCACCTCGTTTCCTACAGGGAGTGGATTCGTTCACGCGGTCGACAACGTCTCGTTCAATGTTCGAAAAGGGGAGGCGGTCGCTCTGGTCGGCGAATCGGGGTGCGGCAAGAGCGTGACCGCCATGTCGATCATGCGCCTCGTCGCGCCGCCGGGCCGGATCACGGGAGGCGAGGTCGATTTCAAGGGACGCAATCTGGCCAGCCTTTCCGAACATGAAATGCGAAAGGTGCGTGGCAACGACATCGCCATGGTTTTCCAGGAGCCGATGACGTCGCTCAATCCCGTGTTCAAGATCGGCGCGCAGGTGGCCGAGGCGGTGCGGATTCACAACAAGGTATCGAGGAAGGAAGCGTGGAAGCGGGCAGGGGAGATGCTGGAGCTGGTCTCGATTCCTGATCCGATCAAACGCCTCGACGACTATCCGCACCAACTCTCCGGCGGCATGCGGCAGCGCGTGATGATTGCCATGGCCTTGTCGTGCGATCCCGAGCTGCTCATTGCGGACGAGCCGACGACCGCGCTCGACGTCACGATCCAGGCGCAGATCATGGAGTTGCTCGCGTCCCTGCAGCAGCGCCTCGGCCTGGCCATTCTTCTCATCACGCACGACCTCGGCGTCGTCGCTGAGTTCTGCGAGCGCGTCGTCGTCATGTACACCGGCCGCGTCGTGGAGGAGTCGCCGGTGTGTGACCTCTTCGCGAATCCCGCGCACCCGTACACCCGAGGACTGCTCAAGTCGCTGCCGAGCGTCAGCGGCGGAGATCCTTCGGCACCGCACCGGCTTCCGACGATCAAGGGAATGGTTCCGTCGATTGCGAATTTGCCGCGTGGCTGCAAGTTCAATCCGCGTTGCCCCGACGTGATGGACATCTGTCTCGGCAATGAGCCGGCGCGAATGATCGTCAGTCCCGGTCACGACGCGCGGTGCTACTTGCATGGGGATGAGGCGGATCCGGATAGATTATGAGAAGCGAAATGTTGAATGTTGAATGTTGGATGTTGAATGTTGAATGGACCGGCCAGAACGCGTGCGTCGGCACGGCAGCACACTGGGCGGCGACGCGATGCGCAGCGCGGCTCACGAGACCCCTCTCATTCAACATTGAACATTCAACATCGAACATTCAACATTCCGCATTGAACGCCGGAGCTCACGTATGAGCGTGGCCCCGATCGAAGAGACGCCAGCGCTTCCACTCGGCATCGGTGAGCCGCTGCTCGTCGTCCGCGATCTCACCAAGTACTTTCCCGTCAAGCGCGGCGTCCTCGCGCGCGTCGTGGCGCAGGTCAAAGCGGTCGATGGCGTGAGCTTCGGCGTCAGCCGCGGTGAGACGCTTGGTCTCGTCGGCGAGTCGGGATCGGGCAAGACGACGGTCGGACGCTGCATTCTGCGGCTCATCGAGCCAACCTCGGGCAGCGTTGAGTTCGAAGGGCAGGACGTTCTCGGCCTCGGCAGCGGCGACATGCGCCGCATGCGCCGGCACATGCAGATCGTGTTTCAGGATCCGTACGCGTCGCTGAATCCGCGCATGACGGTCGGCACGATCATCGCCGAACCGCTGATCATTCACGGTGGAATGTCGTCGAGCGATCGAACGGCGCGGGTTGCGCAGCTTCTCGAGACCGTCGGACTCAGTCCTGACTATCGCAAACGATATCCGCACGAATTCTCCGGCGGACAGCGGCAGCGCATCGGCGTCGCGCGCGCGCTGGCGACGAATCCGAAGTTCCTCGTGCTCGATGAGCCGGTGTCCGCGCTCGACGTCTCCGTGCAGGCGCAGGTGGTGAATCTGCTTCAGGATCTTCAGGAGAAGCTCGGGCTGACGTACCTTTTCATCGCCCACGACCTCTCCGTCGTCGAGCACATCTCCAGCCGCGTCGCCGTCATGTACCTCGGCAAGATCATGGAGCTGGCCGGACGCCGCGAGCTTTACGCGGATCCGTTGCATCCTTATACGAAGGCGTTGCTGTCTGCGGTGCCGATTCCTGATCCGACGCGGCACAAGAGCCGGATCATCCTCAGCGGCGACATCCCCACGCCGCTCAAACCTCCGAGTGGCTGCGTCTTCCACACGCGCTGCCCGATCGCACAGTTCCCCATTTGTGCCGACGTCGTGCCGCCGCTGATCGAGCACAAGCCGGGACAGTTTGCCGCATGCCACTTCGCGGGGGAGCCTGTGCCGGCGGCAACGGCCGTGCCGTCGTAAATCGACGTTCGACGTTTCGTTCCGTCAAACGTACCGGCAACGAATACAATGCGTCCCGCCGGAAATCGGTCCGTTGGCTATCGCTCAGGCCGCGGCGCGCGAGCGAAACAATCCATAGAATGTTGCGTAGAAGAGGCGTGTCCAGGAGGGTTTACATGAATACCGCTGTTCGACGGTTGCTGATCATCATCTGTGTGACCAGCGCTGTGTCGCTGTCCGCACAGACGACGAAAAAGACGACTACCAAGCCGGCCTCGGCGCAGCCGGTCTCGGTCACCACCGATCCGGCCCAGGCGAATGTTGATATCCCGAAATCCGATCAGGCGGCAACGCCGCCGGTCACTGTCGATACCGATAAGGACGCGAGCGACCCGCGAGCAATGCGGCTCTCGCTCGACGATGCCATCCACACGACTCTGGAGAAGAACATCGGCGTGCAACTCCAGCGCTATGACCTGGGGATGGCCGGCGCGCAGGTGCTGGGGGCGTATGGCGTGTTCGATCCTTTCGCCAGCGCCACACTGAACCACTCGAGCAGCCAGAGTCCAGCCACATCGCAGTTCGTGTCCACGGGCGGCACACAAACACAGGCAAACGTAAGTCTTCGGGACACCATCCCGACAGGCGGGACGTTTCTGCTGTCGAACACCAATCTGCGCCGAACGACCAGCAACGGCGGCGCCCTATTCAGCCCCGAGTTCGATACCGGCCTCGGTTTCACGTTCACGCAGCCACTTGCGAAAAACTTTGGGGTCGACATCACGCGCCGCGGAATCACGATTGCGCGAGACAACCTGGGAATCAGCCGCGAAGCATTCAAGGTCGTGCTCCTCGACACCACTTCGGCGGTTGAGCAGGCCTATTACGATCTCATTTACGCGCGGCGCTTCGTAGACGTGGTCAGGGAAGCCCTGTTCCTGGCGCGCGATCAGTCCCGCATTACTCAAATCCGCATCGACGTTGGCGCTTCCGCTCCGCTCGATATCCTCCAACCGCGAGTCCAGATCGCCACTGGCGAAGAGAATCTCATCAATGCCGTTGCCGCTGTTCGCGCTGCCGAGGACCGGTTGCGCGCGCTGCTCAACGTCGCTCCCGACGAGTGGGATCGCCCCATCATCCCGACCGACTCGCTCGGCTACACGCCAATGACTGTCAACATCAATGAAGCGGTCGCCCGCGCGTATGAGCTCCGGCCGGAGATCAAAGAGCAGCAGATTACGACCGATATTCGCAAGGTCACGTACAACTACGCACGCAATCAGGTGCTGCCGCAGGTCGACTTGAATCTTGGCTACAACCTCGCCGGCGTCGCCGGAACACCGGTGTCGACGACATTCGGTAGTTCGTCGAATTTCTCGAATGCGGTGAACCAGATTGTCAGGAACGACTTCCCCGGCTGGAACGTCGGGATGACGATCGGAGTGCCCATCTTTAATTTTGCCGCTCGCGCCGAAAAGACGCGGGCTCGGCTCGACATGGAGCTATCGCAGGCAGCCGAAGCGCAATCACGGCAGAACATCGATGTCGATGTGCGCACGGCCGCGCGCGCCATCGATACGGCGGCGAAGAATATTTTCGCGGCAAAAACTGCGCGGGAAGCGGCGGAAGAAAACGTCAGCGCGGAGCGCAAGCGCTACGAAAACGGGATGAGCACGAACTTCCAGGTGCTGCAGATCCAGCAACAACTGTCGGACTCCCGAGGCGCGGAGTTGCGGGCTCTCGTCAGTTACAACAAAGCGATTGCTGCATACCATCGTGCGGTCGGCGACCTGCTCGCCACTCGCAATATCTCCATCGACGAGCCGCCGGTTCAGGAACCCACGTTTTTTTCGCAATTCAGCCGTTACAATTGGCTCAACTTCTCTTCCCACGACAACGATAAGGAGAAATGAGCCATGACTGTCGGTCAGGATGGTGCCATCGTTCCGCCCGCGCCCGATCCGGGCCCGAGGCCGAACTCATTTCAGCGAATCATCGGTGTGTTGTTTTCTCCCGATGCCACGATGGCATCGATCGCGCGGCGTCCTGACTGGGTCGTGCCTCTGATCATTCTCATGGTCATGGCGCTCCTCGCCGGCGTCGTCATCGCCCAGCACGTCGACTTCGGCGCCGCGGCGCGCGAAGCGATGGAGCAGAACAAGAACATGTCGCAGGAGCAGATGGACCGCGGCGTGAAGATGGCCGCTGGCATCGGCAAGGTGATGACGTATCTCTCGCCGGTCCTGAGTGCCATCGGCTTATTGATCATCGCTGGTGTGCTGCTTCTTGCCTTCCGTCTTTTCGGCGGAGAAGGCGATTTCAAGCAGGCCTTTTCGGTGACTTGCTATTCGTCGATGCCGGGGGTCATCAAGGGAATCGTGATGATCATCATCATCCTCGTTAAGGGGGGCACGTTCCCTGCCCAGACGCTGGCGACTCTTGTTCGATCCAACCTCGGATTTCTCGTCGACTACAAGGCCAATCCGATTGCGTTTGCGTTGCTCTCCTCGTTCGATATTTTCAGCATCTGGTACCTGGTGCTGATGATCATCGGATTCGCGTACCTGGCGCGTGTATCGAAGGTGAAGTCGGCGGTCATCATCATCAGCCTCTGGATCGTCGTGCTTCTCTTCAAGCTGATCGGACCGGCGATGCAGTCGTTGCGTGCAAACCGATGAAGAAAACTCTGATCATCGTTGGCGCCCTCGTCCTCGTGGGCGCCATCATTTTCGCCAGCGTTCGCGGTGGCGGCTCCAAAGGCGAGCCGGTCTACGTCGAGCCGGTCACTGCCCGCAACATCTCTGCGATTGTCACGGCGCCGGGCGAGATCGATCCGAAAGTCTCCGTCAACATCAGCGCGCACATCGTCGGAAAGATCGAGAAGATCTACTTCGTCGAAGGCGCCGCCGTTCACAAGGGGCAGCGCCTGGTCGATCTTGAGAAGACCGCCTATCGCGCCGCGTATCTGCGCGCAACGGCCGCAGTGTCCAACAGCAAGATCGAAGTGGCGCGCGCCAGAACCGCGGTCTCAACCGCTGAGACCGCGTACAAGCGCGCCATGAATCTGCGGCAGCAGGGCATTCAGGCGCAGGAGCTTTTCGATCAGTCGCGCCAGGCGCATGACAATGCCGTCGCTGCCTACGACTCCGCACAGCAGGGAGTAGCGCAGGCGGAGGCTCTACTGCAGCAGGCACAGACCGATCTCGATCACACGACGATTCTTTCTCCGATCGACGGCAAGGCCGTGCAGCTCAATGCGCACGAAGGCGAAGTCGTCATCACCGGCACGATGAACAATCCCGGCTCGGTCATCGCCGTCATCGCCGACCTCTCCGAGATTCTCGTCGAGGCGCAGGTGGGGGAGACGGAGATCACGGGCATCCGCGCCAATCAACCATCCAAAGTCCACGTCGACGCCATTCCCGACAAGGAGTACGCCGGACATGTTGCCGAGATCGGCAGCTCCGCCGCACTCAAGCAAGGCGCCGGCGCGGGCATGCGCTACTTCAAAGTGAAGGTGCAGATCGACAATCCCGACGATCGTTTGCGTCCGGGCATGACCTCACAGGTTGCGATCGTGACGACGACGTCCGGCAGCGCGCCCTCAGTGCCGATTCAGAGCGTCGTCGAGCGCGTTCCACCGTCGCTGGCGAAGTCGAAGAGCGGCACCGACGAAGAAGATGAGAACGCGCCGAAACTCAAGTACATCTTCCTGGTCAAAGACGGCAAAGTGAAGATGACCGAGGTGAAGACGGGAGTCAGTGACGCAACGCATGTTGCGCTCGTCTCCGGTGCGACGGCGAATACGACAGTCGTCACCGGCCCATTCCGCACATTGAAGAAACTGAAAGACGGCGATTCCGTAGAAGTGACGAAGGAAGAGTCAAAGACTCCTCAAAACGGGACGGCGTCAAAGTGACAGAGAACGGAAATCACCTCATCGAGATGCGCGGCCTGACGCGCACCTATCAACTCGGGCCGCAGGATATTTTCGCGCTCCGCGGCGTCGATCTCGTCATCAACCATGGCGAATACGTTGCCATCATGGGGCCGTCGGGCTCAGGCAAGTCGACGCTGATGAATATCGTCGGATGTCTGGATCGTCCATCGGCCGGACAGTACATCCTCGACGGCATTCCGGTCGAGTCGATGGACGACGACGCCCTGGCTTCGGTGCGGAACAAGAAAATCGGATTCGTTTTCCAGACCTTCAACCTGCTGGCACGAACGACGGCGCTGCAGAACGTCGAGCTGCCGCTGGTCTACGCCAAGATCGGGCGGCACGAGCGCCGCGAGATGGCGGAGGAAGCGCTATCGGCCGTCGGACTGGGCGATCGCATGAATCACCAGCCGAATGAACTTTCGGGCGGTCAGCGGCAGCGCGTCGCAATCGCGCGTGCGCTCGTCAACAAACCGTCGCTTCTCCTCGCTGACGAGCCCACCGGCAATCTCGATTCGCAGACCGGCCGCGAGATCCTCGATCTCTTCCGCGAGCTCTCGTCGCGCGGCAACTCCATCATCATGGTCACGCACGAGGACGATGTCGCGCAGGAAGCGCAGCGCGTCATCCACCTCCGCGACGGCAAGATCACCGACTAGCTGCAACGGCTGGCAGCGTCTACACTTCAAAACCGCGATGTTTTTCGAGAACGTCAAGATTGCACTCCGCGCCATCGGCGCCAACAAGATGCGCTCGGTCCTCACCGTCCTCGGCGTGATGATCGGCGTGGCCGCGGTCATCGCCGTCGTGTCGCTCGTCCAGGGGATGCAGTTCCAGATTTCCAATCAGCTGGAAAATGTTGGCGCGACCTACGTCAGCGTCGGCCCCGACTTCTCGGCCGCGCGCGGAAATCCCTTCCTGCCTGTACCAGAGCTCACCTACGACGATGCGCTGGCCGTCCGGCACGGCGCCACCGCCATCCGCGACTTCACTCCCGTGTTCATTGCCAACGCTTCTTTGAAGAACGGCGACACGCATCACGACACCATGCTCAGAGGTGTGAACCAGAGCTTTCCCGACGTCGCCAAACAGTTTGTCGATCACGGCCGCTTCTTCGGCACTCTTGATGAGGATGCGAAGAAGCGTGTCTGCGTGCTCGGGTCCGAAGCAGTGCGCCAGCTCGGGCTCACGGATGCGGTCGGCAAAGAGATCCGGATGGACGGCAACAGCTTCACCGTGATCGGAGTGATGGAGAAGCGCGGCGCGTCGCTCGGCAACGATCCCGACGACGTGATTTACATTCCGTTCGCTACCGCGCAGGTTCTCTACGGCCCCGACCGGATGACGCATCTTCCGATCGCGCTGCAGGTACGGACGCGCGATGACATCGATCTGGCCAAAGAGCAGGTCACCGACATCCTGCGGGCGCGGCATCACTTAAAAAAAGGCCAGCCCAACGACTTCCAGATCACCTCGCAGGAAGAGCTGATGAAGACCATCGCCACGATCCTGAACACGACTACCGGCATCATGGGCGCCGTCGTCGGCATCGCGCTGCTCGTTGGCGGCATCGGCATCATGAACATCATGCTGGTGTCGGTGACGGAGCGGACGCGCGAGATCGGGATCCGCAAAGCGATCGGGGCCCGGCGTTACGACGTGCTGATCCAGTTTCTCATCGAGGCCGTCACTCTCTCCGGCTTCGGCGGCGCCATCGGAATCGCCGGCGGTTACCTCGGGGCCGCGCTCGTGCGACTGCTGTTGAAACGCTGGCTCGAGCTTCCGCCGGTTCACACGCCGATGTGGGCGATCGTTCTCGCCTTCAGCTTCTGCGCAGTCCTCGGCATCATCTTCGGGATCTATCCCGCGGCGAAGGCATCGAAGCTCGATCCGATCGAAGCGCTTCGCTACGAATGAACACGAAGGTGCTCTCAAACTGCTGAAAAGCTTTCACGCGGAGACGCGAAGCACGCGGGGGTTTTCTCCGCGGCCCCCGCGTCTCCGCGTGAAACGGTTGAGTGAGTCCCGCGCTAAACTCCTCCCATGAAACTCGCCGTCGCACTTCTCGTCGCCGTATCCTCATTCGCCGCTGTGAAGAAAACGACTCCAACACCAAAGCCGATCACGCCCGCCGAACTGCATTCGCTCGCGCACGACTACTACGAATGGCAGAAGAAGGAGTACCCGGTCGGCGCCAGCGATCAGGGCTTCCATGCGGCTGACGACAAGCTCGACGATTTCTCGCCTGCCACGATCGCGCGCAACGCGGCGCACGTTCACGCGCTGCTCGAACGCGTTCGCGGCGCGAACGTTACCGGATGGTCGAAGGACGACATCATCGACTGGCTCCTCTTCCGTTCCCAGCTCGAGCGTGATGACTTTCCCGCTCGCGTGCAGAAGCCTGAGGAGACCGATCCGCAGATTTACGTCGGAGAGGCCAGCAACGCGATCTTCTCGCTGTTGAAGAAGGACTACGCACCGGCGCATACCCGCGCCCTCGCCGCGACCACGCGCCTCAAAGCGATGCCGGCAATGATCGAGCAGGCGCAGCGCAATCTCAAACATCCCGTCCGTCTCTATGCGCAACTGGCGATCGATTCGGCGCGCTCGATCGATCCGCTTTTTTCCACGAGCTTGATGACCATCGCCGGCGATCTCACGCCCTCCGAGCGGGAATCACTCGATGCCGCACGCGAAGAAGCCGTCGCCTCGCTTCACAACTTCGCCGACTGGCTCGAAAAGAAACTCCCCGAGATGACGGCCTGGAAGCCGATGGGCGAAGCCAACTACAACTACATGCTCCGAAACATCCTTCTTCTTCCCATGGATTCGCGCGACGTTGCGCACCTCGGCGAAGTGGAACTTGCGCGCTATCGCGCGCTGGAGGCAATGCTTCCGGATCCATCGCTCGCCGATCCCGATCCATCGCGCGCGAAAAGCATTCCCGCCGACCAACAGGCCTTTCTCGCCGCGTATGAGAGCCGCGAGCAGGAGATGATCGACTTCCTCAAAGCAAAGAATCTCGTTACGCTGCCGCCGTATCTCGGATCGTTTCAGATCCGGCAGTTGCCAGAGGCGTTCAAGCCGACCAGTCCGGGAGGGTTTATGAATCCGCCGGGCATTTACGACGCGGACGACGGCGGCTTCTACTTCATTCCGACCTACAACCCGCAGAGTAAGAACTTCTACATTCGCGCGGCGATCGAAGATCCGCGCCCGATTCTTGGGCACGAAGGAATCCCCGGCCACTTCCTGCAGCTATCAATCGCCAATCACCTGACCAATGAGATTCGCCGTCATCACGGGGAGAGCGTCTTCGTCGAAGGATGGGCGTTGTATGGCGAAGAGATGTTGATGCGCGAAGGGTTGTACACGCCCGACTCCTCGACCGCGGGACAAGTGCTGCGGCTCTCGCGCTATCGCGCCGCGCGCATCGGAGTCGACGTCAATCTGCACACGGGGAAGTGGACGTTCGATCAGGGCGTCAACTATTTCATGGAAGGGGGCGGGCTCGATAAGGAAGCGGCAGAAGGGGAGGCTGCGGGCGCGGCGTCATCACCGACGCAAAAGATCAGCTACATCACCGGCAAGTGGCAGATCATGCGGCTTCTCGGCCGCTACCGCGATGCCAAAGGCAGCACGTTCCGGTTGGGACAGTTTCACGACGACCTGATCGCCAACGGCTCGCTCCCCGTGTCGATCCAGACGTGGATCATGCTCGACGATCCGAGCGAGATCGAGAAAGCCACCGGCATGAAGTTCACCGCGAAGTAGAATTCGCGCTTTGGGAGAATGGCCATGTCGATCGTCGAGAAATACGAGCCCGGGATGTTCTGCTGGATCGAGCTGGCCACCAGCGACGCGGCTGCAGCGAAAACGTTTTACACGTCTCTGTTCGGCTGGGCGGCGAACGACATGCCGATCCCTGACGGCGTCTACACCATGCTCAAGAAGAACGGCCACGACCTCGGCGCGCTCTATCAGACGAAAGAGATTCCGCCGAACTGGGCGACCTACGTCGCCGTCGCGAATGCCGATGAATCGGCGAAGAAAGCGGGCGAGCTCGGCGCAACGATCGTGGCTCCGCCCTTCGACGTGATGGACATCGGCCGCATGTCATTTCTCGCCGATCCGCAAGGCGCGACCTTCGCCATCTGGCAGGCGAAGAAGCATATTGGCGCGACGATTCGTGACGAGCCGAACACCCTCTGCTGGAACGAGCTGATGACGTCGGATATCGATGGAGCGCGTGACTTCTATAAGAGCCTCTTCGGCTGGAACCTGAAAGTAAGCGCGGAGTACACGGAAGTGCATGTCGGCGAACGCCCCGCCGGCGGGATGATGCAAATGCCGAACGACATGCGGGGGATGCCATCGAGCTGGTCACCGTACTTCGCGGTCGACGACTGCGACGCGATCGTGGCAAAGGCGAAGTCGCTGGACGCACAGGTCTATGTGCCGCCCACCGACATGGCTTCCATCGGACGCTTCGCCGTGCTCGCCGACCCGCAGGGCGCCGCGTTCGACGTGATCAAGCTGTCGTACTGATAGAACGCCCCGAATACCCGATTAGCGGTTTCCGAACGCATCGTAGGTGATATGCCAGTTCCGCAAACTCGGTCTTCGCCTCCCACCCGAGTACGCGTGCTTGGTCCGGGTTGCCGCAGCTGTGAGTGATTTCGGAGGCGCGAAAGAAGGAGGGGATCGATGCCGGTGTGGTCTTTCCAATCGAGGTGAAACAGGCCCATTACAAATTGACATCTGCAACCCGCACCCTTATCCTCGCACCCCACATGTCACGCCACACCATGATGTCGATGCGCCGAATGGTGATGCGCCGCCCGGGCGCGGACGCGTAGACTGACTGCTTCCCCGACCCGGGTCCCTCCTAAAGATTTTCTCCCCGATACGTCAGCAACGAGTTTTCCGCCGCCATTCGCGCGGCAGGAGGGGAACGACATGTATCGCTTCGATACGCTTGCAATCCACGCTGGTCAGCCCAACGACGAGGCCACCGGCGCAGTCACGGTTCCGATCTATCAGACGTCAACCTTTGGTCAGCTCGAGCCCGGCGTTCATCGCGGCTTTGGCTATGCGCGCACCGAACATCCGACGCGGCGCGCTCTCGAAGAATGTCTGGCCTCGCTCGAGGGCGCGCGATACGGGCTCGCGTTTGCCAGCGGCATGGCCGCAATCCACAACGTGCTGTCGCTTCTGCGGACCGGCGATCATGTCGTCTCGACGCAGGATCTCTACGGCGGCGCGTGGCGCATCTTCACGAAGTACTTCGCCAAGTTCGGGATCGACTTCACCTTCGTCGACACGAGCGATGTTGCGGCGGTCGAGCACGCGATCACACCGGCCACACGGCTGCTCTGGCTCGAGACGCCGTCGAATCCGCTTCTGAAGACGACCGACATCGCCGCATGCAGCGCCATCGCGCGGCGTGCAGGAATCCGCACAGTCGTGGACAACACATTCGCCACGCCGGTGCTGCAGCAACCGATCGCGCTCGGCGCGGACATCGTGCTGCACTCGACGACGAAGTACATCAACGGTCACAGCGACGCGCTCGGTGGGGCAGTGATCACCGACGATGAGGGACTCTTCACGGAACTGAAGTTCTTCCAGAATGCGATCGGTGCCGTGCCGGGACCGCAGGACTGTTTTCTCATTCTGCGCGGCGTGAAGACGCTCGGGCTGCGCATGGCGCGGCATTGCCAGAACGCCGCCGACGTCGTCGGCTTTCTCCGCTCGCACAACAACGTCGCGCGCATTCACTATCCAGGCTTCGGTGCGATCGTGTCGTTCGAACTCGATTCAGACGTTGCTGAGACCATCGCCTTTATGAAGCGTCTCAGGTTATGGACGCTCGCCGAAAGCCTCGGCAGCGTCAAGAGTCTCTTCTGTCATCCGCCGACGATGACGCACGCCTCGGTCGAGGCCGAGGTACGGCGGAAAGTTGGGATCGCGGACGGATTGATTCGCCTGTCTGTCGGACTCGAGGACGTGCGCGATCTGATCGACGACCTCGATCAGGCCCTCGGCGAACTTGCGGTGACGAGGAGGCTGGCATGCGGCGCGTGAACATCGGATTGCTCGGATGCGGAACCGTCGGCCGCGGCTTCGTCGAGTTGCTCCGGCGCGAGCGCGAGCGCATTCGCGGGCGCGACGGCGTCGACATCGCGCTGAAGCGCATTCTGGTGCGCGACGCCGATAAACCACGCAGCGGAATCAATCCGTCATTATTAACGACGTCAGCGATCGATGTGCTCGACGACGGATGCGACATCGTCGTCGAGCTGATCGGCGGCGTCCATTCGGCCGGAGCGTTTGTGCGTCGCGCGCTGCAGAACGGACACGATGTCGTCACTGCGAACAAGGCGCTGCTGGCAGATGCCGGAGCGGAATTGTTCGCGTCGGCTGCCAAACGCGGAGCGCGGATCGGATTCGAAGCCAGTGTCTGCGGCGCGATTCCGATCATCGGCGCGCTGCGCCGCGGGCTGGCCGGCGACCGGATCGAGTCGATCAGCGGAATCCTGAACGGGACGTGCAACTATATTCTGACGCGGATGGAACAGGATGACCTCGAGTTCGACGAGGCGCTCCTGCGCGCACAACGGATGGGTTTCGCGGAGGATGACCCATCGCTGGACGTGACAGGAGCCGACGCCGCGCAGAAACTTCGCATCCTCAGCGGTCTGGCGTTCGGTCTCGCGAACGTGCGGCTGCGCGTGCACGGGATCGCGGATGTCACGCGCGCCGAGGTCGAGCAGGCGCGCGCGAGGAGAAGCGTGATCCGGCATGTTGCATCGGCCAGGCGCGCCGGCGGCGGCATCGAGATGCGTGTCGAGCGGCGCGAGCTACCGGAGAGTCATCCGCTGGCGTCGGTGCGCGACGAGAACAACGCGATCGTCGTACGAGGGAAAGCGGTCGGTGAGCTGATGTTTCAGGGGAAAGGCGCGGGGTCGCTGCCGACGGCAGCAGCGGTGCTGGCTGATGTGATCGAGCTCGCCGGGCGAAATCGCTATACAACTTAACATAATCTATCTTACGGGACTCTGTGGAAAGCGCTAAAACGAGAGGCAAAGAGATCAGTGATCAGTGATCAGCGGCAGAATCGAATGTCGCCTGCTGATCTCTGATATCTCTGATATCTCTGATCTCTGATCTCTTGTCTCTGATCTCTTGTCTCTGATGTCTTCACTTCGATCACCGACCGCTCGCGATAGACTTTGACTGCCGATGAAGATCCTTACGCGCTACATCCTGAAGGAGATGCTCGGGCCGACGGTCCTCGGCTTCGCCTTCTACACCTTCATCATCCTCATGAAGAATCTGTTCGACTTCGCCGGGATGATCATCAAGCGGTCGCTGCCGGCGTCGACCGTGGCGCGTCTGCTCTACCTCTCGCTGCCGCACATCGTCGTGCTGACGGTGCCGATGTCGCTCCTGTTCGGAATCCTTATCGCCATCGGCCGGCTCTCGTCGGACTCCGAGATCATCGCCATGCGCGCGCTCGGCATCTCCACGCGCACGATCTACCGTCCCGTCTTCATCTTCAGCACGCTGGTCTTTTTCCTCAACCTTTACTTGATGAATTTCGTCCTGCCGCAGGGCAACGCGGAGTTTGCTGCGCTGCGGTCAGAGATCTTCACCTCACAGATCGAGAAGGAACTGAAGCCGCGCGTTTTTTACGACGAATACGAAAACCTCACAATTTACGTGAACGATGTCGATGCCAAGACGCTTCAATGGAAAGGCGTGTTCGTCGCCGACAGCCGGACGGGCGACGAAGCGCGAACCGGCACGACCAACGCCCCGACGATCGCGCAGCAGGTTCAAAGTGCACGGAAGGAAGCGCAGGCGACCTCGATTCTCCCCCAGCGTTCGAGCAACAAGATCGTCGTCGCCGACAGCGGAAACCTTTCTATCCTCAAGCCTGGCAATCAAGTGTGGCTGAATCTCAAGTCGGCGGAGACGCACTTGTGGGATCCGAAGAAGCCGGACCGCTACGATCTCAACAGCAACAAAGTGCAGCGAATGCGGCTGCCCGACAAGTTCTCCGACACGAACGGCGGCTACCAGCGATCGCTTCGCGAGATGAACTTCCGCGAGTTGATGGAGCAGGCGCGCTGGTCTCAATACTCGCGCGATCCCGACGCGCGCGAGACGTACTGGGCAGCCAAGGTCGAGATGCACAAGATGTTCGCCATCCCGTTCGCCTGCATCGTGTTCGGCATTCTCGGGTTACCGCTCGGCATCACGAACCGGCGCGGCGGCAAGAGCTCGGGATTCTCGCTGAGCATTCTGATCATCCTCATCTACTACGTGATGATCATCAACGGCGAACACCTCGCGGATACGGGGAAGATCGGTCCGGCGTTGGCGATGTGGACGCCGAACGCGCTCTTCCTCGGGCTTGGTGTCTACCTTCTCATCCGCGCGAATCGCGACACGGGCGCGCAGCGTTCGGAGGGAGGGTTCATTCGCCGGATCGTGGCGGCGATTAAGTCGAAGAAACGGGGATCGACTGCCAGCGCCTCAGCCAGCGAAGACTCGGGGATTCTCAGCCGGTTCGACATCACGTTCCCCAATACGCTCGACCGCTACATCATCCGCGAGTTTCTGAAGATCCTCGGCATGGTCGTGATCTCCACGGCCGCACTCTTCGTCATCGTCGACTACACGGGGCTCAGCGGCGACATTCGGTCCAATCACATTCCGCTCAGCGTCGTGCTGGCGTACTACCGCTTCGTCATCTTTGGGATTCTCAACTACACGCTGCCAATCTCGGTGCTCGTGGCGACGCTGGTGACGTTCGGCATCTTCTCCAAGAACAACGAGGTGACCGCGTTCAAATCGGGCGGGATGTCGCTCTACCGCGCGGCGCTGCCGATCGTCGGAATCGCCATCGCCATCAGCATGCTCGCCTACCTGCAATTGGACTACATTCTCCCGTACTCGAATCAGCGTTCGCAGGAACTGGCCGACCGGATCAAAGCGAAGAAGACTGCGCATCTCACGGCGGCGGCGCATCAGCAACGGCTCTGGTTTCTCGGCAAGGGGCGCTATCTCATCAACTTTCTCGCCTATGACCGCGAAGAAAAGGAGCTTTCGCAGGTCCAGGTGTTCGAATTTGATCCGACGAAGTTCCATCTGACGCGGCGCGTCTACGCGGAGCACGCGCGATGGGACGGCGTTGGCTGGGTCTTCTCGAATGGCTGGATGCGCTCGTTTCCCGACAACGGTCCCTCGACGCTGGCGCTGATCAACCGTCCGCTGCGGCTCTTCTACAGCGAACGCCCCGAGGATTTTGCGACGGAAGCGCGGGCTCCCGATCAGATGACGTTCGGGCAATTGCGCACGTACATCGACACGATCCGAAGGTCGGGCTACGCAGCGGAAGAGTTGTCAGTAAAGCTCTACACGAAGACGTCGTGGCCGTTCATCAGTTTGGTGATGGCACTGATCGCGCTTCCGTTCGCGTTTCGCATCGGAAAGCGCGGCGCACTGTATGGCGTCGGCGTCGGACTCATTCTCGGCATCATCTATTGGATGGTGTTCGCCGTCTTCACGAAGTTCGGCGAGGTAGGAAATCTCCCCGCGTTCCTGTCCGCATGGAGCGCAAACGTGCTCTTCTCGATTGCGGCGGTGTATATGTTTCTGAATGTGGAGACGTGAGCGCTTCGTGGTCTTCTTCTCAAAACCGTTTCACGCGGAGACGCGGAGATGCGGAGTTGGTTTTCTCCGCGGCCCCCGCGTCTCCGCGTGAAACGGTTTTGACTCCGTCGATACCCGCAAGATTCGGTTTGACGAAACCCCTAACTCAGAACCACTCGCTACGCCCACGCGTGCTCGCTTCGAGGTTGGGCGAAGCGACGACGGTCGTCAGGACGAAGCCTGCGGTCTGGAGCAGACCGTCGGCGGCGCCGACCGAAATCGTGTTGCGGCCGCGCTCAAGCACCAACTGCACTGCGCAGATGGAGGTAAGACAGTCGGCGTGTTTCACTTCCGACAACTCCCCTTTGGCGTTCGCTACAGCGATCGCGAGCCGCATCGGCGGAAGCGACTCCGGGAGTTTCACCGCCAGCGAGACAGTGCACGTACGGCCATCGCACGACGCATCGCCGGCGCGTACTTCGAAATCGAAATCGCCCGGCGACTGCAGTGCCAGCAACGACGCAAGCACACGCGAGTCGAGATCGGAGACCGCGCGGCGCAACCCACGCGGTGCGCGCACGCGCAATTTGCCCGCATCGGCGCGGCGCTCGATGGTTGGACTCGCCGCGGAAGGGTTCGTGGGGATGGACTTAGCTACATCGGCGCGCAATGGCGCCGCCAGTGTGCTGACCAGGATCATTGCCGGAACGGCCGCTCCGAATCGCATCCCACGTCCTCCACTTGTGCCCGAACGGTGAACAGAGTAGCGGAGGTTTGGGTCGAAAGTCGAGTTTTTGAGAAAGTCAAAACCGTTTCACGCGGAGACGCGGAGGACGCGGGTTTGGTTTTCTCCGCCCCTCCGCGTCTCCGCGTGAAACGGTTTTGACTCTCTTGTACCCAACATTCAAATCGCGTTTACGATCTCCTCACTCAAACCCTTCCACTTGCGCAAATACGCACGTCGGTCGGTGTTGTACTTCTCGACGAGCTGGTTGTACTCATCGAGCCTCCCCTGCCGCTCGTACATCGACTTCGGCTGGAGGTAGTCGGCGTCGTCGATCTCCGGCACTTCGGACGCGACGAGGTAACCGAAATCGGGATCCTTCTCCCACTTGATCGTCCCCTCGGCGATCGCTTTGACCACCGCGGACGAGTGCTGAATCTTCACCTTCTTCGAACGCTCATCCTTCTCGTCGCCGCCGATCCGTCCGGTGTTCATAAGGTAGACGTCCATCGGACTCTCGTTCATCAACTCCATCATCCGGTTGCCCTGATACGCATGAAGCAGAGGAAAGAACGGATTCGTTCCCGGCACGCGCAGCGACTTGCCGGCTTCCGCGGCGCCGCCCGCGCTCGTGCCCTTCGTCTCGCCGAGCATGAAGTACGCCGCGGCCAGCGGCCCTTCCAGCTTCACGACCGCGGGGATGATGTTCTCGTTGCGGTTGAGAATCAGCAGGAAGTCGACCTTCTTGACTTCGCGCGCATCGAACGCGCCAGCGACATCGTCCATGCGGATCACCGCGCGGCCGTTGGGCGTGTACGACGTGTCGAAGTAGTCGATCTTGCCGCTGTCGTCCTGCGAAACGTTCTCGAGGTACGCGTGCGGCGACGCGCAGGCGTGATAGATCGTCGGCTCGTCCTTTGGATTCAGTCCGAACGTTTTAGCGAAGCAGCCGTTCTCGGTCGCGTAGACCTTGCCGCCCGGCATCAGCGCACAAAAGTCGTCCTGCACCGGCTGCGAGTTGTTTTGCTTCGTGAAGGTCGTCGTCGTCTTGCCCGTACCTGAGAGTCCGACGATGAGCGCGACCTTGTTCTCTCCGTCGACCGGAATGACTTTGCATCCGGCGTGGAGCGCCAGTCCGCCGCGCTCGTAGACGATCTTGTTCCACATCCGCAGGCCGCCCTTCTTCGATTCGCCGAAGTAGTCGGAGTTGAAGACGCGCGTGATGTACTGATCGAGATCGACCGCGATGAGCCGCTCGTCCGGATAGCCCTCCGCCTTGAGGTTCGGCGTGTAGATCACCGTGACCGCGGGCTCGAAACTCTCCAGCTCCGCCGGCGTGGCCGGATAGTAGAGATGCTGTTGCATCGCGGCGATGTTCGCGTTCGCCTTTTCGATGATCAGGCGCGCCGGCACGCGGAACTGCGGATCGTTGCCGATGAATCCGTCGACGAGCAGCATCTCGCGCGTGCGGATGTAGTCGTTCTGAATCTTCGCCATCCGATCGTATTCAGCGCGGCTGATCGTCTGATCCGAATGCTTCTCGGGCGTGTCCGTGGCGACGTAGGTCGAGCCTTTCGAGCGCGACACCACTTTCGTGCCGACGTTCACATTGCCGAACTCGGTCTTCCGGCAATTCGGCATCAGCTCCGTGTAGCTGCGGAGCGCTTCAGGGGAAGGGTTCGAGACCAGAGACTTCGGCTCGACGGGAAGCGTCAGTATTTCGGTCATCAGTCATCCTCTCGGCTGGATCGAATTGTGATGCTTGAATCGACGCAAGGATTACGCCGTAAACGCCGCAGGCCGCGCGGAGGTGCGCGATTTTACACGAAAACATAGAATGCTCCTGCCCGCTGGTTCGGAGGTTCCGCATGTATCTCGTTCGCGACATTTTCCAGTGCAAGCCGGGAAAGGCCGGCGAGTTGGCCGCCCGCTTCAAGCGCACCATTCCCTCGATGGAAAACGAAGATCGATTCCGCAACTGCCGCGTCATGGTCGACGCCGTCGCCAGCTACTGGACGGTCGTGCTCGAGGCTGAATTCTCCTCCCTGGCCGATTTTGAGAAACATATGGCCGAGTACTCGTCGCGTGCCGATGTGAAAGAGGCGATGGCGGGATACATGGACCTCGTCGACGGCGGCCGCCGCGAGATCTTCAAGGTCGTCTGATCATGCGCATCGCGGTCATCGGCGTTGGTGGCGTGGGCGGTTACTTCGGAGGCAAGCTTGCCGCTGGAGGCGCCGACGTCGTCTTTCTCGCGCGCGGCGCGACGCTCGAAGCGTTGCGCACGAACGGACTTCGTGTCGACAGCATCAAAGGCGACTTCGTCGTCGAGCGTCCGAACGTGACGGACGATCCGCAATCCGTTGGCAAGGTCGATGCAGTCTTCGTGACGGTCAAGACGTACCAGATCGCCGCCGCCGCGGAATTGATCCCGCCGATGCTCGGCGGCGACACGATGGTCGTTCCTCTGGAGAACGGCATCGACGCTCCGGAAATCCTCGCGAACGCCGTTGGACGCGAGCACGTTCTCGGCGGCCTTTGTGGCATCGTCAGCTTCATCGCCGAGCCCGGCCACATCAAACACATCGGAGCCGATCCGTTCGTGATGTTCGGCGAGCTCGATAACCACGCGAGCCAACGCGCCAAGCGTCTTCGCGATGTCTGTCTCGACGCCGGACTGCAGGCAGACATCCCGCCCGACATCCACCACGCCCTCTGGTCGAAATTCGTATTCATCGCGCCGATGAGCGGGATGGGCGCGGCGACGCGCGCACCGGTTGGCGTCTGGCGATCGATGCTGGAGACACGCGCGCTGGCGTCGACCGCGATTCGCGAGATCGTCGCCGTCGCCACGGCCTACGGCGTCGACCTCGGCGGCGAGTCTGCGGTCGAGCGCACGCTGGCACGATTCGACGGCCTGCCGCCCGATGCGACGTCGTCTCTCCAACGCGATCTGATGGAAGGCCGCCGCTCCGAGCTCGATGCTCAACTCGGCGCCGTCGTCCGCCTCGGCTTGGCCGCAGGCGTAGCGACGCCGGTGTGCGA
This sequence comes from Thermoanaerobaculia bacterium, assembly GCA_034665065.1. Lineage (GTDB taxonomy): Bacteria > Acidobacteriota > Thermoanaerobaculia > Gp7-AA8 > Gp7-AA8 > JADGNZ01. The sequence goes on along the minus strand of JAXDGL010000032.1, from coordinate 533,570 downwards.
AACGCTGCTCGCGTTGCTGCTCCCGCAGGAACTGGCATCGCGATCGTAGCCGCGTAGTAAAACTGTCATCCTGAGCCGCCGAAGCCGCCGCAAGATTCAACGCACGAAGTACCGCGCAACATCAGCGGCGAAGGACGGTCGAAGGACCCACTGCTTTCGTGCCGGGGTTCTTCCACCTCCCCACCCGCACAGAAGAAGAGGGTCGTTCGACCGTCCTCCGCCGCCGAGCATGCGCTGCGCGAAGAATTTGAGTTGAGCAGGCGGCTTCATTCGCTCTCAGGATGACAGACCGCACTCCTGTTCGTGACACCGCGCCGAACGTCGCATACCATCTGCGCGGATGTCCAAACCTCGGGAAACCAGTGCAGTCCGCGATACGAACGTGCATCCGGCGCTCGCTGAAGCCCGGCGCGTGCTGGAAGTGGAATCGGCGGCCATTCTGGGACTCGTCGATCATCTCGACGATAGCTTCGTCGACGTCGTCGAGATGATCAACGCCACGAACGGGCGGGTTGTCTCGATGGGACTGGGCAAGTCGGGCATCATCTGCAAGAAGATCAGCGCCACGCTGGCGTCGACGGGGACGCCGTCGTTTTTTCTCCATCCTGCCGAGGCGATTCACGGCGACCTCGGGATGATCGTGAGGGGCGATGTCGTCCTGGCGATCTCCAACTCCGGCGAGACCGAAGAGCTCGTGCGTCTTCTGCCGAGCATCAAACGGATCGGCGCGGAGATCGTGGCCATCACCGGCAATCCGCAATCGTCGCTGGCGCGCGCGGCGGACTATCACCTCTCCGCGGCCATTTCGAAAGAGGCCTGCCCGCTCGGATTGGCGCCGACTGCATCGACGACTGCAACGCTGGCACTCGGCGATGCGCTGGCGATGGCGCTTCTGCAACGCAAAGGCTTCAAGGAGGAAGACTTCGCGTTCCTCCATCCCGGCGGGAAACTCGGCAAGCGCTTCCTTCGCGTCAGCGACTTGATGCACGCGGGCCCGCAGATTCCAAGCGTGACTCTCACCACGCCGATGCACGACGTGATCTACGAGATGTCCGACAAAGGCTTCGGCATCACGGCGGTGGTGAATGAGGATGGCACGCTCGCGGGTGCGATCTCGGATGGCGACCTCCGCCGCCTTCTGCAGCGGGACGAAGAGGTACTGAAAAAAACGGCCGCCGATTGCATGAAACCCGATCCCGTGACTATCGAAGGAAAGGAGCTGGCATCCGCCGCGCTGGAGATGATGGAACAGCGGAAGATCACATCAATTTTCATTGCCGACGCATCCGGCCGCGTCGAAGGTATCATTCACCTCCACGATCTCTGGGGTCTGGAGCTCTTCTGATGGATTCAGCAACTACAGTCGTCCTGCGTTATCGCGATGGCCGGACCGAGCGCGCGTCGCTCGTCGAGACCGACGTCGACATGCAGATCGTCCGCGTCATTCGCGACGGAGGAGCAAAGGATGAGGTCCCGTTCTCGACCCTGAAAGCGCTCTTTTTTCCGCAAACCGCCGCTGATGGGACGCTGGAAGAGCCGGCCGGCAGCACGATCGCCGTCGAGTTCGCGGATGGGGAGACGATCCGTGGGGTCGCGCAGTACAACCCCGAGCGCAACGGCTTTTTTCTTTTTCCGCTCGATCGGAGCAAAAACGACCGGATCTTTGTTGTCAATTCGGCGATCGTTTCGATCGAAGTCGAAAAGCTGTAGTCGCTTGACGCTCCGCGCTCTCCGCGTCTCCGCGTGAAACCGTCTCCTGTTCTTAAAAAAATGAAAATCGCAACCGCCCTTCTCACGACGCTTCTCTTCGCCGCCACCGCATTCGCGTCCGAGCTCGACCGCGCCGCTGCTGCCTTGCCTGGAAAGCAAGCGCAATTCACCCAGCGCTTCACGCCGAAAGGATTCAAGAACGGTCAAAGCGAGAGCGGGACCGTTGTTTTCGGACCGTTGCCGAGCATGCGCTGGAAGTACGCGCGCCCGGAACAGAAACTCTTCGTCTTCGACGGTAAAAAATCGTGGCTGTACATCCCCGCTGAAAAGCAGGTGACCGTCACGACACTCGATGAGCAGCGACGCGCCGAATTGCCTTTCCTCCTTCTCGGTGATCCCGCTGCACGCGACCGTCACTTCATCGTGCGCGAATCGGCGCGCGGAGGATCAGTCGTGGCGACGCTACAACCGCGCGCCGCCTCTGCCATGATTCGCAACGTCACGATCACGATCGCGCCGGCCACGCACCTCATTCAGCGCGTCGCCTACAGCGATCGCGAAGGCAACGAAACGAGCTTCGATTTCTCCGGGTTCTCTTCGATTGCGACAACGTCCGATCTTTTCCAGTTCACCCCTCCCGCCGGCGTGCAGGTGGTACAAGAATGAGGTAGTGGGTGTGGGGAGTGGCGGGTGGGAGCAAGAAACGGAAGGATTCTTTTTGCATCGCCCCGATTTCACGAGGAACAAAACGTAGCACGAGACGAGTAGCGTGTGAGGTCAAGAGCACCTAGGTACGGGCCTCTGCTTCCACTCCCCACCCCCTACTCCCCACTCCCCACCCAATCACAGGAGATCCCATGGCCCAGGAATTCTCATTCGACGTCGTTTCCAAGACCGAGATGCAGGAAGTGTCGAACGCTGTGCAGCAGGCGCAGAAAGAGCTCGCGCAGCGATTCGACTTCAAAGGGAGCAAGAGCTCGATCGAGCTCGCCGCGGAAGAAATCGTTCTCGCCAGCGATGACGAAGGAAAACTGCGAAGCGTCAAGGACATCCTGGAGTCGAAGCTCGTCAAGCGCAGCGTGTCGCTCAAGGCTCTCGAGTACGGCACTCTGGAGCAGGCCATGGGCGTCACCGTCCGGCAGAAAGCGAAGATCGTGCAGGGGATCGAGATCGAGAAAGCGAAAGCGATCGTGAAGGCGATCAAAGAGGCGAAGCTCAAAGTGCAGGCCTCCATTCAGAGCGATCAGGTACGGGTTACCGGGCGCACGAAGGACGATCTGCAGAAAGCGATTGCCCTCGTAAAAGGAAAGGACTTCGGCATTCCGCTGCAGTTCACGAACTACCGCGGTTGAGGCTTCCTGACCAATTCGATTATTCTGTCCCCCGTGACGTCGCCCATTACCAGCAGCGCGCCTGTCGAGCAGCTCTCGCGCGTTGACCGACTCCTCGACCTCGTGGCGCCGAAGCTCCATCTCGTCGAGCTCGAGCTCGAGCGAAACTTCCAGTCGGGCATCAAGACGATTCACGACGTCGGTGAGCACATCCTCGCCGGCGGCGGAAAACGCTTACGGCCCGCGTTGCTGCTGCTTGTCGCGAAAATGCTTCGCTACGAAGGGCATCGCGACGTGACGTACGGTGCCGTGGTCGAGTTCATCCACAACGCCACGCTCGTCCATGACGACATCATCGATGAAGCCGAGGTGCGGCGCGGAAGGACGTCGATCAACTATCGCTGGGGCAACAACCTCACCGTCCTCGTCGGCGACTACATCTTCATGCATTCGATGTCGATGGCGCTGGCGGAGGGCGACCTCGACGTGCTCCGCCTGCTGTCGACGACGACGATCAAGATGATCGAAGGAGAGATCCTGGCGCTCGAGCAGAACGGGCGGGCCGATCTCTCCGTGAACGACTACTTCACGATCGTCGAGCGGAAGACGGCGCTGCTTTTCGGCGCCTGCTGCCAGATTCCGGCACACCTGGTCGATCAACCCGAGTCCATCCGTCAGTCTCTCTTCTCGTACGGCGTCAACCTCGGCATCTGCTTCCAGCTCATCGACGACATTCTCGATTTCACGTCGAGTACCGAGGTGCTGGGAAAGCCGGCGCTTTCGGACTTGAAGGAGGGAAAGCTGACGCTGCCTCTCATTCTGGCAATGCCGCGGGCCACGCCGGAAGAGCGGGAAAAGATCGCGCTCGTCGCCGCGGTGAAATCGTTCGAAGGAATCGATCCCGCCGAAATGCTCTCGCTCGTGCGGAAGTACGAGACGCTCGACGAGACGCGCGCGATCGCCCGCGACTACGCCAACCGTGCCCGTGCGGCGTTGGAGCCGTTCGCCGATTCGCCCGCGCGGGAAGCGCTGGAGATGGCGCTCGACTTCGTGCTGGAGCGGGACCGGTGAATCGGGTCGCATGACGAGTACTTTACTACTTCAAGTACTTATACGCAACAAAGTGCTGTCATCCTGAGCCGCCGAAGGACACGAAGTGCCGGAGGACGGTCGAAGGACCCCCTGATTCTGTGCGGGTAGGTTACTGGGTCAACGTCCGCATAGAAGAAGGGGGTCCTTCGACCGTCCTTTGCTGCCGATGCCTGCCAGTTGAGAACGCAGCCAATGTTACGGCAGCTTCGGCGGCTCAGGATGACAGCAAAAGGGTGCGCCGTGCCCCTACGACAGCAGTTCCATGATCTCGGCCATCGCTGCGCGGGCGCGGAGGTGAATCGTCTCGCTCTCCTTCGTGGCGGTGATGCGCAGGACCTTGTTGTACTGCTCGATCGCTTTCCCATAGTCCTGCAGGCAGCGGTGGTAGATCTCCCCTTTGCACATCTTCGCATCGGCGTTGAGGGGATCGAGCTCGAGGATCTTGTTGAGGAAGATCAGAGCCGCGTCGTACTTCCGCTCTTCCAGCGCCATTCTGTACCGCATCCGATAGAGCGTGATCAGCTCATTGTTCTTCGGCGCGATCCAGGCACCAGGCAGGTAGTTGCGAATCGTCGACAGAAGACGATTGTCGCGATTGGAATTCGAGCGCTTGATCTCCAGCCGCTGTCGCATCACTCACACCCTCCCATAATCTGTATCACTCGAATATCATCATCTTAGTTTCGGAAACAGCGATCGTCAAGAGGTTGACTATCAGATGGTCACCGCGTCAGCGCCCGGTATCGCGTCAGATGACGGACCGCACCCGCCTTGTCGCCTTCCCGTTCGAGGATGCCGGCGAGGTTGTAATGCGCGTCGGGATTCTCAGGATCGAGATCGAGCGCGCGGCGATAGGCGTCGGCAGCTTCTGACAGACGGCCGAGGTCATCGAGCGCCACGCCGAGGTTGAACGTGGCGACTGCATGATGCCCGTCGGCGGCTAATGCGGCCCGATAATGCGACGCAGCGGCCGCCGCTTCGCCCGCTTCGTGCAACAACCTGCCGAGGTTGACGTGCGCGTCGACGTGAGACGGATCGAGCGCCACTGCTTTTTCGTACGCCGCGCGGGCCTCGTCGGGATCGCTGACCTCGAGGTCCGATCCGAGCTCGTACCAGGCATCGGCATCGAGGTCGTCTTCGCGCCGTGTGCGCGCTTCGCGAACCGCGGCGAGAGCAATCGGTTTCGTTTTGCCGGCGATCTCCGCGACGGAAAAATCGAAGAGCGACTGACCTGATTCGGGATTCCAGACTGCCGTTCCGTCCCGCACGACGACGCGCTCACCATCCGCGGCGATACGCACGCCCGCGATCGACCGCCCCTCCGGCAACTGCTCCCGCACGCTGGCGAGAACGCGGCGGATCTTGCGCGAAGGGATCTTTGCCGCCGTCAGTTCGGCCGCGGTGCGAAGGATGACGAGGTCCTGAAAGCCGAAACGAAGATCGCCCTCGTCGCCAGCCTCCGGAGTGAGAAAGCCTTTCGCCGCATAGGAACGGATCTGCGCCGCGGAGAGCCCGAGCATGGCGGAGACTTCCCGCACGGAGTAAGACACGCGGCGATTTTAGCGGAGGCGCGGTCAGGTCAGGGCGAAAGTTGAGATCCGCGGCCGCGCATCGCCACGACTACAATCCGGCGTCATGCAGTCCGCGCCACCGGCACCGCTCTTCACTCCCCGCTTCGTGATGTTGTGGGTGTACGCGTTCGTCACGTTCTTCTCCGCCTTTCAGCTTCTTCCCGCCATTCCGTTTCGGATTCTCGAACTGGGAGGGTCGAAGGCGGAGGCGGGATGGTTCCTTTCGGTCTACACCTTTTCCAGCGCGTTCGCGGCGCCGGTCATGGGGAGCATCGCCGATCACCTCGGGCGGCGGCGACTGCTGATCACCGCGTCGATTCTCTTCATCGGATTCTCGTTCGCTTACGGGATCGTGCGCTACCTGCCGGTTCTCTTTGTGATCGCCGCGATTCATGGAGCGATCTGGTCGGGCATCCTCGCATCGGCGTCCGCACTGATGAGCGAGTACATCCCGGAGTCGCGCCGCACGCAGGGCATGGCCTATTGGGGATTGGCCAGCACCGGAGCGATCGCGCTCGCGCCGGCGGTCGGGCTCTGGATCTATCACTTCGGCTGGATGACACTCTGCCTGGAGCTGTCAGCAATCTCCGTTGTGATGGTATTCGGCGCGTTGTTGCTGCGCGCGGACGACAAGCGCGACACGGCGCGAAAGCTCGCCGTGACCGACGCGTGGGACTGGCGCGTGATCGCCACCGCGCTCTCGCTGACGGTCGCGTCGTTCGGATACGGGGGCATGACCAGCTACGCCGCAATCCTCGCGGTCGAGCGTCACATCACGCCGCCGGCGATCTACCTGACGACGTACGCGATCTCGATCGTTCTCTTTCGCGTCTGCTTCTCGCACCTCGGCGACCGGATGGGACCGAAGCGGATGCTCTATCCCGGTCTCGTGCTCGTGCCGCTCGCGTTTGCCTGGCTCGGCATCGCGCACACGCGCTGGGAGATGATCGCCTCGGCCACACTCTTCGGCATCGGCTTCGGAGCCGCGTATCCGGCGTTCGTCACGATCATCCTCGGCAACACCGACCCCGCGCGGCGCGCGCGAACGTTCGGCTCGATCGTCTTGGCGTTCGATACCGGCATCGGCACCGGCTCGTTCGCCATCGGCGCGATTGGGCAGCGCTACGGCCTGACGAACGCGTTTCTCGTGGCCGCCGCGCTGAGCTGCTTCTCCATTCCGATCTTCGCCTGGGCCTCGACCCGCCTCACTGGCACCTCACTTGCTGCCGACTCCGGGCATGGCACCGACTGACGACGACCGCATCACCACTGACGCCGGCGACGATGACGAGCGCGTCTCGCGCAAAGTCGTTTACGAGCACACGGCGACGAGCGGCTCGTCGCACTCCGCGACGATCACGATCATCGTCATCGCCGTGCTCGCGCTGGTGTTGATCGGCTACATCCTGATGCACATGCATCGGTGAGGGACGCCGCACCTCATTGCTTTGCTTGTTCGGCGATCAAGGCCTTGGCCTGGCGAGCGAGCGGTGCTCGCAATCACGGCGCGATCAATTGCCAACTCAAACCGCTTACCCGGAACGCGTCCTTTTCTTACAGGCCGGTCAAGAGCGCCGCGTGTCGGTTCGTCAATAGAGAATGCAATCTTTTCACAGCAGCATTCTAATTCTACCCAAACATATTTGAAATTCTTTGTCTCACGCGAAGACGCGAAGATCGCGAAGGCTACTCTTCACTCTTCGCGTCTTCGCGTCTTCGCGTCTTCGCGTGAGCATTCTGAGAGCGAAACTCTCAGATCATGGTTTCAAGAATCTAAAACCACCGCCGGGCAGGGACGCCCGGCGACAGCAGGCAAGAATGCCTGCTCTACGATCGCCGTCATGGCCAGCGACCGCGGCGGTCTTTGCACATCTGATGGAGCCTTCGCGATTCATTCGCGAATTTCCGGCCGACTCGTGTGGGAGTTCGAGAGCGGCTGAAACGTAGAGCAGGCATTCCTGCCTGCTCCCGCTGGGCATTCCTGCCCGGCGGTACTCCGAGGCGGCCACTTCCAGGACATCACAATTTCACTCTCACCGGTCGATCTTCGCCGCGAGAACGAAATCGGCGCGCGTGAGGCCGTCGACTTTGTGCGTCCAGATCGTCACGCGAACCTTTCCCCACGCCAGATAGATATCGGGATGATGCCCTTCCGCTTCGGCGATCGCACCGATCCGATTCGTGAATGCGAGCGCTTGCGCGAAATCGGGGAAGGTGAATTCCTTTTCGATGTGATGCTCGCCGATGACGCGCCAACCGCCACCGAGCGACTTTGTGAGCGCGGCCAGCTCCGCCCCTTCCAGCGCCGGCACGCCTCCGCTGCACGGGATGCACATCTCATCCGCGAGTGACGTCTGCGCCACGGGCTTGCGGTAGCGGATGTAGTCAGCGAAAGCGTCGGCAGTGACGTGATGGCGAAATGCTTCCGTGCCGCCGACGTAGATCACCGGCACGTCGTCGGTGAACTGCGCGCGCAATGCGGGATCGGCGTCGATGTCCGATTCGGTCACGGTCACGGGAAGCTGGTACATCGCGATCGCGGCGCGGATCTCCCCTTTTGCTTTCTCGCATAAGGGGCAATCGGCCCGCGTGTAGAGCGTCACTTCGTGGTGCATCGCATAAACTCCATCGACGAGGATACTTGATGGATTCGAAGATTGGACTGGAGCTGCATGGCAAAGTCGTGTTGATCACGGGCGGATCGCGCGGCATCGGAGCAGAGACGGCGCGCCGGATGGCAGCGGCCGGCGGCCGCGTGATCATCAACTACCGGCGTAGCGAAGCGGAGGCGGATGCGCTCGTGACCGAGATCGGCGGGAACGCAACCGCGATCCGCGCCGACGTCGCCGATCCCGCGGCGCTGGAGACGATGATCGGCGAGGTTGTGACCCGCTTCGGTGCGATCGATGTGCTCGTCAACAACGCGGCGGTATTCGAATACAACCCATTCGACGGCGACGACTTTGCTGCCTGGCAAAAGGGGTGGCGAAGAACGTTCGACCTGAACGTATTCGCTGCTGCGAACGCGGCGTGGCTGGCCATGCGCGTCATGAGGCCGCGCGGCGGCGGCAAGATCATCAACGTCGCGTCGCGTGCGGCGTGGCGCGGCGAAACGGAGTTTGCCGATTACGGCGCGTCGAAGGCGGCGCTGGTCAACCTCACGCGCTCGATCGCGCGCGCTTGCGCGAAAGACAACATCGTCGCGAGCTGTGTCGCCCCCGGCTTCATCGAAACCGAGATGGCGAAGCCGGAGCTGGAGAAACACCGCGACGAGATTCTGCGCCAGATTCCTCTGGGCCGCGTCGGAAGCACCGGCGATGTCGCCGGCGTCATTCTCTTCCTGGCCTCGCCGATGGGCGACTACCTCAACGGCGTTACGATCGACATCAACGGCGGCTCGTGGTTTCAGTAGTGCGTTAAAGGCGTTTCACGCGGAGACGCGGAGATCACGGAGCTTTTTTTCTCCGCGTCCCCCGCGTCTCCGCGTGAACGCTTTTAGTCTTTGACTCGGCGAAACAAGCGCACGACCCCTCGCGCACCCCGCCAGACGTAAAGCGCGGGGAGCGCCACGCGCGGAGCGGACGGAAAACTCTGGCGCATGAACGCAGGGGGCGGCAGCGCCAGCTCGCGCAAGCGGCGCAGGCGGGAGGGCCAGTCGAGCGCTTTGAGATCGCCGCCGAGGTGTGCAGCGCGCGTGCGGGAGCGGTGGAGGAAGGATGCGGAGGGCTCCTGGCGCGACCGTTCTTCGTCGGACAGCCAGTCGGCGGCGCGATCGTGTGGCGCATCCTCGAACCACGCATCGGCCAGCGCGATCGAGCGCTCGCAGATCGCGACGACGCGACGTTCCGCTGCGCGGCGCCAGAATGCGGCGTGTTCGTCGCGCGACATCCGCTCGCGAAGCAGATGAAGATCGTAGAGCCAGATCAGCCGCTCGTTGTCGTGATGATGCGCGACGCGGTGCAGGCATGCGAGAAGGAGCGCGTCGGCGTGCGAGGGAGCGAACGCGTACTCGCTGATGCGGGGAACGGCGATGGCGCGGTAGAGAAGCTCTTCGAACGGGAGCGCGTCACGAACGACCGCCGAGTTCGTCACGTCCCAATGAACGTCGTAAACGTGGCCGCCGCGGCGGAACGATTGCTGTCGCACTGCGAGCGTGTCGCCGCTGGTGAGCTGAGAGCCGTAGCCAAGCTCCCGCATGATCGTCCGCATCGCATCGTAATCCTCTTCTGCGATCAACAGATCGGTATCGCCCCGCGGGCGCAGCTCCGGCGCGTCGTAGACGTCGTACGCAAGCGCGGAGCCTTTGATGATGAGAACGCGAATGCCGCGATCGGCAAAGGCATCGAGGAGCGTGCGCAAGTCTGCCAGCCGCAAACCTTCTCCTGCCGCGGCGCGAATTGCGGAATCGCGCAAGGCGGCGTGAAGCGGCCACGATTCGCCGGTGCTGGAAAGGCGCGCGTAGACAAGGGGCGCGATCCCGTGCAGTTCGATCGATTCCAGCAGCGCAACGGCGTCGCTTTCCGTCGCACCGTCAGGCCAGCTTGCGCGCTCACCGCGCAGCAGTGCGCGCAACGCCGGACGCAGCGCGGCAGGGATCGGCGGCGGATCGGGAACGTCGGCCATCGTTGGTTCTGCCAACCTCGTCAGACGCCGCAATAGTTCACAACAGCGGCCCGGAGTTTGCTATCTGAGTGTGGTGAGTATGTCCTCAATCGTCGTGCTTCTCATCGCAGCGCTGGCCGTCGTCATCGCCATCGGCCTCGCCTATCTTCCACTCCGGCTGCTGGTCGGACACATGGCCCGCAATCTGCGCGAGTTCATTCAGCGTCAGCGCGAGCGGCGGCACGCCAGCCGCGAAACGCCCGACCGGCGCAAAGTCGCTCCGCCGGTTCCGTGATGACGTCTACCCTCTCTTCTCCGCCACCGCTTTTTCCACCGCCGCTTTGAGTTTCGCGTCGTTCGGCATGACGGCTCCCACTTGACGCCAGACAATCTTCCCGTTGCGGTCGATGAGCAGCGAGGTCGGCAACACCGTCGTCTGCACCAGCGTTGCGATCCGTCCCTCGGGATCGACCGCGATCGGATAGGTAATTTTCTGCTCGGCCACGAACGTCTTCACCGGCTCGCTGTCGCCTTCATCGACACTGACGCCGATGACCTTCAGCCCGGCCGCCGCGTACTGATTCTGCAGCGCCTGCAGCTCCGGCGTCTCGAAACGGCATGGACCACACCACGTCGCCCAGACATTGAGGAACACGACGTTCCCCTTTTCGACGGCGAGGTTCAGCGGTTTGCCATCGAGGAACGTCGCCGTGTATGCCGGCATCGCATCGCCGACGTCGGTGCGCGCCAGCTCGGGCTCAGCGGCCGTACCGGTCGGATGTTGCGGCGACGTCTTGCTCGCCGCTTTCGGCGTAGCGAACTTCGCGGTCCCGGAGACGGGCGTCTCCGTTTTCGAGCATGCCAAAGAAAGGGTCAGGGTGAGAGCTGCGAGCAGAGACAGAGTCGATTTCATCGTTGTTCTCATCGTATGCGAGAGTTGATTGAGGCGAGCTGAATTCCGTCGTCGCCGCTCCATGCGGCGAGAATGCTGTCCTTCGATCGAGCGATGCGTGGGAAGCCGATCGACGTGCTGCTTCCGAGTTTCTGCGGTGCGCCGAGCGAGCCGGTGGCTGTGACGCGTCGGGCCATTACGTGCGATCCAACGCCGGCTCGTTGAACCCACGACACGACGGCGGAGTTGCCATCGTCGAGCAGAACGACGTCGACGCGGCCTGACGGGTGGCCGGCATCAACCCGTAATGGCCGGGCAAACGTCGCACCACCGTCGCGCGAGAAGGCGACATTCACCGCCGGCTTCTCATCCGCCGCGCTGAACCAGGCGACAACGACATTGGTGCCACGCGCATCGATCCGCGGGCCATTCACCGGGCAGCCTTTCATCATCCAGCCGTCGATGTGAACAGAAACGCTGTGCGCGTTTGCCTGCGGCGCCGCGATCGCGATGTCGCGCACTTCTTTGTCCGATCGGTCGCGGTAGACGGCCAGCGGACCGCGTGACGTCATCGCTAACGCTGTCTGACAGCAATCGCAAACGCGGCCGTCAACCAGCGCATCGTCCGCGAGCGTTCCAGACGGCGTCATCGTTGCCGCGCGAAGTTGTGTCGCCCCTTCCCCCTCGTGGACGCTGGCGCGGCCGTCGAGCCAGACGATGCGCGCCGATCCGTCCACGAGCGGCAGCATTGACACGAAACCGAACTCACGCTCGATCGCGGGATGTGGTGCGACCGGCTTGCTCCACGTCACGCCGCCGTCGGAGGAACGCGCCAGCCGGATCTTCGTGCCGTCCGCGCCGAAACTCTCGCGCCACTGCGCGAACAGGGTCCGGCCGGCGAGAGCGATCGAAGGGTAATCCGCCCGATTGTCGAGCAGACTGCCGCGCGCGATCACATTGGCCTTCGACCACTTCGCACCGTCGTAGTGCGCGAACGTGAGCGCTTTCGCATCGCGATCGAACCAGGAGACGGCGAAGCCACCGCTGCCGTCCGCAACGACATACGGAACCGATGTCTTGTGCCCAAAGGGAAACGGAACGGGCGACACAGTCATCGCCGCCGGCGGGGCCGCCACGCTCAGAAGAAGCATCGAGAACACGATCAGCGGCTTCATAGACCTTCGCCCGGCTTCGTCGGCTCCATCTGCAAGGCGTCGTTCACGCGGTTAAAGTAGTTGAACAGGCCGGCCATCGCCGAGATCTCGACGATCTCGCCCTCGTCATACTGCCCGCGCAATCGCGCGAACAGCGCGTCATCCACATTCTGCGCGTCGAGCGTGAGCTGTTTTGCATAAGCCAGCGCTGCTTTTTCTTTCTCATCGAACGGACCGTTCTCGAAGTCGAGCAGAGCTGCGATCTGCGCTTCGTCCGCTCCATGCCGCGCAGCCTGCGCGGTGTGCGATCGGTTTCAGTATTCGCATCGATTGATGCGCGACACCAACGTCGCCACGAGCTCTTTGGTGCGGATCGATACCGTGCCGCGATTGGTGACCGCGTCCATGTGCGCCATCATCGTCTTCAGGATCTCCGGCCGGTGCGCGTAGACGCGAAACATGTTCGGCACGTTGCCGCGCTGGGCTCCGATCTGCTGGAACTTCTCACGGACCTCATCCGTGACCTGATCCTTCGTGAGTCGTGTAATCCGCGACATCGAGCCTCCCGATCAAAACAAAACGCCCCGCGTTTCCGCGGGGCGCAATCGTAAGCGAAATGATGCCGGTCGAAGGTTACTCTTCGGTCTCGGTCTTGCCCTTCTTCAGAACTTCGGGCTCGGCCACGGCGGTTGCATCGACTGCAACAGCTTCCGGAACGATCTCGGCTCGCGGCGATGTGACACCGACGATGACGCGGTGCGTGTCCTCAGCCACCTTCACCCCCTCGGGGAGCGTCAGATCGGAGACACGAACCTGCTCGTGCGCGCCGAGGTTGGTGATGTCGACGTCGATCTTGTCGGGAATCGCGTTCGGAAGACACTCGACATGAAGCTCGCGGATCTGCCAGTCGAGAATGCCGCCCTCTTTCACGCCGATCGAGTTGCCCGTGATGTGCACCGGAACGGTGACGCGGACTACTTCGTCCATGACCACGCGGACGAAATCGATGTGCGTCATGCGGCGCGAGATCGGGTCCATCTGCATGTCCTTGATCATGGCGTGGCGCTGCTGATCGGTGCCGGACATCTTGAGGAGGAAGATCGACCGGATGCCGTGATCGCTCTTCTGAATCAGGTCAGAGACCGCCTTGCGCTCAACGGTGATCGCCACCGGCTCTTTGTGACCACCGTAAACAACCGCCGGGATCTTGCCGTCCTGGCGCAACTTCTTCGCTTGCTCTTTTCCAGAGCGCTCGCGACGGGATACTTCCAACGTGACCTCAGCCATGATGCAGAAACTCCTTTTTCGGTAGAGACAGCGAAACGATGTTAAGTCGTTGCGGTATCAGGGAAATTCCTGGGTGTGAGAAGCGGGGACTGGAGTAAGCAAACTCGCGCTTAATCGCCTGAGGCAGCGGAACGCTGCCGTCCCGGCGGCTGGCTCGGCGGCGTCCCCACCGCCGCGAAGGTCTCGGCAAGAGAGCGTGAGGTATTCTCGACGACCGTTACCAACATGAGCCATCCCAAGAAGAAGTGGGGCCAGCACTTTCTCCGCAACCGCGGGGCGGTGACGCGCATCGTCGAGGCAGTCGAGCCGGAGAAGAATGACGTCGTCGTCGAGATCGGACCGGGCGAGGGTGTGCTCACCGAGAAATTGGCTGAGTTGCCCAACGAGCTCGTGGCGGTCGAGATCGATCCGGAATTGTCCGACAAGCTTCGCGCGCAGTTCGGCGATCGCATCACGCTCGTGAATGAAGACGCGATCGAGGCTCCTCTCCCCGCCCGGCCCTATCGCGCCGTCGGCAATCTGCCGTACAACGCCGGGACGCCGATCCTTCGCCGCGTCGTCGCCGATCCGAATTGCCGCCGTGCGGTCTTCATGCTGCAAAAAGAAGTGGCCGACCGTCTCGTGGCCAAACCGGGCGACGAAGCCTACGGCTACCTCACCCTCTTCGTCCGCCTCTACGCATCGGCGCGCATCCTGATGACGCTCGAGCCGAAGTCGTTCTATCCGCCTCCGAAAGTGCGGAGCGCGGTGGTCATCCTCGATCCCGATCGCAAGCCGTTCGTGTCGGACGAGCTCATCGCGCTCATCAGCGCATCGTTTCGGATGCGGCGCAAGAAACTGGTCAACAACTTGACCGATTTATGGACGCGCGAGGAGATCACCGCGGCGATGACTGGCTCCGGGATCGATGAAGGGATCCGCGCGGAAAGGTTGTCGCTGGAGGATTTTGCGAGGCTTGGTCGTTCGCTTGGCACGAGGGCTGTCGGTTCGGACACACCTTGAAATCTCGTCATCCGATGACGAGATTTCAAGGTAGAATTGAGGCGTGATCAACCGCTCCGCTCACATCCAACGGCTTCTCGGTTTGATTGCCCGACACCCAGTCGTGGCCATTCTCGGCGCGCGGCAGGTAGGGAAGACAACCCTTGCGCGGGAACTGGTTGCTGCGCAGTCTGCAAAGGCGGCGTTCTTCGACCTTGAGAATCCAGACACACGCGCGCGCCTGCTGGAGCCGATGCTGACTCTCGAACCACTTCGAGGTCTTGTCGTTCTCGACGAGATCCAACGCGCTCCGGAGATTTTTCCGGTGCTCCGCGTACTGGCGGATCGACCGAAGCGGCCGGCCACCTTTCTCGTTTTGGGAAGCGCGTCGCCGGAACTTCTCAGGCAGAGCTCAGAGTCGCTCGCGGGACGCATCGTCTTCCACGAGCTTGGAGGCTTCACATTAGACGAAGTAGGAGGTCGCGATCTCGATCGCTTATGGCTGCGCGGCGGGTTTCCGCGTTCCTTTCTTTCCGATTCTGACGCGCATAGTCTGGAGTGGCGCGATGCGTTCGTTCGCACGTTCCTCGAGCGCGACATTCCACAGCTCGGCTTTTCGATTCCTTCCGACACACTTCGGCGGTTCTGGACGATGGTGGCTCACTATCACGGGCAGGTGTGGAATGGCTCGGAGATCGCGCGATCTCTCGCGGTCAGCGAAGCCTCTGTACGGCGCTATGTCGATCTTCTCTCCTCGGCACTCGTCGTCGATCAACTCCAGCCGTGGCACGAAAACCTCTCCAAGCGCCAGGTGAAGTCGCCCCGTGTTTTCATGTCCGATTCCGGTCTCCTGCATGCGCTGCTCGGGATCGAGACGCTCGACGAGCTCCTCGGTCATCCGAAGCTCGGCGCTTCATGGGAGGGATTCGCAATCCGCCAAGTCGTCACACAACTCGAACTGCGTCGCGAAGACTGTTTCTTCTGGGCCACTCACGCAGGTGCCGAGCTCGACCTGTTGGTTCTCCGCGGACGCAAACGTTGGGGGTTCGAGTTCAAGCGCACGTCGCAACCGGCGATGACGAGCTCGATGTCCATCGCGATCGAGAATCTCGGATTGCGCAACTTGACTGTGATTCACGCCGGCCCGGATGCCTTTCCGCTGGCCAGGAGTATTCGAGCCGTTCCACTGAAGGCTATCGGCGAGATGTTGCGCCTCGACTGAATACCCTGCTGGCTCACTTCGCGCTCTCGTCACCCGCCTCATAACGCCACGCCGTTTTTCCGTGCGCGCCTTCGGCGAAGCGCGTATCGACGAATTCTTCGAACGGGATGGCGTGATCGAGGACGCCGGTCTGCACCATCAGGTTGACGATCGTCTCAAAGTCGTTGCGCCGCGGTGAGAGCGGCTCGTACTGGACGCGGTCGATCGGATTCGTCAGTGCCCAGCGCAGAAGTTTCGGGTCCTGGTGATAGTAAAAGCGCCCGACGAAATCGGCGGCGTGCAGGCGATGCTTTTTCGCCTTTTCCTTTTCATCGAGCCACAGTCCTGAGCGCGCGATCCCATCAACCAGCACCTGCACCGCATCGGGGCGCTTGTCGATGACATCCTGCCGCACGACGAGCACGCAGGAGATGTAGTCGGGCCAGTATTGCTTTGCATGGAAAAGTACTCGACCGAATCCGCCGATCTCCGCCTGCGACGGGTATGGCTCCCCCATCGAGAACGCGTCGATCGCACCCGCAGCGAGGGCGCCCGCCACGTCGGGCGGCGCCATCTCCACCATGCGCAGGTCTTTCTTCGCGTCCAAACCATTCGCGGCCATGGCGCGAAACACAATCAGACGCTCGTCGGAGAAGCGACTGGGCACAGCGATGATCCGCCCGCGCAGATCGGACACACGATGGACAGGGCCGTCACTGCGGACGACGACGGCCGATCCGTAGCGGTGGCCGAGGTAGACGATCTTCACCGGAACGCCCTGAGCACGCAGGGCGATTGCCATCGGCGCGACCATAAACGCCGCCTGCATCTTGTTGGACATCAGCGCTTCTTTGATCTCAGGGAACCCCTGAAACATGCGCGGGATGAAGAGATGTCCAGCTTGTGAGTAGGCAGAGATGTAGTCGGTGACCGGGCAAGCCAGATGTCACGTTACGGGGATATACGCGACATTCAGCTTCCGCTGAGCTTCGGGCAGACGGTCATTCATCAGCACCTGCCAGTTCACGTTCAGGGCGAAGTGTGCGCCGGTGATTGCCGTCAGCCAGGCCGCAATCGCGATCAGAATCTTTTTCATGCTCAGTCACCTCCTTTGTGAAGCAGAGATCAGGAAAGTCAGTGATCAGTGATCAGGAAAAGCAGAGATCAGTGATCAGGAGAATCAGAGATCAGTGATCAGGAAAACCAAGAGATCAGTGATCAGGAAAACCAGGAGATCACATATCAGAGATCAGGAAGACTTTCGATGTCCTGATCACTGATCTCTGATTTTCCTGTTCACTGATTCCTGATTTTCCTGATCACTGACTTTCCTGATCACTGATCTCTGCTTTTCTCACTTCTCATTCACAATCCACTCCTCGACTCGCCGTATCGCCGTATCGAGCAACAGCCCGATGACTCCAATCAGGAGCATACCGGCAACGACCAGGTCGTAGCGCTTTCCGGCGTTGCGGGCATCGATGATGAGATATCCGAGTCCGGAGTCGACAGCGATCATCTCGGCGGCGACGAGGACGACCCAGGCGATGCCGAACGCCAGGCGGAGGCCGACGATGATGCGCGGCAGAACGGCGGGAGCGACGACACGAAGCATCAACTGCGAGGTCGATAGTCCGAAGTTGCGGCCGGCCTGCAGATACATCGGCGGCACGTTACGCACGCCGTTCATCGCTGCGACGACGATCGGAAAGAACGACGCCAGAAAGATGAGAAAAATCGGCGCGGCGTTGCTGACACCGAACCAGATCACCGCCAGCGGCATCCACGCCAGCGGCGAGATCGGCCGAAGCATCTGAATCAGCGGATTGACCGCGCGAGCCAGTCCTCCATGCCATCCGAGGAGAAAACCGAGGGGGATGCCGGCGAGGATCGCAAGCGCGTAGCCGGCGAAAACGCGGCCGAGCGAGTCGGCGATGTAATGCCAGAGGAGGCTCTTTTCGCCGAGTGTGGCAATGGCTTTTGCAACGGCGATCGGCGAAGGGAAAATCTTCGTGCCGGAGTAGCGCACGGCGACAGCCCAGATCGTCAGGATGATGCCGGCCGACAACAACGGCAATGCCACTCGCTCGAATGTCGAGTGTTGAATGTTGGATGTTGAATGTTGAATGGATCGTTGCATCGGCTACCTCGTGGTGGTTCTCATCCAACAACTGAGCTCAACGTTGGGCGAACGATCGCCTTTGCTCCCACACCCTCTCCCCACCCCCCGGCTTCCTCATCAATCTCCTCATTTAACATTCACATTTAACATTCAACATTTAACGTTCCGCTTCACACCTGATGCGCGAGCCCGATCTCGCCGAAGATCAGATCGCGAAGCTCGATGTAGCGACGCGACGACAGATCGCGCGGATGGGCGATATCGATGTCGACCACGCGGCGGATGCGGCCGGGGCGCGCGCTCATCACGACGACGCGATCGGCAAGCTGCACCGATTCCTCAATGTCGTGCGTGACGAAGAGCACCGTCTTCTTTTCCGCACGCCAGATCCGCAGAAGCTCGCTGCGCATCTGCAGGCGCGTGATCGAGTCCAGCGCACCGAAGGGCTCATCGAGAAAGAGAACGTCGGGGTTCACCGCGAGTGCGCGCGCCACTTCGACGCGTTGCTTCATCCCACCCGAGAGCTCGCGCGGATACGACTTCTCGAAACCCTCGAGTCCGACGAGATGCACATACTGCGCGATGCGCTGACGCCGTTCCGCTTCCGGCAGATCGAAGAGACCGAATCCAATGTTCCCCTCGACCGTTAGCCACGGAAAAACGCCGCGCTCCTGAAAGACGAAGATGCGGCGCCGGTCAGGTCCTGTCACCGTCTCGCCGTCGATCGTCACGCTCCCTTTCGACGGCGTCAGAAAGCCGCCAGCGATGTTGAGCAGCGTCGACTTGCCGCAGCCGGAGGGCCCGAGGATGCAGAGGAACTCCCCCTCTTCGACGCCGATGTTCACGTCCTGAAGAGCGTCCATCGCGCCGAACCGCATCGAGATACCGGAGAACTGGACCTTCATTGCGCGGCGTAACCCCAGCGAACGGAGTCGAGGCGTTCCATCCGCCGCATCATGAGGTCGAGAATGATTCCGATCAGTCCGATGAGGACCATGCCGGCGATGACGAGGTCGTAACGGTTGCCGGCGTTGCGGGCGTCGACGATCAGAAAGCCCAGCCCGGAATTGACTGCGATCATCTCCGCGGCGACGACGACAAGCCACGCCACGCCGAGGGCGATCCGCATCGCCACGATGAGCTGCGGCAGAATCGCCGGCACGAGAACCCGGGTGATGCGTGCCCGCAACGGAATCCCGAAATTTCGTGCGGCGGCGAGATGCACCGGATCGATGTTGTGCACCGCGTTCATCGTGGCCACCGTGAGCGGCAGCAGCGAGGCCAGAAAGATCAGGAAGATGGCGGAGATGTCGCCGACCCCGAACCAGAGGATCGCGATCGGAATCCAGGCCAGCGGCGAGATGGGGCGGAGCAACTGCAGGATGGGATTGACTGCCATCTCCCCGCGCCGGATCAGCCCCAGCGCCAGCCCCAGCGGAATGGCAATGACAAACGCGGTGAGATAGCCCCACGTCACGCGAAAAAGCGACGCGACGACGTACTTGACGAGCAGCCCGCGCGCCGCCAGCTCGCCGATGCCACGAGCGACAACGAACGGGCCGGGAATCAGTGATGCCGGATGCGAGGAGACAGCAATCTGCCACGCGGCGAGCGCGACAAGGATCCCCGTTAGTGGAAGCAGACGCGATCGCGACAAGGTTGGGCGGAGAGTAGCAGAATCGAGTTGCGAGTGATGGGACCATTCAGAGATTCGTGTATCCCCAGGTATCCTGATGGGTCTACGAATCATGAAACGCAACCTCCTCGCTATCGCTGCCCTGGCCCTACTCGGCGCCGCTCCTACGCGACCCCTTGCGAAGGCCACGTTCGCCGGCGGTTGCTTCTGGTGCATGGAGCCGCCGTTCGAAGGACGCAAAGGCGTGATCTCCGTGACGTCCGGCTACACGGGTGGGCGGATCGACAAGCCGACATACGAAGAGGTCTCGGCTGGCTACACCGGTCACCGCGAGGCGGTCGAAATCGTCTTCGATCCCGCGCTGATCTCGTATCAGGTCTTACTCAACATTTACTGGCACAACGTCGATCCCTTCGATCACTCCGGGCAGTTCTGCGATCACGGCGGACAGTACCGAACGGCGATCTTCGTTCACGACGCAGAACAGAAGCGGTTGGCGGAAGCATCGAAGCAAGCGGTCGGCGTGCGATTTCACCGCGACGTAACCACCGACATTCTTCCCGCGGGCCGCTTCTATCCCGCCGAGGAGTACCACCAGGACTACTACAAGAAGAATCCGCTTCGCTACAAGTTCTACCGCTTCAACTGCGGCCGCGATCAGCGGCTGAGAGAACTTTGGAAGAGTGAAGGGTGAAGAGTGAAGAGTGAAAGAAGACCGCGCTTTCACTCTTCACCCTTCACTCTTCACTCTTCTTTTTCATCGGGCAATTCTCTTGCACTGCGTCGCTTCGGAGGAACGACCCGATGTTGAAGCGAATGACAGTCTTTACGATCGTATTGATCGCAACTCTTAGCATGGGTTGCGGGTCAGGCGGATTGGGTGCAACCGGCAGTAGCGTCTCGCTCGACCAGGAGTGGCAACTCGGCGATCAGATGGCGGCGCAAGTCGCCCAGCAGATGCAGATCGTGCACGATCCGACTGCGCAGTCGTATCTTCGCCGCGTCGGTGAGCGCATTCACGCCACGACGCCGCTGGCCAGCAGGCCATTCGAATTCCAGATCGTTAGTGACCCGAACGTGAACGCGTTCAGCATTCCCGGCGGTCACATCTATATCAACAGTGGTCTCATCGCGCAGGCCGACAAAGCCGACGAGCTTGCGGCCGTCGTTGCGCACGAGATCAGTCACGTCGTCGCGCGCCACGTCATCAAACAGGTCGAGACGCAGCAGGAGATCGGCGCCATCGGAAGCATTCTCCTCGGCCAGAATCCGAGCGGATTGCAAAGTCTTCTCGCGCAGGTCATCGCCGGCGGCGCGATGGCGCGATTCAGCCGTGCCGACGAGAAAGAGGCCGACGACCTCGGCCTGCAATACATGACCGCCGCAGGCTACGACCCGCGCGGCATGCTCGAGTTCTTTCAAAAGCTTCTCGCTCTCGAGAAAGGCGGCAACAGCAGCGTGGCGCGATTCTTCGCCGATCATCCCGGAACGCAGGACCGCATCAACGATATCTCCAGCCGCATTGCGAAGATGGGCAATCCCAACGGAATGGTCGACGAGCCCGCGTATCACACCGACTTGAAAGATCGCGTCGGGAGATAGCTCACGTCAGCCTCATGTCTCGATCGGTATCGAAGCGGAGATCGGGGCAGAGATCGGCGGAGATCCAGGCAGAGATCATGGCCGAGTTCATAGCGGAGATGGGTTCGATTGACGCTCCCGCGATCGAGCGTCCTTCTCCCTCACGCTTTTTGTGGGGGAGAAGGTGCCGAAGGCGGATGAGGGGGTAGTCCCAACGAACGCAACATTCGCTGGAACAGAACGCGAGAGCCCTACGACAGCGTGAACAGCTCGTCGATCGGCTTGTACGTTCCGTCCTTTGCGAACGGGACGTACTCGAAGCCGCGGTTGAGCGGATCATCGTGGCGCATCGTGGTGTAGTCGATGCCCAGCGCCGAGTAGATTGTCGACGTCACATCCTCGGGGCGGATGTCGCGGTTCCCGCTCCATCCGAAGTCGGCAACGCTTCCGCCGGTGACGTCGGTCTTTCCGATCACGTTTCCGCCGCGGACGCCGCCGCCGGCCCAGACGGTGGTCATGCGGAGATTGTGATCGCGGCCGGCCTGATTATTGAGGACGCCGACGGTGCGGCCGAACTCGGCGACGACGACGACGAGCGTTTCATCGAGCAATGTTTTTCCCGCCACCGATCCTGGCATCGCCGCCATGTCGGCAAGGAGCGACGCGTATGCGGGATCGAACTGCGCGCACTGCGTGTAGAGCGAGTTCACACCGGTTGCAGGTTTCGTGTAGATGCCGCTGTGATGATCCCATCCGCCGAGGGTTGCCTGGACGAAGCGGGTGCCCTTGCCGGCGGCGATCACGTTGCGCGCCACGATCAGCGAGTCCCCGAACGTCGACGCGCCGTACTTCGTATGCTCCGCGGCTGTGAAGCTGAAGACGGCGTTGATGTTCGGAGCATCCATGAGCGCTTTCGACTGCGTGTAGAAAGAGCTCATGTCGAGCGTGGACTTGCCCAGCGCGCCGGTGGTGCGGCTGGAGTCGAGCTGCTGCAGAAATCCCCATCGATCGGAGAAGCGCGTCGCGCCGTCGGGATGCGCGATCGTCGGAAGGCCGGTCGCTGCTGGAACGACTTGGAACGGCGCATACGACGCGGGCAGATAGCCCGATGCCGGAATGCCGCTGGAGTTGAGTGCGATGAAACCCGGCAACACATCCGTCGGTTGCCGCTTGAGCTGCGACTCGAGAGCGACGACGGCGCCGATGTGCGGCGCGATCGATCCCGTTGCGCCGCCAGGATTGCGTGCGATCTGCGCCCAGGCCTGACCGAGCGTGTGGACCGCCGCCCAGGAGAGACCGGAGCGGACGAAGGTCACTTTGTTCAATTGCGCGGCCGTCATCGGCATCAGCCCCTGCGGGAAGCGCACCGTGTTGTTGTCATACGACGTCGCATTGAAATCGGAAGGCGTCCATGCCCCTTCTTTCAGATCCCATGTGTCGATGTTGCTGGGCGCACCGGGAAGGAAAATGAAGATCGCGTTTTTCGCGGTGTTGCGAAGCGCGACGTTCGCTGTCGTCGCGCCCTGAAGCAGACGAGGACTGAACACATCGGCGAAGTACGAAGCCACAAGGCCCGTTCCTGCGATTTTCATGAAGCGGCGGCGCGAGAAGCCCTCACTCTGTCCGAGCGGAAACCCGCTGGCCTTCGTGCAATCGGGGCACTCGATGGTGCTCTTCGGAAGTCTCGGTCTTGCCATGTTCGTCAGTCCTTCAATCAATCAAACAGAAAGTCGAGTGAGTTGAGAAGCACCCACTGCAGATCTTCAGTCTTGTTCGCCAAGGTCCCGCTCTTGAGATACGCGACGGCCTGCGCCTTCTCGGTAGCCGTGGGATAGCGCGACAACGTGGTGAGGTAAAGCTGATCGGTGATCGTGTTCGGATCGGTGGTCGACGCCAGCGTCTTCGCCACCGTGGAGTTGGCCGTGGCCCTGTGTGTTCGATTCACGACGACGGTGCCGTCATTCATCAGCGAGAGCGACTGCGCGATGGAGGTGTCATTCGAGCGTCCTTCGTCATCGCGGTTCCCGCGTCCAAACTCGTCCATGAATCGTCCATACACGTTGTTGCGTACTTCGAGCGTGTCGGGCAGTTTCATCGCGGAGGTCGTGGTGCCACCGCTCGTGATCGTGTAGGTGACCGGGACATTGGTCGCCTTCGCGATTGCATCCATCAGTGACTCGGCCATGAGCCTGCGCGGAATGTGGCGCGCGTAGTACGGCGTCCATGACTCATTCCACGTCGCAGCCGTGTACTTTGTCGAAAGCTGATAGGTATTCGACATCGCCATCGTCCGCAGGATCGCGCGAAGGTCGTAGCGGCCCGTGGTGAAGTCGTTGCCGAGACGTGTGAGAAGCGCGGGATGGTTTGGCTGCACGCTCTGACCCGACGGAAGGTTGTTCGGATCGTACCGAGTCGGATCCATGTTGTCGGCCGGCTCGACGATGCCGAGGCCGAACATCTCCTTCCAGAGATAGTTCACGGCGGCGAGAGCAAACTGCGGATTCGCGGTCAGCATGCGTCCGAACGCTTCGCGCCACGGCTCGCCGGCGCGCGGCGCCTCGCCGGTCATGACGAACGCGGGTGAAACCGTGTTCTGCGTTCCGATCGGAGCGCGCGCGGATTTGTTGCCGGAGGTAGTGTTGAGCTGATACGAGCCTGTGGCCGCGTCGACAAGACTCCAACTGACGAGATTCTTATTGTTCGGATCCTGACTCACTCGCGTGGCGCGACCGCGGGAGAAGAACGAGGCGCTGCCCCAGAAGTCGTAGCGGGAATGACCCTTCAGATAGACGTTGACCTGATCGAGGTGGCCGAGGCCGTTGTGACAGGAGATGCATTGCAGCGGCATGCCGAGAAACATCCGGCCCGACTCCGCTGCGAGATTGTCGTACGTGTCTTGAATCGGACCGTTGGGCTGAATCTGGCGCACCCAGAAGTTGGGCGGACCGGAAGCGAAGCTGTCGCCGTTCGCGCCAAGGAGCTCGCGAACCATCTGGTCGTACGGCTTGTTCGCTTTGATCGAATCGTGGATGTAGTTGTAGTAGGCGTTGCGGCCCTGGGCAAACTCGCGGCTGTTCGCGGAAACCTGAACGTTGTTCACGAGATCGCCGAACCACATCGTCCAGCGGTCGACGAATGCATCGGAAGCGAGGAGTACGTCGATCGTCTTCGCGCGCTTGTCCGCAGACTTGTCGGCGAGGAAGGCCGTCACGGTGGCCGAATCGGGAATCTGGCCGGTGAGGTCGATGGTCACGCGGCGGAGAAACTCGTCGTCGGACGAGAGGTCGGACGAACGAATGCCGTCGGTCCGCATTTTGCCGAAGATCTCGTCGTCGATATAGTTGATCGACGCGGGATAGGAGATCACGCCGGCCGGTGGTCCGACCGCGCGGTGCCGGCCGCTCGGAGCAACCGCTTCGGCCGTCACCGACAGCTGATGGTAAAGGCTGACCTGCTGCTCGCGCGGCGAGCGGAGATCAAACGGACCGAAGGGGCACGTTTCCTTCTCAGCGCCGAGGAGGAGCGTCGGCGCGACAACCGCGAGTGCAATCCATTGTTTCATGGCGTTTTGGACTCCTGTCACCGGGGAACGTTTACATGGTACGCCGCATTAGCGGCAGGAGTGTGTCCCAGCTCACGCCGTTCGTTCGATGTCGTGTAGCTTGCGGATGTCGACCGAGATCGTGCCGTCCTCGTCGAGCGGGTTGAACATGCTCGTGAACCGGGCTCCCCATACGACCTCGTCGACCTTGTACGACGAGCGGGTATGAACGGTCTGGGAGAAGGTCTCGTCGAAGCCGTTGAGAAGGATCAGAAGCTCCGCATCGCGATCCCGCAACTCCTCCGCTGAGCATCCGCGCATCGGGCTCGAGTCGTCGATTGGATGAACGATCGTCCATGAGAGCGGAAAGAAGACGACGCGATCGCGCTCCAGCTTCAGGGGA
Organism: Thermoanaerobaculia bacterium; assembly: GCA_034665065.1. Lineage (GTDB taxonomy): Bacteria > Acidobacteriota > Thermoanaerobaculia > Gp7-AA8 > Gp7-AA8 > JADGNZ01. Next base: position 508,466 of record JAXDGL010000032.1, on the reverse strand, counting down.
ATGAACTCGCGGTCGGTGGCACTGACGCCGTCGCGTTTCCGTTGCGCCAGCAGAACTTTCGCGGACATCTCCACGATCTCGTTCCGCTTTTTGTTGACGATACGGAACATGAGCGCTTTGCCGTCGCGATACGGTGCGATGACGGCGTAACGGCTGAAGGCAATCTCCGCGCGCGGCCGCGCGAACCGCGAAAACATGATGCCGGCGATGATCGCGAACCCGAGCAGTCCGACGAGCGACTCGAACGCCACAAGCGCATTCGCCGCAAACGTCACCGGAACGATGTTGCCGTAGCCGATCGTGGCCAGCGTGTGAACCGAGAAGAAGAACGAGCGGATGAATCGCTCCCCCATCGACTGGTTCGAGAATCCGGTCAGCGCAGCGCGTCCACAGGCGATGAAGGCGAGCGCGAAGAGTGCGTTGAGGACGACATACGAGGCGGCAACGTAGGCCAGGAATCGCGGCCAACTGATCGTGAGGAAGTAGTGATACGCCGAGAGCGCCTCCCATGAGCTGAGGCCCTCGCGGCGGACGTTGAAGGTGCCGTCGCGATTGAGAAATCGCTTCCGGCTCTCGCGCGTGACGACACTGCCAAACCCAAGGTCGAGGTTCGGATCTTCGGATGGCGGCGTTGGTGGACGTGCGGCGGACATGGGTGAATTATGCGCTGCGCGCGTTGATTGCGCTTCGCGCGTTGTCGGTTAGTTGCGCTGACGCGCGTCAATTGCGCTGCGCGCGTTGTCGGTTAGTTGCGGCTCCGCCGCGTTTCAGTTGTCGGTCAGGCTCAGATCATTCGAGCCAGATCAACCCGCAATCGCAAAACCGACAAGTCGATAACGCGCGCAGCGCAATCAACCGGCAACGCGCGCAGCGCAATCAACGCGCGACGCGAATCAACGCGAAGCAGATTCTAATGAATCCACGACACCACGATCGCCAGTAGCAACACAACGATCACCACCAGCGAGATCCACATCGCGTGGACGGTCGGCCGGTGCATGTCCACCGTTTCGCGCCGCTCGCCGAGGAGGTACTGGAGATACTCGATGCGCGGGCGAACGCTGGCGACTTTTTCTTCGAGATCGGGATAGATGACCTGGTTGATTTCCGGAACGATGATGACAGGGATGAACGTAGCGCCGCCCGCGCGCGTGACGTAGCCCGTCAGAAGATCATTGTGTGGTTGATCGCCCTCAGCGACGAGGCAATGGTAAACCGTCGTTGACTGCAGAACGGTGAGTGCTTTCCCCGCCGCGCTTCGCGCCTTGTAGGCGTTGACGACGCTCTCGGACGTCTGATGAAGAATGCGCTCGTTGAGATCGCGGACGCGCGTGAAGATGAAGATCGTCTCGCCGCTGGCGAAAGAGATCTTCTCGGCGCGGCGGTAGATGATCTCGCCGTAGTGCTGCCACTCCTCGTCGGTCAGATCGGTCGTGAAGCCTTCTTCGCGAAGCCGCTGCATCAGACGGCTTGCGGGATCGGATCCGGCGGGAGACTCGGGAGGCTTTTCAGCTTTCAGTTCTTGCATACTTTTCAACGAGACGGATCAGGTCCGGGAACTCGAATGGCTTCACGAGATAGTCATCGGCGCCGCACTGCCGCGCTTTCTCGGCGATGTCACGATCGCCCGAGACGACGATGTACGGAATCGACCTTGTCTCTTCCTGTCCTTTCAATGCCGTGCAGAGTGCGGCTCCGTTCATCCCCTTGATGGTGAGATCGGCAAGAATCATTTGCGGGCGAAGCTCCTGCGCGCGTGAGAACGCGACCGCACCGTCAGCGACGATCTGACAGTCGCGCCCATTACGCTGCAGGACCAGCGCGACGAGACGCGCCACCTGCGGATCATCCTCGACCACGAGAATCACTTCCGCACCTCTAATCGAAACGGATTCGTAAGCGTTTGCGCAGATGACCGGCGATAGCGCCGCCGAGACATCCTGCCGCGTTCCAGCCCGCATCGTCCCACCCGGTCACACGCGTCGGTAATGTGCTCTGCCACGCAACCAGCCCCAACGCAAATGTCACGCCCACTGCCAGCGTCAGCAGGTACGTGCGCAGGCGATGGCCCTCACCTCCATCGAACGCAAAGAAGGCCAGCACACCCCACGGCAGAAAGAAAAGGATGTCCGCAATCGCCGGTGCCGCGGTTGCCAGGAGCGCATCATTCGACATCCCTCCCCTGTCGTATCGATGAATCAGCGACACCACCTCGGGCACCGTCAATCGGGCGCCGAGGTATGCACGTCCTGAGAGCGCCAGAATCAGTCCTGCCATCCCGACCGACAGAATGCCCAGCAGACTGCTGGTTACCCAACGGGGTACCATCACGATGCGAATGGACTCTTTCCCCACGGTCGGGATTAGACCACGCCTGTTGCGTCTTCGGTTGCAAGCAACGAGTTAGGAAAACGTGGCGCCCAAAGGGTCTAATTCATGACCCACCGCACAGAAGTTGACCACCACAATTTGGAACAAAAGGGTCACCGTGTGAGCCGCCTGACTCCCACTGATCCAGATATCATGTTTACATTCAGTAATTTACGCTTGTCACAAAAGTGTGGCAGTCACATTGCTCTTCAACCACAGCCAATACTTCTGAATCCATAGCTCTGTTCGATCCACAACCAACCATTCAAGGAGAGGGACCCAGTACATGAAAAAGGCTCTAGTCTTTGTTTTTGCAGCAGCTCTTGCTACCTCCGCGTTCGCGCAGGGCAACAGCGACAACGAAGTCAGCAAGGGTAACGGTCTTGGCCAGGTCAAGAATGAGGCGGGTCAGGCGGCCAGCAACGGCAACCTCATCTACCACAACGGCGGAAAAGTCATTCGCAACGCTCATGTGGTCCTGATCTTCTGGGGCTCGTTCCCCAGCGGCTACACGACCAACATGCAGAACTTCCGCAACCAGTTCGGCACGACAGGCGAGTACAACACGATCACCCAGTACACCGGAATCGACGACGCGACGGGCACCACGGGCGCCATCGCCCTGAGCAACCTCGCGGGCGGACCGATCGACTACTTCGACACGACCACGCCTCCCGCCAACTGCACCGATGCGGTGGTCCAGGCGGAAGTCAAGAAGGTCATCGCCGCCCAGGGCACGACCGACTACAACGCCATCTACGAAGTCTTCATCCCGTCCGGCTCGTACTCTTCGAGCGGCAGCAGCACTTCGTGCGGCGGACCGAACCTCGCGTATTGCGCGTATCACAGCCACTACGTCGACGGAGCGGGCAAGAACGTGAAGTATTCGATCGAGCCGTGGGCCGGTTGCTCTGGCTGCCAGGCCTTCGGCAACACCTCACTCGATCAGGAGCACTTCGTCTGCCACGAGACCCGCGAAGCCGTCACCGACGCGCTGGGCAATGCGTGGTTCGATCGCCGCGGCAATGAAGCCGACGACAAGTGCGCATGGACCCCGGCGCCGTTCATCGGCACCGGCGGATTCGGTTACCAGTACGAGTGGTCGAACGCCAACGGCGGCTGCGTCAAGACCCGCTAGTCTCTCTCCTATCGCAACGACGAAGGCCCCGCGCGAGCGGGGCCTTTTTTGTGTCGTAAATCAGTGATCAGGAAAACCTGTGATCAGGAAAACCTGTGATCAGTGATCAGGAAAACCAAAGATCAGGGGACCTTTCTCTGATCCCTTTCTCTGATTCTCCTGATCTCTTGTCACTGATCCTCTGATCTCTTCAGTGCGGCTGCGGCTTCGCCGGCGCCGGCGTGTTCGTCCAGGTCTTCTCGTTCTCTGTGATGTCGAAGTAGACGGTGTGCTCCGTGTGATCGGGCACTTCGAATGTGACGACTTCATACCGCCGCATCGCCGAGCCTTCACCCGCGTGTGCGATGCCTCCGCGCAGTCTGCGGAATCGTCCATAACGGTCGTAAATCCAGTTGTTCTGAAAGTCGATCCCTTCGTTGGGAGCGTTCGCAGGAACCGTGACCGCCGTCTCGGGTGAGTCGCCCTCATGATCAGCGAGCGCCGCGGCCGGAGTTGCGGGTGCTGGTGCGGGCGCCGCGACCGGCATCGGGGGTGTTGGCGCGGCGGGCGCCGGAGGCGCACCGTAAGGCGGTGGTGGCGTCGTACACGCGACTGCGGCTGCGGCGAGCATGGCGAGGAGGATGAGCTTGCGGTGCATGCAGCGCGTCAACCTTTTTGCGCTGACAAATCTTCCGCCAGACGGACGTAGGCGTCGTAGCGAGCGCGACTCAACTCTCCCGTCTCCGACTTCTCCTTCACGTTACAACCAGGTTCGGGAAGATGCGAGCAATCGTTGAACCGGCAGTACTCGCCCGGCTCGGCGAATTCGGGGAAGTAATCGCGCAGAGTCTCGAGAGTCAGCTTCCAGAGACCGAACTCGCGGATCCCGGGCGTGTCGATGAGAAACGTGTCGTCACCCAGATCGTGGAGCGTCGACGCAGTCGTCGTGTGTCGCCCCGTTCCGCGCTTGTGCAACTCCCCCGTCGCGAGGTCGAGGCGCTCATCGAGCGCGTTGAGGATCGACGACTTGCCGACACCGCTGTGGCCGACGAGAGCACACGTCCTTCCTTCGACGAGTGCACGCAACTCGACGATCCCTTCCCCGCTCTTGATCGAGCAGGGAATGACGGGAACGCCGAGGGCGCGGTACGGGTCGAGCGAGACAAGCTCGTTCTCTCGCTCCTGGGCCGCCAGCAGATCGATCTTGTTCACGCAGATTGCCGCATCCGCTCCCCCGCGCTGAATGGCGATGAGAAAGCGGTCGATGAGCCGCGGACGCAGCGGCGGTGCCTTTACGGACACGACATGGATCACGATGTCGATGTTCGCGGCGATGAGGCGCTGCAGATGCGGATTAAGCGGATCGGGACGCGAGAGTCTCGTGCGCCGCGGAAGGACTGCCGCGAGCCTGCAGGTTCCATCGCCCGCTGCGGCCGTTACTACGCGATCGCCGACGGCCAGAGCGCTCTTCTGCCGGACCGCAAGTTCCGCCGGCACGACGCACTCGAATTCGCGCCCGTCGTGAAAAAGACGGCATCGCCCGCTGCCGACCGAGATGACCATCGCCGCGCTCCGAGGATCGACATTCGCGAACTCGCCCCAGGCGCCGCTGTCGGAAGGATCGTCCGCCACCTGCGGCTTTCGCCGTTTGCCGCCGCGCCGCCCTCCGGCCGCGTCCTCCCAATCTTCCGTCCCGTGACCGCGTCCGCTTCGTCTTGCCAAACGTACCTCGCCCTCATCCGACAGTGTAAGATGCCGCAAATCCAAATCGCGACACGAGAGCTCCCGGAAAAAATGTCCAGAGTCGAGAAACCCTACGTCCTCGTGGCGGACGATAACGAGCCCACTTGCACTCTGCTTGCCGCGCTTCTCCGTCGTGACTTCACCGTCGACATCGCCTCCGACGGTCAGGAAGCGATTGATCGCTTGTGCAACCGGCAGTATGCGGCAATCCTGATCGATCTCCGCATGCCTCACACCGATGGCTTCGCGGCGCTGGAGTTTCTGAAACAGAACCAACCGCTCATGCTTGCGAACGTCCTCGTCGTGACGGCCACTCTGACCCACGACGATCTCCAGCGCGCGAGGTCGTACGGTATTTGCGAGATCATCGCCAAGCCGTTCGAAGTGGAGACGCTACTCGCAGCCGTAAAGAAATGCGCGTTCCCTGATGAAGGAACGAGTCTTGGTCCGGTTCTTTGCAGTAGTGGATCGATGATCTTTCTACTCGCGGATCTGCTGCGGCAGCGCCTGATGTAGCTACGCCGAGAAGCGGTTGAGAAGCGCGAGCAGCGGACTCCCCGCCAGCACTGTGGCGATGGCCATCGTCCCGAATGCGTTACGGCTGCGAATCTCCGTGCAGGCCACCACGATCGACGCCAGCTCCTCCGGATCGAACGGCTTCTTCACGATGCCATGAACGCGCTGCGGATCGAGGTTCCCGATGTCGCCGCGATCCGCCCCGGTGACGACGAGAACCACGGGCGCTACTCCGGTGCTGATGCCGGCGAGCGCGTTCAGAACTGCGAATCCGTCCAGCACCGGCATGATCAGGTCGAGAACGATGACGGCGTACTGATGCTGGTTGATGAGCGCTAACGCCTCGCGTCCGTCGGAAGCCTGATCGACCTGGAGCGCGTGCCGTCGCAGAACCCAGACGAGCAGGGCTCTGACTTCCGGGTCGTCATCGACGACCAACACTCGTTTCTGCTCCACCGTCATCGTGTGCTAACCCTTGCAACTCTGACTGGAGCCGCACGACGTTGTCAAACTCAACGTTTCACTTCACGCCTTCGCGGAACGGGATCAGCGGATCGATGTCGACCGGAACGTTCACCGCGGCATCCAGAGCAGCGCGGAGCTCGGCCGGCATCTTGTCGTAGCGATTGAACCAGCTCTCCGCGCGGGCGTGATCGCCGGTCGCCTCGATGTCGAGCAGTTCTTTCGCCAGCGTCGCCAGCGCATCGGGCATCTTCGCGTAGTCGATTCGATAGCGTCCGGACGATTCGCGGACGATTGCGCCCTTCTCCGCCAGGTAATTGAACTCCATCATCTCCGCCCTTCCATGCGCCTCGGCAGTCCCGAAGCGAACGGTGCGAAAGATTCCGGCGACATACGACGCGTAGTACTCCTCGAGCCGTTCCTTCGGCAGCGCGCCCTGATCGACGAGCCATTTGAGTCCAAACATGCCAGTGACGTCGGCTTTCGCCTCCTCCAGTCCCGAATAGACCGGACCGATCGCGGCACGAATGTCAACTTGTTGACCATTCTTGCGGGCGAAGGCCGGCCCCAGTCCGTGCGAGATCTCGTGCATCATCACGGCAGCCAGGTAACCTTCGCCCGATGCCTGCGCGGCCTGATCGCTGCGCATGATCAGCTTCGCCAGCGGCAGGATCACGTAGTTGACGCGGGCGTCGGTGAAATTCTTGAAGAAGATCATCTTCGATCCGACCTTCTCGTGAATGCGCGGATCGTTTGGCAGATTGTCTGCCGCAGCCTGATATCCGTGGCGCAGATCGCCGGCGCGGAACGGCGCGTCCATCACTTCCATCGGCGACGCCAATCCTTTCTTCGAGGGCCGGTCTTCTGCCGCGAGCGGCAACGCATCCTGAATGTCGGGAACGTACTTTTGAAACACCGCCAGCTTCTTCGACTCCGCTTCGTTGCGGACGAGCACCGACGCGCCGTAGGAAGTCTTCACGCCGAGGAGATCGTCGAGGTAGGTTTCGTAGGGAGCGAAAATCAGATCGAGTTTCGGATCCTTGAGGCGGACCCAGGCCAGATCGCTGGCGTAGTAGTCGTCCGTGAGGAGCGCTTTCGCGCGCAGGCGTAGGTAGCTCGCGAATGCTTTGTCGTCGCTCGCCGCTGCGGCGTTGCGAAGATGTCCGGCCGCCGTTTGCAGCCAGCGGCGGTACTTGACGTGATACGGCGTCGTCTTCAGTTCGAGAGGACTACGGCCTGTTGCCTCGACGACCGTGCGCTCGTCGTAGATTGCTTTCTTCTGTTCCGGATGCGCGGCAACATACACTTCGATTTCATCGCGCGAGACGCCTTTCGGGAGGAGACTGCGCCCGGGCGGCATCAGTTCGCTGCCGAGGAATGGCTCGTGGTGATTGAGCAGATCGAACCGGCTTCCGTTGAGCCAGAGGTAACGGCGCGCGCTCTGCAACTTCGGATCGGTTGCGTGCGCAAGACTGTTGTAGAGGGCGATGTCTTCCGGATTGTTCTGTCGCCAGAAGATGTCCTCGAGGTCGCGGCAGGCCGCGATCATCTCTTCGACGACACGTTTGTCGCGCGCGCTCATTCCGTCGAAGGAGAACGGCATCTCCACTTTCTGGAAGCGCGCGAGGCGTTGATCGATGTCGGGAGCAACCTGCGGAGTGGCCGGAGTGGCAGCGTTCAGTGATCCTGTAGCAAAAAGAAGAAGGGCGAGCATTTTCATGGCTCGCGGATTCTAGCGGAAACCTCCTAACCACTGAGATTTTCAACGGCCGTTGCGCGCGCGCAGTGAGCTTTCGAACTCAGCGGCAGGCACCGGCCGGCTGTGAAGAAATCCCTGCACGACCTCGCAGTTCTCGCGACGAAGAAACGCGAGCTGCGCTTCCGTCTCCACGCCCTCCGCCACGACGCGCAGGTTGAGCGCGCGGGCCATCGAGATCACGGCCGTGATGATCGCACCGTCGTTCGAGACGTCCGACAAATCGCGGACGAAATTCTGATCGATCTTCACCGTGTCGATCGGAAAGCGCTTCAGGTAGCTGAGCGACGAGTAGCCCGTGCCGAAGTCATCGATCGAGATCCGCACGCCCATCGCGCGCAGCCGGTTCATCACATCGAGCGAAACGTCGGCGTTTTGCATCGCCGTCGATTCCGTGATCTCGATGTCGAGCAGCTCGGGTGGATACCGGTTGTCCGTGAGAATGCGCTCGATCATCGCCGTGAGGTCGCGCTGCTGGAACTGCCGCGCCGACAAATTGACCGCCACGCGCAGCGGACCGTGCTCCGGATGCCACTCCTTCATCTGGCGCACTGCGGTTCTGAGAACCCACTCGCCGATCGGCAGAATGAGTCCGCAATCCTCGGCGATGGGGATGAAGTCATCCGGCGCCATCAGTCCCCGTTCGGGGTGATTCCAGCGGATGAGTGCCTCCGCGCCGACGATGCTGCCCGTGAGCAGATTCGTCATCGGCTGGTAATGAACGACGAACTCTTCCCGTTCGAAGGCGTGATGAAGACTCCGCTCGATCAACAGCCGCTCGGACGTCGATTCGATCGCCGTCGCCGGTGCGAACTGGTAGTTGTTTCTCCCCGCCTCCTTCGCGCGATACATCGCGCTGTCGGCGCGACGGAGGAGCGTCTCGGCATCGCTTCCATCCTCGGGGAACAGCGCCACGCCGATGCTGGTCGTCACATACAGCTCGTGTCCTTCGATCACCATCGGCCGCGAGATGGATTCGAGAAGCTTCTGCGCGACGATGGCCGAGCTGCCCGTCTCCTTGATATCGGTCAGAAGGATCGTGAACTCGTCGCCGCCCATGCGCGCGACCGTGTCGTCGGCGCGGATGGAGAGAACGAGCCGCCTGGCCACTTCCTGCAGCAGAGCATCGCCGACGGTGTGCCCAAGGGAGTCGTTGACGAGCTTGAATTGATCGAGATCAAGAAACATCACGGCGGCGGTCGTACGATGACGCCGGGCATGAGCGAGAGCGATCTCGATCCGGTCGCGGAAAAGCAAGCGGTTCGGAAGCCCGGTCAGCGCGTCGTGATAGGCCTGATACTCCATCTGCTCCTGCGCGGTTTTACGATCGGTGATGTCGAGAATCGTTCCCTCGAGAATGCCGCCGTCGAGCAGCGTCATGTTCTCGCTCACCCAGACCGGCGATCCGTCGCGGCGCCGCATGCGGACTTCGACGTTTGATAGCGATCCATGCTCGCGCAATTGCGCGATGAGCCGCTGCCGGTCTTCCGGCGCGTTGTAAAGCGTCAGCGCCGACCGGCCCAGCAGTTCCTCGCGGTCGCGATAGCCGAACGTCCGCGCAAGGGCGTCGTTGCAATCGAGGATCGGACCGTCGAGCGCGCTCCGATACACGCCGGCAAGATTGCGCTCGAATAAAAGGCGATAACGCTCTTCGCTCTCGCGCAGGCGCTGCTCGGCACTCCGCCGCTCGGTGACGTCGACCGAGATCACGAGGCGCGAACGCCTGCCGCCCGACAAGAATTGAAAGGATGTGATCTCGGCGTCGAAGATCTCGCCATTCTGTTTGCGATGACGGAAGACGCGCGCGTCGTTCCGGTCGCGGCGCTCCGCCAGCGTGACGCGGAGCTGCGCCACGTCTTCGGGCGGCCGGATGTCTTCGATCGTCATCCGCAGAAAATGATCTTTGGAATAGCCGTAGTGCTGCACGGCCGCTTCATTCACGGCGATGAACGCGAGGGTCTCGTAGTCGTAAACCCACATCGGCAATGGGTTGCCTTCGAACAGCGTGCGGTAGCGGTGCTCGCTCTCGCGCAGTGCCTGTTCGGCGCGGCGGCGCTCGGTGACGTCGGACGCCGCGTAGACGACACCGACGGGATCGCCGCTGGCGTCGCGCACGAATGACGACGTGGCCTGGACGTCGATTCGCGAACCGGACGCCGTCGTCCAGACCATGTTCTGCTCCAGCACACCGAGACTGTGCAGCAACTGACCGGTGGTGAGATTCTCGTCAGGAGAAACAACGTCGCGAAGGTGCTTACCCAGCAGCGCCGGATCGCGGTAGCCGAGCATCGCGGAGGCCGCGTGATTGGCAACGCGGATCTTTCCTTCGAGGTCGACGACGATCACCGCTCCTTTCAAGGTCGCCAGGATTTGTCCTGCTGCGTACTCGGGCGTGATGTCGACGAGCCGGTAGCGCCAGACGGCGTGCGCGGCAATGGCCACGAAGGCGAGGATGGGAACGAAGCCGAAAGGAGCGACCGAAATGCCGATCGTGGGAAGGAAATCGATCCCGGCGAGCATGGCCACGCTGAATGCAATGACCAATGCTCTGATGCGCTCGCGCTCGACTCCTTCGCTCGATTGCATCGAAACCCAGAGCATGCGGACCGCGAAGACGAACATCCCCGTGAAGATCAGAATCCACGAGAGGTTGTACGCCGCCCCGATCGGGAAAAAGCCCCACGCAAATTGCCGCACGCCGGCGATAAAGTACGGCGTAGCCAGTTGCAGCAGCGCCACGCCGCCACAGAACATCCAGCAGAAGAGAATGACATTGCGAAGGTTCCGACGGCGCCTTGCATATGACGCTGCGAAATGAAATGTCGCCGCTGGAAGGATGCTGGAGCATGCGCCCCCCAGACGTGCGAAGGCCAGCGCCGCGGCGGAATCGCCGGCGCTGTACATCAGCCCATAAAAACCGAGCCATCCGCCCGCGGCCAGGGTGAGAACGAAGAATAGCCGGACGACCAGAGTTGCACGTGTCCGCGCCAGAACCGCTACGCCAAGGAAGAGAATCGCAGCGGCGGTGAATAGCGTAGCCAGAGCGAGCGCGCCGGCCGCGTGGCTGGAAAACGACAGGAAGGTGACAGCAGTCTGAGCGATGCGTCAGTGTAACCCGGGCGTCCACACGGTTGTGCGCAAGAAATGAAGAGCTAACAGCCCGATCCGCCGCCGCGGTAGACGCTTTTCCACTTGTTGCCGGCGCGCTTCAGGATCTCGTATTCGTTCGACTCGTAGAACCCCCAACTGACGACGATCTCGTCGGTGCCGTCTTCATCGAGATCAATCGTGTCGACGAGATGCTTGCTCTCTCCCTTGTCACCGACGTAGGTAAAATACCAGACGTGCTCCGCCCGAACGCCGCCGCCCTCCTTCCCCATCGCAATCAGAAAGAGGCTGTGCGTTCTCTGGGTTGCTGCGTCGTATATCTGAAATGACCCGATGAGGTCTCGCCGCCCGTCATGATCGAGATCCGTGGCGAGCATGGCTCCCCCCTCCATCTTCGCGAAGAGGGAGGCCGGAACGCCTTTCGCGCGAAGCGTTTGCTCGGCGACTTTCCAAAGTGCGCTGTCCTCCGCCTCATCCGGCTCACGGCGAACCTCTTTCGCCGGGGGAACATGCAGCGAACCGACAGCAAGCAAGCGCAGACGATTCCAATCTCGTTTCGAGCGCGCCGGCATGACATCGACACTCGCCGCCAGCGACACGCAGCCGAGATCTGTGGTCTTGACCACTTTCACGGTCCCGATCTCGGCACCGCCGGCGAGCATGCGATAGGTGCGTCCGCGTTGGAAATAACGCGCCTCGAATTCATCGTCGTGGTCCTCGGGCGGTTGTGCAAACGTCAGCTTCCAGCATCCGGGGCAGGATCCGGGCCGTTTCGTGATCATTGCGATCGGTTCGATGGCCAGGTTGTCCGGCGAACCCTCCCTGTCCTGCGAGTCGTCGCGAATCGCGAAGAGAACTTCCGGCTGCGGGCGATGCAGCGCCGTTGCAGCGGCGAAGAGCGTGGCGGCAAGCCAAAGCATTACTTGATTCTCGTCAATCCCCGCGGAACGGCTTTCACCAACGCGTTCTCGCGCTCGATTCCGTGGCGCTTGTCGAGAACTGCCTGGCGAATCACACGCATCATGTCGTCGAAGTGATCGTCCGCGCGATCAAGAGCTTCGCGCGCGTCCTCGAGTGCGCGCTGCATGTTGAGGATCACTTCGATGCCGGCGAGGTTTACGCCGAGATCGCGCGTCAACGCAAGGATCATCTCCAGCTTGCGAATTTCGCCTTCACCATACAGCCGAGTGTTGCCCGACGTCCGGGCCGGCTTAATCAGCCCTTCACGCTCGTAGAGCCGCAGCGTCTGCGGATGGATGTTGTACCGCTCGGCGATCACCGAGATCATCACGTATCCATCTGCTCTGCGGCGTGTCATGGTTGTGCGATCCTATTCGTGAAACTCTGCGATGTGCATGAGGCTCGGTCTGGATTTGTCTCCAAGCCCCCTCATCCGCCTTCGGCACCTTGAAGTTTGGTTAGCGCAATCACATCGCCCTTGCGGGCAACCTCTGCTTCAGGATGTGCTGCTTACTTGTTCTCGTCCACCACTTCGGCGTCGATCACGTCGTCGGCCTTGCCGTTACCGTCTGCCGGTCCGGCTGTTGAACCGCCGCCGGTCGTGCCAGCGCCGCCGCCCGCACCGCCCGCTGCATTCGCACTCGCGTTCTGGTACATCACTTCCGCGAGTTTGTGCGATGCGGCTGTCAGTGCTTCGGTGGCCTTCTTGATGTTGTCCGCGCCACCCTGCTCCATCGCCTTGCGTGCATCGGCAATGGCACTCTCGAGGTTGCTCACATCCGAGCCCGAGATCTTGTCGCGGTTCTCGTTGAGCATCTTCTCGACCTGATAGACGAGCGAGTCGAGCTGATTCTTCGCCTCGATCTCCTCCCGCCGAGTCTTGTCTTCCGCCGCGTGAGCCTCGGCGTCGCGAACGAGCTTCTCGACTTCGTCCTTCGACAGACCGGAGGTGCTTGTGATCGTGATCTTCTGCTCCTTGCCGGTGCCGGTGTCTTTCGCCGACACGGTCATGATGCCGTTCGCGTCGATGTCGAAGGTGACTTCGATCTGCGGCATCCCGCGCGGAGCGGGCGGCAGTCCGATGAGATGGAACACGCCGAGAAGCTTGTTGTCGCGCGCCATCTCGCGCTCGCCCTGGATGACTTTGATCTCGACCGACGTCTGATTGTCCGCCGCTGTCGAGAAGGTCTCCGTCTTGCGCGTGGGAATCGTCGTGTTGCGCTCGATGAGCTTCGTCATCACGCCACCGAGCGTCTCGATCCCGAGCGAAAGCGGCGTGACGTCGAGAAGAACGACATCTTTCAGACCTGCATCGCCGGCAAGAACACCGCCCTGAACCGCGGCGCCGACTGCGACGACTTCATCCGGATTCACACCTTTGTGCGGCTCTTTCCCGAAAAAGTCCGTGACGATCTTCTGAACCATCGGGATACGCGTCGAACCGCCGACGAGAACGACCTCGTCGATCTTCTTCGGATCGACGCCGGCGTCGCTGAGCGCCTGCTTCAGCGGTCCCATCGTCTTCTGCACGATGTCGCCGATGAGCTGCTCGAACTTCGCGCGCGTCAGTGCCATGTTCAGATGCTTCGGACCCGACTGGTCGGCTGTGATGAACGGGAGATTGAGATCGGTCGACATGGTCGACGAAAGCTCGATCTTCGCCTTCTCCGCCGCTTCCTTCAGACGCTGCAGAGCCATCTTGTCTTTCGACAGATCGATGCCCTGATCCTTGCGGAACTCTTCGATGATCCAATCGATCAGGCGATGATCGATGTTGTCGCCGCCGAGGTGCGTGTCGCCGTTGGTCGACTTCACTTCGACGACGCCGTCGCCGACCTCGAGAATCGAGATATCGAACGTGCCGCCGCCGAAGTCATACACGGCGATCGTTTCGTTCTTCTTCTTGTCGAGACCGTACGCGAGCGCAGCCGCGGTCGGCTCGTTGACGAGTCGTTCGACCTTGAGGCCAGCGATCTCGCCTGCGTCTTTCGTCGCCTGACGCTGCGAGTCGTTGAAGTACGCTGGGACGGTGATCACCGCGCGGTCGACTTTCTCGCCGAGGTAGTCTTCAGCAGCCTGCTTGAGTTTCTGCAGAATCATCGCGGAGATCTCGGGCGGCGAATACAGCTTGCCGTCGACTTCGACGCGGGCGTCGCCGTTCGATGCGCGGGTCACCGAGTACGGGACCATCTTCATCTCTTCGTTCACTTCATCGAACTTGCGTCCCATGAAGCGCTTGATCGAGAAGATTGTGTTTTCGGGATTGGTGACGGCCTGGCGCTTGGCGACCTGACCGACGAGGCGCTCACCATTGCGAGCAAATCCGACCACCGACGGGGTGATGCGGCTCCCCTCGGCGTTGACGATGACTTTGGGCTCGTTGCCTTCCATGACCGCGACAACCGAGTTGGTCGTACCGAGGTCGATGCCGATAATCTTGGACATATCTTATTCTCCTTCTGATACTTACCGCGACTTGAGCGCGATGCAGTCAGATAATCTGAGCGTAAAAACCTGAGTGCAGTGCTGTGATATTCCTCCGAAAGGCGTTGCAACTTTGGTGCACGGTCGGGTATCCCCGTGTGATGCGTGATGATTTATGATCCCCACGATGAGCACCATCCTTGATATCGATCAGGACGTCCTGCAAGCAGCGAAAAAGATTGCCGAGAATCGCGGAACGAGCGCGGGAAAGGTACTGTCGGAGCTCGCCAGGAAGGGCCTGTCATCTGGCAACGAGGTTCAAGTGCGAAATGGTGTGCCGCTGATCCCCCGCCGCCCCGAAGGCGGTCCCCGTATGACGATGGAAATTGTTAACGCTCTTCGGGACGAGGATTAGCGATTCAACTCGGTCCAACAAAGAGATTACTTCCGAAACCACCGCCGGGCGAGACGCCTGCACTCCTCAGATCGCGTCGGCAATCCGTCGCGCGATCAGCGAATACCCTTCCTGACCCGGATGGAAACGATCAAAGGAGAGGCGATCACGATACGCGAAGATATCCGACGTCTGCACGATGATGACGTTCGGATCGTTGGCGAAACGCTCTGTGAGCAGCGAGTTCCATCGCGCCACGAATGGCGTGAGCATCTTCCCGAACGGCGTCGTCGAGAATGGGTTGTAGAGGCCGATGACGAAGATGCGCGCCGTTCCGTTCGCGCTCCGCACCGCGCGAACGCTTTGCTCGACGCGGTCGAGCACGTCCTTCATCACCGCCTCGGGGTTAGGCGGCGCCGACTTGCGAAAATTGTTGTCGCCCCACAGATCGTTTCCGCCGATCGACACGATGACGACATTTGACTGCGCGAGCAGCGTCTGCACGTTGTGACTGCTCAGTTGCGCGATCAGATCGCGCGTCCGCGCACCGTTGACGGCGATGTTGACGATGTTCTTCGTGTCGATGTTGCGCTTCCGCAACTCGTCGACGAAGCGCCCGCCGATGCCGAGCCCTGTCTCATCACCGGTCCCGCGCCCGAGCGAATCGCCGACGATGATCGGAACGATCTGCTTGCGCGGTGCCGCCTCGGTAACACGCGTCGTCGAAGGAAGCAGCGAGACCGCTGTTCCCGTGTCGCCGCGCAGGAATGAGTAGAATCCAGCCGCGAATAGAATTGCCGCACCGAGTGCAGCAGTCAGCGGCAAGTACCAGACGAGGAAACGGCGCATTGCGCGAAACGATAACAGGAATGAGCTGCCATCCTGAGCCGCCGAAGGACACGAAGTGCCGAAGGACGGTCGAAGGACTCCCTGATTCTTTGCGAGGTTCGTTTTTCGCCCTCCCAACCGGCAGGAATCAGGGGGTCCTTCGATCGTCCTTCGCCGCGACAACTGCCGGTTGTGAGAGCAGCGTCGAGGCGCGGCTTCGGCGACTCAGGATGACAGCGATGATGACAGCGCGGCGAATTCGATGAACGACATCTCCCCCACCCTCACCGCCTCCAATCTCACCAAGACGATCGGTGCGCGCACGATCGTCGACAACGTCTCCTTTTCATTGCAACAGGGCGAGATCTTCGGCTTCCTCGGTCCCAACGGCGCCGGAAAGACGACGACGATCCGCATGCTGGTCGGCCTCATTCGCCCCACCGCGGGCAGCGTGCAGATCTGCGGCTACGACATTCATCGACACTTTGAAGACTCGATGCGCTGCGTCGGCTGCATCGTCGAGAATCCCGATCTCTATCGCTTCATGACCGGACGCGAGAACCTCGAGCATTTCGCGCGCATGCTCCGCGCCGCACCAAGCGAGATCAAGCGCGTCGCCGAGGCGGTCTCGCTCGATCATCGTCTCGATCAACGTGTCGGCACCTACTCCCTCGGCATGCGACAACGCCTCGGCATCGCCCAGGCGCTCCTCGGCGATCCGAAGCTCCTTATCCTCGACGAGCCGGCGAACGGTCTCGATCCCGCCGGCATCCGCGAGATCCGCGAACTGCTGCGGCACCTGGCCAGCGAACGGAACATGAGCATCTTCATCTCGTCGCATCTGCTCGCCGAGATCGAGCTGACCTGTGATCGCGTGGCCATCATTCACAAAGGACGCATCCTCCGCGAAGGCAGCGTGCGCGAGTTGATCTCCAGCCGCCGCGACATGGAGCTGCGCGTCGACGATATCGCTCGCGCATCCGCGCTCGCACACGAGCGCAACCTCACCTTTCGCGTTGAAGGCGACCGCATCTGGATCGCGATGGAAGAGGCCGACACGCCGCCACTCCTCGCCGCGCTGGTCAACGAAGGCGTCAATGTCTTTCACGCGCAACGCCGGACGCAATCGCTGGAAGAGATGTTCCTCGAAGCGACCGGCGGCGAGACGGTAGACTGAGATCTCGGATGCTCATCCCACTTGTCCAGAACGAAACGCTGAAGATCCTGCGCCGCAAGCGCTTCGCGGTGGTACTCGCGATTTTGCTCGCCATCATCGGGCTGGTCACATACGGGCAGTACCGGCGGATGCGCGAGCAGCGCAATCGCAACTGGCGTGCGGAGATCCAGCAGCAGGTGGCGTCGTATCAGAACACGCTGCGGCGCGGGCGCGTCAACGAGTCGTGGGCGCGGTCGTTGCGCGCCGAGGTCAATAGGCTGCAGTTCTATCTCGATCACGACATCGAGCCGAACAAGCCGACCGCGCCGATCTTCGTCCGCTCCTTCGCCAACGTCGCCGGCTTTCTCCTTCTCCCCCTCCTCATCGCCGTCCTCGGCAGCGACATCGTGTCGGCGGAGAACGCCGAGGGGACGGACAAGTTGCTGCTGACGCGGCCGGTGCGGCGCTGGAAGGTGCTGACGGCAAAGCTGGTGACGTTATGGATGTTCGCCACGCTCACGCTCATCTCCGGAGCGATTCTGGCGTACTCGGTCTCCGCGCCGTTTCTTCCGAGCGGAGGATGGAACGCGCCGACGTTCACCGGTTTCTCGATCGGCAAAGGCGCCCTGCAGATCGATGCCGTACGCCAGCTTCCGCTCTGGAAAGACACACTCATCGCTTACGGATTGGAATGGTTCGCGCTCCTAACCGTGGCCTGCATCGCGCTGCTTCTTTCGGTGCTGTTCAAATCGAGCGCGGCGGCGATCGGGACGATGCTGGCGTCGCTGATCGGCGGCACCATCCTCACGCGCATCAGTCCTGATTGGATCGCCGGCAAGTACCTTTTCGTCAGCGCGCTTCCTCTGGCCGACTATTACACCGGCGAGCCGCCGCCCTATGATGGAATGTCGATGCTCTTCTGTATCAGCCTCCTCGGCGCGTGGGCGATCGCCGCGACGGTGATTTCGTACGTGGTATTCACGCGAAGGGATGTGTTCGGATGATGACGATGCAGCGCAGCGCCAGGCTCCTGTTGTTTCTTGCAATCGCGCTGCTCGCTGCTTGCGACGGCGGCACGACGGAATCCGCCACCGCAACGAGCGACGAGCGCATGCCGGTTGCCGTTCGGTACGTGCGCGGAAACACGCTCAAGATTCATGCGAAGCCGAGCGACGGCGCGCCGGTCGTCAGCACCTACCAGCATGGCGAGTCGGTATCGATCCTCGCGCGCAGGGGCGAATGGGCCGAGGTGCGAACGGCGGCCGGAAGCGGATGGGCGCGCATTGCGGAAATGTCCGAGGCGGCCGAGGCGCAGAAGGCCGAAGAGGACAACCTCAATCCGCATTTCACGAAAACGCCTGGCGCGGTGACGCAGCCGGGCGCTCATGGCGAATTGGTTCTCGAAGCGCAAGTCGGTCCTGATGGAGTCGTGACGACTGTCCGAACGCTGAGCAATACCACCGGCTCCGAAGCGCTCGCACAGCGCAACATTGCATCGCTGCGAAACGCGGTCTTTACGCCGGTCGTGCGCCACGGCAGACGTGAAGCGTTCGTCTACGAACATCGCGTGCATTACTGATCGATCCGGGATTCACGACATCGTTTCGCCCGTCGCTCCTGCGTGGGCCGGCAACATCATCGAGACGCCGAAACGCCGCGCCGCGCGCCATTGAATCGTTTCGAGGGCCTGCGCTTCTCCATGTGCGGACAGCCTCCGTTCGTGATTTATCATTCGCGGAGTTGGTCGATTCCTTTCTCAAACAAACTTCATGGAGATCTTCATCATGTCCAGACGGCTCTCACAGATCCTCATCACACTCTTCCTGCTCCTTGCACCATCGTTACTCGCCCAATCCGGCTGGGGTGCGACGGCGGCCAGTCATCGAGGCGAGGACGGACGGCGATTCCGCTACTCGTGCGGTCCGGGCGGATCACCCGCTAGTGTCTGGGGCACGGACATATACACAGACGACTCATCCGTCTGCACTGCCGCAGTTCATGCAGGGATTATCAATGCCGGCGACGGCGGCTCGGTCGTCATCGAGATTCGTAGCGGGCGCCAATCGTACGAAGGCTCGTATCGCCACGGCGTGCGCAGCCAGCGCTACGACAACTGGCAGGGAAGCTTCGTCTTCGCCGGCGGAGCAACGAACGAAGGTGATCGGTCAACAGAGGATGATCGTCGCAGGGATGACGGCGATCGTTCGCGCGCCGATCGGCGCCGAGGACGCGAGATCGACTGGAGCACGAAAGCGGATCGCCATCGCGGAGAGAACGGCCGGCGATTCACCTACGATTGCCCTGCCGATGGGGAGCGCCACAACGTCTGGGGATCCGGTCCCTATACCGACGACTCCTCCATCTGCACGGCTGCGGTCCATGCCGGCGTCATTGGATGGGACGGCGGAACGGTCACCATCGAGATCCGGTCCGGACGAACTTCCTATCGAGGATCGCGGCGGAATGGCGTCGAAAGCCACAATTACGGCCGTTGGACCGGCAGTTTCGTGTTTGTTGAATAACGACCCGCCGCGACCATGAAGTCGCGGCTGGCGGAGACTTCAGAATGGTTTCTTGTAGATCCCGCGTTGTGATTTTGGCTCTTCACGCGATCCTGCTTCTCTCGATCGCGCCGTCATTAACAGCCAGTTCTGCAGAATGGGCAGCGAAAGCAACTCCGCATCGAGGCCAGAACGGCCAGCGGTTTCGCTACCACTGCAGCCCTGGCGGCCCTTTGTACAGCATTTGGGGAACCGACGTATTTATCGACAACTCGTCCGTCTGTACAGCCGCCGTCTATTCCGGATTGATCGTATTGAACACCGGCGGTACCGTCGTAATCGAGATCCGGCCGGGACAGGATTCTTATTACGGCCTCGTACGCAATGGCGTCCGGAGCAAGTCTTATGGGAGCTGGGAAGGAAGTTTTGTCTTTACCGGCGAACGATCGACTGGCTCCGGCCCAGCGACGACGACTACATGGAGCACGACGGCTGAAAATCATCGCGGCCAGAATGGACGTCGCTTCACATACCAGTGTCCCGGCAATGGCGAGCCGCAAGCGGTATGGGGAACGGGAATCTACACCGACGATTCCTCCGTGTGCACAGCAGCGCTGCACCACGGCGCGATCGGTCTGGGTGGAGGAACAGTTTCGATTGAGATCCGCTCCGGGATGAATTCCTATCGCGGCTCGAATAGCCACGGAGTACAAAGCCAGAACTACGGAGCGTTTTCCGGCAGCTTCATGTTTCTGCAATAGCGACTCCTCGACTCCGTGACTACGAAACGAGTGCATTTATGAAACCCAGCAGCCCGCAAGCGAAGGAGATGGCCGACGAGTCGATGGTGCGAAACCTCGCCGCGCAAGCGATCGCCATCTGGCCGCAGGAGGAGCCGATCATCGCCCGCCATCCGATCGGCAACGGCGACGTCCTCGACCTCGGCTGCGGCACCGGTGAGATCACTGCCCGGCTCGCCGCGATGTTTCCTGCAGCAACATTCATCGGCGCCGACCTGGAGGAATCACATCTCGTGCGCGCGCGCGCCCGTTGCGCAGAATTCGGATCGCGC
Organism: Thermoanaerobaculia bacterium; assembly: GCA_034665065.1. Lineage (GTDB taxonomy): Bacteria > Acidobacteriota > Thermoanaerobaculia > Gp7-AA8 > Gp7-AA8 > JADGNZ01. The sequence continues at coordinate 488,059 of JAXDGL010000032.1, read as the reverse complement.
ACGCGCTTCGAAACCGCTGACGCGCTGGCTCTCCCCTACGCGGACGCCTCCTTCGACTTCGTCGTCTGCCGTCATGTCCTGCAGGCCGTTCCCGATGCCGCGCGCGCTCTCAGCGAGATCGTGCGCGTGCTTCGGCCGGGCGGACGCGTTCACCTCATCGCCGAAGACTACGGAATGCTCTGGTGTCATCCCACCGCGCTCGGCTCCGACGGTTTCTGGCAGACGTTTCCGCCGAGGCTGAGCGTTGGGTTCGGCAGCGATCTTCACGTCGGCCGCAAGACATTCACCCTTCTTCACGATCTGGCCATGAGCGATATCGCCGTCTACTACGTCGTCGTCGATACGATTCGCGTCGAGCGCGAGATTTTCGCGCGTATCTGGGAGGCGTGGCGCGACGGTTACACCGATGCGCTCGCCGAACACTCCGGCGCGTCGCGCGACGAAATCGAGCAGCGCTGGCGGGAAATGATCGCCTGCGTCCGCGATCCACGCGGCTACGCGCTGTGGCAGGTGCCCGTGTGGACGGCGGCGAAGCGGTCATAAGAATTTCGAGGTTCCTTCCTATGATTGATGTCGTCGTCGCGACTCATCGAAGGGAGAACCTCCGCGGCGACCTTGAAGAGTAGACTCTCGATGCGATGAACGTTCCGCGATTTCTTCGGCTCGCGCTCTTGATTGCGCTCGCGCTCCCTTTGACAGCGCAGAAGTCTGTTTTCGTCACGATGCCCTGCCCGCCTGATTTGAAAGCGCCATCCGTTCGTTGCGGAACGATCGCTGTCCCAGAGGATGCAAAATTGGAAGGCGGACGGACCGTCGATCTCAATGTCGTCGTCATCGGAGCAACGCACCCGACGGCGAACGCGGTTCCGCTCTTTCATCTCGATGGCGGTCCTGGTATTGCTGCCACCAACGCCGCAGGCTTCTACGCAGGCCCAGGCGGTATGTACAAAGAGACGCGCGACATCGTCGTCTTCGATCAGCGCGGAACGGGCGGATCCAATGCGCTTCACTGCCCTGCGATCGAACATCGTCATCCGCTCGACGATATGTACACGACGGCCGATGTGATCGCGTGCCGTGATGCGCTGCGCAGTCGCGCAGATCTTTCACGATATTCGACCGAGGTCGCGGCCTCCGACATCGATCGCGTACGAAGCGCTCTCGGATACGCGCAGGTCGACTTGTGGGCCATTTCTTACGGGACCCGTCTCGCGCAGGCCTACATGAAGCAATTCACCACCCGCGTGCACCGCGCAGTACTGACGGGATTCACGCCGCTCGACTACCGCGCGCCGCTCTATCACGCCGTCAACGCGCAGCGCGTGATCGATCTGATTCTCTATGAGTGCCAGCGCGACCGCACGTGCAGCGCCCGTTATCCAAATCTGCGCCACGAGTGGCAGTCGCTTCTGCATGCGCTCGATGAAACGCCGGTAAAGATCGAGACGGCGTCGGGCACAAAGGTGCTGCGCCGCGGTCCATTCGCCGAAGCGCTACGGTCGTTTCTCTATACGGCCGCGGCACAACGGCAGCTTCCCTTTCTCATTCACGCCGCGGCATCGGGCGACTTCGCGCCGTTTCTTGCGATCCTTCCAAAGGGCGCCTCCCCGTTCGCGGACGGTCTCTATCTCTCGATCGCCTGTTCCGAGGGCGCTGCAAGAATCAAGGGCGGCGAAGTCGCTCCCGTGACGAATGGAACGGCGCTCGGCGACTACCGTTTGCGCCAGGAGCTCGACGCCTGCGCCGAATGGCCGAAGTACGCGGTCCCCGAAGACTTCTACACGCCGCAGAAAGCGAGTCCGCCAGTTCTTGTGATCGCCGGGTCGATGGACCCGGTCGGAGCGCCCGAATGGAGCGACGCGTACTGCACCGCGCTGCCAAACTGCCGCCTCGTCACCATCCCCAACCTCGGCCACGGCCCATTCGACCTCGACGTCTGGACCGCCGGCGGATGTTTCGACGAACTGAGCACCGCGTTTTACAAAGACCCCGCGTCGCTCGATCCCTCCTGCGTTAAGCGGATGCAACCGCCAGCATTCAAGTGAGTCCTGTCATCCTGAGGCGCCGCAGGACACGAAGTGCCGGAGGACGCTCGAAGGACCCCCTCGTTCAGTGCTGGAAGAAATGGGGTCACCGTCGGCGAATGCTTCGACGAAATGAGCGTCGCGTTTTACAAAAACCCTGCGTCCGTCGATCCTTCCTCCGTCAAACGGATGCGACCTCCAGCGTTCAGGTGAGTCCTGTCATCCTGAGGCGCCGCAGGACACGAAGTGCCGGAGGACGCTCGAAGGACCCCCTCGTTCAATGCGACGATTACAAAACCACCATTGCGACGATTTCAAACCGCGCGCACGAAGAAGGGGGTCCTTCGACCGTCCTCCGCCGCGCGATGTTTGCCGGTTGGGGGAGACGCGTGAAGTCACGCGGCTGCGGCGGCTCAGGATGACAGTTTGTTTCTTCACAACCTCTGAAGCAACACCTACTTGTTAAACAATCTGATCTGCGCGCCGGACGACTCCTGACCAACATTCGCGCTCTTGCGCCGCATCGTAAGCAGCAAGCTACGAAGATCACTCCACGGCGGCGCAGGAAACTCCCGCGCTCCCAGCACGATCAGCGCTTGGTTCCCATCGCCCCCTTCCGCGCGCGCGAAAACAGGGATGGCATCCTCGCGCTTCAGCTCCGCTTCCGCTCCCGCCCACGTTCCTCCGTTCTTCGCTTCGCATCGCACGATCACCGCCGCCTCGGACAGTCCGTAGATCACTCGGTTACGTCCCATCGCGTTGCCGATCGTGAATCCGGCGTCGGGATAAACAGGAGAAAGCAGCAGGAGCCGGCCGTCGAGAATCGCATCGCGATAGCGGCCGACCACCGAAGGCTTGCCGAGCCCCTCGGGCAACACGCCGATGACGCGGCCCCCTTCGTTGAGCGCCGCCGCGGTCGCGATCTGATCCGTCCCTCGCGCGCCGCCGGAGATGACCGTGATTCCCTCCCGCGCGCACTCATTCGCGACCTCTTCCGCCCAACGCGCGCCTGCATCATCGACATCGCGCGATCCGACGATGGCGATGCCGCCCGAGGCGCACAGACCGCGCTCGCCGACGCCCCACAACAGCGGCGGCGCGCTGCGGCCGAGGTGGTGCAGCAGACGGTTGGGGTAGTCGTCGTCGGCGCGCGAGACGACCCATAGTCCGGCGTTCGCCCATCGCTCCGTTGCCAGGCCGAGTCCCATGGCACGAGCGAGGAGTTGGCCGATGCGATTCGCATCGAAGCCAGTCAACGCCCAGTCGAAATCTCTTCGATCGAGCAGATCGCCCGGCCGCATCGAGTTCTGCAACAGAAGCTCTTCGACCCGCGTGTACTCGCGCGTGTCGAGCGGATCAATCTCTTCGCGCGGAGCGAATCGTCCGCAAAGGAGGAGAACGGCCTGCGTATCGCGCGATATCTGCAGCTCGGTCACGTTCTCCATCATGAACGGGAAGCGTCCGCCAGGACCAGCGGAAATACCGCGGGGCAGCGCGCGCGACGCAGCAGCGCTCCGATCACCGTCAGCGTCCAGCCGGAGTCGAACATGTCGTCGATCAGCAGGACGGGCCCTGGCAGCACTGCCGGTCGATCGACCGTGAACACGCCGTCGAGATTGCGCGCCTGCCGCACCGAGTTCTCCATCTGCTTCTGCGGCAGGTTGTCCTTGATCTTCACGATCGCCGCGCGGTACGGAAGTCCGAGGCGTGCGGCGAATTGCTGCGCGAAATCGGGAACGAGAAAAGGATGCCGCTTCGACGGCACGCAGGTCACCCACTCCGGCTGCGGCTCGGGATTCCAATCGGCCATCAACGCCACGCAGCCATCGACGAGCGCATCGTCGAATCGATCCTCATCGTACTTCCCGCTCCGCACCAGCTCCGCCCAACCACCATCGCCCCACAACGACAGCGCGCGGCCCGGCTCGTTCTGAAACGGCGCAATCTTTCCCTTGAAGCCATCCTTGACCAGCGCGTCGACCGGCCACAGTTTGCGTGGGTTGATCGTCACGCGCGTTCGCTGCAGGAACTCGCTCGCCGCGATCACGCCCTCGATGCCGATCGCGCTCGACACCACCGCCCCTGCGCAATTCGCGCACTTGCCGCACGGCGCCGCAAACGGATCGTCGAGCTCCGACGCCAGGAACTGCATGAGGCAATCGGTCGAGCGCATGTACTCCTGCATCCGTTGCTGCTCGCCGCGCCGGATCGCGGTGAGCTGCCGCGCCTTCTCTTCGTCGAAGTGATACGGCACCGGCGACCGGTACCAGCGCGAACCTTCCTTCCGAATCGGCGCCGGTGTTTCCGTCGCCAGCAGTTTCAGCGTCCGCTCGATCCTGCTGAACGGCAGATTGACGAACGACTCGATCTGCGCGACGGAAAGTCCATCGTCCGCGCAATTGAGCGCTTCGAGCACATCGGCGACATCGCCCGCCGGCGGAAACGCCTGTCTGATGAAGTAGTCGATGATCTCGTCATCCTCGGCGCCTCCGAACAGAATGCCGAAGGCGTCATCGACCGCGCGACCGGCGCGGCCGACCTGCTGGTAGTAGTGGACGACCGAGCCCGGGCGCTGGAAGTGAACGACGAAGCCGAGGTCGGGCTTGTCGAAGCCCATGCCGAGGGCGACGGTGGCGACGAGGACTTTGAGGTCGTTGCGGAGGAGTCTCGATTCGAGCAATTCGCGGTCGGCGGAATCGGCGTGATAGGCGACGGCGTCGATGCCGCGCAATCGCAGCCACTCGGCGACGCGCTCCGCATCGCGCACGGTGAGCGTGTAGACGATGCCGCTTCCGGGAAGCGATGGAAGATACTGCGCCAGCCACGCCAGTCGCGAGGCCTGATCGGGCAAAGTGATGTTCTGCAAGCGCAAGGATTTTCGAACCAGCGGCCCGCGCGAGATGGAGACGTTGCCGAGTTGCGCGACGACATCGTCGACGACGCGATTGTTCGCCGTCGCCGTCGTCGCCAGCACGGGTAGCGCAGGCGGAAGAAGTTTGAAAAGCTGCGAGATGCGCCGGTAGTCGGGCCGGAAGTCGTGGCCCCAATCGGAGATGCAATGCGCCTCGTCGATGACGAAGAGCCCGATCTTCCCGCCGATCGGGACAAGCACGTTCTGCCGGAACGCGTCATTGGCCAAGCGCTCGGGCGAGATCAGCAGCACATCGATCTCATTCCGCCGCATCGCCGCAATGACCGAATCCCACTCCTCGGTGTTCGCCGAGTTGATCGTCGCCGACCGCAACCCAATCCGCCCCGCCGCCGCCAACTGATTGCGCATCAACGACAGCAGCGGCGAAACAATCAACGTAGCGCCCGCCCCGCGATCGCGCAGCATCCGCGTGGCGATAAAGTAAACGATGCTCTTCCCCCACCCCGTCCGCTGCACGACCAGCAACCGCTCCCCCCGCACCGCCGCCTCAATGCATTCGATCTGTTCGTCGCGAAAGTTCGCATCGTCGCGCCCAACCGCCATGCGCAGGTAGTCAATGGGAGTAGCCGTAGCATCTTTGATGAGCATCGCACCCTCGCTTCGCATTCGATGCTACCTCGGTGTCGGCGAAGAACAACGTTTGGCTACGTCATGTAGATTTTTCGCGGTGGAAGCTATGAAAGGCACGAAGACATCGGCATAGCTATATTATTGCTAGCCTTTAATAGCGGTTTTGTTATTAAAGGCTGCCTTTACTAAGGCTGCCTTCGTAGCTCATACTAAAGCCGGACATGAGCAGCAAAAAAAACGCGATCACGGTGTTCCGGCATCGTGCTGGACAATACCAGAAGCAACTGACAGGGTACCGCGCATTCCTCCCTGCGCCCCTCCCGTCTGCGACTGCCATACGAATCCCCAGTCAGCTCCAGGCACTTCTCTCGACGGCTGATATTGCACTCGGACGCCTCGATGGCTCGATTCAAACACTGCCCAACCCCGACCTTTTCGTTTTCATGTACGTGCGGAAGGAGGCCGTCCTTTCGAGCCAGATCGAAGGAACGCAAAGCTCTCTGCAGGATGTGCTTGCGGCGGAGGCGGAAGTGCTGTCACCGGATGCTCCACGGGATGTGGATGAAGTGCTCAACTACGTTGCAGCGATGAAACACGGACTTGCGCGTTTGTCGAAGCTGCCCGTTTCTGTTCGGCTGATCCGTGAGATCCACGAGAAGTTGCTTCACGGTGTGCGCGGCTCGCATATGGCGCCGGGCGAGCTGCGACGGACACAGAACTGGATCGGACCGGCGGGCTGCACACTTGCAGATGCCACGTTCGTACCTCCACCACCATCGGAGGTACCGAACGCGCTTGGCGCGCTGGAGAAGTTTCTCCACCGCCGCGACGATCTACCCCTGCTCATCAGAATCGGTCTGGCGCACGCGCAGTTCGAAACCATTCACCCGTTTCTCGACGGCAACGGGCGCGTCGGACGGCTGCTCATCACCTTTCTCCTTTGCGAGCGGGGAGTTCTTCACAAACCTGCACTCTACCTTTCGCATTATTTCAAACGGCATCGCGCGAAGTACTACGAACTATTGCAGAACATCCGCGACCGCGGCGACTGGGAAGCGTGGCTGGCGTTCTTCCTGCGCGGCGTATCGGAGGTAAGCGCGCAGGCGACCGACACTGCGAGACACATCCTCGCCCTCCGCGAAGAGCATCGCAACATCATCACCACTCACCTCGGCCGCGCCGCCGCCAACGGCTACCGAGTCTTGGAACGCCTCTACGAACGCCCGATCCTTTCCGTAGAGGACATCCGCCAGCTCACCGGCACAACGTTCCCCGCCGCAAATCAACTCGCTCAGAAACTCGTCGAGCAAGGGATGCTCACTGAAATGACGGGAAAGAAGCGCGACCGCCGGTTTCGATACGACGCGTATGTAAAGTTGTTTGATGATTAACGGGGGGCACCGTGGAGGACAGATCTGCTACGAACGCCCCTCCATCTCCTCCGCCATCTGGAGCAGCGCGTTGACTGTGTTCCAGTTCCGGGCGGTCACGGTGACGCCTACTTTTTTCTCGGTCAGGGCGTTGGAGAGTTTGGAGCCGGCGATGCCTTCGGGGAAGTAGAGGTAGAGCTCGCGCGGGGCGACGTGGAGCTCCTCGGACGGCGCTTTCAGCCCGGACAACAGCTCCTTCGCTCCCTTAGACAGCTCGCCGTTGAGGAAGGCCACGAGCAGTGCTTTTGGATTTCGATCATCGACGGACATCGGATTCGCGGCGATGAGCTTCTTCATCTCGGCGGTCGTGCGCAGGATGACGCGGACGTCGAGCGCGGTCGCTTTGCGAATGCCTTCCTCGATGCGGCGGACGAGAACGGCGCGGTCGGTCACGTCGCTGCGAAAGACGATGTTGCCGCTCTGAAGGTACGTGGATGCGTCGAGGAGGCCGAGGGAGAGGCAGAGCTTCTTGAGGGACTCCATCTTCAGCATCTTGTTGCCGCCGACGTTGACGCCGCGGAGAAGGCAGATGAATGCAGGCATGGGTGAAAGAGTAACAGAGCCGTTGATGACGTTTCGATCTCGCGAGCTTACTGTGACGGCATGCGCCGCGTTTCCCTTGCTCTCGCGCTGCTGCTGACGATCGCGCTGGCCGCGTCGACGAACACTCCGCCGCGCGAGGCGACACATGTCGACTTCGACACACAGATCGCGCCGATCCTCAAATCGAAGTGCCAGCCGTGCCACTATCCCGGCGGGACGATGTACGCGAAACGTCCCTTCGACCGGTCGGCCACGATCGTCGCGCTTGGGGAGAAGTTGTTCACGCGCATCAAGGATGAGGAGCAGCGAAAGGTGATCCGGGCATTTCTGGCGGAGCATCGTTGAGTTCTTCGAAGTAGGGGATTCCTCGCCGCGCTTCACCGCTCCCGCCGCTCCCCCGCCCCCGCGGTTCCGACGGCTCGGAATGACAGGCCGATGTCATCCTGAGCCGCCAGAGCCGCGCCCCCGCGCTGTCAATCAACCGGCAGGCATAGCGGCGAAGGACGGTCGAAGGACCCCCTGATTTGTGCAATGTGACATCGACGAAAACCGCGGCAACGAAGCAGGGGGTCCTTCGACGTTCTCCGGCACTTCGTGTCCTACGGCGTCTCAGGATGACAGACCGGCCGTGCCGGTCGCGTTATCATTCCTCGCTCATGGCCTTCACATGCATCAAATGCCACACGGAAATCGACCGCTCCTTCAAAGCTTGCCCGCATTGCGGCGAGCCGATCACTGATTTTCTTCGCGAATACGCCGACAAGCCGATCGACGGCAAGTACCGCATTATCCAGCGGCTCGGCATCGGCGGCATGGGCGAGGTCTTCAAGGTCGAGCACACGTTCCTCGGCTCGATCCGCGTGGTCAAGATCATCCGCGCGCAGATCTCCGGGAGCACCGACGCGCATGACCGCTTCCTGCGCGAGGCGCGGCTGGCGACGAAGGTCCAGCATCCGAACGTGGCCACGCTGCACGATTTCTCGGCGCTGCCCGACGGCTCGCACTACATGGTGTGGGAGTTCATCGAGGGCGAGAACCTGGCGCAGTTGATCCGGCGCCGCGGAACGCTGCCGCCGCGTCACGCCGTGCGCATCGCCATCCAGGCGCTGGCCGGACTCGATGCCATCCATCGCGCCGGCATCGTTCATCGCGACATCAGCCCCGAGAATCTGATGATCACGCACGCGCCCGACGGTTCCGAGTTCGTCAAGATCATCGACCTCGGCGTGGCCAAGGCGACGGAGTCGGACGTGGCGATGACGCAGACCGGCATGTTCGTCGGCAAGTTCCGCTACGCCTCCCCCGATCACCTCGGCTTTCTTCCCGACCGCGAGCGCATCGATGGACGCGCCGATCTTTACTCGCTCGCGGTCGTCCTGTTCGAGATGCTCACCGGCCGTCCGCCCTTCGAGGCGACGTCGCCGCACGAGTACATCATTCATCACTCGCGCGACGAGTATCTCAACTCGCCCGACCTCGATACGATCACCGGCAGTCCGGCGCTGCAGGCGATCCTGGCGCGCGCGCTCGACCGCGACCGCAACAAACGCTACCCGACCGCGCACGATTTCTCGGACGCGCTGATCGAGATCGAGCCAACGCTCATGGGGGAATCCGCGCCAGCGATCGCCGGTCCGTTCGACGCCGATGCCACGATCCGCACGGAACGAACGAGCAGCGGACGAACCGCGGCGCCGGTATCGCCCGCGACCGTCCCGCCGATCAAGACGGTGCCCGCGCAAAGTCCCGCCGCGCCACGCCAGACCGTTGCGACATCCAGCGGCGCTCTTGGGGCAACTGTCGCGACCTCGGCCCAATCAAGCGGAGCTCCCGCCGCGCCGAGCATCCCCGCTCCGCCGACGCTGATCGGGACGATGCCTGGCGCCGCGCCGCGAAAAAGCAATACGGGCCTCATCGTCGCCATCGTCGTTCTCGCTCTTCTCCTGTTCGGAGCGCTGGCCGGATTCGCGCTCTGGCGTTTCTGGCCGCACACGAGCAGCACGACGCTGACAACGACAACAACAACGACGACGGCAAGCACCGCATCGACCGCCAAGCCGTCGCAGACGAGTCTCGATGTCACGCCGCCGACACCGGTCCTCATCGACAACACGACCGCGGCGACGTCAACCACGTCGACGACCGCCACCGCAACCTCATCGCCAGTCTTACTCTCATCGACGAGCGGTACGGTCGCCACTCCGCCCACCACAACCCGCGCGCCGCGACCAAAACCTGTGCAGGAGGAAGAGCCGGCGCCGGAAGAGGAAACGGCCGCTCCGGAACCAGAGCCTGCTCCCTCCAGCGCAGTGACCTACCGCGAGAAGGGAGACGGCGACGCGAACGACGCGGCGTTGGCCGCGCTTCATCGCCAGATCAGCGGCGTCACACGAGTCTACTTGTCCGGCGGCGATGCCGAGATGATCAAACAGCTCTCCGACTCGCTTCGCGGACACGGCATCACCCTCGGCGAAGGCGCACCGGTCGAGATCCGTTTCACCGGCTCCGTCAATCCGCACGGATTCGGGCGGAAGAGCCGCTCCGGCAACGCCACGATCAAAAAAAACGGCCGGCCGATCTTCCAGTACGTGATGCCGCGCGAGGACTACCGCGTCGGCGACAGCCCTGCCGAGGCGTTCGCTAGAATTCTGGGGGACGCGCTGGCAAGGTAGGCTTCTTCAAAACCTCAAAACCGTTTCACGCGGAGACGCGGAGATCGCAGAGCGCTTTTCTCCGCGTCCCCCGCGTCTCCGCGTGAAACGGTTCTAACGAGCAATCCGCCAGGAACGTCCATACGTAAGAGCGAACAGGAGAAATTGCATGTCGAACGAGCAACCGCCACCCCACGCCATCGCCCTCCAGATGCTGACCGGGATGTGGGTCTCGCAGATCATGAGCGCGGTCGCGCAGCTCGGCGTCGCCGATCGGATCGCGGCCGGCACGCGCTCGGCGGATCGTCTCGCCGAGGAGTGCGGAGCGGATGCGAAGGCGTTGCTGCGGCTGCTGCGCGCGGCCGCGACCCTTGGACTTCTCGCGGAAACTGCATCGTCCGAGTTCACGCTGACTCCGGTCGGCGAGACGCTTCGGGCCAACACGCCCGGATCGCTGCGCGACTTCGTGATCGCCGAGACGGCGCCCGGACATTGGCTTCCGTGGGGCAGGCTCGCCGACGCCGTGCGCCGCGGCGGCTCCATGACCATCGAGACCCTCGGCATCGATCCGTGGGAGTACTACGCGCGCAACGTGGAGGAAGGCCGTTTCTTCGCGCGAGGGATGAGCAACCTTTCTGCGATCGTATCCGCCGATGTGGCGCGCGTCTACGATCCCGGCGATGCGAAGCGCATCGTCGATGTCGGCGGCAGCGAAGGCGTCCTTCTCCGCGGCGTCCTCGGGCGCGCGCCCAGTGCGAAAGGCATTCTCTTCGATCGCGCCGACGTGATCGAGGGAGCGCGCAACGCCGTCGCCGAAAGCGGTATGTCCGACCGCATCGAGATCGTAGGCGGCGATTTCTTTGGCGACATTCCGGGCGGCGATCTCTATCTCCTCAAGTCGATCCTGCACGACTGGCCCGACGACAAATGCGAAGAGATCGTGAAGAGCGTCCACCGCGCAGCGGACGACGGCGGCCGCATCGTCCTCGTCGAGATGGTGCTGCCCGACTCACCGCAGCCGTCGCCGGTGACGCTGATGGACATGAACATGCTCGTGATGCTCGGCGGACGCGAACGAACGGCCGGCGAATACACCGCGCTTCTGCAGCGATGCGGATTCAAGGTCGAGCGCGTGATCCCGACCGGGGGTATGTTCACGGTGATCGAAGCGCGGAAGGTATAGCTTTTTTCTCCGCGTCCCCCGCGTCTCCGCGTGAAACGGTTTCCCCTCAGCAATCCGCCGATCACCTCTTCAGGATAGAGTTGCGCTTGATGCACTATCCCTTCGAAAAGCATTTCCTGGTTTGCATCGGTGCCCGATGCAGCGATCCTTCGCGTGACGTCGAGCGCGGAGAATGCATCCAGGCCGAGCTCAAGGACCACAACAAGCAGATGAAGCGGAAGGCGACGGTTCGCGTCTGCAGCGTGTCGTGCCTCGATCTCTGCGACCACGGCCCGAACATGATCGTCGACGGCATCGTCTACTCGCACCTGACGCGTGCGCTCGCGCGCGAAGTGTACGCGGGCGTTATGGGCGACGGTCCGCGGCGCGATGATCTGCAATTGCGCGAAGACGAATTCAATGCCGGCGCCAGCGCGGCGGTAAAGAAGTAGATTGATGCGTCGCGCGCTCGCGGCCTTCGCGCTGCTCCTGGCCGCCTGCTCCCACGAGCCGAAGGCGAAGTCGTTCGTTCTGGCGACGACGACGACCGTGCAGGGATCGGGCGTTCTGCCGATGCTGATCGTCGAATTCAAACGTGACACCGGCGTCGACATTCATCCGCTCGTCGTCTCCTCGCAGCGTGCTCTCGATTTCGCGGCGCAGCACGAGGCCGACGTGACGATCACGCACGATCCCGGCGCGGAACGGCGATTCGTCAAGACACACGGCGCAGCGCTCTATCGCCAGTTCATGTGGAACGACTTCGTGATCGTCGGACCTCCTGACGATCCCGCCGATGTCGCGCACGCACGCAGCGCCGCCGACGCCTTCGCGCGCATCCATGGCGCGTACCGGATTTTCCTCTCGCGCAACGACCAGTCGGGCACGAACACGAAAGAGCTCGCCCTCTGGCGCGCGGCGCTGGTCTACCCCGAATTCAATCCCGGCTACATCAAGATGGGACAGCCCATGGCGGCATTGCTACGGACGTCGAGCGAGATGCGCGCCTACACGCTCAGCGACCGCGCCACATTCGAGCAACTGGCCGACACGCTGCAGCTCCGCATCCTCTTCGCCGGCGATCCCTTTCTGCGCAACACCTACGCCGTGATTCTTCCGCGTTCATCCGGAAGGCCTGAGGCGCAGAACGCAGAACGCTTCGTTGACTGGCTGCTTCGCGGACGAGGGCACGCGCTGCTGGAGTCGTACGAGATCAAAGGGAAACGCGCGTTTCACGTGATGTGATTGCCGACGGCGGATCGGTCGCCTCTGCCCACGGATCGGTGTACACTGACATCTGTGAAACGCCGCGAGCTGGAAAACCGGCTGACGGAATGTGGCCCTGGCGGTTTCTGCGGAGCGGTGGCCGCCACGATGTTTGGACCAATGGACAGCAGGAAGAAGCCGTTTCGCGCCACCGCGAGATCAATGAACAGTTGACGCGCGCGATTCTGCGGCGCGCATGTGAGGGCAAGCGATGAGATTCGAAGGACGGCTGCAAAGAGATGGCCGCTGGTGGCTGGCCGAAGTTCCACTACTCGAGGCGATGACGCAGGGCCGGACGAGGAAAGAAGCGCTCGCGATGATCGGTGACTGGCTGGAGACGATGGTTGACCGAAAGGGCTTCGAGGCCCAGGTCTTTCCCTTGAGCCCAACGACCTTCGAGATTGCGGGAAGCGACGCCGCTGCGATGACAGCACTCTTGCTGCGGCGACGGCGCGAAGCCAGCGGCACCTCGCTGCGGGACATGGCGATCAGGCTTGGTTCGTCTTCGCGCAACGCTTACGCCCGCTACGAGCGCGGTGACGCCGTACCGACCATAGAGAAGCTCGACGCTCTGCTCAAGGCAACATCTCCAGGGGGAGATTTCGTCATCCGAGCGTGCGGGCGCTGACAGGAATGGCGTGCAACCACGAGCTGCACGTGCCAGTGCAGCGCAGCGTTAGTGCGTCCGGGACCGTAATCACTTCGGCGGTGCGGGCGATCCCGGCGTTACCGTTTGCCGCTCTCGATCCGCCAGAAGCTCATGGGCCAGTAGTGGCAGGTTTGCGTAGGATGGGTTTGAATCGGCCATTAGATCCCTGGCGCGCGTGATGGCACCGACGGAGTCGTTTCTTGTCTGGTCGGGCGTGAGCAGGATCTGGCGCAAATAGACGCCGGCGTACCGGTAACCGCGACGAAAGACGAAGATGCGGGGCTCGCTCTTGGGAAGGTAGTGCCAGGGCTTTCTGAGTCGCGGCCGTGGCGGATCGATGTGGAACTTTCCAAGGTTGTCTGTGACCGTTTCACTGACGGCGACTGTTGCTGCCGGATGATGGCCTTCAACCGCCAACACCTGGTAAGGCGTCCACGTGGCCACAACCACAGCTCCAGATATTGGTTGATCGGTGGTGCCGTCAACAACGGTGCCCTCTGCCGCAGGAAAGGTCATCACGATCGGTCCCGTGCACGTCCAGCACACACCGACGACTACGCTGACAATCAAAAGGCAGGACGCGAGAAACATCCGCCAAAGCCATCCAGGGACCTTCATGTAGTTCCCACCTGACGACAGTTACTACCACACCCCACTCCCCACTCCCCGCCCCCCACTCCCCAACCCCACCTGCTACGCTTCCGCCGTGGCCGAGAAGATCAGGCGGTATGTCCTCAAGCAACCTGCGAAGGCGCAGAAACAGTACCGCGTCCGTTATGAAGATGAGCTGAATCAGGAGCAGCTCGATGTCGTCATGGCTGGCGAAGGGCCGATGCTCGTCATCGCCGGCGCGGGTAGCGGGAAGACGCGCGCTCTCACCTATCGCGTGTCGCGGCTCATCGAAGATGGCGTCGATCCATCCGACATCCTGCTTCTCACATTCACGAACAAGTCGGCGCGCGAGATGCTCAGCCGCGTCGAGCAGCTCGTCACGATCGACACGCGGCGCATCTGGGGCGGCACGTTTCACTCGATCGGCAATCGTCTTCTTCGCCAGCATGCGGCAACGATCGGCTATCGATCGAGCTTCACGATTCTCGATTCCGAGGATGCGAAGGAGATGATGGAATCGGCGATTTCCTCTCTCGGGATCAAGACGCTGGAGAAGCGTTTTCCGAAGGGCGACGTCCTCATCGACATCTATTCGTACCTGATCAACACGCGCACGCCGCTGGAGCTGCATCTCGAGAACAACTATCCGCACTTTGGCATCTATCGCGACGAGATGATCAACGTTTTTCGTCGCTACAAAGAGCGGAAGCGCGAAGCGAACGCGATGGATTTCGATGATCTGCTCGTGAACTGGAAGCTGCTGCTCGACGATTATCCGGAGGCCGGCGAGGCGCTCAAACGGCGCTATCGCTACATCCTCGTCGACGAATACCAGGACACGAACAAGTTGCAGGCCGAGGTGGTGGATGCGATGGCGTCGGTGCGGAGAAACGTGATGGTCGTGGGCGATGACGCGCAATCGATCTATTCGTTTCGCGGCGCGTCGTTCGAAAACATCATCACCTTTCCGCTCCGATTCCCGGAGGCGAAGATCTACAAGCTGGAGACTAACTACCGATCGACGCGCCAAATCCTCGGCCTCGCCAACGCCTCGATCGCGCAGAACCGCTTCCAGTTCAAGAAGGAGTTGCACGCGGTGCGCGGCGACGGCCCGGATCCGGCGGTGGTCGGCGTCGATGATGTTTTCGAGCAGGCGTCGTTCATCGCGCAACGCATCCTCGAGTTGCGCGACGAGGGTGAGCCGCTCTCCGACATCGCCATCCTCTACCGCTCGCATTACCAGTCGCTGGAGCTTCAAATGGAGCTCTCGAGGCGGTTGATCCCGTACGAGATCCGCAGCGGCGTCCGCTTCTTCGAGCAGGCCCACATCAAAGACGTGATCGCGTACCTGAAGATCGTGACGAACTCGCGCGATGAGCTGTCGTGGAAGCGGGTGATGAAGCTCTATCCGAAGATCGGCGAGAAGACGGCGGCCGAGGTTTGGCAGCGGATCGGGAAGGATACGAATCCGCTCGACACGTTTCTTCACGGATTGAAAGACGTTTCCGGCCGCGGCGTAGCGGCGAGTTTGAAGAGCCTCGCCAACGTACTTTCCGTCATCGGCAACGAATCGATGCAACACAATCCGTCGGAGTCGATCCGCTTGATCGTCGAGCGCGGCTATGCCGACTACGCACGCGCGAAGTTCGCCAACTCGCAGGCGCGGCTCGATGATCTCGAACAACTCTCGCAATACGCGCTTCGTTACGACGACACGAATCTCTTTCTCGATGAGGTCGCGCTCTCGAATCCGATCGCCGGAGAAGACGTCGCCGTCGTAGGCCCTGAGGATGAGAAGGTCGTCCTCTCCTCGGTGCATCAGGCCAAAGGCCTGGAATGGCGCATCGTCTTCGTCATCTGGCTCGCCGACGGCCGCTTTCCCTCGCAACGCGCATTGCGAGTGCCGGGCGGAATCGTGCGCGTGCAGCCGAAGGAGTTGCACGGGGCGTTCGAGCTGACGGACGACTTGATGCAGGGGAACGTCAGGGACGAGGGAGGGACTTCAGGGAGGAGGAGGGATGCCGGAACTTCAGGGACGAGGGATGAGGGACGAGGGACGATGGATTCCGGCCTCTCGTCGGCGGACCTCGCAATCGAAGAGCTTCCTCCCGAATTGCGAAAAGCAGAAACAAGCAGCGTAGCCCCTCATCCCTCGTCCCTCGTCCCTGAAGTAGAGATCCTAATTCCCGGCGAAGAAGAGGAGCGCCGCCTTTTCTACGTCGCCGTCACCCGCGCCAAGCAGGAGCTCTACCTCGTCTTCCCCGTCATGGCCCGCGATCGCGGCGGACTAGACGTGTTGATGGAGCCATCGCGCTTCATCCGCGAGTTGCCAGGCGATTCGTACGAGAAGTGGGTGATCGGTGCGGAGTAGGACGCTCCTTCTCGTCCTTCTCGTCGCGCTGCCCGTTCTTCGCATCGTCGCGACGTATCGGGTTTTCAGCCAGACGAATGACGAGCCCTTTCACGTCGCGGCTGGTTACCAATGGCTGACCACTCGTGGTTACCGCTTCGATCTGCAGCACCCGCCGCTCGCTCGCGTTTTCCTGGCATCGATGCAGCGGCCAGCCATGCGCGGCCTGCTGGCGCAGACGCTCTTTCGATTGGCAATTCCATACTGGAACGGGACTCTCGGTATCGCCGCAACCTGTCCGGCGCGCGATTGGGCAACATGCCGTTTTTCCTTCTCAGCCTGATCGTCGTCGCACTTTGGACCAAGCGCCTATTCGGCGACTCCGCAGCGTTCGTTGCCATCGCACTCTACGGCGCACTCCCTCCAATCCTCGGACACGCCGGACTTGCCACAACCGACATGGCCGCTGTTGCAACGACGACGACCGCGCTCTATCTCTTCGATCGCTGGCTGGACCAACCGAGGTGGGCGTGGGCCGTTGCCGTCGCGTTTGCGATCGGAGCCGGTCTGCTGGCGAAGCTCTCGTTTCTACTCTTTTTTCCATTTGGCGCGCTGGTACTGCTTCTTGCCCGCCGACGGCTACACGTTGTTCAGGCGATCGCAATGATGCTGATCGCCTCGGTGATCGTGTGGGCAGGCTATAAGTTCTCAATCGGATCGCTGAACGACACCCGCCTGAAAGCATTCACCCCCGGAGTGCCACCTCATACTGCGGCGGAATACGCAACGATCCCCGGCTACGAGTGGGTACGCGTCGACCTTTTGGAGCGGTACTACCACTACTCCGAGGATTCGCTTAAGCACGTGGGGCACGGCGTCGACTTCGTCGATTGGGCGAAGGCGGCCGGATATCCGTCACCGCAGGCGGGGCGACATGGAAACACGCTGGCGGGTTCGCCGCCTCTCCCGGCGCGGACGATCTCCGAACGACTCCTCGAACCGCTCCGCGCGGCATGGCAACACATCGCGATCCATGAACGCATTCCTGCGCCGGAGTTTTTCGCCGGCCTGGAGCTGCTCAAGGATCACGCATCCACCGGAAACGCCGGCTTTCTCCTCGGCGAGTTTCGTGACCACGGCTGGTGGTATTACTTTCCGGTCGTCCTCTTTTTCAAAACGCCGCTGCCGTTCATCGCCCTGGCACTTGCAGGCATCCTCGCCATCATCCGTACACGCAATCCGGCTGCCATCGCCGTCGCGCTCGCCCCCGTTGCGATGCTGCTGCCGGCGATGGCAAGCGGAATCAACATCGGCGTGCGCCACGTCCTCCCGCTCTATGCTCTTCTTACCATCGCAGCCGCATTCGCGGTCGTTACATTCTGGCGGCGGTGGAAGATCGCAGCCGTGCTGTTGCTGTCCTGGTTCTTTATCGGCACCGCCCTGGCGCATCCCGACTATTTGAGCTACTTCAATGAAGCAGCCGGCAGCCATCCAGAGCGGATTGCTGTCGATAGCAATCTCGATTGGGGGCAGGATCTCTTCCGGCTGTCTGACGTCGTGCGCCGCGAGCACATCGACCATCTTTACCTCTCGTACTTCGGCACCGCGAATTGGCGGATTCTCCTGCCGCAAGCCGAAGAGCTGCCGCAATTCACGCACGTTCACGGCTGGGTCGCGATCAGCGAGAACCAGATGACGTTCGGCTGGCCCACGAATCGACGCGATGCCTATGCATGGCTACGCCGATACGAGCCGGCTAGACGAGTGGGGAAATCGATTCGCCTCTATCGGATTCCGTGATTGCCCGACTTGGGTGATGGAAGCGAGTGAATCGTAGAGCAGGCATTCCTGCCTGCTACCGACGGGCATTCCTGCCCGGCGGTAATCGAGGCCTGAACTGCATCACGATTCCGACACCACGGGCAACTGAGCTGTCGCGACAGTTTTGCGACCAAGAGTTGCCCAAATCCAAAACCACCGCCGGGCAGGGACGCCCGGCGGCAGCAGGCAAGAATGCCTGCTCTACGATCGCAGTCAAACGAGTTCACATCCATCATCGAGCAGGACGGCGAGTGGTTCGTTGCTTGTTCGCCGGAGATTCCGGGCGCAAACGGACAAAGTCTCTCTTCCGACGCCGCTCGCGAAAGCCTTGCCGAGGCCATTGCCCTCGTCCTCCAAGATCGCCGGGAAGACGGCTTGCGCGGCGTGCCCGAGGGCGCGATCCGCGGCACCGTAGTGATTCAGTGAAACGAAGACGCGAATTGGGGTCAGGTCGGAAGTGGAAGTGACGGAAATCTGCTCGGCGTACTAGCCCAGAACACGACCCGTCACTTCCACTTCCGACCTGACCCCCAACGTGCTCACGCTCGGCCCCGGCCATCGCGCGTCGAAGTAACAGCGGCGCGGATCTGCCGCGTCCACCAAGGCTTTGGCGCGGAAGCGAATGCAGCCAACGTGACGCCAAGCAGAGTATAACTGAGCAAGGCGGCTCGACCGCCAGGCCAGTGTACGGCCGCGCGTCAGCTGCATTGGCTAGTTAGGCGCCGAGGGGTTGCGCATGCATAGAGTTACCGCCGCTTTTAGAGCCGAACTTGTCCCTGGCATTCTTTGCCGGGAAACCGTGCCGAACGTATACCTGCCGATGAAGGATGAGGAACGACGGCTTGAGCTGAAGATGGGACGATTTGATGTGATGATTGAACTGACGCGCTTCGACGAGAGGGGCCACGGGCGAATTGGCGGTGCTATGGCGCGTGAATCCACCGGCATTTGCTTGCTGGTAACCGGAACGGAGCAGCAGGTGCCCAGCGATGAGGCCGAGGAAGCTGATCGCAGAGATTACGTGGTTCGACGGCGACAAGAGTACTCGATCGTTGCTGAAAGGATACTGGCAAGACTCGTTCGCTACTTCCGTTTCACTCTTGGGAATCCGTTGATCCAGCCCTACACACATGGTTTGCAGGCGGGGATGCTGAACCCAGTTTGGACGGACGAATCAGGTCGAAGAATATGGGACAGGGTGATGACACACGCGGGCCTGCTCACGCCGAGTCTTCATCTTTACCCGAAGTGTCGCGTACGAGCCTATGAAGAAGGCGATCGGGTCTCCTTGCTCTTAGCTCTGACAGTAGAGTCGCCGATTTCTTTTCGTGACGAGTTGCTCGCGGAGGCGCGGGACGCAATTGCACTTGGTCACGTGCGACGGGGCGTGTTGGAACTCGCCATTGCATGCGAGGTGGGCGTAAAACACTTCTACTTCGAGCCGGCAACTAACGCGGATTCCGCGTACTCGTATCTCGAAGACAAGGGCCGTATCAATGCCCGTGTGCTTGAGTTTCTGGACGCTATTGCACTTAGGACGTTTGGACGCAGCCTTCGCATCGATAAGCCGGTCTCCTATAGAGAGGTCGACTTTCTTTTCCGATGCAGGAACAAGGTCGCGCATCGGGGCGTGGCGACCTTCCGGGATGACCGCGGTATTGAACTCACGGCGAACGTCGATCGATTGTCCGAATGGTGGGCAGCAGTGTCTGACGCACTCGACTGGCTAGAGGACGTAGCCCGCTCGGCTTAACTACTATCTCACCTTCACCAACTCCACATCGAACACCAGCATCCCGGCCGGCTTTCCCTTTTGGCCTTTGTAGGCGAGTTTCTCGGGGATCCAGAAGCGGACTTGCTCCCCTTCCGTCATGAGTTGCAGGCCTTCGGTCCAGCCGGGGATTACGGCGTCGAGGGAGAACTCGATTGGCTCGCCGCGGACGACGGAGCTGTCGAACATCTGGCCGTCGGTTGTCCATCCGCTGTAGTGGACGGTTACGGTGTCGCGTTTGCCGGGGTGTTTCGTTCCGGTTCCAGGGCGGAGGATTTTGTAGGCGAGACCTGATGGCGTTTTCGTCGCGTCGCCGGGTGGCGCGGCGACATCGGCCGGCGCGACTGGCGGATGGACGATGTCGACGAGCTGGCCGTCGACGACGAAGGTCTCGTTCGCGGCGATCTTGCCGGCGCCGAGGGATGCGGGGATCCAGGCGCGGCGCTTTTCGCCGGGCGTCATCAGCGCGAACATCTCGCGCATGCCGGGGAGTAGCTTCGACATCTCGACGAACGTCGGCATCTCGCCGCGCGTGAAATCGACGACGGAGCCGTCCGACGCTTTCCAGACGGCGTAGCGGAGGTGGATGAAATCGTTCGTGCCGGGATGCTCGGTCGACGTTCCGGCAGCGAGTTGCTTCGAGATCAAGCCGTCGTCGCTTTTCTGCGCATCGGCGGGAGGCGCGGTGAGGTCCGGCGGCGGAGCAGGTTTGACGGGCGCGGCGGCGATGGCGGCTGCAAGAATGATGGCAAGCATTAGACTTCGCACAACATGCGGCTTCTTCTGATCTCTTCCTCGACCGTCCACGGCTTCGGCTTCCTCGATCATCCCGAGCCGGAGATCCGCTCCTTCCTCGGCGATCTCAAGCGCGTCGCGTTCGTGCCGTTCGCCGCGCACGATCACGCCGCGTACACGGCGAAGGTTCGCGAGCGGCTGGCGCGGATGGCGCTCGATGTCATCACGATCGATGATCTCGATCGCGCCGATGCGATCTTCGTCGGAGGCGGCAACACGTTTCGGTTGTTGAAGACGCTCTACGACCGCAAGCTGCTTGACACGATTCGAGAACGCGTTCGCGGCGGACTCCCCTACATCGGCTCCAGCGCCGGCACCGTCATCGCCGCGCCGACGATGCGGACGACGAACGACATGCCCATCGTCTATCCGCCGTCGTTCGATGCGTTTGGATTCGTATCGTTCCAGATCAATCCGCACTATCTCGATCCGGATCCGACATCGACGCACAAAGGGGAAACGCGCGAGGATCGCATCCGCGAGTTTCATGAGGAGAATGAGACGCCGGTGGTTGGATTGCGCGAAGGATCGGTGTTGCGCGTCGACGATGGCGTGACGCTGCTTGGTCAGAAGACGGCGCGTGTGTTTCGACGGGGACACGAGCCGATTGAAACGTCGCCGGGGAAAATCGAGTTTGACTAAAGGGTGAAGGGGGTCAGGGCGAAGTGAAAGTGACGGAAGTCCGTTAGACCCACAAGCCCAGAGCACGATCCGTCACTTCCACTTCCGACCTGACCCCGTTCGCGCGATCTTCCGTCACTTTCACTTTCGACCTGACCCCCTTCGCGTGCCTGCGGTAAAGTTCCTCCATGCTCCCGATGGCAGAGCTCGACGAGGCGCCGGTCGCTAAGAGCAACGAGAAGACCGAAGAGCCGCCGCTGTTCAAGGTGCTGCTCCACAACGACGACTACACGACGATGGAGTTCGTCGTCTTCGTGCTCGAGTCGGTGTTCAACATGACCGAGGAGCAGGCCATCCAGGTGATGCTCAACGTGCACATCACCGGAGTCGGCGTGGCCGGCATCTACACGTTCGAAGTCGCGGAGATGAAGGTGGAGAAGACGACGGCGATGGCGCGGGAGCAGGAGTATCCACTGCTGGCGACGATGGAGCGAATGTGACGAAACTGTCATCCTGAGACTGCCGGAGCCGCTGCCAAACGCTGCGTTTGCACCGGCAGAAATGGCGGCGGAGGACGTCGAAGGACCCCCTGATTCATGCGAGGGTTTCAAAAGCCACTCGCATAAGTAGGGGGTCCTTCGACCGTCCTTCGCCGCCGATGTTTTGCCGGTGCAAACGTAGCGAAACTGCGGCGGCTTCGGCGGCTCAGGATGACAGCGCTTCTATCGCATCTTCATGCGGGTTCCGACGACGGATTCGCCAGGCGAATCCCCAATTCGCCCAACTGCTTCTCGTCCACCTTTCCGGGCGCTTCGCTCATCAGGTCCTGCGCGCGGGCGGTCTTCGGGAAGGCGATCACTTCGCGCAGCGACTCGGCGCGCGCCATGAGCATGACCATGCGGTCGAAGCCGAGGGCGACGCCGCCGTGCGGGGGAGCGCCGTAGCGGAACGCTTCGAGCAGGAAGCCGAATCGATCGCGCGCTTCGTCTTCCGTGATGCCGAGGGCGCGGAACATGCGCGATTGAAGCTCGGGAGTGTTGATACGGATCGAGCCGCCGCCGAGCTCCAGGCCGTTCATGACGACGTCGTACGCGCGTGCGAGCGTCGCGCCTGGATCGCTCTCAATCTTTTCGGCGTCCGCAAGGCGCGGCGAGGTGAAGGGATGATGACGCGCGAAGAAGCGGCCACTCTCCTCGTCCCACTCGAAGAGAGGAAAGTCGACGACCCAGAGGAAGTCCCAGCGGTCCGCGGGAATCAATCCCTGCTCTTTGGCGACACGCAGTCGGAGCGATCCTAGAACGTCCCACACGCGCGTCGTCTTGCCTGCAACGATGAGCGCCATGTCGTTCTCGTTTGCTGCGAGCAACTGTCGCAGTGAATCGAACGCGGCATCGTCGAGGAACTTCTTGATCGATGACCCGCGCTGTGCGTCGAACTTGATCCAGACCAGCCCCGATGCGCCGAGTTTCTTCGCTTCCTCAGTCAAGTCATCGATCTTCTTCCGCGAGAGCGCCGCGCCGCCGGGAACCACGATAGCGCGCACGGTCTCCGCCTCGCGAAACGCTGGAAAGTCGATCTGCTTCGCGGCCGCCGTGATGTCGATCAGCTCCAGACCGAAGCGCGTGTCGGGACGATCGATGCCGAATCGATCCATCGCTTCCTGCCAGCGCATGCGAGGAAACGGCGTCGTGATCGGAATCCCGGCCAGCGGAAACACCTCGGCGAACATGCCTTCGATGAGCGTGAAGACAAACTCCTCGTCGATGAACGACGCTTCGATGTCGATCTGCGTGAACTCCGGCTGGCGGTCGCGGCGCAGATCCTCGTCGCGGAAGCATCGCGCGATCTGGTAGTAGCGATCGAGTCCGCCGACCATCAGCAACTGTTTGAAGATCTGCGGCGATTGCGGCAACGCGTAGAAGTTGCCTTTGCTGACGCGGCTCGGGACGAGGTAGTCGCGTGCCCCTTCCGGAGTGGACTTCGTGAGAATCGGCGTCTCGATCTCGAGGAAGCCCTGGTGATGCATGTAATCGCGGATACCGTGGGCGATGCGGTCGCGCAGAATCAGATTGCGCGTCAGCAGTGGCCGGCGCAGATCGAGATAGCGGTACTTGAGGCGAAGATCTTCCGCCGCATCGACGTCGTCGTCGATCGGGAACGGCGGTGTCTCGGAGCGGCTGAGGAGCTCGATCGACGTCGCGATCAGTTCGACCTCGCCGGTCGGCATCTTCGGATTCTTCGTCGATTCCGATCGCTCCCGAACATCGCCGGTGATGCGGACTACGTATTCGGATCGAAGCTCTTTCGCGGCCGCGAGCAGTTCCTCGCTCGCACCTTTGGAACGATCGACGACGACCTGCACGATGCCACTGCGGTCACGGACGTCAATGAATACGAGCTCGCCAAAGTCGCGGTGCTTCTGCACCCAACCGGCGATGGTTGTGGTCTGTCCTGCGTGCTGTTTGTCGAGAGTGCCTGCGTAAGTTCTGGTCATGTTGTTGATGCTGTCACCTTAGTGTCATCCTGATCGGCTGTCATCCTGAGCCGCCGAAGCCGCCGCAAGGTTCGCGACACTCGCTGCCGCCCGTCATCGGCGTCGAAGGACGGTCGAAGGACCCCCTGATTCTGTGCGAGGCTTCTTCACACTGCTACGAATTAGGGGGTCCTTCGACGTCCTCCGGCACTTCGTGTCCTTCGGCGGTCTCAGGATGACAGATAGATCTCCTTGTAGTCCACGTAGTTTCTCCACGATTGCTCGAGCCTCGCAATCTCCTCGATGCGCAGATCGCGTTTCACGCGCGCGGGAACTCCGACGGCGAGCGTGCGCGCCGGTATCTCCATCCCCTCCCCGACCAGCGCACCGGCGCCGATGAGCGCGAGCTCGCCGACACGCGCGCCGTCGAGCACGCGCGATCCCATTCCGATCAGCGCGCCGCGAGCGATCGTGCATCCATGCGCAATCACTCCATGCCCGATCGTCACCTCCTCGGCGATCTCGATCGGATGCGTGTCGTTCGTCACATGCAGCACGCAGTTGTCCTGAATGTTCGTCCGCGCGCCGATGCGGATCGAATGTACGTCGCCGCGAATCACGGCGCCATACCAGATCGAGCAGTCGTCGCCGAGGACGATGTCGCCGATGAGCGTGGCGTTCTCGGCGACAAAAACACGTTCACCGAGGCGTGGCGTCTTGCCGGCGTAAGGGCGAAGGATCATGGTCAGAATGTATCAGGTAGGCACAGTCAAAAGCATTTCACGCGGAAACGCGGAGAGCACGGAGGGTTTTCTCCGCGTCCTCCGCGTCTCCGCGTGAAACGCTTTTCCCTGCATCGACGGGAAGTACAATCCACTCCATGCCCGAACGAATCCGGTTTCGAAATCGCGCACATGAGGTGTCACGCATCGAGGCGTTCAGCGACGTCATCTTCGGCTTTGCCATCTCGCTCCTCGTCGTTTCGCTCGAAGCGCCGAAGACGTATGAGCAGATGATGGAGATGCTGCACGGCTTCCTCCCCTTCGCCATCTGCTTCTGGCTCTTCATCGACATCTGGTTCGAGCATCACCATTTCTTCAAGCGATACGCGCTGCAGGACAAGCTGACGATGTTCCTCAACACCGTGCTGCTGTTCGTCATCCTCTTCTATGTCTACCCGCTCAAATACATGTTCACCCTCTTCACCATGGGCATCCTCGGCCAGCACGTGGAGATCCCGCGCGGCGGACAGACGTTTCTCTTCACGATCTACGGCATAGGTGTGACGTCGGTATTCTGGCTTCTGGCCGCGCTCTACCATCACGCATGGCAGCGCCGCGACGAGCTCGAACTCAACGCGGTCGAGCGCATCGACACACGCGAGAGTGTTCTGGACAACTTCTTCATGGGAATGTTCGGCGTGATCTCCATCGCCATCGCTCACTCGCGGTGGCCCCAGTTTTCGGGCATCGTCTACTTCCTCATCGCCATCCCAAAGACGTTCGTGCCCTGGACAATGGGAATCAAGCGCCGGCAAGCCGAGAAAGCGATGCTCTCGCCAGGAAGTGATGCGTAGAAGCTTCTCTCTCTCCGCGTCTCCGCGTGACCGTTCTCCTTTTTTGAACCTTCACTTCCACAACCGCCAAGTCCACGCCCCCCACGCAACTGCCCAGAGAATCGCCACCGAGGCGACGCCGAGCGTGGCCATCGTCGGACCGAAATGATCCGATGCGATTCCCGCGGCCAGGCTGGAGATGCTCATCGTCAATGTGACGAAGCCGTAGTCGGCGGCGAAGACACGGCCGCGAATCCAATCGGGAGTTTCCCGCTGCAGTCCGTACGTCGACGTCTGCCATTGCGCGCCGCCGCCGAGGTGCGCGAAGAAGACGCAGAGGGAGCCGATGAGAAGGGAATGCGACAAGCCGAGCCCCATGTAGCCCGCGCCGAAGGCCAGAACCGCAAAGGTCATCAGCCTGTATTGAAGATCGTCGCGGCGCGCGCCCAACGCGCGAATGATGAACGGGCCTAACAACGCACCGAGGCCGCGCGCGGCGAACAGGAGTCCGATCCCGAACGCGCCGGCGCGGAAGATCTCTTTGCCGAACACGCTGAGCATGGCGATGACGCCGGCGCCGAGTCCGTAGCCGCCCTTCGATGTGAGCAACGCGAGCACGCGTGGATTCGCGCGCGCATAGCGCAACGTCTCGCGAATCGATTCGACCAGCGGCGGATGGACGTGATCCGCAGGCCGCGTTTCGGCGAATCGCGCGCGCATGCGCCAGAGGATCGCCGCCGAGGCAAGGAAGCTCGCGCCGTCGGCGATGAAGGAGACATCGCGGCCGAAGCGCATCGTCACCGCCCCACCAACCGCTGCACCGACCGCGAGCATCGTTCCCCACGTGGATCCCATCAACACGTTTGCCGCGCTCAGATCCTCCGGCGCGACGATATTCGGAAGTGCCGCTTGCGACGCCGGTTCGAAATAGGCGGACCCGACGGAGATGATGACGACGCCGGCAAACGCGAACGGAAGCATCGCCGGCGTTCGCGCGAACAGCGGCAGCAGGCACGCGACGGCGCGGATGAGATCGACCGCAATCATCAGTTTGCGCCGGTCCACCCGATCGACCGCACGCCCCGCGATCGGCGTCACGAGAAAGATTGGAAGCGTCTGGCAGAGCAACATCAGCGACGCCAGCGTGGCCGAGCCGGTGAGCTGCAACACGAGATCGAGCAGCGCTACGGTGAGAAACCAGTCGCCGCCCAGCGAGATGAGTGAGCCCGCGTAGAGCAGACGAAAATCGCGGTTGTCGCGAAGAGGCCGCCAGTACATGCGGCGCGAATCGTACATGGGAGGATCAATGATTCAGATCTTATAGGTCGAACTCTCCAGTTCCACAGTGACTTGAAAAAAGACCTGTCACGCGGAGACGCGGAGACCACGGAGAGAAAAACTCCGCGCCCCCCGCGTCTCCGCGTGAAACGGTTTTCTGAAAGAGCAACTGTCCGCCAGCCTGCTCCGTCGTCCTCTCCTACCCATCCTCCGCTATCACGTGCTCTTCTCCGCCGACGCGGTCGTAGGTCAGGAACGAGTAGGGATAGTCGTTCTTCTCGTCCGACTCGAAGTCTTCGCGGTCGGTGAGCTGCCATTCGTTCACGTCGTCGAAGTCGGGAAAATAGGTATCGCCATCAACGTCGGCGTGAACCTGCGTGATGTACATCCGATTCGCGCGATGGAGGAGTTGCCTGAATATCTCGCCGCCGCCGAGGATGAAGACTTCCTCTTCGGATGAGGGAATCGCGGCGAGGGCTTCCTCGACGGAGGTTACCGCGACGACGTTCGGCTGCGCTTCGATCGCACCGCGGCTGACGATCACATGCGGACGCCCGGGCAGCGGCTTGCGTCCAATCTCATCGAAGGTCTTGCGCCCCATGATGATGTGATGCCCCATCGAGAGAGCCTTGAGGCGTTTGAGATCGTTCGACAAATGCCACGGCAGCTTGTTGTCGCGGCCGATGACGCGATTTGCGGCGACGGCTGCGAGAAAGGAAATGCGCATGCCGGCGGAGTCTATCCTGAGCGAAGCGAAGGATAGACTCCTCACACCGCGATTGGCGCTTTGATCGACGGATGCGGGTCGTAGTTTTCGAGCGTGAAATCGGAGAACTTGAAGTCGAAGATCGACGTGACGTCGGGGTTGAGGCGCATCGCTGGAAGTGGACGCGGATCGCGCGTCAACTGCTCGCGCGCCTGATCGAGATGGTTCGCGTAGAGATGGGCATCGCCGAGCGTGAAGACAAAATCACCGAGCTTCAGATTACAGACCTGCGCCACCATCATCGTCAGCAACGCATACGACGCGAGGTTGAACGGCACGCCGAGAAAGACGTCGGCGCTGCGCTGGTACATCTGGCAGGAGAGCTTTCCACCGGCGACGTAGAACTGGAAGAGCGCGTGGCACGGCGCGAGAGCCATGCGGTCGATGTCGGCCACGTTCCAGGCGCTGACCATGTGGCGGCGCGAATCGGGATTGCGTTTGATCTGATCGATCACACCGCCAATCTGATCAATCTGTTGACCATTTGGCGCCGGCCAGGAGCGCCATTGATATCCGTAGACCGGACCCAGCTCACCGTTCGCGTCCGCCCACTCATCCCAGATCGTGACCTTGTTCTCGTTCAGGTAGCGGATGTTGGTATCGCCGCGCAGGAACCAGAGCAACTCGTAGATGATCGAGCGCAGATGCAGCTTCTTCGTCGTCAGAAGCGGGAAGCCGGCGCCGAGGTCGAAGCGCATCTGATACCCGAAGACGCTCAACGTCCCGGTGCCGGTGCGGTCCGATTTCGGCGTTCCGTGATCGAGGATGTGGCGGACGAGCGTGAGATATTGCTGCATGGCTCATTATAACTTCGGACATTCCGCGGCCCGCTCCCGCCTATAATTCGCGCGCTCGCATGCTTGCATTCACCGACGGCTCCCTCCACATCGACGGCATTTCCACTCTCGACATCGTCAGCCGCTACGGCACGCCGGTCTACGTTTACGACGCGGGCGTGATCCGGCGACAGATCGATCGCGTGAGGAAAGCCTTCTCCGCTCTCCCCTTTCGTCCGTTTTACGCGATGAAAGCAAACGGCGCGCTCGCGATTCTCGATCTGATGCGCGGCGCGGGATTCGGATGCGACACCGTTTCGCCCGGCGAGATTTTCATCGCCCGCCAGGCCGGATTCACGCCCGACAACATCTGGTTCACCTGCTCGAACGTTTCCGACGACGACCTGCGCGCGATCAGCGACGAGCGGATCGTCATCAACGTCAACTCCATGTCGGAGATCGATCGCATTCTTGCGCTCGATCTTCACAATCCCATCGCGCTGCGCGTGAACACCGACATCGGCGCCGGACATCACGCCGATGTCGTCACCGCCGGCGGCGGCGTGAAGTTCGGGATCGATCTCGCCGAGATCGAGAGCGCGCGCATGGTGGCGGAAGACAGCGGACGCAAAGTCGTCGGACTGCACGCGCACATCGGGTCGGGCATCGATACGATCGCGCCGCTCATCGAGTCGGCACGGCGGCTGCTCGATCTCTCGACCGGTTTTCCCAATCTGCGCTGGCTGAATTTCGGCGGCGGAATCTCCGTGCCGTACGAGCCGGGAGCGAGCGAGTTTCCCATTGACGACTATGGCGCCGAGCTGACCCGCATCGCCGATCGCCTGCTGCGTGCACGCGATCTCACCGCCATCCTCGAGCCGGGCCGATACCTCGTCGCCGAGTCGGGAACGCTGCTTGCGCAGGTCACGTCGAAGCGCATCAGCCGCGGCCAGTGGTGGATCGGCGTCGATACGGGATTCAATCACCTCGTGCGACCGTCGAAGTACGGCGCGTATCACCACATCGTCAATGCCACTCGCGGATCCGCCGCGTCGCTACGTCAATCATTCGATCGCTCGAAGATGACCGAGGAGGTCGTGGTCGCCGGCAATCTCTGCGAGTCGGGTGATGTCTTCACGCGCAACGATCGCGGCGAAGTGCTCACGCGGCAGATCGACCGCACGAGCGTCGGCGATCTCTTTGCCTTCTGCGATGCGGGCGCGTATGGCTTCTCGATGGCGTCGCTTTACAACGCGCGGCTGCTGCCGCCGGAGGTAATGGTGGATGGCGACGACATGCGAATGATCCGCGAGCGGCAAACGTATGAGGATCTGGTGAAGGGGATGCGATGAAAGTGGCCAGCGGTCAGTGGTCAGTGGTCAGGAATGCGCTCGTTGGAGTGCTGGCGCTGTTTACCGCTTCCTGCGCGACGCAGCCGAAGCCGACATCGCTCGATCTGAAAATCATCAACGGCCGCATCATCGATGGTACCGGCGCACCTTGGTACCGGGGTGACGTCGGCGTGCGCGGCGACACGATCGTGTCGATCGGCGATCTGTCGCATGTCTTCGCCGCAACCACGATCGATGCCCACGACAACGTAGTCTCCCCCGGCTTCATCGACCTCCTCGGCCAATCCCAAGGCTCGGTCTTTGAGGATGGGCACCTCGAGGCCAAAGTACGCCAGGGCGTGACGACCGAGGTGACGGGCGAAGGCCACTCGCCCGGTCCGCTGACGCAAAAGCAGATCGACGACGCCAATCCGCAGAACCGCCCGAAGTGGCACACCCTCGGCGAGTGGTTCACGGCGCTGGAAAAGCACGGCACCGCGATCAATTTCGCGTTGTTCGTCGGCGCCGACAACCCGCGCGAGATGGTTATCGGCACGGTCAATCGCCCGCCCACCGCCGACGAGATGCGCGAGATGGAACGGATCGTCGATCAGGCCATGCGCGAGGGAGCGATCGGACTGTCGACGTCGCTGATTTACTTGCCGGCGATGTTCTCGACTACCGACGAGATCATCAACCTGGCGAAAGTCGCCGCGCAGTACGGCGGCGTCTACTTCAGTCACATCCGCGATGAGGGCGATCACATCGACACCGCGCTCGACGAGGCCTTTCGCATCGGACGCGAAGCGAAGATCCCGGTGAACATCTGGCACCTCAAGGTGGGCGGCCGTCCGAACTGGGGACGGATGCCGCATGTGATCGAGCGGATCAACGCGGCGCGACTGGAAGGCCTCGATGTGTCCGCGAATGTCTATCCCTACGCTGCATCGTCGACGTCGTTGTCCACGCTCGTTCCCGACTGGTCGCTCGAAGGCGGCTACACGGAGCTCAAGAAGCGGCTCGCCGATCCGGAGCAACGAACGCGTATCGCCGCGGCGCTGCAGGCGCAGTTTGCCAAGCGCGGTCCGCACGGCATCTACATCACGCGCATCGGCAATCCGGCGCTCGCGCAGTACGAGAAGCATTTCGTCGACGACATCGCCACGATGATGAACGTGGCGCCCGACGAAGCAATGATTCGCCTCTTCGCCGAAACGAACGGATCGCCCGGCGTCATCTTCTTCTCCATGAACGAAGAGGATGTGCAGACGGCGCTGAAACAACCGTTCGTATCAATCGGATCGGACTCCGGAGCGCCCCCGCCCGCGGCGCGCGCCGGCGGTTTCGGTGCGCATCCGCGCGCGTACGGCACGTTCCCGCGCGTGATGGGACACTACGTGCGCGACGAACATCTCTTCACGCTCGAGGAAGCCGTGCGCAAAGCGACGTCGCAGGCTGCTGACCGCACGAACATCCACGATCGCGGAATCCTCAGGCCGGGGATGAAGGCGGACATCGTCGTCTTCGATGCCGCGACGATCAAGGATGTGTCGACGTACGAAGACCCGCACCATTTCAGCGAAGGGATTCTCGACGTGATCGTGAATGGCACTCCAGTGCTGCGCGACGGAGCGATGACGAATGCGCTGCCGGGAAAAGTGCTGCGCGGGCGGGGGTATGTGAGGTAGTTTGCCGCGAGAGAAAACATCCTGTCATCCTGAGCCGCCGAAGGACACGAAGTGCCGGAGGACGGTCGAAGGACCCCCTAATTCTGTGCCACGGTTTTCCGACAACAGACTTGCGCAGAGCCAGGGGGTCCTTCGACCGTGCTCCACCCCTCCGGGGTTTCGCCGGCTCAGGATGACAGCGTAATGATCGTCATAAGAGGGCAACATGCAAGACAACTCGAGCGAGAAGTTAGTCCGCGCCGTCGGCTTCTGGGGCCTTGTGGCGATGTGCATCAACGCCGTCGTCGGCAGCGGCGTCTTCCTCCTCCCCACCGAGTCGTACAAACTCCTCGGGCCCTTTTCGCTTTGGGCGCCGCTGATCTTCGCGCTGCCTGTCTTCATTCTCGTGCTTTGCTTCGCCGAGGCGGCGAGTCACTTTAGTGAGCCGGGAGGGGCGTATTTGTATGCCCGGACCGCGTTCGGCGACTTCATCGGATTCGAGACCGGATGGATGAACTGGCTGGCGCGCGTCTCGTCATTGGCCGCACTGTCGAATGGATTCGTCGTCTCGCTGGCGCGTATCTTTCCTTCGCTCGGAACGCCGGTTGCGCGCGGCGCGGTCATCGTCGGATCGATCGCCATCCTGACGTTGATTCACTACTTCGGCGTCAAGTACGGTGCGGCGTCGATCTACGTCTTCACGCTCGGCAAACTCATTCCGCTCGTCGGCTTCATCGTCGTCGCGCTGATCGCCTGGAAGCACAATCCGATTCCTGCGTCGATGCATTTGCCCGGACCCGGAACCGATTGGAGCGGCGCCGCGCTCTTCATGCTCTTCGCGTATGCCGGATTCGAGAACATGGGCGTCCCCGCCGGCGAGTTCCGCAATCCGCGCAAAGAGCTGCCGCGCGCGCTGCTCGTCGGGACGCTGGCCATCGCGGCGATTTATGTGCTTGCGCAGCTCGGCGCAATGTCGGCGCTTCCGGATCTGTCGAAATCTGCCACGCCGATCGCCGATGCAGCGGCCGCCCTCATCGGCAGCGCCGGCGCGATCATCGTCACCATCGGCGCGTTGCTGTCGATGGCCGGCACGAACTCCGGCACCGTGCTCGAAGGCTCGCGCATGCTCTACGCCATCTCCCTCGGCCGCCCGCGCCTGCGCGCTCTCAGCTACGTCCATCCCCGCTTCCGCACTCCGTCGGTTGCGATCATCATCCACGTCGTCTTCGCCACCGCCCTCGCCCTCGGCGGATCATTCGCGAAGCTGGCCATGCTCTCGGCAGTAGCGCGCCTGACGACCTATCTCTTCACCTGCGCTGCAGTGCCGCGCCTACGCAGACTGAATGAAGGGTTCCGCACGCCGGGACTGATCCTGCCGATCCTCGGCACTGCGATCTCGCTGGCGCTGTTCTTCACGCTCAATCGCTGGAACATTCTTGCCGCGACGATCTCGCTCGCCGTGGGGGCGTTGATTTATGTGATGTCGCCACCGACTGCAGAGCCGGCGGCTTCGTAGCGTCAGAACATCCAGATGCAAACCGCTGCGGCGACGATCGCGGCGACGAGATCGCCAACGAGGGCCGACGGAATCGCGTGCCGCGTTTTCTTCACGCCGATCGCGCCGAAGTAGACCGCGAGCACGTAGAAGAGCGTCTCGCTGCTGCCGTAGAGCGTTGCGGCCATGCGCGACATCATCGAGTCGGCGCCGTAGCGTTTGATGATGTCGGTCGTCAGCGCCAGCGATCCGCTGCCGCTGAGCGTGCGCAGCACCGCGAGCGGAAAAAGCTCCGGCGGAAAAATCGTACGGCTCATCAACGGGCGCAGCGCATTCGTCAGCAGATCCATTGCGCCCGACGCGCGGAACATGCCGATGGCGACGAGAATCCCAACCAGGAACGGGATGATTCGGATGGCCACGCCGAAGCCTTCCTTCGCTCCTTCGATGAAGACGTCGTAGACCTTCACGCCGCGAATGAGCCCGATGAGCGGAATGCCGACGAGAAGGACCGGTATGGCCCAAAGCGAAATGCCTTGCAGGATCTCGCGGATCATGGCGCGACCTCGGGTGTCGTGGGTCGGGTGTCGGGTGTCGGAGAGTGAGTCGGAAAAAATCGCTGGAGTAACTTTGCCGTCGTCACGGCTGCGACTGCGCCGCAGAGTGTGGCGATCAACGTTGTGGGGATGATTGCCGTCGGCGCTTGTGCTCCCGCGGCGGCGAGAACGCCGATGATCGTCGTGGGGATGAACTGCACGCCGGCGGTGTTGAGCACCATGAACGTCACCATCGGATTTGATGCCGTTTCTTTGTCAGGATTCAGCGTCTGCAACTCTTCCATCGCTTTGATGCCGAGGGGCGTGGCGGCGTTGTTGAGACCGAGCATGTTCGCGGAGACGCTCATCACCATTGCACCGATCGCAGGATGTTCCGGTGGAACTTCCGGGAACAGCAACCGGCTGATCGGACGCAGCAAGCGGCTGAGCATGGCCACGAGTCCCGCCTGCTCGGCCACACGCATGACGCCGAGCCAGAGCGTCATGATGCCGACGAGACCAAGCGCGATTTCGACTGCCGTTTTGGCCGAGTCGACCGACGCTTTTGTCAGCGCACCAGCATTCCCCGTAAAGATCGCCACGATGAGCGCAACCGCCATCAGGCCGAACCAGATGTAATTCAGCATGCGGCGATTGTAGCGGCGAACGAACCTCCATGACCCGTCAGATCGCCGCGTCGTGTTAGAACTAGCTGCGATGACCCGCAATCGAATCGCGCTTCTTCTCCTGCCGGCGGTGATGCTCGCATTGAGCTCCTGCAAACGAGAGCCTGCACCGAAACAGGTCCAAATTGCGCCTCGCCCATCCATCCTGCTCGTCACGCTCGACACGACGCGCGCCGATTCGATCGGGCCGGAGGCGATCGGAATCGAGACCCCGTCGTTCAATGCGCTTGCGGCACACGGCAAACGCTTTCGATGGGCATACGCCGCGGTACCGCAGACGCTGCCGTCGCATACCTCGATGATGACCGGCATCTATCCCGCCGGGCATGGACTGCATGAGAACGGACGCTATCTCTCCACTGCCCAGTCACTCGTCGCGGAAAAACTCCACACCGCCGGCTATCGCACCGCTGCATTCGTCTCTGCGTTTGCGCTGGCGCGGCGCTTCGGCCTCGCGCGTGGATTCGATACCTATGACGACGAGGTGCCGGAGCCGCGCAATGAGCGAAGCGCGCAGGCGACGACGGATCGCGCGCTGGCGCTATTCGCAAAACAATCACCGCAGCCACTTTTCCTCTGGGTTCATTACTACGAGCCGCATTTTCCGTACGAGCCACCGGAACCCTTTCGCACCCGCTTTGCCGCGAAGCCGTACCTCGGCGAGATCGCGGCGATGGATGCGCAACTCGGGCGCCTCGTCGCCGCATTTCAGCAGCGATTCGGCCGCGACGCCGCAATCATCGTCGCCGGCGATCACGGTGAAGGACTCGGTGAGCATGGCGAAGCCCAGCACGGAAATCTTCTCTATCAGGCAACGATGCACGTGCCGCTCGTCGTTGCCGGACCGCGAGCCGCAGCGAGTGTGAGTGAGACGCCGGTCAGCACGCGCCGTATCTTCCACACGATTCTCGACTGGGCCGGCATCGATTCGACGAACAGCTTGCTGCGCGGCGAGCACGAGACGGTGGCCGCCGAAGCGATGAAGCCCTTCCTCGACTACGGATGGCGACCGCAGGTGATGGCGGTCGACGGGCGCTACAAGGCCATCCTCGCGGGACCGGTCGAGCTCTACGACGTCGTCGCCGATCCATCCGAATCGCATGACCTCGGCGCGGTAGCGCAATTGACGCGCGACATGCGCACGACCTTGCGCGAGTATCCCGTGCCGTCGCTCGAAGGCGCGGCAACCGCCGAGCCGCCGAACGTCAGCGATGAAGAGCGGCGCAAGCTGGCCAGCCTCGGCTACGTCGCCTCGACGACGAAGCCGGTGATTCGTGCTGGCGCGCCGCGCCCTGCCGACATGACCAGGCTGTTCGCGATCGAAGATCAGGCCGCCGCTTTTTTCGTGCGCAATCAGTACGCCCAGGCGATCCCGCTACTCAACCGCATTCTTTCCGACGATCCCTACAATCTCGACGCAGCGCTGCACCTCGGAACCTGCTACGAGATGATGGGCCGCGGCGGCGAGGCACTGGCTGCTTATGAGAAGGCGCAGACGATCGCGCCTCAATCGCAGGACGTGCGTCAGTACCTCGGCCTTCACTATGCCCGAGGAACGGAGTGGCAACGCGCGGTGCCGCTGCTGGAAAAGGTCGTCGCTGAATCACCCGACCGCATCGCGGCAGCGGAGGGATTGGCCTTCCTGCGCGGACGCCAGGGCCGCGTTGCCGATCAGATCGCGCTCCTGCAGCGCGTCTACACATTGCGCACGCCTACCGCTTCCGAGCTCATTCGGCTCGGCGAGATGTCGATGCAGTCCGGCCAGACCGCGGCGGCGATCGATGCGTTCGAGAAAGCGCGGGCCGCGCAGGGAAACGCGTTTGGCAACGATCTGGAGCTGGGTGTGCTCTACCTCGCTGCCAATCGGCTGGAAGACGCCCGAGCCGCACTCGATCGCGTTTCGCCATCCAATGCCGGATACGCAATGGCCCTCTTCAAGCGTGCACAAGTCAGCGTCCTGCTCCATGAACCCGACTCGGCGGCCCGAATCGACGCGGCGCGTGCGCACAGCAATCCGATGACCCGCGAGCTGATCGCGCGCGAGCGGCTCTTCCGCTGACAACAAAAGGCCCGGCGTTGCCGCCGGGCCTTCGTTTCACTGCGAAGAAAACGACTTAGAACTGAAGACGTGCTGCGAGCTGGTAGCGGCGCGGCGCGTAGTACGAGTTGGGGTTGGCCGACGGGGCGCTCCTCAAATACGCGGCCGGTCCGGTCAGACCCGTGTAGTAGCACGTTGAGCTCGTCGCCGGATTGCACGTGCCGAGCACTCCAACGCGAGACTCGAAGTTGTATCCATCCTGGTTGTTGAACACGTTGAACAGGTCGATCAGAACCTGGAGATTCAGACCACGTGGCAGCGGGATTCCCTGCGTGTAGTTGAGATCCATGTTCGTGTACGACGGTGTCCGCCGGCGTCCCGCAGGCTCCGCGAACCGATCGGTATCGCTCGTCGACGTCGTGTAGGGTGTGAACGGGAGATAGCTCTCGATCTGATACGGCTGGCCCGACTGATAAACGAAGAAGGCGCCGGTCGTCGCTCTCCACGGGAGTGAATAGGTCCCGAAGAGCTTGACGATGTTGCGGCGGTCGCCGCGAAGATCGCCGTACTTGTTGTTCCAGACGTTGCGGCCGGCCGCGTCGCCGATGTTCGACGACCCGATGAAGCGGGCCGCGTCGTTGGTGACGTTCGGGCTCGTGTTGTCCTGGTCGAAGTTGCCGTAATAGTGACTCCACGTATAAGAACCCGTCACGGAGAGGTTCCTGTGATGCCACTCCGACTCCGCCGTCGCCTCGTAGTACTTGGTGAAGGCATTGTCGAGCTGGGCGATGACATAGAAGGCGCTCGGGCTGCCGCCGATGGCATTCAACTGCGCGCCAAGATTGGGGATGTACGGCGTGTGCGAAATATCCGCCGGAGCATCCGTCGGGAACGACGATGCCTGGCAGGCGCCGATGTCCCTTCCGGCGCCGGTGACGAACGGAGCCATGCAGACGCGCTCGTTGTTCGGAGTGTCTTCCCAGAAGCGGTTCGCATAACGATCGCGCCCATAAATGCGCAGCGAAAGATCGCTGGTCAATTGACGCGACGTGCCGAGCACGTACTCACGCATTTGGGGCGGCTTGATTCCCGGGACGAAAATCTTTCCGGCCGACGATCCAACCGGATCGACGCCGATGAGTGTGCCGGTCGCGTCGAAGTAGGCGTTGATCGTTCCCTGCAGCGCGCGGTCCCATGATGCGGCGCGCGGCAGCGAGCTCGCAGCCTGGTTGTATTTCGCGTAGCTGGCGAAGATCGTGTCTTTCCCGTTGTACGCCCAGGTGGCGCCGAGACGCGGCTGAATCATCTGCTTGAACGGAATGTTGTGCATCAGGTACTTCGTGCCCACCGAGCGGACGAATCCGGCGACGTTGTCGGCCTTCGCCAATCCCTGACCGTAAAACTTGTCGTTGCTGAGCATCACGCCAACGTTGTACGTCCAGTTCGACATGTGAATCGTGTCGTTCAGCTCGATGTCCTGCGAGTGAAGCTCAGAATGAATCACGGGAACGCCGGCCGACTGCTGCTGCAGCACGGCCTGGAAGAAGATCGGCTGAGCCGTGCCGCAAGTTACCGCTGGGCAAGTGGAGACGCCGCCGGGGATGGAGAGGCTGCCCCAACCATTCGAAGTACGGAAGAGGTCTTCCGTGTCGGTGTAGCGCATGTACCCGGCGTGAAGATCGTGGGACATGCTGCCGGTTCCGAGTGTGAGGTTGTAGGCAGCCTGGCCGCTCTTCCGGCCGAAGTTGTCCGCGTCGTTGAGGTTCGCACCATAGCCGACGGTGCCGCCGCCAGTCGCGACACCGTTGACCAGATAACCGTACTTGTTGATGAACGGCTGCACGAATGCCGCCTGCGATGCATTCGTGGTCGAGGCCGTCGGAACCGTCAGCAGTCCGAGCGTCCCAAGGTTGGCGATGTCAAGCTTGGATCCGAGCGTCGTCGACACAGTCGTGTTCACGATGTTGTCAGGGCGTCCGAAACCCGGGTTCTTGTAATCAGTGAACTTGAAGGTCGCGTAGCTCTTCGTGCCCAACACCCACGAGCCTTCGAGCGTACCGATTTTGAATCGGGTCTCGTAACCGGTGCCCGCAGTTCCGGCAGTTCTCGTTCCGAATGCATCGCCGGAAGAATCGATTCGATGCGAGGTGCGGTAGGTGCCGTTGAGAAGAATCGACGACGTCGGTGCGAACGTCAGCTTCCCGAACTCTTCATTGCGCGTGCTCTTGAATTCCGGAAGCGGACCGGTGAGGTTCGCCTGATTCTGGCGCGTCGCTTCCGGGCGATAGTACGAACCGTAGAAGAAGAGGCGATCCGCGAGAATCGGTCCGCCGAGGCTGACTGTCGCCCAGTTTTTATCCGAAGTGTAGATCGAGTTGACCGTTCCCGCCTGCTTCGCAACCATCCCGTGATTGAGGATCTGATACTCGACCTCGCCCGAGAACTTGTTCGTTCCCGACTTGCTGACGGAGTCGATCTGGAATCCGCCTGCGCGATCGAAATCAGTAGCCTTCGCGGCGCCGCGCACGATGTTGACTTGCGCGATGTCATGCGTCGAAGGCTCGGCATTGAGAACACCGAAGAGCGGCATCGTTACGTTGACACCATCGAACAGATAAACGTTCGAC
The DNA here is from genome assembly GCA_034665065.1 of Thermoanaerobaculia bacterium. Taxonomy (GTDB): domain Bacteria; phylum Acidobacteriota; class Thermoanaerobaculia; order Gp7-AA8; family Gp7-AA8; genus JADGNZ01. The sequence continues at coordinate 449,634 of JAXDGL010000032.1, read as the reverse complement.
TGGCCGCTGCCGCCGCCGCTCGGTCCGCGCACCGCGTCCTGCGTATACATCACGCCAGGGATCAGCTTCTGCACGTCCTTGTACTCCTGCGCCACCGGCAATGCCCGGATCTGATCGCTGGAGATTCCGGTCTGGATCGCGGTCGACTCTTTGTCGACTAACGTGGCCTGAGCACTGACCGTGATGTTCTCCGACACGCCTGCCACGCCGAGCTTCACGTCGACGGCGTTATCTTCTCCGAGCTGAACCACCGCTCGTTTCGACGCCGTCTGCATGCCCGAAAGCGTGTACTGCAGCGTGTACGTTCCCGGCTGCAGTGCCGGGAGCCGGTAGTCACCACTGGTATCGGTGACGGTGGTGCGTGCTCCCGGAAGAATGTTCGAGCGCGCTTCTACTGTGACGCCCGGTAGCGCTGAGCCGTCCGACGCCGTGACTCTTCCATGAAGCGACCCAGTTTGCTGGGCGTAAAGCGTAGCTGTGGCAAACAGCACCAGAAGACAACAGCAAAGCCTGCGAAGATGCATAGAGATCCCCCTCTCGTTATTGGACCGTTAGACCGAGCAGGGATTCTACACCGCACTGCTGAGCGCGGGGGAAGGCAAAAAATCAGCGCAGCGGCCAGTCCAATTCGCCGAGGAAACGCTCGTCCTCGCGCCACGATCCATGGACGGCTACGTGCAGGTCGAGAAAGACGCGGGCACCGAGAATCGCTTCCAGCTCCACACGCGCCTCGGTCCCGATTTTCTTGATCATGTCGCCGCGCTTTCCGATGATGATCGGCTTCTGCGTTTCGCGCTCCACCACGATCGTCGCGTAGATCTTGATGAGGTTCTTTTCCTCTTCTTCTTCCCACCGCTCGACAGCCACCGCCGTCGTGTACGGCAGTTCTTCCGATGTGTGCGCGAGAAGTTTCTCGCGCACGATCTCCGCGGCGAAGAAACGCTCGGGCTGCGTGGTGAAGTCTTCCTTCGGGTAGATCGCTTCGCCGGCACCGACCGCGTCGAAGAAGTAGTTGACGAGCTGATCGATCCCATCGCCGGTCGCGGCTGAAACGGGCACGATCTCGTCGAACAGACCCGTTTCGTTGTACTGCTGGATCAGCGGGAGCAGCTTGTTCTTCTTGAGCAGATCGATCTTGTTGAGGATGGCGTAGCGCTTCGACTCCGGCTGTTTCTGCTTCTGATCGCGCATCATCTCCAGCACGAACTCGTCGCCATGACCGAAGGGCTGGCTGCAATCGATCATCACCGCCACCACATCGGCCTCGGACAAACTGGCCCGCACGTGCTCCATCATCCGCACGTTCATCTTGTGTAGCGGCCGGTGAATGCCGGGAGTATCGAGGAACGCAATCTGCCCGCGCGGATCGTTGAGGATTCCGACGATGCGGTTGCGCGTCGTCTGCGGCTTGGCCGAAACGATCGAGACCTTGTGCCCGAGGATGCGATTCAGGATCGTCGACTTGCCGGCGTTGGGACGACCGACCAGCGCAATCACTCCGAAGCGCACCTTGCCGGAACGGCTCGGATTTTCTGCTGCGGTTTCCTGCTTAGCCACGTGATTCTCTTTCGTCTTCATCTTCGATCGTCCACTCCGGATCCTTCGACACCCTCACGCGGTAAATGCGTCGCCGGTCCGCACGATCGACGATGAATTGATACCCGTTCTTCTTTACGACCACACCGGCTTTCGGCACGCGGCCGGTCGACGTGAAAATCAGTCCGGCGATCGTTTCGTAGTCCTCGCTTTCGAGACCCGCGTCGAGCAGTTCTTCGAGCGATTCGACGCGCAACTGGCCGCTGACCATGTACTCCCCGCCGCCCATATCGACGATCGTCGCTTCCTCTTCTTCGTGCTCATCGGCGATCTCGCCAACGATCTCTTCGACGACATCTTCGATGGTGACGATGCCGGCCGTTCCTCCGTATTCGTCGACGACGACAGCGACCTGAATGTGCTCGCTCTGAAACTCACGAAGCAATTCCGAGACCTTCTTCGTCTCGCTGACGAAATACGGAGGCCTGGCCAGCTCCGCAACCGCCTTCTGCTCCCCTTTGACGATGGCCTCGAATACTTCCTTGATGTGAACGATGCCGGTGATCTTGTCGACGCTGCCGTCGTAGATCGGAATGCGTGAGTACTTCGATTCGATGAAACTCTTCGCCAGCTCGTCGAGCGAATGTGTGGCGTCAAAGGCGACGACATCGATCCGCGGCGTCATCAGCTCGCGCGCGACGCGGTCGCTGAAGTCGACGACCGACTGAATCATCTTTCCTTCGCTGGCCTCGAGGATTCCTTCCTCTTCGCCGACGTCGATGTAGGCCTGTACCTCCTCATCGGTCACTTCCTCATCTTCATGCGCTTCTTCCTCTTCCCGGTCCAGCCGGTCGAACACGCGGCGCAGCGGGAAGAGGATCGGCCAGAAGAGGTAGTAGAAAAAGTGCGAGAACGGGATGAGCGCTTTGAGGATCATCTCGCCCATGTCTTCCGGCACGAAGGCGAGCACGAACTTCCAGAGGATGACGATCACGAGCCAGACGGCGGCGGAGACGCCGACGGCAAACGCCGCCGACTCGCCGTCGAGCACGCGAATCATGGCGACGAACCCGCCGACGAGCGTGATCTGCAGCAGCGAGCCACTCACCAGTTGCAGATTCTGCGGATTGAAGTGCAGCCAGCGGCTGCCACCTTCGACGGCGGGATCGCCCGACCAGCGGCGCAGCGTGACAGGGCTGACCTGCTGCGCGAAGTAACGGATCGCGTCGAAGATCAGAAACAAGGCTCCGCCCAGCGCGCTGAGAACGATCCAGGTGACGTGCGAGAAACTCCCTACCATTGGCGTGACATCGGTGTGGCGGCGGATTCTATCAACTGAATAGAAGCGCGATGAGCGCCGCGATCAGCGACGCCTTCATCAGCCCCTCGGCTCGGATGCGGAGAAAGTCGAATACCTTGCGCAGCGGATCGTCCGCGGGAAGAGCGGGCGTGAGATTCGATCCGAGGGCCTGCAACGTGCGGTGATGGCGTAGCTCGAAGACGAGCGCCCACGCCAGCAGAACGATCGCGGTCCAGCGAACCGCCATCCATGGGACAAGCTCCACGCGCTCCCAAACGGCGAATTTCACCGCCGCTCCGATCAGCATCATCAGCAATGCAACCACTTGAATGCGGGCAAACCTTCGAAGAATCGATGCCGAAGCGGCCGTCGCATCATGCTTCGTCAGCGAGTCGAAAAGCGAAGGGTTGACTCCCGCAATGATCACAACCCCGCCGCCAAGCCAGAGCGCGGCGCCCACGAGGTAGACGCCATTCACGAAGATGTAGAGCCAGTTCGGCACGGAGGGAGAGAATCATATCGTTGATCCCCTTTCGCGATCTGTCCGTTTAAATCGCGATCTCGTCGTTCAATCGTGCGATGAGCCCAACGCCTCGGATACGATCATCCGATGTCCCGCTTTCCCGATCCTCGCTACGTGCGCGGCGACGTTGTGGCGCTGGGCGATGATCTGCGCGTCGAGACGCTGCGCGATGCGTACCGTCACGGGATCTTTCCCTGGCCGCATGACGAGTTGCCGCTGCCGTGGTTTTCGCCGCGCCGGCGTACGGTGATCCTGTTCGACGAGCTGCATGTCGGGCGCTCACTGCGGAAGGCGCAACAGCGCGGCGGTCTCACCTGCACGATCGACAAGGCGTTCGACGATGTCATCGCCGCATGCGCCGATGTTCCGCGCGGCGACGACGGGACGTGGATCGGGCCCGACATCATCGCGGCGTACAAGCGACTTCATCGCGCCGGCGATGCACACAGCGTGGAGGTTTGGAACGGTTCGGAGTTAGCCGGCGGCCTGTACGGCGTCGATTCCGGCGGCGTTTTCACCGGAGAGTCGATGTTTCATCGCGTGCCCGACGCGTCGAAGATTGCGCTGCTCTTTCTCATTGAACATCTTCGCGCCCGCGGCGCGACATGGCTCGATTGTCAGGTGATGACGCCGCACATGTCCGCCCTCGGCGCACGCGAGATCACGCGCGCGCGGTTCCTGGACATGCTGGCGCGAGAACAAGCAGCCGGATATCCGCTCTTTTGAAAAACCGTTTCACGCGGAGACGCGGGGGACGCGGAGAAAACCTCCGCGGTCTCCGCGTCTCCGCGTGACAAGTCTCTCGCTAATCTCGCAAACGAGTGCCGTCTAATGCGCGTGTACGTGAGCCGGCTCGTGGGTGTGGCCAGCGTGTCCCGACTCCACCTGTTTCGCCACCGTCGCCGCCAGCGTGCGGAATGCTTCCGCTGCGGCGGACGACGGATCGAGCACCACGATCGGCGCGCCGGTGTCGCCTCCGACCACGACTTTCGGGTCGATCGGGATCTCGCCGAGGAATGGCACGCCGAGGAGGTCGGCGGTTTTGCGGCCGCCGCCGTGACCGAAAATCTCTTCGCGCTCGCCGCAGTGGCGGCAGATGAAGTAGCTCATGTTCTCGATGATGCCGAGGACGGGAACGTTGACTTTGCGAAACATCGCCAGCCCTTTGCGCGCATCGATCAGCGCGACATCCTGCGGTGTCGTCACGACGACGGCGCCGGAGAGCGGCACCTTCTGCGTCAGCGTCAGTTGCGCATCTCCGGTACCGGGCGGAAGATCGATGATGAGGAAATCGAGCTCGCCCCACTTCACGTCGGTGAGGAACTGATCGAGTGCTTTCATCACCATCGGTCCGCGCCAGATCACCGGCGTGTCGGGATCGGTGATGAGACCGAGCGACATCGTCTTGATGCCGTGGTTCATCATCGGGATGATCTTCTCGTCGTTCTCGTCGATCTGCGGACGTCCTTCGATGCCGAGCATCATCTGTTGCGACGGACCGTAGATGTCGGCGTCGAGCATGCCCACGGAGTAGCCGAGCGCGTGCAGCGCCAGCGCGAGATTCGTAGAGACAGTCGACTTGCCGACGCCACCTTTGCCCGAGGCGACGGCGATCTTGTATTTCACGCCGGGCAGCATCTCCGCGGCCGGTGCTGCGCCCATCGGTCCGGCAGCCTGGCGCGCGCCAACATCGACAACCATCCGCACGTTCTCGACGCCCGGCACACCGCGGACTGCGGCTTCGGCGTCGCGCGTGATCTGTTCTTTCGCGTTTTGATTCTCGGTCTGGAAACGCAGCGTGAAGGAGACGTTGCCGCCTTCGACGACGATGTCGTGGACGAAGCCGAACGACACGATGTCGCGCGAGAGTCCGGGAAATTTGACCGCCTTAAGCGCGTCGAGAATCTGTTCTTTGGCCGGCATTCGTTTTCTCCTGAATATAGCGGTCGTACGAGGCGCGGATGATCGGAATGGCCTCTTCGTACGAGCTGACCACCGATACCGCGTTCATGTCCTGCGGACTAGCCAGCCCGCGCGTGATCATGACCTCGTTGATCCAGTCGATCAGACCGGTCCACATTGTACCGACGAGGATCAGCGGATGCTCGGTGACGTGTTTGACCTGCAGAAGCTGCCACACCATGAACAACTCCAGCGCCGTTCCAATGCCACCAGGCAGAACGATGAACGCCGATGAGAGGCGGATGAAGTGATGCAGCCGTGAAAAGAATGTCCGGTGCCGGAACACTTTGTTGACGAACGGATTGGCGCCCGACTCAGTCTCCAGATGGATCGCCAGCCCAAACGACCGCGAATGTCCCTCCGCCGATCCCTCCATCGCGCCGGCGTTGGCTGCTTCCATCAGCCCCGGGCCGCCTCCGGTGACGATGTCGATTCCCATGCGCGAGAGCTCGAAGCTCAGCTTCTTCGCCTGCTCGTAAATCGGATCGCCTGGCTGGATGCGTGAGCTGCCGAAAATCGAGACGCGGTAGTGCTCGACGCGCTCTGGCTGGATCTGATCGAGATCGTTGATCGTGTCCCAGAGCTGGTAGATGGCTTTGTCGAGAATGTGGGCGGGATCGATCGGCGATCGCTTCTTCGCCTGCCCGTCGCGCAACTCCTCGAGTTGCGGCGTGGTTGTCTGACCGTCGGTGGTTTTCTTGCGAGTGGTGGCCATGATCGGCTGGGATGCTATGCGAAGCACGAGCGTATCGAAAGTGTCGCAGGAACCTTGCCGCAACGCGAAAGCGCGAGGGATCGATCGGTTCCGGCTCCTGCTACCCTGATGGGAAACGTCCGTCAGTCATTCTTGAAGGGGAATCCATGAATCGACGAATCTCGCTCACGATCTTCACCGCTCTCTTTATCGCGATTCCACTCATTGCCGAGCCTGCAGCCGATGCGCGCGCGGAACGAAAGCAACTCGTGCGCGAACTGCTCAAGGTCATCGACAGCAAACACCTGACGCAATCGATGCTCGATCTTTTGTTCAACCGCATGCTGGGTGCCTCCGAAGCATTGAGGGCGCCCGATGCGCCGGTGACGAAAGAGCAGGCGGCGAAGCAACAGGAGATCCGAAAGAAAGCCGAAGAACAGATGCGTGTGTTCCGCGAGCGCCTTTGGGCGCGCGTCGATTTCGCGACCTACGACGACCAGGTGTATGTCCCGCTTTTCGAGAAGACGTACTCTGCCGACGAGCTTCGTGAGCTGATCGCGTTCTTCAAGACGAAGGCCGGCCAGAAGACTGCCGCCCTCTTTCCCGATCTTTCCCTCGGTGCGTTCATTTCCGGATCGGAGTTACTCAGCAAAGAGGCCAACGCCATCGCCACGGAGATGGCAGCGGAGGAGGAAGCGAAAAAGCCGGAGGACGAGCGAACGATGCGGGATCTGCGCAGCGTGGCCACTGCGATCGAGGCCTACTCGACGGATGAGAATCACTATCCCAAAGTGATGTCGTATGACGCACTCAAACCGGTTCTGTCGCCCACTTACATCCGCGATCTCCCGGAGAAAGATGCGTGGGGAACTCCGTATCGTTACGCGGTCTCCAACGACGGCGCGCACTACCGGCTGGTCAGCGCCGGCGCGGACCACCAGTTCGAAGGCGGCAGCGACATGATCGCGTTGTTTGATGAGAAGAACCGGCCGCCCGCAATTCACAGCGCCAGCGCGGACCGCGACATCATTTATCAGGACGGTGCATTCATGCAGTTGCCGGCGGCAGCAGCGGCGAAGATGGAGAACCAGTAGGCACAGACGACATTACCGCAAGGCCGCTTCCACGATTCGGCGAACCGTCTTGTCGAACCCACGCCCGGCCCAGATCGGACTGTCGGAGGAGATGCCGGGATTGGCGTTGACTTCAAGTACGGTGAGGCGGTCGAGTGCATCGAGGCGCAAGTCGAGCGATGCGTAGCCACGTATGCCGAGCGTGTCGAACGCGGTCTGCGCGATGGCGGCGATCTCGCGCCGCAGCCTGGTGCGCAATTCGTTTTCGCGAAGAATCCGCATGCGCTGATTCTTCCGGCTGCCTTCGATTCGAAATCCGCGAGTCCCCTCGGGGAATGACCACTCGCCGATTCCTTCGATCTGAAAACGTCTTTCGTTCCCTTCGATCAGGCCCACCCGCAGTTCACGCCCTTGCACGAATTCGTCCGCCACGGCAGGCTCGTCGAAGCGCTCCCAGATTCGACGAGCGCGATCGAGCACCGCGTCTCGCGTCATCACCACGCTGTCGCGTGCGATGCCCCATGAACTGCCCTGCATCGCCGGCTTCACGATCAACGGTGGTGTGAGATCGATGCGATCGGGTTTCGCACCGCGCGGGAGCACGACAAAGCGCGGCACGCGGATTCCAGCTGCGCTGAGCAATCGCCGCGACCGGATCTTGTCGTTCGCCAGCGCGACGGCAAGCATTCCCGATCCCGTGCAACGCATTCCCGCGAACTCGACACAGGCAGCGAATGCGGCTTCCATCGGCGTGGCAGACAGCGCGAGGTTGAAAACGACACGCGCACCAGACTCTCGCAACGATGCCAGCGCTTTCAGGTCGCCGGCTTTGACGGCCATCAAATCAACGCGCGTGTACAGTCTCCGCAGCGACTCGTAGACGGATGCATCCCACTTCGCGCGATCCGAGCGCGGATGGCCGCTGCGAATCGGTCCGTACACATCCGCATCGACCGCGCAGATGACGAATCGATTCTTCCTCCGCGGCACGTGCGGAGTTATAACAGGGAGTCGCGAGCGGGGCCACTCAACTGTCATCCTGAGACCGCCGAAGGACACGAAGTGCCGGAGGACGTCGAAGGACCTCCCGACCATGTGCCATATTCTTTTAGGAGCGCCGTCGCACGCCCCCGGATAAAGGGGGTCCTTCGACCGTCCTTCGCCGCAATACCTGCCGGTTGTAAAAGCAGCGTCGAGGCGCGGCGGCTCAGGTGACAGCGCGCCGACTACTTCGCCATGTACTTCGCGCGCAACTCGGACGGGAACCGCTCGATCGCGTAGCGCAGCATCGTGCGCGGCATCGCGCTGGCGTGCTTGCCGAGGAATCGCTCCAGTGCCGCTTGATCGCGTTTGCCTACCTCGCGCAGCATCCATCCCGATGCCTTATGAATCAGATCGTGACGATCGCCGAGGAGCATCTCGGCGATGCGCAACGTATCGACAAAATCATCATGACGAATGAAATCGAGCGTGGCGATGATGGCGATGCGGCGCTCCCATAGCGATTCCGATCGTGCCAGTTCCATCAGCGGAGAACGATCGCGATCGCGCAGATGCGCGCCGACGATCAGATGCGCCGACGAATCGACGAGATCCCAGTTGTTGATCCGATTGGTGTTTGCCAGATACGCGCGATAGATCGCGTCGCGCTCCGGCTCCTCGCTGCGCTCGTACTTGCGCGTCAGGATCATCAAGGCGAGTAGTCGAGCCTCATGCCATTTCGACTCCAGCAGCGCGACCGCTTCCGCCACCTCGATCGGCGTGAATTCCTTCGACATCGCCCGCAACGGCGGCACTTTGATGCCGAGGAAGGCGTCGCCTTCGCCATACTGGCCGGGCCCGCATTGAAAAAAGCGGAGATGCCCTTGCGCGACGACCGGATCGCGAAGCGTCACCAGCCGCCGCTCGATACTCTTCGCGTTCACTACTTCACGAACCAGACATCCTTCGACAACGTTCTGAGCTTCGCTTCGTTGGCATGCGCCTCGGTCTCCGACGAGAACTTGACGCGCACTTTGAACGTGGTTCCCTTCTCGCTCGTCGAGCGCTCGACGTAGGACGACATGAATCCGTGATCGATCAGTTTCGCGGCCAGAGCATCGGCCGTTTTCTGATCGCCGGTGACGAGAAGCTGCGCATAGACCGAACCGGCTGGTGCGGCAACAACCGGCTTCGCGGCGACTGGCGCGATCGCTACCGGCTTCACTGCGGGCTTCGGCGCTTCGGTCACGACAGCCGGAGCTGGCGATGGCGTCGACTCCGTGAGCGGCACGATCGCCGCCTCGGTTACCGTCGCGGCAGCCGCCGGTGCGGTCTCCGTCAACGCGGAGGATGTCGCCAGCGCTGGCGCTTTGAAATCGTCGTTGCCGATACCGAGGTCGACGAGCTTGCCGGGATTCTTCTTCGACGGAAGCACGCTCCCCTCGTTAATGACTGCCGGCTCTTTGCGAACGACGAGCCGCTCGTCCGCCTGGCCGCGGCCGATCATCAGACCGAACGCGAACGAAGCAGCGAGCGAAAGAAGCAGCAGCACGAAGGCGACAAAGGCCTGTCCCGCGGTCAGTGACACTTCGTAGTGGGATGAATCGTCCATGAGGACTTCGTCAGACACCATTGCACACCCTCCCGTTACCTGGTCTGAACTTGCGGCGCAGGCGGCGCCGCTGCGTTCCAGTTTGTGTGATAGACGGTCCCGTTGTCAAAGTAGATGGCCGAGGCGCCGCCGTCTTCCTTCGGATAGATCCACACCGAATAGACCCGTCCGTTCTGCACGACCTGCTTGATCCAGTCCTCGCGCGGCAGTCCAACGAGGTTGCGAACCGTGTCCTCTTTCATGCCGCTTCGCACGTTGGCAAACGCGGTCATGGAGACGAAACGGCGCTGCTGCGCGAGTGTCACACGCTGTTTCGCCTCGACGCTCGATGGATCGAGATCGACGGCCGCGCGATAGAGATCGAGCGCCTTGTCGTAGCGCGAGAGGTACTGCATGTATTGATCGCCCATGATGATCTTCTCGCGCGCCAGAACCTGTCCGGCTCGCGGATCGTGGGTGCGGTCGAAGTACTCTTTCACTTTGTCGAGAAACGGGACGTAGACCGGCTCGAGCTTTTTCTGATTGTCGAGAACGAGCTCCAGCATCTGCTTCCGCGACGCGTTCGCCGGCGGCAAGGGCTGCATTTTCCGAAGCGCGTCGATGTGGAGATATTCGGCGCTGAGAGTGCCCCACTCACGGTCGTTCGGTTGTGTAGGCAAACCGGCGGCAGCGAGCGGTGCGGTGACGAGAACCGCTGTGATGAGAAGAAGGACGATGGGACGCATTTCGAGTGGTTATTTTACATGATGCGCCGGCGGTCGTGCAGCCGCGCTAGTATTTCGCCATGTCCGACGATGGCCTCAGCATCCAGGGAACGCTCGCCGAAACGACGGTTCCTGATCTTTTCCGCTCGCTCATGCGCAGTTCGGAGACGGGCATCGTCTCACTCGAAGCGATCGGACGAAACGACATCATCTACTTCCGCGAGGGCCGCATCATTTTCGCATCGAGCTCTGACCCCGACATGGGACTCGGCGAAGTTTTGCTGCGCAGCGGCGAGCTGACACTGCATCAATACAACCAGGCGATGGAGCGTCTCGTCGTTGCCCGGCGTATCGGAACGCTTCTTTGCGAGCTTGGCTACCTGCAGCCCGAGGAGCTGATGCGGGCCCTGGAGCGTCAGGCGAGCGCGATCGTCCTCAACGCCATTCCCTATCGCACTGGCAGCTACACGATCGAGTTCACCGACGAGTTCCCGCCCGAGATCATCGCGCTGTCGCTCAACACCGAGCGCCTCATTCTCGATGGCGTGCAGAGCATCGAATACTGGTCTCTAATCACTCGCGGGCTCGCGCGCATGGATCGCCTGCTGCAACAGGTTCCGGGCGCCGACATGCGAACGTACGCGATGGAGCTTACGGACGAAGAGAGCCACGTCCTCAGTCTCCTGACCGAGCCCGGCACGGTGGAGGATCTCTGTTCGCGAAGCTACCTCTCGAACTTCGTCACGTGCCGCACGCTCTGGGCGCTGCTCAGCGTGAATCTGATCGCGGAAACGGAAGGCACGGCCGTGCATGAGCAGCGCGCAGCGGCGGAGACGGAGTACGAGCTGGAGGGAACGGTCGAGCGTTACAACAGGATGTACGAAGCGATTTTCGGCCTGGTGTTTCAGAAGATCGGCGATCACATCTACGACTTCATGGACCGCGTCGTCGTTCATCTTTCTTCCGAGACGATGCCTTATTTGTCGGGATTGAATCTCGTCAACGAAGCGCGCATCGATTTCGATCAATTGCTCAACAACGTAATCGCCTCGGGATCGAGCGACCATCCGGCCGTGATCCATAACATCCTCAACGAGCTTCTCTACGGCTGGATCTACGAAATCAAATCGGAGTTCGGCGGAGAGCTCGAAGCGCAAGTGTTGCAAATGGCGGAAGGGTTGAAGTGATCTTTCTTGCGCGGCCCATGTTTTGCGCGGCCCTGGCGGGCCGCGCGTTGTCGGTTGTCGGTTGATTGCGCTTCGCGCGTTGTCGGATTCGTGCGGATCGATGCGCCGGAGGCGCGGGAAGGCGATAGCCGGTGGCAAGCGAGGAACGAGCGCCGCCACCGGATAGAGTTCGATTTGGACCCGCCGCCCCGGCAAGGGCGGCAGAGGAGCTCAGCTCGAGCGAGCGTCAAGCCGATTGATGAAACGATTTTGCGCGGATGCGTTCTTATCGCTGCGCAACTCGACGCGAAGAGAACGCTCTACCACCCCTGCCGGGGTGGGACGCGGGGACGACTCGTTATCCGGTGGCGGCGCTCGTTCCTCGCTTGCCACCGGCTACCGTCTTCAGCGCCTCCGGCGCATCGTCCGCGCCAACCGACAACGCGCGCAACGCATCCAACCCACAACCGAGAATACGCGCAACGCATCCAACCCACAACCGACAATACGCGCAACGCATCCAACCCACAACCGACAACGCGCGAAGCGCATCCAACCGATAACCGACAACGCGCGGCCCCCAGGGCCGCGCAATTACCGCAGCAGTTCCAAAACCGCCAGCGTCATCGCCTTGATGCCGCCGCGCAACGTTGGTTCGGGCAACGGTTTGAATCCCGATGAATGCAAAGATGGCAGCCGCTTGCCGCTGGCGATCAGCTCTGGATCGACGGCGCCGAGGTTGAGCATGCAGATAGGGATTTTGCGCTCGAGACCGAAGTGGCCGAAGTCTTCGCTGACCATCAGAGGATCGATGCGCAGAACGCTCGACGATCCCATCCCCTTCGTCAGCGCGGCGGCAAGACGTTCCGTGAGCGCCGGATCGTTGTACGTCGCCTCGACCGACTCGCTGCTGAGGAAGTCGACGACGGGAGCGCGATCCTCGGGGACTCCAGCGGCGAGCGCCACGCCGCGCGCAATCCGCTCGATCGATGCCAGAACGCGTTTGCGCACCTCGGGTTTGTAGGTCCGGACCGTCATCAGCAACTGCACTTCGTCCGGGATGATGTTGCGCTTCGTACCGCCGTGAATCGAGCCGACGGTGACGACAACCGGATCGAGCGGCGAGTCTTCGCGGCTAACGATCGTCTGCAGCGCGTTGATGAATTGCGCTGCCATCACCACGGGGTCCTTCGTCGATTGCGGCGACGCGCCGTGGCCACCCATCCCGCGGATCGTCACATTGACGGAGTCGCCTCCGGCCATGAAGTATCCGGGCGTGTAGCCGATCTGCCCCGCCGGCATGTTGGAATTGTCGTGCAGCGCGATGGCGAAGTCGGGCTTCGGAAAGCGCTCGTACAGATGATCGCGCAGCATTCCGTCGGCGCCCTTGACCACTTCCTCCGCCGGCTGGCCGATCAGCATCACAGTGCCGTGCCACTGCGATTTGAGTTGCGCCAGCATTTTCGCGGTGCCCATGAGCGTGGTCATGTGGATGTCATGACCGCACGCGTGCATCACCGACACGTCGTCGCCGGAGGGACTCTTCGCCCGAACCGTGCTCGCGTACGGAAGTCCGGTCTGTTCGGATACCGGAAGCGCGTCCATGTCGCTGCGCACGAGCACCGTGGGACCGGCGCCGTTTTTCAGGATGGCGACGACGCCGTAACAGGTCGCGCCGGGCTCGAGATACTGGCCGACGGGATAGGTCACCTCGTAGCCGAGCTCGCGCAATCGCGAAGCCACGAGCGCCGAGGTGTTCTTTTCCTGCATCGATAACTCGGGGGCGGCGTGGAGTTGTTTGTAGGTCGTCACGAGCGAGGGCAACTCGCGGTCGATCATCTGATCGAGCGACTGTCCCAGCGCGGTGGATGCGATGAAAAGAGTGAGAAGAACGATTCGCTTCATGAGTTGATTCTACAGGGCGTGGAGTGAGAGTGGCGTCTCGACCGTTTCTGACGACTGAATAAGACTCAAAACCCAGACAAAGTGCGTGCAGCGTTGAGCAAAGAGCTAGAGCGTGAGAGACTTTTTTCAGCGCGACCTCTAAACATGGTGTTGGCGCTGAAAGGCAAGGGTGGAAACAGATGGAAACGAGAGACACAACGTTCATTACTGTTGTAGGACGGGAAGGGAATCGGCGCGACGCGATGATCAGCTGCGGATCCTGCGGGCAGTTTGTTCCAATGCACTTTTACGAAGCACCTGGAAGCCCGAAGCTCGACGGGGCGATGCTCTGGATATTTCACTACGACCATTGCTCAGCGGTGTCTGAAAGCAGTGAGCCGATTACTGTGCGTCTTGGCTGGGATGACGGACGGGCGGCCGAGATCTTCAGTTTTGCGCCGGCCACTCGGACTCTCGATCGCGCCGCGGCGTAGCATCACCCTATTTTGATAAAGGCGCGTTCAGCGGTACAGGACTCGTGCATTTGGCCGTAGCCCGAGGATTGGTAAGACCCAAATGTACACGGCCAACAGCGTGATGAGCCACACCCCCAGACTTAGCTCGTCGTGATATTTGGCGATCCACCGAGAGTGGGACCGCAATGACTCGAGGACTATAAGCGGTGAAGCCACGGCGAGCACAACTGCTGCGTTTAGCAGAATGGTTTTCATGCGAAGGTTAGTCTGCGCACGACTCCCGCGTCTACGCGCTCGCGCTCTCCGCCGGCAGCTCTCCCGCCATCGCCACCTGGTTCTTGCCGTTCTTCTTAGCGAAGTAAAGCGCGGCGTCGGCGCGGGCGACGAGATCCGTCGTCGTCGCTCCATCATGCGGGTAGACCGCAACGCCGATGCTGACGGTCACACGGAGCGTCCGTCCGGCAGCAGCGATCGAGAACTCACGCTTCGCCGCAAGCTCCCGAATGCGGTTCGCGGCATCGCGCGAGGAGACCGCCGGCGTATCGGCGAAAATGATTGCGAATTCTTCGCCGCCATAACGCGCCACAACATCTGTATCGCGCGCGTTGGTCATCATCTCCTCGACCAGACCTTTGAGGATTTCATCGCCCACCGGATGACCGAACGTGTCATTGATCCGTTTGAAGTTGTCGATGTCGAGCATCGCCAGGGCGAACTCATGGCCGGTGCGCGCGTGACGATGAACCTCTTTCGCCAGCGCTTCCTGGAAGTAGCGGTGGTTGTAGGCGCTGGTCAGTCCGTCGATGAACGTGAGGCGGCGGATTTCCTCATACTGGCGCGCGGAACGAAGCGCGGTCACGGCCTGCAGCGCGAAGATCTCGAGCGTCTGCACGGTCTCGACGTTCGGCACGCGGCGATCGTGCGGGTTGCGCACGGAGAGGTAGCCCATCGATTCGTCAGCGCTCACCAGCGGCACGATCAGAAGGTCGTTCTCGTGCCACTCCTCCGGACGGCGGTTGAAGTCCTCGTCTTCGTGTCGAACGAAAACACCATGCTCGCTCTGCTGCAACGCCGTGTGCGAAACGAAGTACGAGTTGGAGACGCGGAACTCGTCGGCGAAGAACGGCGTGATCTCCGCGGCGGAGACCGGCTTCTTCTTCATCTCCTCCCATACGTCATCGAGGCCAACGTGCGCGCGGCGCATGAACTCCCTGCGCTTCGGGTCAAACAGCGCGAAGACGACGATCTCGAACCCCAGCGCTTTGCCGATCGCAACCGCGATTCGTGTCAGCATCTCGTCGACGTCGAACGATCCAATGAGTCCATTCGCCACATCGAGAATCAGCGACTTCGTTGCCGCCTGCGCTTCGAGCTGCGTCGTCTTCTCCCCCATCTCGCGCCGCAGCAATTGATCCTGCAGCGATACGCCCGCTTGATTCACGAGCAGTCCCAGCAGGTTCATGCTTCCACTCTTCAGAATCGAAGGATCTTCGGTCTCATAGACCAGAATGCCATAGATGACTTCCTGGGTCTGGATCCCGATGAGAACCTGAATGGCATTCCCTTCCGAAAGCGGAAAACGGCGCTGATCGTTGTGAAAGACGAACGCGCGGCTCGGAGCGGATTCCGAAAAGCCTGCCGCTTCCACCCAGGCCAGGATGTCCTCATCGGTCGGATCACAAAAACCGTGACGATAGACAGTCGCCGGAATGTCGGGATTCACGCCCCAGGTGACGATCGCACATGCCTTGAGTCTGGCGAGTCGGCCGAGGAGTGCCACCATTCGCCGCAAGGTTTCCTGATCGCCCTCGGCGGTCAGAATCTGCGACGCGCTCTCGGTGAGGATCGACAGCTCGCGATTGCGCCGGGTGAGCTCGAGGTTCTGCCGGACCGCGTCGGTCTCGTTGCGCATCGAATACGCGACGACGAGGACCGGCAGAAACGCCAGCGCGAAACCAAGCGTGCCGTACGCAGAATAGGCAAGCACTTCGACCGCCACGACCGGCGTCATCAGCAGCAGCAATCTCCCCTGCGTGATGAGCATGCGCCGGACATCAAGCGCGCCCTCATCACCATCGAGCTTGCGACGGATCGACGCGAACAGAATGTGCGCCAGGAGATATCCCACGACGAGAAGAATGTAGCCGGAGACTTTCGCCATCAGCGGCGCGTTCTTCGCGACCGCGGACGAATAGAGCAGCGCCACGACGTAATACGTGAGCGCCAGTTGCGCGGCATCGCATAGCGACTCGATGCGAAGCTTGCGGCGGCTAGCGTCGCGGACCACGATGTAGACCGACGTGCCGGCAAAGACTGATACGAGCGCCACGGCAGGATCGTGCAGCACGAGAATCGCCGCAAATGCCACCGCCGACTCAAAGCCGCTGGCATCGTCGTCGACTCGAATCCAGGCCGCGATGGCGATCAGGGCCGCATAAAAAAACAGCGTCGCGACGCTCGCCCAGGACGACACGCTGAGTGACCAGAGCATCGCCCCGGCTGCCACGGCGATCGCCGCCAGCACGTAAATGCGGAAAAATGCTGCGCGCTTCATCGACTCGAACCCGTCCGGATTGTACGCCTGAAGACGAATCGCCATGATTCGGCGCTGTGACAGATAATCCGCGGCATGACGTGGGAAGCAGTCATCGGCCTCGAAGTTCATGCACATCTGTCTACGGCGACGAAGATCTTCTGCGCCTGTTCCACCGCCTTCGGCGCCGCGCCGAACACGCATGTATGTCCCGTCTGCCTCGGATATCCCGGCGCGCTACCGGTTCTGAATCGACGCGCCGTCGAGTTGGCAATCCGCGCGGCAATAGCCACCGGCTGCACAATTCACGAGCGCTCGGTGTTCGCGCGCAAGAACTATTTCTATCCCGACCTTCCGAAGGGTTATCAGATCTCGCAGTTCGATCAGCCGCTCGCCACGGGTGGGTGCATCGGCAACGTGCGCATCCTGCGGATTCATATGGAAGAGGATGCGGGCAAGTCGATCCATCACGGCGAGGTCTCGCACGTCGATCTCAATCGCGCGGGAACGCCGCTCGTCGAGATCGTATCGGAACCCGATATCCGATCGGCGGAAGAGGCGGACGCCTATCTCACGCGCTTGCGTCAGATCCTCATGTACACCGAGGTGTGCGACGGGAACATGGAGGAAGGGTCGCTTCGCTGCGATGCCAACGTATCGGTGCGGCGACCCGGCGCGCAACTCGGAACGCGCGCCGAGATCAAGAACCTGAACTCGTTTCGCTACCTGCGAAGCGCGATCGACTTCGAGATCGCGCGTCAGATTGCCATCCTCGAGTCGGGCGGCACGATCACGCAGGAGACGCGGCTCTACGATCCGGCCGCGGGCGAAACGCGTACGATGCGGTCGAAGGAAGAGGCGCACGACTATCGCTACTTCCCTGATCCCGATCTGCTTCCGCTGGCGGTCGCGCGCGAATGGATCGATGAGATCGCGCTCGCCGTACCGGAGCTCCCGCACGATCGCGCGCAGCGCTACGTACGCGATTTCGGTCTGAGTGAGAAGGATGCGGAGGCGCTGGTGACGGCGCGGGAGCTGGCGGAGTACTTTGAGGCGACGGTTGCAAGCAGCGGCAATCCGCGCGGCGCGGCGAATTGGGTGCGCAACGAAGTGCTTCGCGTGCTCAACGAACAGAAGGTGGACCTCGCGGATTACCGAGTGACGCCCGCCATGCTCGGCCAACTGATCCGGCTCATCGACAGCGGCGCGATCGGCGGCAAGTCGGCGAAGGAAGTGTTCGACGACATGTCGGCGAGCGGCGAGGAACCCGAGGCGATCGTCGCGCGCAAAGGGCTCTCGCAGATCAGCGATCCTGCCATTCTTCGCGACGCGGCGAAGAGTGTGATCGAGCGGAATGCCGCGCAGGCCGCGCAGTATCGCGCCGGCAAGCAGCAGCTCTTCGGATTCCTGGTCGGACAGTTGATGAAGGAAACGCGAGGGAAAGCGAACGCGGAGATGGCGAATCAGATCCTGCGAGAGATGTTGGTAGAAGAAGAGTGAAGAGTGAAGGGTGAAGAGTGAAAGCCGAAGGCCGGTCCCCTTTTACTCTTCACCCTTCACGCTTCACACTTCTCTGAATTCCTCGCTCATTTTCTCCGTAACCCCTGTGCTATGATCCGGCGGTTCTTCAACGTCCATTTTTCCATCGCAATTCAAGTCATAATTAGCGAGTTACTTAGGAGGTCCAGCTTGCGTTCTTTCAGCAAAATCGGGCTATTGGTTTCGTCAGCGATGTTGGTAGTCAGCAGCGCGGCGTTCGGTTCCGGATTCGGTATCTTCGAACAGGGAGCGAAAGCTACAGCGATGGGCGGCGCGTTCGTGGCAACCGCGGACGATCCCAGCGCCATTTTCTACAACGTGGCGGGCATCGCGCAGCAACGCCACCTCGCCGTCCTCGCCGGAGGAACGGTGATCAACTTCTCGAATGAATTCCGAGGAGATCCTACCGACCCGATCACGGTCGGCACAACGGGTGAGTACCGGAAGCACACGTTCATCCCGCCCAACGCCTATCTGATCGTTCCGGTCGGAAACAATCTCACCTTCGGCGTCGGAATGTTCACGCCGTTCGGATTGCGCACGAACTGGACCGAGCCGTGGGTGGGCCGTTTCATCTCGCGCGACGCGAACGTCAAAGTCATCTCCGTCGAGCCGGCAGTGGCATGGCAGACGACCGACGGCCGAATCGCCATCGGCGCCGGCGTGGAATACCGCCGGTCGCACGTCGTCCTCAATCGCAACAACGCCACGTTCAATCCACTGACCGGACGCGTCATCGACTCCGCGAACGCGTACCTGAACAGCGATTGGGACACGACCACCGCCTGGAATGCGGGCGTCCTTCTCAAGCCGACTCCGACCTGGCGGTTTGGACTCTCCTACCGCTCCGACGCGACGATCGATTACAAGGGAAGCGCGCACTTCACGCAGATCCCGACCGGCACGCCGATCGATACTCTCGTCGCTGCGGGACTTCCTCCGGACCAGAGCATCGCAACCTCAATCAACTTCCCCGCCATGCTCGCGGGCGGTATCGCCACCTCAGCGTTCGGCCACAACTGGGACCTCGAGGCCGACGTGACGCATACGACCTGGAGCCGGTTCAAATCACTCGCCGTCACCTTCGGCACGTCCACTGCGCTCAGCTTCGACAGACCGCAGAACTGGAAGGACACCTACTCCTACCGTATCGGCGCCAACAAGAAAGTCAATGATATGTGGGATGTCCGTTTCGGCGCCGTGTACGACAGAAACCCGCAGCCGCTCGAAGGTGTCGGACCGCTTCTTCCCGATGCCGACCGTGAAGGCGCATCGTTCGGTATCGGCTGGCACAGCGGACCGTTCGTCGTCGATCTCACCGAGTTCGCGCTGCACTTCAAGACGCGCAGCACGAACGGCCTCGGCGATCTGCAGGGTGACCACTTCCACGGCACCTACAAAACCAACGCGAACCTGATCAGCTTCAACGCCGGCTATCGCTTCTAAGCGGCGAGACCCTCAAAGGAGAAACCACACATGAATCGCATCAGAAGCTTCGCCCGCATCGCCGCGGTGATGTCGATCGCCGCAGCCTTCGCTGTTCCGAGCTTTGCCGCGCGCGGCACCGCCGACTTCACGCGCTTCGTCGCGATCGGTGACAGCTACGGCGCCGGCTACGAAGCCGGTTCGCTCAACGAGCGTCATCAAATCTACGGATGGCCGGCGATCATCGCCAAGCAGGTTGGCCTCCCACTCTGCACGCCGACATCCACCGCCACTGAAAATTGTTTCGCTCTGCCGCTGATCGCCTATCCCGGACTGCCGGGTGGTGAGTCGGTCTACAACGGTACCGGCCTCGTGACCGTCCCCGGCTCGGGCGCACCGCGCATGGCCGGCTTCGGCCGTCCGTACAACGACCTCGCCGTGCCGGGCTACACCGTCGGCGCGACGATGTTGTTCACGGGCGCGGAACCGACCTCAGGCCTCGGACAGGCCATTCTTCGCGGCCTCGGTACCGAAGTCGATCAGGCCATCGCTCTGCATCCGACGTTCATCGCCATCTGGATCGGTGGTAATGACTTCCTCGGTGCCGTCGGCGCTGGATCGCCTGCCGGTCTCACGCCGCTGGCGACGTTCACCACGCAGTACAACACGATGCTCGACAAGCTCGTGGCAGGCGCGCCGAATGCCGGCATGGTCGTCGGCACTCTGCCGAACAACTTCCTGGCCGTTCCGCTGACGTCGACGCTGCCCACGGTTGCGATCACGCCAAGCCTCGCGCCGGTCATCGTCAACGGTGCACCGATTCCGCTGTTCACGATTCTCGCGGACGGAACCCCGGGACCGCTGCCGACGGGTTCGATCGTGCCACTCAGCGCTCTGGGCGACCTGCAGCAGGGTTACGGCCTTCCGCCGCAGCTCAAGACTGTCGCACCGTTCAGCGCGTTGCCGCACACGGGCGAGCCGCTGCCCGATCGCGACTACATCACGCCGGCCGAGCAGGCCGTCTTCGTGCAGCGCATCAACGACTACAACGCGGCGATCGTCGCCGCAGCGGCGGCGCGCAACATTCCGGTCGCTGACATTACGGGCCTCTTCAGCAGCTTCGCCACCCCACAGAACTTCGGGGGCGTGACGCTCACGAAGTCGTTCATCTCCGGCGGCCTCTATAGCAACGATGGCACGCATCTCAGCGACATCGGCTACACGCTGTTCGCCAACCAGTACATCAAGACGATCAACGCGGCGTACGGAACGCATATCCCCGTCGCGTCGCTCACGCCGTTCTTCACGAACAACGGACAGAGCTTCGGTTTCGGTCCGAACGCGAAGGTGGTCATCTCGCCGGAGGCGGCGAGCAACATGGCCATCCCGACGGTCTCGGCGATGACGGAGTCCGCTCCAGCGACCGCGCCGACGCGCCGTCGCGCCGGCGGTCACTAGCCAGCAACATCAATCAGCAACACGAAAGGGCGGCCGCGTGGCCGCCCTTTTTGTTTCATGATTCACGACGCTTGCTACGTTCCCGATGGACGGCCGCGCGGCGACGGGCGCGAGATGTCGATCATCGCCATCCGCTCCTTCTCGTCGTACCAGCAATGAAACCGCTTGATGCCGGGCACGTCGATGTCGTAGAAGCGGAAGAAGCTCGGCACGTGCAGCGACGTCGATTTGTCGGACTGACGAATCTTCGCCGCACCATCCTCTTTCTTGTCGAGCGCACGAATGCCGATGACCTTGCGCTTCTTGTCGAAGTAGAGGTTTGCGTTGCTCTTTCCGCGCAGACGCAGCATCAGCGCCACGGGTGTCGGCAGCCGGATCAGGCGCGACTGGACGATCGTAGCGGATGCTGGAAAGCGTTCGAACTCAGGCTGCGGATCCCATTTTTCAAATGCCATTCTCCGACTCCTCACCCATCACGTACCCGTTGGCGTAGTGATAAGATCATAAAAGCGAAGCCGATTTTGTCAACAATTAATCGCACTTCTTTCGACGCGCTCCAAAACCAACCGGATGCGTAAAATTATTCTCAGTGATTAAGAGCGGTCCTGAAGATACCGAAAAGGTGTCTGTTAAAACCGGCACAGCTTGCTGTAACTAGCTGATTCCACGACGGTTCCAGTCTCATCGTCCGCCATCTTCCCGCCGTGCACGCGAGCCGCTCCGATCCCGCGAAGCCGATTCCTGCCGCAATGCCGTCAAACGGAATTTCGAGCGACCGGGTAGGGGATTTCGCGCCGGAAACACTCCTCTCCATAGACGCTGATCCCAGATTCGACTCGGATTTTCAAAAGGAGTCCCATGAGCTACCTCGATCGTCCCCGCCTCCATTTCTTCGGCACGTTCACCGCAAATCCGTCCACGATCAACAACACGCCCACCAACTACGACATGAGCCAGGCCCTCGGCCCGCTGCTTTGGAATCCGGAAGGTGAGCACAACTTCTCGATCAACGCCTGCCCGATCACCAGCATCGTCATGGACGGCAGCGGCGATTCCGAAACGGGCACCGTCGACACCGCCCAGGTTGGCGTCCTCGTCGACCTCGACACCGAACAGCAGATGGTCTCGATGGTGATCGGAATGAGTCTGACGATCACCGTCGGCAGCGGTTCGGTAACCGGCGCGTTCCGGCCCGTCAACTTTTTCGACATCATCTTCGGCCGTGCGAATGGAACCGGAGGAGACGAGGGTGCCTCCGCTGCGTATCAGTCCGTCCTCACCGATCTGCAGTGGAGCAACGCAGCGCAGTCACCGTTTCTCAGCGCGCTCTTCGCCGCGAGCCCGAACATGCTTTCGATCCGATTCAACGTCGACGGATTTCACAACGACACGCACCTCGGCCGCGTCGCCGGAACGATCGGTCCCTACTTCGCCGGCGAGCCGATGACGTTCGCGAACAACCGATTCCTGCGCCCTACCGGCAACCCGAGTCAGTTTGGTCCATTCAACTATGCGCCTGCGAAGACCGACACGAAGCGCGGCGTGATCACCTTCGACCTGGGAAACGCGGTTCCGACGACCTGGGCTCCGAACCCGACGCCGCCACCGGCGCAAACAACGCCGTATCCCATCGCCGCCGGCTTCCCGCTGCAGGTCGCGCTCGTTCCACCATCCGGGGCTGCGATTCCGTTCGGCGACTTCGATACATCCGAGGGCGCGTATGAGAAGAACGCGTTCGTGCAGGAGTTTGCGATCCCGCAGAATGCGGGCAATCCGCTGGCATCGACGCCGACCGGGATCGTCAGTCCGGAGACTGCAGGTCCCGTCGTGGTGATGATGGAGAATCCTACCGGCGCTTACGTCAACGCGGATCAATACGTGTTTCGCATGAACCCGGGCGACACGGGGACGGTGCCGATGTGGGCCAACATCTTCGAAGTTCCGGCAGCGGGCGCTGAGATCAGTCTCTTCCCCTATCCGAACCTTCTGCAGATGACGCCGGGGATTCCGGTCGGCAGTCCTGCGGGCGCGGTCAGTTATCCGCTGAGCGTCACCACCGACGCGAACGGACAGGCATCCTTCACCATCACGGCCAGCGATCCCGGCAATCCGCGCGGCTTCCTCGACGGGCAGATCTACGGCATCGGCTTCACGTGGGCGCAGGACTTGACGCCCGACCCCAACGCATACATCAGCGTCCATGTCTTCCAGCAAATTCTCGTGCCTGCCAATCCGACGTGGTGGCAGGACGTCTATCCGATCCTGAACCAGTATTCGCGTTTGTACCCGTCGATGCAGTCGCGAATTGCGCTCAACGACTACAACGCTGTTGTGAATGCTCTCGGGCCGATCTTGAACAGACTTCGGGCATCCCAATCCGACCCGGGGTACATGCCGATCACGCGCGAGCTTTCTCGCGACAAGACCGCGATCATCGTTGCCTGGGCAAACAACAATCATCCGGAGGGCACGCCACCGCCGGCGTCGTAGCTCGTTGTCGTTCGCAATTCATCCCGTCTTGAAGTAGGCGCGATCGAGTGCCCGATAGTTCACCGCTTCCGCCACGTGCGCGCTCTGAATTTTCTCGCTGGCGATGAGGTCGGCGATCGTTCGCGCGACCTTGAGCACGCGGTCGTGAGCGCGCACGGAGAGGCCGAGGTGCGTGAGAGCCTGGTCGAGAATGCGTCGCGACGGCGGATCGAGCTCACAGTGTTTTCGCATCGCACGCGATGTCATCTCCGCATTCGACTTCCACGACACGCGCGCAAAGCGCTGACGCTGAATCTCGCGCGCCGCTTCGACGCGATCGCGAATCGATGCTGAGCTCTCGCCCGGCGTGAACGTCGAGATCTCTTCGACTGCCAGCGCCGGAACCTCGACTTGAAGATCGATCCGGTCGAGCAACGGCCCGGAGATCTTGCCAAGGTAGCGGGCGATCTGGCCGGGGGAACAGATGCATTGTCGACGCGAGTCGTTGAAGTATCCGCATGCGCACGGATTCAGCGCCGCCGCCAGGGTAAAGCGCGACGGAAACGTCAGCGTCCGCTGCACGCGCGCGATCGTCACGTGTCCATCCTCCATCGGCTGCCGGAGGACCTCCAGCGTCGTCCGCTGAAACTCCGCAAGCTCGTCGAGAAACAAAACGCCGTGATTGGCAAGACTCACTTCGCCCGGACGCGGCATCGACGATCCGCCGACCAATCCCGCGACGGAGATCGTGTGATGCGGCGCGCGAAACGGGCGGCAGGTGATCAATCCCATGCCTGGAGGCAACGTGCCCGCCACGGAGTGAATCTTCGTCGTCGTAATCGATTCCTCGAGTGACAGTCGCGGAAGAATCGACGGCAGCCGCCGCGCAAGCATCGTCTTTCCCGACCCCGGCGGTCCGATCATCAGGATGTTGTGGCCGCCCGCCGCTGCGATCTCGAGCGCGCGCTTCGCCTGCAACTGTCCGCGCACATCGGAGAAGTCCGGCATCTCGCGCGGAAGCTCCGGCGCCGGCAACGAGACCGCGCGCGGAATCGCCGGATCGTTGCTCAAGTGCCGTAGCAGCTCCGGCAGATGATTCACGCCGACGACGCGCACCGACTCCACCGCCGCCGCCTCGCTCGCGTTCTGCGACGGCACGATCAGCTCGCGCAACTCCGGATCGTGCGCGAACGACGCCGAGATCGCCAGCGTGCCGTGGACCGGCACGATTGCTCCGTCGAGCGACAGCTCGCCGACGAAAAGCTTTCCGGCCACGACATCCGGCGGCAGAAACTCCGCGACGACCAGAATGCCGATTGCGATCGGAAGATCGAAGGCGGAACCTTCTTTCTTCACGTCGGCGGGCGAAAGATTTACGGTGAAGTGGCGCTGTGGAAGCCAGTAGCCACAATGACGCAACGCTGACCGCACGCGTGAATACGCTTCGCGCACAGCGGCATCCGGAAGTCCGACCAGCGTGAAGCCGGGCTGCTCGGCTTTGCGCGCGTCGACTTCGACAACAATTCGTACTGCATCAATCCCGAGGGTCGCGGCACTCCATACTTTGGCGAGCATGGCGGGTAGCGACCACGCGGAAGTCCCACACCGAGGCTACCTCGGCTCGCGGACGATGGCAAGCGGTGTGATACAAACCACGCCGGAGGCTGCATGCACATCGTCATTCCACATCACACGAACAAAGCGAGCGCGCGAAACAAAATCGAGGCGCGTCTCCAGGAGCTTCTCAGTCAGCACGGCCACTACATGACGGATCTCACCCAGCATTGGGAAGGCGACCGCCTTGTCTTCTCGGGAACCGCGAAGGGGTTCAAAGCGAGCGGCTCGGTCGAAGTCACCGACACGGAAATCGTCGTCGACGGAAAACTCCCGCTCATCGCCCGACCGTTCGAGTCGCGGATCAAGAGTACGATTGAGACCGAGGCTGCGGCGATGTTTCCTGCCGCGTAGTGTTGTAATCGGGAGCGCTGGCGTCCCGCCGGCTGGCTCGGCGGCGTCCTCGCCGCCGGGGCTGGGAGCGAGTGCTGAATCCTTCGGGGTAGGCGGCGAGACGCCGCCTGGCCAGCCGCACACCCTCAATCGACGTGAAAGATTTTCTTCAACGCGTCGACGTTCGGATCGACGAACAGGCGGCCATCGACTTCTACCGCGGGATCAGTGCCGAGGTGAAACGTCTTCGTCGCGAGCTCCTCGGGGCGCGCCATCTCATGCGGCACGTGGTGCTGCGACAGAAAGCCCTCGATGAGGCTTGTCTTCTGTTTACGACTTCCGGGGAAAAACCTGACGGTCATCCTCCCCTCCCTTGCCACCCATGTACCTAGTCTTCATTTTGGACGGATAAAGTAACGGTAGACCTCTTTTGCTCTTCCGTCAAATAACGCATAGGGCGCGCGTATACTTCCGCGGTTCCCATCGTCGCGTTAGGAGGCCGTCATGAACCTCTCCCGCCGCGCATTCGCGCGCACCGCCGGCGCGGGCGTTGCCGCCGCAGCTCTCTCCCCACTCGTCTCGCTCAAACCGCTCTTTGCTGTGCCGCCGCCGGCGACGAAGGGTGAGATCCGGCTCAGTTCGAATGAGAATCCGTACGGCCCTTCTCGCGCGGCACTCGACGCCATGCGCGACGCGTTTGCGAAGGCGTGGCGCTATCCCGACGAGTCGCAGGACGCGCTGGTGGCGACGATCGCGAAGTCGCATTCCGTCGCAGACGACCAGGTTCTCCTCGGAGACGGGTCGAGCGAGATCCTCAAGATCGCCGCGGCCGCATTCACGAGTCCGACGCGAAAGCTGGTGATGGCCGCACCGACGTTCGAGGCCATCGGCGCCGCAGCGCGCATCTCCGGCGCCGAAATCGTCAATGTTCCGCTCGATGCGGCGTACGGACATGACGTCGCGAATATGGTTGGAGTGGATGGCGCGGGACTGATCTACATCTGCAATCCAAACAATCCGACGGGAAGCGTCACGCCGCGTGCGGCCTTGCGCAACTTGTTGACGAGCGCACCGGCGACGGCTGCAATTCTCGTGGACGAAGCGTATTTTCACTACGCAACGAGCAGCGACTACGAAAGCGTGATTCCTTTGATCGCGTCGCGTCCGAATCTGATCGTGGCGCGCACGTTCTCGAAAATCTACGGAATGGCCGGCTTGCGCTGCGGCTACGCGATCAGTTCGCGCGAGACGATCAAACAGCTCGCCGCGCAACAAGCGTGGGACTCGATCAACATCATGGCCATCGCCGCCGCGCAAGCCTCCCTCGGCGACGCGCACCATGTCGTCGAAGGGCGCAAACGAAATGCGGCGACGAGAGCGGACGTGGTGGCATCGCTGAAGAAGCTCGGCTTCGAGATCATCCCCTCGGAAGCGAACTTCATCATGATCCATGTCCGCCACGACGTGCGCCCGCTTCTCGCTGCGATGCGCACTCACGGCGTTCATGTCGGACGCCTCTTCCCAGCGTTGCCGCAGCACATGCGCGTCACGATCGGGAAGCCGGATCAGATGGCCGCGTTTGTGGAGGCCTTCGGGAAAGTTGTGACCTAGGATCTCGATTTGCGCTCATGCTCGACTACGACTTCATCATGAACGGCGACTGGCCGCATCGCGTCCGGTTGTTTGCGTCTCTACCGGCTGAAGAAAAAGCGGAGTTTGTGCGAACGCATCGGCGCCGTTGGCTCAATGCAAACCGTCACAGATTGTCGGCGGAGCAGGCGGCTGCGATCGAAGAGGAGATCGCGTTCATCGTTCCCGATCTCTATCAACTTCCTCGAGATCCTGCACTGGATCAAGCCGCTAAGGCCTTGGAATCAAACGCGTTGAAGCTCTTTACGAGACGGGACCTCTATCAGCTCACGCTGCATGGCGAACAAGTGCCTGCAGTCTGAAGCATCATCGCTCATCCGTTCTCGCAGCGCGGCAACACCCATGCTATTGGCGATCATCCGAGGTACGATTTGACTCGTGGACGAGAACGATTTCAAACGCCTGCTCGAAGCGAGCGCCGCAGAAACGCGTCGCAGCGCCGAGGAAACCGCCCAGCGTATTGCAGCAGAACTGAGGCAATACGTTGGAGAGACGACCGCAGAACTGAGGCAATACGTTGGGGAGACGGCCGCCGAACTGAGGCAATACCTTGGCGAGACGGCCGCAGAACTGCGCCACTACGTTGGCGAGACGACCGCAGAACTGCGCCACTACGTTGGCGAGACGGCCGCCGAGTTGCGGCAATCAATGGCGGAAACCCGAAACGAGCCTCGCCAGCTCGCAGAAGCAACCCGAAGCGAACTTCGTCAACACATTGACGAAAGAACAACCGATTTGCGCCTGCACTTCGATATCACGACCGAAGGAATGAGGCACGAGACTCAGCTCGTCGCGGAAGGCGTCACGATGCTGCGAGAAACGCTTCATCGCGAGACTGCCGACATCCGTACGGAGATGCGAACCGGTTTTGCGGAGACGCAGGCGATGCTGGCGTCCTCACATGCCGGTCTTGATCAGCGCGTTCGTGTGCTCGAAAGCGCGCAACAAGGATCGTAAAGCGATCATTGCTGCGTCGGCGATGCGGCCTGCAACGCTTCGCGATTACAGCACCACCGTATATCCAAGCGTCGTCAGGTCGGGCATGCGGTCAAGGTAGACGTGACCGTCGGTGTGATCGATCTCGTGCTGGAAGATGCGGGCGGTGAAGTCGGTGGCTTCGATCTCGGCTGGGTTGCCTTCGTGATCGAGGCCGCGGACGCGCACGCGTTTGTAGCGTGGCGTCTCGCCGCCCAGGAACGGGACGCTGAGGCAGCCTTCCCAGTCAGTGATCGTTTCCGTCCCGATCGGTTCGTAGGTGGCGTTGAAGAAGACGCCCGCGCCGACTTTCGAGATGCCGCGGCGTTTGGCGACCTTCTCCTGCACCTCGAACACGAACACGCGCAGCGGAAGGTGAATCTGCGGGCCGGCCAGGCCGACGCCTTCGTATTCGTGCATCGTCTCGATCATGTCGTCGATCAGCGCGCGGAACTTCCCCGCTTTGATGTCGGCGGCTTCGACGTCGGAGGCCTTGAGCCGCAACACGGGATGACCGAGGCGGCTGACTTTGAGAATGGACATACGGCGAAGTTTATCCTGACGTTTCCATCGTCAACGGCTGCTTTCGCATCCGCAGTGCCAGGACGAATGCGATCGCCGTGATCACCGCGCTTCCGTAAAACGCGCCGCGGGCCTGGGCCAGATCGTAGAGAAATCCAACCAGGATCGGTCCGATGAATCGCGCCAGAGATCCGAGCCCCGAGGCGAGACCGAGCATGCTTCCATGCTCACTCGACGGCGTCGCTTTCGTCAGCAGCGATGTCAGCGAGGGATAGGTCAGCCCCTGTCCGACGGCGATGAAGAACACGACTCCGTACAACAGCGGCACGCGCCAGACGAGAGGAACGAGGGCCAGTCCGATCGTGAACGATGCCGTACCGGTGGCGATGAGCGTCTTCTCGCCGAACCGCTTGGCAAGCTTACCGATCAAGCCTCCCTGAATCACGGCCACAATCAGACCCATAAACAGAAAGAACCACGACATCTGAAGCTGCGTGAAATGAAAGCGATCGCGCGCGTGCAGCGTGACGCTGGTCTCCATCCCGGCAACAGCCAGCAGTGTGATGAGCGTCGTCGAGATGATGGCGAGAACGAGCCCGTGTGACGCCATCCAACTCCAGACGCGCTTGTCGAACTGCGGAGGGATCCCGCTTCGTGGCCGCAGATCGGGCGGCTTCGACTCGCCGAGAACGAAGAAGGCAATCGTCAAGGCGATCAGCGAGAGCGATCCTGCGACCACACCCGGCAGCAGATTGCCGGCCATCCCGTGTTTCGTTCCCACATGAGAAAGGATTCCGCTGAGCGGCGGCCCGAGGATGAAGCCCATGCCGAAGGCGGCGCCGATGATGCCCATCCCTTTGGCGCGATTCTCCGTCGTGGTCTTGTCGGCGATGTACGCCTGCGCGGTGCCGATGTTCGCGCCGCCGGCGCCGGCCACGATGCGTGAGAGGAAGAGCAACGTCAGGCTGCGCGAGAAGGCGAAGAGAAAATAGCCGATACAGCTCGCTGTCAGGCTGATCAAAATCACTGGCCGCCTGCCGATGCGATCGGACAATCTCCCCCACACCGGCGCGAAGAAGAACTGCATGATCGAGTAGACGCCCACGACCATCCCCACGGTCGTCCCGCTCGCGCCGTACTCGCGCGCGTAGAACGAGAGGAACGGGATGACCATCCCGAAGCCGATGAGGTCGATGAAGACGGTGAGGAAGAGGACGGCGAGCGACGTTTTCTTCATGAACGGCGCGCGAAGTGTAACCTGCCAGTGCGAAGAGCAATCCGCTTCCGAGCGTAGCGACGTAGGTCGGACTCTCCAGTCCGACGGCTTCGTAAGATTTCAACCACGTGTGGCGTTGACCGCACATGAAGTCGGACTGGAGAGTCCGACCTACGTTTGCGACGGCTCACTCCTTCTTCGCTACGAGCAACAACCCCGGTCCGAACGGGACGAAGCCGAAGAGGCGATCGATGGAGAAGATCGCACGCACGGCGTTCACGAGCAGCCGCGACTTGCCGGCGCGGGCGACGGAGCGAAGTGCGGCGTCGTCGTTGATGGCCATCCGCGCGCGGCGCTTGTTCATCGGCAGGATCACGAGCGTGTCGTAGATCAGCACGATCGGGAATCCCCAGAATGCGGCCTTGCGGATCGTCATCGACGCATTGCGAAAGAGCGCCGTGAGCTGATTGCGCGCGTAGCGTCGGCGATGTTCGTAGTAGTCGTCGCTCGCGGTCCAAAGCGATTGCACCGCAGGAACCGTGGCGATGCACGTGCCGCCATCCGCAAGCACGCGCGAGATCTCACGTACGGCGCCGGCATCATCGTCGAGATGCTCGAGGGTCTCGCCCGTGGTCACGCCAGCAAACGATCCGGTGCGGAACGGCAGCTTCGACATGTCGCCGATCGCGACGGGGATGCCGAGGTTTTTTTTGACGTGGAGTGCGGCATCGAGCGAGTAGTCGATGCCGAAGACGTCGTAGCCGCGCTGCTGCATCCGCGACGCGAGCTGGCCGAGGCCGACGGCGGCATCGAGGATGCGCGCGCCGGCAGGGATCTTCTCCACCTCGCGTGTGATGATGCCGAGGCGGTACTCGTGGCGGGGGCCGAACATCTCGGGCTGGGTACCCCATTCATGGGTGTGGGAGGTCATCTCAGAGTCAGCGACGCGCGATTATCTCCGCTATACTTGCACAAAGTCTTTTGCACCGCAGCGCCGCTGTCTCGTCCTGCTTTTTTGGTCTGTGGTGCATTAACTATGCTCCGTTGCCCTATACTGGCGAAAACACTTGACACTGTGGATGTGAGGGCGGAAATGACGAATCGTGGTCTTGTGCTCGGCGTTCTCTTTCTGTTGGCACTCGCGCGGCCGGCGATGGCAACACACATACCGGGACCGACGGAAGTCATCAGCTACACCAGCAGCCTGAAACCCGGAGTCGCCGCCACCGGCACAATGGGCTGGGGAAGCACTCCGCCAAAGGGCTACACCTGGTATTGCTTTGATGTGACCAGCGGTGCGGCCGTCACACTCAGCGTAAAGAAGAACTCCGGGGATTTGAAGCCGAACCTGGGCGTCATGCGAGGCCTCGCCGAAACCGGAGGCCTTGCCACGCTCCCAATTGTAAAGAATACGGACAACCCGGACCTGGACTCGACCTCCCTCTCGTTCACCCCCGATTTCACCGGTCCCGTGACGTTGTGGGTCTCGACATTCCTCGAGGAGAAGAACGGCACGTTCTCCGTAACGATGACCGGCGGCACGGCACGCGCGAGTTGTGGGGCCGTCGTTTCCGGTCCGTCGGGACCTTCGCTCGCTATCGTTCCCGATGCCCCGTTTTATGCGATGGGTAACTTGCAAACCCTTCGCGTTCCGCTTCAGGTCTACGCAGCGTCGACCATCACCAGCGACATCGCCATCAACGCCGGCGGTCTTCCGGATGACGTCCAACTGTCGATCACGCCGTCCGTTCTCCCCGTCACCAGCAACCTCAAGTCGGCGATCACCATCTCCACCTCGGCTCGCACGTTTCCTGCGACCTACGTCGTCTACCTCATCGCCACGAGCGGCGATCAGACGGCATCCAATAGTTTCGTTCTCGATGTCATCTGCGATCCTCCCATCATCCTCGGCATCGACCAGCCAAAAGGATCGACGGTCTCCCTCGGGCGTCCCGCCAACCTCTCCGTGAAAGCGGGCGGCAGCGGTCCGTTCAGCTATCAATGGTTCACCGGATCGACAGGCCTGGTGAACTTCCCGCTCGCCGGCGGCACGTCGGCGACCTTCACCACATCAGGGCTCAATGACACGTCATCGTACTGGGTGCGCGTCACCAATCCCTGTGGCAGCGTCAACAGCCAGACTGCGACCATCACGGTTTCGCCATCGAAATCGGCGACGAATCCGCGCCGCTGAGCACGATCTCAATTCAGAAATACAAAACGCCCGGCGAGTCCGGGCGTTTTGCTTTTATGATTCCTTATTCAGAGGAGATCTCTATGAAGATTCGATTCGCGCTCGCGTTGCTCCTGTTGCCAATCATCGCCGAGGCGCAGCCTGCAGCAAAAACTCCGGACACAACCTGGCACTTCGTCGTCGCTGGCGACTCGCGCAACTGCGGCGACGTCGTCATGCCCGCGATCGCCGAGGGGGCGAAGAACAACAACGCGCGTTTCTATTGGCACCTCGGCGACTGGCGCGCCATCTACAACTTCGATGAAGACATGGCCCAGGCCGCGGTGATGGCGGGAACGCCTCTTCAGGTGCAGAGCTACTTGAAAGGGGCGTTCAAGGACGCGCTCGACAATCAGCTCAAACCGTTCGACGACCGCGGCGTAGGAGTCTTCGTCGGCATCGGCAATCACGAAACTGCATGGCCGATGACGCGCGCCGGTTGGGTCAAGGCGTTCACGCCCTATCTCGACATTGCCGCGATTCGCGATCAGCGTCTCAAGGACGATCCTACCGACACGACCGTGCGCACGTACTACCACGTCGTCACGAACGGCATCGACTTCATCACACTCGACAACGCGTCGTGCGACATGTTCGACGACGCGCAGATGGCGTGGCTGAAGAGAGTTCTTGATCGCGATGCGGCGGATCCTTCGATCAAGACCGTTGTCGCCGGAATGCACGCTGCGTTGCCCGACAGCCGCTCGTGCGGACACAGCATGGGCAACTATCCGATCCAGCAGAAGACGGGACGCGAGGTCTACGCGATGCTGCTGGCGATGCGCGACAAGAGCAAGAAGAAGGTCTACGTTCTCGCGAGTCACTCCCACTTCGTGATGGACAACGTCTACGACAGCGAGTACTGGCGGAAGAACGGCGGCGTGCTCGACGGATGGATCGTCGGCACGTCAGGCGCGGTGCGCTACCGGCTTCCGGAGACTGCCACGCCCGGCCCCAACGTTCGCACGGACGTCTACGGCTATCTCCTCGGCACCGCCAGCGCGGACGGTTCGATCAAGTTCGAGTTCCGCGAGATCACGCCGAAAGACATTCCGGCCGACGTCGTCAAGAAGTACTCGAAGAACTTCGTCGAGACCTTCTGTTTCGCCGCCAACCGCAACCTGACGCCGCAGGAAGGCTACTGCCCGCCGATGGGCACGTGCGCAGCGACCACTCCGTAATTCATCGTCACGCAAAAAGGGCCGCCTCGCGGCGGCCCTTCAATGACATTCGGTTGGAGCGGGAAACCGGACTCGAACCGGCGACATCAACCTTGGCAAGGTTGCACTCTACCAACTGAGTTATTCCCGCGAACGACGGCGAAGAGTAGTCAGCGTGTCGCTTGCTGTCAACCACTTCGACGCAGTCTCGCCCGCTAACGACAGGAGCGCGATTCCTATTCCTGAAGACGGCTCTCCGCGCCCCCGCGTCTCCGCGTGAAACGGTTCTGAGTGAGGCTAACCCCATCAACCCCTTTCCACGCGTATCCCGTACGCATTCAGTTTCCGATAGAGATTCGAGCGCTCCACTCCCAGCGCCTCGGCCGTCCGACTCACATTGCCGCCGAACTCGCGAAGCCGCGAAAGGATGTACTGCTTTTCGAACTCGTCGCGCGCTTCTTTGAGCGAGAGATGCGCGTCGATCTGCGCCGGCGCCGCGGATGTGGAGCCGAGTTGCACATCCTCCGCCTCGATCAGGTCGCCCTTCATGAGGATGGCGATGCGCTCCATCACGTTGCGCAACTCGCGGACGTTGCCAGGCCAGTGATACGCACGCAGTTTCGATCCTGCGCCCGCCGACAACCGCTTGCGCGGCATCCCCGCTTCGGCAGCGAATCGCCGCAGGAAATGTTCCGCGAGAAGAACGATGTCGCTGCCGCGCGCGCGGAGCGGCGGCACCTCCATCGGCACGACGTTCAGCCGGTAATAGAGATCGCTGCGAAAGCTGCCGTTCGCGATCTCGGTTTCGAGGCTCTTGTTCGTCGCGGCAATCACGCGGACGTCGACGCTGATCGTCTGCTGTCCGCCGACCTTCTGAAACGTCTGCTCCTGCAGTACTCGCAGAACCTTGGCCTGCGTCTTCAGGCTCATGTCGCCGATCTCGTCGAGAAAGAGCGTGCCGCCGTCGGCCAGCTCGAACTTTCCCTTGCGGTCGTCGATCGCGCCGGTGAACGCGCCCTTCCGATGACCGAACAGCTCCGACTCGATGAGCTCTTCGGGGATCGCGGCGCAGTTCACGTCGATGAACGGCTGCTCGGCGCGATGCGACAGGCGGTGCAGCGTGCGGGCGACGATCTCCTTGCCGCTGCCGTTCTCGCCGGTGATGAGGACGCGCGTGTTGGATGGAGCCGCGGCCCGGATCTGATCGTCGAGCTTCTTCATCGGCTCGCTCTCGCCCACGAGAAGTTCTTCGAGCGTGAACCGTTGACGCAGGTCGCGCACCTGATCGCGTAGTTTGCGGTCGGCCAGCGCGTGATTCACGGTCAATAGAACACGCTCAAGCGAGAGTGGTTTTTCGAGGAAGTCATACGCGCCCAAACGCGTCGCGCGAACCGCCGAATCGATGTTGCCATGTCCGGAGATGACAATCACAGGCGGCGCGCCGGCGGACTTGAGCCGCTCCAGCACCGCCATGCCATCGATCCCCGGCAGCCACAAATCGAGAAAGACGAGGTCGTACTCGTCGCGCGCAAACTGCGCGATGGCAGCCTCGCCCGAGTCGCAGAGCGTGGTCGAGTGTCCCTCGTCCTGAAGGATGTTCGCCAGCGTCTCGCGAATCGCTGCTTCGTCGTCAATGATGAGGATCTTGGCCATTACCTGGGACCGCGGGCGTCCCGCCCGCCGTCTTCTCCTGATCCGCGCGCTGCACTCGAATGCATCCAATCCCTCGCTTCGCGGCACAAGTCCGACATCTACCTGGGACCGCGGGCGTCCCGCCCGCCGTCTTCCCCTGATCTGCGCGCCGCACTCGAAAACTTCCAATCACTCGCTTCCCGGCACAGCCCTGCCTTGACCGGATTGTTCTCGATGTACGCCACTGCCACGTGGAAATGCCGTTCATCACGAATGAAGCGATCGTGATACTCCTCGAACCAAAGCTGTCCTCGAGTGCCGAGCAGTTTGTTGATTTCTTTCGACGTGTACGACTTCCACGAGTGAAGCACCGAAGGCAGCGGGAACCCCTCGAACACTTCGATCATCGTATGTACATGATTCGGCATGACACACCAGGCGATCAGCCGGTAACGCTCCTTGTCGAAATGAAGAAGCGCCGTTTCCACAATATCCGCCACACGAGGATTACGGAGTACGCACGATCCGTGTCCGGCGTCCTCGTAGCGATCGATCATGCGGCGAAGTTCGATCAGGCGAGGATGGTTTGCCGCCGTATGACGATCGATCTGTAGCTCGATCTTCCATCCTTCGATCACACTGAGAGGAAGCGCATCAGCCAGACGGAATGTGATCGATTGGACTAGGCACGGTGCATCGAAATGCGGGAGATATCCACGGGAGTGCCAGCCTCTCGATTCGGCGGGCGGGACGCCCGCGTTCCCAGGCGTTTCACGCTGGTAGCTCGATCTCAAATCTTGTCCCTCGCGGATAGTTGTCGTGTACGGAGATCCTGCCGTCGTGATCGTTGACGATGCGATGCACGATCGCCAGGCCGAGGCCGGTGCCGCGTCCTTTCGTGGAAAAATATGGGAGGAAGAGTTTGTCTTTGTCTTCATCGGGAACGCCGCGGCCGGGATCGGCGACTTCGATCACGACGCGACGAGCGGCGCGTCGTGCCGAGACGCGAATGTCGCCGCACTCCGTCGCTTCGACGGCGTTCTTGAGCAGGTTGCCGACCGCGCGACGGATCTGCTCGGGATCGACGAGCAGCTCGATGTCGCCGGCGACGGCAACACTGACGGTGACGCCCGGCTTCACGTCGCGATAGAGCCCGGCGGCCTGCTGCAGAATCTCGGCGAGCTGCGCGTGGCGAAGGTGAACGGCCGGCATGCGGGCGAAGCGCGCGAACTCGTCCACCATCCGCTTGAGATGTGCGACCTCGGAGACGATCGTCTTCGTCCCTTCATCGATTGCCTGCGCGGTGTCGGCGTCGTCGTTGCGAAACTTGCGCGCGATCCGCTCGGCCGAGAGCTGAATCGGCGTCAGCGGATTCTTGATCTCGTGGGCGATGCGGCGCGCCGCCTCGTTCCATGCCGCCAGTTTTTGCGCCTGAACGAGCGAGGTCGAGTCTTCGATCGCCACGACCCATCCTTCGTCCCCGCCGCCCGACAGACGCGCGACCGACACTTCGAGATAGCGAAGCTCGCCGCCGCGAATGAGCGTTACCTCGCGCGCACGCCCTCCGCGCGCGGTCAGCTCGCGAAGCGTGTCGAGGAGCGGTGATAGATCGCCGGTCAGCACGTCGCCGAGGTTTGCGCGTGGCTGCGAATCCTCGACTGATTCGTCGATCTGCAGCATTTGCAGCGCCGCGTGGTTGATGCTGAGGAGGTCGAAGTTGTCGCCGAACGCCAGGATCCCTGCCGAAACGCTATCGAGCACCGTCGAGAGGTAGCGATTCGTCTGCGTCAAGGCCTGGCGCTGCTCATCGAGTTGCGTCGACATCTCGTTGAAGGATTCGATCAGCCGTCCGACTTCATCGGTCGCAGCGACGGCCACGCGGTGTCCGTAGCCCCCTTCCGCCAATCGTCCTGTCGCTTCTGCCAGCGCCTTGATGGGGATCGTGATCCGCCGCGATGCGTAGATCGAGGTCCAGAGCGTTCCGAACAGAACCGCAAGCGTGACGGCGAGGAAAAGCGATGTCTGCGATGCCTTGAGCGTTGGCCGCTCGGCGTTGAGTTGCTCGAACTTCTTGTGCGCGATGATCGATTCATCGATCAGGCGGCTCATCGACGACGGGATGAATACGCCGGCGACGGCCACGTAGGGCGTCGCCCCTACTCTCGTGGCGACGCGAATCCATTTCCCGGTGGCAGCGACATCGATCTTCGTCGCTCTGCCACTGGCGAGAACGTCGTCGAAAAACTTGCGCGGCGGCTCGGAGACTTCCTGAATCGGCGCGCGTGGATTGGCGACGCCCTTCACCAACGCACCATCACGATAGAGGCCGACCATGTCCACTCCGTGAAACTGCTGGACATGATTCAGAACAGACTCGAGTTGCGCGGGGTCGTCGACCTTCGCGCTGAACGCGATCTCACGCGCGGCTGCCGACGCCATTGACGACGACTGATCCTGCGCCATCTGCGCAATGGTCTCGCCGTTCGCGAGAATGCGGCTCACCGGTGCGTTGAACCAGTGATCGATCGAAGTTCGCAGCAGATCCGTTGCGAAGAAAAAGAGAATGAGAACAGGAATGAGCGATGTGGCCACCCAGGCCACAGCCAGCTTCGTTCGGAACCGCGACCCGAGAATGCCGCGCTGCCGTTCGAGGACGAGCTTCACAACGCCGCGCAACAGTACGAAGAGGATTCCGAAGATCAGCAGGACGTTGATGTTCGCCAGCACGAAGAGCAGCACCTGGCTGCTCAGCGCTTCGGTGGAAAGCTCCTTCGCCCGCTGCACCGCGTAGTAGATGAGACTCGTCGCTGCCAGAAGGAGCAGCGGCAGCGTCACGATGAAGCGCGGATCCTTGCGATGACGAAGCAGGAGCGCGCGAAGCGTCATCGACCGCTCTCCGTCGCCGTCACGCGAACGGACTTCCAGCGCGTCGAGATCTCCCACGGGATGAAGTAGAGCAGCCATCCGCGCATCAGATCTGCCTTGACGCGCACCACAATCTTGTACGGATGACGGTTGCCGATATCGAACAGCGCCGGCTCGTCGATCGTCGTCATCGCCCGCTCCAGCGACGCAAGATCGTTGAACGTCTCCGAGCGGACGAGCTTGTGATCACGCCGGTAGTTGAGAAGGTATTCGCGCGTAAGCGAGTTGAAGGTGGCGATGACTTCGATGCGCGATCGGGCGATGCCTTCGTCGAACCAGTTGGGGCGGTCGCGGTACGCCTCGACGATGTAGACGAGGCTCGTCGGCACACCGCTCTGGAGCCCCTGAACCGTCTGCGCCCGGTCGAATGCGTGCGCCATCGTGAATCGGACGCTCACCTTCCGGTTTGCTGCGTGCGCAGAGAGCGTGGCGATTTTGGGATCGTCCGCGAACGCGCCGCCCGCAACGAGGAAGAGCAATGCTGCGAGAGAGAACGATCTCAAGGTGTGGCTATTTTGCCACACGAGTCCGCATCCGCCTCGATCCTTTCCACGTTACGCGAAACTCTGCACCGCAGTCGCGCCAATCGCCGCCGGCTCTTCCTCAGCTTCCGCAGCGCGCAGAACCTTCTCGACGAAGCGCGAGTGGAGCGCATGCCCTGCCCGATACGCGGTGATCTCACCGACGACGGGACGACCGATCAGAGCGAGATCGCCGATCAGGTCCAGGATCTTGTGGCGGACGAACTCATCGCGGAAACGAAGCGGTCCGTTCATCACGCCGCCCTCATCGAGCACGATGCAGTTCTCGACCGAGCCGCCGCGCGCGAGACCAGCGGCGCGCAGCTTGTCGACATCCTGCTTGAATCCGAACGTTCGCGCGGGAGCGATCTTCTTGAGGAAGTTGTCGTTGTGAAAGTCGAACTGGAGTGCCTGCTTGCCGATCGTCGGATGTTCGAAGTCGATCTTGTACTTCAGCACGAGCCGGTTCGAGGGAACGATGCGGATGCTCTTGTTGCCTTCGACGACCTCGATCGGCTCTTTGATGCGAAGGACGCGGACGTCGGCGCCAAGCTCGCGTATGCCCGCGGCGTCGATCAGATGCATGAACGGAAGCGCGCTTCCGTCGATGATCGGAACCTCCGGGCCGTTGATGTGAATGTCGAGATCCGTGATGCCGCAGGCCATGAGCGCGGAGAGCAGATGCTCGACGGTGCCGACGGAAACGTCGTCGCGGCCAACCGTTGTAGCGTGATCGAGCGCTGTCGTCGATGCCTGCAACGCGGGGATGCGCAATCCGAGGTCGGCGCGGACGAAGGTGATGCCACTGCCGGCGTGGGCAGGATGAAGCTCGACTTTGGTGTAGATGCCGGAGTGGAGTCCGATGCCGGTGATGCTGACTTTGGTGCTGATTGACTTACGTTTGACGTACATGTCCGCGGAGTCAAAGAGCAGGGGAAATGCCACGACGGACGAGCTTGGAAAATCGAGGTCTAAGTTAATTGTTCACATATATTTAGTATGAAAACGCGAGACCTGCTCGCTGCGTCATTCTGTGGCCTGCCTGCGTCAGTAGTGTGGCTCAAACGACACACCTCGGCGCTCAGCGCTGCTTCATCGCCGCCGCGGCTTCGCGCACGGCATCTTTGCGTTTCTCGGTCTCGCGCTTGTCGTAGAGCTTCTTGCCGCGGACTACGGCGATCTCGACTTTCACTTTGCCGCCTTTGAAGTAGAGACGCAGCGGAACCACCGTGAGTCCCTTCTCGACGACCTGTTCGCGCGCTTTCTCGATCTCTTTGCGATGCAGGAGGAGTTTGCGCGAGCGCTCCGGCTCGTGATTCTGGAGATTGCCGTGCGAGTACTGCGAGATGCTGGCGTTGAAGAGAAATGCTTCGCCACCTTTGAAAAGCACGTAGGCGTCCTTCAGGTTCGCTTTCCCATCGCGAAGCGATTTGACTTCGGTCCCTCGCAGCGACACGCCCGCCTCGAACTTCTGCAGTACGAAGTAGTCGTGGTACGCCTTCTTGTTCGAGGCGATGAGCTTCTCGCCGGCATCAACCTTGGTGGCCATGGGGCGGGGATCTTACTCGATGAATTCGATACGGGCAGTGTGACCGGAGGAGCGGGCGAGGCGGCGGTCGCGAGTAATTAGCGGGGCGTCGAGCAGTTCGGCGAGCGCGACGTACATTCCGTCGTATGCGGTCACATTCTGCCGTAGAGCCCATGCGCGATCCAGCGACGGTTCGTGCGGATGAAGACTGATCGGAAAGGCCCGAAGAAACGAGATCGCCATCTGGCCAGCCTCGTCGCTAATGTCATCGTCAAGCCAAGCGGCGCGGATCACGTTAGCGACCTCCACGTTGAAGAGTTGCGGAGCATGCATATCTTCAGTTGTGCCGAACAGACGTTCCAGTGCTGCGGTGTCGCCGGGGCGGCCGAGGAGGATTTCCGCCGCAATCGAAGCATCGACTACGATCACGATGAACTGCGCCGCCCGCCGTCCCGAGCCTCGCGGATAACATCCACGGGATCACGCGTTGTAGTTACCCGAGGTAACTTGCGAAGTCGCTCCATCATCTCTTCGCGCGTAGGCATCGCGGCAGTTCTCGCCAATTCATCGATCACATATTGATCGATTGGGACGCCGGCAGCCTTCGCCTTCATTTCGAGTCGCTCGTACAAATCGCGCGAAACTGTCACGTTAATCTGAGTCTTCACGTACCGAGAATGCCTTTCGCCTTCGCCTCTGTCAACCTAGGGAGAGAACAACCGATGCGTCAACGACGATTTTGGAGATCATCAAACAGCTCGTCGATACTGCAGCCGCTCTTCTCGTCGGCGCGAACGAGCTCAGCGCCTGACATACCAATGTCGATCCGCGCTCGCGACTTCAGCCTCTCAAGCAGTTCCTTCTGTGAGATCCGCGGTGCAGCTCGCTCCGATTCTCGCAGCAACAACTCGGACAGACTCCGGCCCTCCGCTGCCGCGCGTCTTTTCAACTTCTCGTGCCGGTCCTCGGTCGCCATGATTAAACGATGCATCGCTAAATAACCCCTGTCAACTGCACCTGCTACAATCCGCCCGCTTTTCCGGGGAGCGCAAACCAATGACGAAAAAGAACATTGTCCATGTGGTGGGAACGGGAACCATCGGCGAGCCACTGATCGGTTTGTTCACCGATTTCAAGGAAAAGTGGGGCATCGAAGAGGTCACTTTCCACAAGCGCACACCGAAGTCGGACGACCGCGCCATGGTCGAGCACCTCATCAACCACGGTGGCAAGCTTGTCGTCGACGAGGACGCCCGCGATGAGTTCACCCGCCTCGGGCACCGCGTCTCGTTCACGACCGAGCAGGCGCTCGACCGCGCCACGGTGGTCGTCGACTGCACGCCCGCGGGCCTCGACAACAAGGCGAAGTACTACGACCGATGCAGCGGACCGAAAGGGTTTCTCGCTCAGGGATCGGAATTCGGTTTCGGGAAGCCGTATGCACGCGGGATCAACGAAGAAGTGCAATCGCCCGACGAGCGCTTCGTGCAGGTCGTCTCGTGCAACACGCACAACATTTCCGTGCTCCTCAAGACGATCGCCTCGCGCGGCGGGAAAATCGATCTGTCCGCGGGCCGCTTCGTCTGCATGCGCCGGGCAAACGACGTGTCCGATTCCAAAGGGTTCGTCGCCGCCCCCGAAGCCGGCAAGCACGACGATCCGGAGTTTGGAACGCATCACGCCCGCGATGCTTATCACCTCTTCCAGACGATCGGCGAGAAGCTCAATCTCTTCTCCTCCGCGATCAAGATCAACACGCAGTACATGCACACCCTCTGGTTCGATCTCGATCTCAAGCACGACACGACTCTCGAGGAGGTGAAGTCGCTCCTGCGCTCGAACCCGCGCGTGGCGTGCACGAACAAGCGTTCCGTCAACCAGATCTTCTCGTTCGGACGCGACCACGGATACTTCGGCCGCATCCTCTCGCAGACCGTGATGCCGATGTCGACGCTGACCGTTCCCAATCCACGGAAGGTCGTCGGCTTCTGCTACACGCCGCAGGACGGGAACTCGCTGCTTTCGTCGATCGCTGCGACGCTGCGCTTTCTCGACGTGACGAAGCTGGAAGAGAATCTCGACGTCCTGCGTCCGTACATCTTCCGG
This sequence comes from Thermoanaerobaculia bacterium, assembly GCA_034665065.1. Lineage (GTDB taxonomy): Bacteria > Acidobacteriota > Thermoanaerobaculia > Gp7-AA8 > Gp7-AA8 > JADGNZ01. Next base: position 407,884 of record JAXDGL010000032.1, on the reverse strand, counting down.
GAGATTTAGTGAGATCTCCGCGACTGCTCATCGCCTCCGTTGCGGCGTGGCGCTCCGCGGACGATTTGAGCTAGAGTCCACCCCATGGCGTGGTTCCGCAAAGAAAAGAAGCCCAAAGAGGCCGTCGAGAAGGTCGCGATTCCGGAGGGTCTCTGGGTCAAGTGCGACGACTGCAAAGAGATCGTCTACCGCAAGGAAGTCGAGCAGAATTTCAACGTCTGCCCCAAATGCGGGTATCACTTCCGGCTCAACGCGCGAGAGCGTTTCGAGATCCTGTTCGACGACGGCAAATTCAAAGAATTCGCCGGCGACATCCGCTCGGGCGATCCGCTGGAGTTTCGCGATACGAAGCGCTACCGCGACCGGTTGAAAGTCTACGAAGCGCGTGTCGGTAAGGGCGATGCGGTGCTCTGCGCGGAAGGAAAGCTGGATGGACTCAGCGTCGTCATCTGCGCCATGGAGTATGCGTTCATGGGCGGATCGATGGGTTCCGTCGTCGGCGAGAAAATCACGATCGCAGCCGAGCGCGCGCTGGAAAAGAAAGAGCCGCTGCTAATCATCTCCACGTCGGGCGGCGCACGGATGCAGGAAGGAATCCTTTCGCTGATGCAGATGGCGAAGATCTCCGCATCGCTGGCCAGGCTTGCCGAGGCACGACTCCCCTACATCTCGATTCTGACCGATCCGACCACCGGCGGCGTCACAGCGTCGTACGCCATGCTCGGCGATCTCAACATCGCGGAGCCGAAGGCACTCATCGGATTCGCCGGACCGCGCGTGATCGAACAGACGATCCGCCAAACGCTGCCCGAAGGGTTTCAGCGCGCCGAATTTCTCGTCGAGCACGGAATGGTCGATCTGATCACGCCGCGCTCGGAGATGAAGCCGGCAATCGCGCGGTTCCTGCGCATGTTCTCGGGCAAGCGGCGCGAAGCGGCATCCTGAAGTGACCGCTGCCTCCCTTTCGTGGCTCGACGCGCTCCAGGCGTCGGGCATCCGCCCCGGCCTTGCACGCATGCGCGCGCTTCTCCGCGCACTTGGCAATCCGCACCGCGCCTATCCCTCGATCATCGTCGCGGGTACGAACGGAAAGGGATCGACGTCGGCGACGCTCGCCTCGATCCTCAACGCCTCCGGATACCGCACCGGTCTCTACACATCGCCTCACCTCGTCGACTTGCGGGAGCGATGGACGATCGGCGGAGAGATGATCGACGAAGCGTCGCTCGTGAACGCGATTGAAGAGCTTCGCGACGCCGCGGATCGAGTAGGCATCACGCCAACGTACTTTGAAGCGCTAACGTTGGTCGCGTTCATCGCGTTCGCAAGAGCGAAGTGCGATATCGCCGTTCTCGAGGTGGGAATGGGAGGACGGCTCGACGCGACCAATGTCGTTCGTCCGATCGCTGCCCTCATCACTCCCATCGGATTCGACCACATGGAGTTCCTTGGCAACACGATCCGGAAGATCGCTGCGGAGAAGGCGGGGGTCATTCATCGCGGCGCGATCGTGCTGACATCAAACGACGACCCGGTCGTCCTGAACGCGATCAAGAAACGTGCAGCAGAATTCGATGCCCCGTTTCATCATGTGACGGAAAAACACACCACACCGCTCGCGGGATCCTTTCAAGAGCGGAACGCGGCGTTGGCGGTGCGGGCGGCAGAAGAGCTCCGCCCGATCCTGACGAAGATCACGACGGAAACGATCGAGCGAGGCGTTGCGCAAACGCGCTGGCGCGGCCGCATGGAGATGATCGAACGTAACGGGAAAGAGATCTGGATCGACGGCGGACACAACGCGCACGCCATTCGCGCCATCGCTCCGTTCATCGCCGCCAGCATTCCTTCTCCGCGGCTTCTCGTCTTCGGAATCATGAGCGACAAAGACGTCGGCGACGTCACTGCGCTTCTGTTCCCGCTCTTCGAATCGATCATCGCCACGGAGCCGTATCCGCCGCGGTCAGCACCCGCTACGCAACTCACTGCGATCGCGAGCGGCATGTCGATCGACAGCGCGGCCGAGCCTGAGCCCGCGACCGCGATCGAACGTGCTCTGCAGTCAGGCTACCGCTCCATCGTCATCGCCGGATCGCTCTATCTCGCCGGAACCGCCATTGAGTTTCTCGACGCGCATGGCGATCAGAAGCGCGATCAGCATCAATGACGAAAGCACCCACGCCGTGATCACGAGCGCGTGGTGCCGGCCGAATCGGAGCGTGACGGTTCCACTCCCGGGCACAATGACGCCGAGTCGATCGAGGTTGACAGGGATTGTGTCGAGATCACGGCCGTTCATCCGCGCACTCCATGCGCGAAAGTACGACTGATCGACGAGGAGGAGCGACGAACCGTTCGAAGTAACATCGATCTCAATTTGCTGGCCGGAGCGCAGTACGCGCGTCACGCGCGCCCCTGGCGCCGACGCGAACGCGCGCGGCGCGACCGCCGCCGCACCACTCTCGATCAGGTTCACCGCATCGGTGACAGACGGCGACTCGATCGCATTCGGAACAATCGCGGATCTCGCCACTGCGATCCGTAGCCAGGCCGGATTGCGCGTTGACGCGAATCGCTCGGCAGCGATGCGGCTGAGGAGCGAGTGCATCCCGTCGCCGGAGCGGTTCAGAACGTACTCAAGTCCCGCGGTCGCGCCGAAGAGTGGCTCCATCCGACGCGCTCGTTCGCGATACTCATCGCGATCGATCGTCTGCCCACCGGGAAGCGAGGGGGCGAAAATGCGTCGCGGCGATCGAGGTTCGACGCGATATGGACCGAACCAGTCGATGGGAGCCATCCAGATCGTCCAGCAAAGAAGCGGAACAAACGTCACCAACGCCCAGATCCGCGGCGTCTTCGATTCGCGAAAATACTCCCCCGCCAGCACCACCAACGCAGCGCACATCACCAGCGCGAACTTCTCCGGGAATCTGCCGGCGCGAAGGACGCTGATCGATTCGACAGCGGCGCGCACGATCGGGTTGAAGGTGCCGAGGGCGAAGAAAAGCATGAGGGCGGCAACGAGGGTGTAGCGCGAGCGGCGGAAGATGGCCGGCAGAACGATCAGCCCGAGGATCAGGGTCGGAAAGAGATGGGGCGCGTCGATGGGGATGACTGGACCGGCAAGAATCTCGACCAGCCTTCGCGGATCGAATGAGGCATTGAGTACCGTCTGCGCGGAGTAGCCGTGCGCGCGCTCGACCTCGCCGGCGATCTCGGAGTACGCGATCAGTTGGGGGGAGGCGATGATGATCGCGATTCCGATTGCTTTCGCCAGAAAAAGCACTGTCACGCGGAGACGCGGAGATGCGGAGAGAAGAATCAACACCGCAATCGCGGTGGCTACGATCGTCACAGGCTCGCCTGCCAGCGCGAGCAATCCAAATGCAAGACCGAGTTGCGCCGCGTTGCGCCGCTCCGCGCCCAGGAACGCCAGCGGGATCAGCGCGATCGCGGTGATGAGGTTGTAAAACGAGAGCGCTGAGATTGCCGCGCCGGATAACACCCAGAGCCACGCTCCGAACGCCGATCGCGTCAGCGCGCGCATCGCGATCCAACCGAGCACGAGATGAATCAGGAAGTGGAGATTGAACGCGATGTGCGCAGGAAGGAGGAGATAAAGGAAGTTGTCGGGATAAAACGTGAGCGTGTTCGGATTGCCCGCCAGCGGTTGTCCACCGCCGTCGGCGAAGTTCCACCAGGGAATCTCGCCGGCGCGAAACGCCGCGGCCGAAAGAACTTTAATCGGATAGTGCGTCGAGAAGTTGTCGCGGAAAAAGAAGAAGCCGAACGCCGCCAGCATCCCGCAGAAAACCGCGAGAAGAAGCAGAAGAACGAGCCGCGGGCGCACAGTCATCGCCCCGCGATTATCAGGTAAGATCGCCGCATGACTACGACGATTCAAGAGCGGCAGAGCGCCGCAACCGGCCACGACTTCCTCCAGCGGGCGCTCGCCGATGTCGACCCGCAGATCGCCGATGCGATCCGGATGGAGACCGACCGCCAGAACGACACGCTCGAGTTGATCGCCTCCGAGAACCACGTGTCCCGCGCCGTGCTGACCGCGATGGGCTCCGTCTTCACGAACAAGTACGCCGAAGGCTATCCCGGCAAACGCTACTACGGCGGCTGCGGACCGACCGATATCGTCGAGAACATCGCCATCGAGCGCGCCAAGAGAGTCTTCGGCGCCGAGCACGCCAACGTCCAGCCACACTCGGGATCACAGGCCAACATGGCTGTCTACTTCACTGTCCTCAAGCCGGGCGACACGATCATGGGGATGGACCTCTCGCATGGTGGTCATCTCACGCATGGCCATCCACTCTCGTACTCCGGCCGCGACTTCAATGTCGTCGCCTACCACGTGCGTCAGGGAGATGAGCTGATCGACTACGACGAGATGGAGCGTCTCGCCATCGATCACAAGCCGCGTCTCCTCATCTGCGGCGCCTCCGCCTACTCACGCGTCATCGATTTCAAGCGTATCCGCGAGATCTGCGACAAGAGTGGCTCGCTGATGATGGCCGACATCGCCCACATCGCCGGACTCGTCGCAGCCGGGCTCCATCCCTCCCCTGTTCCCTACGCCGACTTCGTCACGACGACGACGCACAAGACGTTGCGCGGTCCGCGCGCGGGGCTCGTTCTCTGCAAAGCGCAGTACGCGAAGGATCTCGATCGGTCGCTCTTTCCGGGAATCCAGGGCGGCCCGCTCGTCCACATCATCGCCGCGAAAGCGGTCGCCCTTGAGGAAGCGCTCCAGCCGGAGTTCAAGGAGTATCAGGCGCAGATCATTCGTAATGCGCAAGCGCTGGCGAACGCGGTTGCCGCGACGGGATTCCGGATCGTCAGCGGCGGAACGGACAACCATCTCTTCATGACCGATGTCTTCTCCAAAGGGATCACGGGCAAAGACGGTCAGAACTTTCTCGAAGCCGCGAATATCACCGTGAACAAGAACACGATTCCGTTCGACACGCAGAAGCCGATGGTGGCGTCGGGGATCCGCATCGGGACGCCTGCGGTCACGACGCGCGGCCTTCGCGAACCGGAGATGGAAAAAATCGCGGAGCTGATCGCGACGGTGCTCGATGCCAAAGGCGACGCCGGCGCGATTGCCGAAGCGAAAAAGGGCGTGAAGGAACTGTGCGACCGGTTTCCGATCTACTAGGGGAGTCGCCTATCGGGAGTCGGGGGTCGGAGTTTTCGAGGCGTGCGACTCCCGACTCCCGATAGGCGGCTCCCGCTCCATGAAAAAACGCTTCCCCTACTACCCGATCTACATCGACATCGAGGATCACGCGGTACTGATCGTCGGAGGAGGAAACGTCTGCGCGCGCAAGGCCGAGACGATGATGCGTTACGGTGCGCGCGTCACGATCGTCAGTCCCGCGATCACCGACGAGATTGCGGCGTGGGAGCGCGACGGTGTGTTGGCCGTGCGCCGCAAACGTTACGACGAGTCGGACCTCGACGGCGCGTCGATCGTGATTGCGTCGACCGATGATCCCTGCATCAACGCACGCGTGGCGCGCGACTGCCGCCGCCGGAAAATCCCGGTCAATGTCGTCGACGTCACGCACCTGTGCGAGTTCATCGTTCCGGCGATTATCGAGAAGGGCTCCGTAACGATCGCGATCTCGACCGGAGGAAAGTCGCCCGCCCTCGGCCGGACGCTCAAAGAGGAATTGCAGCGAACGATCGGACCCGAATACGCGGAGATCAACGACCTCCTCGGCACGCTGCGCAAGGACGCCAAGCGCGTGCTGCCGACCGATACCGATCGCAAGCGCTTTTTCGACGGCATCATCGCCGCCGGCGTTCTCGACATGCTGCGCAGCGGGTCGAGACGGAGCGCGTACGAAACCATCGCCGGCGAGTGCGAGCGTGCGGGCGTACCGGTGAGCGCCGCGATCAGGGACGCGCTCGACCGTGCCGAATGAGCCCTGAACAACGTGGCCGCGCAGCGGTTGCGGCGCTGGTCGCCGCCTGGCTCGTCGCATGTGCGCTCTGGATCCAGCCAGGCGTAACCCGTCCGGACGGCGCCGGATACTTCGTCTACCTTCCCTCAACCTGGCTCGATCACGATCTCGTTTTCTACAACGAATGGCAGCGCTTCGGGATGATCGATCACGGGATCATTCAATTCAAGAATCCGACCGCGAACGGCCACCTCGGCGATCACTGGACCGTGGGCTGCGCCGTTCTCTGGTACCCCGCATACATCATCAGCGATGTATGCCGCGCGACGACTTCGTTACAACGCTTTCCTCGAAACGGCATCTCCCTCCCCTACAACGCTGCCGCGGTGATGACGAGCGCGCTGATGGCGCTCGCTGCGCTCCTGGCCGGGTTCCATGCAGCGCGGCGACGGTATGGCGACGCCGCTGCGCTCGTTGCGGCAATCGGAGTCTGGCTCGGATCGCCGCTGCTTTGGTACGCGCTGCGAAATGGTCTGATGGCGCACGCCTCGAGTGCCGCCGTATCGGCGATCGCCGTCGTGTTGGCGATGCGTCTGCGGGAAACGGTTGATCGGCAACGTCTCGTTGTATTCGGATTGGCAGTCGGCGTCGCGTGTGCGGTCCGGCCGCAGAATGCACCGCTGCTTCTATTGCCGCTGTTCTTCGCGGCGGAGCGCGCGACAATGCTCCGCCGGTCGTGGATCATCGTCGCAGGCGCGCTGCTCGGAGCCATGCCGCAGTTCGTCGTCAGCAGCTTTGTCGATGGATCGCCACTCGGATTCTTGCACGCCGGCGGCTCTGATCCGAGCAGGCCGTGGCACGCCTTCGAGCGACTCTGGATCTGGGAGCCGCTCTTCTCCTGGTTTCACGGGCTCGTGCCCTGGACGCCGCTGCTAGCGGTGGCCATCGCCGGCTTCTTCTTCCTTTTGCGCGACGACCGCGGCCTCGGCCTTGCCGCCATCTACCTCTTTGCGAGCCAGTGGCTGATCAACGCCGCGTTCGAGCGCTCGTTCTGGGGCGGACTGGCCTTCGGTCAGCGACGGTTCGACTCCTGCACGATCTTCTTTATCCTTGGCGCGGCAGCGCTGTTCGCGCGCGTCCCGCGTTGGATCGCCATCGCGATCACTGCGCCGATGTGCGCGTGGACTCTCTCCCTCTTCGGCGCCGCGTCGTCGATCGATCTCAATCGCTACTACTCGCCGTCCGAATTGTGGAGCGCGCAGCTCGGCGCCTTGCGAAATCCGGAATGGCTGCGGCCACTGGCGTTCGTGCCGCCGCCGATGCGCGGCGCGGTCCTTCTGGCGTGCCTCGGCTCGATCGTCGTTGCCCTGCTCGTCTATCTCATCCCTGCGCGAGCGCGAATTGGTGCCGCGTCCGCATATCTCGTTGTCATCTCGATCTTCTTCGTCTGGTGTGGTTCGCATGATGCGGAACGTCTGACCAGCTATCGCGATCTCATCGCGTACAACCGCGCGTTGGGACCGTTCGCAGGAGGAGCAGCAAACAGGATTGCACTATTGATCGAGGAGGAGCGCTACCTTCGCAAGGTTGGACGAATCGCTGACGCCGATCAGACGCGCCGCGAGATCGAGGTAATGCAGTCCACGCGGCCGCCGATCGTCAAGTAGTTGCTGATCGAGGAGTGTGATCGCGAAAAATCGGGTGCGACCAGATTCTCTTTTTGTGCAGCTTGTAGAAGACCATCGTCTTGAGGATTCCCAACCCGTACCGCACGGAGCGCCAGAAACCGATCTGCGAGGCCTCGTCGAAATACCGCGTCGAGATCGGCACTTCGCGAATGCGCATCCCCTTGGCCACGCCTTGCGCGATGATCTGCGTATCGAAAACGAAGTTGTCGGAGTTCGCCTCGAAGTTCACGGCGTCGAGGTACCGCTTCGTGTAGGCACGAAACCCCGAGTGATATTCAGAGAGGAAGATATAGAACGTCGCGTTCTCGACCATCGTCAGAAAGAGGTTGGCCAGATACTTCCATTTCGGCATGCCGCCTTCCATCGGCCGGCCGCCGAGCATCCGCGACCCGAAAACCGCTTCGCAGTCGCCGCGCAGGAGCGGCTGCACGAGTTGGGGGATGATCTTCGGATCGTACTGATGGTCGGGATGGACCATGACCATGATCTCGCCGCCCATTTCGTCCATGGCTGTTCGATAGCAAGTCTTCTGGTTTCCGCCGTAGCCGCGATTGACCGGATGCACGACGACGCGCATCGGAAGTTGACGCGCCAGCTCGACGGTGCGGTCGCGCGACCGGTCGTCGACGAGCAGGATCTCGTCGACCCAATCGGCCGGAATGTCGTCGTACGTCGCCTTCAATGTTTTTTCTGCGTTGTAGGCGGGCAAAACGGCAATGACTTTCTTCTCGTGCAACGGCATGGGCGCGGGAGAATAACACAGCGGAAATTGTGACACTCCCGACTCGGCTACAATCGCCCGCCGTGAGTGACAAACCTCTTCCATCGGTCAGCCGGCGAACGGATCTTCTCGCCCTCGGACTTCTCTTCCTGATCGCGACGATCTGCTTCGCCGACGTCCTGGCCGGCATCAACCAACTCTACATGCGCGACATGACGCGCTACTACTATCCTGCCAAGCAAATCCTCCGCGAGATCGTCCAGAACGGCGAGTTTCCTTACTGGAACCGCAGCTTTTCGGCTGGCCAGCCCATCGCCGCAAATCCCGAGCACGAGGTCTTCTATCCGCTGACCTGGCTGATTCTCCTTCCCAGCTACGACCTCGGTTACCGGCTCCTGATCCTCATCCACGTCTACATCGGCTTGTTGGGGATGTACGCGCTCCTTCGTTCGATGGATCTCAGTCCTCCTGCCGCGTGGCTGGGAGCCTTGTCATTCGGACTGGGTGGCATCTACCTCTCCTACATCAACCTTCTTCCGATTCTCTTTTGCGCGGCCTGGATTCCGCTCACCTGTCTCTTCGTCAGACGATTTCTCTTGCGGCGCAATGTCCGCGACTTCGCTGCTGCAGCGCTGTTTCTCGGCATTCAATTCCTGGTTGGAGAGCCGACGACGGTGATGCAGACCGGCTTTTTGATTGGGATGTATGGGCTGTACCGAGGATGGCATAGCCGGCCGAGGATCTCGAAGATGATCACGCGCGTTCTTTGGATCGCCATGATCTCGGCAACCGGATTTCTGCTGGGCGCGGCGCAGATCCTCCCGGCGATCGATCACGTACGCGATTCGGCCCGCTCGCGTCCGTTCGAATTCGACCTCGTCAGCGCGTGGAGCATGCCCTGGCCCAAGTTCGCAGAGTTGATCTATCCCAACGTCCTCGGCCACATCTCGATCGGCAACGTCATGTGGTACTGGGGCGGCGGCCTGTATCCGGGAATGGGATCGCCGTTCCTGTTCAGTATCTACGTGGGAATCGCGGTGATCGCTCTAGCCATCGGCGGAGCTTTTGCGCGCCCGCGCGGCGGCCGGCTCGTCCTGATCATTGTCTTGTTTTCTTCCCTGCTCGCCGTAGGCAGCCACACCCCGTTGTATCAATGGCTGTACGACGCAGGCATCGCCACCTCGATCCGCTATCCCGAGAAATTCATCCTCATGGCGGTATTTACCTTGATCGTCTTCGCCTCACAGATGCTCGATCGGATGCTTCACGGTGATGAAGATGTCCGCAGTGGCGCACTCGGATTTGCCGCGGCGTCGACGCTGATCGCGGGCGTGATCAGCATCATCGGTTTCACACCGCTCTATCCGCGTTTTTTCAATCTGCTCAGCAAGCTGAACGACTTTGCCTCGATCCGCAAAGCGTGGAGTCTTACCGCCGGGGCGGTGTCGACGCACAATGTTCTGCTGTCGCGCAACGATTGGATCATCGCAGCGGTCCGCGGCGTGATTCTGATCGCGCTGCTCGTCGCCGTGCGCAGCCGTCACAGAAAAGCGTGGCTCGCCGCCGCCGGCGCATTCGTCACCATCGACCTTGCCTACGTCACGTATGAGTTGAACCCGCGCGAGCCACGGCGGTTTTTCGATCCTCCCGCAGTGGCGCGGACGTTTCCGCGCAATCATCAGGACTTCAGCATCTTTCATGAAGCCGATTGGTACGGGACCGAGAAGATCGCGCAGCAATACTTCTCCACGGGCGACGCTGTGTATTGGGTCGTGCGCAATGGACTTTTTCCGATGACGCCTGCGGGATCGGGCCTGCGAACGGTTCTCGAGCGTGACTACGACAAGACGGCCCTCCTGCCGACCGTCGATCTGGTCGATTCCGTTTGGGACGTCAAGCGATCGGGACGCGCGGACTGGTGGAAACCGTTCATGGCCATGTCCAACGCCTGGTATCGCTCCGTCTATCGGGACTTCGACCGCGAGAAAAAACGGATCCACGGCAATTTCAAAGAGTCGATGCCGATCGATTTTCAGGAAGGCCCCCACTATCCGCGCTACTACTTCGCAGATCAGATCGTGACGATTCGCGACCGCGAGGATTTCGCGAAACAGTTGAGCACTTCGAAATTCAGCGACAAGGTTGCCTTTGTGGCCCGCCCGTCGTTCGTGCCGGCATCCGGAGTCGTCCGCCGCATCAGCGAAACGGCGAACACCGCGACCCTCGATGTCGAGAGTGCGGGACAAGGATTTCTGGTCATGAGCGTCACGCCGCACAAGTACTGGACGATCCGCGTCGACGGGGCGCGCGTTCCGGCGGTCGTGACCAACATCGGCTACCAGGGGATCATCGTCACGCCGGGGCGCCATCGTGTCGAGATGGTGTATCGCAATGAGCTCGTGCGCGTCGGCATGTTGCTCTCATTGATCGCGGCAGCCGTTCTTATCGGCATCATCATCGTCTACCGGCGCACGCCGCCGGCGCTGGTAATCCTCCCGCCGTACGAAGAGCCGCTTCATGTCGTCGCCGATGCGAGCGGAATGCATGTCGAGGCGGCAGATCCGGTTCCCGCAGATGACGAGGAACCGCCGCCCAGCGACGAGCCGGTGAGTTGAGACGATGCGACGCTGGGCACTGCCTGCCGGCATTCTGATCGCCGGAGTCGCGATCATCGCCGGGCTGAGAATCTACAACGCGCGCACCGAGCATGAGTTGAGCTCGCGGTTGTGGATTCCCCGGCAGGTGCCCATCACTCCCGAGATCGCGCTTCTGCAGGAGTACGTGAGGATCGATACCTCGAACCCGCCTGGCAACGAAATGGCGGGTGCACAGTTTCTGAAGTCGGTCCTGGAGAAAAACGGGATTCATTCTGAAATCATCGAATCCGCGCCGGGGCGAGCGAACCTATACGCACGCATCGAAGGCAGGCAGCACGACGGCGGGCTGCTCCTTCTCAATCACATCGATGTCGTCCCCGCGTCGCGCGACGGATGGACTCGTCCGCCATTCGCCGCGGAGATTTTTCTCAATCAGATGTACGGACGCGGAACTCTCGACATGAAGGGAATTGCGGTCTGCGAGCTTCTCGCCTTTGTCGATCTTGCCCACGCCGGACGCGTCCCGGAGCACGACGTCGTTTTCCTCGCATCGGCCGATGAGGAGAATGGCGGAGAAAAAGGAGTGGGATGGCTTCTGGAGCACCGCCCGGACATCTTCTCCGGCGTTCGCTACGCCATCAACGAGGGTGGAATCACCGAGACGACGCAGGAGCGCATCGCGTACTTCGGCATCGAGACCGGAACGAAGATGACCGTCAAGGTGCTGCTGCATGCTCCTGACCGGCAGTCGATGCAATCGTTGCGAATCGCATTGGAACCGTTCATCACGCCGGCCGATCCTGATCGTGTCCTCCCCGAGGTGCGTGAGTTTCTGCACGATCTCGCGCCGCTGCGGATCGAGCAGGGGCAGTACTTGAGCGACGTCAATCGCACAATTGCCGCAGGGAAGTTCTGGCTGCTGATCTCCGGCTATCGCGAGCTCACGCAAAACATCGTTTGGCCGGGAACGATCGAAGCGGACGGCACCTCGGGCTTCGTGATGCGCGTGAATCTTTATAACCTGCCCGACGAGAATCCTGATGTGCGCATCGAGTGGCTGCGTGGGGTCGCTGCACGATACGGCGTCACGGTTGTGCAGGTGATCGAGAAAAGCGGCCCGGCTCCGATCAGTGCCCGTCGTTCGCCCATGTTCGACCTCATCGCTCGCGAAGCAGCCAGGCAGTATCCCGGCACGCGAACCGGCAGCGAGATCCTGGCGAACTTCTACAATGATTCCAGGTATCTACGCGTTCGAGGAATCGATGCGTACGGTCTGATGCCGTTTCCTACGGATTGGTATCAGACGCTCGGAATTCATTCGACCGATGAACGGGTCCGCGTCGATTGGTTTGGCAGTGGAGTGAGTCTCGTGCGGGGCATTGCGCGTCGATACGCGTTCGATCCACCCCCAGCCGGGAAACACGGCAACTGACGCAATTTGTCAGGAGGGGCCACAAAAACCGTCAATGATTTGCCCGCTCATCCATCATCAATTCATCAATACCACTTATTCTAAAGTACTTATGCCGACCCCTTCCACGGCATCGTGATTGCGTTGGACTCCCAAGCAATAGGAGGTTTTACGTGATTAAAAGACAAAAGGGTTTCACCCTCATCGAGTTGTTGATCGTCGTCGCCATCATCGGCATCCTCGCGGCCATCGCCATTCCTAATCTGCTGACGGCAATGCAGCGTTCGAAGCAGAAGCGGACGATGGCCGATCTCCGCACGATCGCCACGGCGTGGGAAGCGCGCGCAACGGATGTCAACAAATACAGCGCGGCTGGAACCGTTTCCCTGCCAAGCACCACCATCGCGAATACTGCCCTGGCCGGAATTCTGGCGCCGACGTACATCAAAGTTCTTCCGCCGAACGACGGTTGGGGCAATGGGTGGGACTACCGGGCGGATGCACCGCTCTCTTCGACAGGCGTTGCCGCCCAGCAATACTTCATCACCTCCTATGGACGAGACGGCAAGACCGAGGGCGCAAGCCCGAACGGCGGACCGACGACCAACTTCGATTGCGACATCATCTACTCCGGCGGCGGCTTCCTCCAGTATCCGGAAGGCGTTCAGGCTCAGTAGCGATTTTCTCGGAATCAACGAACTTTCAAAAGGGCGCCTGCGGGCGCCCTTTTGCGTTGACACAATTTGTCAACGGTAACGCGCCAAACCGTCATTACGGCTCGCGTGCGCCGGCGAACCAAGCCCGTAACTCCTTGCGTTTGAACACGTTTTGAAATCAGAGCGCTAGGCACCCCGATTGCGCTTGTCATCCTCACATAGGAGGTTCAAATGTTAAAGCAGAGACAAAAGGGTTTCACTCTCATCGAGCTTTTGATCGTCGTCGCGATCATCGGCATCCTCGCAGCAATCGCAATTCCTAATCTTCTGACGGCAATGCAGCGCTCGAAGCAGAAACGGACGATGGCCGATCTGCGTACGATCGCCACGGCGTGGGAAGCGCGCGCAACGGATGTCAACAAGTACAGCGCGGCCGGAACCGTTTCGCTGCCGAGTACCACGATCGCGAATACTGCCCTGGCCGGAATTCTGGCGCCGACCTACATCAAGGTTCTTCCTCCGAACGACGGTTGGGGAAATGCATGGGATTACCGGGCTGATGCCGCACTCTCTGCCACGGGCACCGCCGCGCAGCAGTACTTCATCACCTCGTATGGACGGGACGGAAAATTCGGGAGCGCAAGCCAGGCTGGCGGACCGACCACGAACTTCGATTGCGACATCATCTACTCCGGCGGCGGCTTCCTCCAGTATCCGGAAGGCGTTCAGGCGCAGTAGTCGATTTTCTTCTGCTGTTTATGTGAAGGGCGTCTCGTTCGAGGCGCCCTTTTTTTTCTACGAGGCCATCGCTTTGACTGCAGCCACAAGTGGCGCATAAAGCCGCTCGTGATAGGCGTGCGCCTCGCGATAGATCTGCGGGAACGCGGCGAGATCCTTTGAGGCGACGACCAAGTTGACGCCGTAGAGGAACGCCGCGTTTCCGTCGAGCGTGCGCAGGTTTTCGGCGATCAGAATGAAAAATGCTTTCCTGCGATCGGCCGGCGCAAGGGAAATAATCGGCGAGAACTCGGCGAGCGGCGGCGACGTCAACTGCGCCGGATGCAGCATGACCACCGGCGGGTACTCCTGCATGAAATAGTCGCGCGCTTGCTGCGGCGACGCCATGAGCACCGGCATGAAGCCGATCATCTTCGCGGCCTGACGGAGCGCCGGATGATCGTTGCCGACGATCAACGCCTTAGCGCCGAAACTGTCATCGTCCTCGTGCTGTTGCGGCGGCGGCTCCGCTCCCGCGGTTGCCGTGCTTCCTTGTGCGGCCACCGCTGCACCCGCCATTTCCAGGTTGCGGCGATCCACCGTCAGCTTCGTCTGACAAACGGGACACGGTACGAGCACCGGCTTCATCGGAAGCCGCGTCTCATCGAGCGTGAGTGGTTTCTGGCAGGACGTGCAGGTGATCTTCATCGTTACTCCAGCATCGACAACATCGAATCACCATCAGGAGCCGCGGCCGGCGCGGTCTCCGGCTCATCCATCAGACGCAGCGCGAGATTGGTCGGATTGGTCGAGTAAGCAAGAGCGATCTCTTTCGTGATCACGCCCTTGTTCCAAAGCTTCTCGAGTTGATCGTCGAACGTCTGCATCCCGTCGACCGAGCCATCATGCATGGCGTCGGTGAGCGAACGTCCCTCCGTCTCCCCTTTCAGGACATAGTCCCGCGTCCGCATCGTCGATTTGAGGATCTCCAGCACTGCCATTCGCCCTCCGCCGGTTTTCGGCAGGAGACGCTGGGAGACGACGTAGCGGAACGACTGCGCGAGACGCGTCCGCACCTGCGGCTCCTGGTCTTTGGGAAAGACACCGATGATGCGATCGACGGTCTTCGCCGCATCGATCGTGTGCAGCGTCGACAGGACGAGATGTCCGGTCTCCGCCGCCTCCATCGCAATCTCGATCGTCTCCACATCGCGCATTTCGCCGATGAGGATGACCTTCGGGGCCTGCCGCAGCGCAGCGCGAAGCGCCAGCGAGAACGACTTCGTGTCGGCCCCGAGCTCGCGCTGATTCACGGTCGATTTGATGTGCCGGTGCATGTACTCGACCGGATCTTCGATGGTGATTATATGGTACGCATAATCGTTATTGATTTTGTTGATAATTGCGGCCAGCGTCGTCGACTTGCCTGAGCCCGTCGGACCGGTGACAAGGACAATGCCATTCTTCAGCTTGCAGATGTTCGCCAGCTCCGCCGGCAGGTTGAGCGATTCCAGCGACGGGATCCCCTCCGGGATGACGCGCAGGACGATCGCGTAAGTTCCGCGCTGCGCAAAAATATTCACGCGAAATCGCGTCTTCTGCGGAATCGAGTACGAGAGATCCACGGAGCCATTCATCAGCAACGTCCGCGTCAACTCGCGGTCGCCGCGCAGCATGTGCATGGCAATCATCTCGGTCTGATACGGCGTCAGGCGGGGAAGCCCCGGGAAATTGACGGGCACGAGCTGCCCATCGATCTCGACCTGCGGTTGCCTTCCGACCGAGAAATTCAGATCGGATACGCGGTCTGACATTTTCAGCATCGACTCGAGAATGGCGTCCAGGTTGAAGTTCTTCATCAGCGTCCTCGGGTAACGCCCATTGTACGTGCACTGCCAAGTACAATCCCGAACATGTCCATCATCGCCATCGACTACGGCGGGCGTCGCATCGGAGTGGCGGTCAGCGACTCCGGCACGATCGCGCGCCCTCATTCCGTCATGAAGAATGAGGGAGATGTCGTCGGGAAACTGGCCGGACTGATTCGCGAGCTCGATGGGGAAACAGTCGTCGTCGGCGTCGCGAAGCGCTCTCATAGCACCAGCGGCGAGCAGAAGTTTCGCGACTTCGCGGAGCGCCTGCGGCAGAAAACGTGCACAGAGGTCGTGTTGTGGGACGAATCACTGACGACTTCCGACGCGGCGCGGCAGCTCCGCGAGAACGGCGTAACGCGCCGTGATGCCCAGCGTGAGATCGATATGCATGCCGCAGCCGTGATCCTTCAGTCGTATCTCGACGAACTCGCCAGGAGGGCGTCATAGCCCGCCGCGGCAACAAGCGAGGCGGCTGCCGGAAGCTGCTGCATTCGCTGATGACCATCGGAATCTTCGCCGCGGTACTGGCCGTCGCCGGCGGATGGTTCTTTCTCCGCGCGATGCGCTCGCCATTCCGCGGCTACACCACCCCATTCAAAGATGTCGAAGTCCACCACGGACTGCGCACGTCCGCGATCCTCAAGCACCTCGAAGCCGAGGGGGTGATTCGGGACGAATATCTACCGCTCATCTACATGAAAGTCGTCCGCCACAACGACAAGATCAAAGCGGGAATCTACGAGTTTTCGAAGCCGATGTCTGCCGAGGAGGTGCTCGACAAACTGATTCGCGGAGACGTCGTTGCGAAGAGCATCACCGTGCGCGAAGGGCTCGACCGATTCGCGGTTGCACACATTCTTGTGCAGGAAGGATTCGGGCGCGATGCCGAATGGAACAAGCTCACCGCCGATCCCGAACTGATTCGCGACATCGCCCCCGACGCCAAATCGCTCGAGGGCTACCTCTTCCCCGATACCTACAAGTTCAATCCCGGCACGCCACCACGCGCCATCGTCGAGGCCATGGTTGCGAACTTCCGCAAGCATTTCGGGGGTGAGGTCAACTACATCACCACCGGCCTCGACTTGCACAAAACGGTCACGCTGGCGTCGATCGTCGAGACCGAAGCCCGCATGGCGCAGGAGCGCCCGCTGGTCGCTTCGGTCTATTTCAATCGCTTCAACCGCAACATGCTCCTCGGCGCCGACCCCACCGTCATCTATGCGCTGAAGCTCGCCGGGCGTTGGGACGGTAACATCCGCAAAGCAGATCTGCAGATCGACTCGCCCTACAACACCTATCGTTTTCACGGCCTCCCGCCTGGCCCGATCGCCAATCCCGGACTGGCCTCACTCCGCGCGGCCGCTGCTCCCGCGAAAAGTGAATTTCTCTATTTCGTGGCGAAGCACGACGGCACTCATGCCTTCGCCACCAATATGGCCGATCACGACCACAACGTGCAGATCTACCAGGTGCAGTGGTATCGCGATCAGCGGGCAGCGCAGGAAGCGGCATCACAAACCACCAAATAACTTACTGTCAATAACCTTTCATGGTATCCTCCCCGGACCGCAAAAACAGTCCGTGGGGGTCCCGAGAGATGGCTGCGAAAAACCGTCCGTACGAGCAGTTCGGAACGTTCATCCTCTTCAAGAAGCTCGACACCGATTCACTCGGTGATCTTTGGCGCGCTGCGCGTGTCGACGGATCGAGCCTTAGTCCGACGCTGGCGCTTCGCCGGCTGAGCGGCGGCAACCGCGCCGCGATGACCGCAAGCGCAGCGGACGCGAACCAGCTCGTGCCGCTCCTGAGCGGGACGACGTTCGCAAAAGAGCAGATCATCGACACGGTCAACGGCATTCCGTTCGTCGCGCACGAGTATTCAGGTGGCCGCTCGCTGCGTCACATCGTCGACCGCGCCCGCGGCGACGCCGGAGCGACAGCGAATCCCGTTCCGCTTGACCAGGCCATCGTCATCGCGGAGAAGGTCGCCCTCTCCCTCGCCACAACTGCCGATCTTCGCTACCTCGGCAACAAGCTCGCGCACGGAGCACTCATCCCGCAGTTTGTCTGGATCACTGACGAGGGGGAGATTCGCGTCGCCGGTCAGCAGCTCGGAAAAGGGATTATCGCTTCACTGGCCGATGCGAAGGTCGCTGCGGAACTGGGGCGCTACTTCCCCGCTGAATACCGATCCTCGGGTGAAATCTCGAAGACCACCGACGTCTATTCGCTCGGCGCCATCATCTACCTACTCGTGACGGGCAACGAGCCGCCCGACGCCGTCACTGCAAGCGCGTTCACGCAGACGATCCGCGCGGCGCGGACATTTTCGGGGCAGCCGCTTCCGGAAGACATCCGATCCATTCTCGAGAAGTCGCTGGCCATCGATCCGAATGCGCGCTACGCAACGATCGGCGACATGAAACAGGTCTTGTCGGCACTCGTTCACGGAGGCAACTACTCGGCATCGACCTTCAATCTCGCGTTCTATCTGAGCAACCTGCTCAAGAAAGTGGTGGAGGGAGAAGCACTCGAGATCGAGAAGGAGTCGAAGGTCAACGTTGCCGCCTACGCGATCGCGCCGGTTGTCGTCATGCCGAGCGTTGCTGAGTCCGCACCGGCGGATACGCCAAAGAGCCGCATGCCCTTGTATGCGGTCGCCGCTGCCGTCGTCATCGCTGCGGGAGTCGGGGCGTTCACGATGATGAAGCCGAAGCCGTCCCCGGCAACCGTCACGCACGCGGCTGCGCCTCCCGCCAAACCGATACTCATTTCTCCGTCCGTGGTCGTCTCCAGTCCGTCGTCGACGACAGGCACGCTCGATCCCACCGCGCAGAAGAAAGCCTTTGAGGCGGCGGTCGAACAAAAGATGCAGGAAGAGATGATGAAGCTGCAGTCGGATATGAACAGGCAGCTCAAACAGCAACAACAGCAGCAGACGCGCAGCACACCCGTGCAAACCGCGAGCGTGATCGCACCGTCTCCATCTTCCCAATCGGATGACCGCGGTGCCGCGGCGGCGCTCGATCAACGCCGCATCGCGTCACGTCCGGAAGTGCAGCCACCGACGCAGACGGTCGTACCACAAGCACCCGCACTGCAGCCGCAAACTGCATCCGTAGCACCGATCGTTCAGCCACAAGCGCCGGCGGTCCATGAAGGCGATCTCGTCGACGTACAGGATCTCGACAGGATCCCTCAACCACTTTCAAAGATCCAGCCTTATTACCCGCCACTAGCCGCGCAGCAGCACGCAAAAGCGACGGTCATCATTTCCGCGCTGATCTCGGAGACTGGCGAAGTCACGGAGGTAAAAGTTCTTCGTGGGGATCCGCGCTTCGGATTCAATGATGCCGCCGTCCGCGCCATGCGCGCCGTGCGATTCACACCTCCGATGAAGGACGGCAAGCGCGTCAAGACGTGGAGACCGCAGTCGATCGATTTCACTCTGTAATCTTGCGGATCCCGCGGTCATCGAGCAGCTCCCGCTGATTGCGCAGCGGGAGCTGCCGGGACCGTCTTCACCGGAGTGACGGAAGCCTCGAAGTAGCGGCGATTGAACAACGCCCACAGACGCCTGTGCGGCCGCTGGAAATTAACAGCGTTCCGACTGCTGGCCAGGTGATCCACCGCCACGTAGCCAGCAAGTTTCTTCGGACCGGATTCGCTCTCGATCGTCACGATCTTGTAGCCGGCAAGAGAGTACGCGCCGAATGCCTCCATGCCTCCGTTCAGATAGACCGTCGTGCCCTGCGGCACGTTCTGACGGATCCAAAGCATCGCCTGCACCGGTGGAGAGTCGGTACTTCGAACTTCGTGCAAGCCTGGCCACACCCAGACGACATAGCGGCCGATGATGATCGCCGCCAGCGCTGCCTGCACCGTCGCCGCAAGGCGCTCCCGCGAAATCACGGGGACGCGCGAGGCAATAAATGTCGCCGCAACGTCCAGTCCATCAGCGGCGAGAAGGACGTCCAGCGCGATATAGCCGAGCGAGAGGCGGCTGATACCGCTCGGACTCAAAAGGAACCAGCTCAGCAAAAAGTTCGGCAGGAACGTGAGAAGGATGTCGATGTGCGCACGGCGCGGGCGTGCGAAGGAGAGGAGCGCGAACAGAAACATCGCGGTCGATGCCGCGCGTGACTCGAACGGATCGAAAAGAAAGTCGTGCAGGAGATTCATCATCGGAATCCGCCGCGGATTGAGCGCGCCATCGACGGTGGCGACGTAGTGCTGATGGCCTTTCGTGGCCGCGACGAACTCAGGGAACCCGGTCACCTTCGCGGCGATGCCATAGCCGGTCAACACGAGAGCGGCGATGAGCGCGGTGCCCGTCACCACCTCCGCGATACGCCGTTCGCGAAGCCGTCGCCACGACGCCACGATCCAGGGCCATAGCAACAACACGTTCTGCGCGCGAACCAGCATCGTCGCGGCGAAGAAGAGACACCCGACGGC
Organism: Thermoanaerobaculia bacterium; assembly: GCA_034665065.1. Classification (GTDB taxonomy): domain Bacteria; phylum Acidobacteriota; class Thermoanaerobaculia; order Gp7-AA8; family Gp7-AA8; genus JADGNZ01. The sequence goes on along the minus strand of JAXDGL010000032.1, from coordinate 387,835 downwards.
GTAGGAGCGCCGGCCGCCGCGAAGCAGAAACGCCGCAGCGGCCAGCGACGTAACGAGCGCCAATTCATCGCTGAACGCCGTTCCGCCCCAGTACCAGACGTTCGGCAGAAAACTGAAAAGAAGCGAGGCGATGACGGACGTTCGAAAGCGAAAGCGAAGCGAACGCGCCAACGCGAACATTGCAGGGAACACGAAGAGCGAAGCGAGCAGGCTCACCGCGCGCAACGCGTGAAAATCATCCGGGATTACGAGACGCACCACCTTCGCCATCACAACAAACAGCGGAAATCCCGGCGGATGCGGATGATGCTGCGCGACGTCGTAGTGCTGCAGCGCGGAGGCAAAGAGCGCCTCGTCCAGGTCCCACATCGAATGAGAGAGCGCAAGAAATCGCGTGGCGCCCACGGCCAGCGCGATCCCGACGACGATCCATCGCTGACGCGGCGTGAGCGGCTCGATCGCGTGATCACTTGCGCTCATTGCGCTTTCCACGTCAGCAGATGCAGTTGCAATCCGAGGTCGCGCGGATCAGAGCCACGATGAATGCGCGCGAGATTGACGGGCTTGTCGACGGTGATCTCCAGCTCGTCGGGCGCGCCGCTTCGCGAGGGAACTGCGTAGTAGCGCTGAATGTCGCGCCGCTCCGGCACGAAGCGATCGATCACGCGGCCGTCGAATCCAATCGTCACGACCGGCTTCGGACCGAAGTCGAGCAGGAACGTCGCCTTGATTCCGAGCAAGGCACGACGGCCGAGCGGACCGAGCAACGTGTGGCTGTCGCCTCCCATCCAACGCCACCACGCGCCGTCGGGGCTCTGCTCTTCGCCATACCACCCTTCGCCGAATCGAATCCAATCCTCGGCCGGCGCCACCGACGTTTCGAAATAGCGTTGATTGAAGAGCGCCCACAACCGCCGGTGCGGACGCTGAAAGTTGATCCCACCGTCCAGACGGCTGAGAGCATCGGAAACAATGTAGCCACGTGCGTCGAGTGGCGTTCGCGACGGATCGAAGTCATCGGCGATGGATGTGACGTGGTAGTCCTGAAGAAAATACGCCGGAAACGGCTCCAGTGCGCCGCTGATGTAGACGCGCCGATCTCGCGGAACATGCGCGCGGATCCATTGCATCGCCAGCACCGGCGGCGAATCCTTACTTCGGACCTCTTCTAATCCCGGCCAAACCCAGTGAATGTATCGTCCTACGACGATCGCCGCGAAGAGGATCTGGAGCGCCGCGGCCAGCCTCTCACGCGAGACACCGCGCACACGCGAAACCACGGCGCTGGCAATGACATCCATCCCATCGGCGGCCAGGATCGCGTTGAGGGCGATGTAGCCGAGCGAGAGTCGGCTGATTCCCGTCGCGCTCAGGAAGAACCACGCCAGCAGGAAGTTCGGCACGAATGTAAGAATCGCGTGCACGTGCGCGCGTTTGGGGCGCGCGAACGCCGCGAGCATGAACACGATCATCAGGATCGACACCGCGCGCGATCCCCAGGTCAGCGCGTACGACCGGAAAGGATCGAACGCGAAATCGTAGAAGAGATCGCGCATCGGCGGACGAACAGGATTCAACATGCCGTCGACTGTCGTCACGTAGCGCTGATGTGTTTTCGTCGCCTCGATGAATTCGCGCACGCCGGTGATCTCCGCGGCGATGCCGTAGCCTGTCAGGACCAGCACAACGATCAGCGCGGTGCCGGCGACGACCTCAACTCGCCGCGTCCGGATCCTTCGCCACGACGCTACGATCCACGGCCAGACCAGGAGCACGTTCTGTCCGCGCACCAGCATCGTCGCAGCGAAGAGCGCGCAGCCGATGAGATACGTGCGGCGCCGCCGGTCATCGCGAAAAAGGAAGGACGCGCCTCCGATCGCCGTCACCATCGCCAGCTCATCGCTGAACGCGGTGCCGCCCCAGTACCAGACATTCGGCAGGAACGAGAAGAGAAGCGCTGCGACCACACATGTTCGCAATCGGAACCGAAGCGAGCGCGCTAACGCGAACATCGCCGGAAAGACGAAAAGCGCGGCAAGTGTGCTGACCGCGCGCAATGCGCGAAAGTCATCGTCGATGACGAGCCGCGCGAGTTTGGCCAACGCGAAAAACAGCGGAAAGCCGGGTGGGTGCGGATGGTGTTGCGCGACGTCGTAGTGATGCAGCGACGCCGCGAAGAGCGCTTCGTCCCAATCCCACATCGAGTGAGACAAGGCAAGGAATCGCGTCGCGGCGACGATGACCGTCAACGCGATGACCAACCGCCGCTGGCGAAGCGTTAGCGGCTCGATCACGCCGCTGCTGAGAATCCCCTTCGCGTCATCGCCATCCGTCAAGCGGCACCATTCTCGCAAAATCGCGCCCATCATGCCGGGAAAGGGCGTCCGCAGACGCTGGTACCTCGATCTACACGGCATCCGGCGCGAGGGAACCAAAGAAACCGGCTTCACTTATCGCAACGCGACGGGCTCCGTCATCGGTGACGAGAAATCGTTGGCGCGCATCAACAAGCTGCGCATTCCGCCGGCGTGGCGGGACGTTCGAATCGCGCGCGGCGACTCGGCTCCGCTTCAGGCTGTCGGACTCGATGCCAAAGGCCGCACGCAGTATCTCTACCATCCGCGTTTTCGCGCGCTTCGCGAAGAGGAAAAGTTCAAACGGGTCGTCGAGTTCGGCGAAGCGCTGCCCGCGCTACGACGGCGCGTCCGCGCGGACTTGAAACGCACCGACCTCGATCGCGAGCATGTGCTCGCCGCGATCGTCCGCCTCATCGATCAGGGCTTCTTCCGCGTCGGCAACGACAAGAGCGCCAAGTCGGAATCGACCTATGGCCTGACGACCATCCGCACGAAACATGTCAAAGTCGAAGGAAGCGTGATCGCGTTCGACTACGTCGGCAAATGGCGCAAGTCGCAGAAACGCGCTATCGAAGACGCGGAGGTGGCGGCAGTCATCGAGAGACTTCGAGCGCTGCGCGAGCCGGAGCTCTTCGCGTTCATCGAAAATGATCGCACGCGCGACGTGAAAGACCGTCACGTGAACGACTACATCCAGTCGATCATCGGATCGAACTTCACCGCCAAAGATTTCCGCACCTGGGCGGGCACGCTCCTCTGCTCCATCGCCCTGGCCATGGAGGGACAAGGCGCAAGCAAAACGGAGCGCAAACGCAAGATCAAGCGCGCCGTGCAAGCAACGTCCGAGCAGCTCGGAAACACACCCGCCGTCTGCCGCTCCTCCTACATCTGCCCTCGCCTGCTCGACGAATACATGGCCGGCAAACCGTTCGAGATGCTGCGAAAAAAGCAGAAAGGCTCGCCGGTGGTGCGCATCGGAATGTCGAAAGAAGAGCGGGCACTACTGAAGTTTCTGCGCGAGACGATCGCGGATCGGAGGCGCCGTCCGCGAGCGGCGTGATGGACTGGTCTCCATTCTCGTGCCAAGGCAAAGGGTTACGGTTTCACGCGGAGACGCGCGGGACGCGGAGAGAAAACTTCGCGGCCTCCGCGTCTCCGCGTGAAAAGTCTCTAGAGGTTCTACAACTCCTCGATCGCACAGGTCAGCCGCGGCCGCTCCGGGTCGCTGAGATCGAGCTTGTCCCACGGGATCCGATGCGGCTTGTCACTGTGCGCGCGCGCGCCGAGCAATCGCAACAGCCCGACGCCGAAATGATGGATCGACAGCCTTTGAAAAAGTCCGTACGTACCGACCAGATAGTGCGTGACGAGCAGCTCCTCCCCGTCGCGCTCAGCCAGAACCTCTTCGATTCGCCCGACCTTCGCGCCGTTCGCATCAACCACGCGCCGCCCGAGGAGCAGCTCCAGCCTCACGTCATTTGTCTTTGTTGTGCTCATGCGCGAACGGCAACCTCCCGATCAACTTTTCGTCGAGCCAATGCTCCCAGGCGAAGGCGTCGGAGGACTCACCGTCGACGTCGATGTGGACGTCGATCCCGACCCTCGTCACCTTCTTCCATGGCACGCGGAACACCGGTTTTTTCCGAACGCCGAAATGGCGGGTCATGAAAGCGGCGAAGCGCTCCCAGCGCGGCCCGAGGCGTCGCGCAAGAATCAGCGCACCCGACTCGAGGTACGTCACGCGCGGCTGCTTGCCTCGGGCGACATGCAATGTGATGCCGTCGATCCTGCCGAGTTTGCATTTGTCGCGTCCGACCAACTGATTGTCGAGCAGGTCGCGTACGAGGCAGAAATCCTTCCTCATCGTCATCAACCACCTCCGGCAATCTCGAGCGGAATCGTGATGATGGCCACGATCGACGCGAGCAGGAGTGTCAGCACCACGACCGTGTTGCCGATCGGACCGTTCGTATGCTCGTGCACATACGTCTTGTCGTTGAGCAGAAGCATGAACGGCATCACGATCAGCGGCAGAATCACGGCGGTGATGGCCATCGCGAACATCGTCAGCTTCAACGGATCGATTCCTGTCAGCAGTAACGATCCACCCATCAAGAGCATAATCACGTAGACCATCGAGAAGCGCGCTTCCTTGTCAGGTCTCTTGTTTTCTCCCCAGTTCCAGCCGAGCGTCTGCGCGACCATGTACGACGTCGCCAGGCTCACTTCCATTGCGGCGCCGAAACAACAGACGCCGAGCGTTCCCGCGAAAAGCGGCAGGCCCCATCGACCCAGAGCGGGAATCAGAGTCAGGGCGGCCTGCTCGTAGCGCGCCACTTCGATGCCACGCGGAGCGAGCACCAGCGCCGCGCAAACCAGCACCGCCACCGACATCACCGCGCCGAACGACATCCCCAGCGCAGCAGTGACCCGATTGGCGCCGAGACTCTCTTCGCCCCACTTGTCCTCGATCGCGCCCGATCCGTAGAAATGAAACATGTAGGGACTGATCGTCGCGCCGAGAATGCCGACCGCGATGTACCAGTAGTGCGCAACGTCCTGACGCGGCGACGAAGGCAGCAACCCGCGCAGCATCGCGTGATGATCGGGATGCATCTTCACCGCCGCGACGATGAACGCAAACGCGACGAGACCGAGGATGGAAGTGGCGTCTTCGAGGAAGTCGAGCGTTCCGGCCCAGATCGCCAGCCAGATCAGCAACGTTACCGGAATCGCCCACACGCGAACCTCGATGCCGGTCACGAACTTCAATGCCAGGCATACGCCACCGATCTCGGAGGCGATGACCAGCAAGTTGACGATGACTTCGGCCGCGCGTGGGATCACGGCAAACTTGAATCCGAAACGCTCGCGTACGGCGTCAGCGACCGAGTGCTTGGAGACCGCGGCCAGACGTCCCGTCATCTCGACGAGGAAGATCAGACAGATCGTGCCGAGTGCGATGGCCCAGATCAGTGAATAGCGAAACGATGCTCCCGCTTCCGAGGCGGTAGCGATCGATCCGACTTCGAGAAATCCTCCGATCCCCGTGACGATGCCGAGCGCAACCTGGAGCACTTTCTTCATTTGGATTTTGCCGGCGTCGCAGCGAGGGCGCTGCGTGCGTGCGCGAGGCCGGCTGTGTCATCGCCCGATACGGCGCGGCCCAGTTCACGCGCTGCTCCAATGACACCAGCCGCGCGCGTGATCTGTTCGCGCGGTAACGATGGATCGTCGACTTGTTTCGACAGGTCTTCGACCGTGGCCTCGGCGGTATTCATCGCAAAACCAGCTCCGACCTTCTTCGCGAGCCGTGCATCGGCGACGAGCTTCAGCGTTGCGCGCCACGACTCGGTCGATTTCGCGAGCGCGTCCCCAGCGTTTTGTTTGCCGCATCCTGTCAGGCTTAGAGCAAGCAAGAGAATGATGAATCGTCGCATTCCGCCGCCGCCACTGCATGAGGCAGGCCGATCTGCGGAAGTCTTCGCGACTCGTACGCCGAGGCGGGACGCCTCGGCGCCGCGGGCGAGATGCCCGCACTCCATTTCGCGCAATAAACTGGCTTGTCGATTGCTTCTGTACCGCTCAGGATGACTACAAATAACCGAATCGTTGCTATCGTGGCGCTTCTTCTCGTTGCCCTCGCTGTCCCGGCCGCTCATGCCGCCGTTGCTCAGGCCGCCACCTTCGACGAAAAGGTCGACAACGCCGCCGCCATCATCCTCGGCAAATGCGTCAAGACCGAAGCACGTTTCGATCCCACCGGACGCTGGATCGTCACCTACGCAACCTTTGCCGTCGAGCAATCGATGAAAGGAAGCGCCGCGGGCGAGTTGACTGTCATCACGCCGGGCGGTGTCGTCAACGGCATCCATCAAGAGACGATCGGTGTGCCTGCGTTCCAAACCGGCGACGAGCACGTCCTCTTTCTCCGCAACACCCGCCTCGGGCCGACACCACTCTACTTCGATCAGGGAACGTACAACGTCGCCGCAGGTGATCATGGCGAGAAGCTCATCGTGCCGATGCCGTCGAACGTGATCCACATCGATAGCCAGCGTGCGATGGCTGTAGCTCCCGCGGACGAACCGCGCACGCTCAGCACTTTCAAGCAGGCAGTCAACGAGTCGATGCGCGGAACTGCCAAGCGGATGCAGATGAGCGCGATGCCGGCGGAGACGCGGCGCAAGGCGGAGACGTCGATCTGGAAGACGCTCACTTCGAACAAACTGCTCGTCGCGCTCGCACTCGTTGGAATCGCAATCGCCGCCTGGCAGCTATGGCGTCGCTGATTCGGCGATCCCACGCAATCTGAGCCTCTCCTCGAGCCAGGCCATCGCCTGATCGCACTCCTTCACATCGCGGAGTTTGAACGTCCTGTTGCGTCCGTTTTGCATCGTGAATTCGACGGCTTTCTCGCGCATGCGGAAGCTGCGCACGTCGCTCCAGCCAATCCGGCGCTTCCACCGCCGCAGCCGGATCTCGAAGCCGTCGTCGTCGAGTTTCAGATAGCGCTTCGACCAGACGCGCGTGTCGAAGAATGCGAACGCAAGCAGGATGAACGGCGGTACGAAGGAGAGGACGAGGAACGACAGATGGTGATGCGCGCGCTCCTGGACGCGATGCGCCGCCTCAACGAAACCCATTGCAGCGCCGGCGAGCTCGATCCAGGCAACCTTCTCGTGTCCGGCGCCGCGCGCGTGCCGCACCTTCTCCCGAATCGCTGCGATGATCAGCGCCGCGCTCGCCGCAATCTCGAGCGCGGGCAGCACGATGCCGCGGCCATGCAGCGATTGCAAATGCCCGAACGCGGCGCTCGCAAGTAAGAGAGCGCCGAGAACGTGCTGGACCGTCTGTCCGCGCTTCACCCGCTCCGCGGCGCGTGAATGGACGATCAGGATCTCTTCCGGCATGAGCGTGCGATTGTAGCGGACGGCTTCTCCCGCGGGCACGCGTGTTGGAAGAGCATGCTCGATGACTGAATCCGAACCCCGCTCCGGTCTGCGCCGCGCCATCGCGCAAGACCAGCTCGTCCTGTTCTACCAACCCATCCACGAGCTGGAATCGCGCCGGATCATCAGCGCCGAAGCGCTCTTGCGGTCGCGGCGCGAAAACGGGGAGATTCGCAGCGCGGTCCCGCTCACCGAGGCGGCGGAAGAAGGGCCGGATATTTTCAGGCTCGACTCCTGGACGATGCATCGCGCCTACGCGGATGCCGCGTCCTGGCAGAAGGACGGCGGACGCGACGTGCATCTCAATGTCAACCTCTCGCCGCGCGAGTTTCAGGAAGGAAACTTCATGCAGCGGCTGCTCAAGCTCGTGACGGGGAACGGCAACGATCTGAGCAAGATCAACCTCGAGATCACGGAGATGAGCTACATCGAGCATCCAAAACAGACGATGCACGTGCTTGACGAGTTGAAAGAGCTCGGCGTCCAGCTCTGGCTCGACGACTTCGGCACGAAACACTCCTCGATCGAGCATCTGCTCCACTTTCCGCTCGACGGCGTGAAGGTGCCGGGAACATTCGTGTCGCGGCTCTCATCGAGTCAGCGAGCCCGATCGATCACGAGATCGATCATCGATCTCGCCCACGAGCTGGAGATGAAGGTGATCGCCGAGGGAATCGAGGATCGGGATCAGCTCGAGTTTCTACGCGAGATGGGATGCGAGTACATCCAGGGGTTTTTGTTCAGCAGGCCAATGCCGTTGGAGGAGTTGCAGATGGAGCTCAATCGCGTCTCTGAGTCTTGAGAGAGGCAAAACCGTTTCACGCGGAGACGCGGGGGACGCGGAGAAAGAAAACTCCGCATCTCCGCATCTCCGCGTCTCCGCGTGAAACGGTTTTGTTTGTCTACGCCGTCTTGCGCAGCCCCTCTTCCGGGCAATAGAAATCACGCCGGCGATCAAGATCGCGCATCACGTTCTTCTTGAACTGGTCCGCGCCGCCGTTGCGCATCATGTCGGCGATGTACTCGGCGATGTCGATGATCTCCAGACGCATCCGAACAGTCTTGAACGCCCGCGGGAGCTTGCCCGGCACCTGCACGTGGTGCAGCCCGCCGCTGTATGCGATCAACATCCGCCCTTCCTTGATGGCCAGGAGGATGTCGGCGATGCCGCCGCGGACACTCATCGGATTGCCATGCACATCCAGTCCGTTCGCCCGCTTCATCCTTCCCTCGGGGGCGATGATGACCATCGAGTGCGGATCGATGCGGTTCAGCACCTGAAACCAGGTGTGATCGCGCTCGCGCGTGATGGCGACGACGTGATGCGCCACGAACTTGAAAATGATCCCGACGAGCGGCCGGCCGGTCGTCTTCTCGGCCGCAGGGACGACGCCGTGCGCCGCCAGCCGCCAGATGAAGTTGGCTGGCACACCGCCGAGAAACACCGGCTCGAAAAGGCTGGTGTGATTGAGAAACGCCACGAGCCGAATGCGCTGCCACGGATCGGGCGGCACGTCACCGACCCAACTAAGGTCGTAGCGATAGAAGATCCGGCTGACGAATTTGAGCATCGTCAGCATCGAGAAAACCATGAGAGTGCGCAATAGAGACACAGTGCGCGAAGGGTAACGACGGAGCGGTCGCTGCGTCAATGAAGCATCGCGCGGAACTCTACGGCGAAGCGCGGCCCTTTCCCTTCATCCTCATGCTTGAAGAAAACGTAGGCGTCGCTCCACGCTTGCCGCTCCACGCGCGCCGCCCACGCTTCGAGCTGACCGGAAGCGAATTCGGTGCGGCGCAGACGCATGTATCCCCACGACGCCGTCGGCACGACAAGCGCGTCCGGATCGGTTACCTCGTCGGTGTCGGCGGCGCAAAGCGCGATGTCGCGCTCGCGGAGAATGCCGTAGATCTCGTCGTCGAACCAGGAGTCGTGACGAAACTCGAAGGCGACACGATGCTTAGGCGGCAGGATGGACACGAACTCGCGAAGTTTGAGCGCATCCTTGCGCGAGAACGGAGGCAACTGAAACAACACGGGTCCGAGCTTCGGTCCGAGTGCCTCGCCCGCCTCGAACAGAAGCCGAAGGTCATCCCCCGCACCGACCAGTTTCTTCTGATGCGTAATCCGCTGCGGCGCTTTGAGCACGAAGGTGAACCCATCGGGCACCTGCTCGCCCCATTTCGCCACCATCTTCGCGTCGGGCATTCGATAGAACGTGTTGTTGATCTCGACCGAATCGAAGCGCTCCCCGTAATAAGGCAGCATCTTCGCCGCCGGAAGATCGTCGGGATAAAACGTCCCCTTCCATTCCTTGTAGCTGTAGCCGCTGGTACCGACTCGGATGTGCATGCGGCAATTATCGCGAATTTCGCGCGGACTTCGGCTTGGCGTGCGGTACGACGTGCGCCTTCAGTCGGGAACTCGTTCACGCTCGATCTGCCGGACATTCGCCGATCCGGCCTGTATTGCATCTGACGCGGTCATCAGGCAGCGAATGGATTCTGAATCTTCACGCCCAGGATTACTTGGCCGTGACTCAAGTCTTCAGAATAGAGAGTGCCGCAACCTGCGCTTGCGGCCGCCGCAAGGATGAGCCCATCCCAGAATGAGACCGTATTCAAGACAGAGCAGTCGATCGCATCATGAATAAGAGACGGCCCAGCGAGCACGATCTCGAAGACATCAAAAGTCTTCAATACCGCCTTTGCGGCGAGTGGCGGTACGCCGAGCTTGCGCGTCGCAGTAACAAAAAACTCCTGCATCACTTGAGTAGAAATCACTCCGTCGCCCGAATGAGCGAGTTGCGCTATGACTTCGCGACTGCGCTTTTGCTTGCCTCGCGACGCTCCATCATGGGCATACGCAAGAATGTTCGTGTCCAAAAATACCTTACCGGACATACAACTCCTCTCGACTCCAACGCTTACCCGGTGAGGTACCGGGATAAGCATCCATGAGTCGAAACATCTCCGCCACCACCGCCGGCCGGTCAGCAACGACGGTTCGGACCAGCAACTGACGCACGAGAGAATTCAGAGTTGTCTGATGCCGGTTCGCATAGCTGCGTCCCGCCTCGAGCGTCTCTTCGTCGAGAGCTAGAGTGATATTTTTCATCACGCCATTTTACGGCAATCCGTAACATGTGTCCACACATCATGTGCAATTACGGCGATCGCGTGATATCGAATCCGAACCCGCCCGATCGACGCTGAGCCCAGCCATACGTCACGCCCGTTACAATCCATCCATGCGCATCCGGCTCGCCTCTCTGCTCCTCCTCACCGCCACTTCCGCGTTTGCCAACTTCCGCGAGTTCACGGACGTCCCGAAGAATCCCGCTCTCGCGCTGGCGGCGCAGCATGCAGCCGAACAGACGCTGAAGGATTTTCCGAAGCTGACTGCGGACAACCTCGCCATCAGCATCATCGACATGACGAATCCCTCGACGGTCGATCGCGGCGACTGGCATGGTGACGCGCCGTTCTATCCGGCGTCGGTCGTGAAGCTCTACATCATGGCCGAGGTGTTTCATCAGAGGCTGGAAGGCGACAAGGAAGTGCAACGAGCCCTCGGCGAGATGATCCGGCTCTCCGACAACGACGCCACCGCCTATCTCATCGACATCATCAGCGATACGTGCCCCGGCCCGAACCTCGAAGGACGCGCGCTCAACAAGTTCATGGACAAGCGGCGCGTCGTCAACAAATGGTTCGCCACGATGGGCTACGACATCAGCGCGATGGCCAAGCCGTGGAGCTTCGGCCCCTTCGGCCGCGAGAAACAGATCCTCGGCGGCGATGCCAAACCCTTTCGCAATCGCTCCAGCGCCAACTCGTTCGCGTCGCTCCTGCTGTGGATCGTGCGCAAACGCGCGGTATCCGCACAAGCCAGCAACGCCATGATGACGCTGCTCGATCGTCCACTGAGTCCGCCGCGCGCGGACGAGAACCAGGTGAAAGAGTTCATTGGCGAATCGCTGCCGGCGGGTTCGAAGGAGTGGTCGAAAGCCGGATGGACCTCGGAGGTCCGTCACGACGCGGCCTACATCGAGCTCCCCGGCGGTCGCAAACTGATCCTCGTGATCATGACCCGCGGCACGGCGGATGACGTCAAGCTGATTCCGGCGATTACAAAGAACGTGCTGACCGAGTTGCAGCAGTAGAGCAACCGCGTCGCCGTGGTAACCTCATCGCTACACATCCATGGAATGGTGGTTCTGGGTTCTCGTCGCCTTTCTTCTGCTCACGATCGAGTTCTTTGCCACGACTGCGCATGTCGGCTTCTTCGCCGTCGGCGCGTTCCTCGTGGCGATTCTCGTCGGCGTCGGACTTGTCATTCCGCTCTGGGCACAGCTTCTCATCTTCGCGATCTCGTCGGTCGTCCTGCTGGTCTTCGTGCGGCCGATCGTCGTGCTCAAGCTCGGGCTGAGCAAGACGCATATCGTCGACACGCTCGTCGGCGAGCAGGCCATCGTGATGACCGATCTCGCGGTCGGCGATGAGGGGAAGGCGGAGATGCGCGGGAGCACTTGGACCGCGCGCAACATCGGCGAAACACCGCTCCTGAAAGGGCAGCGCTGCGTGGTGGAGAAGGTCTCCGGCCTGACCATTCACGTCCGCGCGTCGTAAGGACATCGCATCGGAGACCGAAATGAATCTAATCGTCGCGTTCGTCGTCGTCATCTTTGCGCTCATCATGATCAGCCGCATCGCCCGCGTCGTGCCGCAGCAGAACGCGTGGGTCGTGGAGCGGCTGGGCAAATATTCGTCGACGCTCGAGCCGGGCTTTCACATCCTCGTGCCGTTCCTCGACACCGTCCGCTACAAGCATTCATTGAAAGAAGTGGCGATGGACGTTCCGGAGCAGGTCTGCATCACGCGCGACAACGTACAGGTCGCCGTCGACGGCGTGCTCTATTTCAAAGTCCTCGATCCCGCCCGCGCCTCGTACGGCATCTCCGATTACACCTACGCGATCTCGCAGCTCGCGCAGACGAACCTTCGCAGCGAGATCGGCAAGATCGAGCTCGATCGTACGTTCGAAGAGCGGACAAACATCAACCTCATGGTCGTGAGCGAAGTCGACAAAGCGTCGGAAGCATGGGGCGTGAAAGTGCTGCGCTACGAGATCAAGAACATCAATCCGCCGAAGGACGTTCTGGCGGCGATGGAGAAGCAGATGCGCGCCGAACGTGAGAAGCGCGCCACGGTCCTGCAATCAGAAGGACAGCGCGACGCGTCGATCAACCAGGCCGAGGGCGACAAACAGCAAGTGATCAAAGCGTCGGAAGCGAAAAAGCAGCAAGCGATCAACGAGGCGGAAGGGCAGAGCGCGGCCATCGAGTCGGTCGCCGCCGCCACCGCGAACGGAATCAAAGCCGTCGCCGACGCGATCAAAACTCCGGGCGGATTCGAAGCGATGCAGTTGCGATTGGCCGAGGAGTACATCCGTCAGTTCGGAGAACTGGCGAAGAGCGGCAACTCGATGATCATCCCCGCGAACCTGAGCGACGTCGGCTCGATCATCGCCATGGCCACAAGTGTGTTCAAAGGCGCAGGGATGTCGGGCGAAACGAAGCTTCCGATCCGGCAGGCGGGCGATTCGGGGAGGTAGCGATAGTCATCCCAACACGAGCAGTGATGAGTTGGGGTCAGGTCGAAAGTGAAAGTGACGGAACTCACTTGTCGCAGAATCGGACAACGTCTTCCGTCACTTTCACTTTCGACCTGACCCCAACATGCGCGGTGCCAATCAGGCGGTCCCGGTTGAGCGAGCTTCCAACGCCGCCTCATCCTCGCTTCGGCACCGATCAAACGCAGTGGAGGCACTTGCAGCGTGTTGGAGGATGGCGCCCTAACCACGCGCTGCACCAGCCTTCGTCCGTTCGCCACCTACCTCCGCCGCCGCCTTCGCTTCGCCGTAGCAAGTACCGGTGCTTCCGCGTCGGCGGCGCGGCGGGCGCGTTGGGCAAATTGCTGCCATTGACGGAAGACGTCGACGTACTTGCCCGAGGAGAGGGCGTAGAGCTCGAGGAGGGCGAGGACGTCGTTGAACGGCTCGCGGAAGACGAAACGGATCTGCGCGCGGCGATCTACCGGCGGCTCGAGCAAACGCCAGAGCGTGTCGAGCGCCGTCTCGATCTGATGCCGCGTCCCCGCGGCCAGCGCCATGCGCGTACACATCGGCTGGATCAGCTCGCGGATGAAGACGATCACGTCGCTGGTCTTCATCTTCGCGCTGCGGCGTGATTCTTCGGTCTCCAGCTCCTGAAGGATCCACGGAAGGAACATGACAGAGAGAAGCACCGGATCGGAGATCCTGCGACCCGCCTGCACGGTGCGATCGAGCACTTCCAGCATTTTCCAGAAGTACGGTGCCCGATCCCCCGCGATCGATTTGTACACCTCGGGGAGCAGCGGATCGAGCAGGCCGGTATCAACCATGAGCTGCACCGCGCCGCGCGACCAGCCGCGCCGCAGCAGATCGAGGATCTCTTCCGAAACGCGCGGCGCCGAGGCTTTGAGGATCTCGTTCTTGTGGCGGAGGATCGCGTCCCACGTGGCCGGCTCGATGGAAAAGCCGAGGCGGGAGGCGAATTCGACGGCGCGCATCATGCGGACCGGATCCTCCCGGAAACGAACATCAGGATCGCCGATGACGCGAACGCGCTTCGCCTCGAGATCTTCCAGTCCGCCGACGTAATCGATCACCGAGAAGTCGGCGATGTTGTAGAAGAGCGCGTTGATCGTGAAGTCGCGGCGGCGCGCATCCTGGAGCGGCGATCCGAACGTGTTGTCGTCGGTGATCAAGAGCTCCGCGGCATCTTCGTTGCGCTCCGGCTCGCGGCGGAATGTCGCCACCTCGACGAGCATGTCCTGAAAAATGATGTGTACGAGACGGAAGCGCCGCCCGATGATGCGGCTGTTGCGGAAGAGGCGGCGAATCTCTGCCGGATGCGCGTCGGTGGCGAGATCGAAATCCTTCGGCGTCCCATCCATCAACAGATCGCGAACGCTGCCGCCGCATAAGTACGCGCGATAGCCGCTGCGATGCAGGCGGTAGAGAACTTTGAGAACGTTCTCCGGAATGTGCCGCCGCGAAATCGAATGGTCACTGCGATGGACGTAGACGGGGTCGATGTCGGGGGTCGGGGGTCGGGGGTCGGGGGTCGGAGATGGCAGTTCATTTTCGACGGAGCTCAGGTTTTCAGCGAGCAGGATCACGTCTTCGGTGGCCCGTTCAGTGATTGCAACCGCAGGCTCGTGGCTCTCTACATTCGAATCCGGCGCCGCCGAAGTTAACGAGAGAGCTGGCGGGCGTTCATCATCTTCCCGCTCATCGGAAGATGTTTGTTGGGTGGCGGGCGTATCGAGGTGGTCGTCAGACATCGCCACCTCCGACTCCCGACTCCCGAATTCCGACTCCCTCGAATCGCTCATGGACTTTCGCCGGCTTCGCCTTCGGGCGTCAGGCCGGGCGTGAAATGGTATTTGCTATCGACGATGAAGAACGACCGGCTCCATCGCGTTTTCGTGAAGAACTGCTTGACCACGCCCCACAATTCTTTGATCCGCGCGCCGGTGGTATCGGACGTGGGCGGCGCTCCTTCGAACGACCAGTAGACCATGAACGCTTTGCCTTTGATCATCGAGCGGGGAACGGTGCCCCAGTATCGCGAATCGCTGGAGCGGTCGCGGTTATCGCCCATCGCGAAGTACTGATCGTTGGGAACGATGTAGGGGCCGAATTGATCGCGCGAACGGTACGGCTCGGGAAGTTGCGGCCGCGGCGGATAGATCGTCGGATCGACGTGGATCACGTAGGGCTCGGCCTGCGGCTTGCCGTTGATCGAGACCACTTTGTCGTGGACCTCGACGGTATCGCCGGGCAGTCCGATGACGCGCTTGACGAAGTCGGTGTCGGGCTGGAGCGGATAGCGGAAGACGATGATGTCGCCGTGGCGGATCTCGCGCAGAGGCAGCATTCCGCCCAGCGACGTCCCCGGCCCGTAGATGAACTTGTTGACGATGATGTGATCGCCGACTTTCAGGTTGTCCTCCATCGATCCGGTCGGGATCTTGAAAGCCTGGAAGGCGAAGATGCGGGCAAAGTTGACGAAGATGACGGCGATCAGGAGCGCTTCGTAGTACTCGCGGATCGTCGATTTCTTTTCGGTTTCATCGACGGCCATGCGGCGGGGGTGTTCCCTTCAGGTCGTCCGCTATGAACGCGGCGGCAAATGATTGTACGACAGCAGGTGCGGTTACGACCGTGTTTCCGGTCCGGCGGTAGCGGCCGGCAGGAATGGCCGGGTCTGCGGTGATGAGAACGCCCGGGACGAGGGATGGGGGACGAGGGGCTGCGGTTGCCGCATCTTTTTCTCCCACCTCATCCCTCGTCCCGGGCTTCTTCCCTCGTCCCTCATCCCTCGTCCCTGCGTTGAGTCCCTCGTCCCTCGTCCCTGCATCAACCCTGTATCTCCGGCCGGAATCGATCCACGTCACCTTCGCGATCTCGTTCCAGAACGCCGCGTTTTCCCGATCCGCGATGGCGATCGCCACCCGCGCGTTGCGCATCAGCGACGCACGCGCATCGCTCCAGGCGAATGGATGCGCGTCGATCCAAAGCACGACCGGCAGCTTCTCGTTGTAGTGCAAGTCGTTCGGGCGCATCAGCAGCGCTCCGCCGACCGGCTCGATCGAGATGTCGACACGCGACGACGGCGCGACCACTTCGTGCCGCTTCGTTCCCTCGTACGTCATCGTGACCAGGCTCTGCGACGCTTGCGGCGACTCGACGACGACGGCGTACTCTTCGGCCTTCGGCTCCCACGCCAGCGCGTCGATCTGGGTCTCCGGAAAGTCGACTGATAGCGGCGTCGCGGTCGGAATGTGCACCGTGCGCACGACGCTGCCGGTGGCGGTGCGCAGGAGGAAGCTGACCTTGTTTCCGCGCGGCGCCCACTGAACGTCCGTCTCATCGCGCGGGTCTTCGGGCACCCAGTGGATGTCGCTGCCGTCGATCGAGACGAGTCCGATGTCGAAGTTGTCCTTCCGCCGTGCGGAGAAGACGACTTCTTTGCGATCGAGCGAGACGTCGAACGAATCGATCGCTGCAAACGGTGGGGTCAGGCCTTTGGTCCCGTTGAAAATGCGATTGTCCACGACGTGAACTGCGCTCTGCGCCCTCGCGGCGCACGTGACGTGCGCGCACAAGTTGCTGATCACGGACGCCCGCGGAGTTGAATCCCAACCGGCCGGAACGGGAAACGACGCGCTCGCGCAACCGCTCAGCGCCACCAGCCCCATCCACAAGGTTCTCCGCATCGCCGGCGATTCTAGCATGGCCCGTAAGTGATTGATTTTACTGATACAAAAGCCTGTAAACACTTGGCTGCATTATTGCTCAATAACTAAACGAAAATGTATAAGGAGAAACAACGATATGGATCTCCAGAACGAGCTCATCGAATCGGGCAAATCAAAAAAGCGGGGCGGGTGGAAAGCGACTCTCGCCTCCCTCGGCGTTCACGGCGGCATCATCGCCCTGATCGTCTTCATCTCCACGCACGCTACGCAAAAAGTCGACGCGGAAGACAAGCCGGTTCACGCCTATCTCTCATCGGCCGCTCCTCCGCCGCCGCCTCCCCCACCGCCTCCGCCGGCCGCGTCACACGCCGCGTCGACTCCGAATACGGTGGTGAAGCCAGTACAGATTCCGCATCAGACGTTCGTGCAGCCGCGCGAGATTCCAAAAGAGATTCCGAAGGTCGACATCCCCGTTCCGACGAACGTACCGCAAGTCGATCCGACGCCTGCCCAACCATCGAATGATCCTCCCGGTGCGCAGGAAGGCGGCGTCGCGGGCGGCGTTGCGGGCGGAGTCGTCGGCGGACAGCAGGGAGGCACCGTCGGTGGCGAGATCGGCGGCCAGATCGGCGGCGTCCTCGGCGGCCAGGTTGGCGGAACCGCCGGCGGACAAGTAGGTGGCACCGGTGAAGGAACTGGCGAAGTGAAGCCAGAGCCTCCTCCACCACCGCCTGCACCTGATCCGTCCGACGGACCGCTTCGCGTCGGCGGCGACGTCAAAGCGCCGACCGCGATCACGCGCACGAAACCGAACTACACCGACGCCGCACGCAAAGGCCGCGTCACCGGCGTCGTCGTCGTCGAAGCCATTGTCAACAAACAGGGCGAAGTGGAACGAGTGAAGGTCCTCAAAGGATTGCCGATGGGTCTCAGCGACCAGGCGGTCGCCGCTGTCAAGCAGTGGCGCTTCCACCCCGGCACACTGAACGGCGAACCGGTCGAGGTCATCTTCACGCTGACGGTGACGTTTACGTTGGAGTGAGTCTTCAAAAGCGTTTCACGCGGAGACGCGGAGGACGCGGAGGAAAAAAACCTCCGCGCTCCCCGCGTCTCCGCGTGAAACCGTTTCCCCCATAATCAGCCGCGTTCAGCCTACCTACTCCCCCTCCCGAACCGGTTGCGGCGCGCCCTTCTTTTTCCGCGAAATCGCTTTTGCCTGCAGGAAGAGGCCGAGGTAGTCGCGGCCGCCGGCTTTGGAATCGGTGCCGGACATGTTGAAGCCGCCGAAGGGGTGCACACCGACGAGGGCACCGGTGCACTTGCGGTTCAGGTAGAGATTGCCGACGAAGAACTCTTCGCGCGCGCGATCGAGTTTCGACTCGTCGTCCGTGAAGACGGCGCCCGTCAGTCCGAACTCCGTTCCGTTGGCAATGCGCAGCGCGTCGTCGAAGTCTTTCGCGCGTGTGATGGCCAGCACCGGCCCGAAGATCTCCTGCTGCGCGATCGTCGCATCCGGCGCGACGTCGCCGATCACCGTGGGCTCGATGTAGAAGCCTTCGCCTTCATGCAGTTCGCCGCCGGCGAGCAGCTTTCCTTCGCCCTTGCCTTTCTCGATGAACTCCTTGATCTTGCGCATCGCTGACTCGTTCACGACAGGACCGATCTGCGTGTCGCCATCCTCCGGCGGACCGATGCGCAGCGCTTTCGTCTTCTCGACGACCAGCGGCACGAACTTGTCGTAGATGGCGTCGTCAACGATCAGACGCGAGCACGCGGAACATTTCTGTCCCTGGAAACCGAATGCGGATGCGACGACGGCCGTCGCTGCTTCATCGAGATTCTTCCAGTCGCGATCGACGATGATCGCGTCCTTGCCGCCCATCTCGGCGACGACGCGCTTGATCCAGAGCTGTCCCGGACGCGCTTTCGCAGCCTCTTCGTTGATGTGCAGGCCGACTTCTTTCGAGCCGGTGAACGAGATGAAGCGCAGACGCGGACTCATGACGAGCGGATCGCCGACTTCGGCGCCCGAGCCGCTGAGGAAGTTGACGACGCCGGCCGGCATCCCCGCTTCTTCGAGCAGAGCGAAGAATCGCCAGGCGATCCACGGCGCATCGGAGGACGGCTTGAGGATGACGCAGTTGCCCGTCGCAACGGCGGCCGTCGTCATTCCGGCCATGATGGCGAGCGGGAAGTTCCAGGGGGGAACGACGCCGCCGACGCCGAGGGGAACGTAGACGAGCGCGTTGTCTTCGGATTCGATTTTCGTGATCGGATGATCGCCGCCCCATCGACACGCTTCTCTCGCATAGAACTCGAGAAAGTCGATCGCCTCGGCGGTATCGGCGTCGGCCTCTGGCCACGTCTTGCCGACTTCGTACACCATCGTCGCGGAGAACTCGTGCTTGCGCTCGCGCAGGAGCGCGGCGGTCTTGACGAGCAGTCCGGCGCGAACGTCGAGTGGCTCGCGTTTCCACGATTCGAATGCTTTCCAAGCGGCGTCGAGCGCGTGCTCGACATGCTGCTTCGTCGCTTTGTTGAATCGGCCCAGAAGTTGCGACTTGTGCGACGGGTTGATCGATTCGTAGGTCTTGAGGCCTGTGATCCGCTCGCCGCCGATGACGACGGGATACTCGCGGCCAAACTCTGCGCGGACGGTGGCCAGCGCCGCTTCCATCGCTGCCTTGTTCTCAGGTTTGGTAAAGTCGGTCAGCGGCTCGTTCTTGAATTCGCTAAGCATCAATATCCTCCGGGACTGCGTGTTGCAGGGGTGTTGCAGAGTGATCAGTAATCAGGGACAAGTGATCAGAGGGCTGAACGTTCTTCTTCGCGATGGAAAAGAGATCGGAGACTAACAATTAGAGATCAGGAGAAACTAGCGGCCAGAGACCGGATGCTAATCCTCGTGCCCATCACTCATTCCTCATCCCTTATCTCTGTTTTCTCGCGCCTGATCTCTTGTCTCTTGACTCTCTGATCACTGCTGTTATGTACTCGAAAACTATCGCCATCGCAATCGCTACCATCGTTCTCTGCGCGTCCTGCTCAGTTACGCTGCCATGGGCTCACGAGCCGATCGGTCAGGAGATCAACCTCTCCTTCGTCGTTCGCAACAATCTGCTATTCCTTCCTTCGGCGACGGTTGACGGAAAGCCGGGTCAGTTCATTCTCGGAACTGCCCATGCGCGCACGGCCATCGACAGCAAACTGGCCGCGAAACTTCCCGCGATGCCGTGGCGTCAGACGCGTTTACTGCAGCTCAACGAGAAGGAAGCGCTCCGTTTCACGCCCGTCGTGATGGACCTTCGCGGCGTTGCTGACGGGATCATCGGTGCCGACGTCTGGAGCAATCGCGCCATCTCCATCGACTACGCGTCGGGGCTGCTCACGTATCAGAAGGAAGGGATTCATTCCGAGCTGATGACGATCTACCGCTTCGATGGCGAGCCGCGCGTTCGAATCGACGTCGACGGCCACGAGATCGACGCGCTGGTCGATACCGCGTCGCCCGACACGCTGACCCTGCCGCGCGGCAACGCGGCGGCGTCGCGCACGCGTGCGCATCTGAAGCTGGCCGGCAGCGACTTGGGGCTGCTCGATGTGAAGCTGGCCGATGTCGCCGCGCCGCGGATCGGAAACCGGATCCTGTCGAAATTCCTGGTGACGATCGACTACGGGAAAAAGGCAGTCGGACTCTGGCGCGATCCTCGCACGCTCTAGCCCGGTTACAATTTGCAGATGCGCCGTACATTTGTCGTACTCCTTCTTGCCGCCGCCTCCTCCGCGAGCGCGCAGTCGTTTCAATTCCATGGCTTCCTAACCGGACGCGAGACGTATGTTCGCGCGCAGCCCTCGTGGCTGCAGGGCGGGGTGGGACGATTCGATGTTGGGGCGGATAGCGCGGACGACCATCGCATCGTCAACGTCGAGAGCGCACAACTCGGCATCGACTGGACGCCCACATCCTGGCTCCTCCTTCACGCGGATGGCGTGGCCAGACGCGAACAGCAGGGATTCGACGGGAGCCGCACGGGCATCGTGCAGGCCTACGCCGATGTCTTCAATGATCATTGGCGGCTGCGCGCGGGGCAGTTCTGGCTTCCGACTTCGCGCGAGAACACCGATCCTCTCTGGACCTCGAAGTACACGATCACCTATTCCGCGCTCAACTCCTGGATCGCGCAGGAAGTGCGTCCGATCGGCGCCGATCTGCAGTGGTCTCCCGGTTTCTACGTCACTGTCGGCGCCACGGCATTCCGCGGCAACGACACGATGGGAACGCTCCTCGCCGCGCGCGGATGGACCTTCGGCAACTATCTCGCCGTCTACAACGAAGATATGCCGCTTCCCTACCCTGCGACGACGCGCCCGATCGGTGCAGACCTCGACCACAAGAACGGCTACTCCGAGCGCATCCGCGTCTCGCTTCCCGAGCGCGCCATGCTGCAAGTCGCGCACATCGACAATCGCGCGCCGGTCGTTCCGTATACGATCAAGGGGCAGACTCCGTGGCTGACGCGTTTCTATGTCGTTAGTGCCGAGGCGGGGTCGAAGAGCCCGACGACAGTGGCGGCGGAGTGGGCGAATGGATGGACGGCGGTCGGCTTTCCGGGCGGAAGCTTCACGATGGATTTCGATACGGCGTATCTGCTCGTATCGCACGCGTTCGGACACGAGCGTCTCAGTGCACGCGTCGAGCGGTTCTCCACGCGCGACGCCGATCGTCCGCCGGTCGACAGCGCTCGCGAACATGGCCGCGCCTGGACCGTGGCGTGGTTTCACGAGACGAATGCGCGCTCGCGGACGGGACTGGAGTACGTGCGTGTGACCGGCAATCGACCCGGCCTGGCGCCGGACTTTGATCCGCGAACGGGCGGGTCGACGATCTCGCTCGAATATCGGTACAGTTTTTAGTCGCGTGCTAAAAACCGTTTCACGCGACGCGGGGTGTCGTTCTCCGGGGCCTCCGCGTCTCCGCGTGAAAACGGTTTTCAAAACACGGCATTGCAATCCCGTAGAATCCACGCAATGCGTTTGATCCGTCTTTCAATCCTCACACTTATCCTCGCAACGAATTCGCTCGCGCAATCGACATTTCAACTGCATGGGTTTCTGAGCGCGCGCGAGATCTACACCTCCGGCCAGTCGTCGTGGCTGCAAGGCGGGTTTGGACGTCTCGACACCGGCGGTGCCAGCGTGAACGATCATCGGATGTCGACGCTTGGCGTCGCGCAGATCGGCGCGACGTGGACTCCTTCGACGTGGCTCGATCTCCATGCCAGCGGTGTGGCGCGGCGCGAGCAATCGGGCGCGATGGGCAAACGCGCGGGGCTCGTCGAAGCGTACGTCGATCTTCACTCCGAGCACTTCCAGCTTCGGGCCGGACAGTTTTTTCTCGGCACGTCGCGCGAGAATATCGATCCGCTCTGGACCTCGCCATACACGATCAACTTCTCCCCGCTCAATACGTGGATTGGCGAGGAGTTTCGTCCCGTCGGGATCGATCTCGCGTGGCGGCCCAATTTTTACGTCACTGCCGGCGCGACAGCGTTTCGAAACAACGACACGCTCGGCGCGCTCGTGGCGTGGCGAGGCTGGTCGACCGGCAATCGCCTCACGGTGTACAACGAGGTGCTTCCCCTGCCGCCGCTATTCTCGCTGCCCACCGACTTCGACGATCAGCGTCACGATGGAACGGTTCCCTTCGAACGCGATCTCGACGGACGCACCGGAGTGTCCGCGCGCGTGCGATTGCAACTGCCGGAGCGCGCGATGATGCAACTCACACGCGTCGACAACCGCGGCGACCGCGAAGAGTATCGCGGCGAATATTCATGGCAGACGCACTTCAACATCGCCGCCGCGCAGATCGGTCTCACCTCTCCCGCAACGCTCGCCGCCGAGTATTGCTGGGGCGCGACCGGCATGGGCACTGCGCCGCATTTCGTCCAGGCCGATTTCGCGACGTGGTATCTGCTGGCATCGTGGAAGCGCGCCAACGATCGTTTCTCGGTCCGCTTCGATACCTTTTCGACGAAGGACCGCGATGGCGTCGCCGAGAACAACACGGAGCACGGCCACTCCTGGGTGCTGGCCTGGATGCACGATCTCAAGCCGAACGTTCGCCTCGGCACTGAATTCGTCCAGGTCACCGGCGACCGCCCCGCCGCGCAGCAATCGGGATTTAGTCCGAACACCGATGGCCGTACGGTGACCGTGGAAGTTCGATACGGGTTTTGATTCGGGTCTACAAAAAGGCTTGTCACGCGGAGGACACGGAGGAGGTTTTCTCCGCGTCCTCCGCGTCTCCGCGTGAACCCGTCTCCCCCGTTCCTTTCACCGAGCACGCGACCCAAAAACACACAAAGCAGAATTCCGTATAATCGAACCCGGTTACCCGATGTTGCTCCATCTCACGATCCTGGCCACGATGCTCCTACTCAATCCTGCCCGCACCAGCGGCGCGAAAATACAGCGTTACCCGACTCTCCACACAGCGGGGAGAAAGGACCGCATCCTCATCGTCGCCCCGCACATCGACGATGAATCGATCGGCGCCGGCGGCTATGCGATCGACGCACTCGCCAACGGCGCCGAAGTCTACGTCGTCTTCCTCACTGCCGGCGATTGCAACCGCTTCTCGGCGCGCCTCATGTACCGCACCCTCGAACCGACCGCCTCGCACTTCCTCGGCGTCGGCAAGGCACGCATCAGCGAAGCCGGTCAGGCCATGCAACTCCTCGGCATCCCTCGCGAACATTTTTTCGTTCTCGGATATCCGGATCGCGGACTGCGGACGATGGTGGACAACCCGAGCTCGATCATCCGGTCGAAAGCGACGGACGAGAACAGCGTGCCGTACGCCGACGCCGTCTCGCCGCGCGCCGACTACACCTACGCCAGCCTGATGAGCGATTTCAAAAGGGTCGTGACGATGGTCCAGCCAACGACCGTCATTGCGCCGGTGGCATTCGACAAACATTCCGATCACAGCGCCGCTGCCGAGATCACCGACGCAGCGCTCGACGAGCTTCACCTCCACCCCTCGCGCCTCGGATACCTTGTCCACACCGCGCGCAGCCGCATCCACACCGCGTTCATGAAAACGCCGCGCCGCGCGCTGCTTCCTCCTGCGGCGATGCAGGAATTCTCCTGGGCGACCTACGGGCTGACCGACGCCGTGCAGCATACGAAGACCGCGCTCCTGATGACTTACAAGAGTCAGCGCCCGTATGTGTTCCTGCTGCGAAACGCGTTCGTGCGGCAGAACGAGTTGTTCTATCTGTATCCCTAATCTGTGGCGCAACGAACTGTCATCCTGAGCCGGCGAAGCTGCCGCACTACGCAAATCCAACAATCAGCAGGAATCGGCGGCGAAGGACGGTCGAAGGACCCCCTGATTATGTGCCGAGGTTTTCTCCGCTCAACCGGCACAGGTTTGGGGGGTCCTTCGACCGTCCTTCGCCGCCCGACGCATCGCAGTTGGAAGAGCAGCGAAACTCGGGGCGGCTGCGGCGGCTCAGGATGACAGATCACGGCCACTCCTTCTGGGCGTCACCGCAACTCCTTCCGCACGACGAGCTTCAACCCTGACCACGTCTCATCGACCGCGCAGACTTTCACGTCGACGAGACCCAGCGGCAGCGCGACGTCGCGGATCACATCCTCAGTGATGTCGGTCGGGACTCTCGACGCTTTCTTCGGCCAGGAAATCCAGATCGTGGCGTCGGATCTCATCGACGGACGCCATCGCCGCAGCTTCGAATCCAAGTCGGCCGCGGATTTCGTAAAGAGATGAATGAGGTCTACGGATTTGGTCAACTTGTTGACGAAGTGAACGTCGTCCGGCAAGGGCGCGAGAAGTTTTTCGTAGTCGTTCGGCGGGTTGATTGGGAAGACAACCGATCCCGGCTTGATTCCTAATTTCGCGGCGAGTGGTGTTCCGGAATAACCAGTCATTGTGTTTTTCACGTCAGGAGAACCGTTTCAGGCGGAGACGCGGGGAACGCGGAGAAAAAAAGACTCCGCGCCTCCGCGTCTCCGCGTGAAACGGTTTTCAGTGATACAAAACTTATCGAAACCGTAACGTCGAATCCCCGGCAGTCCACTTCGTGATCCGGCCGTCCTTCGTGCTGACCCATACGTCGTTCGCTTCGCCGCTGTTCGCGTTCGTGAAGTGATAGTGATTGAACGTCTCGGCGCCGAGCGGCTCCGCACCGGCGAGCTGCGCCGTCCCTTCTTTCTTTTGCGGATCAAGCACCATCGTCGTTCTTTGCCAGACGCGGTTGGTGATCTCGGGCGGCGATTGCTCATGCTGGCCGTTGCGGCTCCAGACCACGCCGGAGTGTTTCGCTTCCCCGATCCACGATGCGCCCGCCGCTTTGAACTGAACGCGCTCCATGCCCGGCGTGATGCGCGTCATCTGCCCTTCCGCGACCACTCCCTTCGCGTCGGAGAGCACGAACGAGAATCGCGAGGCGATGCGAAAACAGTCCAGCGCCTGCTCATACGAACCGTCGCCCGCGCATTTCTCGGGCGTCGATCGATTCGGAACACGGACTTGCGGCTGCGATGAAGTGGGGACGATCGTCGTCGCCGTCGACGTGCGCGGTCGCGGCGGTGATGCCGGCAGCGTGGCCTGATTCGGCTCCGTCTCTTCGCGTCCGCACGCGGCCACGAGCAATGCAGCGATGATGATCAGTCGCTTGCTCACGGCTTCTTCGCCTCCGCGGCCTTCGCCTGCTCGACGATCTCCTCGACATCGCGCAGCAGCCGCTTCGCGTCGTACAGAATCCCGTCCTTCATCACGAACTTGATTCCGCCGATACGATCGACGTTGCCCGTCGTGTCGTTGACGCGCATCCATCCCGTACCGTAGAGCACTTTGAGATTCTCGATCGGATTCTGATCGACGATCACGAGATCGGCGAGCATGCCCGGGCGGACGATGCCGAATTCTACCTTCGTCCCGCGCGGCGCGTTGATCGCTTCCGCTCCCCACATCGTCGCCGAGCGGATCACTTCGAGAGGATGGAAGCCCGCCTCCTGCAGCAACTCCAGCTCGCGGATGTAATCGAATCCGTAGAGTTTGAAGATGTAGCCGGAGTCGGAGCCGGTCGTGACGTGACCGCCGCGATTCTTGTAGTCGTTGAGAAAGCGCATCCAGATGCGATAGTTGTTCTTCCACTCCACTTCATCCGCGGTGGTCCAGTTGAACCAGTACGCACCATGCGCGGTGCGGCTCGGCTGGTACCAGCGCCAGAGCGACGGAAGCGTGTAGCGGTCGTGCCAGTCCGCGCGCATCGCTCGCATCAGATCGCGGCTCGCTTCGTAGATCGTCAGCGTCGGATCGATGTTGAACTTCTTCGCTACCAGCTCATCGATCACAGCGTTCCACTTCTCGCTTCCCGGCGGCGCGGCCTGCTTCCAGAGACGGCCGGCCTCACCGAAGCGATTCGATTCGTCGTTGTAGTTGTAGTCGCGCGGATAGTCCTGAATCGTCTTGTCGGTGAAGAGCGACTCCGGCAAACCGTACCAATGCTCCATCCCGTTCAAACCCATACGCGACGCCTGCACGATGTTCGACCGGGCCACACCCATCTGCGCGAGATGCGTGGTGGTGCCGAGGTGGAGTTTGGTGGCTTCGTCGATGAGGGCGGCGAGGATCTCGGGATCGAAGACGGGATCGCCGGAGCTGAGGATCTTTAATCCGTCCGCGCCCTTCCTCGCCACGAACTGCGCGAACCTCCGGGCCTGCTCCGGCGAGTCGATCGCGCCGCCTTCCCATTGGTTGTGTCCCGTGAAGACATACGGAAAAAGCCGCGGCGCGACGATCTCGTTGCGCGCGCTCCGCTCCCGCTCGTGCAGACACCAGTCCACTCCGTTGCCACATCCGGGTTCGCGCACGCTGGTGATCCCGTGCGCCATCCAGAGCTTGAACACGTACTCGGCGGTCGTTCCCTGTTCTTCGCCGCCGGCGTGTCCATGCATGTCGACGAAACCGGGAAGCACCCAAAGTCCGGTGCCATCGATTTCTTTCGAGGCGTCCTTCGGTCGCCGCTCCGACTTAATCGCGACCTTCGGATAGCCGACACTGCGCACTTCCTTGATCCGATTCCCTTCGATGACGATGTCGACCGGCCCGATCGGCGGCGCACCGGTACCGTCGACGAGCGTCGCACCGCGAATGATGAGCCGCGTGAACGGACCCGAACCTTCGCCGAGCTTGCGGTCGGGCGCGTAGGCGGGAGGGGCGGCGACGGCGATGGTGGTTACAAGAAAGAGGAGGACGATCGACAGCTTCCGCATGATGGGATTCTAACCTCTCGATGAAAACCGTTTCACGCGGAGACGCGGAGACCGCGGAGAAAAACAACTCCGCGTCTCCGCGTCTCCGCGTGAACCCGTTCCCCAAATGAATCCGCCACAATCTCGACTAAGAAAACACATGCTAGATTTCGAAACATGTACGCGGGCGAGCGGTTCAACAGCATCACGCACATCGTCGGCACGCTCCTGGCCATCACCGGGTCCATCTTCGCGATCCACGCGGCAGTCACCCGCGGCGCGGATCGCATGACCATCGCCGCCGTCACCATCTACGGCTTGATGCTGATCATCCTCTACCTCAGCTCGACGCTCTATCACTCGCTGCGTGGCCCCGCCAAGCGCGTGTTCCACGTCTTCGACCATTGCGCGATCTATCTGCTCATCGCGGGAACCTACACGCCGATCACGCTAATCACGTTGCGCGGGCCGTGGGGATGGTGGCTCTTCGCGATCGTCTGGACGCTGGCCATCGCCGGCGTGCTGAAGGACATTTTCCTACCGGGGCGCTATCGGCCGATCTCCGTCATCCTCTACGTGCTCATGGGATGGCTGGTCGTCGTCGCCATCAAGCCGCTGCGCCTGGCGATGCCGCCGCAAGGTATCACCCTCATCGCCGCCGGCGGTCTTGTCTACACCCTCGGCCTCGTCTTCTTCGCGCTCTCGAAACACGTCGCGCACACGCACGGTGTGTGGCACCTCTGCGTGATCGGAGGCAGCGCGTTTCACTACTTCGCGGTCATGCAGTACGTGCTGCCGTAGCACCGCCGAGGTATCGCTCGCGAAGGACGCGAATGTGGTGCCGCTCGTGTCCGAGCATGATGTAGGCGATGGCGCGCGCGCTGACTGGATTGTCGCTCGCCGTGCCGATGCGTTGCCAGGAATCGTTCGAGAATGCCCGCATCATCATCACGTTTCCCTTCCGCACCGTGGCCAGCTCCTCGGCCAGATCGGAAATCGATCGGTCGTCGGCGCCGCTGTGGGCCACGTACGGATCCTGATCGAATCCAGGCAACGCTTGCGTTTCCCCGCGCGCGATGGCGAGAGCGCGGAACGCGAAGATGCGCTCGCCGTCGATCATGTGACCGACGATCTGCTTCACGCTCCACTTGTCGGGCGCGTAGCGATATGCGGCCTGCTCGTCGCTCAGTCCCGCGAGAAGCTTCGCCGTCTCGCGCGCCTGCGCGTCAAGCGCGCCGACAATGTCGTCATCTGGGGCGAGGTCAATGTAGCGCTGGTAGTAGGTAGCAAATTCGTTCGCCTGAGGCTTTCCCGCGTTCGTCATCCGCACATCATCGCGTAGACTCGCGGAAAAATGGAAGAGATCGAGATCGGAAGGCTCTCCGGCGATGCCGAAGCGCGCGTCTGCGCGGAGATGATGGCGTTGAGCGATCCGTGGCTGCACTTCGGCCGCACGTTCGAACAATGCCTGGCGCGCGTGACGAATCCGTCCGGCGAAGTGTGGGTTGCGCGATCGAACGGAGTGCCGCAGGGATTTATCATTCTCATACTTCAGGGCGCGTTCGTCGGCTACATTCAGATCGTCTGCGTCGCCGCGGGCGCGCGCGGCATCGGGCTCGGATCGCGCCTCGTTGCCTTCGCCGAGGAGCGCATCTTCCGCGACTTTCCGAACGTATTCCTCTGCGTGTCGTCGTACAACCCGCGGGCGCGCGCGCTGTACGAGCGGCTCGGATACAAACTCATCGGCGAGCTGGACGACTACCTCATGCGCGGCGAGTCGGAGTTTCTGATGCGCAAGTCGGTAGGACCGTTGATCGAGTTCGTTCCATCGACGTGATCGCAAAAGAGGAGCGTCAATGTCGATCGACCATTACCGCGCATCCGAGCGCAGCCGTGTGTCACCCCGCGTCGTCCAGGCGTAGGGAATCTCCGGAGAATCGTACGGAAGCCTGTAGTGATCCGGATCTTCGTAATTGTAGGCATTCGTCGGGCAGTTGATCACCAACGCGTCGGCGGCTCCGAGATTTTGCAGTCCGTGCCAGACGCCGCTCGGGATCACCAGAAAACAGGGGCGCGTGTCGCCGGTGTACAGCTCCATGACCTGTCCCTGGGTCGGGCTCCCTTCGCGTCCGTCGTACAAAACAATCTTGAGGTGTCCCTGGTTGACGAAAAGCCGGTCGATTGTTTTTGCGTGGCAGCTCCACGCTCCGATCGCGCCAGGAAAAAGGCGGGACTGATAGATGTGCACGATCGGTAACCCGCTCGGATCCCACTCGGGCCGGAAAATCTCGGTGATCACGCCATGGTCGCGCAACACATGCAGCACTTCCCGCACCGCAATGCCTTCGATTGATTGCTGGATCGTTTGCCAATCCTTCGTCACCAACTGCGAGTCTTTCTGTGCACGGGGAACCATTTCTCTTACCTATAGTCCTTTGAATTTGCGGGCGGTATCGATTCCACCGTGTTTTTGAATCCAGAGTAGGCGTTCCATCTTCGCGCGCACTCCAAGCGAGCGTCCGAATCGCGCGAATGTCTGTCGGATCACGTGACGGACCATCTCGCGATACGGCATCGCGCGGATGTCGCAGCCATCGGCGACCATGCGGGCGAGCGTGAGCGCCTCAAAATCGGGCTCGTTCTCAATTCGCGCCGTCCACGCTGCCTGCTCGTTACACGGCCGGATCTGGTAGACAGCGCGGCGCATCGACGCCGGAAACTTCACGGCCGTCAAACGCGGCACGAACGTGAATTCGAAACCGGCGTCGCGTGCACGCCGCCAGAGATCGATCTCCGGTACAACATCAAGTTCGCGATAGTCCCGCCAACCACCAACCCGCTCCGTGACGACCTTCCGATGAATCGTGCATGAGGGTGGACCCCACAAGCCTTTTTCCGGCCACGGCGTCGCCGGGATTACCTCGCCGTTCGGGCTGACACATGCGACAAGTGAGTGGGCCATGCCGGCTCCCGATCGCTCGATCGCCGTGACGAGCGCAGCCAGATGGTGCGGCAGCCAAAGGTCATCGTGGCCGAGGTAGGCGATCAACTCTCCCTTCGCCTGGCTCAAACCTTCGTTGTTCGGGCCGCTCTGATGCCCACTGTTCGCCGGAAGGTTGATCCAGCGCACGCGCGGATCGCCGATTGCCGCCACCACCGCCACGGAATCATCCGTGCAGCCATCGCCCACGACGAGCACTTCGAAGTCGGACATCGTCTGGCGCAGCACACTCCCGATCGAGTACGGGAGAACGCTGCTCCAGTTGAACGTGGCTATGATGACGGTGACGCGGGGCATGGTTGTCTGCTTCGGAGCGTGGAAGTGGAGTCGAGAGGTGGGCGATGAATCTACCGCCGTCCGACGAACATAACTCCGGTTTCGTTTCTTCCGGATCAGGTTCAAACTCCGCGAGGAGAAATCCGATGAAACGAATGGCACTCGCGGTGTTGCTCGCATTTCTCGCCTGTTCGGCGTTTGCAACGAAGCCTTGTCCCCCGCCGCCCTGCGGGAATCCGAAAACGCAATTCGATCCGGCCGTCTGCGATACCAAGGCGGACTGGATCGCCGTGGGCCACGTCACGAAGCTGATTCATCATCCGGCTGGCTTCCCGCTCAACAAGGACTTCACCGAGTTCACGTTCGTCGTCGATCGCTGGATCAAAGGCGGGGAGAGACTCCCGCACGAGATTCCGTTCCACACGCAATGGTGCACGAACGGCGAAGAGATGCGCACCGGCGCCGGCACGTTCCGCCTCTGGGGAAAGAACCGGCCGGATGCGGCGAATGCCGAGTGGGAGTTCCTGCACTTCGAGAAGATGGATGTCGAGAAGAAGTAGTGCAGGCATTCTTGCCTGCTACCGTCGGGCATTCTTGCCGGCGGTACTAGCCATCCTGCGACGAAACTCGTTTCAGGATTGACCACCGAAAACACCGCTGGGCAGGGACGCCCAGCGGTAGCAGGCAAGAATGCCTGCACTACGCTTCAGCCCTTCGCCCGCACCACAACGAACGTCACGTCATCATTCGGCGGACGATCGCCGTTCCACTGCTTCGCGGCATTGGCGAGTGACGCGATCACATCGTCCGCCGTGGTTCCGCGCGCGGCGGCAGCAAAGTGTTCGACTGCTGCGGCGTAGCCAAGCTGCTGGCCGGACTCGTTTTGTAATTCCGGAAAGCCGTCGGTCATGAAGAGGATCGTGTCGCCCGCGGCGATATCGATGACGACGTCGTCGTAGTCGGTGCCGAGCGTGCCGAGCGGCGTCGCGCCGCGCGCGACTTCTTCGATGATCCCGCTCTCCGCACGATGCACGTACGCGGGGAGCATTCCTGCCGACGCGACGGTGAGCCGGCTGCGCTCGAAGCGCGCCAGGAGCAAGGCCATGGCCATGCGGCCGAGGTCCATGCGCTTCACTTTTTCGGCAGCGTCGCGGAGGAATTGTGCAGGCGAGACTTCGGGCACGTAGCCGGAGAAGAGCGCCTTGATCACGGTGACCATCGTGCCCGCTTTCGCGCCGTGCCCGGTGGCATCGCCGATCGTCACGGTCATCACGCCGTCGCGACGATTTGGTTCATGTAGGTCGGACTCTCCAGTCCGACTGCTCGTATTGTCTTCGTCGAGCTCTGTTCTCGGATTGGACGCGATGTCGGACTGGAGAGTCCGACCTACGTTTGCCCCACCTGCGTTTGCCCCACCTGCGTCGCCGGCGACGTGGAAATCGTAGTAGTCGCCGCCTACTTCCGCGGCGGTCAGCGTGAAGACGGCGACGTCGTAGAAATCGTGCACCGGCACCGACTTTGGCAGCATCGAGAGCTGGAAGCGGCGCGCATCCTCAAGGTCAACCGACTTCCGTTCATACTCCAGCTCCAGAACACGCTGCTGGATCTCCTGCTCCTTCCGCGTCCGCTCCTGCTCGACGATCGTCTGCTGCTGCAGGCTGAGATCCTGCGCCATGCGGTTGAACGCCGCGGCGAGCTGTCCGATCTCATTGTTCGACTTCACCGGAAGACGCGTCATCAGATCGCCCTGCGCGATGCGCTCGGCGCCGCGCGTGACGAGGTTCACGTCGCGCGTCATGTGATTGGCGATCGGAACGATGCCGATCAGCGCGACGAAGATGAGTGCGATGCCGTAGCCGAAGTTCTTCCCTGCCGTCTTGCGCAGTTCCTCGAGGTTGTCGCCGACGGGGCGGGCGACGCCGACACGCAGGCCGCTTTGCGGATCGCGCGACATCACCACGATCCACTCGCGCACGTCATTGAGCGGACGGTTCTTCACGACGCGATCGGTGATGCCGGCGTTGTCGATCGTCTTCCGATCGGCGGGCGAGCGCGTGTAGACGTTGTTGTCGCGGTCGACGGCGAAGGTGATCTCGTCGCCGTCGTCATTTCGCGCGCCAAGAACACGGCGAACGACTTCGGGCGTGCTCACCTGCGCGGAGATGTGTCCGACGATCGTCCCCTGCTTGCGCAGCGGGAAGTTGAACTTCTGTCCGAAGATCAGCGACGCCTCATGTTCGTGTGCGCGGATCTGCTGCTTCTCGGCGTCGGTGAGTTGCCGTTTGATGACGACGGGTGCAGGAGCGGCGGAGGCAACTTGTGGCGCCGGACTAACGGCAGGAGCAGCCGGCGCAGGCGCGGCCACCGCCGGATGATTGCCGCGCTCCGCGTCGCGCGCACGCCGCCGCGCATCGGCCGCCGCCACGCGCTCCTGCTGCCGCGCGGCGAAGAACGCCTCACGCTGTTTCTGCACGGCGTCGTACTGCTGCTTCCATTGATTCTGCGATTCCTTCAGCGACGCGTTCAGCGTCTTCTGCAGGATCTGAATCCTCGCCTCCATCGCGGTCCGCTCGGCCGGCGGCATGGTCTGAAAGTTTTCGCCGAGCTTCGATCCGAGTGTGGAGATCTCGTTGATGAGCACGCGCTGCTCGGGCGACATCATGAACTTCGGCAGCCGCGGAGGAGGCGGCACTGCGATCCCCATCGCCTGCGGCGTCTCCGACGGTCCCGAAGGCGAGCCCGGATTGCTGAAAGCCTCATCCGCCGCGTCTGCGGCATCCGCGGCAGCTTCCGCCTGCGAATCGACAACGGAGGCCGCAGGAACGGGCGGAGGTGGCGGCTCTTCGACGCCGGGCGGCGCATTGCGATTCGCGGACGGACGCGGCGCCGCATTCATCGCGTGCCGCACTTCCTCGCGCACGATCGTCCTCACCTGCGGCGCCTCGGCCGTCCGCATCGGCCGGATCTCCAACGAGTCGACGAGCGACGCCGCATCGCCCATCGTCATGAGAATGTTGCCGACGTCGGGCGTGCGATCCCCTCCCCCTCCCTCCATCGGCAACGCCGACACCTCGGCCAGCCGCTGTTGCAGATCGCCGCGGATCGTCGCCAGCCGCTTGTCCATCTGCCGCGTCCGCGCATCCGCCTCGCGCCGGTACGCCGCCTCGAGCGCCCGCCGCGATGATTCATACGAATAGACAACGATCACACTCAGCGGCAGAACCGAGAGAAGAAAGCAAGCGAGGACAAGTTGAGCACGGATCTTCATCGAGCAGTTGCGATGGTAAGACGAAAATCGCCGGAGAAGGTTTGCGGATGAGTCATTCAGATAGGGAAAGCCGCCCCGACGCGCCACATTCATCTACCTTTGCCATTTCGCGCGTCCCTGTCGAACGAAAGCCACCGAGACGGTAGCGTTGCTACATGCTCTAGGCTGCAGCGCACTTATCACCGCGGCGTTGGCATGCACACTATCGCCTGCAACATCGAGAGGCCGCAGCGCTGCCGGCCCCTCAGCGAACTGACGATACCGCCATTGCGTGGTCGATCCGGAACGGGCGTGCGGCGGTGGCGCGCACGCGAGGCCGCGTCGGCGTGATCGCCACCGAGCGAACGGTGAAGTCGCCGGCGTACACGAAAGCCATTCGCAAGATCGATCCGAAGATCGAAGTGCTCTAAGCGGCCGCCCCGCTCTTTGGTTCGCCGGCTGAAGATGGATGGGCCAACACGCACGTCGTAGGCTGAATGAACCACCCAATCCTCCGCAGCACCATCCAGCAAGTAACCGGCGGAAAATCGCCCTCGTCCGACAGGGCGGAGACGACAACAACATGTGAAAGCCGCCATCCGCGCATCCCACGCCAACGAGCACAACACACATTCTTAGTCACCGACACCGAGGAACAATCGCCAGCTACTTCCTGGAGACGGAGATCGAGCATCCGGAGTTGGTGACGGTGTAGGGCGCTTTATCCTCAGTTCGGAGATCTGGCTTGCAACTCCGCTAGTCGTCGCAGCGACAAACGCACATTTCTGCGGGAAAGGTCATTCGCGACGAAACGCATGTTGCGCGCTACCGCTGATAATGTGCTCGTGCCGCTGCCTACAAACGGATCCACCAGTAGGCCGCCGTCGAAACCAGCGATGTCAAGAACCCTGTCCGTCAACCGTTGCGGTAGTTGATTCGCCCTTCGTACTTTGGTTTTCCTGTGACGGACTGGACTCAGGTCTTCCCATACATCACTAAGGTTTATCCCCTTCGCTTCGACGATGTGACGATATCCACCGTAGTCCTTGACGAACTCTCCGCAATGGCGACAACGCTGGGCAGGATCACGCGGGCGTCGGAATACCGCCGCAGTGCCCTTAGTGTAGTAAACAAGGGCGTAATGCGCCGGATACAAGTTTCGTCCGCGGACAAAGCCGTTCTTCATAGACACTGCGATCCAATGCTTAAACTTCATGCGATCCTGCAAATACCGTGAGAACCGCGCGGCCCAGTAGGGCATGTGGTACATGAACAAAGCTCCACCACCAGCCAGAACGCGGATACTTTCGGCAAGGATGTGCTCGATGTACTCCTCGTACTTTTCTGGGAGTGCAGCTTCAATTCGCGATGCTATTCCGTAATCTTTCCCGAGATTAAAAGGCGGGTCAAGGAAGACAACATCGGCGATCCCTGGACGCAGTGATTTGAGAAATGTCAGCGCATCGTCGGCCGTAAATAAACCGCGATCGCCGTAGCGCGCCGTCACATCGATCGACGCTCGTCTACGAAAGAGTTCCGTCTTCAGCAATTTGCCCTGCCCCAGCGAGTAGTAACTTGAGACTGTCGAGATAGATCCGGTCGGGTTCACTCGATACGCGCTGATCCCAGCGAAAATCGATGATCCATGTGACCATTGGCGCGCGACGTGAAATGCCGCCATATCTAAGATTGTGGAGAGTTTCAGAACGCCATCCATACTCGTGCGCAATCTGGGCGATGCGCTTGGGAACGTACAGCATGAGCAACTTCTGCTGCTCAGAGATTTCCAAGCGTCTAGCGGCCGGAATGGTGCCGTCATTGACGCGTTGATAGAGCTCCTCGCCGAGGACATTGATGGCGGCCGCCGCAAAGCTCGGCTCACGGCCAAAGTTCTCGCTCAGGAACGCCGCTACACTTTTCGTTTCATTAGACTCCCACAGCGTCTCGCCGTGAAGAGTCAGGAGCAGGCACCACTCCAACCGTTGCTCAGCGTGAAGGATGCAGAGTTTGCGAATCCACTGCAGAGGTGGAAACTGTAGCTCCCCATCGACATTCTCGAACTTGACAGCCTGATTCAGATCGAGATTCACTACCCGAGCCTGGCAAAACTTAACGTGGTCTCCCTGAGGAAAAACTGTCAGCTTCGTGCTACGCATGATGCTGTCAAAGGGCTGCTCCAGTATCTTCAACCCGGGTATGCGCCGCTGGAGTTCCCACACCGCGTTCACGTTGGATTCGATAGCTACCGCGATACCCTGGTCGGACGTCGCAATCGATCCTACTTCGGTAACGCGAATCAGTCCTTCGCGGATAAGCAGTTGAACGTCGCGGCCTTCCGCGCCGCTTAGCGTGAGATAAAGTGGCACGCTATCGTTAGGATATGCCGCCTTATACGAACGCAATTGTTCCATCCACAGGGCCCGCACGCGACGCTTTTCGGGTCTGTCTTCCTGCATCGCTGCGTCAATCTCTCGCGTCATTCGCTGAGACGCTCCATTAGCCGTTTCATGAAGTCCGCAAAAGCCTCGCGCGGCAACGTCTCACGCGCCACTTCAACGACGACCTGGTAGAACTCAGCGATCGTTCGTCGGCGCGACAGCGGTGACTTCTCAGGGTGCCGTTCTGCCGTCTTGAGAGTGCGGTCGAGCGCAGCGGCGACCGAGGTACTGGCAGGCGCGACATCTCGCCTCACCACTTCTCGAAGTTGCGCAACAACTGCCGCTGCCTTTGTTTTTCGCCTTTCGACGTTTCCCGTCTCGTACAAGAGCTTTCGCGCCTCACTGACCATTGACCGAAGTTCGGCGTGTACGACGCGCTGAAGCTCAACGTACGCCGGGTGTGCGACGCGCAGAGTTCGGCGATCTATGTTCATCGCTTCTTCCAGGCGATCGTCTGCCCAAACCTCGCCCGAGACCCAGCGTTGGATCAAAGAGCCCTCGGAGGCTGGAAAATCTAAGAAGCTCGAGTTGTAGCTTCCTACAGCTGCATGGCGAATCCGAATTAGCACGCCTTGCAATTCCTCGGGCTTAATCGTTCCATGTTGCGCATAAAAGTAACCACGCGCACCAACATGTTCACCATCATGTTCAAATCTCCTGACGAAACAATTTTCGCCGTCAGAACGTACGGGCGGCACCAAAATAATTGGTTTCCTCAGTTCGGTACCGTCGTATTCAACCCTAAAACCAACGTCGGCGACTTCGTTCACCAAGTCATTGACGCGCCGTAGTTCACGCTTTGGAAGCCAGTGCTCGTGATAACGAACGGGAATGTTCAATCCGACGCGAAGGACGGTGCGTGAATACTCGTCAAACTCAGTCCAACTCGGTAGCGATTGATCGAGAACGTCACGCACAGACTCGGTTTTTAGACCGTACAGAGACTTCGCTTTCGCGTTCGGGCGCGCGGGTTTCGCACCAGCAAGTATTTCCCTAGCTTCTCCGCGAACTCGTTTTAGAAAGATGCGCGTGTACCTGGCAGAAACCTCGGCCTGCTCGATATCGCCCGTATAGTCGGCTTTCGCGATATCGTCTCCTTCGCGTCGCCGAATGTCGACACTCTCGCGCATCTTGTCGAAATGGATGGTTACGTGAAGTAAATCGCTCGACCCTTCCTTCGTCGATACGATTTCCATCTCGTCGCAGATCTCGTTTGCTGCGATAAATCCAATCCCGATTTTGCCGATCTTCTTCCTGCCAAGCGGAGTTGTGTCGGTATCGTCGCGTTTGTGGGATTCGCTGATACGAGTGAAGTGCTTTTCGAAATCAGCACGACTAATGCCGTGGCCGTTGTCCGAGATGATTATACGGTCAGCATCTGGTTTGACGAAAACCTCAACCAACGACGCGTCTGCGTCGTAAGAATTGTTGATTAACTCTTTGAGACATGCGGCTGGTGTCTCATAGAGCCCGGAGCTGAGGTAGTCGACTATTCGAGAGCTGACTGTAATCTCGCCTGCGAAGTGGGTGGAACGTGTCACAGGTTACATCGTAGCAGAGAGCAAGACACAAGTTGGCCGTTGAAGTTGACCTTGTCAGCGTTTCCGAACCTCCTTGGTCGCGCAACTCACGGCCTACACTCCGGATCGTGAGCCTTCCGACTGGGTACTCGCAACTTCCCAACCGCGTGCGACCTTGGGAGTTGCATGTGCGCGCCGGCCAATCTTGAACGCTCGCTCAGAGCAGCCGAAGGCCACCCCCTCACACCCGCCGCGACATATCCCGCATCCTCTCGACCAGCAACTCGCACATTGCTACCGCGAATTTCGCCAGGACTTGTGGTTCGAACGCTAAGCCCTCGGAGAGCGAGCGTTTGTCCCAAGCGCGCACGGTGACGGGTTCTTCGCCGGCTTGGACCGAGGTCGTGCGCGGCGAGTCGTCGAGGAAGGAGACTTCGCCGAGGACGTCGCCGGGGCCGACGGTGGCGACGATGGTGGGCGTACCGCTGCGCGTGGCCACGATGTCGAGATGGCCTTCTTCGATCGTGAAGAGCGTGGCGTCGGTATCGCCGGCGCGGATCAGGAAATCGCCGGGCGCGACGTGGCGAAGCTCACCGATGCGCTCGATTCGGGTGCGCTCCGATTCCGTGAAGTAGCGGAAGAGCGGATGGTCGGACTCGATCGGGAAGAGTTTGTTCATGGCGTCAGGGTCTCGTCGTGGTCCAGCATTGTCGTCACAGGTTTGCGGTCCTTCACTTTGGTTGGAGATCCTTCCTCTGTGGCCCCTCATCCGGCTTCGCCACCTTCTCCCCACAAAAGGCGTGGGGAGAAGGGGCTCGATGGGAGGTTCGTGTCATTGTAGAAACAGTGGCGGCGGGAACAGCGTTGACGCAGTATTTTTTCCGGTCTTGATGAAAGAGTGATCATCACTGCGTTGACGAGGTGATCGTCACTGCCACGTTACGTTCCATTCGCAATGCGGCGCTCCTTTCGCGTAGCACTGCGTCTGCTGTACGCGGACGTTCTTCACGCCGGTGAGCTCGGCCATCCGCTCGATCCAGCCGGTGATGCGCGCGCAACCGGCCGCCTCGGATGGAAAGTCGAGCACCTTGATCGTCGCGCCGTGATCGGTTTGATTCTCGATCCGCATCTCGCCGCGGTTGTAGAGCGAGCTCCACATGCTCGACGCTTTGCTGAGCAGTGCGGCCGGCGTGAGGATCAGCGCGAAGAATCGGTAGATGCCTTTGACCGCGTCGGATGCCGCTTCGCGTCCGGCGCGCCGCGCGAACTGGTCGAGTGGCTCCCCTTTCGCCTTCGCCGCCTCGGCGGTGAAGGCGTTGAGGACGTACACCGGGATCGTCTCTGTCGGAAGCACCGTGCCACGCAGACGCGAGGCGTACTCCGGCGGAAGCGCCTGCAACACGGCCTCGCGCTGATCGGGAGTCAGCTCCGCTTCGAGGAACTTCTGCAGGCTGCGAACCGGCGAGCCTTTGACCGTAACGCTCTCGTCTCGTGCCAGGGGAGTCCTCCGCGCGCTGCGAGTTTTGACGGGATAGCGATGAGTATAATCCACGCTCCCGCAATCAGCGGATGGCGTTCCGTCACAGGCAGCAGCTCGGCGGCGCGCACCGGAGGCAGCATGGATCAATCAACGAACGAACAGACGAGCGGTGCGGCTGACGCCAGCGCCGCGATTGCCGAGGCGGAATCGCACAACGAACCGAAGGTCGGATCGAAGGGCAAACTCGAAGAGCTTTGCGTCAACACGATCCGATTCCTGGCCATCGACGGCGTGGAGAAGGCGAAGTCGGGACATCCCGGCGCGCCGATGGGCATGGCCGACATGGCTTTCGTGCTCTGGACCGATTTCATGCGCCACGATCCGAAGCAGCCGCAGTGGCAGGACCGCGATCGCTTCGTCCTCTCCGCCGGGCATGCATCGATGCTTCTCTACTCGCTGCTGCATCTCACCGGCTATCCCGAGATGACGATCGAGCAGCTGAAGAGCTTCCGTCAATGGGGCTCGAAGACCGCAGGACATCCTGAGTACGGCGACGCGCCCGGCATCGAAGTCACGACCGGTCCGCTCGGACAGGGCTTCGCGAACGGCGTCGGAATGGGCATCGCCTCGAAGATGATGGCCGCGCGCTTCAACACGGACGATGCGTTCAAGCCCGTGCAGAACTTCATCTACGTCATCTGCTCCGACGGCGATCTCGAGGAAGGCATCAGCTCCGAAGCGGCGTCGCTGGCCGGGCATCTGGGACTTGGCAATCTAATCTATCTCTACGACGACAACGACATCACGCTCGACGGCGATAAGCGACTCTCGATGTCCGAGGATGTGAAGAAGCGGTTTGAAGCGGCGCACTGGCACGTGCAGAAGATCGACGGACACGATCGCGATGCCGTTCGTAAAGCGATTCGCAAAGCGCAGAAGGTCACTGACAAGCCGTCGATCATCATGGCCAAGACGGTGATCGGGCAAGGAAGTCCGAAGTTTCATGGCACGTCGCGCGCGCATGGCGAGCCCCTCGGCGCGGAAGAAGCAGCGGCGACGAAAGTCGCGCTGGGGTGGCCGGCCGAGCCAACGTTCTACGTTCCCGACGACGTGCAATCCGAGTTCAATCGCAAAGTGAAGAAGCTGGCGCGGGCGCGGAAGCAGTGGGAGAAAGGAATGAGCGAGTGGCGTACGCGGAATTCCGAGCTTGCCGCGGAGTGGGACGGCTACTGGTCGCACGCGCTGCCGGAAGGCTACGAGCTGCAGCTCGCCGAGGCGGGGAAAACGGACAACCCGATCGCGACGCGCGAGCTATCGAATCAGGTTATCCAGAAGGTCGGCGAGATTGCGCCGTTCGTTGTCGGCGGCGCCGCGGATCTGGCGTCATCGACCAAAACGAATTTCAAGAACGGCGGCTCGATCGAGCGGGCGAAGGGCGACACGAACGATCCGCCGCCGCTTGCGGACTTCAAGAGCAAAAACCTGCACTTCGGAATTCGCGAGCACGCCATGGGTGCGACTATCAACGGGATGACGTTGTACGGACCGCTGCGCGTGCATGGATCGACGTTCCTGATCTTCTCCGACTACATGCGCCCGGCCATCCGCCTGTCAGCGCTGATGAAGATTCCGTCGATCTTCGTCTACACGCACGACTCGGTTTTTCTCGGCGAAGACGGCCCGACGCATCAATCGATCGAGCAGCTTTTCTCGTTGCGCCTGATCCCGAACATGACGCTCTTCCGTCCTGCGGATGGCGTTGAGACAGGGATGGCGTGGGCCTACGCGATCGGCAGCAAGCAGGAGGGCCCGACAGTGCTGGTGTTCACGCGGCAGAAGGTGGACATCATCCCGCACGGCGCGGATTTCGATCCGCATCAGATCTGGAAGGGCGCGTACGTGCTGGATGCCTATGCCGACGGCGATTTCACCTTCCTCGCCACCGGTTCGGAAGTGACGTTGGCCGTGCGTACCGCGGAACTGCTGCGCAAGGAAGGGATCCGAGCGCGCGTGGTTTCCGCTCCATCGCTCGATCTGTTCGATCGTCAACCTGTTGACTATCAGAACGAGATCCTCGGCGACCGCAGCCGCATCGTGGCGATCGAAGCCGGCCGGTCGTCAGGCTGGTACAAGTATGTGAACCACGACGCGCTGGTGATCGGCATCGATCGCTTCGGAGCGTCCGCGCCGCTCGCCGATCTGGAAAAGCATTTCGGATTCACGCCAGAGGCGGTGGCGGAGAAGGTGCGGGAGTGGAGGAAGTAGGCGGCGGCGCACGCATCCAAGAACAAGGACCCACCGCCAAAAGGCTATTGTAGCTTCATGAAGACCGCCACGATCTCGGAGACCAAGAACGGGTTGAGCGCTCTACTCGATCGCGTACCGCACGGGGAAACGATCTTGATCACCGACCGCAGCCGCCCGGTCGCGCGGTTGGAGCCTGGGGTGAGCAGGGGCGATGCCGGCCCCGATGAAGGCCAGCTGGCGAGGCTGGAACGCGCCGGTGTGATCCAGCGCGCGCAACGCAGCCGGTTGGAGGAGATCGTGCGCGTCGCTCCCCCAGCTCCCGAGCCTGGAGGCGACATCGTCGCGGCCCTTCTCGATGAGCGAAGGAGTGGGCGCTGAGATTCTGGGACAGCTCGGCGCTCGTACCGCTCATCGTCCGCCAACGCGCGTCCGCCGCGATGCGTTCGCTGTACCGTGCCGACTCAGGTGTCCTTGCTTGGTGGGGATCGCGCGTCGAACGCGAGTCGGCGCTCGCCCGGCTGGAGCGTGAGCGTAAACTTCGACCGCGTTCCGCCGCTGCAGCGCGCGGCCGCCTGGTCCGTTTTGCAGCGACATGGCAGGAAGTCCAACCGGTGGA
The DNA here is from genome assembly GCA_034665065.1 of Thermoanaerobaculia bacterium. Lineage (GTDB taxonomy): Bacteria > Acidobacteriota > Thermoanaerobaculia > Gp7-AA8 > Gp7-AA8 > JADGNZ01. The sequence goes on along the minus strand of JAXDGL010000032.1, from coordinate 346,102 downwards.
ATCGTTGCGTGATGATGCACGCCGCTCTCTCCGAGTCCACGGTCTGCGAGCCGCTGACGCCCTCCAACTTGCGGCCGCCGATCCTTCCATTCGTCTGCCTCGACCATCGCCTGGCTGAAGCCGCAGAGCAAGAGGGGTTCCCCGTCGCAGGCCTTCCTGCCGGACGTTCAAAAGACTGACGCGGTTGATCGCCCCGCCGAACGCGCGCGCTGTTATAAAGTACGCATCATGCTCGATCAGCTCACTATCGAATCCTTCGAGCCGCTTGTCGGCACATCCTTCTGGCTTCACGAGAACGGCCACAAAGTGGAGTTGCGCCTGACGCGTGCGGCCAAGGTCATGGAGAGCGAGGCGGCGCGATTGAAGCGAACCGCGTTCTCGCTCTTCTTCCTCGCTCCCCTATTCATCCCGCAGGGCGTTCGCCACATCACCCACGACGCGTTCCCGGAGCCGCTCGACATCTTCCTCGTGCCGGTAGAAAAACAGGGAGACTCGTTTACCGTGGAAGCGGTTTTCACGTGAGGCAGGACGCGCTTACGGCTGCGGGGAAGAAATCAGCGGCGTGACGCGCGCGTAGAGATCTGCGAGCGTCAGCGTGGCGCCGATCGCATCCAGCCGGATGACATCATCGAGCGATGTACGGCGCTCGGAGGACCACTCCCCTTCCGTACGCCACCGATGCTCGACGTCAACCGTGCTCTGTTCGATCAGCAGATAATGACGAAGCGTGGCAATCGAGCGATAAAGCTCAAACTTCTCACCACGGTCATAATCACGCGTCGATGGCGAGAGTACTTCAACGAGAAGGACTGGATTCGTGATCGTTTCCAGCCGGTCTCCGCTCAGGGCGATCGGTCCACAGATCACGAGGGCGTCGGGATAGGTGTAAAGACCAGAGGCGGTGCGGACACGCGTATCGGATCCAAACGACTCGCAACGCCCGACGCGAAGTTGCGGCTCCAGCGAGAGCAAAACATTGCGGGCGATCCGGCTGTGGTTCGGCGACCCACCAGCCATCGCCAGGATCTCTCCCTCGAAATACTCGTTGCGAACGGGCGACATCGCATCAACCGAGAAATAGTCGTCGACGGTGTAGTGCCGTTGCGCTTCCTGCATCCCGCTATTCTACGCCTGCCGCATCTGGCGTCCAGCGCATGAGGAAGTAGACGCCGTTCGTGTCGACCTTCTCGAATCCGAGGCGGTGGTAGAGGCGCAGAGCGGGATTGAAACCTTCGACGTGAATCGTCACCGGCTTGCCGGCGACAGCACCGCGGCGCAGGACATCGTGCAGGAGTTGCGAGCCGATGCCGGAACCGCGGTATTCGGGCATAAGAGCGATGTCGACGAGCCGGATCTGATCCTTCCACTCGTCGATCCAGAGCCTGCCGATGGCGACGCCATCGCGCTCGATGATGTTCCGCTCGCAAGTCGGATAGTGGATCCCGTAGTGCTCGTACTGCGCGGCGAACTGCTGATCGAGGAACGCCTTCTTCTGCGCCTCGTCGAACGGAAAGCGCTCCATCTCCTCCGCGCGCGTGGCGGCATAGAGCGCGCGCATGAAGGCATAGTCAGCGTCGGTGGCGGGGCGGAGCGTGGTGGTCATGCGCGCGAAGAATAAGGGGGTCAGGTCGAAAGTGAAAGTGACGAACATTGGCGCTCGCCGTTAGCGATGGACTTTTTTCGGCACTTTCACTTTCGACCTGACCCCTTTCGTGTATACTGACCTCCCCACGCGAGACCGGTCCTCGGTCACGACGGATTTGCCTCTTCTCCTGACGCGCTCTGCCCCGACCCCTACGACTCGAGTTCCCGGGTGCCGTCTGGCATGTCACCAATCGTGGCGTCGAGCAGCGATCGATCTACGCCGATGATAGCGATCGGTTTCACTTTCTTCACCTGCTGGAGAAAGCGATCGACGACTTCCGCTGGCAACTGCGTGCCTACGTGCTGATGTCGAATCACTACCATCTCTTTTTCCGAACGCCGCAACCCACTCTGTCGCGGGGGATGAAGGATCTGGATGGGCACTACGCCACGTTCTACAACGTGCGGCATCACCGCGTGGGCCATCTGTTCCAGGGACGATTCAAGAGTCAGCTCGTCGACAGCGAGACCTATCTCTTGTCACTCGCCAGGTACATCGTGCTCAATCCTGTACGCGCGGGAATGGTGGCGACTCCTGGCGAATGGCGCTGGAGCAGCTACCGGGCGACCGCCGGATTGGCCGCGGTTCCTCGCTGGCTCGATCACGGACCCATTCTCGATGCACTCAACGGCGATGACTGGAACAAGGCGATGCATGAATATCGCGATTTCGTAGCGGCCGGAATCGGACACGACGCGTCGCCATGGGAGAACCTGGTCGCAGGGACGTTTCTCGGAGGGAGGGAGTTCATTGAAGGGGTCAGGTCGAAAGTGAAAGTGACGGAAAGAAACTCTCCGCTTCTGCGCAACGCAATTTCCGTCACTTCCACTTTCGACCTGACCCCTTGCTCGATCGAGTTCGTTCGGGATTTCCTTGAGTCGATGGGCATTTCGAGTTGCTGGCCACCTCCTGCTGGCTCGGAGGCACGGTTGCTGGTCGCGCTGCTCGCTTCACGGTACGCTCGTTCCTCCCGCGCAGAGATCGGCCGGATTCTAGGCATCACGGGACAAGGAGCTCTCCACTTGATCCGCGAGAGCGAAGCGCGGGCAAGAACCGACGCGCGATTCGCCGAGCAGATACGCGAATTCACACAGGGATTAGCGCGGGAGGGGTCAGGTCGAAAGTGAAAGTGACGAAGAACGTCCGTCGCTGCCGGCGACAGCCAATGTTCGTCACTTTCACTTTCGACCTGACCCCTATTCGATTCTACGCGGAGTGGCGGCGCGGAGCGGGCGCGTCGGCGTAATCGACGTTGAGAATCAGGTACGAGAACGTTGCGCCCGAGACTACGTAACCGCTGTTCTCCGTCGGTGCGAGCGACATGCGGCGCCAGTCGGCCATGCTGTCGCCTTCCTCTTCCCGGAAGGCGATGACGTAAACGCCGCGCGTGAGCTTCGGTCCGTCGACATTCCCCAGCGACAGCGTCAGCCTCGAAACCTCGGGCTCCAGAGCCGGCTGGGCGGCTGCTTCCGTATCGGGAGTGGGACGCTGGCGGCGGACAACGAGCGCGACGCCTGACGTCGAAGGAACCTGCACGCTGTACGACAGCGGGCCACTGACGGCGTCGTGATCGGGGCGTCCACTCATTGAGAAGAAGCTGAATCGCATCGGATCATCGGGACGCCGATGGGCGACCGGGAAGAGGGCGTCGACAGCGATGCCGCCCGGAGCATTGGCATGACTGGCGGCTCGCTTCGCAGCGACGACGGCGACGCGCGCGCCGCTGCTGATGAAGCGTGGGTCGGGATTGAGAATGGAGCTGGCACTGGCCAGCGGCACTGAAAAGCCGGCGGCCGGAAGCGACGGCGCGTAACCGACATCCATCAGCGGGACGATGCCCGATGAGGAGGCGGCGAAGAGTTTCTTCTCGCCGATGGCGACGACTGCAAGTCCCATTGCGGCGGCAGAACTAATGCGAAGAAACTCGCGGCGCGGGATTCCGTTCGATTCATTTTTCGCAGTCATGGCAAACTCCTGATCCTCGTTCGCGTGAAAGGCGTGGCGCTCGTTGCGGGATGTCATGGGAACGTCCCGCAACTCCCAGGCGCCACGACCACGACGTTGCCTGATTCGTCAGTGAAATCGCCGGCACCGGGGCTGGTGAGATTCGTGACCGTGTTGTTGTTGAGAATGTTCTGACGCGGCGTGAGCGAGGTGTTGCCCTCCAGATTCAACGTCTGCGATGTCCTGCGCGCCAGGTAGTAGGCCGATTCACTGCCCAACGGCCAGCTCGTCGGATCATACGCAGTGTTCCCGCTGATGACGGAACAGATGCTCTCGCTAGCAACGGCGTTCTTGTCCACGACGATAACGATCGATCCGAGCGGACACGGCACACCCGGGCCGCAACCGATGTCGCCCGATGCGCCCGTCGGACGGACAACCTGATTATTGGTGATCTTGACGTTCACACTATTTGCGGCGGAATACCCCTCGGCATCGATATCGATTCCTCGCGCATTTGGAATCTCACGGATCGTATTGCCGTCGATGGTGAGCAGACCGTGCGTGCCTCCTTGCAGCAGCACGCGGATTCCATCACCGATGAAGGAACCGGAGTTGAACACTCCTGCTGTACCGATGTTGTTCCCCATCACCTTCGCAGTCATCGTTCCGCCCGTATTGGATGAGCCGCTGAAGATATTCAGCGCATGGGTCTGATGATTGTTGAATGTATTCGCCTGCACGACGATGCTCATACTCGCCGACTGCGTCAGATCGAAGTCCATCCCGGCGTTATTGCCCGACACGGTGTTGTTCTGCACGGTGAGCCCAAGGATGTTCGCCGTGTCGACGCCGGAGACCTGCAGCCCCGTTGACACATTGTTCGAGAAGGTACAGCCCAAGCCGGCAGTGGAGCCACCGATGGTGCCCGACGTCAGAACCGACGACCCGCGCATCTGAACCAGCACGCCGTTACCGCCCCCGCTACCGTTGACGGTAGTCGCGTTCATGGTCAACGAGGAGAGGTTCGTGTTGAAGTTGTCGATCGTGATGCCGCGTCGCCGCGATCCGCTCAGCGCGCTGTTCGTGACGGCGATCGCCCCGCTGTTGAGGAGCGCGATCCCGTCGTCCAGAGCCGAGTTTCCTGCGGTGTCGGAGACATTGCAACGATTCACCGTAACGCTGCTGACGCTGCTGCTGTTGATGCCGTTGGCGCCGCTGTTGGTGATGTTCATATAACCGAGGCTGACGCCGGCGCCGGTGATGCTGGTGAGACTGACGGAGTGGCTCGTGGTTCGTTGAATCGTTCCGCCCGATCCGTTGGATGTGCTGCCTCCATCGCCCGTTACCGTGACTCCACCGGCGTAGTTGGTGATCGAGATCGCGTTTAGCGGACCGGACGCCGACGTGCCCGCATTGATCTGCGTGAATGTCATCGTGCCGCCGTTGGACACACCGCTGATCGCGACCGCCACCCCTGTCGTGGTGCTCACGTTTCGCGCGGTCACATTGATGCCCGACACATTGAAGCCGGTGATCGCGTTCGTGGTCCCAGTGCTCATGTCGATGCCGTTGACGACGACGCTGTTGGCCAGGATTAGCGCGCCGCTCAGAGTCGGCGTATTGGCCGCTGCTCCCGCAACCGTCAGCGGGCCGACGCTGAGCGTGGCGCCGGCTCCGATGAGCTTCTGGCTCGACAGCATGGTGTAACCGCCAAGAGTCGGACCCACGCCCTTGGATACATAGATATAGTCGCCCGATGCTGTGGAGGCGGCGCCGACGGCAGTCATCGTCTTGAAGGGCGTGTTCGAACGACCATCGTTGATGCCGGATACTGTCGCATTGTCGACGTACCAAACCCTGCCGTTGAAGGTGATCGTTGCGGTGCGCGTCACGGTGATGCCGTTCGACGTACCGGTGTAGGTGAACGAGTCGGCGGCCGTGTTGCCTACGTTCGGCGTGTAAAGGAACGAGCCGTTCGGAAGGAAGGTCGTCAGCGTACCGTTCACCGGAGAGACCGTCACGGTGTAGATGATCGGCGCGTCAGACGAGTCGCCGTTCGAGACGGCTACGGAGATCACGGTCGGCGTCGGCGGAGCCGGCAGACCGCCGTCGAGCTGCGTGTTGCCAACATCGACGTACGACTTCGTGGTCAGGTTCGGCGCGATCGTCATCGTGTAGTTTGTGCCGACACCCGTGCAACCGTTGGCGTCCGTCACCTTCACCGAGAACGTGAAGACACCAGTCTGCGTGGGAGTACCCGAGAGGACGCCACCGGAAGAGAGGCTGAGACCCGACGGCATCGAACCGCTGTTGATCGAGAACACAGCCGGGGTGTGCGTGCCCACGCCGCTCTGTGTGAAGGTGAAGCTGCCGCTCAACGGCACGTTGTACGTGCCGGTCGTCGAGCTCGGGTTGGTGACGGTAATCGTCTGGCAGGCGATGACGAGCGTGTAGGTCGAACCGCTGCCGGTGCAACCGTTAGCGTCCGTGACCGTGACGACGATCGGGAAGGTGCCCGGCACCTGAGGCGTGCCCGAGAGGACTCCACTCGTCGAAAGCGTGAGACCCGCGGGCAATGTACTGGACGTGGAGAACGTGGCCGAGCCGATGGCGCCACTCTGCGTGAACGTCTGGCTGAACGCCGCGTCGACGGTGCCGGTGTTCGTGGATGGGTTCGTGACGGTGATCGTCTGGCAAGCGATGGTGAGCGTGTAGGTCGAACCCGTTCCCGTGCATCCGTTCGAGTCGGTGACCGTCACAACGATGTTGAATGTGCCGGACTGCGTCGGAGTACCGGAGAGGACGCCCGAGGAGGAGAGCGAAAGGCCGGTCGGAAGCGTGCTGGAAGTCGTGAACGTCGCGGTACCGATCGCGCCGCTCTGCGTGAACGTCTGGCTGAACGCGGTGCCGACCGTGCCGTTCGTGACGGCGGGATTCGTGACCGTGATGACCTGACAGCTGATCACGAGGTTGTACGTCGGGCCGGTGCCGGTGCAGCCATTCGAGTCGGTCACTTTGACAGTGATCGGGAACGAACCGGTCTGGCTCGGCGTACCCGACAACACGCCGGAGGACGAGAGCGTCAGGCCCGAGGGCAGCGTTCCGCTGGCGAGTGAGAACGTCGCGGTACCGTTGGCGCCGCTCTGCGTGAAGGTCTGACTGAACGGCGTTCCCGCGGTGCCGCTCGACACGCCAGGGTTCGTGACCGTGATGGTCTGGCAACCGATCGTGAGCGTGACGCTGACGGAGCCGGTGCAGCCGTTGGAATCGGTGGCCGTGACCGTGATCGGGAACGAGCCGCCCTGCGTCGGGGTGCCGGAGAGCGTGCCGTCAGACGCGAAACTCAGGCCCGCCGGGAGCGTGCCGCTGAGCGTGAAGGTCACCGCGCCGATGCCGCCGCTCTGTGTGAACTGTTCGCTGTAGGCAACACCAACCGTCCCGGTCAGGTTCGCCGGAGCGGCGACGGTGATCGTCTGACAATTGATGATGAGGTTGTAGACCGGGCCGGTGCCGCTGCAGCCGTTGCCGTCGGTCACAGTGACGGTGATCGGGAACGTGCCGGTCTGCATCGGGACGCCGGAGAGGACGCCGCTCGCGGAAAGAGTGAGACCCGAGGGGAGCGTGCCGCTGGCGAGAGAGAAGGTCGCGCCACCGATCGCGCCACTCTGCGAGAACGACTGGCTGAACGCCTGGCCAACGACGCCGACGCTCACCGAAGGATTCGTGACGGTGATGGTCTGGCAGCCGATGGTCAGGTTGTACGTTGGTCCGACGCCGCTGCAACCATTCGCGTCCGTCACGGCGACGGTGATCGGGAACGATCCGGTCTGCGTCGGTGTGCCGGAGAGAACGCCGGAGGCGGAAAGGCTCAAGCCTGCCGGTAGCGATCCGCTGGCGAGCGAGAACGTCGCGCCGCCGATGGCCCCGCTCTGCGTGAACGTCTGGCTGAAGGCTGCGCCGGCAGTGCCGCTGCTCACGGCGGGATTCGTGACGGTGATCGTCTGGCAGGTGATCGTCAGCGTGTAGTTTGCCGAGCCGGTGCAGCCGTTCGAGTCGGTGACCGTCACGGTGATCGTGAAGGTTCCGGTCTGCAGTGGCGTACCGGAGAGCACGCCGTTCGCTGCCAATGAGAGACCGGAGGGAAGGGTGCCCGCTGTCACCGCGAAGTTGGCGGTTCCGATCGCGCCGCTCTGCGTGAACGTCTGGCTGAACGGCGACCCGGCCACGCCGCTATTCACTGCCGGCGGCGTGACGGTAATGGTCTGGCAACTGATGACGAGGTTGTAGGTCGGGCCGGTGCCGCTGCAGCCGTTCGCGTCGGTCGCGGTGACCGTGATCGGGAACGTGCCGACGACCGTCGGCGTACCGGAGAGCGTTCCGTTCGCGGCCAGGGTGAGGCCGGACGGAAGCGTGCCGCTGGCGAGCGTAAACGTCGTCGCGCCAATGCCGCCGCTCTGCGTGAAGGTCTGGCTGAACGGCGAGCCGGCCACGCCGGTGCTGACAGCCGGATTGTTGACGATGATCGTCTGGCAGGAGATCGTCAACGTGTAGCTTGGACCGGTGCCGTTGCATCCATTCGAATCGGTCGCTTTGACGGTGATCGTGAACGAGCCGGTCTGCGTCGGCGTACCCGAAAGCGTGCCGTTCGCAGCGAGTGTCAACCCGGCCGGAAGCGTCCCGCTGGCGAGCGAGAACGTCGTCGTACCGATGCCGCCGCTTTGCGTGAACGTCTGACTGAACGCAGAGCCGGCGACGCCGCTGTTCACCGACGGATTGGTGACGGTGATGGTCTGGCAGGTAATCGTTAATGTGTAGGGAGCGCCAGTGCCGCTGCATCCGTTCGAGTCGGTGGCCTTGACCGTAATTGTGAAGCTGCCGGTTTGCGTCGGCGTACCCGACAGCGTTCCGTTCGAAGCGAGCGTAAGTCCCGCCGGCAGCGTACCGCTGGCCAGCGAGAACGTCGTTGCGCCGATGCCGCCGCTCTGCGTGAATGTCGCGCTGAATGGCGATCCGGCAACGCCTGATGACGTCGACGGATTCGTCACGGTGATCGTCTGGCAGGTGATGGTCAGCGTATACGTCGGACCCGTGCCGGTGCATCCATTCGAATCCGTGGCCTTGACCGTGATCGGGAAGCTTCCCGTCTGCGTCGGCGTACCGGAGAGCACTCCATTCGCCGCGAGCGTCAGTCCGGCAGGTAGCGTTCCGCTTCCGAGCGAGAACGTTGTCGCCCCTACCCCACCGCTTTGCGTGAACGTCTGGCTGAAGGGCACACCGGCGACGCCGGTATTGACCGCGGGATTCGTGACCGTGATCGTCGGACAGGTGATCTGCAGAGGGTAGGTCGGCCCTACGCCAGTGCAGCCCTGCGAGTCAGTGACCCTGACCGTGATAGGGAAGCTGCCCGTCTGCGTCGGCGTGCCAGAGAGGGTTCCGTTCGGAGCGAGTGTGAGTCCGCTCGGAAGCGTGCCGGTGGCGATCGAGAACGTCGCGGTTCCGATCGCGCCGACTTGTGTGAAGGTCTGACTGAAGGGAGATCCGGCCGGGCCGCTCGTCACCGCAGGATTGATGACGGTAATGACGTTGCAGCAGACCGGCAGCGCCGGCTCACCAGCCGGCAGCGACGGCGCGGGCGTCGAGCAGGAACCGTTCGTGATCGTCGGGAAGACGCCGGCGATCGGTCCATTCGATGGGAAGGTCGTGCCGGAAGCGGCGACCGTGCCGCAGGCAGTCAGTGAGATCGTCCCCTGTGCTGCAACGCCGGAAGCTGCGGAGCCGACGGGGCGAACATCACCCATACCGAGGTTCCAGTTGACGTTGCCGGAATAGGACCGGACGGCGATGCTGCCGCCCTTTGCGGACTTGGTCAGTTTGGAGAAATCGCCAACGGCCTCAAGCCAGGCATGATCGAGATTGACCGTGTCTTTGCTGGAGACGCTGATCGATCCGCCTGCGTTCGAGTCGTTGTTGCGGCCGGCCATGAAGACGCGCCCTGATCCGCCTGCAGAACCGCGCAGCGAGATGGCGCGGATCGTTCCTCCGGCAACACTTTTATCGCCGGTACCAGGTGTACTCGTAACGGTGTACACCGTTCCCAGCGCGGGATCGGGTCCGTTGATCTGGATCGCATCGGCAGCGAAAAGATCGACGCTCTTCGTCGCCGCACTGCCATTCGTGGCGTCGGCGCGGATGTGGCCCTGCCGCGCTCCGGATGCGATCACGCCGAGGTCCTGCGCGTCGATCGTGATGCCCTTGCCGGAACGGACGACGACGCGCGTGGCGCCGTCACCATTGATGTTCGAGGCGACGAGACCGCGGATGATGACGCCACAGCCTTCGACGGAAACGGGGCCGGCGACATCCGACTCACCTTGCGACGCGATCGTGGCGGTGGAGTTGATCTGAATGGATGGTTCAAAAACAGAGGTCGACTGGATGCGGATCGAGCCGCCGTGCTGATGACTGACGCCGCCGTCGAGAATCACGCCGCTCTGGCGCGTGGCGAGGAGCGTGGAAGTTGGACCCGCGGCGACGAGGCCGGACAGCGCGATGCTTCCGCCTGAGGTGATGTTGATACTGCCGGCGTTGTTGCCTTTGCTGCCTGAGTTGACGACGGTGCCCGCGTCGAATGTGGCCGGACCGCCGCTGGTGATGGCGATCGCGCCGCCGTTGCCGGTCGACGCTTGGAGCGCGGCACTCGAGATCACAGCGCCGGCGAAGGTCGATGCCGGGCCGTGAACGACGAAGCTGCCGCCGGCGTCGATGGTGATGTTGCCGCCCGATCCGCTGCCGTGGCGGTTCTCGGCGTAGAGCCCGCTGCCGGCGTTGAGCACGACGTTGCCGCTGACGGCAAATCGCATCGAGCAGGCCGACGTGTTGCCCGGACTGTCATCGTTGCAGTTGATGGTGCCGTTGACAGTCAGGTCGCCGTTGACGGTGAAGACACCGTTGACAACGTGATCCTGATCGTCGACAGAACCGTCGAGAGAGCTGAAGTTCGTGGTGCCGTTGACGGTTACGTTCGCGGCGAGCGCGGGTAGCGCAAACGCAAACGAACTGACCACGATAAGAGGCAACAGGATGCGAGCAAATCGACCCATGACGACACTCCCCTTGTTGTTGGAGCGCAGCTCATTGCGAAGCGGCGCTCGGGAACCCGGCTTCGGAAACGATTTTGGATGGAACGAAACCTACGACTTTGGAATGCGTGAACAATAACGAAAATGGAAGGCGTTGTCGATTATTTTGTGTAGCGCTTTCAAAATGGGGTGAGGTCCACTTTGAAAGTGATCGTGCTGCTGCGTCTGGCGCTACATCCTTTTCACTTTCAAAAGTGGACCTGACCGCATTTTGAAAGCTATACTTCACTCCCCTACGCGAGACCGGTCCTCGGCTCACACGGAATTGCTCCACTCCGACGCGCTATGGCTCGTCCTCTACGACTCGAATTTCCGGGAGCGGTGTGGCACGTCACGAACCGCGGCGTCGAACAGCGGTCGATCTACGGTGATGATCTCGATCGCATTCACTTTCTACATCTCGTGGAGAAAGTGATCGACGACTACCGCTGGCAACTGCGCGCGTACGCGCTGATGACGAATCACTATCATCTGTTCTTCCGCACGCCGCACATGAATCTGTCGCGCGGTATGAAAGATCTCGATGGTGACTACGCGAGATATTTCAATGACCGCTATCGCCGCGCAGGACATCTCTTCCAGGGCCGCTTCGGCGGACAACTCGTCGACAGCGAAACGTATCTCCTTTCGCTCTCGCGTTACATCGTGCTCAATCCCGTCCGCGCCGGAATGGCGGAGACGCCGGGCGAATGGCGATGGAGCAGCTATCGCGCGACGGCGGGACTTGCCGCGGCTCCGCACTGGCTCGATCACGGTCCGATCCTCGATGCATTCAATGCCGGCGACTGGAATCAGGCGATGCATGGCTATCGCGACTTCGTTGCGGGTGGAATCGGGCGCGACGTGTCGCCGTGGGAGAACCTCGTGGCGGGGATGTTCCTCGGCGGAAAAGATTTTCTACGCGAGGTTGAGGCGAGAGTGCGCGCGCGGAAATGCAGCGAGGAGCATCCGCGCGAGCAACGAGAGTTTCGTGCGACGACGCTGGGGATGGTGAGGAAGGTGGTTGAGGATATGGGGCTTGTTCGATATTGGCCTCCTCCGTCTGGCTCAGACGCGCGCGCTCTCTTTGCGCTACTCGCCGGCCGCCACACCCAGGCGCCGCGCACCGATACCGCACGCGCGCTGGACATCTCAGCGAACGGCGTCCTTTACATCATCGGCACAAACGAGCAGCGGGTGACGAGCGATTCAGAATTCGCAGCGCTCGTGCTCGAAGCAGAGACTCGGCTCTTCGAATGAGGAAGCCGGGGGCAGGTCTGAAGTATGAAGTGACGGATCAGGATTGCGGCAATACCGATAAGCTGCGTATCCGTCACTTCATACTTCAGACCTGACCCCCATTACGTGTCCGGAAAGTGACAGGACATCGTGATTCGAGAGCGGTAGCAAGAAATTGTCACTTTCCAAAGTGGACCTGACCCCATTTGGAAAGTGCCGGATAGTGGTCAAAACGAGAGAGCCGCACGGCGATGCGTGCGGCTCTCCGGGGAATGCGAATGCGATGTGGTTACGTGCGCGGCGGATAGACGCCCTGCAGCGCGATGCAGAAGCTGAGGGTGAGGTACGGCTGCATGTTGTTGTGGGGTTGATCGCCGCCGGCCGGCGCCAGGGAGTTGTCTGCCATCGTCACCTGCGCGCTTCCAGCCGCTTTGTACGGCGTGCCGCCGGTTCCGATACGCGTCAACGAGTTGCCGGCAGGCGTCGATTTCGTCGAAGTGCTGGTAGACGCCATCAGACTGTGCGAATGCGATGGGATCTCCGACTCGAGCAGACTCACGGTCTCGCTGCCGCCGGTCTCCCCCAGATCGTGGAGTGACAGGCCCGGCCCCTGCCCCGGGTGCATCGGCGCGTTGCCCTGCATGTTGGGGAGAGCGAAGTTCGACTTACCGTCGCCGCCGTAGGTCGTGCCGAGGAGCGAGAAGAGCGCGGTGTTCTGCGAAAGCGGCAGAATCTGGCCGTCGCAAAAAGCCCACCCTTTCGGAGCGAAGTTGAATGGGAAGATGCGGATTTCAGCTACGAATGGATCCATGGTTGTCTCTCCTCCCTAGGTCTGGCTCGGGAAGATCCCGAACAGTGAAATGATGAAGTCCACGCAGAGATACGGCTGGAAGTTGTTGTGAGGCTGACTGCCGCCCACCGAGCTGACGGAAGGAGCCATCGCCAATGATGGAGCTACGTTGATGTAGGGAAAAAACAACGACGCCTGCGCTAGAACGTTCGCCGAAGCGTTCGGTGAGGTGGCGACCGTGGTTGTGCCGAGCAGCGGGTGAGAGTGTGCGGGGATCTGGCTGACGGTCAGCGTGATCGTTTCCGCGCCGCCTGTCTCCGCCAGCGTAAAGCCGTTCCCGAAGTGCATAGGAATCCGGCCCCGCTGATCGGGTAGAGCAAACGTGCTCTGGCCGTCGCCGCCATAGGTCGTGCCGATGAGATTGAACAGCGTTTCGTACTCGGAGATGGGAAGCAACTGCCCTTCGCAGAACATCCATCCCGCGGGAGCGAAGTTGCCGGCGAACATGCGGATCTCTCCAACGTAAGGTTGTGCCATTGTCTTCGTCCTCCTTTCTAGGTCTGACTCGGGAAAATGCCCTGAAGGGCGATTGAGAAGTTGAGCACCAGGAACGGCTGCATGTTCAAGTGTGCCTGGCTACCGCCGACATTGGCGATTGATCCGGCGTTCAACGCAGCAAGATTGTTGTCGGGAGGTTGATAGAGCTGTGAGGGGCTGCCTGCGAGTTGATTGGTGGAAGCGATGATGAGGTCGCCGTTGACCGAGGTGGCATTGAGGCTATGAGTATGCGTTGGGATCTCGGAGATGGAAAGGGTATGGCCCTGTTCCCCTCCGCGCTCTCCCAGCGTATGACTGCCGCCCATGTGTATGGGTGTTCTACCCTGCAAGTTCGGAAGGCCGAAATTGACCCTTCCATCCCCGCCGTACGTAGTGCCCAGGAGCGAGAAAAGCGCCTGGTTTTGATTGATGGGCAGGAGCTGCCCGTCACAGAGTGCCCAACCTTTGGGCGGGAAGCCGAAACTCATGATCCGGATCTCACTGAGGAATGGTTCTGCCATCTCTACCTCCTAGTAGCTCGTTGTCGAAATTGGCCGGACGACTGGACAATACTTGCGCATTGCGGTGCGCGAGACGATGAAAAAGGAAGGACTGGATCGGACCCGAGGCGAATTCTAGCAGACGGAACGACTCTTTTGCGTCTTAACAATTTGTGAGGTTCCCGCCATAGGACGGGAACCTCACTGGAGGAGACGAGGATCAGGGAGGGAAGCTGCCGCAACTGGTCACGGCAGTTACGGTTCCACTCTCATCGTGGCTCTTGTTCGCGCCGTTCAGAGTGTTGTTAAGGTTGAGGAACGCGATTGCGGCTGCCGAGTTTCCGTTCGCTCCGGTCTGTATGGTGATTGTCGCTCCGGCCGGCGGTCCGGTTCGTGCGGAAAGGAGAATGTCCCACGAGCCGTTCATCGTCGTCGCGTCATACACGTTGTTACCGGTGACCAATGCGCAGTTCGTGTTGTTTTCGTCTGCATAAACCCAGATGACACCATCAGCGGCTCCGCACGGCACGCCGGCGCCGCAACCGAGACTCTGATTCGTACCGCTCGGCTGCGGAAGAGTGTTGTTGGTGATCTTGAAGCGACGCGCCGGTTGAGTGCTACCCGTGTTTGGCGTTGCGCCGTTCTGACTGAACGCGATGATCACGTCGGAGTTCGGCACCTCGCGGATCTGATTGTTGTCGACCGTGAAGTAGCCTTGGGTGGAATCGCCTTGGACCACCATGCGGACGCCGGCGCCATTCGAGGTAGAGCCAGAGTCCTTGGTGCCCTGAATACCGATCTGATTGCCGTTGATATATCCGGTGATCGAGCCACTAAAGCCTACCCCGGCTGCGCCGAACGCATTGATGGAGGAGGACTTGTGGAAGCTCATGGTGTTGTTCAGGAGCTCGAACGCATGGTTCGAATGCTGGGTTTGATCCATATCGATACCGGCGTTGTTATTGTTGATCGTGCACGACTGAATGACGAAGCTGTGGCTCGCTGCCGGCGCGGTGATCGCGCCGCCACTCGATGAGCCGATCGTCGCGCTGTCGGTTGCACTCACCTGAATGCCGGTTGAGCGATTGCCGGTCATGGTGCATCCCGTCACGTTCGCCGACGTGAGCACCGAGGTCCCGCGAATCTGCACGAGGAAGCCATCCGCGCCGGTGCCGCCCGACGGCTGACAGATGTTGCCGGCTGTGCACTTGAAGGTTGAGTTGCTCGCGTTGATTGCGGTGAGGTTCGTGTTGAAATTGTCGATGTTGACCTGATTGTCCGGCGCGGAATCGACCACGTCATCCGTGAACGCAATCGTACCGGTGTTGTTGATCAGGTGGACGCCGTTATGGGTCGCGACACCGGCGTTATCGGTGACGTTGGAGCGGTCAAGCGTAAAGCCCGTCGATCCCGTCACGCTGATGCCCTTGGTTCCGCTGTTCGAGACATTCATGTGGCTTAGGCTGATCGTTCCTGTACTGCTGGTGAAAATGCCCTCAGCCGTCGTGTTCTGGATCGTGCCACCGGAGCCGTTGTTGGACGCAGTACCGTCGCCAATGACGGTGAAGGGGCCCGCACCCGTGGTGTTGAGATTGATGCCGTTGGCCGCGCCGCTGACGTTGATGCTCAGGAACTTGACGCCGGTCCCGCCGATCGTGGTGCTGTTGATGTTGACCCCTGTGCCGGTCGTGGTCACGATCGTGCTGGCCGTGTTCGTAGCCGTCACAGTACCGCCGCCGGTGGCGTTGAAGGCGGTGCTCGATCCTGTCGAGAGAGTCAGATTGCCGGAGAAGTTCATCGTCGTGCCACCGTTGCTGGTGAGCGAGATTCCCGTGCCGCCGTTGTTCGTGATCGCGCCGGTGAACGACTTCGTTCCGCCCGTGGCGTTCGCGATCGAGACCGGCCGGCCGGAGTTGTCGCTGATCGTGCCGTCGTAGGTCACATTGGCGTTGCCGGCGGTGATGTTGAAGTCATTGCCAGTGGCAGTGGTGATCGACGAGCCCGAGCCCGCCGAGAACGTCGAGGTCGTGCCTGGGTTCGTGCTATTCGAGAACGACGTCAGGTTGACGCCGTTAGACGGGCTGCCGCTGCTGGTGATCGTGGTGATCTGCACATTGCCGGAAAGGGTATCGAGGCTAACCGCCGGTCCGCCCACGGCCGAAATGACGCGCGTGCCGCTGTTGGCATCGACCCTCGTGCCGGTCGCTGCTGTGTCGTTCCACGCACCCGTGCCCGTTACGGCCAGACCTGAACCACCGGCCGCGTAGACACTCAGCCCGTTCGAGAAGTTCACAAAGCCCTGCACCGGGTTCCCGGACGTCCCGAGGATGATGCCGGAGCCGCCAACGCTGTTGCCGGAATCGCCGACCAGCGTGTTGCCGAAGTCGACTACGGTGAAGGGGCTACCCGCTCCCACGCCATCGAAGGTGACGTTCTGGATGTTGATGCCGGTACCGACAGTGTTTCCGGAGATGTTGTTGCTCAGGAAGCCGGTAATCGTCGAAGAAGCGACCGCGCCGCCGGTGATACTCACACCGGTTGCACCGGAGCTCACGGTGTTGGTGGAGAAGACGATGCTCATCGTGCCGGCGGTGCGCGTTGCGGCAAATCCATTGCCGGTCGATGTGATCGAAATGCCCTGTACATCGATCGCCGACGCTCCGCTTCCGCCAGCAGTCAGCGCGATACCGATGCCGGTGGCGCCGCTAATCGTCGTGTTGGCGATCGTTGCCCCGACGCTGTTCGTGGCTGTCGATGTCACGCTGATCGCGTTCGCCCCTGCCTGAACATTGAGTCCCTTCACCTCGGTCGTCGTAGCGTTGGTGACGTCGATGCTGTCTGTACCGGCGCCGGTCACGCCAACGTTCGGTGCCGTGCCGGCGCTGATCAGATTGAGAACGTGAGTATTTACAGTGAGCTGGAGCGCGACGCCCTGACCCCAGATCTTCATGTTGTTCTGGTTGAGCGTGATCGGTGCCGGAACGGGAAGCCGCGTCCCGCCCGTGAGCGAGCCAGTCATGATGTAGATGATGTCGTTCGCAGCGAACGTCGTTGCGTTGAGGGCAGCCACCGTCTTGAACGGATCGGCTGACGTGCCAGCGGTGCCGGCGGTCGTCGTGTTGTCCCTCACGTACCAAATCCGAGGCGTGGCGATATGGATGGTGACGGTGGTGGGGCCGACGGTGTTCGTGCCATCGGTCAGGTTGTATGTGAAGGTGTCATCCAGAGTGTTGCCGGGAGCTGGTGTGTAGAGGATCGAGCCGTCGGAAGAGACTGTGATCGTTCCGTGAGTGGTGGTGGTTGCCACACCCGCTGCAACCGTGCCGGCGTTGCCGGTGTAGCTGCTGACGCTCAAGTTGGCAAAGCCGGAGGCTGGCCCGTCAGGATCGGTGTCGTTGCCGATCACGCCGCTCGTGCGTATCACCGTGGTCACGTCGCCCGTCGCTGCGACGGTCGTTCCCGGCGGCGTCAGGGTCCCGATCAGCATGGTGGTGTTGGAGAGAGCGGTGTAGGAGTCGATGTTTGCCGTCGGCGCTTCGTTCACGTCGGTGACGGTGATGCTGATGGTCTGCTGGACCGTGTTCGTGGTGTCCGAGACCTGAACGGTGACGACATAGATGTTGTCGCCGGGAGTGCCGCCAACATCGTTTGGCGATTCGAAGTTCGGCGCCACATTGAACGTCAGCGCGCCACTCGATGAGCCGATGCTGAACTTGGCCGAGTCTTCGCCGGCGACGGTTACGATCGAGTACGTCAGCGTATTGAAAGCAGGGACCGTGTCGGGATCGCTGGCCGTCACGGTCTTGGCAGCGGTCGTGTTCTCCGGAATCGAATTCGTGTTCGTCGACGTGAACGACGGCGCCTCGTTGACGTTCGTCACGGTGACCGCGATGTTCTGGACCGAGGTCAGGCCGGTGCCGTTCTGGTCTTGCGCCGTCACCTGGACGTCGTACACGTTGTTCGTGCCGGCATCGGTGGGACTCTCGAAGTTCGGAGGCGTGATGAAGGCCAGCGCGCCGGTGTTCGTATCGAGAGAGAACTTGAGCTGGTCCGCGCCGCCGGTCAGCGTGTACTTGACCGTGGTGCCTTCCGGATCCGCGGCGGTAACTGTTCCCACAGGTGTGGAGTTCTCAGGAACGCTCGGCGTAGCCGTTGAGCTGAACACCGGCGCTTCGTCGACGTTATTTACGGTGACGGTGATGGTTTGATTGGTGGTCCCGCCCGCGCCGTCGTTGGCCGTCACCTGAACGATGTACTGGTTGTCGGCGTTGGAATCGGTGGGAGCCTCGAAGTTCGGCGGTGTGATGAATGACAGCGCGCCGCTGACGATCGAGAACTTCGACTGATCGAGCCCGCCGGTGACCGAGTAGGTCACGGTATTCGCGTCCTGATCGGTGCTGGTGACCGTGAGAACGGCTGTCGAGTTCTCGAAGACGCTGGCGGTATTCGCCGAGGTGATGACCGGTGGATCGTTGGCGTTGGTCACCGTGACCGAGAGCGACTGCACGCCGCTATGCGCGGTCTGATCGGTGGCGGTTACCTGCACGAGATAGATGTTGTTGGCATCGGCGTCGGTGGGTGCTTCGAAGTTCGGCGCGACGTTGAATGTGAGCGCTCCGCTGCTGGTGTTGATGGAGAACTTGAGCTGATCGGCGCCGCCGGTAATGGCATACGTCACCGCCGCAGCCTCCGGGTCGGTAGCGTTGACAGTGATGACGGCCGTGGTGTTCTCGGGAACGCTGGGCGTCGCGCTCGATGTGAAGACTGGCGCCTCGTCGACGTTGGTAACGGTCACGGCGATGTTCTGGGGCGTATTGTTCGTGCCGTCATTCGCGGTCACCTGAACGTCATAAACATTGTTCGCGCCGCTGTCCGTGGGTGCTTCGAAGTTAGGAGGAGTAATAAAGGACAGGGCGCCGCTGCCGCTCACAATCGAGAACTTGAGTTGGTCGGCCCCGCCGGTGATCGAATAGGTCACCGTGTTGCTTTCCTCGTCGGTGCTCGTCACGGTCAGGACAGCCGTCGTGTTCTCGGGTACGTTCGCGGTGTTCGCCGACGTGATGACCGGGGGATCGTTGACCGGCGTGACATTGATGGTGACCGTGGTGACGTTCCCCGCGCCGATGGCGTCATTCGGCGTGTAGGTGAACGAGTCGTTTCCGGTGTCGGTGCCGTCGTGCGTGTAGGTAAAGGTGCCGTTTGAATTGAGCGTGAACGAGCTGGCCGCTGCGTGCAACGGACCGCTGACCAGTACCGCAGTCTTCGGATCGTTCTCCGCGTCGGTGTCGTTCGCCAGAACGCTATTGGCCACGAGAGTCGAGTTCGGCGTGACGTTGCTCAAGCCTTCCGTGACCGTGTAGCTGTCATTCACACCGACCGGGCGCTGATTGTGGATGATGGTGATCGTGACGGTCGCGTTGTTCGAGTCGAGCGCGCCATCGTTGGCGGTGTAGGTGAACGAGTCGGACGTGGCCGCATCGTTGTTGTGCGTGTAGGTGAAGTGGCCATCGGCGAACATGGTCACGCTGCCGTGCAGGGTGGTGGCTGTGCCTGAGGTTCCGCCTACCGCTTGCGGAGCGCCCGTGCCGGTGACCGAGGAGACGGTGAGCGCCGAGAGCTCGGCGTCGGTGTCGTTGCTGAGCACTCCGGGTGCGACCACTGTGACGGTCGCGCCGCTGAGCACCTGATACGAACCGCCCGGTCCATCGTTGACTGCCACCGGCGCGTCGTTGACTGCCGTGACCTGCACTGTGCTGGTCTTGGCGACGCTCGGATCCGTACCGTCGTTGACGATCCAGGTGATGGTGCGGTTCGCCGCGGTCGGATTATCGGACGTGTTCTGGTACGTCACCGTGCGTAGCGCCGCTTGATAGTTGCCCACGGTGTCCGTGCCGGTGATCGTCAGCACACCGCCGGTGTACGAGACGAAGGTAATGGAGCCGATGTTGGTGAACGCGAGCACGTCCTGCGCGCTATTGAAGTTGCCGCTGATCGTCACGGTCGCGCCGGTGAGGTTCGCGCTGTCGACGTCGGTGATGGTGAGGCCCGTGTCGATGGCCGTGGCGGCCTGATTCTCGGTGTAGCTGAGCGTTCCGCCCGCGGTGACCACCGGCGGATCGTTGACCGCGTTGACGGTGATCGCAACCGAGTCGGTGTCGCTCAACGGGCCAGGCGTGCCGGTGTTGCCTAGATCGTTCGTCACGATCTGCAGCGAGGCGCTGCCGTTGAAGTCTGGCGACGGCAGGAACGAGAGGCCATTGAGTGCGGCGTTGAGGTCGGCGATGAGACCTTGAACGGTGACGGTCGCGCTGCCGTTCGCTCCGGCAGTCACTGTGAGATTCGTCAACGTGCTCAGTGTCACCGTGCCGTTCGTGGCATTGAGCTGTACTTGTTCGGCAAGGCCGGAGGAGTCGACGTCGGCAACCGAGATCGCGTTGCTGTTGCCGGACGAGAAGACCTTGGCGGTGTCTTCATTCGTCGACTGCGCAACAGGAACCGTGTTGACCGGCGCGTCGTTGACGCGGGTGATGTTGATGTACGAATCATTGGCCGTGGTGTCGGCATTCTGGGCGCCGCCGCTGTCGGTGACGAACCAGTCGATGAAGCGTTGCGCTGCCCTCGGGTTTTCGCTGGTGCTGGAGAAAGTAACGCTGCGAAGCGCGGTCTGATAGTTCGCGAGCGTGGTCGCGCCGGTGAGAGCGAGGTTGCCTGAACCGGAGGTGAAGACTGCAGTGATTCCGAGTCCTGCGCAGGCCGGGCAGGCAAGCACGTCGTTGCCGAGGTCCGCGTTCCCGGACACCGTCACGAGTGCAGACTGGCCGTTGGTCGAGTCAGGATCGGTGATGGTCAGCGCAGGCTCGAGAGTGATCGGTGCGCCGTTCTCGGTGTAGCCAGACGTATGTCCCGCCGTGACGACCGGTGCGTCGTTGACAGGCGTGACGTTGATCGTCGACGTCGGCGTGTTTGAAAGGTTGTTCGCGCCTGCGCCGTCGTTGACCTGCCAGGTCACTGTGCGAGCCGACGCTGACGGATTCTCGCTCGTGTTGTTGTACAGCACGTTGCGCAGCGCGGTCTGGTAGTTGGCGACCGTGTCGCTGCCGGTCAGAGTCAGCTTGCCGGTCAGCGAATCGAACGATCCGCTGATCGTGCCCGTGTTCACGAACGAGAGGATGTCCTCGCCATTGACGTAATTGCTTGTGATCTGGGCCGTGGCGCTGATGAGGTTCGCGCTGTCGGGGTCCGTGACTGTGATCGCACCATCAATCGCCGTTGCCGCCTGGTTCTCCGTGTACGAGAGCGTGCCGCCCGCGGTCACAACCGGTGCATCGTTGACGGCCGTGACGTTGATCGTCGAAGTCACCGGCGTGCTGCCGGAGGTTCCGTCGTTTCCGATCCACGTCACTGTCCGCGCCGCGGTCGACGGATTGTCGCTCGTGTTCGCGTACTTCACATTGCGCAGCGCCGTCTGGTAGTTGGCCAGCGTGTCGCTGCCGGTCAGAGTCAGTGTTCCCGTTCCTGCGTTGAAGACGCCGGTGATGTTCACTGTGTTGACGAACGAGAGGACATCGGCGCCGTTCTGATAGTTGCCGGTGATCTGAACCGTCGCGCTGGCGAGGTTCGCGTTGTCGACATCGCTGACGGTAACCGTAGCGTCGACGACTGCCGCCGCGCCGTTCTCTGTGTACGAAAGCGTTCCGCCCGCTGTCAGCACCGGCGGGTCGTTCACGGCATTGACGGTGATGGCGACGCTGTCGGTATCGCTCTTCGCTCCGCCCGAGCCGGTGTTGCCGAGGTCATTGGTCACGATCTGCAGCGAGGCTGCGCCGTTGTAGTTGAGGCTCGGCGTGAAGCTCATGCCATTGAGTGCCGCGTTGATGTTCGCGATCGTCCCTTGCACCGTTACTGTGTTGGTTCCATTCGCGCCGCCGGTGATGCTTAAGCCTGAGGTCCCGGAGAGCGTCACGATGCCGTTCGTCACCGTGAGCGCGACCTGCACGTTGCTCGTGCCGGCGTCGGCGTCGCTGATCGAGATTGCATTGCTGTTCCCGGTCGAGAACACAAGCGGCGTGTCTTCATTCGTCGATTGCGCGCCAGGGACCGTGTTGACCGGCGCGACATTGACCTGCATCGACACCGTCGCCGTCGAGCTGCCGGCAAAGTTCGTGAGCTTGTACTTGAACGTGTCGGTTCCGGTGAAGCCACCGGCCGGCGTGTAAGTCAGGCTGCCGTCGGCGTTCAGAACAACCGTTCCGCCCTGCGAGGTCGGCGTCGAGCTGCCGATCGTGGTCTGCTCGGTTCCGTTGATACCGTAGCTGACGATCGGGGCGCCGTTCGTTGTGTCGTTGCCGAGAACGCCCGGTGCCGGGACCGATGTGACGATGTAGGAATCTGCGTTCGCCACCGGCGGTGCCCACACGGTCAGCGTGTATGTGCCACCGACCGCGAAGCAACCGTTCGCATCCGTCGCTTTGACGGTAATCGGGAACGAGCCGGTCTGCGTCGGAGAACCGGAGAGAACCCCAGCAGCCGACAGCGTGAGACCGCTCGGCAGCGTGCCGCTGTTGAGCGTAAACGTGACCGCTCCGATCGTGTTCCCGGCCGTGAATGTCTGGCTGAAGGCAACGTTGATCGCGGCGTTGTTCGTGGCCGGATTCGTGACGGTGATCGTCTGGCAGCCGATGCTCAGATTGTAGGTTGGGCCGACACCGACGCATCCCTGACCGTCGGTAACGCGGACCGTGATCGGGAACGAGCCGGTTTGCGTCGGAGTTCCAGAAAGGACGCCGCTCGAGGAGTTGAGCGCCAGTCCCGCAGGCAGCGTTCCGCTATTGATCGTAAACGTCGCACCGCTGACCGCGCCGCTCTGCGTGAACGTCTGGCTGAATGCAACGTTGGCCGTGCCGGTCGACGTTCCCGGGTTCGTGACCGTCACCGTGTGACAGTTGATGACCAGGTTGTACGTGTTGCCGACGGCCATGCAGCCGGCGTTGTCGGTCACCTTCACCGTGATGGGGAATGTTCCACTCTGCGTCGGCGTGCCCGAGAGCACTCCGGAAGTCGAGAGCGAGAGTCCGGTCGGCAGAGTGCCGGAGTTGAGCACGAATGTGACCGGGAGTTGTCCGCCCGACTGCGTGAACGTCTGGCTGAATGCCGTGCCGGCCGTTCCGGTGGTCACCGACGGGTTCGTGACCGTGATGCCAGGGCACACGACCGTCAGCGTAAAGCTCTGCGAGATGTGATGCGGCTTGTTCTTGTCGGCGTGGAAGACGATGTCATACGTACCGCTGGTGTTCGGCCCCGGCGTCCCCGACAGAGTTCCGGTTCCGTTCCCATTGTCAGCAAACGAAACCCCCGCCGGCAGATTGCCTTCCTCGGTCAGCGCCGGAGTCGGCTTGCCGGTGACGACTACCTGGAACGAGTTGAACTGCCCTGCGACGAACGTCGTGTTGTTGGCGCTCGTGAATGCGTACGTGCGCGAGCCCGGCAGGTCGATCGTCACCGTAGCGATGTTCGACGGCAGCGTCGTTGGGTTGAGGACGTAGTGGAATTGATCCTGATTGGCGAGCGATCCGTCGTGAACGTAGGTGAAGCCGCCGTCGCCGGCAAGCGTCACGCTGCCGTGCTGCGGGTTGTCGGTCTTGACTGACGTGATCGGCTGGAAGTTCGCGATGTCGTTGTTCTGAACGCCGAGCGTCGCTACGGTTAGCGTGCCGCCGAGGGTGCCGAGGGCGTAGTGATCGTCGATGGCCGTCGGCGCAGCGGGGTTGGTGTGAATCGCGTACGCGAAGAAGAGATCATGCGATCCCGCGTACGCTGAGGCGCTGATGAAGCGCCATGCCGGAACGGTTTGCGTCCCGTTGCCGAGAGGAACAACGCCGGCCCAGTCGCTGCTATTGCCGTCCAGGGTAATCGTGCGGGGAGGTGCCGACGCGACGGCGCGGTCGCGTGCAGCCTGCAGCATGACGATGTCGCCGCCGCCCCACGAATACGGCGTCAGGATCACATCCGACAGCGTGCCCGAGCTCGCCGTGAAGACGAAGCGAGGCGAACGGATGTTGTCCATCGTGATGAGATCGAGTCCGAAGTGCGACTCGATGAAGAGATCGCCCGACGGCGACACGCCGACATTCCAACCACCAGAATCCACTGCCGTCGGCAATCCAAGCGAGCCACCCGAGCACGTCTGACGCGTGACCCCGGTCACGGTGCCCGTAGTGCCGGTCACCGTTCCGGCCGTCGTCAGCACGACATCGATCCCGCTGACGAGCCCTCCGGGAGTGATCATCGTGCAGCCCGTACCGCGGCTGTTGTCGGTATCGATCAGTGCCTTCACTTCAAAAGTCGCGGCGGACGCCACGATCGGAAGCGTGAGGGCGAGGGCAACTAGAAACATTCTTCGAATCGCGGTGCGGTGCGAGCTCATAAAGGGTAGATTCCTTGAGTGATCTTCAACCGTGGCAGCTCATCCGTTAGCGAAGCAGCAGCACGTGCCAACGGGCGGCGGGTGACATGGACGTTGGAAATGATAACAGTTTGCGGCGCGGCACAAATATTTTTATTACCGTCTGATTTAGTCTACTTTTAATCCGGCAAGCCGGGTTGCTATTCCGGGTGTCAGTGCGGTCAGGGGGAAAAGAGCAAGCTGAGATGCTCGGCAGTCTCGGACGCTGCGGGCAGAATTGGGGGTCGTATCTGGAAAATTAACTTAGCGCAGCGCGGATTGACTCCACCAGCACTCGATATTCATCATCCTCCGCCCACAACTCCTTCGCGGCAGCTCTCATCTTCGAGGCTGCTCCCGCAGTCGCCCCCAACCACTCCGCGACCGCGCGCAGCGTCAGCCCGCCATCGTCCACGGCGAGAAATGCGACCGTCTTTCGCGCGCGACCGCGTGACTTGCGCCTCAGATCCTCCGCCCTGATTCCAAAACACTCCGCGATACGCGTCACGATCGCATCGAGCTCCGGCCTCACAAAAACTCGCTGAGTCCGAGGATGCTCGCGGCTGCGCTCTTTCGAGCTAACAAGCGCCTGCATGCGATCGCAAAACGCCGCACTCCCGAGATACATCTGCCCGACCAGATGCTCCCTCGGATTGTACGAGGCACCCCGGCCGTCGGCCACGTACTGCCGGTACGCCTCGTGCGCGCTCTCGCGGTCAGGCCCAAACTGATCGAGCGTCCAGTCGATCTCGAGCCAGGGCGGCGCAGTCTGCAAGCCCGCGGTCGCCCGGTAGTTGCTCCACTCATAGTCGCCCGCAAATGCCACGGCATGGCAGCGCACGGGATTCAACACGATGTAGCGAATCAGTTCGAGCAGATGGCTTTCACGCTCCGCCAGGATTCCTTTGAACCGTCCCTGAAACAGATGCCCGACGCGATCATGACGCTCGTTGAATGCCTCCGCGTACGTCTGATTGAGCCATTTCACGCCACGCGAGAGTCCAACCTCGGGGGTCTCGATGAGCAAGTGGTAGTGATTCGACATCAAGACCCAGGCGTGAAGGATCCAGTGACGGTCGATGACGACGCGCGCCAGGAGATTCACGAAGTGGAGCCGGTCGGCGTCGTCACGGAAAATGTCGCGCCGCTCATTGCCACGGCTCGTGACATGCCAGATCGCACCAGGGAACTCGAGACGTAGTTGACGGGACACGGAACGCGCGGCGAGAGCCCGACGCGAGGAACGCGGCATCCGTGTGGAGTGGGCAGAGTATCACAAGATACGGTCGGATCAGGAGCTACCGGCCGTTAAGTTAATTTTCCAGATACGACCCCCAATGCAACCTTGCTATCCTCCCTCCCCTATGCGCAGATTCGCCCTCGCTTTTCTCATTCTCGCCGCGTCGTTCGCGCACGGGCAACAGCGCGACGACGCGTTCCTCGATGATCTCGATCGCGTCCGCACATTCAACGCGGTCGCCATCTCACCCGACGGACATCACGTCGCCTGGTCGGTGCAGAGAATCGGCATCACGACGGCGACGGCCGCGGGGATGGATGTTCACCTGCTGCAGGGCGACGGTGACGACCATTGGCTGGCGTGGTCGCCCGATTCGAAGTCGATCGCCAGCGTCAGTGATGCGGGCAAGAATCAGCGGCAGATTTTCGTCACGCGCGTCGGCGGCTCAGCGGTGCGCATCACGAATGTGCAGGGCTATCTCGCGGAGCCACAATATTCGCCGGACGGAAAATCGATCGCGTTTCTCCTGATCGAGAACGCGAAGCGTGCCGCGGGTCCGCTCGTGGCGATGTCGCGCGCCGTCGGCGCGATTGAAGAGCACATCGACGAGCAGCGCGTGGCCATCGTCGACCTGGCCACGAAGAAACTTCGCATCGTCACGCCGCCTGATATGTATGTCTATCACTTCGACTGGTCGCCGGACAGCACGCATGTCGTGACGATGGCCGCGCCGGGATCGGGCGACAACAATTACTGGATCGCGAAGCTGCACGTCGTCGACATCGCAACATCAACGATGCGGCCAATCTACACGCCGCAGTTGCAGCTCGCGCAACCGCGTTGGTCGCCGGACGGAAAGTGGATCGCCTTCATCGAAGGATTAATGAGCGACGAAGGACAGACCGGCGGCGATCTCATCATGATCCCTGCGAGCGGCGGCGACGCACGCAATCTCACGCCGGGCCGCAAAACCTCGGTGGCCTCGATCGCCTGGACGTCGCCCGATCGGATCACGTTCGGCGAAAACGTTGCGGGCGAGTCCGCGCTGGCGCGCGTCGACGTGACGAGCGGCGCGATCGAGACGCTCTGGCACGGCGAGGAATTCATCACAAGCCACGATGTCATCGGCGCGTCGCTCGCGTCGGACGGCATCACGTCGGCGGTGATCCGCGGCGGATTCCGCAACGCGCCTGATGTCTGGACGGGACGCATCGGCGAGTGGAAGCGGATCTCGACAACGAACAGCAGCGCGCGTCCAAGCTGGGGCGAAGCACGCTCGATTCATTGGAAGAGCGACGACTTCGATGTTCAAGGCTGGCTGATCGCTCCCTCCGATGTGGTGGCGGACCACAAGTATCCGCTGATCGTCTGGATTCACGGCGGTCCAGCCAGCGGCTCGCTGGCACGCTGGCCCGATCAGCGTGCCGCACTTTTGTCGCGCCACGGCTACTTCGTCTTCTTCCCGAATTTTCGCGGGAGCTACGGAGGCGGCGAGGCGTTCACGCGCGCAAACGTGAAAGATTTCGGCTACGGCGACATGCGCGATGTGATGCGTGGCGTCGACGCGGCCGCGACTTCGAATCCAATCGACACGAACCGCCTCGGTCTCTGGGGCTGGAGCTACGGCGGCTACATGACGATGTGGATGGTCACCCAGACGCAGCGATTCAAAGGTGCGGTTGCGGGCGCCGGCATCGCGAACTGGCAGAGCTACTACGGCGAGAACGACATCGACGCCTGGATGATCCCGTACTTCGGCGCGTCGGTGTATGACGATCCCGCGGTCTATGCGCGTAGCGCGCCGATCACGTTCATCAAGAATGTGAAGACGCCGACGCTGGTGCTGGTCGGCGAACGCGATGGCGAATGTCCGGCGCCGCAATCATTCGAGTTCTGGCACGCCCTCAAAACCCTCGGCGTCGAAACGCAGCTCGTGGTCTACCCGGACGAAGGGCACCGCTTCGCGAAGCTGGAGCATCAGCGCGACGTGACGCGCCGGTTGGTGGGTTGGTTCGACGCGCACGTGAAGTAGCACTTTCCAAATGGGGTCAGGTCCACTTTGGAAAGTGACGCGCTGATTTTGGCGCTTTCCAAAGTGGACCTGACCCCATTTGGAAAGCCGGCGCTACGCCCGCATGTTGTCGGGCTTCCAGGTCTTGATGCTCTTCTTGATGTCCTCGCGGCCTCTCAGCTCGCCGTTCAGAATGGAGCGCGTCAGCGACGCCAGTTCGGCCTCATCGCCGCAGAAGCGGAGGCCAACCAACTGGCTGGCGGAGAGCTCGCCGATCCGTCCTCGAAGATCGTCAGGAAGACAACTCTGCAGACGGAGCAGAACTTCGAGACGGATCAGACGATCCTGAACGGCAAGAACCATCGTCCGCGAGGCGAGAGCGACGCAGATGAGGGCAACGGCCACCACGACTTCCCACCACACCAGCCGCGCGCCCCAATGAAGAATGGCGTAGATGACACGGATGATCAGGTTGATGACCAGCAGCGGAATGGCGATGAAGTGAAACAGGGGGTAGAACCGGCGATGACTTGCGTAAGACTGCGTTGCTGCGGCCATGAGCCCTCCTCTTTCGAATGAGGATCGCATGGAAGTCAATAAGGGTGTGGGGAGTCGGGGGTCGGGGTGTGGGAGCTGAACCACCGCCGCGGTTCGGGTGTCAGTTGGCAGGTTGGCGCTAAAAGACGTACTTGGCGGTGGCGTGGACCTGGAGCAGTTTCGCGCTGAGTGCGGCGCCGGGCTGCACGCGGAAATGTTGATTGACGCGCAGCTTCACTTCGCCCTTCGGGGAGTTGTCGATCAGGGCCTGCGGCAGATCGACGATGCTGATCGAGAGAGGAACCTCTCCTTGATGTTCTTCGACGATCTCGCGAATCCGGCGCACCGTCGCTTCGTTCATCCGCGGATAGGGAACCTCGAGTGCGATCTCTTTCACCTTCTTGTCGCGAATGCCTTCGAGCGGAACGATCTCCAGCGCGTTCAGCTCCGGCGTGATCGGCGCTTCGTGAAAGGCGGCGGCGTGGGAAGCGAAATTGGTTTCGGCGGGTGTGGTTCGTCGGGTGTCGGGAGTCGGAGATCCGTCATCGTCAGAAGCAACATCATCGAGAGATGCAACGTCTTCGTCCGAAGCAACGGCGCGAACATCGTCGGAATCAGCGTCATCGTCAACGCCAGCCTCTTCTCCAACTCCCGACTCTCTAACAGCGACTCCCGCGGACGCGAACAATCCCAGGTTGTTCGTCCGGTCGCCGTACTTTTCTGCCTCGATCTCTTTCGGATCGCGATCGTCCTCGACGTCGTCTTCGCTGACGTCGTAGCCCGAAACGTGTGCATATTCCTCATCGGCGCGCTGGGCGTTCTGTTCCGCCGACTGCAGCGCGGCGCTGCGTCCGGCCTGCATCCCGCCCGTGTCTTTGACCGCCGCGGTGAGCAGGACGGCGATCCCGTTGTCGAGCCACTTGGCGTACTTGCCGTACAGGTCGGAGAAGACAACGACCTCGACCGAGCCGCGCTGATCGTCGAGGATGAACTTCGCCATCAGCTTCCCTTCGTTCGGGCCCTTCTTGATCTTCGACTTCTTGATCTGGGAGACGATGCCGCCGATGTTCACGATCTCGTCAACATGTTGATGAAGTGTGTCGGTGGTGGCGTTGGCGAAGATGCTCAGCTCGTCCGCGAATTTGTTCAGCGGATGGCCGGTGATGTAGAAGCCGAGTGTTTCTTTTTCGAAGCGGAGCTTCTCGTCGTCGGGCCATTCGGCGGCGGCCAGAATTCTGGCCGGCGTGGCCGCAGGCGCCGCACTTGGGCTCAGCATGCCGAACAGCGAATTCTGTCCGCGCTCCTTCTCCTCTCGCGCACGCTGCGCGGAGTCCGCGGTGTTCTCCAGCGTCTCGAACAACAGCTTTCGCGAGGTGCCGAGAAAGTCGAAGGAGCCCGACTTGATCAGCGCCTCGATCACCTTCTTGTTGCACGCGCGCAAATCGACCGCCTCGCAAAAGTCGAGGAGCGACGCGTATCGTCCCTTCTTATGCCGCGCTTCGAGGATCGACTCGATCGCGCTCTCGCCTACGCCCTTGACTGCGCCGAGTCCGAAACGGATGTTCGGCCCGACAACCGTGAAGGCGTAGTTCGATTCGTTGATGTCGGGAGGCAGAATCTTGATCCCCATCTGCGACGCTTCGTTGATGAACTTCACCACGAAGTCGGTGCGGTCCATTTCCGACGTCATCAGTGCAGCCATGAAGTGCCTCGGGTAGTGGACCTTCAGCCACGCGGTCTGCCAGGCCACGAGCGCGTAGGCGACCGAGTGCGACTTGTTGAAACCGTAGCGCGCAAACGGCTCGATGTAGTCGAAGAGATCGTTCGCTTTCTTCTTGTCGATCCCGTTTCCCACCGCGCCGGTGACGAACTTGTCGCGCTCCGCAGCCATGACCGCGGCGTCCTTCTTGCCCATCGCTTTGCGCAGCAGATCGGCCTGACCAAGCGAGTAGCCGGCCACCTGCTGCGCGATCTGCATGACCTGCTCCTGGTAGACGATGACGCCGTACGTCTCCTCCAGGATGTCCTTCATGATCGGGACGAGGTACTTCGGCTTCGAGAGTCCGTTCTTACGTCGAACGAACTCATCGACCATGCCGGCATCGAGCGCGCCGGGACGATAGAGCGCATTGAGCGCGGCAAGATCTTCGAACTTGGTCGGCCGCGACTTGCGCAAGAGATCGACCATGCCGCCGGACTCGAACTGGAACACGCCCTTCGTCCGACCGTCCTGAAAAAGGCGGAAGACTTCGGGATCGTCGAGCGGCAGCGTCTCGATGTCGATCGTCACACCCTCGACCGCCTTCGCCGACTTGATCGCGTCGTCGATCACGGTGAGCGTGCGCAGACCGAGAAAGTCCATCTTGAGAAGGCCCATCTTCTCGACGATGCGCATGTCGTACTGCGTCACGATTTCATCGCGGTTCGTGCGGTAGAGCGGCACGTAGTTCGTGACCGGCTCGGGCGTGATGACGACGCCGGCGGCGTGCATGCCGGCGTGACGCGAGAGCCCCTCGAGGCGCGAGCCGATCTCGATGATGCGTTGCACTTCGTGATCGTTCTTCATCGCCTCGATGAGCGCGGGCGAGTCCTTCGCCGCCGACGGCAGCGTGACATCGGGTCCGACTGGAATCGTCTTCGCCACTTTGTCGACGAGGCCGTAGGGCAGTCCGAGGACGCGTCCGACATCGCGTACGACCGACTTCGCGGCCATCGTTCCGAAGGTGATGATCTGCGCAACCTTGTCCGCTCCGTACTTGCGGCGCACGTACTCGATCACCTCGCCGCGCCGGTTCATGCAGAAGTCGATGTCGATGTCGGGCATCGACAATCGTTCCGGATTCAGGAATCGCTCGAACAGCAAATCGTAGTCGAGCGGATCGACATCGGTGATGCCCATTGAATAGGCGACGAGCGATCCCGCTCCTGATCCGCGGCCCGGGCCGACCGGGATGCCGTTGTCTTTCGCGTACTTGATGAAGTCCCAGACGACGAGGAAGTAGCCGGGGAATCCCATCGTGCGGATGATGTCGATCTCGCGCTCGAGGCGGTCGTGGTACGCCTGCACTTCGTACTTTTTCTTCTTCGCGGCGAAGAGTGGCTCGGCCGCCTTCAGCCGCCGCGCCAAACCCGCCCTCGCCACCTCCGCAAAGTAGCCGGCCAGATCCTTCCCAGCCGGCACGGGAAAGTTCGGGAGGTGATAGCCCTTCACGTCGAGCGAGACGTCGATGCGATCGGCGATCTTCATCGTGTTGTCGATCGCTTCGCCGTAGCCGCTGAAGATACGGCGCATCTCATCGGGACTCTTGACGTAGAAGTCGTCGCTATAGAACTTCATCCGCTTCTCGTCGCCGAGGGTCTTGCCGGTGCCGATGCAGAGGAGGACTTCGTGCGCGAAGGCGTCGTCCTTCGAGAGGTAGTGCGAGTCGTTCGTCGCCACGAGGCGCAGACCGACTTCTTCGCCGAGCTTCGCCATCATCGGCACGATCTTCTGTTGGTCGGGGATGCCGTGATCCTGGATCTCGAGGAAGAAGTTGTCGGCGCCGAGGATGTCTTTGTATTGCAGGGCGGCCTCTTTCGCCTTCGTCAGATTGCCGCCGGCGAGACTCTGCGAGACCTCACCCTTGAGGCATGACGAGAGAACGATCAGCCCTTCGCGATGCTCCCGCAGCAACTCCTTGTCGATCCGCGGCTTGTAGTAGAAACCTTCGGTATAACCAGCCGAGACGAGCTTGACGAGATTCTTGTAACCCTCGTTGTTCTGCGCCAGGACGATGAGGTGATTGTTCGCGCCGGCGTCGGCCTGGCCATCTTCGACGCCAGCCTTGTCGAAGCGGGAGCCGTAGGCGACGTACATCTCGCAGCCGATGATCGGCTTCACCTTCTCCTTCTTCATGGCGTTGTAAAACTCGACGGCGCCGAACATGTTGCCGTGGTCGGTGATGGCGCAGGCGGGCATGCCCAGCTTGGCGACGCGCTTCGCCAGCTCGTCGGGACGGCTGGCACCGTCGAGGAGGGAGTATTCGGTGTGGAGGTGGAGGTGAGCGAACGACATGGGATACCGCCCCGAAGTTTAGCCGTCCCGAAGATGCAATTGGCAACGGGATCTGTGCACTGCTTCGGAAAAAAGCAAACTCTCTACGATTCGTAGAGGCGGAAAGGTCTCATCTCCTGTGCATGTCCAAGAATCAAAACCGTTTCACGCGGAGACGCGGAGTTGTCTTTCTCCGCGTTCTCCGCGTCTCCGCGTGAAACGGTTCTACTGGCACTCGAAGCGCAGCCTGCAAGCCAACGCAGCGATGACCCCTTGAGGCCGGATCTCCATCACGGTTTCGGCGGCAGCCCGATCAGTTGAATCCGTTCGCGCATCGAGCGAAAAACCGCGAGGAATGAGCGCAACGATGGAAGCGCAACACGATTCTCCGTTTGATCCGCCTGCCATGGCGATAACGCGAGGAACCACAGCAGGGCGATATTGGCCAGCGGGATCAGTGCCGCAAGCGCCAACCACGGTGAGTGGCCTGTGCGACGGGAGATCCGCGCGGCCGGCCAGATGATGGCCGCAGCAGCCATCAGCGCCGTGACTGCGAGAACAACCCCCTCGTCGAGTCCCATCGATCCTCCATCAATCCGACAACATTACTTTGGCATGGCGGTTCCCCAGAAGTATTGATCGAAAAAGGGCTTCCAGTCCTTCTTCGTGATGACGCCGAGGAGTCCGGCCACGTCTTTGGTCGTTCCGAACTTGAAGTTGAACGACTTCGTGTAGGACTTCATGAATGTCAGAAACTGCGTGTCGCCGATCTCCTTGTTGATCGTGTAAAGAAGATAGGGTCCCTTGTCGTAAAGCAACGCGGTCCGCTCGCGAAACGTCAGCATCGGATCACCCTCGATGCGATTGGCATAAGGAATCGGCGCAACCTTCGCGTTCGTGACCGCCTGCGATCGCCATTTATTGACCAGGCGGTTATAGACGCTTTCGTTCCGGAGTTTTTTCAAAGCCAGGGCTGCGGAGTATTCGGCGAAGGACTCGGTGAGCCACTGTTCTTCTCTGCTCGGCATGCGCACGACATAGGCCCAGTACTGATGCGCGATCTCATGCGCGAACCGTTCATTGATCCCTTGTGAGAAGAACTGATCGGCGGATATCGATTCTTCATCGGCCGTGCTCAGCATCGAATTGAACGCTTCATTGGTAATGAACATCGTCGCCGGTGGCGCCTGTCCGTAGCCGTAGGTATTCACCTGAATGATGTTGAACTCCTTCCATGGAAACGGCCCGAGGAAGAACTCGTAGTAGTCGATGAACGCGGCGGCGAGGTCGCTGAGCTGCTTCGAAGCGCGGTCGTTGCGGAGACCATATGTGGCAACGCGGATCGTCCGGCCCGCCAGCTTCTGTTCGTACAGGTTGTACTTGCCGCCCTCGAGCATGATGAACTGGACGGGCTTGTCGATCACATTCTCGACGACGTTGAAATCGCCTTCCTCGTGTCGTCCAATCGTGTCCCCGGGCGCAAGACCGAGGAAAGGTTTTCTGATTTTGACTACCGAGTGAACGGTGTAGGCCTGTGCGGCAAGCTGACGCGGAAGGGGAAACCAGGCCTGTCCGAGGTAGAGCTGCCAGGCATTGTCGCCACCACCATGAATCAGGAAATCGCCGTCGATGCTGAACTTCAGTTTGAATGTTTGCCCTGCCACTCCGTCGAGCGCGACGACGAGGTCGTCGTCCGCATGGTCGAACGGCAGAGAGCGTCCCTGCTCGTCGGTCACCGCCCGCACATGGTAGGTACGAGCCGGCGAGTTGGCTCGGTAAATCTGCTCGTTCAACATCGAGAACCGGAGCACGTTCTCGCTGGGTGCCAGCCGGGAAATGGTCTCGGTGAATTCGCCTTTGGCATTGTCGCCGTCGCCGGTGAATGTGTAATCGAGGGCGGTTAGAGCGAACGGCGGGCGCGGCGTCGTCCAGTGATCATGTCCGACAGGCTGGCTGGACAGCACATCGAGAAAGAGCCATTGCTGGACGCGTTTGTCATCCGTAAAGTTGCGCGATGGATTGGCGACGAGCAGTGACTCATCGTGGTCCTCGACGTCGTCGAGCGAATAAACGATGTTGTCCCGTCCACCGCTGAATTCGGCCCACACGAGCTGCGATGACGGGAACGAAAACTTCTGCACGGCGAGTATGTGAGACGAACTGGTTGTCTCCAGCCGGCCATAGAGTGCGGCGTGTTGCGCGAAGGCGTCGGCCAGAGGCGCACCGCCGGTGCCAGTCAACTCCGGCAGCGGCACTCCGCCGGTGAGCAGCAGCACATCGGTAAAGTCCTGACTGAGCGTTGCGTGCGCCGTGTCCGCAATCATTTTCACGTGGGCGACCGCTTTCACGTTGTGATCGACGACCGGCAGTTCCGTCGCTTCGACCGTTTCGTATTCGAACGAGCCGTTCCCTTTGAAATAGATCCCAATGGCTTCGTTTCCCGCGAGCACGCGCGAGGCGGAGCCTGACGTGAAATGGATCTTCATGTGGCCCGCGGTCCACGTAACGTTGCTGACATTCGCGGAGTCCGCTGCCAGCTTCGGATTGCGCGCCGCCTGGATGAAATCAGTCAGCGGAGCAGCAGCAAATGCGGAAAGCGGAAGACAGACAGCGACTGCAAGAACTACAAAGCGAATGAGGCGCATGAACGCTCCGAGGATGGATTTGGAAGCGCTGAGTATAACGCGAACGAATGCGTGAGCTTCGGCTTGGATGCGCGGCTCGCGAGATTCGCGAGATTCGCGTGTTTACGAATCGAAGGCTACGCCGCCGATCGGATGCGCGGAACGGTCGATACGCGCATCGAGCAGCTCACGAAGGTTCGTCGTTTCGATGAACATGTGCCGGTGCCGGACGCAATGCATCGCCAGGGCGAAGAAGAGAATGGCCACGACACCGAAGAAGACGTTCGATGCGGGTGAGATCGCCGGCAGCGGCGAGAGCCGCGTCGAAACGAAGAGCTCCTGCGCGAGGATCAGGCAGTAGAGAGGAAACGGAAGGAAGACGAGCACGGAAAGAACACGGCTGGCCTGTACGGAAAAGTAAGGACGCAGCGCCAGGAACGCCAGCGAGACGAAGCAGCCGAGCATCATCAGCGCGGTGAAATGAAGCTGGGCCAGCTCTGCGTATCCCGCTCCGTGACGCGCCAGCATCAGCATGCGCGCCTGCAGCAGTACGGTCCAGGCAAGGGCGATGATCGACGCCGCGGTCGAGAGCAGCGCGAAGAGCGCGCCGAAGACGTTCCTCGCCGCAAGCAGCGCAGCCATGCGCACAAAAATCGCCGCGGTAGCAATGCCGGCGATCAGCGCAACGAGAATCGCCCACGCCGCGGCGGCCGTCGCCGAGACCGCCGCTCCACGAACGGCTGCAAACGCCATCGGTCCCCCTTCCACCTGCGACAGCAATCCCGCCGCGGCGCTAAGCGCCAGAAAAAGGCAGAACGCGGTGCCGGCGTAGAAGAAGAACTTAGGCATGCTCTGCGTAGGGTAGCACCGGGGCGTGGGGAGTGGGGCGTGGGAGATGAAACCTTGATGAAAATTGCGCTTTCGATGAACGTAACTCAGATAAGGAATACTTGAGTTGTGTCATCCTGAGACAGCCGGAGCCGCCCTCCAAGCTCGATCAACTCCCGCTGCCCGGGATGGCGGCGGAGGACGGCGAAGGATCTCAATTTACGAGGCGTGTGGCATGTGCATCGTATTTAGAGATCCTTCGACGTCCTCCGCCGCTGTTTCCTGCCGGTTGAAGACATAGCGCGGGGCAGCGGCTCCGGCAGCCTCAGGATGACACATCAATAACGTTGACGTAACAACTTTTGTGGCAGCACAGACGCGATTTCCAGAGCTTCGAACGACCTTGCGTATCTTCCACACCTACTCATTGGCAACCTTCATCGAGATGATGTGATCCAACCGGATATCGATCGGGCCATCCGCGCCGACGAATTTCACGAAGTCTGCGCCGTCGGCCGTATAGACGTCGGCGATCGTTCCACTCTCGCGCTGCGTGACCCCTTCGAGATCGAACTCCAGCTCGACCTTCTCTTTGTGCATCGCTGCGGCTTCGAGCTCATCGTGGTAATCACACGACACCGGCTCATACTGTTCTTCGGACATGCGTTCCTCCGCGCGCTATTTCCGCAAAGAGCGTTCCAGCGCGACGCGAACGTCGGCGCCGAATGCGACGAAGAGAACGCGATCGATGGCGTCGTTGTCCGCAAGCACACGCTTCGTTTCGCTGACCGCGATCGCGGACGCGGCATCGATCGGATAGCCGTAGACGCCGCAACTGATCGCCGGGAACGCGATCGTGCGCACCGCGTTCGCGATCGCCACCTCCAGGCTGCGGCGATAACACGATGCCAGCAATTCCGGCTCGCCGCGCGTGCCTCCATGCCACACGGGGCCGACGGTATGAATCACGAACGTCGCGGGCAGGCGGAAGCCGGGCGTGATCTTCGCGTCGCCTGTCGCGCAGCCGCCGAGGAGCCGGCAGGCGGCGAGAAGCTCAGGGCCGGCAGCGCGGTGAATCGCGCCGTCGACACCGCCACCGCCCAGGAGCGATGCGTTGGCCGCATTCACGATCGCGTCGACATCAAGTTTCGTGATGTCGCCGGAGACGACTTCGAAGGTCGTCACTTGCTGCGGCCCAATTTGCGGACGATGTCGAACTCGCTCTTCGTGACCGGCTGAATGGAGAGCCGCGATCCTTTCTTCGTCACGACCATCTGCTCCAGGCCGGGCGCTGCTTTCAGCGTCTCCAGCGAAACGATGTGCGGAAACTTCTCCACGAAGCGGATGTCGACCATGTACCAGATGGGATTCTCATCCGTCGCTTTCGGGTCGTAGTAGTGGTGCCCCTTCTGCCGCGCGAATTTGTCGGGATACGCCTCGCGGCTGATCTCGGCCAGACCGGTGACGCCGGA
Source organism: Thermoanaerobaculia bacterium (assembly GCA_034665065.1). Taxonomy (GTDB): domain Bacteria; phylum Acidobacteriota; class Thermoanaerobaculia; order Gp7-AA8; family Gp7-AA8; genus JADGNZ01. The sequence continues at coordinate 309,140 of JAXDGL010000032.1, read as the reverse complement.
CGGATCGGCATTCGACGCGTAGAAGAGAACCTTGTCGCCAACGTTCATCTCATCGCGCATGAAATTGCGCGCCTGATAATTGCGGACGCCTTCCCAGCTCGACGTCGTATCGCGGGCGAGATCATCGATCGAATAGGCGGAGGGCTCGCACTTCATCAACCAGTATTTCATCGTCCGCCGATTGTAATTCGGAGCTGGATCTCCGGGGATTACCATCATGCGACCCTTGGTTCTGCGATGCACATGATGCGCACGCCACGTTCTCTCTCGTCCACCGCTGCCCTATTGGTTACGGCTCTCGCGGCTAGCCCGCTCCTCGCTGCTGATGCTCCGTGCGCGGCGAATTACAGCAGTGCCGGGAAGAACGCGTCGACGTTCGTGATGACCAGCCTGACAACGGACGCGGTCGTCGAACGGCTTCCGCGCCTGCTCATGAAGAACGGTGTCGTCATGCAGTCGGCCGAGCCGGCCAAAGGCACGATTCAGGCCGTCGGCCTCGACATCAAAGTGGAAGCGATCGACGGCGCAACCCGCGTCACGTTCCGCTCCACGTCGGAGCCGCCCGCGGACAAGGACACGCTCTGCCGTTACGCATCGCTAGCCGGCGCACCTCCTTTGGCAAGCGTCGTACAAGACCCCGCGCTCATCATCCGAATGAAGAACGATCTGATGACGAAGCAACGAATCGTTCAACCAGAGCGAGGCAAGGGGCTGAACAACGCGACCATCAAGTCGCTGGACGATTTTCTCGATTTCACGGTTACTGGCCTAAAGCATTCGCCTGGCAAAGACGAGTATGAGATCTCGATGCTGTTGCCGCGTTCCGCGTGTGCGATCGTCAGCGAAGACCTCGCCGACGCCGCGGAAGGGATGAACGGACGGAACGCTGCGCCGCGGACGCAGCCAGTCCGCGTGAAAGCAAAGATGATTTACGAGAACGAGGCCGTCGGCGCGCACCTCACCGACGCCAGCATCATCAGCATCGAGAGCACGAAGTAGCACCCCGTGCGCTTTCTCCTCACACTTCAATACCTCGGCACGCGCTACGCTGGCTGGCAATCGCAGACGAACGCCACGGCGATCCAGAACGTGATCGAGAGCGCGCTGTCGACGATGTTCGCCGCTCCCATCCGCATCGAAGGCGCCGGGCGCACCGACGCGGGTGTCCATGCCCGCGCGCAACGCGCGCATTTTGACGCGCCGTTCGCGATCGAGATGCCCGGGTTTCGCCGCGGCCTGAATGACCTCCTGCCACACGACATTCGCGTGACGAGCGTGGAGAGCGTCGCCGACGATTTTCATTGCCGCTTCGCAAAACACTCGAAGACCTATGTCTACCGGATCTGGAACGATGACGCCGCGGATGTCTTCGCCGCGGAGACGAGCGCGTTCGTGCCCCAACCGCTCGATACGATTCGCATGCGCGATGCCGCACAGCGATTGATCGGACGACATGACTTTGCCATCTTCACGGTCGCCGGACCGGAGGTCAGTTCGACCGAGCGAACGGTTACGTCGATCGATGTGATGAGGGACGGCGCCGCGATCAAGATCACCGTGACCGCGGACGGATTCCTGCGATCGATGGTCCGCCGCATCGCCGGCTCGCTGATCGAGATCGGCCGCGGCAAGATGGAACCGGATGCGATCTGGACGATCGCCCGCTGGACCGCGCCGGCCAAAGGTCTGACGCTGTGGGAAGTGATGTATTGAGGGAGTCGGGGGTGGGGAGTGGGGGGTGGTAGCGATTCGCGTGACCTCGATTTCTCTTTAATTCCAATTTCCCCTTTAACTTCTAACTTCTAACTTTTCACTTCCCAACTTCTCACTTCCACTCTGGCTGCTGCCTTGCAGTACGAAATACCATGTTCAATAAAAATGTCGGTTTTAGTACGTTTTCCCTCACCTTCCTCCTCGGCGCGATCGCCGGCGCCACCGTTGCGCTGCTCTATGCGCCGATGACCGGCAAGAAGATGAAGAAGAAGGTCGCCAACGTCACGGAGAAAGTCCGAGACGTCGTCGAAGACTCCGTCGGCAACGTTCAGAACGTTCTTCGCAAAGTCGCGAACGCGTAAGCGCTCTTTTCGTATGGAGGCACGGGGGGCTTTGCTCCCCGTGCCTTTTTTCTCAAAACCGTTTCACGCGGAGACGCGGAGAAAAACGCTCCGCGTCCCCCGCGTCTCCGCGTGAAACCGTCTCCCCGGGCAAATTACACCACCACTCCCCCACTTCGCGCCAACCACCTCGACGGCTGAAATACAGGAATCGCCAACGGCTCGATCTGCGGCATGCCTTCGCGCCAGAACGAACGGAACGGCAGCTTCTTTCCCGTTCGATAGAAGTGCATCAGGTAGGCGGAGTCGCACGCGGCAAAGTCGGAGACCCACTGATCGAGGTCGCGAACGCCGGCGTCATGAAAGAGCTGCAGACTGTAGCGGCACGCCTTCTTCTCATACGCGGCCAGCTCATCGAGAAACGCTTCCGTGGGAGAGCTGACGACAGCCGTACCGAGCTCTCGCGCGCGCGGATCGGTGTTCCATTGCACCGTGTGACCGAGGAGGTGGGCCATGATGAAGAGGGCGTCTTCGCAGGATTGGTCGTAATCGACCGCGATCGACTCGCCGTCGAGATCGCCGGTGAAAGGATCGGTGACATCGCTGATCACCACCTGGACGGAGTAACGCCTCTCGACATACTCCTCGATCGTGTTGAACACCTCGCGAAAGCGCGCCTCGTCTGCGTAGATCACGCGCCCGATAGTACTCGGAAGCCATCACCTCCGTGCGACGATGCCTTCAAGTCCGGCGCGGCGCAAGCGCTCGCTTGCCACAACCGCATCCTGCCGGCCGTCGAACGGCCCGATGCAGACGATGGTTAGACCGCGGGCAGTGACCGTGAACGGCTGCTCCCCGAGCTTGTGTAACCGTCCGATCAGATCGTCTGCGTTGCGACTCTCGCGGAAGGCGCCGGCCTGCACGACGTGGGCGCCAATCGCCACCGGCGAGGAGCGCGGCTGCTCCTTACGATCGGAGACGACGACAACGTCGATGTGGGCGCCGCGCAAACGCTGCGCCTCCGCTTCCGCCTCTTCGCTCGTGGCGAACGGCCCAACGGTGACGACATCGAACGAACCGCTTCGCGTGATCCTCGCCTGTCCTCCGAGCTGCTCAATCTGATGGACCGCTGCCGCCGCATTCGACGCGACACGGAAAGTACCAGCCTGGATACGGAAACCACTCTGACCCGAAAGCGATGACCGCGCGGCGGGTGACGACAAAACGTCGCTCGGCGCGCGCACCGGTGGTGCAGTCTGCGAGGCCGCACTCTCCGCGCGCGGAGACTCCGCGCCGAGAACGACGCCGCGTATCGTCGCCGGTACGTCAGGAAGGATCACAGACGCGCTGGCAATCCCGCCGGCGCTCCGCGAAGTCACCACAAATGTTCCCGCCGGCATCGATCGGAAGACGAAGTTTCCTTCGGCGTCGGCCTGCGAGGTTCGACCAAGCGACTCAATGCGAACCGCCGAAGCAGCAGGCGCGCGTCCGGAAACGCTGCGAATCGCGTTCACCTGGAATGACAGCGACTGCGGCTGATCGGCTTCGACTTTGATACGCTTCGCGCTCTCTCCCGCGATCAGGTAGCCGGGCGGCAGTGAATCGGCCGCGAACGCGACGAGAAACTCGCCCGGAGGTACGGCAAACACGACTCGGCCGTCCCCATCGCTCGTCGCTCCGATCGCCGTACCGTTCGACGGCGTCGCCGAAAACACGGCACCCGCAACTCCCACGCCGCGATCGCTGACCAGCCGCGCTTCGATGCGCGCCGCGGCCCACGTCAGCCCGAAATCTACGTGCGCCGGCGCTTTCGTGCTCGAGCGCGACGGCGTCGTGAAGAACGCGCGCGCGGCGGACGGCAGTTGCGCCGCGATCTCGTGCAATCCGGGCGGAACATGATCGAACCGATAGGCGCCGCGTGCGTCCGTCCGCGTCGTTTGCGCACTGTCGAGTGTTACCGCGATGCCGCCGAGGGGCGGCGTACGAGGACCGCGAACACCAGCCATCTCCGGATCGAGAAATGCGAATCCATCGATCGCTCCGCCGCGCTGCAGGAATCCCGGCGTGCCGCTGAATTGCTGCCGCAGCCCGAGCTCCAGCGACGTGCCCGATTCCTGTCGCGTGGCTAACCCTGCGCGCCACCAGGAGTACGACGCGAACAGATCCGTCGCCGTCAGCACCCGCCGGCTGTACGACAGTGTTGTGAGGAAGCTGTCGTTCTGTGCGCTGATGCCCTGGTCCCGTCCGAAGACAGCGAGCAATCGAAGATGATCGCTGTGGGCGCCCGATCCGGACCATGCGAGATTGAATCCCGCCTGCAGGCGGCGTGGCGTCAGATTGACGTTCACGCCCGTGATGAATCCAAGGTCGATGAGCGCCGCGTTATCGCGAAGCGCGCGCGCGACATCCTCAGGAGTGTGCGCGGAGACGCCGAGCCGCAGCAGCGCCAGCTCGAGTCCGGGCTCGGCGCTGAAGATGAGATCGAGCGTCGGCGCCTGCCTCTGACGCTCCGCCCAAACGTTCGCGGTCAATCTTCCGTTGCCGGCGTGGGCACTGAACCGGAGCGCATCGCCGTGCCTCGATGCGGAAGAGTTTTCGAGCAGCCGGTACGAGCCGGCGACACCAAACGCGGGCGCGTCGTAGCTCACACTCAACGGCACTCCAATCGTCCGAATGGAGACGAGCGGCGACCTCACCTCGGAGATGTCAGCGCCGGCAGAAACCGCAAGCTGCCGGGTAATCGCAAAACGAAGCCCCGCCCGCGCCGTGCCAATCGTCTGGTGAACCGCGGCAAAACGGAATCGATCGAACGAGCCGGCCGTCGTGATCGAAAGACGCTCGGTGGCGCGACGGCTCCAATCGAGCTCCGCATGAGTGCCGGGAACATCCGACAATCCCAACGTCGGAAAGTCATTGGACTTGTGGGAGAAAAGCGCGCGCAAGTCGGAGCGCGGCGACGCGTAGCGAACCTCGCCGCTCGCGGCGATGGAGCGGCTGACACCAACATCGCCGCGGATGAAGAGAGACTCGCCGCTCCGATGTTCGGCCGAGAGTGCCGCCACGACTCCGCGGCGCGCGGCCGTGCGATCCGGCTCGGAGAAGAACGCGTAGACCGACGGCGTCCAACGCATTCCGCCGGCATCGAGCGAATATCCCGCACCGCCTACCCATCGCCGGTCGGTCGGGAGAAAGAATCCGTCATACACGGCGGAGGATGCGTAGCCGGCGTGCAACTCCAGTCCTCCATCCCGCAGATGCAGACCGCGAATCTGCGTACTGCTGACCGTCGTCCGCGACACGTCCACCATGTCGTCGAGAAGAGTCAACACCCGTCCCGGCGCGCTGTTTCGATAGAAGATCGAAGCGATGATGTCGGAGGGCTCGCCGCGAACTGTCTGCAGATCATGGATCGCAATCACACTCAGCTCGGAGCTGCGCACGCCATCGTGCGTGGTGATGTCGACCGCATTCTGAACGCGCGCGATTCCGCTCGTGTAACGCCCTTCATAGCGAGTCTGCGCGGCACCAGCGTCCGGTGCAACGGCTGGGCGCACCGCGGCGGCGACCGTGATGAGAAATGATTGCGAGTTTCCCGCGGTGATGACAACAAGTTGCGTTGTGCCGGCGCGGTGGCCCGTCACGGAGATGCGGCCCGCGCCCGCGATCGCAACGTCGGCGATGTCCGGATTGGTGGTGTACGCCGCAGTCGCTCCCGCCATCTCGACGATCGCCGTTTCCTGGACGCGAACCGTGTAATTCTCCGCACGCAGTCCCTGCGTCAACAACAAGCAGGCCGCAACGCTGAGCAGGAATCTCACCGCACGATCAGCTCGGTGCTCGACGTCAGCGTTTTGTCCTTGAGGTCATACGTGATCAGAGCCCGGTACGTTCCTGGGCGAAGGTCACCGCCATACTCCACACGCACGTCGGTTTTCTCCCCTGGCAACATACGCCACTGCGGGATCGCCTGCTTGCCTGCGAGAGCGCCAGCGGCATCGAGAATGGCCAGCATCCCGGTGGCCACGACCGGCGCCGTTCCGTTGTTGGAGAGCTGCTGCGAGGCAAGAAAGTTCGCGCTCGCCGTCGGCGGTTTCACGATCAACGGCGACGCCTCGGCTGCGATGACGTCTCCGACAATCGAAAACGTCATGAGCGTCCCGACCGATGCGGTCGTTGTCAACGGCCCGCTGCCCGTCTTCGTCGTCCCGCGGCAGATCACGATGATGGCTCGTACCGATGGACGTTCCGGGATCGTGATCGTCACATCGATGTTGACGCTTTCTCCGGCCGGAACGGTCAGCAGTTTGCGCGAGAACACGGCGGTGGCTGCAAAGCTGCCAGGTTGCGAGCCGGCCTCGACGAATTGCCGTTTGCCGTCCTGCACGATGACGTCTCTCGCCATCATCTCGAACGAGAACGGTGATGACGTGCTGTTCGTGAACGCCAGCGTTTGCCGCGTGCTCTGCCCTGCTGCGCCGCGCAACATCACCACGGCTGGTGCCAACGAAACCGATCCAGTGCCGGCGTATACAGTCGCCGCAGATTCCAGCCCTGCTAACAGCATCGCGATCGTCACTCTCGTAGTCATTCCAGTCATGTTTTCCTCGCTTACTGTGTCGTCGCTTCCCATGAGATCGATGCCGCGATCGGCCCTTCCGGAACTGCATCGGATACTTCGATCTCAAGCGTATGAATCGTTGTTGCGCCGATCGCTGCGTGCGACGCGATCACGACCGGCACTCCCGAAACTATCTGGCCGTCGATGCGAATCACGGCTCGGCCGTCAGGCGAATCGAGCCTCGCCGTGATGGTCGCCGTTGCCCACGACGATGCGGCGCCGCCGTGAACGCGCATCCCGAATCGGCGGCGAACGCGTACCGCTTTGCCTTTCCAAGCTTTCTGCTGACTCACAGTCCTCACGTCGATCCATGCGTCAGACCCCGCGGCGATGAGCGCTCCCTCAGGCTCCGGCACGCTCACAAACTCGATCGTGAGTGGCTGAATCGGCGGCGCCACGCTACGGTGCCTCTCTGCATGTATCGGCGTGGAGAGAAGGAGCGAGAGGCCGAGACCTGCGACGACGGTCAAGCAATCTTTCATCTGCGGTCTTGCTCCCAAAAACTGATGCCGAAGAAGCGATGACGCTCCTTCGGCGGCAGTTTTCTGCGAATTATCAGTTGGCGGTGGCCAGGAAATTGATCGTGTTGGCGAGGTCAGGGGCAGCCAGGCCGTCCGGGATGACGACGCTCCACGTGTAGTTGACAGTCGATCCATACGCCCCGGTCGAGGTCAAGTTCTTGTCAGCGACTGCGACAAACGGTGTCGCGCCAGTCTTCCAGACAATCGTCAAGGGATCGGTGCCGAGGTGTGCGAGCAGCGTGTAGTCGGTGCTTGCGGTGTTCGCCTTCTCAACCTTCACACCGAAGTTTGAGGCGAGCGTCCACGACGTTGTGCCCTGCAGGGTCTTGGTCCAGCCGGTGGGCGCGGCGCCGTACTTGCTGAAGGTGGTGCCGAGATCGGTTGCCGCTGCATTCGATCCGCTGCCTGTAATCGTGGCGTTGGTTCCAGCGGCACCGGCACCGTCCTCGACGGTCAGCGAGATCGAACCGGCGACGGTCCCGGTGATCGTCAGAATTGCAGAAGACGTCACAGCAGCCTGCATGAAGGTCGGAACTGCGAACACTGCAACGACGAAACATCCCAACATAACTTTTCTCATTTGCTTCTCCTTGTTTCTTTCGCTATCGGATCTCCTCCTTATCAATGGGTGCGCCAACGGGCGCTACGCATTAAGTTGCTTTATCTCAAAAACTTACGCTAGATCTTCGAAATCATCACACGTTCAGTTTCAGATGATGTGGACGATTAATGGACGGTTCATGAGAAGAGTGAAGAGTGAAGAGTGAAGGGTAAAGAGTGAAGGGTGAAGATTGCAGCAAGGAACGTCCCGGCAAGCACTCCCACACCCACTCCCTACTTCCCACTCCCCAACAGCTTCACCACCTGAACGTAATACGCCGACGCCTTCGCGCGATCGCCTGCCAGCTGCGCGGCGCGCGCCGCGCCGGTCAGTCCATTGAGGCGATTCGGTGAATCGGCCAGCGAACGCTCGTACGCTTCGAGCGCTTTCGCCGGCTGACCGAGATCGAGCAGCAGATCGCCGAGCATCTCGCGCGCGGGAAGGATCGAACCGGGCGTAACGGGACTCTTGTCCATGGAGTCTTCGAGATCGGCGGCGGATCGCATTAGGTTCAGTGCGTCGTCGTCCCGTTTCTCCGCGCGGGCTATCCACGACTCGGCGGCACGCCGCTGCATGTCGACCTGATCGGCCCAGTACTTGTTCTTCTGATCGATGAGCTTCTGCCGCAATTCCTGCAGCCGCGCTACCGCCTCGCGCGCATGGGCGACATCGCCGCTGCGCGCGGCACCGACCGCGCGGGCGAAATGCGTCAATGCTTCCGCGTACGCGTAGCGATCCCACGGAAGGTTTGCCGGCTTCACGGTCAGCGTGGCCGCATCGGCCCACCTGCGCCGCTCCAGTGCATTGCGCGCCGGCACCGCGGCCATCGCGTAATAACCGGCGAAGTTCTCGACGTCGAGCGCCTTGATCGCCGTGATCTGGTCAACTAGTTGACGAACTTTGTCGTCCTCTCCCCGCTGCAGCCACGCGTAGGCGAGATAGTCCGAGGCGTGGAGCGCGTCGAACGCCGTCGTTCCGGGATGAACCTTATCAGCATGCTCGCGCGCAGCCCGCTCCGAGGCGATGTTGGAGGCGATCGTCTCCTGCCACATACCGAGCCGGACGTAGATGTGCGACGGCATGTGCAGAGCATGCGGCGACGACGGCGCGATCTTCGCGTACGTGATCGCCGCTCTGAGCGCAAGCGGGGCCAGCGCCGGATAGTCGAAGCTGTGAATCAGATAGTGCGTAATGCCGGGATGATTCGGATGCGTTTCGAGCAATCGATTGAAGATGCCGGCCGCTTTCTTCTGATACGTATACGTTTTGTCCGTCGGCACCGACATGCCATGCGCGACGAGCGCCAGTCCATAGAAGATCGACGCTTCGTCATCATCCGCGTAACGCGCCGTCAACTGCTCCATCGCCGCCTCGTACGCGCGAGCGCGCGTCACCGTGTCGACCTTCTCCGCATCGCGATAGAAGGCGACAATGGCGTCGATGTACGCCTGCTCGCGCGGCGTTTTCGCCCCCGCCGCCTTCGCCTTCGCCGCCGCATCGATCCCGCGCGCGAACTCCGCCGGCGAATACGGCGACGGCCAAACAGGGTGATAGTTGCTCATCGCCACGCCCCACCATGCGATGCCGCAACGCGGGTCGTTCGACGCAATCGCACGGAACGCTTTCTCCGCCTCTTCGTACCAGAACGAATGAAGCAGCGCGACCGCGCGCGTGAAGCTCTCCTGCGCCCCGGTGCAAGAGATCGGGAAGCTCACCGTCCCGAGCCGCTCGTCGCCAGCATCGTGATGATGGTGCTCCATCTCCTGGGCGAGAAGGAATTGCGAAGACGCAGCAGTGAGGAAGGACACGGCAACCAACGCAGTCAGATTTCGTTTCCAGGAAAACATCTGGACTCCTTCGATGAGATATCGCGCAAATCATATGTCCCGATCTGCGCACCCCATCAAGGCACCACGGTCACGGCGATATCGCGCGATCCGGAACGGCCGCGGTCGTCGACGGCCCTCACGACGAAGGAGCCTGGCTGGGCGGGCCAAAGGAACACGCTGCCGCTGGCCGCTTTTCCTACGAACGTTTCGTTGACGAACCAGTAGACGTCGCGGGCGTCAGCGTCGGTCGTGGCCTGGAACGGAATCGCCTTTTCGCTTTTCCTGAACGCGCGCAACGCGTAAGTGACTCCGCCTGTGGGCGACGTGATCTGCGGCGGATTGCCCCGCCTCGCGGCCGCATCGATGCCGCACCGCGGGTCGCGTGGCGGAGGCGCCCGGCGCGGAATCCCGGCCTGATTAAAGATCCGCACCATGTCGGAATCCCAGTACTCGTAGACGGCGCGATGAGCCGCCGCCGCATACGGGGCACAGACCTCGATCCCCGATTGCTGGTCGATGAGAACCTCGCGATGCACGTCGCAGACTTTGATCGGCGATTTGCCGGGAATGAACCATGTCTTTGCCAACCGGTCACAATGCGGCCCCGGAAGGTTTCCTGAGATGGCGCAGACCTCGACTCTCCGCACCTGGTCCGGAACAGTTCTGATGGGTTCCATCTGGCGTCCCTGTTGCGCACGAAGAGAATCGACGATACGGAAGAACAATGGCGCCGCCGCCTGGATACCGACAAAGGCAGGATTGCCCTCCCCATCGAAATTGCCCACCCAAACGGCGAGCACATAAGGACCTTCGATTCCGACTGCCCACGCGTCGCGAAACCCATACGATGTCCCGGTCTTCCAATAGACGGGAAGATCGCGCCGGGAGCCATCGTCGAACGAGGCCTGATCCGGACGCGGATTGTCTTTCAACATCTCCATGGTCACAAAGGCCGCCTCCGCACTGAGAATGCGGGTGCCTTTTGTGTTCTCAACGCCGCTTGACCGGCAAAGCGGTCTCAAGACTCCCCCATTCGCGAGTGCCGCGTACAGACTGACAAGCTCCTCCATCGTCACCTCACAGGCGCCCAATGCGAGGCCAAGTCCGTAAGTCTGCTCGGAGCGCATTCCGGAGATTCCGGCGGTCTTCAGAAAGGAATAGAGACTCGGATTGGAGAGACGCGAAGCGACAGAGACCGCCGGGATGTTCCTGCTGCGAATCAACGCATCCTTCACGGTGATCGGACCAACAAACTGGCCATCGAAGTTTTCCGGACTGAATCCCGAAAACGAACGCGGTGCGTCTTTGAGAATCGTCAAAGGATGCACGAGTCCCTGATCGATTGCGAGCGCGTAAATGAACGGCTTCAGAGCGGATCCGGGCGAGCGTTTGGCCGCAGTCCCGTTGACCTGTCCCTGAATGCTGCCATTGAAAAAGTCCGCGGAGCCGACGACCGCCTTCACTTGCATCGTTCGCGTATCGACCAGCATCGCCGCCGCGTTGTTGATTCCCATACGCCGCTCCTCGGCCACATACGATCGGACATGCCGCTCCAGCAGCCGCTGCTGGCGTAAATCGAGCGAGGTGACAACCTCCCGATCGTACGCGGCTGGAAGGATCGCGTTGACGAAGTGCGGAGCGAGAAACGGCAGATCGCCGGGATCGCGGATCGCCATCGGCAGGTTCATTACACCTTCGTCGCGCCGGTCACCATCGTGCGCGTCTACCCACTGTCGGTAAAGATCGGCACGAGCCAGCACAAGGGACTCATTGTGGCCGCGCCGATCCGGCGTGCGCCGCCCCGGACTCTGTGGGATTACGGCAAGCGTCAACGCCTCAGGCAACGTCAGCCGGTCGACACTCTTGCCGAAATAGATCAGGCTCGCAGCACCAACTCCCTCGACATTGCGGCCATAAGGAGCACGATTAAGGTAGGCCTCGAGAATCTCCCGTTTGGAATGTGTCATTTCGACTTCGAGGGCGCCGGCGATCTGCCGAAGTTTCCCTCCGGGCGTCTTGCTGTTGATGCGCGAGTGCAGACGGACGAGCTGCATCGTAATCGTCGAGCCACCGATCCGGCGGCCGCGCCGCACATACGTTGTCCACGCTGCACGAGCGATCGCCGCCGCATTCACGCCCGGATGCGCGTAATAGTGCCGGTCCTCGCGCAGAAGAACTGCCTCAATCAGCGCTGGCGGCATACGCGAAAGCGGCACGGGAAGCCGATACTTCTGATCGGACGCCAGCGTCAGCCGCAGCAGACGATGGTGCTCATCGTAGATGGCTACGGACGATGCCAGCCCGTCAGATAGATGACGCCGCGGCCATAGACGGAGGAGTACGAAACCCGCCAGCACGACCGCAATCGTCACAGCAATCCGCCATCTTCTGGACAAAATGCCGCTCCCTTAGTTCCCGCCTACGGTAATTCTTGCGGCAAGCGATCGCGCCTGGATCGATCGGTCGTACATCGCTTCTCCGAAAGTCGGTGGCACCAGATAGGTACCGGTATTCGTCGCCTTGATCCTGTAGATGAACTCCTTCACGCCATCGCCGATGCTGCCGTACAGAACGACGCGATCTTCACGGACGTCCGCATACTCGATCGGCCAGGTGGACCGTATGGAGCCGATCGGCGCAACCCATTTCGGTGTCGCCTCGTCCGATTGATTCGGCTCCGAGTCGTCCCCATCGTCTCCTTGATGTTCATGTGTCGTCTCTGGCTGCCGACTTGATGGTGGCTGCGCAGGCTCGACGACTACCTCGAATCCTCCCGGCAGAAGATCCGTTACGGCTACATACGCGTACTGCTGGCCGGCGATCGTGCGCAGCTTGAGGTGCACTTCGATCTCGTCGCCGAGGTGGAGACCGGCGAGAGGCTTGCCGCCGGGCAATGTGTATTCGCGGAAAACCTCCAGCTTGTTCGCAATGGGCTTCTGTGGTGGCGCCACGTCGAACCCTGCCTGATTCAACATATAGAAGGCATTGAATTCGCCGCTGCTTGTGAATCGAAGCCGTGAAGCGGAATCGGGAACGGGGACGCGCGGAAAAAGACCGGCCGGCAACGAAAGATCCGTCGCGGTGCCGGCTGCATCGATCGTGGCGATCGAAAGCTTTCCATTCTTCTGAACGGCAACCGCGCGCGCGTAGGCGTCGAGAGCCATGATCGTGTAGGCGGAGGAGAGGGTGCTGTAGCTGCCGCGCTGTAGCGGCTCGACCACGGCGAGAACCTCGTCGCCACTCATTCGCCGCAATCGCTCGGGGAAATGACGGGCCAGGATGTACAGCAATTGCGCATCGCGAATTGCAGAGTCGTAATAGTGGTCATCACCCATGTCGATACTTTGAGGGTCTCCTAATCTCACGCCGCCGATAATGCCGCCCGCCAGGCGGTCCTGCTTGAGCATCTGATACGTTGCCGCGAGGTAGATTCCAGCCAGGTCCTTTTTCCATGTGGCCGCATGTTTCTCCTCGAGTTGTTTCTGGATTGCGGTCGCATAGTTGGTCGTCACGACGCCATTACGCGTCAGCACATACGTGGCGTAGGCTCTGACACGCAAACCTCCCATCGTGTCGCCCTCGCTGGCCGCAAGTTGATTCAGGTGTGCCATCGCCCCGTCGAGAACTTCGCGCGGCACCGCGAAACCATGTTCCTTCGCCTCGAGAAGAAACTGCGTCGCATAAACGCTCGGGAACTCCGCCACCTCCGCGTTTCCGGGCCAGAGCGCGAATGCACCCTCCTCGTTCTGGCGCGATTGCAGAATCGCGACCGTGGCTGTCAGTGAGTTGTCCGCCATGCCTGGCGCATAACCGAATTCAGGGCGGTCACGCAGAATGATTGCAGGCATGGCCTGACTGACGACCTGCTCCGTACAACCGTAGGGCACTTTCTGCAAGAACGCGATCAAGCCTCCGGCGAGACCGAGGGGAAGATCGGAAATCCCTGCCTGTGAAATGCGAAACTCGGGGTACATCCGGCGCGTGACCGGAATGGTCTCGCTGCTCTTTCTGACATGACCGGTAGTGAGGGTCGTCATATACGGGACGGGTGGTCGAACACTGAGCGACGTCGTGTAATGGGCGTTGTGATTGCCCATGCTGCTCACGAAGGCCATGGTCGCGGATCCGAGCACCGGACGCGCGCGCAGGCGGAAGGAGGCGGTGCCCTCGCGCATCTCGCCTGCTGCCAGACTGACGCTGCGCGGACCGATGACTTCCAGTCCGGGCGAGGTCTGAACCGCAAGCGTGAGGTGTGCGTTCGGCCCCGAACCGGTCACGTTGTTGGCCACAGAGACGCTGACGACGAATTCATCGCCGGGTGCGACAAACGCCGGCGCATTGGGATTGATTACAAACTCGCCGCGAATCTGCGCTGTCTTCTGATAGACGGCCGCAGCGTCGGGCGACACAGCGACGGCCATGACACGCAGCGTTCCATTGAAATAGTCAGGCAGCGGAAACGCCACTTCCCGCTCACCAGGTCCGGCGTCGATGATGCCGGACCAGAAGGCCACCGGAAGCTCCCTCTTGCGCTTGAACGGATTGAGGTTCTTGCCCAAAGCCCCGCCGGCGTCTCCGCCCGGAGCCGCGGCCGTCATCAGACGTTTGAATTCGGGAAGAATCAGATCGAGAATCTGCGAAGTCGTTACCTCGAGAGCCCGCTTCTGGAAGAAATAGCCAAGAGGATTGGGCGTGCCGTAGCGCGCCACCTGCAGAATGCCCTCATCGACGGCGAAAAGCACAATGCGTGTTGGTCTGTCGGTCTTATACCGGATCGTATAGGAATCGCCCGGCTTTGCCAGATCAGGGCTCTTCACGAAAATCTTCGCGGTGCGCCGGTCACGGCTCACTGAGAATGGCGCGACGCCGTAGCTCAACGGGCTCGTGAAGACCTCATCCGAGTTGATGTCGCGGATGTACGAGACGGAAATGTACCCATTTCCTTCGAACGTTTTCGGCAGAACGATCTTCTGCACTGTGCTGGTCGTATCGCTCTTGAACCACTTGTGCGCAAAGACCCGCTCGCGCTCGATCGTGATCATGCCCGCTCCCGCATACGGCGATTTGATCTGCACCTCGATTTCCTCACCAGGCATGTAGTCAGCCTTGTTCAATGCAAGCTGGAGCTCGGCGTTCTTCTCGAGGGAGAGCGTCAGATTCCCCTTCCCCGCCACCGAGTATTCGATACGGTTCAGTTCCAGGCCGTGGCTGTCGTGAACGAGCAATGCATAGTCGCCGGGCAATTCGGCGGATATCAGCACGTTTGCCCCGGCAGCGGAGATATCGAACGGCGATTCCCGAAGCGTGGCCTCTTTCTTCACGGATTCGTACTTGTACGTTCCGTTCTGTTGCTTCGTAAGAACGGAGACGTACTTCCGCTCGACCCAGGCCATTGTCAGTCCCGTGACTGGCACCTGCTTCGCCTCGTGGTCGATGGCGATCAGCGAAGCCACACGCTTCGCCCCTTTCGTCACGTAATGAAGGTCGCCGTCCGCCTTGAATCCGATCAGATACGGCATCGGTCCGACCAGAATCGAAGACTCCGCGGATACACTGCGCCCGCCAGCCGCCTCGAATCCTTGCGCGACAAAACGAAGGCGGTACGTGGCCCTGGCAAAACGCTGCAGATTCAGATCGAGCGTCGCCTCGCCCCGCTCATTCGTCCGCGTTTCGGGAAGATCCTCATTGAAGGAATCTTTAGCGCGCATCGGGTCGTAGAAGCTGTATCCGCTGTAGGCCGCGAATCCGGGAAATGCAGGTGTAAGACTCATGGTCCCGGTAATTCTCCGGTCAGCGGCAGGAGTTCCGAAAAGATTACGGAGAGTAACGAGGCCCTTGAGGTTTTCCGGATTCACCCAGCCCGAGACGACTTCGCGCGACAGGTGCGTCGTGATTTTCATCCGGTCCGGCAGAAACTCCTGCACACTCAATGTCGTCGATCCGAGCAGCCCTCCTGTCTGATTGTCTTTGACGATGTAGAGATTGACGGTGTAGGTGCCGGTGGGCGACGTCTCCTGTGTCGCATATTGGATTTCCTCGAAACCACTGGCCGATAATGAGATCTTTTCGCGCTTCACGACGAGGCCCCGCGCGTCTGTCACCAATGCTTCGACGGGAACGCCGGCGATCTTCTGCGTCCAATCGCTGGGCTTGACGATGATGCCGACATGAATGGCGTCGCCTGGCCGGTAAATCCCGCGATCGGAGAAGAGGTACGCACTCAACCGATCCGCCGTCACTGCATTGGCGACACCACCGACTTCGAAGCGCGAAATGTCCAGCCGCCGGTCATGACGGTTGTACGGGAGGAACGACATGTCGCTCCCCCGGCGCACGAGATAGAGCACCGGCGTCTGCTCCCGCTTGAAATTCACGAGCGTCGGGAACTGCACGTGACCATCGTCATTCGTCGTCGCCGACAGCACGGGCACGCCATTGCTTCCGATGATCTGCACGTTCGCGCCGGCCACGGGCGTCCCTTCGGCGATCGATTGCACGAAAACATCGTGGGTTCCATCGACCGCATCCTTGGCCAGGATACCGAGGTCCGTGACGACGATCAGGCGGCGGTCTTTGCCCTCGGTCGTTATTTTGCGGACTGGATCCCACCCCTCGACCGTAAAGAAGAACACACCCCGCCGCCCCTCGGCGCTCCCGCCAACATCGAGATATTTCGAAAAGTCGAACGCAAAGTACTTCGACTGACCATGCGGGAGTTTGGGAAGGTCGCGCGTCTCCGTGAATCGCTCCGACACGTTGTCCTGGCTGAAGTTGTAATTATGAAAATCGGGATTACGGAAATCGCCGCCCGTCTGGCTGACGAGGTGCTGCAATTGATCAGGAAGAACGCGCCCGACTTCGAATCGAACGGCATCGACATCGCGCGCAAACAGAGGCACTTTCTTTTCTCCGCTCATGCTCAGAAGCGCGCCCTGGGAGAGAATCTTCAATTGCCGTGGAAACTCCGGCACTTCGGCGACGGTATGGAACGGCTGGCCAAGGATATAGCCGCCGAACGAATGGACGCCGCGGTTCACGCGGACGTAGAGGAAACGGCCGACATCGGCGTGGTACCGATAGCTATGCATCGTCGCGAATTCCTTCTCATAAGGAATGGCGTCGAGCGCAACCGGCCGTGACAGCTTCAGAATCTCCGGCCCGACGAGCGAACTGCTGCTCCACGTGTAGGGAGCCTTTCCGTCGTCGAGGCTCTTATCCGGATGGTTCAGCGGCAGCAGCCAGGCGCTGACATTCGGCTTCATTTCCTTTTCGGAAACGTCCGTCGTCGTTTCTAGTACGAGAACCTGTTCCGGCTCGTTGCGCTCATTATCGACCAGCGATAATTCCGCGGAATTAACACGTAAAAAACTGTAAATGCCCGGAACACTGACTTGCCGCTCGATCTTCTTTTCGGTGCCCGGTCCCCCTCGGGCGGCACGAACCCCTGCGCCCAGTCTGATCCACATACTCGAGTCTTTGGGCGGAATCGGAATCGGCGCCGAATGAATGTATGCGTTCATCTTGTACTTATCGTATGTAACGGTGAATCGATCCTTTGCTTCTTCCGGTTCGCCTTCCATACGAACGCTGAGGTGGTTCTCGAATTCGGCGGCGTCGACAGGATGGGTGAAGGTCACCGTAGCCACGACCTTCTTGAGACTCGGATCCACCGGATCCTGATAAAACTCGGCGGCGCTCACGGCTGCGTCAAACAGAGCCGTCTTGAAATCCAGTTCGTACTCGGCCAGTCGCAGGTGATTGGCCACGAATCCCTTCCTGGGGATCGCCAGGCTGAAGGATTGCCCGATCGGCCAGTCCTCTTTTGGCATGAAGCTGAGATGATGATCGTCATCCCAGGTCCAAACCCCATTGATGCCTGGAGAAACAGAGGGCCCAGGCGTGACCACTTTTCCCACTTTGTCCAACGGTGCGACCGATCCGCCGAACTCCACCACCATGGGAAAGACCTTCCACTTATCCCCTTCCAGCTTGGTCGGTTCCGGCGCAGTCAGGTGAACGCTAATCTCCACCGGTTTGGGCCGATGCCGATACGACCACGTACCCAGGACCGCAGCAGCGATGACCAGTAGCGCGAGCAGAGCGCGTACAGCTGCGACCCGCGGGTGCCGGCGCATCCACGCTTCGAGTACGGCAATCCGGCCGCGGACAATCGTGAGCCATTGCGGCGGACGCCAAGCGACCCTTCCGAACACAGCCCGAAATACGACCGGCAGCACGTCGCCAACACGGCGCGCTCCCATCGAGAGCACTTCCCGGACACTCATGTTGTTTCCTCGAAATGGACGTGATTGTTTGTGTTCATTGTATCGCTCCGGTCTATCCCATTTGCTGTCACGTCGGTTGCCCGACGGAATCAATAGAGAGCCGCCGTGTGGCGTGAGAAGGGCCGCATCGAGGAAGAGTCAAGGCAGAAATGTGGCGGGATCGTGGCGGGCGAGACTGGACGATCATGACAGCCGCACTCATTCCCGATATCGTGTTGGCCGAGGTGTGTCGATGAAGAAGATGCTGTGGGTGATCGTTCTGCTTGCTCCGTCTGCGTTTGCGCAACTGCGGCCGGTGAATACGTTCTCGATCGTGGCGCGCGATCCTCAGACGGGACAGATCGGCGTGGCGGTGCAGTCGCATTGGTTTGCGGTCGGGCAGATCGTGCCGTGGGCGGAGGCGGGAGTCGGCGCGGTGGCGACGCAGAGCTTCGTCGATCCGTCGTATGGGAAGCTCGGGCTCGATCTCTTGCGAACCGGCAAAGCGGCCCCGGATGTTCTTCGCGGACTCCTCGGCGCAGACGGCAATTGTCAGGTGCGTCAGGTCGGCATCATCGACGCGAATGGGAATGTGGCCACATTCACCGGCAATCGCGACATTCAGGCGGCGGGAGGCATTGCAGGGAACACGACCGGCGCAGCGACGCAGATTGGATGCGGCTCCGCGGGTGGAGCGTTGACCGTAGGGAAAGACTTCGCGGTGCAAGCCAATCTCATGTCGAACGCCAACATCTGGCCGGCGATGGCGAAGGCGTACGCAGCATCAACGGGCGACCTCGCAGACCGCATGCTCGCCGCGCTCGATGCTGCACAAGGGGCGGGCGGTGACATCCGCGGCAAGCAGTCAGCGGCGCTCATCGTCGTCAGCGCGAAGTCGACCGGCAAACCGTGGGAAGACCAGATCTTCAATCTGCGCGTCGACGATCATCCCGAGCCGTTGAAAGAGTTGCGCCGCCTCGTCGCTCTGCAGCGTGCGTACAACCACATGAACGCCGGCGATCTCGCCACCGAGCACAATGACAATGAAGGGGCGCTGCGCGAATACGGCGCGGCCGAACAGATCGCGGCGACGACGTCCGGGATTCCGGTCAGCCGCCACGCCGAAATGATCTACTGGCATGCGGTCGCTCTCGTGAACATGAAACGCGTCGACGAATCGCTGCCCCTCTTCGCGCGGGCGTTTCAGATGGAGTCAGGATGGCGCGAACTGACGCCGCGGCTGTCGAAGGCCGGTCTGTTACCCGACGACAATGCCCTGATCGCGCGGATTGTGGATGCTGCGCGTTGAATATTCGGGATACGGTTTCACGCGGAGACGCGGAGGACGCGGAGTCACTGTGATTTTTGACATCAGTCAAAAATGTTGGCAGTGATTTTTGACTGGTAGCAAAAACACTCGTATCCTGCGAAGTGGCATGGCCGCGAAACCGCGATACCTCTCGGCACAGATTCAGGCCGACTTGAAACGTAAGATGCTGTTCGTCGCCGGACCTCGCCAGGTCGGCAAGACCACTCTGGCGTTATCGATTTCCGGCGCGGCCAGGGCCTATCTCAACTGGGATGTCTCGGAGCATCGCGAGCGAATCATCCGCAATGAGCTGCCGCCAGGGAAGCTCTGGATTTTCGACGAGCTGCACAAGTACCGGCGCTGGCGAAACTATCTGAAAGGGCTTTACGACAGCCGGCCAGCCGGGCAGAAGATTCTGGTGACGGGAAGCGGCAGACTCGATCTCTATCGATTCGGAGGAGATTCTCTTCAGGGCCGCTACCACCTGCTCCACCTTCATCCCTTTTCCGTGGCGGAGCAGAAAATCCGCGATCGCGATGGATTCCACCAGCTCCTCCGGCTCGGCGGTTTTCCCGAGCCTTTTCTCGGCGGGAGCGAGGTGGAAGCCAAACGCTGGTCAAGAGAATATCGAACCCGGTTGATCCGCGAGGACGTCGTCTCTCTCGAGCGCATCCAGGACCTCGGCCAGCTCGAGCTCCTCATGCTTCGCCTTCCGGACCTTGTCGGCTGTCCGCTCTCGATCAACGCGTTGCGCGAAGTTCTGCAGATCAGTCACAAGACGCTGTCGTCATGGATCGGGGCCCTGGAGAGGCTCTACGCCGTTTTCCGGCTGCCACCCTTCCGTGCACCGCGGATTCGCGCCGTGAAAAAGGAACAGAAGCACTATCACTTTGACTGGTCCGTTGTACCGGAGGGCGCGCAGCGGTTCGAAAACCTCGTGGCATCGCATCTATTGAAGTGGGTTCATTTCGAACAGGACTCGCAAGGCCGCGATCTCGAGCTTCGGTACTTCCGGGATGTCGATGGACGCGAAGTCGACTTCGTCGTTGTTGAGCGAAAAACGCCACTTCTCCTCGTCGAATGCAAATGGGCCGACGCGCCGATCGACAAAAGCCTTCGCTATCTGAAAACAAAGTTTCCGGCCGCAGCGGCGTGGCAGGTCTCAGCTACGGGAACGAAGGATTATCAGAGTGGCGAAGGGATTCGGGTGTCGCACGCACTGAACTTGCTTCGAACGCTCATCTGAGATTCCGCATCCTTGTGGAGCGGTTCCCGTTGAAACCGCTCCAAACGCGCCTACGTCTTCTTCGGAACAACGAGCAGCAATCCGCCCGCAACGATCGCCGCAATGCCGGCCCACAGCGGCACGTTGACGGTCTTTTTCTCTTTCACGGCAAACTCGATCGGACCGAGATTCACGTCGTGTGTTGCTTTCGTATACGTGAATTGTCCATATGCGAGACCGGCGATTCCGGCCACGATCAAGACAATGGCGATGATTCGCAATGGACTCATGACCACGATCTCCCGCGCGATCGTCCGGTGAAGAGGCGGACAATGAAGAGCAGCACGACCGCACCGATAAACGCTACGATCAGAGTGCCAATCAGTCCGCCACCGATATTGATGCCGAGTACCCCGAAGAGATAGCCGCCGATAAATGCGCCGACGATCCCGACGACGATGTCGCCGAGGAGACCGAAGCCGTGGCCCTTCATGAAGCGGCCGGCAAGCCAGCCGGCGATTGCGCCGATAATGATGAACCAAAGGATTCCCATAAACGTCCCTCTTTCCTGTTCGTAATGCGCCGGTGTTACGTCTTGCGCGCCTCGATGCACGCGAAAAATTGCAGTGTGTAATCGTTCGTCGCTTGTTAGGAACCGCTCATTGCCGCTCTTTGCGGCTCGCCGGCCTCCGTGACCGCGAATCGAGAGCCCGGCCTTTCGAAGCAACCGATGCCGGAACCCTTCTCTCCTCGGTCAGCAGGATGACGTTTTCGATGATCGCTGTAACGTGGCCGAGCAACTCCGGCTTAACGGCGGCCAAACGATCGATGAGAGGTTTGAGATGCGCGATGTCGCCGAGGTCATTGGGAAGGAGATCGCCCGGCTTCGCGCCCAGCGCTTCCGAAATATTGACGAAATCTTCGACATACAGGCCGCGCTGATTCGCTTCCAGCCGGGCCAGTTGCGCCGGCGAGATACCGACGGTTCTGGCCACGTCGGCCTGACTGCGGCCCTTCGATTCACGGAGTTGCCTGAGTATGCGGCCATGCATAGCGAACGGGTCTGCACGCACCTTGCCAAAGAGGCAATCCGCGTCCGGCTGATTGCCATAAAGGAAATCGCCGGTGATCAAAAGACACACCCGCGCACGAAAAATGGCAGCGGGAACAGTGCAGTTGCTTCCCCCAAGAGGTTTCGCGTATGCTGCCATACATTACTGCCGTAAACGCCTGATCAGCCGGTCGCGACAGACGCGCACGAGTCGGCAACGCCGAGGTTCTCGCGCTTCGTCCGCCACAGCCTCCATCCTCAGACGGGTTCCCGAAAGGATGCGAAGGCATGCGAACCTCATCCAGACATCGACCTCTCCCCGGCACGCGAATTGCCGTAACTACGGGCCGTTTCATCGTTCCCCAAATCCCAACTGCGAAAGCTCCAGGTAACCGCATTGCAAGCATCGGAGACGAAACTCTTCCCCCAACCCACAGACGCTGTACTGAAAGAGAGATTGAGATGAATCGAAAGAACCTCCTCACGAGCATCGGACTCGCGGCGCTTTTGCTGAGCGCATCGTCAGCATTCGCGCAGATCTCGCTCGGCACAGCGCAGAATTTCGGCGCTCTTGCCGGATCGACGCTCACCAACACCGGAGCGACGACGGTCAACGGGAATGTCGGCGTCAGCCCAGGGAGCGCCGTGACCGGCTTCCCGCCCGGCGTGGTGGTCGGTGGCTTGATCCACAGCAATGACGCGGTAGCGATGCAGGCGCAGAACGACCTGACCACCGCGTACAACAACATCGCCGCAACGCCGTGCACGGTCGATCTGACCGGACAGGATCTGGGTGGACTGACGCTGACGCCCGGCGTCTATTGCTTCTCGTCGACGGCACAACTCACGGGCGCGCTTGTCCTCAACGCCCTCGGCAATCCAAATGCCCTATTCCTTTTCAAAATCGGCAGCGCGCTCACGACCGCGTCCGCATCATCCGTAACGGTCATCAACAACGGCGGAAGCAGTTGCAACAAGGTGTATTGGCAGGTCGGCAGTTCCGCGACGATCGGCACCGGCTCATCATTCACCGGAGACATCCTGGCGCTCTCCAGCATCACAGTTACGACCGGAGCGAACACAAATGGCAGAGTGCTGGCGCGAAACGGCGCCGTAACGCTCGATACGAACCAGGTCAATACGTGCGGCGTGTCCGTCTGCCCGATCATCACGGTCAATCCGGCATCGTTGCCCAATGGCACCGTCGGCACTCCCTACAATCAGACGGTCTCCGCATCCGGCGGGACCCCGCCGTATGTGTTCTCCCTGTCGAGCGGCGCATTGCCAACGAATCTGATTCTCAATAGCGCGACGGGTGCGATCACCGGCACGCCGACAACCGCGGGGACGTACACGTTCACCATCACGGCCACAGACGCCACCGGATGCTCGGGCAGCCGCCAGTACACGGTCACGATCACGAGTCCGGGCTGTCCCGCAATCGTTCTCAGTCCCACGACGCTGCCGCCCGGCGTTGCCCAGCAGCTTTACGCACAGTCGGTCACGGCGTCCGGCGGAACGGCTCCGTACGTGTATGCCGTCGTTGGCGGCGCGCTTCCGCCGGGACTGACAATCAATGCAGCGACAGGACTGATCAGCGGCCAGCCAACGCAGACGGGCATCTTCAACGTAACGATCGGTGCGACGGATGCCGTTGGATGCCAGGGCAGCCGCGTCTACACGATCGCCATTCTGCCTTCGTTCCCGCCTGCGGGCGGCCCGACGCTCAGTTTCACGGGCCTGGCAACGCTCATGGTGCTTCTCGCCGTGGCGGGGTTGTTCGTGATGAAGAAGCTCTCGCTCTGATCGCGCCTCCGAATCGAAGTAAGCGGTCCCGCTGCGGCGGGACCGCTTTTCCCTCGATGATGATCTGGTAACCTCTCGCGAAATGCCCGCGCAGCCCCTGAAACCACGGATCACATTCGTCGCGAAGTTCTGCGTGGCGCTTCTCGTTCTTTATGCCGTGATCGCGCTCAATCAGGTGAACGACGCGGTGATCGTTCCGTTCACGGAGATCGTCGCTCGCAGTTCAGCGCTACTGCTGCGTGGCATTGAAAATGGCGTCAGCACGCAGGGAACGGTGATGTTGTCATCCCGCTTTGCTCTCGACGTACGGAACGGATGCAATGGCGTCGAGGCAACGATCCTGCTGATCGCGGCCATCCTGGCATTCCCTGCGACGCTCCGCTCGCGCATCGCCGGCCTGCTGATCGCCAGCATCGCCATCGAGCTCCTGAATGTCGTGCGCTTGAGCTCCTTATTCTGGCTCGGCGAGCATTACCGGCGGGTATTTGATCTTTTCCACGTTGCCGTCTGGCAGTCGCTCATCATTCTCGCGGCGATCTCGTTGTTCGTACTATGGAGCTGGAAGTTTGCGGAAAGACCTCTGGCCAGGACTCGCTAAAGGGGCGGCCGGGTTCCTGATCGGGCTCGCGTTCTGGTGGGCTCTGGCGAATCCTTATGCGCGCGTCCTGGCCGCATTGACGGAGCCGCTGCTGCGGACGGCGGAGCGGCCGGCAGTTACTCGATTGATCGCCAATGGACCAGAGCTCACGATCGACCGCGATGATTTTCCTCGATCCTCTCCACGGCCTGCGCTTACGCTCATGGACCTGACTGCGAACATCATCCTCCTCACGACCCTTTTCGCCGTGAACCGGCGGATGATCAGCGACCGGAATATCGGAGGGTTTCTTCTGGCCAGCCTCGCGCTGGTCGTCGTTCACATAGCAGCGGTGATCGTGAATGTGCAGTCGATCTATGCATTGAGGCTGGGTCCGTGGAGCGAGCGAAACTATGGCCCCGTCGCTCGAAACCTCTGGGGCGCGGGCGCACACTTTTACAGCTTGATCGGTGTGTTCGGAGCAGGATTTGTACTGTGGTGGCTGTTCCGCCCGTCCCCCGAGTCAGAGGCGGATCGGCCGCCGCGGCGCCGCCAGCGTTGAGTCACTGATCAGGTTTCATGGAGGACAGCGTCCTGACGTCCCAGGCAGCCGAGTCATCGACTTCCGCCCCCTCCGGATGAATGCATTCGGGATCTCTCCGACACCGATATGATCGACGAACAGGCCATCGGGCCTATTGGGCAATGAGTCCGCGGGCCGGAAGCTGCATTACACCTTTCCGTTCTAGTGCAGCCGATCGATGAGGTGCGCGCTCAACGCTTCCAGTTCGAATGGCTTTTGAAGAATCTTCCACCCCTGCGCGAGCGATGTCTCGCGCGTCCTGGCGTCGATGAACCCGGTCATCAGCGTGATCTTCATCAAAGGCCACCGCTCGCGCAGCAATTGAGCCAATCTGGGTCCGCCCATCCCCGGCAGCGAAACATCGGATAGCAGCAGGCCGGGAGCTGGTATCAGCGGCTGCTTGAGCGCCTCCTCGGCGCTGCGGAGAGCGATCACGTCATACCCGATGATTTCCAGCAGCATCACCAGCCCCTCACGCACGGCGTCTTCGTCCTCCACCAGCAGAATCGTGCCGGCCGCTTTTTCGGTTGGGCGAGCTTCCATCGTCTCCTCGACCGTCTCAGGATCCGCGGTTCTGGGAAGGATGATCCGGAAACGGCTTCCTTTCCCGGGATGGCTCTGCACCTCGATGCGGCCGCCATGTTGTTGAATGATTCCGTAGACCACGGCCAGACCGAGCCCGGTTCCCTTTCCTACTTCCTTCGTTGTGAAGAAGGGCTCAAAGAGATGATCGGCAGTATGAGCATCAAATCCGACGCCGGTGTCTTCGACATCGACCGACACTTCCGTGCTTTGACAGGCGACGCGCATCGTGAGCGTGCCTCCCTCCCGCATCGCGTCGCGGGCGTTGATGGCGAGATTCAGGAGGACCTGTTGCACCTGGCCGGCGTCTCCCTCCACGGAAGCGCGATCCCTCGGCGTCTCCACCGTGATGCGGATGTTCTCGGGGAGCAACCGCCGCAACAGATCTCGCGTCTTCCCGACTTGTTCCGAAAGATCGACATTGGTCTTGGTCAACTCCTGGTGACGCGAGGAGAGGACCAACTGCTGCGTCACGCTCGCGCCGCGCCGGATCTGAACCTCCATCTCGGTTGCAATCTTCACGATCTCGGGACTGACTCCATGAAGCCGCGCAATCGTGGCCATCGACATGAGCGTCTGCAGAATGTTGTTGAACTCATGGGCGACGCCGGCAGCCAACTGTCCAACGGCCTCCATCTTCTGCGCCTGCCGCAGCGCTCCTTCGGCCCGTTTTCGTTCCGTAATGACGCTTGCGGACTGGATGAGGAATACGACCTTGCCACTCTCGTCGCGCAACGGTTGCAGGGACAAATCGAGGTCGATGAACGCAACGCCGGCGCCTTTCGCCTTCGCGTCGTATCGCGTTGCTTCCCCTCGGGCAGCGCGCGCGATGGCCTCGCTGAGTTGCTGCTGGGCCTCGGGCGCATAGTTCCACCACGGAGTGTTGACGAACGGTTTGCCGAGAACATCCTCGGCCTTCAGTCCGGCCGCTTCGAGCGGCGGACGATTGATCTCGACGAGAATGCCCTCCGGCGTCAGCAACGCCACGAACATCGAGGGGCCAAGGCCATCGATGATGTCGCGCAACCTTTGCTGACTTTGTTGTACGGCGATCTCCGCCACTTTGCGCTCGGTGACATCCTGGCAAGTGCCAACCGTCCTGACCGCTGTTCCTTGCTCGTCAAGAACAAGGTGCCAGCGCTGTTCGACGAACTTGATGCGCCCGTCAGGCAGCAACAACCGGTGCTCGATCGAAGCCGGTTTGTGTTGTGCGATCGAAGTTTGAACGGCCCGAATCGTCCCCGCACGGTCTTCCGGATGAACGCGAGAGAGAAATACGTCCTGCGTGACGATCGGAATACGGGAATCCGTTTCGAAGATGCGATGGGTCTCCTCCGACCAGATCGATGTCATCGTACTCAAGTCGGTCTCGCAGCTCCCGACTTTGGCAACCTGCTGCGCCGCGAGAAGACGGGTTCTCTCGATCTTCAACTGCTCCGCCAGTTGCCGCTGCTCCTTCTCGCCATCGCGCAATGCGCCGGCGGAAACGTTCAGCGCGCGGTTGGAGCGCAGGACCTCCATCTCCGCCATCTTCATGTCGTGAATATCCGTACAAGTACCGAACCATTTCATGATGCTGCCGTTGACGTCGCGCAGTGGTAAGCCCCTGACGAGCCACCAGCGATAAACACCGTCCGCGCGCCGCAAGCGGCTTTCGATCGCGTACAAACTGGTTTCGGCGACCGCTTTCTCCCACGCATCCCTTGCCCGCCGCTGATCATCCGGATGAAGCGGCGTAATCCATCCACCTTCGCGGCTTTCCGCGGCAGTCAATCCGGTGTAGTCCATCCATTGCTGATTGAAGTAGATGTTGCCACCGTCAGGGCGGGTGATCCAGACGATTTGCGGCATCGCCTCCGCCAGCGTCCGGAATTCTTCCTCACTTGCGCGCAGCTCCGCCTCGGCACGCCTCTGATCGGTAATATCGCTCACGATGCCGATCGTGCGGATGACCGTTCCAAAGTCATCACGAACCTGAAACCCGCGTGAACGAATCCAGCGAATCTCGCCGTCAGACCGCACGATCCGATACTCGACGTCGATGGCCGCAGTATCCTTGACGAGCGACGCAAATGTGGCCAGCACGCGCACCCGGTCCTCGGGTAATATGAAGTCGGCCCATTCGTCCGGATTGTCGTAAAGACTCTCCACAGTACGCCCCCAGATCGTCTCGAATGCGGGGCTGACGTATTGCAGTTCGCTCATGTCCGCGGAACGGATCCAGAAGGCGTCGGTGATGTTGTCCGCAAGATGAAGGAACTTTTGATGACTGGCGCGTAACTCGTTCTCGGCACGCTTGCGCTCCGTGACGTCCTGGATCTGACCGACAAAATAGCGCGGAAGCCCCCCGGCGTCGCGAATGAGCGAAATGCTCAACACGCCGTCGATTATCCTTCCGCTCCTGGCCACATACCGCTTTTCCAGTTGTGACGAGGGCAACTCACCGGAAATCATCCGCCGCATGTGCTCCCAACTCGCAGGCAGATCATCCGGATGGGTAACGTCACTGAACGAGCCCGCAAGAAGCTCCGCTTCTGTGTAGCCAAACAACTCACAAAGGGCACGATTGACACGGAGCCATCGCCCGTCGATTGAAACGAGCGCCACGGCAATGGGTGCATATTCGAAGGCACTGGAGAACCGCTGCTCGCTCTCTCGCAGCTCGAGCTCCATCCGTTTGCGCTTCGTCGTATCGCGTCCGGATCCGGCCACGAGATCAACGGCGCCGTCCGCACCGATTACAGGCGAAAAAATATACTCATAGAACCCAGCCGCGCCGCTCGGACTGACGTAAGGCGTCTCGCCGGTTACGTTGCTTCCAGTCTCAAAAACCTCTTGTATTTCTCTCAGCAATTGGGCCGCCAGCTCATCCGGATACCCTAGATCGAAGAAGCTCTTTCCGACTGCGGCCTCTAAAGAGATTCCCCACAGGTCCAGCAGTGGCTGATTGGCGAACAGGAAACGCCCGTCACGATCGAAGATATACGCTACGTCGGCGATGGACGCGAGCAAAGCGCTGAGCATTCGCTCCCTTCGTTCCGTTTTCTCGGATAACGCTGCCAATGCAAATTCAGATCGTTTGCGCTCCGTGATATCGAGAGTCGTCCCGCGCAACGCGTAAACCCTGCCGCCGGCATCGATGACCGCCTCGCCGCGGGACAACACCCATCCACGGGACTGATCGGGACGAATAATCTCCAACTCAGTTTCGTAAGAGTCGCCGCTTTCGCGCGTCTGCCGGAGCGCGGCCTCCATCTTCTGAAAACTCTCCGCGGTAAGAACCCTGGCCAGCGCGCGGGTGAGTTCCCCGATGGCGACAGAATCCTCGTGAGGCAGGAGGCCGAAAATGCTGGAAGTGACAGCCGATCGCCGCACGGATTTGCGATCGAAATCGACCAGCCAACTTCCTATTCCGGCCAGACGTTGCGTCTCCTGTAGTTCGGCCTGCCACTCTTCAATCTGAGCCTGCGCCCTCTTGCGCGCAGAAATATCCTGAATGGTCCCGGGCTCTCCCCCTGTCATCTCGTCGAAACCGGGG
Organism: Thermoanaerobaculia bacterium; assembly: GCA_034665065.1. GTDB lineage: Bacteria > Acidobacteriota > Thermoanaerobaculia > Gp7-AA8 > Gp7-AA8 > JADGNZ01. Next base: position 280,582 of record JAXDGL010000032.1, on the reverse strand, counting down.
ATGCCGGTTGACGCTTGGGGTGGACCTTCGGGATTTTGAGACCTCATCGCGATAACCGTGTTCCCGTTGGGACCACGCAATCGCCGCAATCGTCACATTGCGGCTCGCCACCGCGTCAATGGATGGGGAAGGTGCGAAGTACAGAGGTGATCCAATGTGACCTCATGCATGCGACACGCCACTTTAGGCGCGAGATCATGAAAGAAGGATGGCGGCGGGCCTGAAAACGACCGTGCGTGCATCCTCATAACGAGAATGCACGCACGATGTGAGCCTAAGAAGCCTGCGCCTTACCGGCGATGGCCGTACTGGTCGTACTGGTCGTTGTTGCTCACCTGGATGTCATCGATGATGAAGGTTCCACGGTCGTTGCGGCCGGACATGCTGACGCGGTCGCCACGGCGGAATCCGTTGTATCCGTTTCCATTGCGGCCACTATAGGCGTTGAGATCGACGCTGACCTGGCGGCCGTTGTCCGTCTCCACGATCATCGTACGATTGCGGCGATCCATGGAAACGATCGTCCCGTTCATGCGGCGCCCGTTACTGTAGTTTGAGTTTCTGCCCGACTGCAGCAACTCGTAGGACACCACGCGGGCATCACGTCCGTCGCCTTCGCGGCTATAGACGGTCATACGCACGAGGTCGCCCGGAAGCAGAGTCGACGCGCCATAGCGGCGTCCCCGATCGAGGCCATTCATCGAGTTCGGGATGACAACATCCATCCCGTTCGTCAGACGAACGCGCTGTCCGTTACGAGCGTAGCCGACGGATGCAACCTGTCCTTCCACGACGCGATTGGCGTAACCGCGGTCAGCGATACGATTGTACCCACCGAGCTGGATCGAGACTGTCGGACCGTACTGTGCGAATGCTGACGAGCCCAGCAGAAGCGTGGCCGCTCCGGCGAGGACCGAGTTGCGAGCGATCGTTTTGATATTGAACATTTTATTTCCTCCTGTTGACTGCCTTACGATGGTTATTCATCGCAAGCGAGAGGCCAACTCCGCCTGTCCAGTCCGATACTTTTGAGAGCGGGGACGAAACCAAGCCTTTCCGTTCCTCTCAATAGGCATCGCACGAAACCCGGGCCGCTTCTTGCAACGCATCATTAGTACCGCGCGCACCATCAAGAGAGCCTTCATTGCGTCGCCGACGCCGTCATCGATCTCGATTCAGACGCACGCGCCTGGAGGCTTATGTCGATCGCACAATCGAATACCGCGAATGCGGAAAACGCAGCCGCAGGCGGCATTCACGAGGTATTTGAGGGGAATCCCGCCCGGGAACAGCTACGCCAGCTCGCTGCCGAATTGCTGCAACGGCGCGAGGCCATCCTGTCGGCGTGGCGCGCATATGGAGAAATGGTCCCTGGACGCAACGTGGCGGCCTCGCTCTCCCGCGCCCAGTTCAACGATCACATTCCTGCGGTCCTCGACTGTCTGGCGCAAACGATCGAAGCGTGGCCAGAGAAGGATCCGGAGGCGGAGCGAATCGGGACGGAGAAAGTCTTCGATCACGGCATGCAGCGCTGGCAGCAGGGCTATCAACTCAGTGAATTGATCCGCGAGTGGGGCTACCTCCAGATTTGCGTCGCCGCCGAATTGGAGCGCTACGCCGCCGAGCATCCCAACCTCGAACCTAGCGTCATGCCGGCGGTTCGTCTTGCTTGGGCGAAATTGTGTGCCGATGGGGTCACCGGAAGTGCAACGCAATATGGCCGTCTGCAGCAGACGGAATCCGCAGGTCATGTCAACGATCTTCAGATTGCGCTCTCTTCGCTTCATACGGTGGAACGGGAGCGCGCCGAGGCGTGGCGGACTGCCGCGCATGACTTAAGGGGCAGCGTCACCGTCGTCAAAGGAGCCGCGTCGTTGCTCAATGTCAGCGGCGCGGACATGCCCGAGCCGATCCGCGTCGAAGTCGCGGACATGCTCAGCAAGAGCGTGGCGTCGCTGCACGACATGTTGAATGATCTGCTCAGTCTCGCTCGCCTCGAGGCAGGGCACGAACAGCGCGAGCTCACCACGTTCGATGCCGCGGCACTTCTCCGTGATTTCTGCACAGCATCGCAGGCGTCTGCGACTGACCGCGGTCTCTTCCTGAAGATGGACGGACCGAGCTCGCTCCCGGTCGAAGGAGACAAGCCCAAAGTCCTGCGCATCCTGCAGAACCTTCTGCTCAACGCCGTGAAATACACGCAGCGCGGAGGCGTCTCCGTTCTATGGGGCCTCGACAAAACGCGCGACACCGATCGCTGGACCTTCTCCGTTCAGGACACCGGCCCCGGTATCGACGACGCAGCTGCCGCACCTCTGGCCCAGGAGCTTCACGAAGCCACGGAAGTAGCGAATGAAGCACGCGAGGCGAGCACGGATCGCCGGCGCGACATGGCGCCCGCCGCCACACTCCCCTCGGAGTCGGAGCCGCAGCCGGCCGCCGCGCAGCCGGGAGAGGGAGTGGGCCTGTCGATCGTCAAGCGCCTTTGTGAGCTGCTCGACGCCGGCCTCGAGTTGGAGACGAAGCCGGGGCACGGATCGACGTTTCGCGTGATTCTGCCTCGCAGCTACGGCTAGGAAATCGTCACATGCCGTGAGCCACCCTTCCGTATGCTCGAATACCTTTTTACGATCGGTATGCCCGAATACACTCACTCTCGTCGGAAATAGCACTTTCTTTGTAGAATCTCGCCATTAACAGGCTGAACGGTTGCCGGGAACGAAATGAGCGCATACCCTGTCTGCGTTAACACGGTCAGACGCCTGATCAGCCGGTCGCGACAGGCGCGCATGTGTTGGATGCCACTCCGGCAGACCACGTGCGCGTTCCGCCACTGCCTCCATCCTCAGACGGTATGTAACCGAAAGGATGCGATCCGATGGCTTCCCGACCTCCACCCAGCCGCGTCGCACTCCGCGAAGCTCCCTCCCCTCCTTCTTCTGAAGATCCTGCAACCGCGCAGAGCGTAATCCGCGTCGCCGGCATCGGCGCGTCGGCAGGAGGTCTCGAGGCGTTCATGGATCTCGTCTCCGCGATTCCTGCTGGCACGGGCATGGCCTTCGTCCTCGTTCAGCATCTCGATCCGCGCCACGACAGCATGCTCGTCAGCATCCTGGCGGGTGCGGCCACGATTCCCGTGCAGGAAGTCACGGACGGCGTGAAGATCGAGCGCGACCACATCTACGTGATCCCTCCCGATGCGGAGCTGACCATTCACGGCGATCTCCTCCGGCTCGCTCCGCGAACAGCGAAAGTTCCTCACCGCCCACTGGACATCTTCTTCGCTTCGCTCGCGCTCGACCGCGAACAGCGCGCCATCGGCGTCGTTCTCTCTGGCAACGACGCGGATGGAGCAGCAGGGCTGCAATCGATTCGGAGGGCGGGCGGAATCACGTTCGCCCAGAGTCCGGAGACCGCGAAGTTCGATGTGATGCCGCGAGCAGCCGCGGGCGCGGCGGACTTCATCCTTCCGCCCGCCGGCATCGCCGCTCGGCTGGTGAGCATCGCCCGCCGCGACGGCCCGCAAGACGTTCCGGAGAACGCCAAGCCGGACTCCGCGGAGCTCGAGCGCATCCTTCAGCTTCTGCGCGCCAGTCATCCTGTCGACTTCAGCCACTTCAAGAGCGCCAGCGTCGAGCGCCGCATCCAGCGCCGCGTGCTCCTCGGCAACCACGAGAATTTGACAAGTTACGCGGAGTCGCTGGAGAAAGACGGCGCCGGAGTGGAGACGCTCTACCAGGATCTGCTGATCGGCGTCACCTCGTTCTTCCGCGAGCCTGCGCGTTTCGAAGCGCTGAAGACCGAGGTCTTTCCGGCGATCGTGCAGAACCGGCACGCGGAGCACAGCGTGCGTATCTGGGTAGCGGGATGCTCGACTGGCGAAGAGGTCTATTCGCTCGCCATCACGCTCCTCGAGTTCATCGACGGTCATCCCAAACCGCCGCGGATCTCGATTTACGGCACCGACATCAATGAGCAGTCGCTCAGGAAGGCGCGGGCCGCCGCATATACCGACCGCGCAGTGAGTGGCGTCTCGCCCGAGCGGCTGTCGAAATTCTTCACGCAGGTGCCGGGCGGCTACAAGATTACGAAGGCCGTACGCGAGCTCTGTATCTTCGCCGCGCACGATGTGACGAAGGACCCACCCTACTCCCGAATCGATCTCGTCACCTGCTGCAACGTCCTCATCTACTTCGATCCCGAGCTGCAAAAGAAAGCTGCCGCGTTGCTGCAGTACGCACTCGCGCCCGGAGGATTCCTGATGCTGGGAAGCTCGGAAAATCTCCGGGCTACGAATCAGCTCACGCCCGTCTCGACGAAGCCTCTCATCTACCGCAAGAGTCAGGTGCCCGGCGCGCTGGCAACATTCGACGTCGCTCCCCGTTCGCTGCACGCAAGCATCGCCGCATCGTCGAACGCGCCTTCCGTACGGCGCGCGTCGAGTGTTGCGCGCGAAGAGGACGATGCCTTCCTGGCCACCCACCTTGCGCCGTCCGGCGTTTTGATCAATGAACAGATGGAGATCACGCGGATCCGAGGCGACATCGCTCCATTCCTGGCACTGGAGCCCGGCGAGGTATCGCTCAATCTTTTCTCGCTGGTTCGCCATCACGAGGTTCTGGCTGTTCTGCGGCCGGCGGTACGCCGCGCCTTCCGCGAGAAAATTACAGTGGCCGCAGACGAGATCCTCATTTCCGATGGCGACGTCCGCCGTTGCATTTCGTTCCGTGTGATTCCCTACGGCACCTCCTTGCCGGGCCACGACCGGTGCTGGATCGTTTTCCAGAGTGCTCCGGAAGAAGCGACGCGCAAACCACTGTCGGCGGTCAAACGCAAAGAGATCGACGGTCTGCGGTACGCACTCGCCGCCGCGATCGACGACCGCGAGCAGTTGGCCGACGAGGCCGCGGCGGCTGCCGAAGAAGCACAATCGAGCGACGAAGAACTGCGCAGCACGAATGAGGAGCTGGAGACTGCCAAAGAGGAGCTTCAGTCCGCGAATGAGGAACTGAGCACGCTCAACGACGAGCTGCGTCTGCGCAATACCGCCCTCGTGCGTATCAACGACGACATCGAGAATCTCCTCGGCGCCGTCGAGATCCCGATTCTTTTCGTCGGCATCGATCTGACCGTGCGGCGGTTCAACACCAGCGCCGGTCTGCTGCTCAACCTTCGCCCCGATGCCACCGACCGGCCGCTTCGCGGACTGCGGTCGTCTATTGACGTCGGCCTTCTCGAGAAACTCGCCGGCGCCGTCATCGAAACCGCCGCTCCCGCTGACGTCGAAGTTCAGGACGCGCAGGGCGACTGGCGCATGTTGCGCATTCGCGCCTACCGCACCTCGGACGGGAAGATCGACGGCGCGATCATCGCAGTGCTCGATATCAACGTCCTCAAGCGAAGCGTTCTCGTGGCCGAAGAGGCGACCCGTTCGGCCAATATGCTGTCGCAGGCCAGCGCGCTTCTGGCGTCATCGCTCGACTACGAGACAACGCTCGATTCGCTGGCGCGTTTGTCGACGGCCGCTTTTGCCGATTGGTGCGCGGTCGACCTCATCAACGACGACGGCTCGATCCGCCACCTCACGGTTTCGCATAACAATCCCGTGCTGCGCGACCTCGCACTCCAGTTCCAGCAGGCATCGTTCAGCGCGCCGGAGAGCGCGCCGGGTGCCCCGCAGGCGCTGCGGTTACGTAAGTCCGTGGTGCTCACCGACATCGCCGCATCGCAAGTGAGCGGCGTCCCTCCGGCGGCGAAGATCACGCAGCTCATCGGCGCGCTCGGTTTGCGCTCGCTCATCAGCGTGCCGCTCATCGTCCGCGACAAAGTCCTCGGCACGACCACGTTCTCGTCATCGCGCAGGCAGTACGAGCCGGTCGATCTGCAACTGGCCGAGGAGCTGTCGCAACGCGCGGCGATCGCGATCGATACGGCCATGCTGTTTCGTGAGGCGGAAAGCGCGAACCACTACAAGGACGCTTTCATCGGCACCGTCGCCCACGAGTTGCGCACTCCGCTCACGTCGATCATCGGCTGGGTGCAGTTGGGTCTGCGAAATCCCGATATGAGCAAAGACGCGCTCAATCGGATCGACGAGAGCGCCAGCCTGCTGCGCGTGTTCACCGAAGATCTGCTCGACGTCACGCGCATCCGCGAACAGAAGCTGAGCGTGGAGATGACGGATACGGACTTTGCCGCGGTCGTTCGTTCCGCGGTCGAGATGACTGCCATCAGTGCGGCCGGCCGCGACCTTCAGGTCCGATTGCACCTTGTGCTCGAGCCCGCGCCCGTGCGTGGCGACCACGTGCGGCTGCTCCAGGTCGTATGGAACCTGCTCAGCAACGCCATCAAATTCACTGACCCCGGAGGGGCGATCGATGTGCGCCTGGAGAGATTCGGCAGCGAGGCCCGGCTGTCCGTCACCGACACGGGCGCCGGCATCAGCGCCGACTTCGCGCCGCACGTGTTCGAGCTCTATCGTCAGGCCGATGAGGAAGCCGGCCATTTCCCCGGACTCGGCATCGGTCTTTCAATCGTGGCTCAGATCCTGAAACTTCACAAAGGAACCGTAAGGGTGGAGAGTCCCGGTCTCGGCAGCGGATCGACCTTCATCGTTACACTGCCGATGCCCGCGGAGGTTCCCACCGGTCTGGCGACGGCCGGGAAGAAAGGGACCCGTGCCAAACATCCGCGCCGTCTCAGCAACCGGTCGTAGACAGAGAACGTAGAGGAGCACTCGTGACCCGACAGGTAGTCCGTACGACAGCAGGAAAAGTCCTTCGCAGCGACGATTTGATCGACGGAGAAAAACAGGAGGCGGCCGATATTCTTCGCGCCAACCCCGACTTCGGAAATCCACACGTCGTCCGCTGCGACTGGTGCCACGAGACGCGCACGCTCTTCCGCGACGAGAATGACAGTCCCTTCAAACTGACGTCGCATGGTTGGTTATGCGAAGCCTGCAACGTCCGCGCGTCGAGCCAGGAAGTGAAGTTTTAGGCGCTTGGTATCGTGGTGCCTTGGTACGTTGGTACGTACGTACCACAACGGTCTCCTGACATTCTGAGAGGCCCAAACGGTATTGGCATAGTGGTGATGCGCGCCAACTTCGTAAAAGAAGTTGGTCTGTCATCCTGAGCGGGCTAACGGCGCGAGCGCCACTGTCGATGATGTGACACAAATCTCAATCGACCGCCCTTCTCCCCACGCGCTTTTCAGCGTGGGGAGAAGGTGCCGAAGGCGGATGAGGGGCTAAGACTTACTGCATCGCGCGGCTACTGAACCGCAATCACATCATCCGGCTTCGTGACTTCGATCAGCAGCGCCAGCCCGGTCTCGTCGCGGGTAATAGCAACGGCGTGTCTCGGAATGCCTGCGGCGTGGCAATACTCGTAGAGCTCCTCTTCGCTTCGCTCCAGAAGGAACCAATCGCCGAAATACTCGATCAGCGGACGATACGGATTCCCTTTGGCGATGTTTGTGAAGAAAAAGACGCCGCCCGGCCGCAATAACGAATACGCATGTTCGATCAGATAGACGGCATGCTTTTCGGGGAGGTAATCGAACAACCCGCCCGCCAGTACGAGATCGAACTGCAATCCAGCGTGCGCCGCTTTGCGGACCACCTTCAATGCGTTGCCGTGGATCGTCTGGCAGCGGTCAGCGACCGGAGCCAGCTCTCGAATCGAAAACTCGAGGGCGTCTTGATCGCCGTCGTTGAGCCACAACTCGCCGAGGAGAGTCGGGAGTTGCGAGGCGATGCTCCGAAAGTCGGGGCAACTGCCGCATGCGATCGAGAAAATGCGCGCGTCGCCGGGATGATCGAGCATCGTGCGCATGATGCGCGTGGCTTGATGCTGCACCTTATTGCGATGCTGCTGGGCCACGGAGCGCGTCAGCGAATAGTGCTCGCAGATCTCCGCAATCGTCTGCGCGGGCGTGCCCTTCGGTCCTGCGCAGAGATACTCGACGGTCTCGAAATCTCCGGGATAGCCCCGTGGCCATTCCTGGAGCCGTTTCACGAACGGCGAGCGCGCGTGAATGTCGCGCACGGGCGCAAGAACATCGACGATCTCCTCGCGCGAAAAGCCGGCCTCTTCGCACTCCACGATCGCGGCGCAAAGACGATGCACCGAGGCGAGCACATGATGATAACGAGCTTCCTGAAGTGCCTTCGATGACTCCAGCGCGACGAATGCGCTCACTTCGTTTTGCAGCATTCCCAGCTCGAACGACAAGTCGGTGACACACTGCCCGGCACCGTTGTGCATCGTCTCCCTCCGTCGTGAGGAGAGACGGACGAACCACCATTTTTCGCAAGTCTCGAACGGGCGATTCTTTGCTCCTCCGAATAGCAGTCGGGGATTCTTGCAACGCCCCCTCATCCGCCTTCGGCACCTTCTCCCCCACAAAAGGCGTGGGGGGAGAAGGACGCTCGATTGGTGGTTTCTTGTCAGACGCTCGATTGATGGCTCTGCATCTTGGCGAACGCTCGATTTGCCGCTGCACGTTTCCGATTAGCCCAACCCCAGCCTCGAGCGCCTTCTCCCCACGCGCTTTTCAGCGTGGGGAGAAGGTGGCGAAGCCGGATGAGGGGCTGGAGATGTTTCACGCGCAAAGACCGATTGATGGCTGTGCAGTTTGTCGACCGATCGATCGCGCTGCGCGTTCTTCGACCATCCCCAACCCCAACATCGAGCGCTCTTCTCCCCACGCGCTTTTCAGCGTGGGGAGAAGGGATGCGCGAGGCTTACCTGTGATCCCACCGATCATGATCGCCAACCGACCGGATTTCCTCGGCGATGATCGTTCCGCGCTCCATCCGGCCGGTGATGCTGACGCGATCGCCGCGCTGGAAGCGATCGAGTACGCTCCAATCACGGCCGGCGTACACGCGCAGATCCACATTGATCCGATAGCCGCCATCCGTCTCCAGGACCATGAAGCGGTCACGCCGATTGACCGAGACGATCGTTCCCGCTGTGCGGCGACTGTTCCCGTAATACGAATTCGATTGCAGCAACTCGATCGAGAGTACGCGGGCATCGCGTCCATCGCCCTGAACGCTGTGGACCGTCATGCGCACAACGTCTCCCGGCACCAGCGCTGCGGCTCCGCGCCGGCCGTGCATGCTGCTCAGTGCGGACTCCGGAACGACCAGTTCCATCCCGTCGGCAAGGCGGATTCGCTGACCGTAGCGCACGTTCGAGACCGCAACCACAGTCCCGCGCACGACGCGGTTCGCATAGCCCCACTCCGCGCGCTGGTATGTCCTCGGATAGCTACCGTATTGCGCAAAAGCGGACGGTCCCAAGAGCCCCAGCGCCGCACCAACAAATACTGCATATCGGGTTAACTTCTTTAGATCGAACATTTCTGCCTCCTTTTGTCGTTTCGCCACCGCACCGATATCGCAATCGGACCGCCAACCGGGCACGGCAGAAATACGGAGGCGGATGCTTCAACGCTCCAGGGTCGCCTTTGGAAAATTCTAGTGGGCAGACGCGGTCCCGGGAAAGGCCGGCGTTCCATCGAAAGCACTCTTCGGGCATCATTCAAAGATGAAGCGTAAATCGGAACAGCGCATTTGTTATCTCTGCGGCAAGAAGGGAGCGGGATCGAAGGATCACGTTCCTCCAAAATGCCTTCTTCCCAAGGACGGCCGCACGCGACTCACCTTGTGGGCTCACGCGGAGTGTAATGTCGCGACGTCCGCGGATGAGGAATACCTGCGCGATGTAGTTGGCCCGGCTGCCATCGATTTTCCGGATGGCTATGACGTGGTTGCGGCCACGTTTCGTTCATGGAGCACGCCCCAGGGAGCGCGGCGGCGTGAAATGTTCATGCGCACGGCCGAACCCGTCGATATCAAGTCGAAGTCGGGGGAGGTTGTTGGTGGCGGCTGGGGAATCAGGACCGACCACAATCGTATGGGTGCTGTGGCCGAGAAAATCGCCCGAGGCATTGTCTTCCACGATAGCGGGATCCATGTACCGGCGGGCGTCCTGCGTTGCGGCGACTTTCACACGGAGAATCTACGAGAGGTGTCAGAGAAGGAGCTCGATGCGGGCAATCCCATCTGGTGGGCGATTGTGATGGGAGACTATATGCATCAATTCGGGAGTGGCGTTCTCGTGCGGGCTGGTTACTATGCATTGCCGACGACTCCGATTCAGGTAATGGCGAACCTTGTCATTGTCGTCTACTCAGTCAGCTTCATCGTATCTGGCATTTTTCTGCTTGACCGTTCAGCGCACCGTCACTTTCGAATGATGGCTCCCCCCCGAGCGCCCATTGGGTGGGTGCCACGTGATGGTGTGGCCGATCGGCCCTGAGACTCCCCGCCTTGTTGCGCGGCCCACCATGCTGGCCGCCGTCCGTCACAATGATGTATATTGCGATGTATGAAAGCCGGCATGATTCGCAAGCAGGTTTATATCGAGCGGCATCATGAGCAGATGCTGAAACGGCGGTCGAGCCAGCGGGGAATCACCGAGGCGGAGCTCATTCGGGAGGCGCTCGACAACGCCGAGGCAGGTGCCCGAACCGGGCGGCAAACGGCTGATCCGGTTGCGGCGCAGAAGGCGCTCGCCTTCATGCGGTCACTCCGCTCATCGCGCCACAAGGCTTCGACCTCGAGAAGCTGGACGAGAGAATCGCTCTACGAAGATCGGATCGGCCGATGGACGAAGTCCTGATCGATACGAACATTCTCATCTACGCACACCAGCCGGCGGAACGGGAGAAATACGATCGGGCACTGCAAGCGATCGCGGCGCTGATGGCCAGCGGACTTGGCCGGCTCAGCGCGCAGATCCTGGGCGAATTCCTCAGTGCCACGACTCGCGGGCGGAAACCGATCCTGACGTTGGCAGACGCCCTTCATCAAACGGCGCTACTGGCCGAGGCGTTTCCTGTTTTCGATCAAACGAGTCTGATCGTGCTGGAGGCGGGACGGGGAGTGCGCGAACATCAACTCGGCTACTTCGACGCCCAGATCTGGGCGACCGCCCGCCTGAACCAGGTGCCGGTGATCTTCTCGGAAGACTTCACGAACGGCCGCCGGCTCGAGGGCGTGCAGTTCCTGAATCCACTCTTGCCGGGATTTGATCTCGCGCGATGGGCGTAAGCGATTGAGTCACTTCGGAAATCATTTCGCGACCGCGTGCAACGCATCGGACGCCGTTTTTAAAAGCAGCTCGACGGTAAACGGCTTGGCTAGAAAGTAGGGCGTTCCGGCTTTTTTCGCACGATTGGCTTCCTGCGGTCCGCCGACGCCGCTCATGGCTACGATGCGCACGGCGGGATCGATCCGGCGCAAGGCACCGATGAGCGTGGCACCGTCGAGGAGCGGCATCATCATGTCGGTGATGACGAGGGCGATTCGCGCGCGGTGGCGGACAAAGACGTCGATGGCTTGCGCCCCGTCCGCGGCGGTGAGAACTTCATAGCCGAATGACTCGAGCGTCTGGCCGGTGATCTCGAGGATCAGCCGCTCATCATCGACGACGAGGATCGCTTCGCCTTCGCCGCGGGGAAGCTCCCCTTCGCTTCCGGCGGGCGAGGCGGGAATTGCCGGAACCTCGAAAAACGCGGGGAAATACACCTTGAACGACGTCCCGCGCCCAGGCTCGCTGGAAACGGTCATGAATCCGCCGTTGCTGCGCACGATGCCGAGCGCCGTCGAAAGTCCGAGGCCGGTGCCTTTGCCGGCTTCCTTGGTGGTGAAGAACGGCTCGTAGATCCGATCGATGACTTTCTGCTCCATGCCGCTGCCGGTGTCGGCCACTTCGATCACGACATAGCGGCCGGCTGCCGCTCCGCCGTTGGCGACGGCGTATTGCGCCTCGATGTCCGTGCTGCCCACGGAGACGGCAATCTCTCCACCGACCGGCATGGCGTCGCGCGCATTGACGCAGAGATTCAACAGAACCTGTGTCAACTGAGTCGGATCGCCCAGAACCAACGGAACACTGTTGGCGATCGAGGTGTTGAACGCCACGTTTTTTGAAAAGGTGTCGTGAGTGATGGCCTGCACCTCCGCGACGACGTTGCGCAAGTTGACAGCGATGCGCTCCCCTTCGCCGCCGCGCGCGAACAGCAAGACCTGCTTAACGAGGTCCGTCCCACGCCTCACGCAGCGCTCGATGTTCTCCACCGCTTTCTGCGACGCCGCTCCCGGCTCGAAGCGTTTGATCATCGCGGCGCCGAGGAGAATGGGCATGAAGAGATTGTTGAGATCGTGGGCGATGCCGCCGGCGAGTGTGCCGAGGCTCTCCAGACGCTGGGCGCGGAAGAGCTGTTTCTCGAGATCCTTCCGTTCGGTAATGTCTTCCCCGATGCTGGCTGTACCGATGATGGTTCCCGATGCGGAGCGCATCAGTGTGTTGTGCCAGTGGATGCGCCGCCGCGCGCCGTTCCGCGTGACCAACTCGCTCTCGTTGTTCCAGTAGTCCTGAGCTTCCGACAACAACAATGAGAATCGCAGCTTCAGACCGGGCGCCGCATCCGGCGTGGCAAACAGCGCGAACCAATCGCGGCCGATCAGCTCGTCGCGCTGCCAGCCCGTAAGTTTCAGCAGGTAGTCGTTGCAGTAGGTGATCCGCCCTTCCTCGTCGAGCATCCGGGCGACGAGCTCGATGTTTTGAAGCATGTTGCTGACGCGCTGCTCGCTCACGCCATCGGATGCGCTGACGACGGTGTTGCCTTCGCCCTCCAGTTGCGCACGCGGCTGTTTCACATTCATGGCGATGTCGTCGACGATGAGAATCTTTCGCGAGGTCATGTCGAAGCTCCCCCTCGGGCAACGACATCCGCCAACTCCCGCGGGAGCGTCGGCGTGCGGAGCGGTTTCAGGAGATAGGTGTCGCAATCCGCTTCGAGGACTTCCGTCTTCGACAATTTTTCCGGATACGACGTGATGGCCACGATGTGAATGTCGTGCGTGCCGGTGCCGGCTTTGCGCTTGCGTACGACGTCAAGCCCATCCATCCCCGGCAACAGCATGTCCAGGAGAATGATCTCGCCTTCGTTCCACAGCAGGATCTTGCCGATCGTCGTCACCCGGCTGGTCGCGGCGGAGGGAGGGAAACTGCGGCTCGATGGAAGGTCAGTGCGGAAGCGGCCGTCCGGGCCGGCCGCGGGGAAGAGGCCCTTCATCGAATGCCCGGCGGGACAAGCGCAATGGGGAAGGATCCTGCCGGTGGCGAACATGGGTTTCCTCGGAAAACGGGGACTGCGTTATGCACCGTAGCCGTTACAAGTACAGTGAACTGAATATTGGCCGCCTATAACAAGCACGCGTAATATCTGGATCAATTGCAAAAACACGATTTGTTATGATCATAATGATTGCCTCTCGGCTCATAATGAATGCACGCTTCATTACAGCGAGCGCTATTCGCCACAAGACGATAAATGGACAGAAGTCTCTTATGACTTGTTTTCGGATGACGGCCTCTGCTCGGAATCAAATCCATGCGGCGTATGTGTTCGAAATATTGTCCCCGACGATCGTGGGCGCGGTGATGATCGATACGACTCGGTGACCGGAATCACCGGATTCCAGAAACCCTTTCGTTAACAAAGGAGATTGCCCAATATTGGAACGTGAGAAATTCGGCTCATCCATTCGCGTTTCTCTGTCACCGCATGCCCCGCGTGTTCGACACCTCGGCGCTGGTGACGTTCGTCACCTGCAAGCAGACTTCGCGCGTTTATCCGCCGGGGAGCGTTCTCTTCAGCGAAGGCGATATGCCGAAGGGACTGCACATCCTCGACTCCGGCCGCGTCAAACTGTTTGGATCGACATCGCGCGGGAAGACGTTCATCACGAAGATCGCAAGCGCCGGAGAGATGCTCGGTCTCAATGCGGTCATTCTCGGCAGGCCGTATCTCCTGAGCGCGGAAGCCATGGAGCCATCACGGGTGTCCCATGTCGTGCGAGGCGATTTTCTGGAGTTTCTGCGCAAGTCGCCCGAGGCATCGCGCCACGTCATCGAACAACTGAGCGTCAATTACTACGACTCCCAGCGCGAGATCCGCACACTCAACCTCTCCAGCAGCATGCGCGAGAAGTTCGCGCGCCTGATCGTCTCGTGGGTCGAGGACTCCGACGGCGGGTCCGACGACGCCATCTGGATCAATTTGGACCTGACCCACGAGCAGATCGGCCAGATGCTCGGCGCCTCACGCGAGACGATCTCCCGCGTCATCGCCGCGCTTTCGCGGATGGGCGTCATCAAAGTGCAGGGCCACGTGCTGGAGATCCCAAGCGTGGTGAAGCTCCGCGAGCTGGCGAAGCTGTAGGCTTCGTCTCGGCTACGGTTCGGGGTTACGCGCTACCAACCCGAGAAACTCCAGCCGTTGACGGTAGCGCCGTCCCGCCACTTCGGGACTGAACTGCGTTCGGATCGTGGTGCGCGCGCGCTCGCCGATCTCTGTTCGGTATCGGGAGTCTTCGAATAGCCGCCGCATGAAATGCGCCGCATGATCGACATCGGGCTCCGCCCACTGCTGCCCGGCCGCGTAGAGCCCTTCGTCACGATCCAGAGTCACCAGCTCATACCCGACCGGACAGGAGTTTCTCGTGCTCATGAAATCCATGTTGCCCGACCATCCGGTTGCCACCACCGGTTTCCCGAGATCCATCGCCTCCGCGAGGATGAGTCCGAAGCCTTCGGATCGATGCAGCGAGACCACGGCGTCGCACGATGCCAGCAACCCATTGACCCGTGCGCGCGGCAGCATCCGATCGGAAAGGTGAACGCCGGGTAATCCACGAAGCTGCTTTTCGAGCGCGGCATACTGCTCGCGATATTCAGCGGCATGGCTTACTTTGATCAGAAGCGACACAGCCGACGGATTCGGAAATGCGCGCCGGAAGGCATCGACGGCGCCAAACGGATTCTTGCGCGCAAGCACACTGCCGAGATCGAACAGGAAGAGAAACGTGAACGCGCCGGCAGGAGCGCCGAGCTCCTGCGGCGACATCGCTTCGATGTCGCGCACATCGACACCATGCGGCATGTGCACGACCGGAATCGTCACTTTCCTGCTGACCGCACTCTGGATAAACGCGCTCGGCGCCCATATCTCCCGGAGCGGCGCGGCCGACGCAATCCAGGCGTCGGGCAGCTCCGGCAGTTCCCAATGCCAGCAACCGATGTTATAGGTGCTCGCCTCGAACAGATGCTGGAACTGCTGATGAACAATGGGAGTCTGATCCGCGTTTACGTGAAAGAGACTTACGCCATGGACAGCCCTTTGTGTGACGCTTTCCTGATCGATATCGATCACGTGCGTTGCGAGGCCGGTCGTTTCGCACGCCTTCAGGCAAAGCCGCGCCGATTCACCCACGCCCGTGGGCCGCGTTACGTAGCCGACGACGTTGATGCCCGGTAACGGCACCGCCGGCGTGTGGTGTTGCGGACGCGGCGTATCGTCACGCCGGCCGAGAAGCGTCTGCCGCATCACCGCGCGCAACGAACGGGGAATCAGCCGCACCAGCGGCCGCGCGCGCGATAAGAAGCGATACGACGCAAGCCCCACGCGCGCCACAAGCGGCGCCCGTCGCGGCGTATCGCGATGCACGCCAAAAAGCTCCGCGCGCGCAAAGGGATCGTCACCGGCAGCCTTCTGAAGCTCGGGCGAATGCCGAAAGGCGATTCTGGTCGCGTCCGGAATCGGCGTCCCGTCATCGAACGCTCCGAATGCGTAGGGCGCAGAGCGGGAGGACTCGTATCCGGCCGCACGAAGCGCCGCTACGTAGTGATCGACAAGTTTTCGAGCGTCGCCAACATCGGCCAGTTTCAAAGCGTGGTCGTGCCGGGAAACGAACGTAGAGTTCTCCGGACTCAGGCCGCTGAAATGAAAAAACCGCAGCGGCTGGCCATTGACCGTCGCGCTGCTGCTGTCACCCACCACCGTGCGCTGGCCAAGATTCCAGTAGGCAACGTTGTATCCCTCGTGACGAAGAATCGCCACCCCGGGAAAAAGGCCGGGCGTCAGATCCATCCACTTCTGATCGACGAAGATGCCGCGCTCGACGTCGACGACGCATTGATACTCAAGCTTCTCCTGCCACCACGCCAGAAAACGGGACAGCGCCGGCTGCCGCGCCACCGAGAGAAAGCCGAGGTTGAAGATGCCGGCGAGGAGGATGGTGCGCTCGCTCGGATGATCGTCGCCTGCGATCGAGCCGGTGAGGTGCGGTGTCAGCGTCAGGAACGTCTCCGGCGGAAGAGCATCGAGCTCGATCAACCGGCTGTAGAGCGCGATATCGGGATCGAGAAAAATGACGCGATCGTAGCCACGCGCAAAAAGGTATTCGAACATCCACGGCTTGACCGCGGTATTCAGCTCCAGCAACGTGTAGCGAAAGTAGAACTGCCGCCGGTTCGGCAGCGGCAACGCATCGAGTGAGATCGTTGTGAAGCGTGCGTGTGGGAGTCGGGCGTCGGGCGTCGGGGGTCGGAGTTGGCGCTCTTCTCCGACACCCGATTCCCGATTCCCCACTCCTTCACCCACGACCAGAACATGCCGATCCCACTCCGGATGGTGGCGCTCGACGGAATCCATCAGCACTCGCGCGAAGTGAAGATAGTTTGGAGAGATGATCGAGAAGACGGCTGTATGCATGCAGGATGAGGCCGGCGGGAAGCGAGCGGCAACGGAGAGTACTGCATCGTCAACAGGAGTGGAAAGGGCGAGACGGAAGATCATGGGGTCTGTGGGCAGCGGACCCATTCAGCGAGATCGTCCGCAACAACCCTGGTTCTCACCACGACTCGCGGGATATCGCCTCAACGTCGATAACTCCAATAGCACTCTTTCTGGAGCGTGATTTGTCACGACACTCAAAATTGACTGCATGGGACGTGCGCCCGCGACAATTCGGACGTACCTTCTAGTTGTCAATCCCAAACAGCCCGGTCCCCGGAAACTACTCAGATGAGGAGCATCGCGATGAACCGTCGTGTCTTGTTTCTTCTGTCCACGCTCGTATTCGCAACGTTTGCTCGCTCCCAGCAGACGCAATTTTCGCCCGGCGTCGGAAACGCCGTTCTTCTGGCGAGGAACAGCATCCAGATCGACAACAGCGTCGTCATCGTCTCCGGCGACGTGATCGTGAACAACGCCACGAGCGGGCCGGTGTTCGGCGAAGCGGCGCTGTCGCTCGACAACAGCGTCACCACGCCGGCCGGATACAAGCTCGCAGCGACATCGGTCGATCTCGATCACTCCGCAACCGTGCGGGGCGACATCTACTACAACACGCTGACGAATCAAGGCACCGTCACGGGCTCACTCTTCACACCGCTGGCGCTGCCGGTATTCGCGAACCTTCCAGCGATTTTGATCCGCCCGGCCGGCTCGAAC
The DNA here is from genome assembly GCA_034665065.1 of Thermoanaerobaculia bacterium. Lineage (GTDB taxonomy): Bacteria > Acidobacteriota > Thermoanaerobaculia > Gp7-AA8 > Gp7-AA8 > JADGNZ01. The sequence continues at coordinate 263,203 of JAXDGL010000032.1, read as the reverse complement.
AACATCAACGTTCCGAACGGCGGTCAGGTCACGCTCGATGAAGGGGCTTACGGCGATCTCGTCGTCGGAAACTCGGGAACCGTGCATCTGACCGGCGGCGGCTACGCATTCCGTTCGATCACCCTCAGAAACAATTGCTCACTGCGATACGCCGCACCCACCGACATCGTCGTGAACGGACGCGTCGAGCTCGGAAACAACTCGATCATCAAATCGGAGACCAGCGCGAACCTCACTCCGGCCGCGATCCGCATCCAGGTCGACGGTTTCAACGGCACGAACGGCGCCCTGCTCTCGACACCGCCCGCCGTTCACGTCGGGAACAACGGATCGATATTCGCCAATCTCTATGCGACCGCGGGCTCGATCGTCTTCGATCAATCGGTCGAAGGAAATGGCGCCTTTCTCGCGCGCGACATCAAGGTCTCGCAGGCCAGTCGATTCACGATCAACAGCGCGTTCAATCTCGCGCCGGCTGCCAATCCGCAATCGGTCTCGACGGCCGGATCATCTCCGCTGACGATCACGCTGACCGGATCGGATCCGGAAGGCGGCGCGCTGACCTTCAGCATCGCCTCCGCGCCGCACGCGGGAACACTCACGACGCCGGTGTCTGCCTCGCCCACCAGCGCCAACGTCACCTACACGCCAACCTCCGCGAACGTCGCTGACTCATTCACGTTCCGCGTGACCGATCCGGCCGGTTCGACCGGCGATGCGGTCGTGAGCATCAATGAGACTCCGGAAGACACGCCACCACCTCCTCCGACAACCGTCGTCGCAACCGACAGCTCCGCGCAGACTGCGAAGGACATTTCCGCCACGCTGCTGCTCCGCGGCACCGCACCCTCCGGCGTCGCGCTCACGTTCTCGATCGTTTCGGGTACAGGGCCGTTCCATGGATCGCTGAGCGCGGTGACGCAGGGATCCGAATCTCCTCAGAGGAGTGCGACGGTTGTCTATTCCCCCGATGCCGGATATACCGGTCCCGACTCGTTCCAGTTCCAGGCCTGCGGGACGATCGCCAGCGTCAACACCTGCGATTCCGGATCGTTCGCAATTACCGTAGGGACTCCGCCGCCCGATCCGCCGGCCATCGCGCATGATGTCGAAGCCTCAACCTCCCCCGAAACCAGCGTTCTGATGTCGCTCGGCGAAGAATCGATCACCTCGGCGAGCCGCCGCCTCGTCATCAAGCCGATGGCGGCAACACTCATCCCGGTGACGATCGCCGGCAACGTCGCCGATTCGAATGGCGATCAGCTCGGCGATAACGCCAATGCGCTTCCGGGCCCAGTACCGGGGTTGATGAGCGCCGGCGTGAATCAGTCCGGTGGTGCAGGCTCGAACGGAACGACGCGTATGGAGTTCGAGTGGGACATCTCGAACCTCGCCAACTCCATCAGCAGCCTTCAGAGCGCGCAGGTGCTGCTGCCGACGAACCGCGGCACGGTCGATTCGCTCGACACCTACTTCTATTGGATCGCCGCCAGCGGCGACGGCAATCTCACCAACTCCGATTTCCAGGCTCCCGCCGAACGGATCCCCGATGCGGTCATGCCGGTTCCGCCGGCGATGCCCATCGGCGGCGATGGCACCTTCAGTTTCAACGTGCTCGGTCAACTGCGCGCCGCCGCGCAGAATGGCTACTCGTTCTTCGCCATTCAAGGCCGCGTGAACGAAAGCGTCACCGGGCCGGCGCGCGGACTCCAGGTGCGCACGACCGCGAGCGGCAACGTGACTGGAAACAACATCCCACAACTTGCCATCGCCACACCGGGCGTCACCGCGCCGCTGATGTACAGAATCACCGCGCTCCCATCCGGCGGCGTTTTGCGCGACAGCTCCAATGCGCTCATCACCACCGTTCCGTACGATTTGTCGAGCCCGCAGGTGAGCTACACACCGAACAGCGGATTCCTCGGCCTCGACACGTTCCAATTCTCCGTGAGCAACGGCGTCACCACCAGTTCCGCCTACGGCCGCATCAGCGTCTTCATCCCCGATTGCCAAACGAACAGGGGCGGCTGCAACAACGGCCGCTAATGAACCGATCGAGTCGCCACACGGGTTCGAATCCCGTGTGGCGCTTCCAGTATCCTTTCTGCTCAAGCCGGTCGAACCCTGCGACCGCTCCCGATCGGCTCTGAATTAGCTCTTGTGAACTACTTCAAACGTGTAGCCGTCTGGATCAAACACGTCCGCGGCGTAATAGCCGGGATAATATTCCAGACGAGCACGAGGCGAGATATTGTCCTTTGCGCCCGCAGCAATCGCGGCCTTATAGAAAGCGTCTACCGCTTTAGTGGTTTCTGCGATGAAGCCCCAGTGGATTGCGGCCGGATCAGGCTTACCTGGCTTCAACCAGAAAAATGCCTTTTGACCATCACCGAAGCCCCAGAGATCTGGATGTCCGTCCGCGCCTTTGTAGGGCATGAACATTTTTATCTTCAAAGGCTTGAGCGCTGCCGTATAGAACCTAAGTGAGCGCTCTACATCGCTCACAGTCAGAATGATGTGATCAAGCATACGAACTCAAGATGGAGCGGCAGTTCAGCGGATCTCCAGGGAGGCGATCCTTCCGCCCTGCAATTCAAAGACGTGCTTGAGATCGACCGGGCTGCCGGGAAAAGCCCCTGAGACTCTGCCGATCACGATAATCTTGCCGCCTTCCTGGCGAACCTCCAGCGGTTCGACCGTGTGATGGTATTTGTTTGTTGCGTCGATGTTCCATTGCCTGATCGCTGCCGGGCCATGGACGGTATGACCTTCGTCTCGTACCGTCCCATCGTCGACAAAGCAGCGCGCGAGCGCATCGGCATCGTGATCGCGCTCCGCGGCGAAATACGCGGCGACTGGCTCCGGCATCTCGATCGGCATGTCACACCTCCGTCAGCTATTATCGCGCTGAATCTCACCGACCCTTCCACTTGATCGTCGAGCATTGCCCGCTGGATCTCACTGGAGCGATTCATCACAGCTCTCCGAGTGGAGCGCCCGCGGTGAGCAGGGGCCTCACGACGCTGGGAGCCGCGCCGCGATCCACTGCCGAACATCGGCCATGACCGCCTGCCTGTCGGTGTCGTTGAGCAGATCGTGAAAGCCTCCATCGTAGAGCTTCAACGTTTTGTCCGACGATCCGGCCGTGTCGTAGAAGAATTGGCTTCCGCTCGGCCTCGTGGCTTTGTCAGTAGTGCCGTGCAGGATCATCACCGGCAGCGTGATGCGCGGGAACTCGGCTTTGAGGCGCTCGGCGTCCTCGAACCTGGTCGAGCCGCGGCGGAGAAATCGCAATCTCGTGCCGATTCCGACCCATAGCGTTCCTTCGCGGTCGGCGATCATGCTCCAGACGCGGCCGCGCTCCAGGTTCCATTCGGGCCCGATTTCGAGCCACCGCATCCCTTGTCTAAGTGCCAGACCCTCGTAGGTTCCCGCCCAAAGGCGGCTGTCATGATCGGAAGCGAAGAAGTAAACCCACGATTGGGGGATCTCCTCCGGTCGGGTGAAAACCGTCAGCCGTCCACTCTTGAGAAAGCCGAGGCCACGCGAACGAAACGAAATCCACAGACCTCCGTCCGGCGTGGCCGCGATCGTGTAGATATTTTCAGAGGGAAGTGTGACGCCAGCCGGCGGTGTGTAGCGCTCGAACTGCACGCCATCGAAACGAAAGAGTCCGCGCGCTGTTCCGATCCACAGAAATCCGTCAGTCGTCTGGGCCAGCGCCGTGATTTGACTGGGCGCTCCGTCCTTCGCGGTCCATGCGGTGTGATGAAACTGCGCGATAGTGCGGTCGCGACTCAGCGCGAGCACCAGGTCGCTCATGCAGGCTACGAGAATGGCGACGCCGACCGCCCGGGCAATCACCCGATGAATCTACACCTCGCGCATTGGAACGCATCACCAAATGGTGGTAGCCGAGGGCTCCTCCATGTCGTGATGCGGGAGCCGGCCATCGTTCATATCGATACGGCACGAACGCCTGGCGTTCGCGATCAGCCTCTTCTTGCGAGCTTTCTTCGCGGCTTTGCGTGCGCGAGATCCCTGGCCGACGGAGTGCTGCCCCATTTGTGAGCCCAGTCGGAGATGGCGTCGACGGCCTCGACGAGAGCATGCCCTTTCGGGGTGAGTGAGTACTCGACGCGCACGGGCGATTCCGGAAGCACCGTTCGCTCCACAATCCCTTGCTGTTCGAGCTCCTGCAGGCGCTCGGTGAGCATGCGGTCTGTGATGTCGGGAATGGCGTCGCGCAGCGTGGCGAAGCGGCAACGCGACCTCAGTAGCAGGAAGATGATCGCCCCGGTCCAGCGCCGCCCGATCAGCTCGATCGCGGCATGGAAGGCGTTGCAGAGCTCAGGAGTCTCCTGACTATTTTTCATCCCTCGATGAGAACGCAGCGCGAGGCCTGGAATTTCCTAGCGACTATGTAAATTATAGCGACTACTTACAAAGAAGCCGCGAAGACGTTGTTTCGAAAGGAAGACATCACGCCCACAACGGCCTGAAGGAGAAACCATGCAAGTCGGGATTGATAGCTTTGCCGCGGCGTTTGACGACAGCAGCCTTGCCGTGACTCCGCAGGAACGTCTTCGCCAGCTCGTCGAAGAGATCGCGTATGCCGATCAGGTTGGCCTCGACGCTTTTGGCGTCGGGGAACACCATCGCCGGGAGTTCCTCGATTCTGCTCCGGCGGTCATTCTCGCAGCAGCAGCTGCACGAACCAGCCGCATACGCCTGACCAGCGCTGTCACCGTTCTGAGTGCAGCGGACCCGGTGCGCGTCTTTCAGAACTTCGCCACGCTCGATCTTCTCTCGCAGGGACGCGCCGAGATGATCGTGGGCCGAGGCTCGTCCATCGAAGCGTTTCCGCTCTTCGGCTATCGACTGGAGGACTATGACTCGCTGTTCGAAGAGAAACTCGATCTCCTTCTGAACATTCGAGAGAACGAGCACGTGCACTGGTCGGGCAAATACCGCCCGGCTCTCACGGGGCAGGGCGTCTATCCGCGGCCCGTGCAGAATCCTCTGCCGGTCTGGTTGGGAGTCGGAGGGACGCCGCAATCCTTCGCCCGCGCAGGCGCGCTGGGCTTGCCCCTGATGGTGGCCATCATCGGCGGCGAGCCGCGGAGATTTCGCCCCCTCATCGACTTGTATCGGGAGACTGGGCGACGATACGGGCACGCGGCGGAGAGCTTGCGAGTTGGGATCCATGCGCAAGGCTACGTCGCACCGACGACCGAGCAGGCCGTGGGCGAATTCTTCCCCGGCTACGCCCGCACCATGACTGACATTGGGCGGGAACGCGGATGGCCTCCCATGACGCGTGCGAGCTTCGATGCGCAGCGAGGGCCGCACGGCGCGTTGCTCGTCGGCAGTCCCTCCGAAGTCGTCGACAAGATCCTGCGACACAGCCAGACCCTCGGCGGCATCTCCCGAATCTCGTTTCAGATGAACGCCGCTTCCCTCCCACACGAGAAGCTCATGCACGCGATCGAAACCATCGGTGCCCAGGTCGTCCCTGCGCTCCACGCCGAAGCCGGCGCGGAGTCTCGGGCGACGGGCTGAGTGGAACCGCGGCGGTCATCGCCGCAAGAAAAGGAGAAATGCAATGGAACACAATTCTTCGACGATTCATACGGCGATTGCGCAGCCGGCCGCCGGCCGAGGATTTCGGGCCGTTCTCTGGTCCGCACAGATCGCCCTGGCGATCGTCTTCGCACTCGCAGGTGGGATGAAAACGTTCATGCCGTCGGCCGAGCTTGCGAGCACGGCACACGGTTTCCCCGTCGCTTTTTTCCGGTTCCTCGGAATCGTGGAGCTGGCGGCATCGCTTGGATTGATCCTGCCGGCGCTCACGCGTATTGCGCCGGTGCTGACGCCGCTCGCCGCCTCCGGCCTGGTCGTGGTGATGGCCGGCGCAGCGGTGCTTCATCTCGTTCGTGGTGAGCTCGCATCGGTCGTGCTGGTCGTTGTCCTCGGTGCGCTCGCCTGCCTCGTCGCCTGGGGCCGCTTTAAGCGCGCTCCTATTGCAGGCCGTCTGCTTTGATCACCGCTTCGATCTCGACCGGCTTCGCGGCGACGCGCGCTCCATGCCGCAGCCAACGCTGCGCCTCGGATTGTTTTCCTGACTCCGTCAGCAATTTCGCGAGTTGGAGATACGCCTTCGTCTGGCGAGGATCGATCGCCAGCGCGCGCTGAAGAGCGGCGATCGCTTCGCTCCGCTTCTTCAACGCTGCCAGCACCTCGGCGCGCATCATCCATGCGGCGACGAAGTTCGGGCGCAGCTCCACCGCGCGAGTCAGCAGTGGCAGTGCGTCCGCATCGCGACCGGTGCGATGAAGAATCGCGGCGAGGTTGAATTGATACTCGGGTTGATCGGGCGCGGCTGACGCGGCGGCGCGCAGATCCGCCAGTCCATCCTCCGTCTTGCCGACGCCGACCTCGGCGATGCCGCGCCAGTTGCGCAGCAGCGGATCGCTCGCCGGCGCGGGCTCGAGAGTCCGCAGCGTCTCCAGCGCTGCTTCGAACTTCTTCTGCTGCAAGTGCGCAGCGATCAGATCGAATCGGGGAACCGTTGATGACGTCAATGCGATGTTTCTTCCGAGAAACCCAGCCGCTGCCGTGTTGTTCGGCATGACGCGCAACACCGTCACCGCACGATAGACGCCTGCGAGCGCGCCTGCGGCGTCGCGATCGCGAAGCTCGACTTCGCTGATGTCGGGATCGTGCTCCGCCATCGGCGCGACCAGATCGCCCGGCGGAGGCCGCCGCTGAATGCGATGATCGGTCATGACGACGCGCACGACATCCCGCGTTCGCCGCCGCGGCATGTGGCAGCGCACGCAATCATCGGCTGCGATGTTCGCCGACTTCGATTCATGCTTCGCGTGGCATCCGAGGCATACCGCGGTGACGTTGGCGAGGCGAGGATCTTTCGCGAGCGGCCGATGCGGATCGTGGCAGGCGATACATGTAATGCCGCCCTTGATGTAGCAGGCGCTCTGCTGCAATCGATAGGCGTGGTGATTGATCTCGAAGCGCTGCTCGCGCGGACGCGCCGGCTCGTCGATGTCGGCGTGCAGCATGTAGTCGCTGAACAGTTGCCCGGGGCGGAAGGAGTAGTCGCCGCGATCGAATCGCCGCACGCCGATCATGCTGACGGCCGGCAGGAGGTGACATTGAAAGCAGACCGAGTCGCGCAACGCCGGCGTGAGGCGCGCGGGATTGACAATGGCTGCGCGGACGAGCGAGAGATCCTCGCCGCGCGAGGCAACACCGACATGCCGCGCGCCGGGTCCGTGGCAACGCTGGCATCCTGTTCCTTCCGGCAACTGCGCGGGAAAGATCTGCGCCTTCCAATGCGCATCGCTCCCCTCTTTCACCTCGGCGGGATATGCGTTGTGGCAGAAGAGGCACTCGCGCCGCACCGCGCGCGTGATGCCGTCGTTATCCGCACGGTCGTAGCCCGGCGCCATTCCCCAGGCCCGCTCCTGCGTGTACCAGGCGACTGGAAGCTGATACATCTCGCCGCTCGGCGTGCGATAGAAGTAGACGCGCGAGCGGTGTCCCGATCCAACGATCCAATCGATTTGCTGCTCGATGGCGTTGATGCGTTGCCTGTCATCATCGAGTTGGTAGCGGTGAAAGAAGAGCTTCCCGTTCGTCCACGCCATCTCGAAGTAGCTCTGCGACGGCGCATGAAAAAACTTCGCGTTCTTGAAATCCTCGATCAGGACTTCCGCCCGCGGCCGCCGCATCGACTGCGCCATCCCCACGCCCTGATATGACGCAAACATCGCCGCATGACAGCTCGCGCACGTGCTGTCGGGAACGTAGTCGGACGCGTGGAGCGCCGAAAAGGCGAAGAGCGCGATTGACAGGATCATTAATCTCGCGAAGAACACAATGATGATGATAGGTCCAGAGCTGGAGGACGCGCGACTGTCATCCTGAGCCGCCGAAGGACACGAAGTGCCGGAGGACGGTCGAAGGACCCCCTGCTTCGTGTGACGGTTTTCGAAGCTCCCCTGTGCACAAAATAGGGGGTCCTTCGACCGTCCTTCGCCGCCGACTCAGCCAGTTGTCAGAGCAGCGCGAGACGCGGCTGCGGCGGCTCAGGATGACAGCGGGATGACGGCGAGACGGCAGCCCTTCCCATTTCCGCACGACCGTGCTATTTTGTTCCCGTGAGCAAAGGCCAGCAGACGCGCGAAGCCGTCCTCGAAGCTGCCGTCGCGGCGGCGAGCACCACCGGGCTCTCGGCGATCAGCATCGGCGAGCTGGCGCGAACGGTGGGGATGTCGAAGAGCGGGCTCTTCGCGCATTTCGAGTCGAAGGAGAACCTGCAGATCGAAGTCCTGCGGAGCGCAGTGGCGCACTTCATCGCCGAGGTGGTGGCACCGGCGCTGCGGAAGCCGCGGGGCGAGGCGCGGGTGCGGGCGCTGTTCGAGAATTGGTTCGCGTGGTCGAGCAATCCGGCGATGCCGGGAGGATGTCTCTTCATCGCCGCGGCCAGCGAGCTCGATGATCAGCCAGGGCCGGTGCGCGATTATCTCGTGGCGTCGCAGCGAGACTGGCTGGGAGCGCTGAGTCAGGCCATTCGCATCGCCATGGATGAAGGGGAGTTTCGCAAGGATCTCGATCCCGACCAGCTCGCGCACGATCTCTACTCGATCCTGCTGGCGTACCACCATTTCTCCCGGCTACTGCACATGCGCGGAGCGCGGGAGCGGGCCTTTCGCACGTTCGAGCAGTTGATGGAGTCAGCGCGCGTACCGCGAGCTCCGCGGCGCACGGTCTCGCGCAAACCAACTCGCCGCGCAAAGCGTTCCTGAACAATTTCGAATGAGGAGACTTCGATGACGAAACCAAGGTCACAGAAAAGCACGAACGTTCGTGTTCCATTCATCCTGCGGATGATCGCCGGCGCCCTGCGGGCGCTGAACCTCATCGCCCCAGCGTCGGCGGCACGCGTCGCCGCGAGGCTCTTCCTCACGCCGCGGCGCGTTCCGTCGCCTATCAGCGAATCCGCATCGCGGGAGCAGGCGCAGCGCGAATCGAGAGTCGTGGCGTCGCTGCCCATCACGACGTGGACCTGGGGAACGGGACCGGCAGTCCTCCTGCTGCATGGCTGGGAAGGACGCGGAACGCAGCTCGGCGCGCTGGCCGAGTCGCTGGCGGCATCTGGCTATCGCGTCATCGCGCCCGATTTTCCGGCGCATGGAGACTCGCCAGGCCGACGGAGCAATCTGATCGAGTTTGCCGCCGTCATCGCCGCGCTCACTCGCGAAGAGGAGCCCGCGGCGATCATCGCCCATTCCTTCGGCGCGGCGGCGACAACGGTCGCTCTTCGCGACACTCCGTTCGACGGCCGCCTCGTCTACATCGCACCGCCCGAGAACCTGACCTTCTTCACCGACGTCTTCGGCAGCATGCTCGGACTCTCGCCCGATCTCGCCAAACGGATGCAGCGGGCGATCGAGCGCAGCTTCGGGATCGATTGGCCGCAACTGCGCGGCGCCGCGATCGGACCGTCGATGACCGCGCCGCTGCTCATCATTCACGACGAAGACGACGCCGACGTGCCAGCGCGCTTCGGACGCGATCTCGCTGCCGCCTGGCCCCGCGCCGCGCTGATGCTCACTCACAACCTTGGCCATCGGCGCATCCTCCGCGATCCGGCCGTGATCGCGGCGGCGATCGATTTCATCGCACCTGCGTACGTGGATTCGGCATCACGCGAAACATCCTTCGCCTCTCGTGCGTCCTAAAGAACGGAGGACGTCCTCATGATTCTGCGCGCCTCGCTTCTCATCGCCACTCTCGGAGTTGCCGCAACCCTCTCGGCGCAGGAGGCGCCACCCGCATCGATCGCCAATCCGGCCATCGACATGGATGGTCATCTCCGCATCGCCGCCGATGCGGCGAAACATCGCGAATCGCGGCGGCTGACGGAAGCGGCGTTTCTGAGCATGATGCATGACGAAGAAACCGTCGTGCTCGACGCGCGAAGTCAGGACAAGTACGCGGAGCTGCACATCGCCGGTGCGGTCAACCTCCCCTTCCCCGACATCACCGTGGCCAGTCTCAGTCAACTCCTGCCCGACAAGAGAACGCGCGTTCTCATCTACTGCAACAACAACTTCGTCAACGCGGAGAAGGCCTTTCCGTCGAAGACGGCGCGTTCATCACTCAATGTGTCGACGTACATCACGCTCTACGACTACGGTTACCGCAACGTGTACGAGCTCGGCCCGCTGCTCGACGCCCGAACGACGCACATTCCGTTCGCAGGGACGCAGCGTTAAGGATGTTGGTGTCGGGAGTGGGGAGTGGTAGAGAAAAGTCAAAACGTCAGAGGCGCTGCCTCGAATTACCACCCCCCCCACTCCCAACTCCCCGGAGAACGAAAGAGTGCCGTGCCCGCTGTCGTATCATCGCTCGATTGATCCAGATCGAGCGCTTCGCATTGCGGCTGGCCGTGTTTCTCGGCGGGGCCATGCTCATGGCTCTCGAGGTTTCCGCGTTCCGAATGATCGGAAAGACGTTCGGGTCGGCGCTCCGTGAGACCACTGCGGTCATCGCCGTTTTTCTGGCGGCGATGAGCATCGGCTATTGGGCTGGCGGTCTGGCCGGAGATCGCTGGCCGCGAGCGGCCACGGTCGTCGCCGCACTGTTGACCGCGGCCGCGAACTTGCTTTACATCCCCTGGCTCGACGCCATCGTCTCTCCGCGCATCGCCGCATCGAGCGTGGACATGGCAGCGCATGCGTTTCTGGCCACCGCTCTGCTGTTCGCGGTTCCGACATTTCTTTTCTCCACCATCTCGCCGATTGCGGTCCGCCTTCTCGCCACCACGACGAATGAGAGCGGTACGACCGCGGGATCGGTCTCCGCGATCTCGACGACAGGAAGCATCGCCGGTAGTGTTCTCACCGCATTTTTTCTCATCGACTGGCTGGCCAGCATCTCCCGGACGGTGATCTTCATTTCATTCGTCGCCTGCGTAACCGCCGCGGTCCTGATGATCGCTTCGGCTGCATCGGCCAGGAGCACGGCTCCCCTCTTCTCCCGCCGCATCGTGATCGCTCTTACGTTCGCCGCGTTGGTGGTCGTCATTCCCACCGCGGCGTTCGTCCGTTCCACACGCCTGGAGCGCTCGCTGCTTCAATCCAACAACCAGCGCATTCTTTTCGTCGGCGACAGCGCCTACCACCGCGTTCTCGTTCGCGAGCGCCATGGAAAATTTCGAGAGCTGCTCTTCAACATGACCGTTCAATCGCGAATGGACATGACGAATCCGTTCGGGCCGGGAAATACCTATACGGACTCCCTCCCTATGGCCACGCTCATTCGGCCGGGAATCAAGCGCGTGCTGATGATCGGATTAGGTGGCGGAACCGGCGCAAAAAAGTTCTGGCACGACGATCCCGGCATAACCATCGACGTGGTGGAAGTCGATCCGATGGTCGTCGATGTCGCGCAGCGGTTTTTCGACGTCCATCCGAATGATCGCCTGCGCATTCACCTCAGCGACGGGCGGACCTTTCTCAATCAATCGGCCGAGCGCTGGGACTTGATCATCATCGATGCCTACACCACGAATCGCTACGGCGACACGATCCCGCCGCATCTGGCAACGCGCGAATTCTTCGATGGCGTGGCGTCGCATCTGACTGCAGGCGGCATCCTGCATTTTCACTGTGCGTTTTCACCGCTCCTCCCCGCGCTGGAGAGAACGATCGGAAGCGTTTTCCCATCGGTGCTTGCGTCGAAAGGAGAGATTCTCGCCAGTGCCGTCCCGCTGCTTACGCCGAAAGAGGTGATGGTTCGCCGCCAGAACACCGGACCCGGCTCGCACGTGCCGTTCCTGGCAGACTACATCGCTGCGCTTGGCCCGCCGCCGCCGATCGGCGCATCGGTTCCTCTTCTGACCGACGACTTCGCGCCGGTCGATACGCTGATACGCGCAGCGCGATGATCGAGATTCTCCGCGCCCTCCGCGTCTCCGCGTGAACCGGTTCTGGATCCCCTGTTGCGTTTCGTACGCCGAGGCTCGCGGCAGGAGGACATCCCGCCGCGAGCCGTCTTCGAGGGGAGCGTTAGCAGGCCTTGTTGCAGTTGGCGCCCCAGGAACAGGAGCCTTCTGCGAGCTGCTGGAGCTGATCATCGGTCAGCTCACGCTCGATGGAACGATTGAGATCCTCTTCAGCGGTTTGACGGATCTCAGTTACTTCGGGATAGGACATAACAACCTCCGTCTCGAACATTCCGGGGATACGGAAGTTTATGTCCGTCTGGCTGCGGCGTCAATGGAATTCCGTAGTTGCTCCAGCCGAGTCCGGCAAGGACGGCCTCCCTGGTTGGCCTCTCCTCAGAGTTTTTGACGGCGTGGCCGCTCTTCCCAGCCCGTTGCCGTAGAATTGACTCATGAATGATCGCCTTCTCCTCGGTGCGCCGACCGATGCGCTGCTCGACCGGCTCTACGCAACGAACGCGATCCAGGATGCGGCGTTGGGATCCTATTTTTCCGCGCGTGCACAGGAAGAGTCTTACGATTGGAATTCGTTTGATGCGCGGACGAATGAGTTCCTTCGCGACAAGCTCGTCGCGCTCGATCGCGCCAAGGCGGAATTCTGCTACCACCTCTGCCGGGCACTGCGCGCGAAGAGAATCGTCGAAGCGGGGACCTCATTCGGCGTTTCCACGCTCTTTCTGGCCTCGGCGGTGAGGGACAACGTGCGCGGCGACGGCGGCGAGGGCATCGTCATCGCGACGGAGAATGAGCCGGCGAAGGCAGGCGCGGCTCGCCGGCATTTCGCCGAGGCGGGGCTGTCCGAATGGATCGATCTGCGGGAAGGCGATTTACGCGAGACACTCAGCGGGATCCGCGAGCCGGTTGATTTCATGCTCGTCGACATCTGGACGCCGATGGCGCGCCCTGCCCTGGAGCTCGTGCTGCCCGCGCTGCGCGAAGGCGCCGTCGTCATTTGCGATAACACCAGCCAGTTCCCCGACGCGTATCGCGACTATTTCGCTCTCGTCAATGATCCGGCCAGCGGCCTGCGGACGATGACGCTGCCGTTCGAAGGCGGACTCGAATTCACTGTTCGCGGCGATTGATCCCCGCGCGCTACAATCCGCGCTCATGCCTGTCATCACTTGTCCCGACTGCGGACGCGACGTCTCCACCCTGGCCACCGCCTGTCCGCACTGCGGACGGCCATCACCCTCCGGTTTCGCGCCAATCGGAGTTCCCCCGGCGGGCGCTGCGGCGGCGACGGAAGAAGAGACGCTCTGGCGTGGCTCTCCCTCGTGGCGCGTGCTCATCGCCAAGATCGCCATCATGATCGTGACGGTCATCGTGGTGCCGTTCGCGGCGCGGTTCGTCTCCACGCTTACCGCAGACGTCGAGATGAGCAGCCGCATCATGAAAACCGGCTGGTGGGTGACGGCGATCCTTCTCCTCTGGCAGATCGGCGCCTTCCTGTTCGCGCTGATGCGGCTTCAGAGCACGCTCTATACGATCACCAGCCAGCGGGTGATGTTCGAGCAGGGAATCCTGTCGAAGAGCCTGAACGAGATCGATCTTCGATCCGTCGACGACACGCAATTCTTCCAGAGCGTCACCGAGCGTCTCCTCGGCATCGGCAACGTCACGCTGGTGTCGTCTGACAAGGCGCTGCCGATGACGACGCTCCGCGGCGTTCACGATCCGCGCAAGCTGCGCGAGATCATCCGCTCGCGCGCCTACCAGGTCAGCCAGCGCCAGGTATTCACGCGCGCAACGTAACGATCACGCAATCGCGATCTTGAAAGTTGCGCGCGCATCCGGTTTTTGGCGCGGATGAAGCTGTCGTCGAAGGAACGCCGGCGATAACGCTGTCGCCTTCGTCGTCAATCCCGAAGACAACTGGAGATCAACCAGAAGAGAGGCGGGGCGTGTGCACTGAACCATGATCGGTCTGCCGGCTAAATCGTCTAACTGTTGCGTTTCGGTGTGATCGGGAACTTGATCTGCTTCCCGCGAAGAACCGTCCACAATGCGCGCAGGTTCACCGGAAGAATCCGATGTACGAACATTTTCCTGCGCGCATTGGAAGACGCCCCACGTACCGATCGGGAATGAGGGCTCATTGGCGAGAAGGAATGGCAGGATGTGGATGAGGAAACGTCGGCGAAATAATCGCGACGAGGCGGGATTGAAGAGGAAAGGGAACGATCGATGCGAGGAGAAAGATCAAGTTCCGGATAACACCGAAGAGGGTCTACAACGCCGCCAAATCTTTCCGAGAAATGCTCAACCCGCGTTGGCGGCGAAACTGCGGGCTGTCCTTCGATTCTCATCGCGTTTTCCTCCTGATACGTAAGAGGAGTCGTCGCCGCGCGAAGAAAAATACAGGGTTGGGCGTGAAGTGTGGGAAGTGCGAGAGCAACGCGTCATCAAAACGCCGCCCGCTTCAAACAACCTCCCTTCCCGGAAGAGACCGTTTGACTCCCACACCCACACCACCCTCCCCCTAACCGACTCTACGCGGCTGGTTCCGCTGGCGCGGAGCCGGTCAGCTGACGTTGGGCCATCGCGGCCATGCCCATCAATCCACCCATCCCCATCGACTCGACGGCGGTCGACGGCACGATCATCATCGCGCCCTTTTCTTTCAGGCCTTCGTAGAGCATGTTCATGGCCCGGAGATGCAGTGCGGTCGGGTTGTCGTGATACGAGACCGACGCGGCCTGAAAGAGTTTGGCGATCTCCACTTCCGCTTCGCCGAGGATGATGCGGGCGGCTTTCTCGCGCGCGGCCTGCGCTTCGCGCGACATCGCATCCTGCAGCGCATCGGGAATGATCACATCGCGCATCTCCACCGACTGCACCGTGACACCCCACGGATTGCAACGGCCGTCGATGAGCTCCTGCAGAAGCTCTTCGATCTTCTCGCGGCCGCGCAGCAGATCGCCGAGCGACGTGCGTCCGATGATGTCGCGCAACGCCGTCTGTGCCGCCCAGCTCACGGCATCCTGATACTGCTGCACTTCGAGCGCGGCTTTCTCGGCGTCGTACACCATCCAGAAAAGGACGGCGTCTACATTGACCGGCACGGTGTCCGACGTCAGCGTCTGCTCGGCGGCGAAACTCGTCGTGATCACGCGCTGATCGATCCACGACGAAACGCTGTCGATGAACGGCACGATCCAGAAGAGTCCCGGACCGCGCAGTCCGATGAAGCGGCCCAGGCGAAGAACGACCGCCTTCTCCCACTGCTTGGCCACCTTCGGCGATTGCATGAGGACGAGACCGAGCAGGAGTCCGCCGATGATGCCGAACGGATTCTGCATGATGATCGTCACGGCCAGTCCGATGAGAATCGGCAGAACGAGTACGGCGACGGCCACGATGTTCACACGTGGAGCCTCAGGACGAACACGCGGTTGGCTGGCAATAGCTGCGACAGGAAACATGATTATTCTTCTCCTTCCTTCAGTCGCTGCGCGATCTGCTTCATCGCTTCGCGCGGCGAATATCCGAGGGCTGCTGATGCGGTGAGGAAATGGTCGATATGCGCGGCCAGATGACGTTCGCGATGCCCGGCATGCGCCGACTTCGGCACCGACTCGGCGATGAACGTCCCGACGCCGCGCCGCGTCACGACCACGCCCTCGCGCTCGAGGGCGAGGTAGACCTTGGCCACGGTGTTGGCGTTCACGCGAAGGTCGACGGCGAGCTGGCGGACGGTCGGCAACTGGTCGCCCGGCTGCATCCGCCCCGTGGCAATAGCGACACGGATGCCGCGCTCGAGTTGCGCGTAGATGGGCGTCCGGTCGTGTGCATCGATGGTGATGGGAGTAGCCACGCTGTCCTCTTGTACTACTAATTTAGTACATCATGCGAGAAAAGTCAAGCCGTCAGAGTTATTTTTATTGACACCCTCACCCCTTCTCGTCTAAAAGGGGTTCATCCACGCACAACTTCTGCCCAAAGCGATGTCCGCACAGCGGCAGGCGTGGCGATCGTCCGTCCGTTTGGGAGAATCCATCTTGAAATATTTCCGCTTTGCCATAGGGCTTGCCCTTGCCATTCTGACTCCACTCTCAGCATCAGCCACCGGCTGTCCCACTAAGCCGCCCACCTTTTATGTAGTGGTGAACTACGCCGGCACGAATTGCTCGAGCAGCTTTTTCGGAACCACATGCGCGATCGCGCAACCCGTGCAGTTCACGGCTGCGTGGCCCGGATTCGGCGATCCCTTGCAGGCGTGCGACGTCATCACATGGAGCTACGGCGACGGCACCACAGAAACGAAAGCGCCGGGCGAATTGACGGCAACACATTCCTACGCGTCTTCAGGTACGTATCCGATAACGCTGTCGATCACAAACTCCCTCGGCACCCAAACCTTTTTCTATTCGACGCCCACGATTTCCGTCGCCAACGGCTACTTCCAATTGACCACCGATTCGTGCTGCAACGGTCCGCGAGCCGCAGAAGGCCTTCCCGTCTCGTTCCCGGTGCAACGTACAAGTGGAACAGGCGCGGCATCCGTTCAATACGCCACATCGGATATATCAGCCGTCGCAGGGGTCAACTACGTCGCCTCGACGGGAACCGTGACTTTCGCGCCGGGCGAAGTTCAGAAAACGATCACGGTGCCGACGATTGATGACGGCGTGTTTCATTCCGACTTGTTCTTTCGAATGTCGCTTTCGAGCCCGACCGGAGGATTTCTTCTACGAAACTCCGACATGACTGCGACGATCGCCGATGCCGATCCGCGCCCGGTCCTCGGATTCGAATCGAGCACCTACACGGTTTCCGAAGGGGCCGGCTCCGTCGACATCCGCGTTCTCCGCAGCGTCGTAACGAGCTCGACGGTCAGCGTCGCCTACCAGTTTCAGAACTCGTCCAATAAGGCAGCAACGGTCGGTTCAAGCGGGGTCCTGACGTTCTTTGCCGGTGAAACCGTAAAGACGATTACGGTACCGATTCTGTCGACTCCCAATTACGACGGTGACCGGTCAATCTCTCTCGGCCTTTTCAGCCCAACGAACGGAGCGACATTCGGTCAGAACGGCTCCGGCGCCTCGTCCTCGATCACCGTGAAGGACAATCAACCGGAACCGGTCGTGGTCTTCAGCAACGTCTCCGTCGTGGAAGGCAACAGCGGCACGACGGTGGTAAATGCAGGCGTGACGCTCACAAATCCCGCCGGATTCGATGTCTCCGTGAGACCTATACTCAGCGACGGAACAGCGCGGATATTTCGCGACTACAACTATTCACAAAACTCAACATTCGTCATTCCGGCAGGACAAACGACCGGGACGTTCCCTGTTCAGATTTTGGGCAACACGACGGTCGAAACGAACAAACGATTTGTGATCGCCGGCGTCGCAAACCGCACGGATTGCTGCTCGTTTGCATCCGTGCGAACGCAGTCAGGGACAGGGACCATTCTCAACGACGACGTGAGCATCTCTCCCGCCCGCATCAGTATTGTCGTCGGCGATGTCGGAAACATCATCGCGAGCTTCGGTGACGTTCCCGCTTCCGCGCAAACCGTGACGCTGTCTTCTTCCGATCCTACTGTTGCCACCGTGGCCGCATCCGTAAGCGTCAACACGGCAGGCGCGTCGATCGACGTGACGGCAAAGGCGGTCGGCATGACGACGATCACCGCGACCGTTCCAGCGGCGTACGGCGGCGGCACATTCACGACCGACGTCTATGTGGTTAACAAAGGCGCTACACTCGTCCTCTCCCCTGCCACCGTTTCCGTTCCGGCCGGCGGCACAGCGACGATCAGCGCGTCATTTTCCCCCTCACTCCAAGCGGCGGAAACCGTTATCCTCAAGCCAACCGGAGACGGCGCAATCAGCGTAACGGACCGAATCGTCATTGATCCGGCGCAGGTTTCCAGCTTCACGGTCAAGGGACTGACACGAGGAACCGTGTTCTTAAAAGCGACGCTTGGTCCCAGCCAGAACAATGCAGTGTCATTCATCCGCATCGACGTGACCAGTCCCGCGACCACTCCGGCAATCACACAGCTCGTTCCCGCCAACGGCCCGTCGGCCGGCGGAACGAACGTCACTCTGAACGGGGCCAATCTTCGCGCGGATTGCACGGTTCGTTTCGGGGGCGTCCCGGCATCGAACGTCGCGTTTGTCGGTGCCAATGCGATCACTGTAACGACCCCGCCATTTGCAGCAGGCCCCGCGGATGTGAGTCTTTCCTGCGGCAGCGACGCGTTCGTGCTCCCATCCGGGTTCACCTACCTGGCCGCTACACCGACGCTGTCCAACGTCACTCCGTCCTTCGGATCAACGAGCGGCGGCACTCTCGTCAAGATCACGGGCACCAACATCGGCACTGGCTGCTGGCCGTTCTTCGACAACATCCCCGCCAGCGTGGCGGTCGTTAAGAGCTCGACGGAAATCACTGCTTCGGTGCCATCACATACGAGTCCCTCGACGGTTGCTCTCGCGCTTCGATGCCCTGGCGGCGCAGCCGCATCACTCGCCAACGCGTTCACCTACTCCAGCGCAACAGAGAGCCCCGTCATTACCAACATCGATCCTCTGATCGGCTCGGCGGGCAAGTCCGTCACCATCAGCGGCGCGCGCTTTCGCTTCGACGATCGCGTAACGTTCGATGCAACCGCGGCCACCGTTCTGGAGACGTCGCCGGAAACGCACGTCGTGCGCATCCCGGACCTTCCACTCGGCAAGACGAGCATCACCGTCACGGACGCCGGCAACCACGCATCGACCACAGGTCCGATCTTTACGATCGTTGAGCCACAGCCGCCGCAGATCACGACCGTTTCGCCCTCAACCACGCGGCCGGGCAACGAGGTCGCTCTCGAAGGAAGCGGGTTCCGGCCCGGCTACTCGTTCTCGATCGGAGGCCTGCCATCGGTTCTGGTCTCGCTCTCCTATACGCGCGTCGTAATCCGCATCCCGCAACTGGCGCCAGGCTCTTACCCCATCAATGTCCTCAACTCGGCGTCGGCAATCGCATCGGTCGGCCCCTCCGTCACGATTCTCAAGGCTGGTCTCGCGATCACAGGCGCGACACCCGTGTGTGCCCGGACGGACGGCGGAGGGCAGATGACGATCACTGGAACCGGCTTTGCTGCCGGAGCGGTCGTAACGTTTGATGGAGCGATCGCTGCGGGGACGACGGTCATCGACGCGCAGACAATCAACGTCACGCTCCCGATCCTCGCTGCCGGAACACCGCGAATCGTCGTGACGAATGCGAACGGAGATACGGCGTCACTCAGCAATGCCTTCACCGTGACATCGCCGTTCGCGCCCGACGGATGCACTTCGCGGTTGCGTCCATCGAAACACTGATCGACTTCGGTTCGGACCGCGGGCGCGAGCCCGCGGTCCGCGCAGCTCTCCCACACTTTCCTGGCATGCGATGCGATCGCGCGGAACGTTGCTGCGATTCGCGGCAGCACCCTTGCACGAGCCCGCCGGACATGCTCCGAACGATGACGGCTTTTCTCCTTCTTACGATCACGACGAGCGCGCTCGCGCAGGATTGGCGGACTTGGCGGCGCGGTGCCGTGTTCGCCAGTTATGTGGCGCAGACCGGCCCCAAGTCTCCGCAAACGCGCGTGTTCTCCACGAACTGGTTCGAAGCCGGCGCCGGTCGCACACTCGGCGGCAACGCGGCCATCGAGTTTCGCGGCCGTGCGTCACTGGAGCCGCTTACCGTTCCCCGCGAGGGCTACCCGCAGCTTCTGCAGTACGTATCGCCAGCCAGCGGCGGCCCGCTCATCGACCGGATGCGTGCACAAGACTTTGTGCAGGAGCTCTCCATGCGCGTGTCGTGGCATTCGCTCCGGCTCGATCTCGCCCCCGTCGGCGAGCCTCCCCTCGGCGCCACTCCATACGCACAACGCGCGTCGTCGATCGACTTCGCGGAAGCGCCGTTCGCGTACGACGTGCAGGAGTCGTTTCACACTGCCACGCGCATGGCTGGTGCGGCGGTCGACACGAAGACGTTCGCGATCGAGGGCGCGGTCTTTCATGCATCGACGACGACAGGACGGCACTCGACGATTGCCGACGGCGCAATCGATTCGTGGAGCGGACGAATCGTCGTGCGGCCGACACCCCAATTCTCCATCCAGGCATCGCGCGGAGTTCTCGGCGATGAAAAACGCAACGTCACCAGCGCCTCGCTCACGTACGAGGGTGCGCTCGTCGCGGCGTCCGCGCTCTGGACGCGGCGCGATCCGGCGAAAGCGCTTCGCGCATCAACACCGTCGCTCAACGCCTACGGATTCGAGCTTGCTCTTCGCGGCGCACGCAACGTCGCGTCGCTCCGCGTCGAGAATGTCGATCGGCCTGCGGGTACGATCTACCCGACGCTGCGCCGAACGACACACTTCACCATCGGCGACATCGTCGAGGTTATGCACACGCGCAGCCTGCGGACTGGAATCGGCGTCAACATCGACTACCAGACGCAAACCCACGAGCTGCAAGCGAAGTATGGCCACAAGCCGCAGAGTGTGTACGCGTTCGTGCGCGTGCGGACCGATTGAAACCTTTCATCCGCAGATGCCGCAGATGTTCGCAGATGAATGATGCGCGACTTCGGCTCTTCGCGTCACTCAAGACTCGCGCCGATCGAGCTCTCGCGTTAGCGCGCGGCTGTCATTCAGAATCGAGCGTCAAGGCAGCGCCTGCCGACGAATGACGGATATGAAAAACGGGCCAGCGCCTCTCCCGCCAATGCGCAAGGAGCGCCGCCATTTTCGACTCGGCATCGCGGTTGTTGCGCTCATCGCCCCAGCTCGGATCGTCGATCGCGTATTGGACGTCGATGATGAGGAGCGAGGGGTTGGACATGCTGAGAGCGTAACGGCGAAGATTTGTTTTCCAAAGGCGTAAATCGCATCCGCGCGGCTTGCAAGACGTCCTTGCGGAAGAGCGCGGCGTACAATCAACCCATCCCATGGAACTGCTGCTCTGGCGTTGGAGTACGGCCGCGCAATTCACGTCGGCGGTGATGATCGCGGTCTTTTTCGTCGTTCTGGCGCGCTCGGTCCGGCGCGCGGAACTGCAGCCTTGGGCGGCCGCGTGGTCACTGAACGTGTTGGCCCTGCTGATCCCGATCAGCTTCTGGTTTCTCCGTCCAGAATCCACGCTCCTGGTCAGCTTCATGCGGGGCGGCTATTTCCTGAGCAAGACGCTGTGCATCGCGTTGCTCGTGATCGGAGCCATGAGGTTCGTCGGAGGATCGCTCGCACTTCGGCCGGACGGCCGGCTTCTGATCATCGTTGCCGTTTACTCGGCGCTCGCCGCGCTTCTCGTCAGCGGAATCAATCAGGCCGGAGCGCTGCAGTCAGGCGTGACTGCGATCGTGCTCACGGCCGGCGCCGTTCTCATTTTCGCCAGACATGCCACAGGATCGGGCTGGCTCGCTTGCGGGTTTGCCGCCCGTGCGCTGTTGGCAATCGTCGAGACCGCCGCCTACTTCAGCAGGATCATTCCGAGCCGCTGGTCGTCGTCCGCAACGATCGGCATCTTTCTGTCGTCACACTCTTCGCTCGACGCGGCGGCGGAGTCGGTGATCGCGCTCGGCTGCGTGCTTGTTTTCTACCACATGATCCAGAACGAGCTCACGCAATTGAATCGCGATCTTCTCCATACGCAGACGGCGCTTCGCGAGCTCGTGGAGATCGATCCGCTTACCGGTTTACAAAACCGGCGCTCGCTGCTGCCCGCGCTCGCGGCATCAGCGACGACCGGCGCCACCGTACTTTTTTTCGATCTGGACGACTTCAAGGCGATCAACGACCGTCATGGACATCAGGCAGGCGACGATTGTTTGCGCCGCTTTGCCGCAGCATTGAAAGCGAGCTTCAGTCCCCAGGATCAATTGGCGCGATACGCGGGCGACGAATTCGTCGTCGTCGCACGAGATGCCGGCTCCGATCAGATTCAGGCTTCGATCCGCCGGCTCAGAGAGCTGCTTCGCGCCGATCGCGTGAACGGTCCCGACGTTCACTTCGCAGTCGGGCAGGCAACGCTGGCAGTCGGGGGCAGGCCCGAGGAAGCTCTTCGAAATGCGGATGCGGCGATGTACGAAGCAAAGCGGCAACGAGACAGACGAAACGCGGCCGGCCCCTTCTAACAACCGTCCCACCGGTTTCCCGCGCCTGCGCGTGAAACCGCTCTTCCCCAAACCAGCGCCTTCGTCATCCGCGTCGAGGGCGTCACCCTTTTCCCCACGACTCCGCCACTGCGCGGCCTTTCTCGATGTCGTCGACGACGAGGATCAGTTGATGATCGTGGTCGCTGTATTGGACTTCGATGTTCACGCCCGCCTCAGCCATCCTCCGCCCGATCTTGCCGAGCTGCCCGGGCTCGTCCTGTTTCAAACGCAGCGTGACGACTTCGCGGACGGCAACAACGGTGATCCCAGCAGCCTCCAACGCGGCGCGCGCCGCCTCGCCATCGTTGAACAGAAAGTGCGCGACGCCAACGCCGTTCACGACGAAGACGCCGCCCCCTTCGACACTGACGCCGGCTCGTCCGAGCGCTTCGCCCATCTCGGCGAGCGCACCCGGTTGGTTCTTAAGCTCGATCGCAACGTCGTGCATCACCACACTCCCACCCAAGCGTCGGACGCGAGGTAGAGTTTGGCGACTGGCGTGCCGCCAAACGGTTCGTCCATCAGAAGCGCCAGACCAAACTCGCGCGACGTTCGCTGCATGGTTGCACCTTTCAGCATTTCCGTGATTCGCGTGCGCGCAAGACTACGACACATCCGGCGCCGGCTTCGAGCGGGGGTCAGGTCTGAAGTATGAAGCGACGAAAAAATGGTCCTCGATACTGCACCAGGCAAGTGTTCGTCACTTCATACTTCAGACCTGACCCCCGCTTGGCGTTTGCGGACTAGAATCGCTGCAATGCCGCAGGTCGTTTTTCTCTCGCTGTTCCTAGGCTTGGTGACCGGGATCCAGACGGTCGCGCTGCGCGTCGATCCGGCGGTGAAGTCTGTGCGCATCGAGCTCGGCGGACGCGAAGCCGGGAAACTTAACGGCGAGCCCTGGACGTTGAAGGTCGACTTCGGCAAAGAGCTCGTTCCTCGCGAGCTCGTGGCGATCGGGTATGACGCGAAGGGCGTCGAGATCGCCCGCGCGTCACAGCTCACGAATCTCTCCCCTCCTCCGGCGCAACTCGACATCGTCGTCCATCGTCCGCCAGAGCAACCAATCGAAGTGGAGCTGGTAGGACGGCATCGCATCCACAAGCGAGTCGACGACGCAAAACTGCTATTGGATGGCAAAGAGATCAAAGTCGGCCGGACCTTCCGCGCGCGCCTGCCTGCGCTCGAGTCGAAACATACCCACGTGCTGTCAGCCGAGGTGCGATTCGAGGATGGGTTGATCGCGCGGCGCGATGTCGTGCTGGAGGGCGAATTCTCCCGCTCGACCGGTTTCGAGTTGAGCGGCGTACTCGTCACCCTCGCTGGCAAAGAGCCTGCGAGTCTCGAAGGTTGCTTTTCGTCCAATGGTGCGCCGTTGCGCGCGAGCGGGATCGAGAAGACGGACGCGCTCGTGATCATGGTCAAAGATCCGGAGTCGCGCGATTTGCTGGCCCGCCTGCTGATCGATGGGAATCGACCGGAATTGCGTCTCGATGCGGAGACGACCGAGAGAATGCTCTGGCCCGTTGCACGTCCGTTCAATGCTCCGGGAGAGCCGGTGGCCATCGCCTTTCCGCAGTCGAACGACCGCGGAGCGACGCAGATCGCCACCTCGCGCGGCGTGGCAACGATTTCCTGGCTGCTGACGCTTGGCCTTTCGCCGCGTCCCGACGCGAATGAGCCGCGCCAATATGCCGATGCAGTCGCTGTCGCCGGCATGAGCGCCCGCGAGCGCGGTCAACGCCGCGCCGTTGTTCTTCTCCTCGGCAAGAAGGCCGATCAGAGTCTGTATTCCGCGCGCGTCGTGCGGCGCTATCTTGAACAGACCGGCGTGCCGCTCCTGATCTGGTCACCCGATGGGCCGCGCCCTGATCTGGCCGCATCGTGGGGCGACGTAGAGGATGTCTCATCCGCTCAAGGCCTGGCGGCAGCAACGACGCGTCTGAACCAATTGCTGGCGCGGCAGCGCATCGTCTGGCTCGCCGCCGATCCGCTTACCGCTCTTCATGCACAAGCGTCCGAGCGCTGCGGATTGAATCCGGTGGCCCACCCTGCTTCGACTGAATCGCTACGCTAGGATGTCCGGAACACGAATAAGAACTGAGGCGGCGAAAATGAAACGATTCCTCATCGCTGTAACGCTGGCAGGAAATGCGATTACGTCGTTCGCCCAACAACCGGCCAGTGAATCGATCGAAGTCCGGGTCGTCAATGTCGACGTCGTCGTCCGCGACCGCGCCGGAAGGCCGGTGACCGGACTGACAAAGGACGATTTCGAGATCTACGAAAGTGACAAGAAGCAGGAGATCACCAATCTCTATGAAGTGCGCCCGTCCGGCGTGCCTGCCGCGGCTACGGCATCGCAACTCTCAACGGGAACGGCCTCGCCATCCGCCGCGGAGCCGCCGCCTCAGGCGAGGCCGCGCAACGTCGTCATGTTCGTCGACAACTATTCGCTCGCGCCGTTTCAACGCGAGAAGGTTCTCCAGTCACTGCGCAAATTCGTTGATAAGAATATGGGACCGGACGACCAGGTCATGCTGGTCTTGTGTACGCAGCAGACGACCGTGATCACACCGTTCACGCACGACAAGAATCTGATTCAAAGCGGCATCGACACGATCAAAACGACAGTCAGCTCCGGCTTCAACAGGCAACATTCGATCGACGAGCTCAAGCGGCGCGTCAATGAATACATCGACGCAGGCAAGGAAGGCAAATTGCCTTGGAAAGATTTCTACGGCATGTCGCTCAGCCTCGTCGAGAACGACACCGAAGAAGTCATCTTTGCTTCCCAGAACACACTGGCGGCACTCGGCTCGACCACGACTGCGCTAGCCGGAATGGATGGTAAGAACGTTCTGATATTCGCCGGTGCACACCTGCCTGAAAAGCCCGGCGTGGAAATGTACCATTGGCTTTACAACGCATTCCTGCCGTATATGGGATCCGGCACATTCTCTACAGATACCATCCTCGGGAAATCCGGTTCGATGCAGCATTATTCGATCGAAAAGGCCGCGAAAACGGCGAGCGCCAGCGGCGTCGCTCTCTACATCATCGACGCAGCCGATTCGCGAGATATGAGCAGCGCCGAAACCTCGATCGGAGCCGATAAAACAGAGCAGTTTCTAACCTTCACAAATACCGCGATGGCCTACCAGACACTGGCACGCATCAGCGGCGGCATTGCGCTGACGAATACGCAGAATTTTGATGTTGCGTTCGAGACGGTCGCCAGCGATCTCAACTCCTATTACTCGCTGGGGTACAAGCCGGCCGGCGGCGCGAACAGCGGTCAGCGCAAGATTGTCGTCAAAGCGAAGAATCCCGCATATAGCACGCGAACGCGGGAGACCTACGCGACCAAGTCAACCGAGGATGATATCGGTGCCCGCGTGACGGCCAACATTAACAACTCTGATCCTCATGGAAACTGGAAGATCGAGCTCAAGCCTGGTGCTCCCGAAAAACAGGGCAGCCAGTATCGCGTTCCCTTCGAGCTCTCCATCGCGCCGACAATCACGCTTTTGCCACAAGAAGCCAATATGACTGGCGGATTTACGGTCTACATCGTCGTAGGCAACGCCGGCAAGACGTCGCAAGTCATCAAGAGTCCGCACCCCGTCAAGATCCCGAGCGAGGTCGAAGAGGAGTTTCGCCTATCGCCAATGACCTATAAGGCGACCGTGATGATGACATCCGGCGAGAACATCTTGTCTGTCGGCATCCTCGACCAAACGAGCAACAACACGGGTTATGCGCGGGCGAAGATCGTCATCCCGTAACGTGCGAAGGATCCCGCCGCCGGGACCCTTCGCTTGTCAGAGTATTACCGGTTTCGGCCGAGGATGAATTCGGCGCGGCAGCCGTCGGAGACCCAGACGCCATTCGCGTCATAGCCCCATGACTTGTCGCGAATGCAGGCTGAATCGCTGAGCTGGCGCGACAGCATGACGCCGCCCATCGTATTCGCACTGCAGCGGTGGTTCATTCCCTTCCCAGATTCACAGACAAGCGTTGATTCCGACGACGACGCCATTGGCGGCAACGATCCACCAACGATGAACTCTGCACGGCAGCCGTTCTTCACCCAGATGCCATTGTTGTCATAACCCCAGTCGCGGTTTTCGACACAGGTCCGCTTGCTGAGCTGACGCGTGAGCTGCACGCCATTGGACGTCACCACAGCACAGCGTTGCGTGCGGCGATAGTCTGACCCGCAGGTTAGCGTTTGCGCTGCCACGAGCGGATATCCATAGCCGAGGCGCGCGCGGCTGTCGTTGCCGACCAGAAACTCTGCGCGGCATCCGCCGTCGACCCAGATGCCATCGTTGGTGCGGGTCGTTCCCCACGTTTTGCCACGAACACAATCGTTCTTGCTAAGCTCATGACTCAGCGCGACGCCTGCCGTGACGTCGATTCTGCAAGTGTGCCGCACGTTGTTTTTCGATTCGCAGGTGACAAGCTGCGCGTTTGCGCCAACGGCGACGGCAGCGACGATGATTGCAAAGACAATCTTTCTCATTTGCTGTGTCCTCCTGCCGGTGACAATGCGCATCGCATTCCAGAAACGGCAGTCTCAGCAGGACAAAGCGGCACGTATCGTGCGATATCGATCAGCATTATGAAGACCCTTTCGATTGCCATCCTGATGCTCATCAGCAGCGCGGCCTACGCACAAAGCAACTCGGACACGGCGCCAACCGGGACCACTATCCGGCCGGTGCTTCAGGCCACCGTAGACGACGCGACGGCCAGTAGGCTCGATGTCGAGATCGGCACCGTCCGCCTCACCACGCACAGCGGGCGCTACACCGTCGCCTATCTCCCCTTCCTGGCACCACTGCCGGGAACGGCTTTCCGTTCCTCCATGGAGATCCCGAATGCTCTGACACTCACCGGTACGACAATTCCGCAAAGGCCGCGCTCTCACTCCTTCACACGCCTGGAGAGGCGCTGACGTTCCGGCAAGCGTTTACCGTTTCTTCGTAACTCTTTTGGATCGATCCGCGTCACAATATGCATGATGATGACTCGCGCCGCGCTGACCCTGCTCATCCTCGCCGCGCTCGCGGTGCCGCTCGCGGCTGACGACGCGCGGAAACCCGACTATTCGGTCGATGCGATGTTCCGCTTCTCGCACGAGTACCTGAAGCATCGTTCCGCCATCCTCGACTTCGACCTCGGCAACCTCGGCGCGATCGACATCTACAAGTACGGCGTCCACACACGCCTGAACTATCTGCCGTTCCTCGCGCCGCTGATCGGGACGCGTCTCGTCGACGTCGCCACGTTGCCGAATCCGTTCGTACTCACGAACACGCCGATCGCCCGGTCGATGCCGTACATGCTCGACGAGGACAGCCTCTCTCCCGGCGCCAAACGCGAGCTCAAACGGCTCCAGAAGCTCGTGGCCGCCAGCGAGTAGCGGGTAACCGCGCGTCGCAACTAATGCTGTCATCCTGAGCCGCCGCAGGACACGAAGTGCCGGAGGACGGTCGAAGGACCCCCTGATTGCTGCGTGTTCTTTTCTGCGGGTCGCCGTGCAGGAATGAGAGGGTCCTTCGACCGTCCTCCGCCGCCGATTAAGCCGGTTGTATGAGCAGCGTGAAGGCGACGGCTTCGGCGGCTCAGGATGACAGCGGGGATGACAGCCTCACCACTCCTTACTTCGCGGCAAGTTCCTTACTTCCGCGCCAGCTCCACACTTCCCGCGTACTTGGCCGGATCGAGGAGTGTCTTCGCATCCTTCTTGTCCTTCAGATACGAATCCCAGAACATCAGCGAGATGGAGCGGATAGATGCGAACGTTCCGCGGTCCATGATCTGCGGTCCGTTCGTTTGCCCGACCGAATTCTGATTGAGAATCTGGCCGGTGCGCGGATCGGTGATCGGTGGCTGTCGTCCCATATCGTATTGCTCGCCGAGTCCGGAGCCGACGCCGGTGAAGGTCATGTGGCTGGCGCTGCGAATCAGGACGAAGTACTTGTCGCCGGTGGACGCGTTCTCGTACGCGGTGCGGCGCCAGTCGGGTCCTTCGTTCTCGTTTCCACCGAAGTCGCGTGTGCCGGTCATGAACATCGCCGGAACGCGCACGTCCTTCCACGAATCGGCAGTTAATCCGCGATTCGCAGCGATACCCTGAGGCGACATCGCCACGATCGCTTTCACTCGAGGATCGCCGACTGCCAGCGGCGGGTCGCTGAACGTCTTCGTTCCCGCGAT
The DNA here is from genome assembly GCA_034665065.1 of Thermoanaerobaculia bacterium. GTDB lineage: Bacteria > Acidobacteriota > Thermoanaerobaculia > Gp7-AA8 > Gp7-AA8 > JADGNZ01. Next base: position 234,801 of record JAXDGL010000032.1, on the reverse strand, counting down.
CAGCATCGACGTGAACGCGCCGTATGAGTGGCCGCCGACGCCGATGCGTGCGTGATCCATCTTCCCTGCAAGCTCGGGATAGCTCTTCTCCAGATCGGTGAGCGAGTCGAGAATCACGACAACGTCGCGCACGCGATCGCGCCACTGCGGCGCGCGCTCTTTGTCCCAGATCGCTTCCGCCAGATTCGGGCGCGGCTTTGCCTGGGCTGCTGCATCGGCGGGAGTGCGGTCGCGCCGCCGCGCATTCTGATTCGCACGATCGTCGCGGCGCATCGCCAGCAGATCCTGCATCGTGTCGCGCAGCGCGCCGGCATCGGCGTGCATCGGCCGGATGCAGACGTAGCCGTAGCTCGTCCAATACGAGACCAGCCCTTCGTATCCGTGACTCGTTCCACCGTAACCGGACGAAAAGATGATGACGGGAAACGGACCTGCCCCGCGCGTCGGATACTCGATCGAGACCTCGACGTCCTTGTTGCGGACGCCATCGTGCAACATCGCCGACGGAATCACGCCCACCGGCGACGAACCCATATCGTTTCCATACGACGGTTGATACGACACCGGCAGCGGCGCCGGTGCCGTCTTCTGCTGTTGCGCGTTAGTAGAGCATCCCAGCGCAGTCAGAACAGCGAGGGACAGAACGAGTGGTTTCATCGAGCCTCCGTACGAACGAACGTACATCAAACTCTTTGAATGCAAAATGAATGTGCAGCATTCTCACAGGAGCGTGACAGCAACTGTTTTTCCCGTCACCGCCCGTGGATGGGCTCTGATCAGGGCGCAAGACGCGCCAGCGACGTTCCCACCGCGTGCGAAGCCGTGAAGACCGCAGGTGCGTCCTGCACGAACGCGACCTTCCCATCCGCCCGGCCGGCGTCGGGGTTGACGATTCGTGATTGCGTCGACGTGATGATCACCTCGAGCTCGGCCGGCGTCAGACTGGGATTTTCGGAAAGCAGCCGCGCGGCGATGCCGGAGATGATCGGCGCGGCGAACGACGTCCCCGAGCGAAGGTTCGGCTTCGTGCCGCGATAGTGATCCGTCGCCGTAATCGACGCGCTGAAGATTCCCTGCGACGGCGCCAGGATTTCCAGGCCGCCATGACACGCGCCCGGCCACCAGCTGTTCTCAGCCGTCATGCCGCCGACCGTGATCAACCCATCGATTTCTTTCCCCAACGTTGCCGGGAAGCGATCGACGACGCCGGATCGGCCGCAGCCGTTGTCGACGTTGTTTCCGGCGACGACGAAAAGGAACCGCTTTCCGTTCGGATCGGGATGGCCGAGGGCGTCGACGCCGTTGATCATGTCGCGAATCTTCTGCTCCACGATGGCGAACGTCACCGGCTTCTCGTCATGATTCGAGGCAAGCTTTTCGAGAACCCAACCGCTGATGTTGACGACCGCTGTACGAAACTGCGGTGATGACGGATCCCCGGCGTGCGCGATGATCGCGTTCAACCCGTCGAGATACGTTCGCGTCGTCGCCAGCGCCGATTCGTTCATCACGCGCACGCTGACGATCTGCGCTTCCGGCGCGACGCCGACATGACGGCCCGCAACGAGCGAGGCCACGCTCGTCCCGTGCGACGCGCCAACCGCCTCGCTCATACTTACGTAGCACGGTGCGAGAGCTTTGTTCGTGCTGGTGCAGGCCGAGGAGCCGATCAAAACGGCACGCGTGGCATCGAAGCCGGCGATCACACGGCTTCCGCCGCCGGTCGCCGCGAATTCCGCGTGCGTGGCGAGCACTCCCGTATCCATGATGTAGACGACCGCGCCCGCGCCGAGGTCGCGGCGGCGATAGAGACCGTCGAGGATGCCGTCGCGCTGGTCGATCCGGTCGAGGTGCCAGAGAAGATCGGGCGTGCCTTCGTCGCCGCATCCGCCGAGTTTCGCGGCATTATGCGAGGCGTCGATGACGACTTCGGATTCGCGGCAGCGTGTCGAGACAAACTCCTGCGCCCCGGCCGCCGCGGGATAAACGGCGAGCGCAAATAGAAATGCGGCGAACGGTCTTCGCAGCGGAGTCACCTTGATTGTTAGGACGTCTTGGACGACGCGAAATAAGATTCGTGCAAAGCGGGGAAAATGGCAAGAGAAACTTTGGATCGTGGGTCGGGGGGTGGGAAGCGGGGTGTGTGGAGCGAAGCGCTCTCAGATCCTGATGCCAACGGCGTCGGCGCATCGCACGCTGTCGAAAATGCTTCGGAGAAGGCAACCACTCTTCCAACGCAGGCAGGCAAAGACAATCCCGAGTTTTCGTACAGTGCCCGCTACGACTCCCGCCCCCCGACTCCCGGCTCCCGCGCAAAGCTCGCGCTACTCGCCTTCACCATCGCGCTCGCTCTGCGCCTACTCAACGCGCCCTTCATTTTCGGGAGCGGCAAGCCGCGCATCGCGCCGGTCGACGAGCTGTATCACTGGAAGCGGATCACGTTTTCGGCGATGCACTTTCCTCACATGCTGGAGCTCGATCGCGACCGCGGCGTCGGCGGCGCGTTCTGTCCGTGGCCTCCGTTGTACGATCTTGCCGCCGGCGGCGCAGCGCGACTCCTCGGCGCGACTGACGCCGATTCCGTATTAGCAAGGATCGTCTGGTTTCCTCCCCTGCTATTCGCCCTCTTCGTCGGCCTGGCGGTCTTCGTCCTTGCCAGCGTTGCCGGCGAAGCCGCCGCGATCGTTTGCGGAATCGCGTTGGCGGCGTCGCCGTTCCTCGTCACCACGTCATGGATCGGCAGCATCGATCACCACTTCCTCGAGCCCGTTCTGACGTTCGCGATCCTCGGTGCGACATGCAACGCAATGCGGCTCCGCGACCGGCGGCAGCAGATCGGAGCGGGAATCCTGCTGGGCCTGGCCATCATCGCGGCGATGTTCGTTCAGACTGCGCTGCTGGTCGCTGCGGCTCTCGCGTTCGTCGTTCTGTTTTTCTGGAGCGATGGAGTCGCGGCGGTGTGTGGATTCGGCATGGCGGCGCTCGCGGTGGCGCTCTACCGGCTGACACGCGCGCCGGGATTTCCCGACAGCCAATGGTTCCTCGGCTGGACACACGCGGCGCTCTTCGCCGGCGCGGCGGTGGCGTGCGGCGTACGCAACGTAGGCCGGACTGACGTAGGCCGGACTCTCCAGTCCGACAATTCTCGACGGTTCGAAAACAAAAAGCAGTCGGACTGGAGAGTCCGACCTACGTTTTTCGCCTTGCTTGCTGGGGCTACGGTTTTCCTGATCATTCCCTCGGCCCTCCCTTCTCTTCTCACCGGGGCTCATTTTTTCGGCGGCGACCGATGGCTGCGGACGATCCAGGAGTTCCAGCCGCTGTGGCGCGCACGCGGCGACGATCTCCTCTCCGACCTCGCCGGCCTCTCCGGCGGCGCGATCCTCGTCTGGATGCTCCTCGTGCACGCGCTTCGCTCGCGTGACCGCGCGCGGCTCGCCGTCGCTCTCTTCGCCATCGTCTACCTTGGCCTGACCATCACCAGCCGCCGTTTCTGGATCGTGGCCATTCCGTTGCTCGCTCTCGCCGGTGCCGTGTATGTGCCGCTCATCGCGCGCAAGCGGCTGGCGATTCTCGCAGCGCTGTTGATCGCACTACCGCCGCCGCTGCAACTCGCGGGTTGGCTGATGACACCGATGACGCCCGTTCCGCCCAATCAGCAGCGGTGGCTGCGAGCGGCGGCGTTTCTGAAGGCGCTGCCGGCAGGACGCGTACTCGCGCCATGGTCGCTCGGCCATGTGATCGACGTTGAAGGACGTCACCCGGTCGTCATCGACAACTTCGGCACGATGCCCGATGCACCGACGTTCGAGCGCGCAGAACAAGCATTCCTCTCACGCAATGAGGTGACGCTGGCACGCTATTGCGACACCAATAGCATCCGCTACCTGATCCTCGACACGCCGATTTCCGGCGTCGCCTCCGCGAACGCGATCCTCGGCACCGACCAGCGCGTCGAATCGACATTCTGGTGGCGCGTCTACCATGGGGAAACGCCCAAGCGCTTTCAACTGCTCTGGAGCGAGCCGGGGCTCCGCATCTACCGACGATGATGTTCGAAGAATTCACATCCGCTCCGATGAAGCCGCCGATTCTCGAGCGATGGTTCGCGCCCTCGGTCTCGCCGTCGTTCGTCCGCGCCCGATGGATCTGGCTGCGCTGCCTCGGCGCGATTTTTTTCTCGGCGTTCTATTCGCTCTACTTTCAGATTCACGGCCTCATCGGTCCGCGCGGCATTCTGCCGGCGAAGGACTACCTCACGGCCGTTCATCGCGCGATCGGAGCGAAAGGCTATTGGCTCGCGCCAACGCTGCTATGGCTGAACGCGGACGACCGGATGCTCAGCGTGATCGTCTGGATCGGTCTCATCGCCTCCGTCGCGATCATCGGCAACATCTGGCCGCGGCTCACGATCGCCATCGCCGGCGTCTGCTTCCTGTCGTTCGTCGCTGCCGCACAGGAGTTCTCCGGATACCAATCGGATGGGATGCTGCTCGAAGCGGCGTTTCTCTCGATCTTTCTCGCGCCGCGCGGAATCCGGCCGCGACTCGGAATCGATCAGCCTCCTTCGCGCGGTCTTTCTCCTGCAATGGGAATGGTTCCGCATCTACTTCGAGTCGGGCGTCGTCAAGATCCTCAGCGGCGAGGAGCAGTGGCGCAATCTGACGGCGATGGACAAGTACTACGAGAACGGTCCGCTGCCGTCGTGGCTCGGATGGTACGTCCAGCAGTGGCCGCATTCCTTCCACGCGTTTTCGGCGGGGCTCACGCTCGTCGTCGAGTTGCTGGTGGTGTGGCTCTTGTTCGCGCCGCGAAAAACGTCGCTCTGCCGGCTCACCGCCTTCGCCATCGTGACACCGCTACAGATCGGCATCATCCTCACGGCGAACTACGCATTCCTCAACTATCTCGTGCTCTGTCTCGGCATTCTGCTGCTCGACGATTCCATCCTCCGCGGCGTTGCGCCGGTGCCGCGCACGCAGAAACCGTCGATGGTTTCCGCGTTCGTGCTGACGACGATCTTCCTGACCACAATCGCAGCTTTCGTGATGCCGGCGTTTCCGACGGTCACGCTGCTCGATCCATTCCGCATCGCCAATCGCTACGGACTCTTCGCCGTGATGACGCGCGAGCGCTACGAGATCGAGTTTCAGGGCACGAGCGACGGCGTGACGTGGGTGACCTACCCGTTCCGATACAAACCGCAGGACGTGAATTCACGGCCCGGGATCTACGCGCCGTACCAGCCGCGATTCGAATGGAATCTCTGGTTCGCATCGCTGGGACCGTGGCAGGACAGCCGTTGGATTCTGAACACCGAGGTGAGGCTGATGGAGAATTCGGAACCGGTGTTGCGGCTTTTCGCGAGCAATCCATTTGCGACTCGTCCGCCGGCTGCCGTACGCGCGGTTGCATCGCAATACTGGTTCACGACGCGCGAGGAACGGGCGCGGACCGGCGCGTGGTGGCGGCGTGAATCGATCGGTGTGTACGCGCCAACGGCGCGCCGAATGAGCGATGGAACGATCTCGTTTGACAGCGATTGAGTTTCCAGTTCTGTCTGCTGGCACAAGAGTGGCTATTGCTGCGCCGCATGGGAAACTTACTTTGGCTCATCATCGTGATCCTCGTCATTCTCTGGCTCGGCGGCTTCGCGATGCACGTCGGCGGTGGACTCATTCACCTGCTGCTCGTCATCGCTGTGATCGTGCTGATCATTCAGCTCATCACCGGCCGGCGCGTCGTCTAGCCATGCCGTCGTGCAACGCGCAAGCGTTCATGACGGCTAGCTGACGGTGCGTTTGAACGCGGCCACAAGCCGCGCCACACGATCGGAATCGACGGGCGCTTCGACGCGTCCGTCGATTTTGATCGAGGTACCGACGATCGCACCGTTTGCGGCGCGAAAGGCGGATGCGTTCACCGCGGTCAACCCGCTCCCGATGAGAATCGGCGTATCCGGCAACGCCTCACGTACGCGCGCGAAGCTGGCCGGATCGGCCTCCGCCCCTGTCTCCGATCCGCTGATGATGACTCCATCCGCGAAGCCACGGTGCCGCAGGTCGTTCGCCGATTGGACTTCGTCAACTGCCGTGAGCGGCGTCGCATGTTTGACCATGTGGTCGGCGAAGATCAGCACATCGGGACAGAGCGCCGCGCGTTTTCGCAACGTCTCCGCAGCGCGTCCCTCGATGATTCCCTGATCGGCGAGCATCGCGCCTGTGTGGACGTTGACGCGGATGAACGCCGCGCCCGTCGCCGCGGCGATCGCGATCGCCGACGCCGCATCGTTGCGCAAGACGTTGACGCCGAACGGCAGAGGGACCACGCCCACTACTTCCGCGATCACGCGCGTGAGCGCGGCGATCGTTTCGGCAGGAACATGCTCTTTGAAAAATGGACGATCGCCGAAATTCTCGAAGGCCATGGCGTCGCACCCGCCGTCTTGCAACGCACGCGCGTCGCGCATCGCAGCCTCGATCACCGCGCGCATCGAGCCCTCGTAGCGTGGAGCACCAGGAAGCGCACCGACGTGCACCATCCCGATGATGGCATTGCGGGAAAAGCGCTTTGCGAAATCGTCGCGTGTCAGCATGTAATAGAAGGGTGAAGAGTGACGGGTGAAGAGTGAAAGCGCAAGATCCAGCTTTTTTCACTCTTCTCACTTCACTCTTCACCCTTCATATAATCCCCCCATGTCCGACATGAAGCTATACAACACACTCACACGCGAGAAAGAGACATTCGAGCCGCTCGTTCCGGGCGAGGTGCGGATGTACTCCTGCGGGCCGACGGTCTACAACCACCTGCACATCGGCAACATGCGCACGTTCCTCTGGAGCGACCTGCTGCGCCGCTATCTCGAGTTCTGCGGCCTGCGCGTGAAACAGGTCATGAACATCACCGACGTTGAGGACAAGATCATCCGCAACGCCGCCGCTGCCGGGAAAGACCTGGCCACGTACACGGCGCCGTACATCGAGTCGTTTTACGCCTCACTGGAGAAGCTGCGCGTGCGCCGCGCCGACTCCTATCCGCGCGCCACCGAATACATCCCGCAGATGGTCGCGCTCGTCCAGCAACTGACGGAGCGCGGCCACACCTACACCGCCGACGGCTCGACCTACTTCAAAGTCTCCACGCTCGATGGCTACGGCAAGCTCTCCCGCGTCGAGATCGACCAGAGCAGCGAATACAGCCGCATCGAGTCCGACGAATACGAGAAAGAATCAGCGCGCGACTTCGTCCTCTGGAAAGCGAAGAAGGACAACGAGCCGGCCTGGCAGACGCCGATCGGCGAAGGGCGTCCCGGCTGGCACCTCGAGTGCTCCGCGATGTCGATGGACCTCCTCGGCGAGACCTTCGACATCCACACCGGCGCCGTCGATCTGATCTTCCCCCATCACGAGAACGAGATCGCGCAGAGCGAAGGAGCCACTGGCAAGCCATTCGTCCGCTACTGGATTCACGGCGAGCACCTCAACATCGACCAGCAGAAGATGTCGAAGTCGCTCGGCAACATCTACACCGTCCCCGAGGTCGAGGCGATGGGTCATGACCTGCTGACGCTTCGGTATGCGCTGCTCTCCGTTCCCTATCGGACGAAGCTCAACTTCACGATGCAATCACTCAACGACGCGAAGAATGCGCTGGCGCGGATCGAATCGTTCCTTTTGCGCGTCGATGAAGTGTCGCGCTCTGCCGCACACGATGCGAAGCATTCCGACGGCGCCGCCGATCAGCTGATCGGCAAGTTCCTCACTGACTTCGAAACAGCGATGGACGATGACCTCAACACTGCAGGCGCGCTCGGCGCGCTCTTCACGCTGATCCGCGAGGCCAACAGCGCGATCGATGATGGCCGCATCCTCGCCGGCGACGCGGAAGGAGTGAAGACGGCGCTGATGAAGATCGATCCCGTGCTCGATCTTTTTCCGAGACAGCGCGAGAACCTCGACGCGGAGATCGAGTCGCTCATCGCGGCGCGCAATGCCGCGCGGAAGGCTCGCAACTTCGCGGAGAGCGATCGGATCCGCGACGAACTGCTCGGGCGCGGAATCTTGCTCGAAGACACGCCGGGCGGTACGCGCTGGCGGAAGAGCTGAAGAGTCGCGGTCTCAGCTAGCTTTCCGAAGAGCCCTTGGGAGTGTTCCAACGCGCGCGGCGGCCCGATGGAGGTCGACGGCTCGTTGCGCGTTCAGCCAAAAGTCAGGTGTCGTTCCAAGAGCCGCCCCGAGTTTGAGCGCCATCTCCGCGGTCAGCGATGTGCGGCCGTTCACGATGCGGTTGATCACTTTGACATCGCATCCGATATGAGTCGCCAACTGGCTTTGCGTCATCGCCAGCGGCGCAAGAAACTCCTCTCGGAGAATCTCGCCAGGAGTCGTTGGGGTTCTTTGACGAATCATGTTGTGCCTTCCTCGGCGTCAGCGCCGGTTAGTGGTAGTCGACCACATCGACATCTACAGCTCCCAGGTCAGTCCATCGAAAAACAACGCGCCACTGATCGTTCACACGGAGGCAGTGAAATCCGCGCCAGCGCCCTTTCAGTGCTTCCCACCGGTTGCCGGGTGGCGACGCGAGATCTCGCAGTTGCTGTGCGGACTGGATCGCGAAGAATGAACCGCCGACGTGAAGGTTACCGCGACGCCGTCAAGGCCACCGGCGTAGCCCGGTACAACTCCGGATACACCCGCTTCAGCGCTTCGATCTTCGGCAGATCGTTAAACACGATGTACGGCTGACGCGGATTGTGAATCAGGTAGTCCTGGTGGTAATCCTCGGCCGGATAGAACGCCTTCAACGGCTCCATCTTCGTCACGATCGGCGACGCGAAGATCTTCGCTTTCGTCAGTTGGTCGACGTACGCCTTCGCGATGCGCTCCTGCGACGGAGATCCAAAAAAAATCTCCGATCGATAGCTTGGGCCGCGGTCGGGACCTTGACGATTCAGTTCCGTCGGATCGTGGGCGACGGAGAAGAAGAGCCGCAGAAGCTGCCCATACGAAATCTGCTTTGGATCGAACGTGATCTCCACCGACTCCGCGTGGCCCGTCGTCTCCGTGCTCACCATCTCGTAATGTGCAGTGGCTTTCTCCCCACCCGAGTACCCGGCCACGACTTTCGTCACGCCTTTGACATGCTCGAACATCCCCTGAAGCCCCCAGAAGCATCCGCCAGCCAGGACGGCCACTTGCGGACGGACAGCCTCGGCCGCCGGCGTGTCTACCGCGGCAGCCGGAATGACCTTGTTCACGGCGTCGGCGTTCGCACCGCAACTCAATCCGAAGGCAGCAAGAGCCAGCGCGACGACCATCTTCTTCATCTCGATTCGCATAAGTGTTCCTTTATTCGTACTGATACGTTCAACGCCCCGCGGCGGTCTCTCATTTTGTCTCGACGCGTTGCACATTCCTGTAACGAAACAGGCGCTCCACGAGAAAAGATCCCGCGGGGTAGACTCCGCAACATGATCGGTTACCTCGAAGGAACGCTCAAGCAACTCGACGCCACACGTGCGCTCGTGCTCGCCGGCGGCGTGGGATACGAGATCCACATCTCGCTGCAGACCTATTACAAACTCGAAGGGCAGAAAGCCGTGTCACTGGAGATCTACACGCACGTGCGCGAAGACGCTCTCTCGCTCTACGGCTTCTCCAGCGGCGAGGAAAAGTTCGCGTTCGAGAAATTGATCTCGATCTCGGGCATCGGACCGACGCTGGCGCAGAAGATTCTTTCGGGCATCGATCCTCCCGATCTGGCCGAGGCGGTGGCCAGGGGCGATGTGCGGAAGCTGTCGTCGATTCCCGGAGTGGGAAAAAAGACTGCCGATCGCATCGTGCTCGAGTTGCGTGACAAGTTTCTCCTCCCCGAATCGAAGCGCGAGAATCTGCCGTCGTCTGCGCGCCTCTCCGTCGACGACGACGTCCACTCCGCTCTCATCAACCTCGGCTACAAACCGAAGGATGCTGAGGGTGCGCTCGATGTCGCCCGCAAACAGCTCGGCGATGAAGCGGAACTGTCCGCGCTGCTCAAAGCCGCGTTGCGCCAGCTCACACGTTCGTGACGGACCTCGATCGCCGGCCCATCATGTTGTCGAGACTCCAGATTCCCGCTCCGTGCATCGCAACAAACAGCCAGAGGAAGCAGTAGAGAACCGCGAGCTCGCCCTGATTTTGAATGGGCCAGAAGGCACCATGCGCGTGTGCTTTGAAATAGGCGACGGCCATTTCGCCGCTGGCGAGAAATGCGGCAATGCCGGTGAAGAGGCCGGCCGCAATCAACAGCCCGCAGGCGAGCTCGATGACGCCAGCCACCATCATGAGCGTCGGCATTGGTCCGCCGGCGCCTCCTCCACTTTGTGGCGGAAATCCAAGTAGCTTTTGTGATCCATGCATCGCGAACATCAGCCCGGCGATGATGCGTAGAATCGCGAAGGCCTGTGCGCTGTACCGTCCCATAAGCTCAGCCATTACGGAACCTCCATCAGAATGTGTTCATAGTTCGGGCCAACCGGGCGCGACGATTGCTCCATCGTCTGTGAAGGAGAATGTTCATGTTGATCAACAAAGTACCAACGATCCTTGCGGCCGTCTTAATCTGCGCAGCGTGCGGCGGAACGCCATCTGATCGAACGAGGGCGGCGACCGACACCGCCAAACCTCAGCCAACCGCGACGACAGCCACCGAGACGGGCGCAGGCACGCCGATCACGACGAGCGCCGGCGACACAACCCCGCGCGTGACGACAACGTCGACGACGACCTCATCGACCGCAGCATCGACGACATCCCAATCCACTTCCACTCACTGACAGATGACCTGGCCATGATCGCGAGACCCCAACGGCTTTTTTTCCTGCTGATCCTGATCGCTTTTTGCGTAGCGCTTCCAGGCGCAGCTCTCGAACAGGCCAGTCTTCTCGATCACGCCTGGCCGAACCTTCCCTCCACGCGCGTCACTGACATCGGTCGCGGCGTCGGTGTCGTTTTCAGTCCCGATCTCTCGGTCGCCGACAATTGCCGCTTCTACCAGTCCATTGGATTCGCATGTTTCCAGGGCGCGGATTGGGAAAAGATCCTCGACGATGTTCACCGCTACAACGTGCTCTATCCGGAGCGGCGCATCTTCACGCTCGTCCTCGAAACGCATGGGACGAATGGCAACGGGCTGAAGCTGCAGACAAGCTATAACCCCGATGCCGACCGCTCTTACATTGCCGCCGGAGCACTGCAACAACGGCTGGAGCCGGAAGGGATCTACAACGTCATCATCAGCGCCTGCAACTCCGGCCGGCTGTTGCGGCCGGCGATCTACAATCAGCTCGATCCGGAGAATGGCGACAAGCTCTTTCTGCCGGCGACGAAAGGAATCGTCAATGCCTCTCCCGATTTCGTCGCGTCCAGAAGCGCCGTCACGATCATCACTCCCCTCTCCAGCCACATCGAGACGACCGTTGTAGGAAAAGTCGCAGAACTCTCCCCCGCCGCGCGCCGCGCCATCACTGAGTCCGCAAAGACGCTGGGCATCGTTCCGCCAAAGGAGTTTGCGGTCTCCGACATGATGGTGGCGATGCTCACGCGCGATCCACAACTGCAGCTCGACTCCGGAACGTACGTCGACGAGATCTCGCGCGACACGGCAACGGTCGACCGCAGCGAGCAGCTCTTCAGCAAGTTCGTGCGCTACGTGAATCGCGTCGCTGCGAAACAGTATCCGGCCAAACCGGTCGCGAAGAAGCACACGGTCGCGCACAAGACCGTCAGGAAGCCGTCGAAGACTCCGCCGCGACGATAGGCTACTCCCGCCTGAACGAAAGGCACATCAGCGACAACGTCACTCCGCGCGGGTCCGTGGGGCCATCGACCACGATCTCCAGCGTATTCGCACCCCCATTCGCCGCCGGCGTGACGTGATACTCCCGATCGTCCTCATCCAATGGCGCAGCGAATCGATCGAGCACGCGGCCGTTGAGGGCGATGGAAATCGTCGCGTGCGCTGACGACACCGCCGGCGGGACGCGAAACTGCATCCGCAGGATCGACTGGCCGCTCGACCCTGGCAGAACGGTAACGGATCGCGACGACATCGTCCGCCGTTGCCGTGAGCCCTGCTGCTCCGGCGCAGACCATCCGGACGAAAACTGCGGCGCGTTTCGCATCGGCATCACGCCCGCGTCGAAATAATGCCGGCGGGCGATGTTCCAGAGATGATCCCGCTCGCGGTGAAACACGAAGCCGTCGTGATCTTTCACATCCGCTTCGGCCAGGATCCACGGCGTGCGGCTGTCGAGCGAAAGAGGCATGGCGCGCTCATCGAGCACATGGACATAGGGCTGGTTCGGCCAGAGGTACTGAAAAAACGGGTCCATATCCCGCGCGACGAGGAGTGCGTCGCGACGAGGATCGATGTGACTCTTCGCTGCATCAACAGCGAGGACTGAGGGCGCGACCGTGTTGCGCACAGACGAAAGCGCCGGGAGCGTCCAGACGAAGAACGAGGTCACCAGCGCTGCTCCAATCAGCATTTCTCCTCGCGGCCATCGGCGCGCAACCCGCGCGATGCCATCGGCGGCGAGAATGGCAAAGAGCGGGCAGTAGCCGATCGAGAAGCGATTGATGCTGTAGCGGTCGAGCATCATCCAGGCGAGCACCGCGAACGGACCGAACGTCAGCGCAAGCCATCCGATGCCGCGGTCGCGCGCGAGGATTGCGCCGATGATCGAGATCGCCACGAAGATGGAGGTGAGGAAGCCGAGTCCGAGCGATTCGTATTGTTTGATGAAAAAGCGATCGAAGAGACGCCAGAGCGCAGGACGCGCTGGACTGCGAAAGGAGTCGACGCGGGTGATGTACTCGCTGTGCTCTTTCGCCGCGTCAAAGTAGGGACGCGTTCCGCCGGTCGCTGCGATCGCGCCGCCGAAGGCAACGCCCACCGTGATGGCGCCGATCAGCGCTGCGAAAACAACATCGCGCCACGCCGCGCGCGCCCGGTACCACGTCGCCAGCGCTCCGGGCGCAAGTCCGATCAGGAAATTCTGAGGTCGTATCCCCGCCGCCAACGCAAGGAACGCCGCGCCGATCAGATATGCGTTTGCGTCGCGGCATCCTCGAAACAGAAACGCAACCGCGAAGACGACGAGCACGAGCGACGGAATGTCGCTGAACGCTCCCCCACCGTAGAACCAGACATTCGGAAAGAACGCACAGAGTGCGGCGGCGACGGACGACGTGACGAACGGAAACCGCAGCTCACGAGCCAAAAAGAAAATTGCCGGAAACACCAGCACCGCGGCGGTGAGATTCACGGCCTGCAACGCACGAAAGTCATTCGGGATGACCGTCCGTACGATCCGGCCGAGAGCGATGTAGACCGGAAAGCCGGGCGGATGTGGATGATGCACCGTAACGTCGTACGAGCGCATACCGAGGCAGAAGAGCGCCTCGTCCCAATCCCAGAGCGAGCGGGCCATGGCCAGGAAACGCGTGGCAGCGCAAACGAGCGCAAGACTCCAGAATGCGAGCCGTTGGCGCGAGGTCAGAACGGGAAGCGGTTGGGTGAGGTCCATTGCCGAAGCGGCGAAAGGATCTCACAAACTACGTTGACCAGTGAGTTGCCCAGCTCCACACGTTCAGATATCTCAGCCGTCGTGTACATCGGCCGAAATGGAGAACAAACCCGGACCCTTGACGCTCCAGAGGCGTTCGACGAGTGACTGACGGACCAGTTCTGGTTGCCCCGAAGAAAACATGACGAACGAAGGGTAGTCGCGTCTGTTGTGATCAATGACGAACGTGCGAGAGAAGAGTGAGCGCCGATCGAGAATTGAGGTTACGTGTGCTGGCAGGAACGTGAAGGTCGTGTTGAAAATCGCGATTCTTAGAATCAATTCGCGGGGAGAGATCGTGAGCTTGGCAAACGGCCACGAGGCGCGTCTACCGAAATATGCAGAGGAACCCCAAAGCGCTCCTCCGACGAAAACGACCGGCTCCTGCTGCTCGCCCGGCAACCCGCGGCGACGCCGGATCTCGTCATCGACTCGATCCGCCCGCTCCGGAAATCGGATTCGATCGATGTGGTTCGCGACATCTCTCAACTCACCCAGGGTGCATTGCGAGTAGTCGATGGGATCGTCCGCCATGGATACGCAGAGGCCACTTACCGATAAAACTTTCCGTCCCGCTCCGCCAGCTTCCGCAGTGCCGCAGTAGCGAGGAAACGCTTGCCGTGTTTTTGCGCGAGATCATCGAGCCGCGCCAGGATGTAGGGCAATCCGAGTTTGTCGGCGTAGCGCAGCAGGCCGCCGCGGAACGGCGGGAAGCCCGTGCCCATGATCATGGCCAGGTCGAGCTCGCCCGGCGAGGCCACGATCTTCTCGTCGAGAATCATCGCCGCCTCGTTGACCATCGCGAAGATCATCCGCTCGACAACCGCCGGCGCGTCGGCAGGATGCGTGCCGCGGATGCCGAGCACTTTGTAGACCGACCCATCGGGTCCCTGCCGCTTTCCCGCTTCGTAGAGATAGAGACCTTTCCCGTTCTTCTTTCCGTACCGGCCATCGGCATAAAGCGTGTCGACAACCTGCGACGGCTCCATGCGCTCGCCAAACGCGCCGCCGAGGATCTTGGCCACCTTCGCGGCGACGTCGATTCCGACTTCGTCGAGCAGGGCCATCGGTCCCATCGGCATCCCGAAGTCGACCATCGCTTTGTCGATCGACTCGATCGTGTTTCCCTCTTCGAGAAGGAATCCCGCCTCGTTCATGTACGGACCGAGAATGCGATTGACGACGAAGCCGGGACCGTCGTTGCAGTAGACGACGGTCTTGCCGAGCTTGCGGGCGAAGTTGGCGACGGTGGCCATGGCCAGATCCGACGTCTTCGCGCCGCGAATCACCTCGACCAGCGGCATGCGGTCGACGGGATTGAAAAAGTGCATGCCGGCGACGTTCTCTGGATGCGCGGCCTGCGCAGCGATATCGGTGATCGGAATCGTCGACGTGTTCGTGGCGAAGATGGCGCCCGGTTTGGCGATGGTTTCGAACTCGCGCAACACCTGACGCTTGACGTCGACATTCTCGACGACCGCCTCGACGACGAGATCGCATCGCTCGAATCCGGCCCAGTCGATCGTCGACGTGATACGGGCCAGGCTGCGCTGCATCTCCCCGCGTGTCATGCGCCGGCGATCGACTTTCTTCTTCCAGATCCGCGCGGCCGCCTTCATTCCGCCGGCGATCGCTTTCCAGTTGATGTCGCGCATGCGTACCGAGGCGTCGGTCTTGTCGGCGACAACCTGGGCGATCCCGCCGCCCATGATCCCCGCGCCGAGAACGCCGGCATCGCGAACCTCCAGCGGCGCCGCAGCCACCCGCTCCTTCTTCGAATCCTCCATCATGAAAAAGAGGCGAATGAGGTTTTGGGCCACGTCGGATCCCGACTCGCCCGTGGAACCGACAATGAGCGGGACGACTTCGTCGACTTCGCGCGCGAGCCCGCGCTCGATGCCGGCGGACATGCCGTAATCCATTACCTCGATCGCTTTGAGCGGCGCGGGATAGTGTCCGTGCGTCTGCGCCAGCACCGCTTTGCGGGCTTTGCCGAAGATGATGCGGCGCGCGAGCGGATTCCCCTCGACATAGAACTTCGTGCGATTTCCGCCACGTCGCTTCCCTCTCCCCGAGAATTGTTTTGCGACATCGAGGAGGATGGCCGCGGGCACGACTTCATCGACCAACCCCATCTTCTTTGCGCGCCTTCCGTCGAGCGTTTTCCCATTGAGGATGATGTCGAGCGCTGCGGGAAGTCCGATCAATCGCGGCAATCTGGTCACACCGCCCCAGGCGGGGAAGATGCCGAGCTTCGTTTCGGGAAGTCCGATCTGTGCCTTCGGGCTGTCGGACATGACTCGATAATCGCAGGCCAATGCGAGCTCGCAGCCTCCGCCGAGCGCGGCGCCGTTAATCGCCGCCACGGTGACCTGAGGCAGCTTCGAGAACCGATGAATGGTCTGCTGACCAAAGCGGGTGTACTCAACGGCCTGTGCCGCCGATGTGGCCTTCGAAAACTCGTTGACGTCGGCGCCGGCGATGAAGATCGACGGCTTGCCCGATGCCACGATGATTCGTTTGATCTCGCTGGCTTGCTCCAGTTCATCGACAACGCCCGCGAACTCCGTCATCACCACCGTGGAGAACTTGTTCACCTTCTCGCCGGGAAGATCGAACCAGAGGATGGCCAGATCTCCGTCGCGCTCGATGCGAAATGCGGACGCGCCCCGCGGTACGTCTTCAGCCAGGGATGTCATCGATCAGGCCCGCTTTGCATCGCGTTCTTCGTCGGCGTTCTCGTCAACGTAAAGCCCGTCGATGATGCTCTTGTAGTTCTTGTCGATCATCTTCCGTTTCACCTTCATCGACGGAGTGATCTCGTCGGCATCGATGGTGAAGTCGCGCGGAAGAAGTGCGAAGCGGCGGATCTTCTCCTGCCGGTCGAGGTTCGTGTTGAAGCGGTCGATCTCGCCCTGAAAAATCTTCAGCACTTTGTCGTTGCCGATCAGGTCGGCGCGCGACGAAAACTGCACGCCCAGCGCCGAGGCGTCGCGCTCGAGCTTGTCGAAATTCGGGACGAGCAGCGCCACGAGGTATTTCCGCCGGTCGCCGATCAGTACCGGTGTACCAATGTACGGAGAGCTCTTGAGCAGACCTTCCAGCGGTTGCGGGGCGATGTTCTTGCCGTATGCGTTGATGATGATGTCCTTCTTCCGGTCGGTGATCCTGAGGAAGCCTTCCGCGTCGACCTCGCCGATGTCGCCGGTATGAAACCATCCGTCGGGATCGATGGCCTGGCGCGTCGCATCATCATTGTTCCAATACCCCTTCATGATGTGCGGTCCTCGGCTGAGAATCTCCCCATCCTCTGCGATCTTCACCTCGACGCCCGGAATCGCTTTGCCGACCGTTCCCACGCTGCGATGGGACGGCGTGTTGATGGCGATGACCGGCGACGTCTCGGTTAGACCGTAACCTTCGTAAATATCCAGACCGGCACCGATGAAGAAAGCCGCCAACTCGGCCGAGAGCGGCGCGCCACCGGAGATGACGAATTGCACACGACCGCCGAGGCGATCGAGAATCTTGCGGAAGACGAGCTTATCGGCAACGGCAGATTTGAGCTTCAGGCCGAACGGCATCGGCTTGCCGCTTAGCCGGTACGGAAGCCGCTGCTCCGCAATCCCCAGCGCCCACTTGAAAATCTTCTGCTTGGATGCCGGCTGCGTGGCGACGCTGTCGAGAATCGTTGTCCTCATTTTCTCGAAGAGGCGCGGGACGGCGGCGAAGATATCGGGACGCACTTCGCGCAGGTTCTCCCCCACTTTGAGAACGTTCTCCGCATAGGCAATCGTGCCTCCACGATAGAAGAAGGTGAGATCCGCTGCCCGTTGCAGAATATGGGAGAGCGGCAGGATGGAGAGGCCAACGCTGCCTTGCGGGACCGGCAGCACGGTGCAGGTCGCGCGGACGTTGCTGGCGATGTTGCCGTGCGTCAGCATCGCGCCTTTGGGGTTGCCCGTCGTTCCCGATGTATAGACGAGTGTCGCGACATCGTCAGGTTTGGGCTTGGCGCGAACCTCGTCGAATCGCGCCCGGGCAGCGGCATCGTCGGCCTTCCGGCCGCTTTCAACCACCTGCGCCCAGGTCAGCACACCGGGAGGAAGGACGGGCGGAGGGTCGCAGACGATGACGTTATGAATGTGCGGGCAGTGGTCGCGGACGCCTGCCACTTTCTTCAGTTGCTCTTCGTTCGAGCAGATGACGGCGACGGCGCCGGAGTCGTTCAGGATGTACTCGATCTGCCATCCGAGGAGCGTGGGATACACGGGAACGGAGACGGCCGCGCTGGCCAGGATCGCGAAATCGGCCATGGCCCACTCCGGCCGGTTCTCCGAGAGGATCGCGACGCGATCGCCCTCTTTGAGTCCCAGAAGCCGGAGTCCGGTGGCGAAATAGCGGACCGTGTCGCGAAATTCGTCGACGCTGGTATCCACCCATTTTCCGTCGCGCTTGTACCTCATCGCAGCCGGACGCGGCAATGTGCAGGTGACGGTATAGATGTCGTTGAGAGTCTGGATCTCCATCCGCGTGAGCCCCCTGTTTGATTGGATCAGACGCGGATCATAGCAGCGGCCCGCCGCCGGTGGTGAGCGCTCGTTCAGTCAGACGAATCAGGCAACCTTCAGCCATCTCCAGAGCTCGGGAATCGTGGGACGCTTTCCGTACGACAAAATGCCCACGCGGAAGATCTTCGCCGTGACGTAGAAGAAACCGAAGATCGTCACGATGGAGATGGCAATGGAGAGAAGAACGTGCCACACCGGTGGCTCGGAAACCAGCGTGCGGACAAACATCGTGATCGGTCCGTAGACCGGCATCAGAGAGAGCACGACGGCGAATGTCGAGTCGGGATTGGTGATGATCGCAGCCATTACGATCCAGGGGACCATCATCACCATCTGGATCGGCGCCACGAGTTGCTGGGCTTCCTTGTCTGTGTTGCAGGCCGCGCCGGCGATTGCGTAGATGCAGACAAACGTGAGGTAGCCGAGGAGGAAGAAGAGAGCGAAGTAGACGAAGACCATGGGGCGGATGAACTGGGACACATTGAAACCGGCCACCATGGCACTCGCGGCGAGGAAGCTTCCGGCAGCACCGACGAGCGTGAGCCAGACAGTGACCTGCGTGAGACCAACGGCAGCGACGCCGATGATCTTGCCGGTCAGCAGCTGGCGTGGAGACATGGAGGAGACCAGCACCTCCACAATTCGCTCGCTCTTCTCCTGAACGATGCCACGCATCGTCTCCAGTCCGTAGATGAAGGAAGGGATGAGGAGCAGGCCGGCAAAGATGAATCCGATGATGAAATTCGCGTCGCCACCTTTTTTCTGTTCTCCGCTTTTCGAGAGTTGAACACTATCGAGCGGTACCGAACGGGTGAGCGTCTCGACGGTGGACTGGTCGAGCCCGCGAGCGATGAGCCGTTGACGTTGAATGGCGTGATTGGCGATCGATCCCAGTCGTTCCTGGGAAATCAAGTCGGTCGATGAACTGCTGTAGAACGTCATCTTCGCGTCGCTGCCTTCGAAGGCGTTCGAAGGAATCACCAGGACTGAATCGAGCCGGCGGCCGGAGCTCTTTACGGCATTGAGGCGGGCCAGGTAGGGCTTGGAAGCATTGGTGAGATCGGACTGGCCGTGTGCATCGACGTATTCGACGTCGAGCGACTGGGGCAGCTCTGCACGGTTGCCGCCACGGAGCGCCTTCTTCGGATCCGGAGTTTCCGGTTCGATGTGATGCGAGAACGACGCGCGCAATGCACCAGTGCCGTCAATGACGGCGACCTTCTTCCCCGCCATGCTGCTCATCATCAGCCGTAGTGGAATGATGAACAGTGCCGCCATGAGGACCGGGAAAAAGATCGTCATGAAGATGAACATCTTCTTGCGCACGGCCTGGAGGTACTCGCGCTTGATCACCGCAAACATCTTGTTCATCGGATCCCCTCCAGCGTCTCGGCGCCGACCTGCTCGATGAAGATCTCTTCGAGCGATGGGGCCGCAAGCTCGAATCGGCGGATGCGAATCTTTCCGACGGTGGCCTCGAGAATGCGCTGCGGATCGGCGCCATCGACCAGACTGATCTCGGCGCCATTGTTGACGATCGCCGCATGCTTGACGTCGGGGAGATGCGCGAGGAATCCACCATCGCCTTCGTAATCGATGTGCAGCGTGTTCTTGCCGAAGGAGTTGCGGACAGTGTCGAGCGCGCCGGCGAGAACGACCTTCCCCTTGTGCACCAGGATGATCTCGTCGGCCATCCGCTCGGCCTCTGCCATCATGTGCGTGGAAAGAAGGATCGTGCGCCCTTCCTCCTTCAGCTCGCGAAGGAGATTGCGGACGAGAAGCATGTTGACGGGATCGAGTCCCGACTGCGGCTCATCGAGAATGATGAGATCGGGGTCATGGAGCAGCGTACCGATGAGCTGCACCTTCTGCTGATTGCCCTTCGACAGCTCCTCGACTTTCGCGTCGCGCTTGTCCCACAACTCGAACCGTTTCAGCCAGCGTTCCGCGGACTGCGTCACGGCAGACCCCCGGCATCCCTTGATCTCAGCAAGGAAAAGAAGGTGTTCTTTGACCTTCATCTGCCGGTAGAGCCCTCGCTCTTCCGGGAGATAACCGATGCGATCGCGTGCGTCGCGCTCGCTACCGAGCCACTCGATCGATCCGGCGTCGGGGAAGAAGACTCCGGTGATCATCCGGATCGTCGTCGTCTTCCCCGCGCCGTTGCGGCCGAGTAGACCGGTGATCGTGCCCCGCCGGACGGTGAACGAGACTCCATCCACCGCCCGAACGGCGCCAAAGGTTTTCACGACATCCCGAACCGACAATACGACCGACATGGGCACGCTCCTCGTGGATCAAAGGACGGCGTATTGTATCGGGGACTAGCGGACGCGCTCAGGGTTTGGGGGGAGTCGGTTCGTCGAGCGGAAGCAAAATCCTGCCGATCTGATGAACGATGCGGCTGATCGTGCCGAAGAAGCCATCCGAACCGCTGTCGCGGCGCGGCGCCGCCGAAGCAACGCTGGTTGTCAGGACGAAAAGAAGTACAACGGTGGCGACGCGAAACTTTGAATATGCAGACATACACCCTCCGGGAGCTCTGGACGAGCTCGGTTGTTTTGGAGGGCCCTCAATAGAGGAGTGACTGGGAACGACTTTTCCCTACCCGTGATCCGAGGGTGGCGGCAAAAACTCGTAGCGTTCCGTCCTCTGAGTAACAGAATTAGCGCTGGGAAAGAACGAGACGCGGATGTCTGAGACTAGTTTCCTAGTTGCGGTTCCAGCGAGCGCAGCTTCACAAAGATACGTGACGGCCGTGAGCGCTGCTTGAGAGTCGGTGAGGTGCGACTTTTCAAAGTACTCAATCGCCCGCCTGCACGCGTTGACGACGCCCTCGTTCTTTTCGGTAGCAAGAAGCAACTCTGCAATGTCGAGTGACACGAGAGCAACGTCCCGGGGCATGCCGAGCTCTTCGAACTCCTCGCGGAGCTGAACAAACATTGCAAGCGCGGCGTCGAACTGTTGCTGCGCCGCGAAGATGCAGGCTAGCGTCCACCGCGCCTTTGCTCGGAACGACATCATGCCAGCGCCCTCGAAGGCCGCAATTGCTTTGACAAAGCAATCGATCGCCGAGTCCATTTCCCCCAATTCGCGATGGCACATCGCTGCGCTGTGAAGAGCGGACGCCTGCCAACGAGGGGAAACGTTTCTTGAATTTGCGATTTCCAGATGAACGATGAGCGCTTCCCGGAAACGTCGCGAGCTATACAGGTTGTTTCCAACGACGACCTTCGCGGCGAAGCAGCGCTCGGTGTCGCCGTACTCTCGAAAGATTGTGGCGGCGGTCATGACGAACGGCAACCCAACCTCGACGCGATCGAGCGCACGATAGACCATAGCGCGAACAAGGTTGAGCCGTCCCATCTCGTGTGCGGCGATTGCGAGCACGGAAAAATGCGATTCGGCTCGATCGAGCGCCTCGAGTGCCTCGTGGAATGCACCCGTATAGAACAGCGCGTATCCCCGCTCGTACCACGCGTTGCCCTGAAGTCGCGTTGCGACATCCGACGCCGGCAGGTGTCCTGCGACGTCGCATGCCAGGCGCGTGATCTCCAACGCGTCGGGCGGCATCAGATCGATGGCCCGGTCGGTCGCGGCGATCAGTCTCCGCACCAGACCCGCCGTACGCCACTCGGGGTGCTCGTCCAATCTTGCAGCCCAGCTCTCGCGCGGTCCTGCCAGAAGGCTGGCCGCGTTGATCGAGGCCGCGGCGTCCTCCTCGGCCATAGTCGTCTGCACCTTGCGAAGGAAGGCCAGTGTATCCGGACGCGGATAGCTGGAGAGTCTCTGACGATCCCAGACCGTGCGCGATTTCAGAAGCGCTGCCGTACCGCGAATCGACTCCAGCGTTTGACGGCACATCGGGCAGGCATGGAGATGTTTGTCGCGCGCCGTAGCATCCACCGGCTCGCTCAGGAAACTGGCGAGCACTTCTTCGTCGTAGTGTTGCTCGATCCTCATCGCTTCACCGCCGTGATGCTGAAATAGATCTGGCGAACCCGCTTCAGGCAGTTGTGAATCAGTTTCTCCGCATACCGGGACGTGGTGTCCTGCGCGCGGGCAATCTCATTCGCGGAAAGCCCTTCGTAGTAGTGAAGCTTCAGAGTCTCGCGGCAACGCGGCTGCAAGTAGTCGAGCGCCTGCTGCATCGTGATGATCATGGCGATCCCCTCCGCGATGTCGGCAGACGTCGGATCCGACTGATCGTCATAATCGTCGGGCAGACTCTCCAGCCGTCCCTGCATCCGCCAGTAGTGCCGGCTGGCGTTGCACATCGCCGCGACGAGCCACGCCTTGATGTTCGCGATCGTCGTCGTCGTCGTCATGAAGGACAGGAAGACTTCCTGAATCAGCGATTCGGATTCCGATTCAGGAATTCGAAACTTCCTGCTTCCGATGTGCATCAGCAAGTTACGGTGACGCACGTACAGCTCGCCGATGTCTTCTTTCGGTGGCTCGATGGGTGGCAGACTCACCGGAGTGGGATCTTCCACACCGGCGGAATCCGCCGCGTCAGAATCTTCTGTCGATTTCAGGATATTGGGATCGAACACAATTGCGTCCCTCTTCCCCTCGCTAAAAGGCGAACTATCTCCCGACATCAATTCCCTCGGTTTTGCTTGGATTGCGCACAGCATACCCGATGTAGTAGCGGAAAGGTGTCGATAATTTTGGTAACAATCACTTTTTTTTCGATTTTCGGACCGCGGCCCCCGGTCCGTCCACTGATGCTATCCTCCGCCGTCGCTAGAACGCCCCCAAAACGGAAGGTACCTCCATGAATTCTGAACAGGTCGCAACAAGTGTCGGCCAGATCTGGGATGACTCGATCGTTCCCACACTCGAGCGATACATCCGCATTCCTAACCAGTCTCCTCTTTTTGATCCCCAATGGAAAGAGCATGGCTACATGAACCAGGCCGTCTCTCTCGCAAAGGCGTGGGTTGAAGAGCAGGCGATTCCCGGACTGCGGATCGAAACGCACGAGCTGCCGGGCCGCACACCGCTGATCTTCATCGAAATCGACGGTGACAACGCATCGACCGTTCTGATGTACGGACATCTCGACAAACAGCCGGCCATGGTCGGCTGGAACGACGGACTCGGGCCCTGGACGCCCGTGCTCACCGACGGCAAACTATTCGGACGCGGAGGCGCGGATGACGGCTACGCAATCTTCGCCGCCGTCACAGCAATCCGGGCCGTCAAACAGTCTGGTGCGCCGCACTCCCGCATCGTCATCATCATCGAGTGTTGCGAAGAAAGCGGATCTGTCGACCTCCCCGCCTACATCGATCTTCTCTCCGAAAAAATCGGTACGCCCCGGCTTGTGATCTGTCTCGACAGTGGATGCGGCAACTACGACCAGTTGTGGATGACGACCTCGCTTCGCGGCTCGATCGTCGGCAACCTCACGGTCGAAGTACTCACGGAAGGTGTGCACTCCGGCGACGCCAGCGGCATCGTGCCGTCGAGCTTTCGAATCCTGCGCATCCTTCTCGATCGCATCGAGGATGCCGCGACGGGGCGAATCATCCCGGAATGGCTTCACGCGGAGGTTCCGCCCGACCGGCTCGCCGAAGCGAAGGAGACCGCGAGGATTCTCGGCGATGAGATCCACAACAAGTTCCCTTTCCTCCCGGGAATGACGCCGATGGGGAACGATCCGCTCGAGCTCCTGCTGAACCGCACGTGGCGGCCGATGTTGTCGTATACGGGACAGGCCGGTCTTCCTGATCTCGTGCAAGGCGGCAACGTCCTGCGTCCGAAGACGTCGATCAAACTCTCGCTGCGCGTTCCGCCCACGCTCGATGCCACGAATCTCGACGGCAAGTTGCAGGAGCTATTCGAGAGCGAGCCACCATACGGCGCCCGCGTGACGTTCGAGCCTGAAAAAGGAGCCGGAGGCTGGGAGGTTCCGAAGATCGCGGCGTGGCTGGAGAAATCAGTCGACTCGGCATCGCGCGCATTCTTCGGCAAACCGGCGACGACATGGGGTGAAGGTGGCTCGATTCCGTTCATGGGAATGCTGGGCCAGCGCTATCCCAAAGCGCAATTCCTCATCACCGGCGTACTTGGTCCTCACAGCAACGCGCACGGACCGAACGAATTCCTCCACATCAACACGGGAAAGAACGTGACGGCCTGCGTCGCGCAGGTGCTCGCCGACGAGCGGAACGCGTAGCACTTCGCACGCGGCGTAAGCCGTTACTGCGAACCGCCGGACCGGTTCACGCGTGTCCACCTGCGTACTTCTTCTCCCCCGCCTCGATCCGGATCGGCAGCCGGTTCTGAGGCGGTGGGAGCGGACACGTTGCATACGGCGTGAAGGCGCACGGCGGGTTGTAGGCCTTGTTGAAATCGACGATGGTCTTTCCGCTGGCATCGGGCGGATGCGCGTACAAATAGCGCGCGGCACCGTACGTCTCGTTCCCGCTGGTGCCATCCTTGAAGATGATGAAGTAGTCCTTCTCTCCCTGCTCGAGAATCGGGTCGATGCGAAACTCCTGACCTTGCAGCGTGAACACGAGTGCACCCGGCGAGATCTCGTTACTGGTCATGCCGAGGACGTTCGTGATGAGAATCTTTTTCGGCGGGTTGTACGGCTCGAATCGCGCAACGACGCGGTAGGACGTATCGGTGGGAAAATATTCGAGCCCGAGAAAATGCGCGCGTGCGTCCGTGGCAGTGTCGCGCACCCGTACTCCGAATCGCGGACCGTGCAGTGCATCCTCGCGGCGGATGGCGACGAACGACAACGTCCCGCTCCGCACGACCGTCGGCGTTGCCTCAGTATCATTCTGAAGCTCGGTCGCCGCGGTTACCGGCTTTCCCTCGATCGTCAGCGCACTGTTGGCCGCAAGCGTGACCTTCCCGTTCGCTAAAACGAACTGCGCAGGCACCGGAGGTTTCGAGGGGAGCGAGACGTCATTGTTCCCTTCGTTCAACCAATAGAGTCCGGCGAGCGCCAGCCATCCATCGGGAGCACGAAGGCGCGAGGCGCGATTGGCGCGCCAGGTTTCGATCTCCTGCTGATGCGATCCCGGCTCGACATTTCCGGCGGGCGGTTCGTAGCGGCAGGCGGTAAATAGGAGAAAGAGAGCGAGGCAACGTTTCATCGGTCGGATAGGATACTCAAATCGTGGTTTCGAAATGTCGCAGAGCCGTGTCCAATCGGAGTGAGCACTGTTTCGCCCTTCCCGGGTTCCCGGCCCAGTCCTGCGGTGATGGGGCATGATCGGGTGATTCCTTCGTGGGATGAAGAAGGCCGCCTGCTGGCTGCAATCCGCGGAGGCGATCGCAGTGCCGCCGAGGAGTTGGTCGATCGGACGTACTCGTCGGTGTTCGCATCGCTCTTCCGGTTGTGTGGCGACCGCGAGCTCGCCGCGGATCTGACGCAGGAAACCTATCGTAAGGCTTGGGAAGCACTGCCGGGATTCAACGGCGGCTCGCAGTTTTTCACGTGGCTCTATCGCATCGGTTACACAACGTTTCTGAATCACATCCGCCGTCCGCGGCTGATGAAGTCGCTCGACGACGAGAAAACGCCGGAGGTTGCCGACCCGGCACTCTCCGCCGAGGACACGCTAAGCAACGCCGAGGAGGGAGCGCGGTTAAGGAATGCCGTGCTGTCGCTGGCGGAGGATCTCCGTTTCACCGTGACTGCCCATTTCTGGGGCGGTCTTGCAGTCAAGGAAATCGCGGCAATCGAGGGAATCACCACCGTCGCGATCCGCAAACGCTTGCACAAGGCCTTCACGCTGCTGGAAGAAGTCCTCGATGCCGGTGTTGAGGAAGATGGACCATGACCAGGAATCGAAAAGCTGAGCTCCAGCGAAAGCTGACGATGGCGCCGGTGGAGACCCCGCCGAGCGGTCTCGCCGACCGCATCAAGAATGAGATCCCGCGCGACTTCCGATTCGCGCCGGAGCGCGAGCGCGCTCATCTTCGGCAGTCGGTATCGTTCAATCTGCGCATCGCGGCCTCGATCATTCTTCTGACCTCGTCACTCTATTTCGCGATTCACCTCTTCTCGCGGGCGTCATCGAATAACAGCGCCGTCGCGATGAAGGAGGAGCGGATGACGTCTCCTGCTGCACGGCCCGCGGTCGCGGTGCTGCCGGTTACGCCGCCGCAACCCGGAAGCGGCCGTCTCTTGCAGTCGCCGGCAGATCAACCGGGACTGCCGAAGACACCGCCTCCTCGCATCGCATTGGCGCTCTCGGATGACCGTCTCGCCGAGAAAAAACGGGAAGAATCGACGGGCATGGCGGGCGGCGCGCCGCCGGCGTATGTCGACACTGTTGCGAGACCGGCTGTCGCAGAACCGGAGCCGATCCTCGCTGAGAATGCGGCGCCGCAATCGATCCCGGCCGCCCAGGAGCACACGTACGCGCCGGAGCGCGCGGATAGTGGGCTCACCGCGAAGACGATGGCCGCACCACGCGCTGCCGCCATCGCGCCTCCTCCGCCGCCTCCGCCACCAGCCGCCGAAACAGCGTCTTCACGCGCGCTCGACGCCGCACCGCGGAACTTCATCGCCATCCAGCAGTCGATCGTGAACGGTGAGACGCCGCGCTACGTCGACATCGCGACGATCGTGCATCATTTCTCGGCGCCCGATCGGGCAGCTTCAGGGCTTCGCATCGAGCTCGAAGCATCGTCGGCGCCCCTCGACGCCACGAAATGGCTTCTGCGCGTTTCGGTCGATGCGCCTCCATCTTCGCAGACCGCAATTGTTTTGACGTTCGGCGACGCCGTTGGCGTCCATCGTGCGCTCAGCGGCGTGCCTGCACCGAACGAAACGGCGCTGTACGAGATCGAATTCGTTGCGAATCCGAGTCCCGATCAGACGATCGCGAAGGTGCGCGCCGGGAATGTCGACCGCACGTTGCGCGTCGCGGATCTCCATCCCTGGAATGCAGCGACGCCGCGCATGAAACGCGCATCGCTCGCCGCAGCATGGGCGCGTACGCTACAGTCACACGCGCCCGCTGACGCCATCGTGGCAAAAGCGCGTGAGGTGCACTTCGATGAGCTCGCCGATCTGGCCGAGCGGGCCGAACGAAATCGGTAGATCTTCTACCGCGGACGCCCGCCGCCGAAGTTCCGGACAGACTGGAAGTGCACGTCGAAGTAGCGCGCTGCGGCGCGAACCGCGCGCGAGACGAGACCCGCATCCTTGGACGGAATCTTCTCCAGCGCCAGACGCATGTTCTCGGGCAGCTTGGCGCGGCAACTGCGGCAAAGCGCGTGACCGACCGTCTTGTTGAAATCGCAACGGGGACAGCGCGGTGTTTTTGCCAGACCCGAAACCTGCTCCTTCGTAAGCATCATCGAATCCCCCTCGCTCTCCTCTTCATGTTACATCAATACGCGTCGGGCTCATTGCAGGTCACCGGATTGTTACAGTGCATTAGAATCCGCGGCGGTTTTTCAGGAGAGTACGTCATGGGCAAGCGCATCGAGTTTCCCTCCAACGGCCATTCATGCCAAGGCTATTTCGCCGGCAGTGGCCCCGGCGTCGTCGTCATTCAGGAATGGTGGGGCCTGGTCCCTCACATCGAGCAAATCGTCGATCGATTCGCAGCCGAAGGATTCTGCGCCATCGCTCCCGATCTCTATCACGGCAAGACCACGACCTCGCCGGACGAGGCGGGACGGATGCTGATGGAGCTTGATGCCGAACGTGCCGAGAAAGAGATCGGAGCCGCGGGCGCGTACTTGCTCAGCCGTCCCGAATGCACGTCGAAAACTTATGGCGTCGTCGGCTTCTGCATGGGTGGAGCACTCGCACAGTACGCGGCGACGAAGGAGCCAAACGTTGGCGCAGCGGTCAGCTTCTACGGCGGATTCAAGAGCGTTACCTACGATTGGGCAAATCTGCGCGCGCCGCTGCTGCTCATCTACGCCGAAGACGATCAGGGAGTGCCGGTCGCAAACGGACGCGCGCTCGAGACACAACTCGAGGAGATGGGGAAGGACGTTCAGCTCGTCGTCTACCCCGGCATGAATCACGCGTTCTTCAACGACACCGGCCGCAGCTACAACGCTGCCGCGGCAGCCGATGGCTGGAAGCGCACGCTCGACTTCTTCCGCGCCAACGTGACCTAGTGCAAACACTCCGCATCATCATCTTCGCGGCGTTTCTGCTCTTCTGCATGACGCCCTGGGCGTCGCCGCCGGTTGCTCTCGCCCTCGGTCTCGTGCTGGCGCTGACGCTCGGCCATCCCTACCCTGCGCGCAATTCGAAGGCGACGAAACTGCTCCTGCAGATTTCCGTTGTCGGACTCGGATTCGGAATGAACCTGCAGAAAGTGATCGAGGCCGGACGCACCGGGATTCTCTTCACCATCGCCACGATCATCGGCACCCTCCTCCTCGGATTTCTCCTCGGGCGAGCGATGGGAATCAACCCCACGACTTCGCATCTGATCTCGTCAGGCACCGCGATCTGCGGCGGAAGCGCGATCGCCGCAGTCGGCCCCGTCGTCGACGCCAGCGACGAGGAGATGTCGGTCGCGCTCGGCACGATCTTCATCCTCAACTCGATCGCGCTGTTCGCCTTCCCGATGATCGGCCATCGTCTCGGCATGACGCAGCCGCAGTTCGGCGTCTGGGCGGCGATCGCCATTCACGACACCAGCTCGGTCGTTGGTGCCGCCGCGAAGTACGGTGCGGATGCGCTTCAGATCGCCACGACGGTAAAACTGACCCGCGCGCTCTGGATCGTTCCCCTGACGCTGGCGACTGCATTCTTCTTCAAACGCAAGTCGGCGCGCGTCGCCATTCCCTGGTTCATCCTCTGGTTCGTCGTCGCGTCCGTGATCCGGACCTATGTTCCGGCACCGGTCGAAGTGTGGTCAACGCTGACGATGCTGGCGAAGATCGGGCTCACGATCACGCTCTTCCTGATCGGCGCCGGCCTCTCGCGAAAATCGATCGCTGCCGTCGGCGCGCGCCCGCTAATCCTCGGCATCATCCTCTGGATCGTAATCTCGTGCGCGTCGCTGCTCGCCGTGATGCGGATGGTGTGATCAGACGTTCGTGAACTGCTCGACGCTCACGCGTTCGCCGGCATCGTGAGCTGTACCGCAGGCTCCTCGGCCGGCGACGACTTATAAGCCTCGAAGCAGGCCCGGCATCGCGCCTCGTACGACGCGTCGCCGACTTCGACCTGCGCATTGCCGCCGGCAACGCGCTGCGAGTAGTGCGCGGCACCGCGGCAGCGAACGCAGACCGCGTGCATCTTCGAAACGTCTTCCGCAACGGAGAGCAACGCCGGCATCGGACCGAACGGCCGGCGCATGTAGTCTTGATCGAGTCCTGCGGCAATGACGCGGATTCCGGCATCCGCGAGCTGCATGCAGACGTCGACGACGCCCGCGTCGAAAAACTGGATCTCGTCGATGCCGACGACCTGTATTCCGATCTCGACGCGCGTCAACAACTCGGCGCTCGTCGCCACTGCCATCGCCTTCAGCCGGCGATCATCACGCGACACGATGTCCTCGGTGCTGAAGCGGTCGTCGATCAGAGGTTTGAACACCTGCACCCGCTGCCGCGCGATGTCAGCACGGCGCAGACGTCTGATCAACTCCTCCGACTTGCCGGAGAACATGCCTCCGGCGATGATCTCGATCCAGCCGCCACGATAATTGTCCAAGGAAACCCTCCGGGGAAGAATATGAAGTGTGAAGTATGAAGGATGAAGTGGGAAGAGTGAAGTTAGAAACGTTGAACGCCACTTCTCCGTTCTAACTTCACGCTTCTAACTTCTGCTACTCTCAAACCCGTACGGTGACACGCCTCCTTCCCTTCCTCCTCGCGCTCGCCGTCGTCACCGCGTTGCACGCGCAGACGAAGCCGCCCCTTCGTATCGGAACCATCACCGTCCGGCCGCTCGACGTCTACTCGAATGATGAGGCACGCCACGGCCGCGTCTACCGTCTCGCCGACCGGCTCCACATCGAGACGCGGAAATCGGTGATCGAGAAGTTCCTGCTCTTCCGTGAAGGCGACGTCTACAGTCCGGAGCGGCTTGCTGAGACTGAGCGGAACCTGCGAGCGCTGCAGTTTCTGAAGTCGGCGTCGGTGGAGGCATCGGCGCCGCACGACGGCGTCGTCGACGTCATCGTGACCACGCAGGACTCCTGGTCGATCGCGCCGGAGACGCAGGCTGGCAGCAAGGGAGGAAAGAGCACCGTCGGCGTGACGGTCTCCGAGACGAACCTCCTCGGCCTGGGAAAAGATCTCGAGATCGGGTGGAGCCGAGGAGTCGATCGGACGCGGGTGGGGGTGAGTTATAACGATCCGGCGTTTTTCGCGCCCTACTGGAGAGCATCATTCGGATATGCGGTGAACTCCGACGGCCACGACCATACATTCGCGATCGTGCGGCCGTTCTATTCGTTCGCCACACCGTGGGCCACGGAGCTCTCGTTCACCGGCTTCCGGCAGGCCGATCGCTTGTACGGAGATGGCCGTGAGATCGAGCGATTCCAGCAGGAGCATCGTGAGATCGTCGCGAGCTACGGCATCGCACTCGACCCGAATGACAATCACGCGCACCGCATCGTGGCCGGGTTTCACGGAGTCGATGACTCGTTTGCGATCATGAAGCGGAGCACCGGACCTGATCTCCCGGCAAATCGCGAATTCCGATATCTCTTCCTGCGATACGAAAGCACCGCCAACGATTTCGTGAAGCTGAATTTCGTGAACAAGGACATACGCTACGAGGACTTCAACCTCGGGCGGCAATTCTCCGTCGAAGCTGCGATCTCCCCACGCAGCTTCGGCACGGACCGCACCACGTCTTTCGCGCGTGCGATCGCCGCGGACGGCAAATGGCTCGGCAACGGTTTCGTGCTTCCTACGGTATCGCTCTCCTCGCGTTTCGACGGCGGACCGCGAAACAGCATCGTCAACTCATCGTTGCTTTTCGTAAGGCGAGGTGGTCGCGCCTCGTATCCGACGACGTTCCTCAGCCGCATCGTTTTCAATAGCGGCTGGCGCATGGATGGAGAGCGCCAGTTTTTCGCCGATGGGCTCACCGGATTGCGCGGCTATCGTGCCCACGCGTTCGCGGGAACGCGATCGATCGTCATCAACGTCGAAGAACGTCTCTACCTCGGGCGCGAGATCCTGCAACTGGCATCGCCCGGAATCGTCGCCTTCGCCGACGCGGGGAACGCCACGTCCGGCGGCTTCACGCATCTCATGAGTCTCAAGAGCGACATCGGAATCGGCCTGCGCGTCGGCCTTCCACGTACGCCGAAGAATCTCCTGCGCGTCGATCTCGCCTACGCGCTGAATCGCGATCCACTCGGTCGCAAAGGGTGGCTAATCGCGTTTTCGAGCGGGCAGGCGTTTTAGAGAACCGTTTCACGCGGAGAGGCGGCGGAGGTTTTCTCCGTGTCCTCCGCGTCTCCGCGTGAAACGGTTTTACACGGCGTCGCGCAACTCCGTAATTCGAGACCGGAGCTGTTCCGTGACCGCGATGCCGCGCAACAGCGACGCGGTCTTCTCGAACTCGGTGACCATCGCGTCGACGGCATGCTCGCCGTCGCCGCTCATGATGCCGTCCAGCGCGCGCAGAAAATGCTTCTCGATGGTCTTGTGCGCGGAGTTGCCGATGAATTCTTCGGCGATCGAGCGGATGCGTGCCGCGAGGTCGACTAGCTCGCCGCTCTCCTCATCTCGGACGAATTCAGATTTTTTTTTTAAGGCAACGAGCTCGCCCGTGATCATTCCGTAGAGAACCTTGGCGACTTCGAACGACGAGATGTTGAGCACCTTGCCGATCTCGGCGATCGATCGTTGCCCGTCGATGCGCGTGATGAGAAGCCACTCCTGCGGATTCAGCGTGATCTGCTCGTGACGCGACTCGCGGACCTGCAGCTCCGGGATGTAATCGACCGACGGCACCTTCTTCGACAGCACGCGCCACTCATCGAGACGGCGCGCCGCTTCCATCAGCAGATTCGTATTCGACTTCGTGATCGTCTGCCGGTCCGGCTCTTCGCCAGGGTTGAATTGAAACTCTCCCTGGTTCCAGATCGCCAGCGCATAGATCGCTTCCTCGCCGACGAGATCGCCGACCGTGGCGTGCACCATCTGTCCGTTTTTCAGATAGATGTAGCCGCGATCGTGGTCGCGGGAAAGTGTGAACTTGCCGGTCTTGCCGGATACGCTGACCAACTGAATGATGTCGGGCAGCGGCAGCTCTTTCAGTGATCCCTGGAAGGCCATTTTAGTGATTGTGTTGTTTAAGGATCCGCGGCTTTGAAGCGTAACCCACGTGTGAAGTGAGGTCAAGGAATCGTAACGGTCTTGTGATTTTCGATCGCGCTGAGTGCCCAGACGCCAAACGCCATGCCGGCCAAAAGGCCCGTTTCGATGCGCAGCGAATTGCTGCTCAGCCGCATTCCAGCCAGTTGCGTAAAGCCGTCGATTGCCATCGGCAACGCTGCCGCGTACAGAACGACACGCGCTACAGGCTCGCGCATGCGAGGAAGAATCGCAAACAGAGCGAAGGAGAGCATCAGCCCCGCGTAGATCGCCGTACATCGCGCGCAGATCGGCATCGGCGTGTTCCAGAGATAGAGACAACGTTCGGGAAGCCCGTGGCAGAAGACGCGGAAGAGGAGCCGCCAGCGCATCGAAGCACCATTCGCGATCGCCGCAGTACAGACCACCGACGCCGACAGAATCGCACCGGCGATGGCCACAAGCGTCACCGCGACGATTTTCGTATCGCGTTTCACCGGCGGGAAGGAGCCAGCCGCCAGACTTGCGCAAACGAGTAGCTGGCGACGACCAGAGACCAGAATCCAGTAAAGAAGATCCCGACGCAGAGCAGAATCATCCCGAACGGAACGATCATCCTGACGACGAGCCAGACGACGAACGCCAGCAGGTAATTGCCGATGTTTCCTTTGATGAACGCCGCGATTTGCCCGAATTCGAATGCCGCACCGAAGCGGCGCTCGACCGCCGCAAACAGCAACGCGCCCGGCATCCAGATCGCCATCGCCAGACTCAGCGGAAAGATGAGGCACCAGACGCACGTCGCCATGCCGCCGCCCAGGTTGCGTAACGCTTCGCTGTCGGCTGATTGCGCGATCACCGAAGGAATGAAGAAGATCATCATCAACACAATCAGCGGAAGAACGTAGACCATGACAACGGCGAAGAGTCTCAGCCCCTCACTGAAGTATTCGCCCAGATCATCCCACTCGGGCAACGGATGCGTCTCACCCGCGATCACGTTGCGAGCCAGCCGGGCCATGTAGCCGTAGACGAAGAACGCGCCGATGATGAAGATGCTCCCCAGCATGAACAAACCGCCCATGAGAATTTTCGGTACCCAGCGAGGGTCCTCGAACGTAAACGTAAATGGACGGGCGAAGTCGAACGCAGGAGAAGTGGGCCGCGGGGGTGGCGGCGGAGGCGGAGGTGTTACGGACTGAACGACGTCGGACACTACGCGAAGTTTAGCACTCATGCAGGGAAGAAATTGAAGTGAGCGTAACTTCTACGCTGAGGACTCCCTTTGGAACATCAACTCCACGAACTCGAAGAAACCATTGACCTCCTCGGCGAACGACCCGAGTCGCGGAGCGGCGGTGTCAGTGTCTCCGTGGTTGTCTCGCTCGTTCTCCACGCACTGATCCTCACCTACTTCATCGCGTTCTATAAGCCCGTCTCGAAAGACGAGCCAGCACCTCCGATCGCGCGTTACGTCGAGCTCATCCGGCAAAATCCAAACGAGAAAGAGTTCGTGCAGGCTCCTGGATCGAAGATCGATCGAGCCCCGTCGCCCGACGCCGCGTTTTCGAACGCCAATCGCAAGGCATCGACGCCGCATCCGACCGGCGATCAACCGACTCCACGCCCCGGCGATGGCAGTCAGATCTACACGCCGCCAAAACAAGCGCCGGGCGTTCCGAGCAATCCCTCTCCCGCGCAGCAGGCCTCGAACGCAGCACAGCAGCAGGCAGCGGACGCAGCGCCTACGCCATCCTCCGCGTCGCAGGCGCCGTCGACGCTCGCGTTCCGCCAGCCGACGCAACAGGCAAGCGCAAACACCGGTCCGGTGAACTGGCGCAATGCGATCAAGGAAGTGGGCAAAGTCGCGTCGCTCGGCGGAGGACAGCAGGGCTACGATCTCAACGGCGCAGCCGGCGGCGACAAAGGCTTCGCGCAGGACGGCCCGCTGTCGTTCGAGAGTCAGTGGTACGACTGGGGCGACTACGCCGAGGGGATGGTGAACAGGATTCGGGTGAACTGGTACTCGAACATGCCCCATCTCATCCAGACCGGACTCAAAGGCGTGGTCACAATCCGCTTCACGATCCATCGGGACGGGAGCATCACCGACGTCACGATCCTTTCCAGCTCGGGCGTTCCGCCGTACGACTTCGCGGCGAAAAAAGGGATCGAGCTCTCCTCGCCGCTCAATCCATTGCCGAAAGATTTCCCGAACGATACCGAGCGGGTGACGGCGATGTTCTATTACAACCAGGAAATCCCGAAGAGGTAGGGATCAGTGGTCCGCCGGTAGATCACGCGGTCTCATCCCGGCTGTCATCCTGAGCCGCCGAAGCCGCCGCCTTCGTACTGTTCCAACAATTGGCAATACATCGCGGCGAAGGACGGTCGAAGGACCCCCTGCTTATGTGCGGGGTTCCGCCACCCAACCGGCCCAAAAGTAGGGGGTCCTTCGACCGTCCTCCGCCGCCGATATGCTCCGGTTCTACGAGCAGCGGGAAGGCGGCGGCTCCGGCGGCTCAGGATGACAGATGCACTCTGGCCGCTTTCTTGCCTTACGCTGAGAACGGCAGTTTTCACGGCTGCCGCGACTCGGTGTACTCTCGCTTCGCCTCGTAACGATGTCCGCACAACGCACGCTATCCCGGCTCGACCTGAACCTTCTGACAACCGCGCTGCTCATCGCCGCGATCGGTTGCATGCTCGTCTACAGCGCGACGTACTTCGGCCCGGAAGCTCCCCTGTTTCGCAAACAGGTGCTCTGGACGCTTGTCGGGATCGTCCTGATGATCGTCTTCATCGCCATCGACTACCACGTGCTGATGGAGATCGCGCCGGTGCTCTACGCCGTCGGAATCGTCCTCCTCGGCTACTTGCTGATCTCCGACCGGCTCACGCGAAACGTGAAGTCGTGGATTCACATCGGCGGGTTTCAATTTCAGCCGTCGGAGTTCATGAAGATTTTCACCGCCTTGCTGATCGCCAAATATTTTGATTCGAACGACCGCGCCTATCTCGATCTGCGCAGCTTCTCGATCGTGATGGCGATGATCGGCGCGCCTGTCGTTCTCATCGCCCTGCAGCCGGCCTTCGGCTCCGCGGCCAGCTTCTTTCCCCTCTTCGGTGTGGCCATGTTCTTCGGTGGCATTAAGCCGAAACTCTGGTTGATCGCAACCGCCTGTTTTCTGATCGCACTGCCCATAGGCTGGCACTCGCTCAAAGGCTTTCAAAAAGAACGGATCATGATCTTCATGGATCCGGCCCGCGATCCGCTCGGCTCCGGCTATCAAGTCATGCAGGCCAAGATCGCCACCGGCTCGGGCGGCATCACCGGAAAAGGATTCCTGCACGGCACGCAGGTCAACCTCGAGTACCTCCCCGCCCGCCACACCGATTTCATCTTCTCCGTCCTCGGCGAAGAGTGGGGCTTCGTCGGCGTGAGCGTGGTGCTGACGCTCTACCTGTTCCTCATCATGGAATCGCTCGCCGTCGCCAAAGCATCGCGAGACCGCGGCGGCACATTCCTCGTCCTCTCGCTGATCTGCTTCTTCATCTTTCACATCTTCATCAATGTCTCGATGCAGATCGGGCTCTTGCCCGTGACCGGAATTCCGTTACCGCTCATCTCGTATGGCGGTTCGGCCACGATGATGTTCTTCATGGCCATCGGACTGATTTTGAATGTCGGATTCCGGAAGTTCGTGAATGTGTGAGGATTAGTGGCCAGAGGTCAGCGGCCAGCGGTCAGGAACCAAAGGCCCGCGCGTGGTGCGCTGCGGTGATCGACGCATTCGCGCTCAATGTCGCTTTCGCTTCCTGACCGCTGGCCACTGGCCACTGGCAACTATAAACATCCATGCAAACCACCATCACCATCCGCCGCTCGGTCACGATCCTGCTCCTGATCGCGGTCACGATCCTGATCGTGCTGACGACGGTCTGGATGTCGGGAAAGAGCTACTCGAAGGTCGATCCGCAACCGTTCGACGACATCCGCCACCTCTCGCACCGCATCGCCAGACATCCGGTATCAACGCACATCCTGGCCGTGATCATCGTGCCGATCATCGCCAACGTTCTGCTGTTCGTGCCGTGGGGCTTTCTAATGTTCATCGCGCTCTACAATGTCGACCGGCCGACGCTGCAGACCTACGTCCTGACCGTTCTCCTCGGCCTGACATTCACCTGCGCGATCGAAGCGTGGCAATACTTTCTCCCCTCGCGCGTCGCCGACATCAACGACATCATCTGGAACACGACCGGCGCATTTCTCGGCGCGATCCTGGGCCACTTCCGCGCGCGGCTGCGTTTCGAGTTTGCCTGACGCGCAAGGCGAAATCAGCACTGTCATCCTGAGCCGGCGAAAACCCCGGAGGGGTGAAGCACGGTCGAAGGACCCCCTGCTTCTTGGCAACGGTTTTTTCTCAATGCCCAGTGCGGAAATCAGGGGGTCCTTCGACCGTCCTTCGCCGCGCGACGATCATCGGTTGT
Source organism: Thermoanaerobaculia bacterium (assembly GCA_034665065.1). GTDB lineage: Bacteria > Acidobacteriota > Thermoanaerobaculia > Gp7-AA8 > Gp7-AA8 > JADGNZ01. The sequence goes on along the minus strand of JAXDGL010000032.1, from coordinate 197,856 downwards.
GCGGGCAGCGTGAAGTCGCGCGTCTTCGGCGGCTCAGGATGAAAGATTTCGCACTTCCCTTTTCACCCTTCACACTTCACTCTTCACACTTCCAATGCTCTCCTTCCGCGACAACATCCGCGCCCTGCCACCCGCCGCGTGGATCTTGTTCGGCGGCACGTTCATCAATCGCTTCGGCACGTTCGTCATCCCGTTTCTTATCCTCTATCTGACGCGCATCGGATTCACGCCGGCGCAGGCGGGCATGGCGGTCGGCGCCTACGGGCTCGGTCATCTCGCCGCGTCGATGGCCGGCGGACATCTCGCCGACCGCATCGGGCGGCGCAACACGATCGTGCTGTCGATGTTCGGATCGGCCGCGGCGATGCTCGCGTTGTCGCAGGCGCGCAGTTACGGCGCGATCGTGATCCTCACCTGCATTACCGGCTCGCTCTCGGAGTTGTACCGCCCCGCGAGTTATGCGCTCGTCGGCGATCTCGTCGCGGAGGAGCATCGCGTCGTCGCGTTTGGGTTATACCGATTCGCAATCAACCTCGGCTTCGCCGCCGGTCCGGCCACCGCTGGATTTCTAGCCGATCATTCGTTCGCGCTTTTATTCATCGGCGATGCCGCGACGTCGATCGTCTACGGGTTCATCGCGCTCTTCGCGCTACCGCATGGCTTGCGGACGAACGTGAAGAACGAGCGCGCGGGCGAAGCGTTGCGGACAGCGCTTCGTGATCGGCCCTTCGTCATTTTTCTGCTGGCAACGCTTTGCATCACGATCGTCGATTTTCAGATGGGATCGTCGTTCGCGCTGCACGTCAAAGGTCTCGGCTTTCCGTCGCGCGCTTATGGCTTATTGATTTCGATGAATGGCATGTTGATCATCGTGTTCGAGCTCTTCATCACGCAGTGGACGCGCCGTTTCGCACCGCGGCCGATGATCGCACTCGGATACCTGCTCGCCGGCGTCGGTTTCGCTCTCACGGGAATCGCCCGAACGTTGCCTGCGCTCGCTGCGACGGTCGTGATCTGGACGCTCGGCGAAATGGTCAGCTCACCCGTGGCCAGCGCGTATGCCATTCAACTCGCGCCCCAGCAGTACCGCGGCCGTTACCTCGGTCTCGTGATGATGATGTGGTCCCTCGGCATGGTGATCGGACCGCCTGTCGGAACGTACGTCTTCGAGCGCAGCCCGGGCGTGCTCTGGACCGCGTGCGGAGTGCTCGGCGTCATCGGAGCTGGTCTTATGCTTCGGCGCCAACCTGAAAAGCATTAACCGCTCTCCGTGTCTCTGTGGTGAACGATTCTAAAAACCCCGCAACCGTTTCGTTCCCATTCGCCGCGCGCTCTGGCGTTAGGATTGGCGCATGAAGAACGTTCGCCTCCTGCTCGCGGCGTCGCTCCTGGCGTGCGCGGGCGCAAATGCCAGTCCGATTGCAGTGCCGGTTGTTTACGACAAGCTGCCAAACGGCCTCAAAGTCGTCATCTCGGAAGCGCATGCTGCGCCGACCGTGACTGTCGCCGTGTACTACGGCATCGGTTTCCGCGTGGAGCCGAAAGGGCAGACCGGATTCGCGCATCTCTTCGAGCACATGATGTTTCAGGGCTCGGAGCACGTGAAGAAGTTCGAGCACGCCAAGATCGTCGAGGCCAACGGCGGGAATCTCAACGGCTCGACGCGCCTCGACTATACGAATTACTTCGAGACGCTACCAGCCGACCGCGTCGAGACCGCGTTGTGGCTCGAAGCCGACCGCATGCGCTCGCTCGACGTCAGCGATGAGAATTTGAAGAATCAGCAGAACGTCGTCTCGGAAGAAGTGCGCGTGAACGTGCTGAACCAGCCGTACGCGCTCTTCGAGTGGCTCGACCTCTGGCAGAGCGCGAATCAGAACTGGTTCAACGCGCACAATTTCTACGGCGACCTGCACGACATCGAAGCGGCGAAGATCGACGATGTTCGTCAGTTTTTCAAGACCTACTACGCGCCGAACAACGCCGTGCTCACGATCGTCGGTGATGTCGATGCCGCCGCCGTCCGCAAGCTGGTCGAAAAACATTTCGCCTCCATTCCGCAGCAGACGATTCCGAAACGGCCCGATGTCAGCGAGCCGCCGCAGACGAAGGAAAAGAACATCAAGCAGACCGACAAGCTGGCAAACGTTCCCGCTTTCGCGATCGGCTGGCATCTGCCCGATCAGCAATCGCCCGACTACCCGCCCGCCGTCCTCCTCAACCTGATTCTCCAGGGCGACGACGGCTCCCGCTTCTATCAGCGCCTGGTCAAAGACAAGCAGATCTCCGTCGACTGGTCCGGCGGCATCAACTCCAGCCTCGGCAACGAATTCGACTACGACGGACCGATGCTGCTCGTTTCCCGCACGCTCTATAAACCGGGACATACCGCGGACGAGATCCTTCACGAAGTCGATGCGGTGATCAACGATCTCCAGCAGAAAGGACCCACCGCCCGCGAGCTCGCCGACGCGAAGGTCCGCTTGCGCTCGAATTTCTACGACGCGCTGGAGACGACTGCGGGGAAAGCGAACCTCCTTGCCGCGTTCGCCCTCTTCCGCGACGATCCCTCGCAGATCAACAAAGTCCTACCGTTATATGACGCGGTTAATGCGTCACAAATTCAAGCCGTCGCGCAGAAGTATCTCGTGCCGCAAAACAGAACGACGATCGATCGCGTCCCGGAGGCGAAATGATTGCACTTCGTGTGATTGCGCTTCGCGCGTTGTCGGTTGTCGGTCGGTTGCGCTTCGCGCGTTGTCAGATTCGCGAATACGCAACGTTGCTGAACTCGATGACAACCGACAACAGAGAACGTGCTAAGCGCGATATCAGACAACGCGCGAAGCGCAATCAACCGACAACCGAGAACGCGCGAAGCGCCGCAAGCCGACAACCGAGAACGCGCGGCCCCCAAGGGCCGCGCACGAATTGGCCGCGCACAACCATGTTCGCAGCCGTCGCAATGGCATTCGCGACCATCGCGGCAGCACAAACCACGCCTCCCCCGCCCGCGCCGGCGCGCTCCATCCAATGGCCTTCGATCGTTGAGTCGAAACTCGGCAACGGACTGACGGTCGTACTCGTTCCGACTCACAGCGTTCCGAAGATCACGGCCGAGCTGTCGATTCTCGCCGGGCGCGGCACGTCGTACAAAACGCAGCCGGGAGTCGCGCAGCTCGCGGCGCGCGTCGCCAGCGAAGGGACGGCAACACGAACCAGTATCGAGATCAAGCAGGAGCTTCGCTCGATCGGCGGCGTGCTGACGACCGGCGTCGACAACGATGCCACGACGATCACGGCGTCGTCGCTCGCTGAGTTCGCGCCGAAGCTTCTCGACCTGCTCAGTGATGTAGCGCGCCATCCTGCCTATCCGCAATCGGAAGTTGCGCTGGCGAAAACCAACCTGGCGCAGGAGATTGAAGAAGAGCGCTCGACGCCCGATTTCTTGGCGCAGGAGGCAATGGACAAAGCGCTGTTCGGTGCGCATCCGTATGGATTCACGGTTCCCGATCCAGCGGCGATCACGAGAGTAACGCGCGCATCGCTCAAGACGTTTGCCGCGGCACACTACCTACCGAACAACGCCACGCTGGTGGTCGTCGGCGACTTCGAACCGGCGACGATGCGCGCCGAGGTCGAGCGAACATTCGGATCGTGGAAGCGAGTCGCGTTACCGCCCACGCCGAGAGTCGTGCTTCCCGTTCGCGAAAAGCGCCAGATCTACGTCATCGACCGACCCGGCTCCGTACAATCGACGATCATCATCGGCGCCGCGGCACCGCCCCGCCGCTCGCCCGACTACATCCCGCTGCGCACGACGAACATGATCTTCGGCGGATCGTTCTACTCGCGCCTCACGCGTAACATCCGCGAGGGAAAGGGCTACACCTACTCGCCGTACAGCACTGCAAATCTGCGCCGCGCCGCCGGAAGCTTCGAGACCGGCGCGTCGGTGCGCAATGAAGTCACCGGCCCGACGATCCTGGAGATGTTGTACGAGCTCGATCGCATGCGCGTCATGCCGGTCATGGCCGAGGAGCTCGAGTCGGCGAAGACGTACAGCATCGGCGGGATGGAGCTGGAGTTGGAGGCGCAAGCGAGTCTTGCGGGACGCATCACGTCGATCTATGTCGATGAGTTGCCGCATGATTTTCTGCAGACGTTTCGCGAGAAGATCAACGCACTCACGCCCGCCGACGTTCAACGCAACGCCGCGCGCTACTTCGACACCTATCGTGGCGCCATCGTCGTCGTCGGCGATTACAAAGCGATCAAGGATCAGCTCACGCCGTTCGGAGATGTGAAGGTGGTGAAGTAGTGATGGCGTCAACCTTCTCGCTGTCATCCACGCTGTCATCCTGAGCCGCCGCAGCAGCGCCTTCACGCGACTCATACAACTGGCTGGCACCGCGGCGGAGGACGGTCGAAGGACCCCCTAATTCCGTGCAGGTGGGGATGCGGAAAAAGCTCGGCACAGAATAAGGGGGTCCTTCGACCGTCCTCCGCCGCCGATGCCTGCCGGATGCGCACGTAGTAAAGCTTGCGGCGGCTTCGGCGCCTCAGGATGACAGCGTTGATGACCGCGAATTTGCTACCCCAGAATCCCCCGCCACTTCGCAGGCGACGCGTCGTATCCGGGGAACACGCTCTTCAGCGACGGCACGGCCATCTGCTTCGTCAGCAGTTCGGCGAAGACGTCGCGGAAGTCGGTCGTGATGGCGAGATCGCGATTCTCGTAGAGCTGTTGCGACGCCAGCCCCGGCCACTTGCCGTAGACCTTGCCGCCCTTCACGCCGCCCCCGAGGACGATCATCACGTTGGCGTGGCCGTGGTCCGTGCCGCGGTTGCCGTTCTCGCGGACAGTGCGGCCGAACTCCGACATCGTGACCAGCACGACGTCGCTCATCCGCGATCCGAGGTCGCGCGTGAACGCGGCGATGGCATCGGAGAATGTGCGAAGGTTGTTCGCGAGCTGACCCTGCGCGCCTCCCTCTCCCGCGTGCGTGTCCCATCCGCTCACATCGGCGAACGCTACTTCCAATCCGACCTTTGATTTGATGAGCTGCGCGATCTGACGCAGCGAATTCGCGAGAGGTCCGGCTGGATAGACAGCTCCATTCTCCGGCGTCAGTTTCTGGGGATCGGCGCCCTTGAGAATGCGCGCGGCATCGAATGATTCCTTCGCCGTTCCGCCAAGCGTTCCCGCCACCGCCTCGGCGTACATCGATTCGAATCCGCTGCTGACGTTTGCGCCGCCGCGAATTCCGAACTGGCCGAGGTTCGTCATCGCTACCGCGCCGGCCGAACCGGAGAGGATGCGCGGCAGCGCCGGCGAGAACGCCACGGCACGCAACGGCGAGGCCTTCGGATCTTTTTTCAATCCGACGGCGCGGGAAAGGAATCCATCCTCAGTCGACTTCACGCCGGGCGTGCCCGACTCCATGAAGTCCTGCGCATCGAAGTGCGAGCGCGTGGCGTCGGGTGATCCGACTGCGTGAACAAAGGCTGCGCTGTGATCTTTGAAATACGGCGCTAGCGACTCGAGTGACGGATGAAGTCCGAAGAATCCATCGAGATCGATCGCGCCGCCAGTCGTACCAGGACGCGGAACGGCGATCGTCGGACGCGCCGCGTAGTACGCCGGCTCGCCGTACGGCACGATCATGTTCAGGCCGTCGACCGCACCGCGCTGAAAAATCGCGACGAGCGTTTTGGACCCTTTCGTCGTCGAAGCGTTTGCCATCTTCACGAACACGTTCGGAAGAAGGCTTCCGCCGACGAGGGCGAGGCCGGAGGATTTGAGGAAAAAGCGTCTGTCGATCATGAGGTCCATTTCCGTTTGTTGCTCGGTTGGTCGCTACTGGGTTGTCGAGTTGTCGGTTGTCGAGTTGTCAGCATGCCACGCGCTTACCATTGATTGATTTTCCACGCAGCCACTCGTCAACACGGGAAGCTCGATAACCAAAGGATCACTGCCGTTGAAACTCCGGCGATCCGAGGATCAGCCCTGCAACCGTCGGCAACTGCGTGTTGTCCCACGGATCCTCCGCCGGCGCTTTTCGCTCCGTGATGCGCGATTTGATGATGCCGCGCGTCTCTTCGGTGAGGCTGCCGCCGGTCAGCGCTAACGCGAGCGCTTCAACCGATCGCGAGGCATCGGCGGCGTCGGCGGACGGAATGAGTGAAACCACATCGCCGTGAACGCCTGGAAGTTTGTTGCCCGCAAGCGACAGCGCGAAGTTGAGGCGATTCATCAGCGCGCCGGTATTGATCCAGACATCCGCTTTATCGCTGTAGCCGGTCGGCGGCTGCGCACCGTAAAGCGGCTCGCCGATCTGCTGCAACGCCCGCGCGATCGGAGTTGCGTCGGCGATCTTGCCGTTCACTGCGCGTACCGCGGAGATCGTGTACTCGAACGGCGATTTCACCTTCGCGCGATAGACAGCCGGATTCCAGAACTCCGGACTGGCGATGACCGCTTTCACCGTCTGCCGAAGGTCGCCGTCGGTGGCGATGAACTTCGCGGCCACGCGATCGACGAGCGCGGGCGGCGGGTCATCGGCGACGAGGCGCTGACATAGTTTGTAGGCGATGTGATGCGCGGTCGCGGGATGGCGCGCAAGAATCTGGATCATCTTCTCGCCCTCGCCGATTCCGCCACCCGCTGGGAACCGAGCACCCATCACCGTTTTCGCGCCGGCGTCATGGAGGAACGGACGGAAGATGAACTCCGCTCCCTCACCGACTCCGTCGCGCTGGCGCGTGATCGTCCAGCCGGTGAGCACACGCGCAAGCTCGGTCACGTCCTTCTGCGTGTAGCCACCATCGACGCCGAGGGTGTGGAGCTCCATGATCTCGCGGGCGTAGTTCTCGTTCAGACCGCCCTGCTGCTGATTCTGTTGTTGCGGGCGTTGCAGCATGCCGCGCTGCCCGAAGCGGCCGCCGCCGATTGCTGCGCGTTGCGGCAACTGCGGACGGTTCTCCGGTGCTGCGATCGAGCGGGCGTTGTCGAGATAGAACAACATAGCCGGCGACTTCGCAGTGGCTATCAACAGATCTTCGAATTGTCCCCAGATGTGTGGACGGATGACATCGCGCTCGAAACTGGTCAGCAGGAAGCGATCGATTCCTTTGCCCGCAAAGACGTTGAAGTGATTCATCCAGAAGTCGACCATGACTTCGTTGAGCTGGCGGTCCGATTCGGCGGCGCGAATGATCCGTTGCGAAACGAGATCGCTCATCACGATCTGTGGCCGCTGGTTCGCGGGAATGTCGCGCATCAACTCGCGGCGAATGTCTTTCTTATCGACGTCGCCGTCCTTCGCTTCTTCATTTGCTTTCTTCCGCGCCATCAAGACCGGTGCGTAGTAGGTCTTCACGATCTGCGCGTTCGACATCGTCATCGTCGGCAAAAGCGCGATGCGCGCTTCGACCGCGCGATCAGGAATCGCCTCGGGATGAAGCTGCTGCTCGATCCAGGCATCGACGCCGCTCTTCGCGATCGCGTCGACGTCGCCGGGCCGTGGACCGAACGCGAGACGATTGAGCGCATGCATCGCGCGCTGCCGCTCGGTGAGCCTCGAATCGGAAGGGCTCGCTCCAACGAGGAGGACAACGGAGAGCGCGCCGGCAATGATCTTCGTCACAGGTTTCATGAAACGTTGGACGAAGGAGGGAGCGGTGCGTTTACCGCAGTCGCAAGGTGACGCGCTTCACGCATTCGTATTCTTGCGAAGCGAAATCGGAGGACGAGAGTGACGCGCGACGGTCTACTGCAACGCATCTCGATCGACCCGAACATCTGCTTCGGTAAGCCATGTATCCGGGGACGCGAATCTGGGTTGCGCTCATCATCGAGAATCTTGCGGCGGGTGTACCGGAACAGGAGGTCCTCGACTCCTACCCTTCTCTAACGGCGGACGACATCAAAGCGGCACTCGCCTATGCGGCGGAGGTCACGCGCGAGCGCGTAATCCCAACTGCCGTCGGGTGAGGCGTGATGCGGCTCAAGCTCGATGAGGATCTTGACGCCAGTCTCGCGGATGGTCCTCGCGTCGCAATCAAGCCGCGGTTACTACGGTTGAACCCAGGCCAGCCCGTCAACCTCTTTGAAATGTTGATCGTGGGTAAGCAGCTCGGAGCCCGACTCCATCGCATGCGCCGCAATCCAGATGTCGTTGCTTGGAATCGGCCGGCCCTTGCGTCGCAGCGACGTAGCGATTCTTCCAAATCGGTCGGCGGTAACGAGTGTGACAGGAAGGAGGGAGACGTAAGCACTAAGTAGAAAATCTTCAAGCCCGCGTCGATTGGCTTCGTAGCGCGAGCCGTTACGAAAGCCGAAGAGAAGTTCGCCTGCCACGACCGCGGAAAGGTGCACATGGTCGGCCCGCTTCACATAATCGGCGATTGTCTGATCTCCACGAAAGAGCGCCGTATAGACATTCGTATCCAGCGAGAGCCTCATTTCCAGAGGCTCTCATCCACCGTCTCGAACATAGCGATCCCTTCGAGTACGTCTCGCTCTTCTTCTTCAGACCAACTGCCGATGAAACGATCCAAGGCGTTCCCGATCGCTGTGCTCGACCCGGGCTCATCGGATAGTCCCGCGCCTTTTTTCATCAGCATCAGGGCGGCCTTGTTCAGTGAGATACCTTCGCGTTTGGCCAGCTCCCGCAGGTGCTGCTCGAGATGTTGATCGAAGCCGCGAAGGGAGAGCTGACCCATCCGCGCTTTCTTTCTCTGGTGACTCACTGGGCGAATCATAATGAGTCATCTTATGCATCACTGTTCCTAAGGTCAAGGGTGACCTTGATGTAGCGCAGGCGTAGCGATCGAGGTCATTGAACCTAAGACAGAAGATGGCGGCGGGACGCCGCCAAGCCAGCCGCCGAGACGGCGGCGCTCCGTCGCTACTACACTGCGCACGTGTCATCCGTTCGTCAACGATCGAGTCTCGCCGGCGCCTTCGCGCTTCTGGCGTTACTGCTGCTTCTCGCGCTCCTTCTGGCCTCGTCGCTCGGTGCAACGAGCACCTCGTGGCGCGCGGCGCTCGCAGGCGACGCGACGGCGCGCTCGATCCTCATCGGCATTCGCCTGCCGCGCGCGCTCCTCGCTGCGCTCGTCGGCGCAACGCTCGCCGTCGCCGGCGTCACGTTCCAGACGTTACTAAGAAATCCCCTCGCTGATCCCTTCATCCTCGGCGTCTCCGGCGGAGCGGCGTGCGGCGCGTCGATCGCAACTGCGGCAGGATTGGCGCGACTACCCGGCGTCGTTCCGCTGATCGCATTCGCCGGCGCGTGCGGCGCGACCGGCGCGGTGTTTCTGCTTGCGCGGCGGCGCGAGTACACCGATCCGACGCGGCTCCTGCTTTCCGGCCTCGTCCTCAACGCGTTCTTTTCCGCGGTAATCCTCATTTCGTTCGGCGTCTCGCGGCAGAGCGATCTCACTGCAGCGCTGCGTTGGATGATGGGAACGCTCTTCGGTGCATCGTGGAGCGATGTGGCTCTGCTGGCCGTTCTGCTCGTCATCGCCATGATCACGCTCGCGGCGATCGGCAACGATCTGCGCATGCTGGCGTTCGGCGAAGATGATGCGAAGTCGCGCGGCGTCGAAGTCGAGCGCGTCAAGCTGATCGGATTCATCACCGCGTCGATCGTCACCGGCGCCGCGGTTTCCGTCAGCGGCATCATCGGCTTCGTCGGACTGCTCGTGCCTCATCTCATCCGCATGATCTGGCGCCGCGATTTCCGCTTCCTCCTTCCGCTCTGCGCGCTCGGCGGCGGCATCCTCGTCGTGCTGGCCGATCTGCTCTCGCGCGTCGTCGTCACCTCGGCCGAACTTCCGATCGGCGCGTTCACCGCGGTGCTCGGCGTCCCGTTTTTTCTCTCGCTGCTGCGGAGGAACCGCTGATGCTCGCTCTGCGCAACGTTTCGTTTTCGTACGCGGGAGCTCAGGCCGTCGACGACGTCACCGCGTCGTTCGAAGCGAAGGAATTGGTTGCGCTCACTGGTCCGAACGGCTCGGGAAAATCGACGCTGCTCAAACTTCTCGCGCGCATCATGCTGCCGCACGCGGGCGAGATCGCATTCGACGGCAAGCGCCTTCGCGACTGGAGCGCGCGCGACTACGCGAAGGAGGTTGCCTACCTTCCGCAGGATCCCGATCCCGTGTTCTCCATGCGCGCGCTCGACGTCGTCGTGTCCGGACGCGCTCCCTTTCTCGGCCGTTTCGCATGGGAACAGGACATCGATTACGAAGAAGCCGCGCATGCGCTCGATCTCTGCGATGCCTCCCACCTCACTGATCGGTATCTCGACGAGATGAGCGGCGGCGAGCGGAAACGCATCTTCCTGGCGCGCGTCCTCGCCGGACGTCCGCGGCTGATCCTCCTCGACGAGCCACTCTCCGCGCTCGATGTCTCCCACGTCCAGCAATTCTCCGCGCTGCTTCGCGACATCGTCGCCCGCACCGGCGTCACGGTGATCTACGCGACGCACGACCTGAACTGGGCCGCGGCTTACAGTGACCGCATGCTGGTGATGCAACGCGGCGCCTTGGCGCTCGACGCGACTCCCGAAGTCGTCATGCAGCCAGATGCGATTCGCGAACTATTCGGCTTCGATGCGGACACCGTGCGGACGGGAGGGAGAGCGTGGCTGGTGCCAAGGGTGGGGTCGTAGAGCGGCGAAAAATACTGTCATCCTGAGCCGCCAAAGCACGCCGCAAGATTCGCTGCAAGCGCACTTGGCGGACATCGGCGGCGAAGGACGGTCGAAGGACCCCCTGCTTCTGTGCGGTTTTTCCTAACAATCCCCGGCACAAACGGAAGGGGGGCTGAGCCGCCAAAGCACGCCGCAAGATTCGCTGCACGCGCACTTGGCAGACATCGGCGGCGAAGGACGGTCGAAGGACCCCCTGCTTCTCTGCGGCTCTTCCTAACAATCCCCTGCACAAACGGAAGGGGGGCTGAGCCGCCGAAGCACGCCGCAAGATTCGCTGCACGCGCACTTGGCGGACATCGGCGGCGAAGGACGGTCGAAGGACCCCCTGCTTCGTGCGGTTTTTCCTAACAATCCCCTGCACAAGATCAGGGGTCCTTCGACCGTCCTCTGGCACTTCGTGTCCGTCGGCGGCTCAGGATGACAGCAATCGCGGTTGTCCGGCCGGCCCGCCTCCCCCTACTTCCCGTACTCCCAATTGATCTTCTTCAGCACGCGATCCACGCGCTCGATCAGTTGCAGGATGTCTTTCTTCGCATGTGCCGCAGAGAAGAACGCCGCTTCGAGTTGCGATGGCGGGAGATAGACACCTTCGGCCAACATCAGGTGGAAGAAGCGCGCGAACTTGTCGCGGTTCGATTGGTTCGCGCTTTCGTAATCGGTCACGGGACCTTCCGTGAAAAAAATCGTCCACATCGAGCCGACTCGGTTCACCGTTACGGGCACGCCATGTTTGTCCGCGCTTTTCAGCACGCCCGTTTGAAATTCGTTCGAGCGCTCCTCGAGGTCGGCGTAGATCGACGAGTTCTTCAGCACGCCGAGCGTAGCTTTTCCTGCCGCGACCGCGATCGGATTTCCCGAAAGCGTTCCCGCCTGATACATCGGACCGAGCGGCGAGACGAGCTGCATCAGCTCGCGGCTCGCGCCGTATGCACCGATCGGCATCCCGCCGCCGATGATCTTGCCGAGCGTTGTGATGTCGGGCTTTACGTTGTAAAGCGCCTGCGCGCCGCCATAAGCCACGCGAAATCCAGTCATCACTTCATCGAAGATCAACAGCGCGCCGCTGGCTGTGCAGATCTCGCGAAGGCCGCTGAGGAAACCGTCCGCCGGAGGCACGCAACCCATATTGCCCGCGACCGGCTCGACGATCACTGCGGCGACGTCGTCATCCATCGCTTCACGAACAGCTGCGAGGTCGTTGTAGGCGACGCTGATCGTCAGCTCCGTCACGCCTTTCGGCACGCCGGCGGAGTCGGGGATGTTGAACGTGGCGCCACCGCTTCCCGCTTTGACTAGCAGCGCGTCGACGTGGCCGTGATAGCCGCCGTCGAACTTGATGATCTTCGTGCGCCCCGTCGCCGCCCGCGCCAGCCGCAGCGCGCTCATCGTCGCCTCGGTGCCCGAATTAACGAGCCGCACCATCTCGATCGACGGAATGGCCTGCGCGATCATCTCGGCCAACTCGATCTCGCCGACCGTCGGCGCACCGAACGAGAAGCCGCGCGTCGCCGCCTTCTTCACCGCTTCGACGACATAGCGGTGACCGTGGCCGAGGATCATCGGACCCCAGGAGCCGACGCAGTCAATGTATTGGAGACCGTCGGCGTCGAAGATGCGCGAGCCGAGGGCTTGATCGATGAAGAGTGGAGTGCCGCCGACACCTTTGAATGCGCGCACCGGAGAGTTGACGCCGCCGGGGATGACTTCCTGCGCGCGGTGGTAGAGAGCTTCGGAGTTTTTTCCCATGTAGGGCGCGGATTATATGGGGGCGAGAAGCAGTGATCAGGAGAAGCAGTGATCAGTGATCAGGAGAGGCAGTGGTCAGTGATCAGGAGAGGCAGTGATCAGGGGACTGGTCGAAGGTAGCAGGGGAAGCGGGACGAAGAGCAGCGTATCAATCAGCAACACTCGTTCGTCTGACCACCGAAAGTATTCTGATCTCCGCCTCTCCTGATCTCTGATCTCTACTTCTCCTGATGACTGATCTCTGCTTCTCCCGATCACTGATCACTGCCTCTCCTGATCACTGATCTCTGCCTCTCCTGATCTCTGCCTCTCCTCAATACGCGTTCTCACTCCGCAGGCCGTGAATCAGCGTCATGAAGAGAATCTTTACGTCGAGGACCAGCGACCAGTTCTCGATGTAGTAGAGATCGTGCTCGATGCGGATGCGGATCGAGGTGTTGCCGCGCCAGCCGTGGACCTGCGCCCAGCCGGTCATGCCGGCCCGCACTTTGTGACGGAGCATGTAGTGCGGAAACTCGGCGCGGAACTGTTCGACGAACTGCGGGCGCTCGGGACGCGGCCCGACAACGCTCATGTCGCCGAGGAGGACGTTGAAGAGCTGCGGCAGCTCGTCGATCGACGTCTTGCGAATGAACCTGCCGATGCGGGTGCGCCGCGGGTCGTCTTTCTCCGCCCATTTCGCACCGGTCTCGTTTTCCGCGCCGACGTGCATCGATCGGAACTTGAAAATATCGAACGGTTCTCCGTCGAGCCCCATCCGCTCCTGACGGTAGAAGATTGGCCCGCGGTCTTCGAGCTTGATGAGGATGGCCACGAGCAGCATCACCGGCGAGAAGACGATGAACGCGGCGGTGGCGACGAGGAGATCGAAGCCGCGCTTCACGAAACGGCTCCATCCCTCCAGCGGCGTCTCGGAGAGATTGATTGTCGGCAGGCCGTCGAGGTCTTCGACGCGCGAGCGGAGAACCATGAATTGGAGAAGGTCGGGCACGACGTGAATCGCCACCACACTTCTCACCAGCCGGTCGAGCAGCGCCATCATCGCTTCTGATGACGCGTGTGGCAGCGCGACGAACACATGGTCGATCTTCTGCTCGGCGATCACACGCTCGGCATCGTCGATCGTGCCGAGACATTCCAATCCGTCGAGCTTCGACTCCTCGCCGTTGCGGAGATAGCCGGCAAGTGCGAAACCGAGCTCGCGATGTCCACTCACGCGCTCGACGACCGCGCGCGCCAGCTCACCGCTCCCGGCGATGAGCACGCGGTCGAGTCGCTTGCCGGATCGATACCCGCCCTCGACGACCGCTCGTACGATGATGCGCCCGAGAACGACGAGCACCACCGCGCAAACGAGGAAGATCAGGAGCGTGGCCCGCGAATAGAGAATGTTCTGATTCCCCGGCCTCACCCACAACAACACGCCGGAGAAAACGACCGTGGCGACGACGGCACCGATGGCCACCGACAACCACTCTTCGGTCTTCGAGCGCGTCGGACGAATGCGGTAAAGCCCCTGCACGGCGAAGGCGAGCGGGAAGACGATCGTGACGATCGGCAGAAGCTGAAGATAGGTCTCCACCTCCTGCTGTCCCTTCGTCACGGGAATGACCTTGACGCTAAAGCGGAGGAACCATGCGCAAAGCATGGCCAGGTTCGAGGCCACAGCATCGTTGATCAGATAGATCGACGAGAGGGTTCTATGCTTTTTCTCGATCACGATAAGTACCGGGAGTGGGGTGTAGGGTGTGGGGAGTCGGAGCCAAAACCTGTCCGAGGCTCCGACCCTGGATTCCCGACTATTTTTTGCAACTCCACGAGCATCTCATTCTGAAACCGCTGGCGTGAAAACGTTGCGGCGCGCGCCCGGATTGCTGCGCGATCCCACACCTGCCGCTCCACTTCGTCCAGCGCATTGCGAAGGGAGTCTACCGTTGCCGTCTCGAAAAAAATCCCCGTCTTCCCCGGTACGACCGAGTCGCGAACGCCACCCTCGCCGAGCGCGACGACGGGGGTGCCGAGCGCCATCGCTTCCAGCGGCGTAATGCCGAAGTCTTCGACTCCGGGAAGAATCAGGCTCTGCGCGCGGGCAAGGTGGTCGATGATCACCTCTCTCGATACGTGGCCGAGGAACTGAACGTTGGGGCTGGTGCGGGCGCGAAGCGCGGCGAGGAGCGGGCCGCCGCCGATGACGATGAGGCGCCGTCCGCTCCCTTCCGCAGCATCGATGGCCAGCCCGGCGCGTTTGTACGGCACGAGCGCGGAAAGCACGACGTGAAAATCGTCGCGAGATTCGCGAAGCGGAGCGGCGAGGAAGGCCTCATCGACGAACGGATGCACGACGGCAGCGTCGCGTCCGTAGGAGTCGCGAATCCTCCCGCGAACGAAATTTGAGTTCGCGACGAATCGTGTCACTGCATTCGAGGTACGCACGTCCCAGCCGCGCAGCCACGCTGCAGTAGGACGCGCCAGAAACCGTTTCACGCCGCGCGGGAAATAGTCGTCGAAGCGGTCCCAGATGTAACGCATCGGCGTGTGGCAGTAGCAGAGATGCGGCTTTCCGCGAGCATCGACGCCTTTGGCCACGGCGTGGCTGGAGCTGATGATGAGATCGAAGTTCGAGAGATCCCATTGCCGCACCGCGCGCGGAAAAAGCGGAAGGAGCGTTCGGTAGTCGGAAACGCGCGATGCGAGACCTTGCAATCGCGAGGTATGAATCGGATGCGCTTCGATGGCCGGCGAGACGGTCCCGGGAAAATGGAACAAGGTGAAGAGCTCCGCGCCAGGAACGAGATCGAGGATCGCTTCGAGGACGTTCTCCCCTCCCCGCATGCCCGTCAGCCAGTCGTGGATGACGGCGACGCGGCCGAAGGATGATTCACGGGCCAGGGATGAAGGAGGAGGGACGAAGGATGAACCGGTGTCTGGGCTGTTCATCGTTCATCCCTCATCGCTCATCATCATCTCTTGTTCTTCGGCATTCATCCTTCCGCTTTCATCCTTCCGCCTTCATCCTTCATCCTTCATTTTCCGCGGCTCGGGCGTCGACGCCAGCGGGTAGTCGCCTTCCGCCGCGCACGGATCGCAGAGGTGGTCGTTGCGCAGATACTCGTCGAGCGCCACGTCGGCGAGACAGCGAACGCAGACATGTCTGCCCGTTCGTTCGCTCAGGATGTGGCGCGGAAGATCGTCGGACATCGCGCGGCTGTTTTAGCACGATTCGCCCGCGAGCACTCGGCGTCCCGACCGAGTGTAAAAATCGTTTTGCTGACTCCCTGCTACGTCTCGATTCCGAGGCGGGACGCCTCGGAACCGCGGGCGAGACGCCCGCACTCCTATCGCATCCCGAACACGACCGACACGGTGAACGACAACTCCGACGATCCACTCTCCACCGGCACCTCGGAGCTGGCGACCTGCGCGGCCATGACGTTGCGCGCCATCATCGGACGCGGCTGCGGCGGCTGCGCGGCACCACCCTCCGTGATCGCGATTGCGGGCCCGAGCGTGCGGCCGGCAGCGACCGCGAGAAGAGACGCTTTCGCGCGCGCGTCGGCAAACGCGGCGAGCAGCCCTGCATCGCGTCCGCGGCTCGGATCCGCGACAGAGAAGGAAAGCCCCGAGGTTTGATTCACGCCGGCGGAGATCGCGGCCTGGAGGAGGCGCCCCGCGTCGCTGATCTGCTTCCGCGTCACGGTGATGCTGTTCGAGACCTGATAGCCGATGATGCGCGGCGGCTTTCCCTGCTGTTGCTGGCTGTAGTCCTGCTGCGGATAGATCGAGAAGTTCGCGGTCTGGATTTCTTCCGCTTTCGCGCCTGCGGTCTTCAGCGCGGCGATCGCGGCGGCGACTTTCTGGTTGTTTTCGCTCACCGCCTCGTCGACGGTCGGCGCCATCGTCTGCACTGTCGCGGTGAATGAAAAACGGTCCGGCGTGAGCGACACATGGCCGGTGCCGGTGACGCTGATCATGTCCAGCGGCGCGGCATCGCGCGGAACGGACGGCGGCTGCGCAGCGGCGCTCATGGCGATGAATACGGCGGCGATCGGAAAGAGAAATCTTTTCATGCAACCTCCTGGTTTGACTGCTCGATAGCGCGCGCTACAATGCGCGCCTCCACTTCTGCGACGCGTTCGCGGCTCGCGGCGTTTCACGGAGAAAAAACACGAATGGCTGATCCGAACGACAGAGTGCCGGGACAGGCACCGGGGCGGTACTACGTCGATACGCAATGTATCGATTGCGATCTCTGCCGCGAGACCGCACCCGCCAACTTTCAACGCAACGACGAGGAAGGATTCTCGTACGTCTACAAACAGCCGGAGACGCCGGAAGAAGAGACATTGTCAAAGGACGCGCTCGACAACTGCCCGGTCGAAGCGATCGGGAACGACGGGTGATGTGAAGGATGAAGGCGGAAGGATGAAGGCGGAAGGATGAACGATGAAGGATGAGGGATGAACGATGAACCGAGGCCAGAACCGCTTTTGTTCATCGTTCATCCTTCATCCTTCATCGTTCATCCTTCATCCTTCATCCTTCATCCTTCATCCTTCACCGTTCATCCTTCCAATCAATGCGTCTTCGTATCCTGGCTGACCTGATCGTGCCAGTCGTCGGCGAGGAGCACTTCGATCAACTCCTGCAATTCCTCCATGTGAAACGGCTTCGTCAGCGCCGCGGTGCGATTGTTCCCCTTCGTGATCGTCAGAATGTCGCCCTTTCCTGAGGCGACGACGAGCGGCGTTTTCTTTCCCTGCGTCAGGAACCAGGCGATCCACTCCTCGCCGCTCATGCCGCCGGGGAGGTTGAGATCGAGCAGGATCAGACGCGTGTCCGGATGCCGCTGCAGCAGCGACATCCCCTCGGTCGCGCCGGTGGCGGAGAGAACTTCGTATCCCCGCTTCTGCAGGTACGACTTGTAGAGCGCGAGAACATCGGGATCGTCTTCGATTGCGAGGATCTTGTGGTTCGGATTCGACTGCGTTTCTTGTGTCATCATCGCGCCACTCCTGTGCTCGGGTCCGGCAGATGCGAAAGCCGTGCTAACCTCCGAGGACGATGGGGATCGCGCTCTGGATTGGCTGCGCAGCGGCCGTTCTCCTCTCTGCGCGCGGCGTTCGGTACGGCCGTCCAGCCCGCTGGGTCGGGGAGCTGATCCTCGTGCTGACCAGCGCGGCGATCTTCGGCATGGCTGCCACCGCGCTCGACTTCGGGGGCTGGAACGAGCCCGATTGGCGCGCCGGGCTCTTCGTGTTTTTCGGATCGGCAGCGGTGATCGCAGTGAATCGTTTAGCCGCTTTGATGAGGCAATCCGGACCACGCGCAGGAGTTGCATCGAACAACAAATTCACTGCCTCCGCTCCCACCCCCCACTCGCCACAGCCCAACCCCCAAAAGCAACAATGATCCGCGCAGCGATCACGATTCTCCTCCTCACGCTGAACACCGTGTTCTGGGGAATGTGCATCCTCCTTCTCGGCGTCGCCAAATTCGCGGTGCAGATCACAGTGCCGCGCAGTCCGGCGCGCACGCGCATCATCCTGATGCTGGCGTGGATGGCATCGCGCTGGGTGGGCGGAACGAACCGGATCTTCGATCGCATGCTCCCGACGCAATGGGACATCAGCGGCATCGGCGATGACGTACGCGCGGATGGCCACTATCTCATCATCAGCAATCACGTCTCATGGGTCGACATCTTCGCGCTCCTGCACGCTTTTCATGGACGAACGGCGTTCATCCGCTTCTTTCTCAAGCGCCAGCTTTTCTGGGCGCCGATCGTTGGACAGGCCTGCTGGGCGCTCGAGTTTCCGTTCATGCGGCGCTACACGCCGGAGTACCTGGCGAAGCATCCCGAGAAGCGTGGCGCCGATCTGGCCACGACGCGCAAAGCGTGTCAGCGCTACCGGAACTTTCCCGTAGCCATCCTGAACTTTGTCGAGGGAACACGCTTCACGAAGGCGAAGCACGACGAGCAGCAGTCGCCCTACCGCCATCTGCTCCGTCCTCGGGCCGGTGGCATTTCCTTCGTGCTGGCGGCGCTCGGCGATCAGCTCGACGCCATGTACGACGTCACCCTCGCCTACCCACCTGGTGGCGATGTGACGATGTGGCAGTTCGTCAGCGGCCGGGTGCCGAAGATCATCGTCCGCGCGCGCCGTCTCGATCCGCCGCCGCAGTTCTTCGATGCCTCCGTGACCATCGCCGGCCCGGCGCGCGAGGAACTACATGCGTGGCTGGATCAGCTCTGGCGCGAGAAGGATGATTTGTTGGATGGGCTGTTGGGATAGCGACAGTTTTCTCGGTTCGGAGTGGCCATGATCTGTCATCCGGAGCCGCCGAGCCGCGCCCCGGCACTGCTTTCCCAACCGGCAGGTATCGCGGCGAAGGACGGTCGAAGGACCCCCTGCTTTGTGCAGCATTTTCTTACCACCCGGCCGCAGAAAGCAGGGGGTCCTTCGACCGTCCTCCGCCGCCGATACCGCCAATCGGTCAATGAAGCGAAACTCAGGGCGGCTACGGCGGCTCAGGATGGCAGGAAATGCACACTACGATACCATTATACCGTGGTACCATGGTACCAATGTCCACAACCATCGAACGCGTCCAGACGGGAATCCGCATCGAAAAGCGAATCCTCAAAGTCCTCAAAGGCATCGCCGAGTTTCATGACATCTCCCTCGGCGATCTCATCGAAGGGATCGTGCTCCATGCCTTCGAGGGAAAGGCGGCCTTCGGGCGCGAGTCGCGGAAAAAGATCTCCGAACTGAAAAAGATCTACGGCCTGAATCTCACCGCCGCCGACTCGCACAAACTCGTAGAAGCATCCTCAGGGCGGAAGCCTCTGAAAACCTGAGAACCGTTTCACGCGGAGACGCGGAGGACGCGGAGAAAAACACCTCCGCTTCTCCGCGTCTCCGCGTGAAACAAGAAGAGTGGGATTGCCATGAACGACCGCGAATTCGCCGACGCCTTCGAGCAGTGCTCCCTCCCCAACGGCAGCTTCCATCATCGCGATCACGTCCGGCTGGCCTGGATCTACCTTCGCGATCTCTCGTTACTCGACGCGCTCGATCGCTTCACGACCTCGCTGAAACGATTTGCCGCCGTCAACGGACGCCCGGAGCTGTATCACGCCACGATCACCTGGGCGTATCTGCTCCTGATCCATGAGCGGATGGAGCGCACGCCGTCGGATGATTTCGACTCGTTCGCGATCGCGAATCCCGACCTTCTGACCTGGAAGCCTTCGGTGCTCGACGACTACTACGACCCCGCCACGCTCGGCTCCGATCTGGCGCGCCGCACGTTTCTCATGCCCGACGCGCGCTCACGCTATGCTTCGCCCGCGTGCGACTGACACCCGGCACGAAACTCGGCGCCTACGAGATCGTAGCCCCAATCGGGGCCGGCGGGATGGGAGAAGTCTATCGATCGCATGACTCCCGCGTCGGCCGCGACGTCGCCATCAAAGTCCTTCCCCGGCGTCTCGCTGCTGACGAAGAAGCGCGCGCACGGTTTCTGCGCGAGGCAAAAGCGATCGCCGCGATCTCCCATCCCAACATCCTCGCTCTCTATGAGTTCGAGCGCGAAGGCGACATCGCCTACGTCGTGACGGAGTTGCTCGAAGGCGAAACGTTGCGCGGTCTTCTGCGGCGCGGACCCGTTGCC
This sequence comes from Thermoanaerobaculia bacterium, assembly GCA_034665065.1. Classification (GTDB taxonomy): domain Bacteria; phylum Acidobacteriota; class Thermoanaerobaculia; order Gp7-AA8; family Gp7-AA8; genus JADGNZ01. Next base: position 177,712 of record JAXDGL010000032.1, on the reverse strand, counting down.
TGGCGGCGCGCCGCGGAGATCGGCGCCGCAATCGCGGACGGACTCGCTGCCGCGCACGGCAAAGGAATCATCCATCGCGATCTGAAGCCGGAGAATGTTTTCATCACCACCGACGGTCACGTCAAGATCCTCGACTTCGGTTTGGCAAAGGCGTCCGCACAGACGATCGACGATGCCGCGGTCACCGAGCAACTCCCCAATGCCGAGAGCGTTCCGACAGAGCGAATGGAAAACGAGCCCGCCACAGCGTCGACGGTGGCAGGCTCGATCGGCTACATGTCGCCCGAGCAACTTCGCGGGCAAAGTGCCACGCCCGCCAGCGACATCTTCGCCCTCGGCTGCATCCTTTACGAGATGGTGATCGGCCACTCGGCTTTCATCGCCGACAGCCCAGTCGAAACGATGAGCGCCGTTCTGCGCGACGACGTTCCTGACCTCACGCAATCCGGCCGCAGAATCCCATTCGAGCTCGATCGCATCATTCGCCGCTGCCTGGAGAAGCATCCCGATGCCCGCTTCCAATCCGCGCGCGATCTCGCCTTCGCAATCCGCGCAATCGGAACCAGTCCGCTCGACCGCGACGACATGCCAGCGATGCGACGGCCACGCCGTGCGCTGGTGGCACTGGCCGTTTTCGTCGCCGCCATCGTCGTCGCGCTCGCCGCCGTATGGATCATGCGGAACACCGGCGACTCCCCCGTCATCCACTCGCTCGCCGTGATGCCCTTCGTCAATGCCAGCAAAGACGCGAACAATGAGTATCTGAGCGACGGCATCACCGAGTCGCTCATCAACACGCTCTCCCAGATTCCGGAGCTTTCCGTCGTCTCGCGAACGTCGGTCTTTCGATACAAAGGAAAGGATGCAACGCCGCAGAGTGTCGCGCACGACCTCAGCGTGCAGGCGCTCCTGACGGGACGCGTGGTGCAGCCGCACGGCAACGATCTGATCATCAGCGCGGAGTTGATCGACGGCCGCAATAATCGTCATCTGTGGGGCGAGCAGTATCGAACGACGATGTCGGATCTGGCTACGGTACAGGCCACGATCTCCAGTCAGATCGCCGAGCAGTTGCGGCTTCAGCTCAGCGGCCACACGCGAAAGACCGTCGAAAAGCATCCGACCGAAAACAGCGAGGCCTACCGGCTCTATCTTCAGGGCCGTTATGAATTGAACAAACGGACCGGCGATTCGTTTGAGCGCGCCATCCGCAACTTCTCTGCTGCGATTCAGCGCGACCCGAACTACGCGCTCGCGTATGCCGGACTGGCCGATTGCTACATCCTGCAATCGATCTACAACGAGAGTCCGCCCGCGAAGGCCTTGCCGCTCGCCGCCGCGGCGGCCGGCCACGCCATCGCGCTCGACGATGAGTTGGCCGAGGCGCATACGTCGCGAGCGTATTACCTGATGAATTTTGATAGCGACCTCACCGCGGCCGCGCGGGAGTTCGATCGCGCCATCGTGCTGAATCCAAGTTACGCAACCGCCCATCAGTGGTATAGCCGCCTGCTCGTCACGACGGGACGTTACAACGAGGCCATCCGAGAAATCAGACGCGCGGAAACGCTCGATCCACTCAGCCTCGTGATCATCGCCGAGACTGGCGGTGTCTACGCCGACAGCGGACGGCTCGACGACGCGATCACCGAATGCCGCCGCGCCATCGACCTCGATCCGAGCTTCGCATTTGCGCACTACGTTCTTGCCGGAGCGCTTCTTCGCCAGCAAAAACTCGACGACGCCATCCGCGAATCCGAGTCCGCCTGGCGCCTCGGCGAAGATCCGCGCAGCCTTGTCCGCCTCGGCCTCGCCTACCGCGCCGCAGGTCGGACTTCCGATGCCGAGAAGGTCCTCAACGACCTCCAGTCACTGCGTCAGAAACGCTTCGTCCCCTCTTACGGCATCGCCACGCTGCAAATCGCGCTCGGCCGCACGAGCGATGCACTCGATCAACTCAAGCGAGCGTCGCAAGAGATCCCGCCCGGCCAGTACCACCGATTGCTGGCAACAGATCTGCTGCTCGAACCCGTCCGGCGCGATGCAGGATTTGCAGAGCTTCGCTGAGCAAGGACGGGAGTTGAGAAACGCAGCTCTTTGAGGCTCTTCGAGTCATCATCGCTGGCATGCTGCGACTGCCGGCGCGGCTCTTCCTATGGATTCATCTGCATGACCTGGAGCTGCGCATTCGGATGCGCGATTGTTCCGCCGGGTTTACGCATTGTCGATCGCGATTCTTCACGACTCTCGCTCACCAACTTCAGCATGTGCATCAGTTCCGCACTTTCGTACGGCTTCAACAGGTAGCCAACGTGCGGCTTCGTCAGGTCGGGCAAGTGCGATACGTCGGCGTGTCCGGTCGCAAAGATCACGGGCAGAGAGGGCCAACGTCCGGCGATCTGCGCGTATAAGTCGATTCCGCTGATGTCCGGCAACCCGACATCAAGAAGAACAGCGTCGGGATGCATGCTCGCGATCACGTCAAGCGCCTCCCCTCCCGTCCGCGCGACGCTCACTTTGATTCCTTCCAGCGCGAAGAACATCTCCAGACCTGCAACGACGTCTTCGTCGTCTTCAATGAGCGCGAGCTTGCGCATTCCCAACGGGAAAAACGAGGGCTTGATCTGCTCGTACTCGCATTGAGCGTTGCTCAGCGGGAGAAACACGTGGACTGCCGTTCCCCGTCCGACTTCGCTTTCGACAAAGATGCGTCCTTCGTGCTGCTCGACGATCCGCCGCGTCAGTGCCAGCCCGAGGCCCGTACCCGACGCCTTCGTGGTGAAGAGCGGCTCGAAGATGTGACGCAACACTTCGGGGGAGATACCCGCTCCGGAGTCGGTGACGATGAAGTGCGCGAAGCGCTCGGCATTTTCGATTGCGCCGAACGAAAACGTACCACTGCCCGCGCCGCGGCGAACCTCGATCGCGAGCCGGCCCGTTCCCCCCATGGCGTCGCGTGCGTTCGTCATCAGATTGAGAAAGACCTGCTGGAGGTGGGAACCATCGCCGGCGACGACGAGAGCGTCTTCGGTGTAAAGGCACAACTCGATTCCTGTCCCGAGGACCGCCGCCGCTTCTGCTTCGAGGCCGGCCATCCACTCCTTGAGGGCAATCGGCTTTCGGATCAGCGGCGTCTCGCGCGTGAAGTTCAGGATTTCTCCCGTCACGCGTTTGCCCCTCTTGATCGCTGAGTTGATTCTGACGGCGGACACTTGCACTTTCGGCAGCGCCGCCGCCTCGCGTGCGATCACTTCCACAAAAGGCTGGATTCCCATCAGCACATTGTTGAATTCGTGCGCCATCGTGGCGGCGAGGTGCCCGAGACTGGTGATGCGGTGACCCTGTTCGAGTTGACGCTGCATGATCTCGCGCTCACGCTCGAGTCGCCGCTTCTCCGTAACGTCCATCGCCAGAACAACGCCCGCCTCTCTTGCCTGAAAGACAATACCGCTTGACGCGATCTCCACCTCGATCTTGCTTCCGTCCTTTTTGCGGTGCTCGAACACGCCATAAACCTTCGCGAATGGCCCTTCCGGAGTGTCGTGGATCACCTGCAGGAGCAGTGGCACGGTCTCGGGCGAACGGATGTCCTTGATCGTCATCGCCAGAAATTCATCCTGCGAATACCCATAGTGTTGGACCGCCGCGTTATTCACCGCCAGAAATGCCAGTGTCTTCACGTCGTAAACCCACATCGGATGGGGATTGCTGTCGAACAAATTTCGGTAGCGCTCCTCGCTTTCACGAAGCTGAACCTCTTCGGCTCTCCGCTCCGTGACGTCGCGGATGTAGATAACCGCCTGGTCATGGAAGAGCTTGAGGATGCGTATCTCGAACACGCGGTGATCGGTCGCGGAGGGTTTGAAATCGAACGATGGGAACGCCTGGCCGGCGAGCAGTCCCGCGATCGCGGCGGTGAACCTCATTCGTAACTCCGGCTTCAGAGCGAGGTTCCGCCGTGCACCGACTTCCGCGTGGGAGCAGAACAATTCGATGAGATCGTCCGACTTGTGATCGATGACGTGGCCGTCGATCGCAACCTGCAGAAACACGTCCGTTGTGGCCTGCAGCACGGCTTTCATCTTGGAGTTCGCTTCGAGCAGTTCGTGCGAGCTGATCTCCAGCGCGCGTTCCAGCATCGCGCGGTCACGGTCGCTCTCCCGATACGCCTCGTCAACCGCATCCAGAAACTGCTGGACACGAGCCGTCACCGGTTCCGCGCCCAAGTGACGCCGAAGCTGGCGGTTCAGGAGCGAATGCCTCCCGGAACTAATTGACGAGATACTCGTCACGAGATCTCCCGGAACGACGTGATCGTCATCGTCTGATTGTGAAGGACGCACGGCGCGTCAGGAGTCGATGGCGAGATCTCGCCGTAGGAATAGAACCCGGTCAGAAACGGCGACGGACCAACGAGGTCGCGTACGCCTTCCAGTTCTTCTTCCGTGCGTTGCCGCAGCACCATCCGGCGCCCGACACAGCTAATGAGAATCGCAAAGTCAACCGCTTCGGCGATGCCTGCAACGCTGATGCGAGCGGCACCGATTGCTCCATCGATGAGCCGGTCGAAGTTCGCCTTCATCAGCCGCCCATACCAACCTTCCGGCACGTCGCCGGCGAAGGTGAGGCTTTGCGCCTCCTCGTCGACGGCAAGAATCGTCCGGACAACGGATGAATCATCTTTGGGATTGCGCATGCTGAGCGGAAAAAGAAGTCCTGAGCTCGGAAGTAATTGCGCATGCTCGCCGAGGTAACGTTTGTAGAGCTCGAGGGCGGAGAGGCCATCCAGCTCATAGAGAATGTTGCCTTCGCTCCGGGTCACCAGACGCTCCGATCCGAAGCTGTCCCATCCCCCGAGGGAAGCACAACCGACCTGGAGACGATCACCATAAAACCCGACAGCTGCTACGGTCCTGCTGCTCCCCGCATCGTTCAGAACAACCAGAGTCTCGCCGAACGCTTCGCCGTCGCCTGACAGACCGCCGGAGAGTGTCGTGCCAGCGGGGAGATTCTCGCTCAACCCTTTGACCAATTCACTTCCGTTGACGTTCAGCCCATCGCTCAGAACGAAGAGATGCACGAGTCCTTCAGTCGCAAACGATCGGGCCAGTGTCGCGCCCGCCGCGTGACTCTCGGCAGGGTTTGTGATCGTGACGGAGCTTGCGGCGACGCGCGTGGCATCGAAGCAGATGGCGGTGACGCTCACCGTCTCATCGTAGACGCGCGTATCGAGTATTTCTCCCGCGGTCGAGCAGCCCAGCAGGATCGCCGAGGGAAACTGGCCGCGGATCGATGTAATGGACGCGGGATCCTGCAGGGCGGCGCGCGTACCGAATAGCAGCGCCAGTTGCGCCGAAGAACCGCCCCCTCCCAGTTTCATCTGTAGACCGCTTGCAGACGTCCATTGCCATTGCGATACGTTCATGAGTCATCTCCAAACCGATTACGATGAGGAGATGAAGCGCAAGGCCACTGCCATGTAGCGATCGCTGTGAACTACTTGATTCCAAACCGATTTCGCCTTCGCACGATCATCGAGAGCGTGCGCTCCGCGGGCACGTGGCCAGATTCCGGACGTGTGACGTCCTGCGATGGATGGGTCTGGAGAGTGAGTATCGAGAACCACTTCGAGCCCTTACAGAGTGACCGCGCGCAGGAAAGTACTGATTCCGAATAAACCGCGCACCTCGCCGCGTTCCTATCAACTGGATCGATTCGGGAGACGATCGGTCTGCTCTTTCGGCGCATCACTGCCGATCGGCTGGCGATGGCGCCGGCCCATGCGGAGCTGGAGCTGCTACCTCGCTTCAGGGCCGTTCCCCTATTCATATCGCGGACGTCTTCACGCCTCCGACCCGAGACGCCGAAACAAGAAAGAGAGTCATCAACGTGCCATTTTCCTCATTCGGGCTTCACGCCGATCTTCTGCGCGGAGTCAAAGAGCTCGGTTTCACGCGGCCCACGCCGATTCAGACCGACGCCATACCGCCGGCGGTTGCAGGCAAAGACGTTCTCGCCTGCGCCATGACCGGCAGCGGCAAGAGCGCCGCGTTTCTACTGCCGATCCTCAACAAACTAATCGGGAAGAAGCGCGGGACGACGCGCGCGCTCATCCTCACGCCGACGCGCGAGCTCGCCGCGCAGATCGACGAGCATTTGCGCGATCTCGCCGTCCACACGCCCCTCTCCGGGGCCGCGATCTATGGCGGCGTCGGCGCGGGACCGCAGGAACACGCCTTTCGCAATGGCGTCGACGTCATTGTGGCCACGCCCGGACGTCTGCTCGATCATTTTCAACATCCGTACGCAAAGCTTGAAGGTCTCGAGATCCTCGTCCTCGACGAAGCAGACCGGATGCTCGACATGGGCTTCCTGCCGGATATCCGAAAGGTGTTGCGTCACCTCCCCGCAAAGCGCCAGACATTGTTCTTCTCGGCGACGATGCCGCCGGCGATCGCCGAGCTCTCGCGCGAGATGCTGAAGAACCCAGTCACGATCGCGATTGAACGGCAGTCGTTGCCGGCCACCGGAATCACGCAGTCCGTTTTTCCCGTATCGCAGGATCTGAAGATGCCGTTGCTGCAAGCGCTCCTCGACCGCGGCGACGTCGAGAACGCCATCGTCTTCACGCGCACCAAGCATCGCGCCAACCGCGTGTACGAACAGCTCGAGAGGAGCAAAGTCAAGGTCGCTCGGATTCACGGGAACCGCAGCCAGATGCAGCGCACCGACGCGCTGGCGGGATTCAAATCGGGGCGGTACCGCATCCTCGTGGCCACGGACATCGCCGCGCGTGGCATCGACGTCGAGGCGCTCTCGCACGTCGTGAACTTCGACGTGCCAAACATGCCGGAGGACTACATTCACCGCGTCGGCCGCACCGCCCGCGCGGAGCTCACCGGCGACGCCATCACGTTCGTCGCACCGGATGAAGAGAACGATCTTCGCGCCATCGAGCGCGCGATCAGCAAGCGTCTCCCGCGCATCACCCTCCCCGATTTTGACTACAAGCAAAGACCGGCGGAGAAGCTGGAGATCCCGATTCAGGAGCGCATCGCCGCGATTCGCGCGAAGAAAGCAGAGGATCGCGCGCGCGCAAAAGCGAAGCTGGAGCGCAAGCAAGGTTCGTCGCCTACAGCACGCACTCCGCAGCGCCCGACCGGCAATCGCAACGCTTCCGCGCCGGCACATCGTCCTGCACACGCGCCGCAGCGTCACGCGTCTTCCGCTCCGTCCAACCGCGGTCCGGCGCCGGCGAATCGCCGTCCCGCTTCACCCTCAAGCAACCGGTCTGGCGGTCCGCCGTCCGGCAACAGGCGGCGTCCATGAACGTATTGATCTTCGGCGCGACCGGGTCGGCAGGCGGCAGCGTCTTGCGCGCCTGCCTCTCATCGCCGATCGTGAGCGAAGTGCGCACGATCACGCGACGGCCGCTGACGATCGAGCATCCCAAATTGCGCTCGTTCGTCCACGGCGACTTCCTCGACTTCGCGCCGGTCGCCGACGCGTTCGACGGCATCGACGCGCTCCTCTTCTGCCTCGGCGTTTCAGCCACGCAGGTATCGGCCGATGAATACCGGGTCATCACGCACGACTACGCGCTGGCCGCGGCAACGATGCTGAAGGCTCGCAGTCCCGAGGGGGCGTATCACCTCATCAGCGGCCAGGGAACGAAAGCCGGCAGCCGGATCATGTGGTCGCGCGTAAAGGCGGAAACGGAAAACGAGCTGATGGATCTCGTCGGTGCGGTCTGCTGGCGTCCCTCGGCAATCGATGGAGAACCGGTTGGCACGTACAGAAAGCTCCAACCGTTTTACCGCCTCCTTCGTCCTTTCCGCAGCCTCTACATCGGCGGCCAGGACCTCGGCCGCGCCATGCTGCAGGCGACGGTGGAGAAGATGCGGCGCCGAGTGATCGAGAATCGCGAGATTCGCGAGATCGCGGAACGGGCGAAGGTCTAGGATCAGAGATCAGGAGAGTCAGAGATCAGAGATCAGAGATCAGATCAGAGATCAGGACGAGGGATAGCGGACTACGGACGAGAGATTCTCGCCAGAGACGAACGACGTCGACCGCAAATTCGAAAGGCTTGTCACTAATTTTTCCTGCAATTTCCCGACTTGTCTCTCGTTCTTCCTGATCTCTTGTCTCTTTTCCCTTGAAACTGTCTTTCTCCACTACGCAGCCATCTTCATTCTCATCTTCGACTTCGCGCGGAGATACATTGGCCCAATGGAGCCTATCGGAAGTGCCATCATTGCGCTGACTTCCTCATACGAGTGGCCTTCAATCGCGATGTGAATGCAGAGGGAGCGCGATTGGTGATCCAGACCCGCGAGCGCCTGACGCAGCGCAATGCTTGTGTCGGCCGATCCGGACCGTTTGTCGGGAAGTTCCGCGAGTACTTCATCGCCGACGAAGGATTCGCGGCGGCGGTACGCGAGACCGATCTGCTGCTTGCAGAGATTCGAGACGGTTCCAATCATCCATGGTTTTGCCGTTCGAATGAGACTCCTCTTTTCAAGAAAGAGCAGCCAGGCCTGCTGCACGACCTCTTCGGATTCCTCAGGTGTCAGGCCAAAGCGCTTGATGGGAATCGAGTGCAGAAGTCTTCGCAAACCGAAGTAGAGCTGCTCCGGGTCGAGTACTTCCTGGCTGTCCGCGAGTTTCTCGACCTCGGCCAGAAGGGCATTGATGGCGCCGAGGATCTCCTCGCTTCCTGCTGGTTTCTTGATCACCATTGCGGAGCCACGGCGGAGAACTTCCGCCGTCATCTCCGGAGTGCTGTAGCCGGTTAAGGTCACAACGCGTGACCGGGGACTGATGCGCCGGATTCCGTCGAGTAATTCCAATCCCTCCGCCTCTGTGTGAAGGCGCAGATCGGCAACGATCACCGCGTAAAACGTCTCGCCGATCATGCTCTCCGCAGAGAGCCGGTCAAACGCACCGCGGCTTTCGATCGCCTCGCTATCGAGCAGGCACGTAAGCCCTGCGACAATCGCTTCCTCATCGTCGACAACTAATACGCGCAGGCTCATTGTTGCTCTCCAGTGATCTGAGAATAAGAGCAGCCGCCGTGCCGTACCGCCGGACGAGTCTAAGCCGTGTCGTGACTATGTTTTACGTCAAAAGTGGGACGAATCACTCACGTACTGAAAGAGGACAGGCGGCTCAAACCTGGACATAATCGGAGTGCCGGCGAACGCATGCGTCGATTGCGCTCAGTAGCTCTTTGTAGTCAAAGGGTTTGGCGATCCGAGTAAAGGTCGCGAAATCACGGTCTGACGTCAGTCGTGAATATCCGCTGAGAAGAATGACGCGGCTCAGAATTCCTGGATCGGTCATCTTCCAGTAGTCCGTCAAGCTCCCCGCGTCAAAGATCGGCATTTTCATGTCGAGCAGGATTACGTGATAGTCCTTCGTCAACACGACGGCATCGATTCCGTCGCGCGCGGTGTCCACTTCGAAACCGGCCGTTTCGAGCAATGCCTGCAGCAACTCGCGGATATCGGCGTCATCATCGACGACCAGTGCTCGTTTCGTGGGAGTGTCTTGATTCATGGAGTGTGAGGCCTTTCAAGCTCCGCCATCATTCGCAGCAGAGCATCGACTTCAAACGGCTTTTGAAGAAAGCGGACATTGGGGTCGTTCAGGTCATCAAGAAGCCGCCGCCGGTCGCCATGGCCTGTCGAAAAAATAATGGGGAGTAACGGTTTTGTCTCACGAATTCGTGTGTAAACCTCGCTGCCGTCCATATCCGGAAGTCCAAAATCCAACAGAACGATATTCGGATGAAACGTCGCAATAGCACCGGCGGCCTCCTTACCAGTCCCGACCGACGCGACTTCGATTCCATCCTCTTCGAGCAAGGCGGCGATTCCCTCGGCAATTGGCGCCTCGTCATCGACAATGAGTACTCTTATGGCAACGAGCGATTGAGCCGGCGATTCGATGACCGCGCTGACGAAAAGGGGTTTCGTCCCGCGCGGAAGGAACAGATGGAACGTGCTTCCGCGCCCAGGCGCGCTCTCGACAAAGATGGAGCCCTGGTTCTGCGCGAGCACCTGATGGGCAACCGCCAATCCAAGGCCGGTGCCGCCGCTCGGCCGCGTCGTAAAGAGCGGCTCGAACACCCGATCGACGATCTCTGCGGGAATTCCATGACCCGTGTCACGGACCGAGATTTGAACGAAGCGCTCGGGATGCGGGACAGCGCCAAATGGAAATCGCGTACTCGGAGCAAGCGTGTTGGCACTCACGGTCAACGTCCCGCCGCCGGGCATGGCATCGCGTGCGTTGGCGACGAGATTGGCCAGGACTTGTGAAAGCTGGGAGCGGTCGGCGATCACACAGAGGTTTGCAGGAATCGCCGATAGGAGGGAAATGACATTTCCGAGCACGGCCTCTGCCTCCGGCGCAAAGGTCTTCCACCACTCGTTGAGATCGATGACGCTTCTCTCTGGTATGTGCGGCTGCGCGAAACGAAGAATATCGAGAACGATTCGTTTGCCGCGTTTGATGGAGTTCGCGATGTGCCAGGAACCTTTGGAAATGATCTGCGGCGTAGCGTCCGGACGCTGCATCAGCTCCGCGAAGGGCTGCATACCCATAAGCACGTTATTGAACTCGTGGGCAACGGTAGCGGCGAGACGTCCGAGTCCTCCCAGGCGATTGGCCTGAGCCAACTGTGTCTCGAGAATCTTTCGCTCGCTGATGTCGCGGGCGTTCACGATGATCGCCGACGTCTGGCCGTTCTTCACCAGATTCGTAGCAACGATGTCGAACGAGACCCACGTACCGTCGCGGTGCCGCGCACGGAGCTCGATGCCTTGGATGGCCGCCGGCACGGCCATCTGGTGCGCCAGAAACGCAGCGGCCCGGCCACTGTCATCGGGATGAATGAGGTCGATGGCCTGCATTCCGAAGAGGTCCGCCCGCGAGTAGCCGAGAACGCGGCCGATCGACGGACTGCCGTACCGGAGCCGCCCATCCAGTTCCACGATCGCGATGATGTCGGAGACATTCTCGATGATCGAGCGGAAGTGTTCTTCGCTGTGGCGGACAGCACGGAGCGCATCCTCACGCTCCGTCACGTCCCGCGCCACGCCACGAACAACGCCTTCGGAGTCGGGCGTGCTCCGGCACTCCCAGATCTGGCGGCGGCCGGCGCGGCTCGTTACTTTCATCATTCCCACGGCGAGTCCTTCTCGCCGGAGCGTCTCCATATAGTTGGCGATTCCTGAGGCGGTGTCCCTGGGAAGAAAATCGAGAATCGATTTTCCTATCAGCAAGCCCGCAGGCATGCCGAGAGCCTCGCAGGCCGCACTATTGATCGAAAGGATGCACCCCTCATAGTCGTGAGTCCAGATCAGATCAAATGCCGCGGCCCTGGAGGCAGGGCGGCCCGACTCTTCCACTGTCTCCAGGCTCGGTGCTTTCGTCGCGGTTATGATTCCTGTGAGTTCTAGTTCGCGTAACATTTGGGACGCCCCGGCATGGGCCACTCCTTCGGTCAAGTTGCGCGAGCCGCACCTCGCTGCGCTACACACTAGTGCGAGCAGCTTACCGATTAAATACAGTGGCAGGCGAGGACTCGACACGCCGCGCAGAACGAGTCTTTTCGCTGAATGCGTATTTTCTCGACGGACTTGTTGCACCTTTGGAGTGAGGTCTGCTCACGGAGGCAACAAACGTATGCGGCAAAGTCGATTTCTGAGAGGCGCGGCCTCTGCACTGATGATGCTCTCCTGTGGCTTATTGAAGGCTCAGAATCACGGGGCAGTCCCCGATGACCTGCCGCTGGACGCACTTCTCAATACTAGAATCAGCACCGCCGCGAAGTATGAGCAACGCGTGACGGACGTGCCCGCCTCCGTTACCGTCATTACCGCGGAAGAAATTGCCCGCAATGGCTGGCACACCCTGGCGGAAGCACTGGCGTCGGTTCGGGGCGTCACGCTGACCTATGACCGCGGTTATACCTACCTCGGCGTACGAGGTGTGGGACTGCCCACTGACTACAACAACCGCTTTCTCATCCTGCTGGACGGTCAGCCCATGGTGGAAGGCGTCTCAGGAAGCATCGACACGGGAACCGCCCTGGCGATCAGCCTGTCCTCTCTTGCACGCATTGAGTTCGTGCGCGGGCCCGGATCGGTGCTTTACGGGTCGGGTGCAATGTTCGGTGTGATCAACCTCGTGTTGAAGAGCGAACAGGAGAACGCCTCAGTCACGCTTGGCGAAGGGAGTCATCACACCACAATCGCCAGCGGGCGTTTTGCTCACGGCCTGGGAGGCGGATTCAGCATGAGCCTCGCCGGCGCAATGCAGAATGATCAGGGCCAGAAGCTCTACTTCCACGAATTCGATACGACCCAGAACAACAACGGTCTGAACGTCGGTCACGACTACGATAACTACCGCAGCCTGCTCGGAACCGTAACCGGCCACGGAATCCGCTTTCTGGCGTTCACATCCAGCCGCACAAAGGGCATCCCCACATCCTGGTACGGAACGACCTTCAATGGCGATGCGCGTTTCACCGATGGCCGCAATCTACTCGGCCTGACCGCCGAACATCGCTTCTCCCCGACCGGGCAGCTCTTCCTGCGAACCTCGTATGACCGGTTCGACTACCACGGACAGTTCCCTTACGGGACCGATTTCTTTACCGACCGCTCGTCCTCGACGCGCCTGAACGCTGACCTTCGCTACGTCTGGGATGTCAAGCCAAATCACCGGCTCACCCTCGGCACCGAATACGTCGACAGTCCCACCGCCAATTATCGATACGTGATCGCAGGAAAACAATATGCCATCGGCGGACCCTTCGCCGTCGGCTCCCTCTACGTCCAGAGCGAATATCAACCGCTTCATTCCCTCTCCGTCACCGCGGGCGTTCGCTACGACCATTACGCGCACGTCACCTCGGCCACGAATCCGCGAGGGGCGATCGTCTGGCACTTGAACGACTCGAATACGTTCAAAGTACTCTACGGGACCGCGTTCCGGCTTCCAACCGTCTACGAGCTCGGATTCGAGGACGCCAGCCAGAACGTCGTCCGCAGCCAGAATCTCGACGCTGAAAGGATTCGTCAGATCGAACTGGTTTGGGAAAGCCGTCTCACTCCGGAGATTCTCGTCAGCATCTCACCCTACAAGGTCGAAATGGCGGATCTGATCAAAGAGCAGAGCGACGCCAACACGGGACAGTCTCAATTTCGCAACGCAACCGATGTCGTGGCTGACGGGATTGAAGTTCAGGCCGACTATCGCCGCAGCAACGGATTGTGGTCGTATGCCAGCTATTCTCTTCAGCACGCCGAAGAAGCCGGAATGCGTATGGTGAATTCACCGGCGCATCTGGCGAAAGCGGGGATTTCCACACCGACATCTCGCGCATTTCACGCTGCGCTCGAGCTCCTATACGAGTCCGGACGGAAAACATTCGGCGGCCACGATACCAGTGCGTCACTGTTGACCAATCTAAGCCTGTCCGCGGCGCTGCGTCCCTCCATGAGGCTCTCGATCACGGTCAGGAACCTGATGAATACCACCTACGCCACGCCGGGCGGCACACACCACCCGGAAGACACGATCCCGCAGAATGGCCGGACGATCCTGGTCCGGCTACGCGTGGGAGGCTAGGCATGCGCAGACGATTCTCGGGCCGTGAAACGCTGGCCGCCATCGTGGCCTTGTTGCTGACTCTCACAGCGCAAACGGCCATAGGCGACTCATCGCCGATTCCAGCCGGCGTACAGATGCGTCTCTTCAGCAAGATCTGGATGTTCGACCGTTCGCTGGCCGGCAATGATGAGATCGTAATGGCAATTCTCTATCAGTCGACGTTCCGTACCTCCGCAGAGACCAAAGACCGTTTGATCGATGCCGTTCGGGGCGGCGGTTTTAAAATCCGCTGCATCCCGGTACCACTTGACGATCTGGATGGCGTCTCGACCGCGCTACAGTCGGTAAATGCTGACGTCTTCTATGTCACGGAGATGCGCGGCATCAATATCTCGGACATCGTCGGCGTCAGCAGGGCACGACGCATCAAGACAATCACGGTGGTATCGGCGTATGTGCAGGGCGGTGTAGCCATCAGCCTGCGCGTCCGCAATGACAAGGCGGACATCGTCGTGAATCTGAGTGCCGCGAAGACCGAGGGTTCTGATCTGACCGCGCAGCTACTGCGTGTCGCCACGTTGATTGGGGAGCCGGCCCCGCAATGAGCCTCATGACGGAAATGAATTACGCGAGCATATCGAGGTCATTGTGATGACCCCCCGCGCGAAGCCCTCGGTCCGGCGGCAAATGACCACCATCATCATGCTCACCAGCACAACAGCCGTGTTATTGGCTTGCCTGGGTTTTGTGGTCGCCGGTCTCGTGAGCATGCGCAACCGCCACGCGGGCGACCTTTCCACACTGGCACAGGTCGTGGGCGCCAACAGCACCGCCGCACTCACGTTCGGAGACCGTCAGAGCGCCAGCGAAGTCCTGAGCGCACTCCAGGCCCGGCCATCGATCGTCGCCGCGGCCATTTATTCCGAGCGGGGACAGCCGTTTGCGCATTACAGGCCCAATCGCGCCTATTTCATTCCGACACTTCCCGATTCGGACGGATTCCATGACCGCGGCAACCGGCTGGAGTTGTTCTATGGCATCCAACTCGGCGGGCAGCGAATAGGAACTCTCTACATCGCCTCCGACTTGCGGGACCGCAATGTCCTGCTGCAACAGTACGGTCTGATTGCGGCGGGAATCGTTCTCGTCTCGCTCTTGAGCGCTTTTGTTCTCTCATCCAGATTGCAACGCAATATTTCTTCGCCGATCATCGAGCTCGCTCGGGTTGCTCGTCTCGTCTCCCAGGACAAGGACTACAGCGTCCGTGCCGACCCGGAGAGCGTGCACGATGACGGAGATGAGATCGGCCGTCTGATTGCCGGTTTCAACGGCATGCTCATCGAGATTGAGCAACGCGACCACAGATTACTGGTCGCAAAAAGCGAGGCCGAGCGAATCTCCGGCATCAACGCCCAATTGGCCCGCGAAAGCGCCTTGATCCTCAATACCGTTACGGACGGGATCATCGGCGTCGATCTCGACACCGAGCCTTCCTTCATCAACCCGGCAGCCGCGCGCATGCTGGGCCGCTCCTTGAGCGATCTGAGAGGACGATCGATTCACAAACTCATCCATCATTCCAGCGCGGACGGTGTCCCTCTTCCCGAAGACGACTGTCCCCTCGGTCTGGCGCTGCTGCGTGGAGAGTCATTCACGGTCACCGACGACACGTTCTGGCGGGAAGATGGCTCGAGTTTCCCCGTCGAATACTCGGGCACAGCGATGGTCGACGACCGCGGCAACAAGCGGGGCGCCGTCATTACGTTCCGGGATATTACGGAACGCCGTGCCATTGAACGGCTGAAGGGGGAGTTCGTCTCGACAGTCAGTCACGAGTTACGGACGCCGCTGACGTCGATCCGAGGCGCGCTTGGCCTGCTCGGCAGTGGGTTGCTCGGCTCCCTCGAAGAGAGAGGACAACGCATGCTCGAGATCGCAATCAAGAATACGGACCGCCTCGTTCGCCTGATCAACGAGATCCTCGACCTCGAGCGGATTGGCTCGGGCACCGTCGAGATGACACAGGGCTCCGTCGATGCGCGCGCGGTCATGCTTCAGGCCGTCGAGGGACTGCAGGCGATGGCCAGCGAGGCCGGCGTGCAACTCGTGGTCGAGCCAGCGACGGCAACCCTCGTGGGCGATAGTGACCGCATCATTCAGGCACTGACCAACCTGCTTGGCAACGCAGTCAAGTTTTCGCCCGCAGGAACGACCACCACCTTGAGCGGTCTCGCTGGTGAGCTCGAATTCATTTTCTGTGTCGCCGATCAAGGGCGCGGCGTGCCCGAAGAGAAACTCGAGTCCATCTTCGACCGCTTCAGTCAGGTGGATGCTTCCGACTCCAGGGTTACCGGCGGGACCGGTCTGGGTCTTGCGATCTGCCGGAGCATTGTCTCCGCCCATCGAGGACGAATCTGGGCCGAGCCTAACGAGCCCTCCGGCACCCGTTTTCAGTTCACCATTCCATTGGCCGCTGCCGCAGTCGAGACTCCCGCAACCGGCGCGATCAATCCCCTCGATGACACGCCCTTCATTCTGCTCGTGGAAGGTGACGTCGATCTCGCGCGAGTGATGGCCGCGGCACTACAAAATCACGGCTTCCGAACCGTCCACGCAGTCACAGGCTGCGAAGCGGTTCGGCTCCTCCATCAGCGCGAGCCGCAGTTAGTCGTCCTGGACCTTGCCCTTCCCGACATGCAGGGATTCGAGGTCGTTCATTCGCTGAGAGCGACGCCCTCTCTGGGAAGCCTCCCGATGATCGTCTACTCGGCTCTGGACGTAGCGGTCTCCGACCAGCCACGCCTGACACTTGGGCCAACACTGTTCCTGACGAAGAGCCGTTGCAGTCTGCCGGATTTCGTGGAGCACCTGACCCGGATGCTTGACGCCGCCTGAACGGTGGGTCTCCATTGTATTTTTTTCGCCGGCTCGGAGCACCTTAGGTATAGCCCACAACCACCGGGGACAAAGGATGTGACCTTGATCGACGCCGGTAGATTTCGTAACCGATTCCCCGAGATTCACGCTGCACGCAGATGGAGAGCGCTGGCCGCTGCGGCAGCCGCCCTGACGCTGATGCCGATCGCGGGCGTGCTTCACGCGCAAGAAAACCACGACCTTGCCTCATTGAGCGTTGACGATCTAATGAACGTCGAAGTGACGTCCGTCTCGCGCAAGGCCCAGAAACTGTCGGACACGCCGGCGGCCGTCTTCGTAATCACGCAGGACGATATCCGCCGCTCGGGTGCCACATCCATCCCCGAGGTCCTGCGCATTGTGCCTGGATTGGAAGTGGCCAGGCTCACCGGTAACGCATGGGCGGTCTCCGCGCGCGGCTCCAATGGCCAATACGCAAACAAGCTCCTGGTGATGATCGACGGCAGGAGCCTCTATACACCGCTCTTCGGTGGTGTTTTCTGGGATGTGCAGGACACGCTGCTTGAGGACATCGACCGCATCGAGGTGATCCGCGGCCCCGGAGGAACTCTGTGGGGAGCGAATGCGGTCAACGGCATTATCAACATCATTACGAAGCATGCGATCGAGACGCAGGGAACGCTGGTCACTGCGGGCGGAGGAGCCGCTGAGGGTCCTTTGGGAGCGGCACGCTTTGGCGGATCGCTCGGAAACAACCGGTACTATCGCGCGTACGCCAAATCGTTCGGGCGTCCCGACTCGAGCAGTGGCTCGCTTCCCACTCATGACGCACTGTCCATGGACCAGGCCGGCTTCCGCGCCGACTGGACATCCCGGGGCGGAGACACATTCACCGCTCAGGGCGACCGTTATCGAGGCGCCGCTGGCGGGACGGGCGCGACCGTCGACCCCGCTAATCCATTCGATTCCCACGTTTCGTTGACGCGCCTCTCGGGGCAGAACCTTCAATTTCGCTGGCAGTCTGTGCAATCAAGCCGGTCGGATACGTCCCTGCAGGCCTATGTCGACGACACGTCCCGCTCCGATTCCAACATGGTCATCACCCGGCGCACAGTGGATGTCGATTTCGATCAACATCTGAAACTCGGCAGCCGCAATGACGCCGTATGGGGACTCGGATACCGGCGGTCCAACGACAATGCCGTCGGTGCGGGTTTCACGCTGATACGGGGCTCGAATATCTCCGGTATCGCAACCGCATTCGTACAGGACGAAATTGCCGTTGTACAGCGGCTGCGTTTGACGCTCGGGACGAAGATTCAGTTTGACTCCGTCTCGCATCTTCAATTGCAGCCGACGCTGCGCCTGCTGTTCAAGCTCAGTCCGCGGCAGACGATGTGGGCAGCGGCCACAAGCGCCGTGCGGACACCCGCCGAAACTGAGCTTTACGGCCGGATTAACGTCGGCGCATTTCCTGACGGCGCAGGCGGCACAGCGCTAGTCGTCGTACACGGCAATCCCACATTGAAGCCCGAGCGTGTCGAAGCCTACGAAGTTGGCTACCGCTGGCAGTTGTCAGCCAATACAGGTTTCGATGCAACGGCATTTCACAACCGCATTCGGGACATTACCGGAGCAGCGCCCCAGGCGCCCTCGATCGATTCATCCGGACAGTTGATCTTTCCGATCAATGTGGAGAACTTCCTCGACAACAGCGCCTACGGCGCCGAGTTTCTCCTTACCAACGCAGTCACCCCGAACTGGAATATTGCGTTGGGCTACTCCTTCCTCCAATCTGTGACCTTTGATGATGATGGCTTGCGCTCCACCGTAGTGACAGAGCCCAAGAACCAACTGCAATTGCGGTCGAATATGCAGCTCTCGCAGCAGTTCGCGCTGAACGCTGCGGCCTTCTATGCCGGACGCATCGGTGACGACGTTCCCGCGTACGTCCGGCTCGATGCGCAACTCTCCTGGCATCCTGCGAAACAGTGGGACTTCAGCATTACAGTCCAGAACCTCCTGCACGCACGCCACGAAGAGTTCGCACGGACCGCGGGCGGCATCACGATTCCACGTACCGTCAACGGGAAAATTACGTGGCGATTCTAAGACCTGGGATGAGCGGCCGGAGGAGTCGGCAACGGTTCCGATTCTGGCTCTTCCTTGTGCTCATTGCGGGTCATTATGGCCAGCGGCTCGAAGCACAAGCGGCTGCCGATGAATATCAAGTGAAGGCGGCGTTCATCCTGAACTTCGCACGCTTCGTGGAATGGCCCGACGACGCTCTCCCCGCCTCTTCGCCGATGATGATTGCGATTGTCGGTGACGACCCGTTGGTTCCGGCAATGGAATCCGTTCTCCGGGGAAAAGTCGCAAACGGCCATCTGATTCAGGTTCATCACCGGCTCTGGAATGATGATCTCACGCCATACAGAATCATTTTCATCAGTACTTCGGAGGAAGCACATCTTCCGCAAGTCCTTGGAAAACTGGCACAGCAGAGCGTACTCACCGTGAGTGACATAGAGCGCTTCTCCCTGCGGGGAGGCGTTATCGAGCTGGTCATGGTTGGCAATCGGGTGCGCTTCGATATTAATCGTGAGCCGGCAGCTACAGCACGTCTGCGCATCAGCTCCAGGTTGTTCAACGTGGCAAGAGCCATTCATGAAAAGGCCGCAAGCCGATGAATGCACTGCGATGGAGCTCCATTCGCAGCAGACTGACTGCGATCATCATGATCACCAGCTCAACTGCCGTGCTCCTGACGTGCGCCGGCTTCACGATTTCCGGTCTCCTCAATCTGCGAAGCCGGCGCATCAGCGATCTCTCTACGGTCGCAGAACTGGTCAGTTCCAACAGCACCTCAGCTCTGGCGTTCGGGGACCGGAAGGCGGCACAGGAAGTGTTATATGCCCTACGCCCCAAACCGTCGATCGTTGCTGCTGCCATTTACGACGAACATGGTGCCTTGTTCGCACGTTATGAGCCGAATGCCGCATTCTTTATCCCACCAGTCAACCTGGTGGATGGTATCCACGACAGCGATAACCGGCTCGAGCTCTTCTATCCGATCGTGCTCGACCACGAACGCATCGGCACTCTGTATGTCGCGTCTGACCAACGTGACCGCAATTCCAGGCTGGCACAGTACGGCGAGATCGCAGCGGGGATCGTCTTCATTTCTCTTATGATCGCGCTGCTTCTGTCGTGGCGGCTGCAGGGCGGCATCTCGGGACCGATCGTCGAGTTGGCGCGCGTGGCCAGACTCATCTCCCGGAACAAGGACTTCAGCGCTCGAGCCCACCACCGTGCATTGAGCGACCGCGATGAGATCGGCGATCTGATGACGGGATTCAACGGCATGCTTGCCGAGATCGAGCAGCGCGACGAGCGGCTGCTCCTGATCCATAACCATCTCGAGGGGACGGTCGCCAGACGCACAGAAGAGCTGACAAAAGCGAATGAAGAGCTGCTCGACGCAAAACAGACGGCTGAGAAAATCGCCGAGCTCAATGCCCGGCTGGCGCGGGAAAGCGCGTTGATTCTCAACAGCGCCACCGACGGCATTCTCGGAATCAGCATCGATAACCGGCCCACCTTTCTGAACCCGGCCGGATCCCGAATGCTCGGGCTGACGTTACAAGAGATGCAAGGAAAAACGTTCCATGACGCCGTTCATCACAAGCACGCCGACGGGTCACCATTTCCACAAGCGGAATGCGAGAACGCGCAATCCGTGAGCCAGGGCGAACCGATCCGCACGAAAGAGGACACGTTCTGGCGCCCGGACGGTACCAGCTTTGCCGTCGAATACGCCTCGACACCGATGTTCGATGAGAACGGCAGACATTTGGGTGCCGTCGTCATGTTCCGTGACATCACGGAGCGGCTCGCCATCGACCGCCTCAAAAGCGAATTCGTATCGACCGTGAGTCATGAGTTGCGCACGCCGCTCACCTCCATCCGCGGTGCATTGGGACTCCTCAGCAGCGGCTTGCTCGGCCCGGTTGCAGAAAAGGGTCAGCGAATGCTGGAGATCGCCGTCACGAATACTGACCGCTTGATCCGCTTGATCAACGACATCCTTGACCTCGAGCGCATTGGGTCGGGGAAGGTCGAGCTGATTCGCGGGCCGGTTGACGCAAGAGCAGTCATGCTCCAGGCAGTGGAAGGAATCCACTCGATGGCAGAACAGGCCGGCGTGCTCATCGTCGTTGAGCCGTCCGCCGGCACGCTTTGGGGCGACCGCGATCGGATCATGCAGACCCTTACCAACCTGCTTGGAAACGCCATCAAGTTCTCGCCACGCGGTTCCGTAACAACGCTGAGCGGCATCTCCGGCGAAACCGATTTTGTTTTCTCCGTCGCCGATGAGGGACGTGGCGTGCCGGAGAAAAGCCTCGAAACGATCTTCGAGCGCTTCAGCCAGGTGGACGCCTCCGACTCCCGCGGGAACGGCGGATCGGGCCTCGGCCTGGCTATCTGCCAAAGCATCGTCATTGCTCATGGAGGCCGGATTTGGGCAGAATCGAATGCTCCGGCCGGCAGTCGGTTTCAATTCACCATTCCGCTGGCGGTTCCTGAGGAGCCGGGGACCGTCACGGCCGTTCCATTGACGAGCGCACCGTACAGGAAAACCGTCCTCGTCTACGAGAACGACTCTTTGGCAGCGGTCGGAGCGCTGCTGGAAAGCCGCGGGTTCGGTGTCGTAAGAGCAACCTCGCCAGCCGGCGCGGCCGCCATCGCATCCAACATACAGCCCGACGCGATCGTCCTGAACATTGCCGCTGCCGGCGACAGACAACCGATCGTCGAGCTCCTTCAATCGTCGAACGAGACGCGAGACATCCCGATCGTCGTCACTCCCCAACTCTCCGAGCCGGATGGGGACGACACAGCCCTCGCCGCGGACCGGATCTCCGCAGCGAGGAGAGACGACGATCTGATCGAGGCACTCAATCATGCCTGCGATGCGCCATGCATCCTCCTCGTCGAGGACGATTCCGATCTGGCGCGCGTCGTCATCACACTGTTGCACAGGCACGGCATACGGACGTTTCATGCGGTCAGGGGGGCGGAAGCGATTCGTCTCAGCAGACAGCATGAGCCGAGTCTGATCGTGCTCGATCTTACGCTCCCCGATATCGACGGCTTTGCAGTGGTCGGCGCTCTCCGGGAAAGCGAGCACCTTCTCGCTGTTCCGCTCATTGTCTATTCCGCTCAAGACGTCGGAAGTGCCGACCGGTCGCGCCTTCGGCTGGGGACGACAGAGTTCCTGACAAAGAGCCGATGCACTCTGTCCGATTTCGAAGCTCACGTCGTCCGGTTGCTGGCCGCAACCACGAAGAGGAAGCAGGAGGAACGAGATGCAGCCGCATAGAAAAGTTCTTGTGATCGACGACGAGAGCGATATCCGCGAAGTGGCCGGCCTCAGTTTGCAAGTGACCGAGGGGTGGACCGTGCTAACCGCGAATGGTGGCGCCGCCGGAACAGCGCTGGCGCAACTCATGGAGCCAGATGCCATTCTCCTCGACGTCATGATGCCGGACATGGATGGCCCCAGCACTCTCCGCGCGCTTCAGGAGCAACGCGGAACCGGTGACATCCCGGTCATTTTCTTAACGGCAAAGGTTCAGGCGGCCGACCGGGAGAAATTCATGCGACTCGGCGTGCGCGGCATCATCCCCAAGCCCTTCGATCCGCTTCTCCTCGGGCAAATGATCAAAGACGCACTTTCCTGGTGAGCCAGTCCGCCCGTTCTCCTATCGGAACATGAAGAACACCGCCCCGATGAGACAAAGACCGGCCCATAGAAAATTAAGATTGATCGACTGCTTCATATACAACACCGCAAAGGGAACGAAGACACAGAGCGTGACGACCTCCTGAATCACCTTCAATTGCGCCAATGACAGCCGTCCGAATCCGATGCGGTTTGCCGGCACCTGCACCATGTACTCGAAGAAGGCGATCCCCCAACTGATGGCGGCAGCGATGTACCACGGCCTCGATGACAGATTCCGCAGGTGCGCATACCAGGCGAAGGTCATGAACAAATTGGAGATCGTGAGCAGGATGATCGTCAGCGCAATCGTTCGCAAAGGGAACCTCCGGTTCTCAATCCTGGGGAAGATTCCTCTTCGCTGGCGGCTCGTGGATGGCAGCTCTTGCGCCGTAGCCTCCGCGTCTCCGCGTGAAACGGTTCCTTTGTTTCCGTTACGCAGACACCAACTCAACTCCATTCGCAGACGTACTCGCAAACGCTGTCGCCGTTGGCGCGGCATTTCGTTTCGGTGACGCGGACGTTCGTGCCGCCGCACATCTCAATCGCCTTGCGGTGCCATCCGACCACCGTCAGGCAATCGTGTTTCGAGAACGTCGCACTCTCCCACGTCGTGAGCTGCGCTTTCTTGTCGCCGAGCTTTTCGTACGTGCGCCGGCCGGTGTCGTAGTACATCTGGTAGATCTGCGCGGCACGGCGGAGAAGACCGTACGCATCGCGGTCGACGATGAAGGCGCGGTGGGCGGCGCCAAGGTTGTGCGTGGCCGATTTTTCGCCCATGAGCAGAAACGCCTGTTCCCCGATCCCCGACTCCGCGGCAACGGCCTCGTCGAGCCGCTCGTTCATCGCGAACGGGTACCACATGCCGGTCATGACGTGCGCGCATGCCTGACGGTCCGCTTCCGGCAGGCGCGCCAGAACGCGCTCGACCGCCGCCTCGCCGCCGCGGTCGCGGACGAACTCCAGGCGCGCTTTGATCGCGCCGCCTTTGACGTTTCCTTTGTTTCCGGTCATGGGCCGAGGATACAACGTCTGGCTGGAAGGCGCAGTGATGATGCAGCGGATGGAGGCGACGCAGCGTTGTTGGAGCTAAGAATGTTGAATGTTGAATGTTGAATGGCGGCAGAAGATGGCCTCCCACCGTTGCCTCACGACGAACCGTCAGTTATTCGTCACCATTTAACATTCAACATTTATCATTCAACATTTAACACTTCGAAGTTGCGCACATGGGAAGCGCACCCTGGCTACGACTCCTCCCCTACCGTTTCCGCATTTCCCGACCTATATTTGTGTACACAGGAGACAACCATGGACCAAACTGCCCAGCTCATCGCTGCGGTGCTGATCATTTCGTTCGTTCTCGATCGGGTCATCGCCGCGATTACCTTCCTGTTCGACAAGGAAGTTCCCGACCGCAAGCGGACGATCACCCGCGTCGCCCTCGCCGGGTTTCTGGCGGCGCTCGCTGTGTGGAAGATCGACGTCCGCGTGTTGCGCGACGGCATGCACGTCGCGACTCACCCTCGAGCCGATTTTCTCCTGACGTGGCTCGTGCTCGTCGCCGGCGCGGACAAGATCAGCAGCTTCACCACGCCGGCGCCGAAGGAAGTGGTGCCGCCGCAGGCGAAGCCTGACGTCTCCGTGTTCGTCGAGAATGACGAGGGTGAGATGAAGCCGGCAACGAAGTTGAGCTGACGCGATGCGCAAGATCACGGTCAAGGTTAGCGGAGTTACGGATCAGTCCCGGAAGCGCGAGCAGTCAAGCCGCGGCGCTGCCGCCGCGGTGATCGGGCTGGCGATCGCTCTGATCGCGCTGTCGACGGCCCACAAGCCCTCACCAAAGGGCGAGGAAGTCACGGAGAAGCCCCCATCGCCGCCAACGAGCGCCGTACTCGCCGTCGATCGGACCCGACTCCGATTCACGGGAACGGACCCGGAGCTTGTTCATCTGCGCAACACCGGTGGCGAGCTGTTGACCGTCAAGCAGCCGTCGCTGACCAGTGCAGCCTTTCGCATCACATCCGACTGCACGTCGCCGCTCCGCGCCAACGAATCGTGCGTCGTATCCGTGGTGATGGATCCGAATGCCGCGCCGGAGAGCAACGAGAAACTGCTCCTTGCTAGCAACGGCGGATCTGCATCAGTCGAGTTGATCGGAAATGTCTCTTCTCTTGCACCCTTGGAAATGGCGCACCTCGTTTTCGGCCGTCACCTCCTCGGCACAGCGAGTGATCCGCAGCCGGTTCACTTCGCAAACTCGACCCGGATTCCGTTCGCGCTGGCCGCCGCGGACACTGCAGTGCCGTTTCGCATCGTCAAGGACACCTGCGGCGGAACATCCGTTGCGCCCGGCGGCGGATGCGACGTCTTCCTCTCGTTCGAGCCCGCCATCCTCGGCTCGCAGAACGGCGAAGTCCGGATTGCCACAATCGGCGGCAAGCTCGCGGCGTTCGCGCCCCTATCGGGCGAGGCGGTAGCACCATTGCCGCAACTCAAACTGCAGCGCGTCGACTTCGGAAAACAACCTCTAGGCAGCACAACCAAGCAGCGCGCGCTTTTGATCAACAGCACGCCCTTTCCTTTGTCACTTTCGTACGCGGCGACCGATCCCCCGTTCCGCGTCGCCCGAGACGGATGCCAAAAGGTACCAGTCAAACCAAGCGGCCGTTGCGAAGTCTGGCTCGCCTTCTCTCCATCCTCGCAAGGAGAACAAAAGGGCGAGATCCGAATCAGCAATGCGGAAGGCGTGGTCATCGCACGCGGCTCTCTTTCAGGCGCGGGCTACCCGGTGTTGCCGCCACCTCCACCGCCGCCTCGTCCACAACTGACGATGCCAGCGATCGATTTCGACCAGCGTCCGATCGGGGGGTTCGCACCGGTGAAGAGCACTACGCTGATCAACACGACGCCGGTGTCGTTGTCGATCGGTGGGGCGCAAACGGATCCGCCGTTCTCGATCGTGCGGGACTGCGCGAAGAGCGAACTGACGCCGGGCTCCCCCTGTGATGTCTCGATCAGTTTCAATCCATCCACTCCAGGAAAGGCGAGCGGAGAAGTTCGTGTGACGAGCTCGGACGGCTATGTCATCGCGCGCGGCGCTCTCTCAGGGATTGGCATCGCGCAAATGGACCAGCAAGCGCCGCAGATTTTCATTAAACCGCGTGCGATCAACTTCAAAGGCACTCCCGGATCGCAGCGGATCGTCATCTCAAATCGTGGCGTCGCACCAGTGACCCTTCAGGTGAAGACGGATACGAGCCGGCGCGGGTACTCCTTCGACACGAGCGATTGCACCCGCGCCCCACTGGCGCCGAACAGCGACTGCTGGATTACGGTTACCGCAACGTTCATGGCGGTCAGGTCGGGAGAATCGGCGCGCATCAATATTACGTACGCCGGCCACACCGACGTCGTCGTCGGAAGCGCGAAGTAACCGGAGGTTTCGATGGCGCGGCGAAAACGCCGCGCTTCACTTCCCCTTGCGCACCGCGTAGAACGAGACGACCACGCCCGCCGGCGCTATTTTGCCGTTGCTCGGATGCGGAATCGTGCGAATGACCGATCCGACGATCGCCTCCACCTGGCCGACGCCGTTCGGCCAGTGCGTCACGTAGTAGCCGTTGTAGTCGTAGATCCATTCGGCGCCCGACACTTTGCCCTTCCCTTGAAACCGCGCCGTCGGCGGGTTGCCGTACGTGATCCATCCTTCGAGATCCAGGAGCCAGCCCGGGCCGCCGATCGTTCCCGCGACCTGACCCATCGGAGCGGCCTTGAACTCGAGGGTTCCGCTGCCGAAAAGAAGATCATTCGGTTGCGTCTTGAGATTCGGATCATTGTTGAAACTGCGATAGGTCCATTTACCGATGAACGGGTTCGTGAGCTCGTTTGCCATTTCCGTTTCCTCCCTTGTGAAGCGATTTCTCGATGAGGGCCGACGTCTCGGCGATCATTTCCCGGCCGCTCGCGACCGCGTTTGCGTAGATCGCCGGCTCTGCCTCTTGTGGATCGCCGTCGCGAAACGGCGGCAACGGTGCGTATTGCGTCGTGAGCTGCGTCTGCTTCGCGGCGAGGTCGCCCTTCAGCAGCGACACGAGCACGAGCGCCTCGTCGAGTCCTGAACTGACTCCGCCGCCGGTGACACGATTCCGATCGATCACCCAGCGTGGATACTCCTGATCCTTCTTGTGTGGATCGGGCGGAACGAGCGTAAGGTTCGGAAAGAGGGCCAGGCAGCTGAGAAATGACCAATGTGTCGTCGCCTTGTAGCCGTCGAGCAGTCCGGCAGCGCCGAGGATGAGACCTCCGACGCAGACGGAGGTGACCCACGTCGCGCTCGCGCCCTGCTTGCGTACGAAGTCCATGTACCGTTCGTCCAGCAGCGGGAGATGCGGACCGTTCCCGCCCGGCACCCAAAGTACGTCCACCCTCGGGCATTGATCGAACGTGACGTCAGGAATGAGCCGGACTCCTTCGGTACTCCTCACCGGATCGCTGTTCTCGGCGACGGTGTAGGGTTTCAGACCATCAACCCAGTGGAAGATCTCGATCGGTCCGGTCACGTCGAGAATGTTGAAGTCGTTGTACAGCGGGATGATGATGTTGATGTCGCTGTCCATCAGAGACTCCGTCGCTGCTCCAGTCTACTGTGGGTGGAATTCCCTTATGCTATACCGGAGGAGAGTGGCCTGTCCACACGACCCGCCGTCTCGATCAGCGACACGGTAGACTTCTCACCCCAATGACCAGGCAAGTCGTGCTCTACGGGGCCGCCGGTGGCGTCCTTATCGCGCTGCTCAAGCTGATCGAGTACAAGCATTTCGTCCACGAGTATCCGTCGTCGATCTACGGCGGCCTGGTCGCGCTGATCTTCACCGCCATCGGCATCTATTTCGGACTGCGATGGACGCGCGCGAAACAGGTCGTCGTCATCCGCGAAGTGCCGGTGCGCATGGATGGACCATTCGTCCTCAACGCGGAGAGGTTGAAAGACGTCGGCCTCACCGCTCGGGAGCATGAGATCCTCGGGCTCATCGCGCAAGGGATGAGCAACCGCGAGATCGGCGAGAAGCTCTTTGTCTCCGAGAATACGGTGAAGACGCATTCGTCGCGCCTATTCGAAAAAATGCAGGTCAACCGCCGCGTCCAGGCGGTGCAGAAGGGGAAGGATTTGGGGTTGATCCCCTGATTCATACTTTCGTTGACCCCAAAATCACCCGAAAGCAGGACGCCGGATTCAGAGGTCGAGCCTACCTTGCACCGTGAAAGGAAACCACAAATGAAAAAGATCGTCATCATCTTCGGCCTCATCTCCGGCTTCATCTCGTCGTCCCTCATGCTTCTCACCGTCCCGCTGGTCAACAACGGCACCATCAACAACCGCAACGGCGAGATCCTCGGCTACACCGCGATCTTCCTGTCGTTCCTCCTGGTCTTCTTCGGAATTCGTTCGTATCGGGAGAACGCAGGCGGGAAAATCTCCTTCGGCCGCGCGTTCAGCGTCGGCATCCTCATCACGCTCATCTCATGCGTCTTCTATGTCGCGACGTGGGAGGTCGTCTACTTCCAGTTCAAGTTCGCGCCCGACTTCCTCGACAAGTACAACGCGCGCGAGATCGCCACGATGCGCCAGAAGGGTGTCGCCGAGCCTGAGATCGCGGCGAAGAAGAAAGAGATGGAGACGATGAAGGAGATGTACAACAACAACCTGCTCTTCAACGCTGCGCTCACGTTCCTCGAGCCCTTCCCGGTTGGGTTGATCGTCACGCTGGTGTCGGCGGGGATTCTGCGAAAGCGTACTCCGGCGATCGCTGTGCAGACGGCGTAGGCCAGCCGTTCTCTACATGGGGTAGAAAACGCGCTCTTCTTCGTTGAATCCTCTAAACTGCGCACACCACACCGAGGGTCGTCGAGGCGCGCCGGCCGCCCTCGCCGGGGGACTATCTTCGAAGGAGAAGAACATGATCAACAAAGTCATTCTGGTTGGACGCCTGGGGAAGGACCCGGAGATGCGGTCCACACCCGGCGGCCAGACCGTCGCAAAATTCACCATGGCCACAGACGAGCGCTACACCGACAAGAACGGTGAGAAGCAGGAGCGCACCGAGTGGCACAACATCGTCGCCTGGGCCAAGCTCGCCGAGATCTGCGGCCAGTATCTCCGCAAGGGAAAGCTGGTCTACATCGAAGGCTCGATTCGCACCGACAGTTGGGAAGACAAAGAGACGAAACAGAAGCGCTACCGCACGGAGATCATCGCCAACACGATGAAGATGCTCGAAAAGCGCGGCGACGACGAAGGCGGCGGCTACTCCGGCGCGCGTCGTCAAGCGCCTGTGTCGGCCGGCGCTCCGCCCGAGATGGAAGACGACGACGAAGTTCCGTTTTGAAGAACGAAGGAGCGCCGGTGAATGGCCGGTGCTCCTTTCAATTTGCTCCTAAAAGCGGTTCACGCGGAGACGCGGAGGACGGGGAGAAAACCACCGCGTCCTCCGCGTCTCCGCGTGAACGTTTCTAACCTGTTTGATTCGCGCTCACCGTTGCACGCAGTCCGTCCTTCGGCTCCGGCGGTGTCTTGCTGAAGTCCATTTCGAAATTCTGCGGCGGAATCGACCACGAGTAACCGCGCAGAAGCACGACCGTGAAGATCTCCATGATGTACGTGGCGAGGTCGAGCCCCGGACAACGATGGCCGGTTGCCGGCCCAGCTCCCTGCGGTGCGAACGCATGCTCGTGCCGCTTCTCCTCGGCGCGCTCCGGCGAGAAGCGATCGGGATCGAACGCGGTCGGGTTCGAATAAAGACTCTGGTCGACGTGACTCGGCGTGATCGCCCACATCACCATCCAGCCGGCCGGGACCGATACGCCGTCGAAGTCGAGCCGCTTCTTCGTCTTGCCGAAGACAGCGGCGACGATCGGCGTGAGGCGCTTCACTTCGTTCACCACTTGGAGCAGGTAAGGCATCGCCATCAACGTCTCCAGCGTCAGCGGTCCATTCGGTGACCGTTCCGCGATCTCGGAGGCGAGTCTCGCGCGCACCTCGGGATGCGCCGTCAATTGCTGGACGATTGCGCCGAGCTCCGCGAAGACGATGAATCCTGCGATCACGATGTGATGCAGTTCGAGCGCGGCGTCGTCTTCGGAGAGCGCCACATCCGACGCTACGGCCGCCGCGAGCATGCGCGACAAGCCGTCGTCCGTTGGTGTCTGTTTCCGTTCGCGAACGAGCCGGCGAAGAACCTCGAGAATGCGATCGCGCGCCTGCAACGCCCTCCGATAGCGCGTGCCGGGCACATTGATCGGGAGCGATGCGAAGCCATTCGTGAGAATCCCGTAGTCTTCGCGCAGCCGGTCCATCGCGGCGCCCGGCGGCATTCCCATGATCGTCGTGCAGATCACCTCGATCGAAAGGCGTTTCATCTCATCGAGCCAGCGGATCTCCCCTCTTCCCGGCCAGACGCGGAAATAACGCTCCATCGTTTGCTGAATGATCGGCAAGTACGCCGTGATGGCCGCGCGATTGAACGCCGCATTCACGAGCTTCTTGCGCGCGCTATGGATCTCGCCATCGAGCAGAGGAAGACTCCGGCCGCCGAACAGCGCCTGCACGTGCGGCGGCATCGATCCTTCGCGCATGATGACGTCGGAGTCGATCAACCGCCCCGCCGCTTCCGGCCTCGCAATCACCGCGGTCTTGCGCCCGAGAACGTTCGTCCGAAAAATTCTTCCGTGACGCGCGAGCCGCTCTTCCATGAAACGAAACGGGTTCTTCGCGAATGACATCGTCTCGCCAAGAAGTGGCAGACCATCGCTGCCAGCAGGCGCGGGTGCTTCGGTTGTGCTCATGAGGACCTCCGATCGGTTTGATAACGATACGCTCGCCGGAGGCTGACGGATGGGAAGAGAGCGCGCGATCGGCCTTTGCGTAGTGGGTCAACCCAATTACGGCTCCGGTCTCAGGATGACAGCAATCTCACGCTTCTGATTTTCTCTGATCTCTCGTCCGGTCTCCATCCCCAAAACGCAAAACGGGCAGCCCTTTCGGGCTGCCCGTTCGTCGTTATCGATCGTGTCGTATTAGACGACGTAAACGTTCTGAGCCTGCAGGCCTTTCGGGCCCTGCGTGACTTCGAACTCGACCTGCGCGCCCTCGGCGAGCGAACGGAAGCCGTTGCCCTGAATTGCCGAGAAGTGGACAAACACATCTTCGCCCTTCTCAGAGGTGATGAATCCAAAGCCCTTCGCGTCGTTGAACCACTTCACTGTTCCGGTCTGTTTCAAAATGAATCTCCTTTTTTCGATGCTGCCTGATCGGAGATTCGAAACATACGCTTCTACTCTCCCCTGTTAGGCAAACCAAGTGGACGACAAAACGGCGCGACGGCGCGGCGAAATTCCAGTGGGTCAATCATAGGTCCCTGCAACCGAGCGCAGCGCAGCGAATCCGTGAGCGATAATCGCCGTCGATGACATTGATTCGCACAACAACGCGCGGCCCGGCGCAGCGGAACGCTGCCGTCCCGGCGGCTGGCCAGGCGGCGTCTCGCCGCCTACCCGGAAGGATCCCCAAGTTCGCTGCGAACGACGGCGGCGAGGACGCCGCCGAGCCAGCCGGCGGGACGCCAGCGTTCCATGGGTGCATGGCATGACGGAGATGCGCTTCGCGCCGTACCACGACATCGCTACGACCATCGCCGAGGCGCTGGCGCGCGATTCCGGGCAGGAGGTGCTCGTCGCGTCCGGCGGCGTCGCCAACGCCATCGCCGCCGAGCTCTTGCGCAAAAAGCCGAACGGCGCTGCAGGGCTGCGGATCGAGACGATCGAGACCTTCGCACGGCGCATCGTCAATGCGACGGGCGACCTTCCCCGCGTCGCGTCCGACGCCGAGCGCCGGCTGGCGATGCGCACGGCGATCCGGAGCATCGACGATCCGATGATGGAGAGCCGCGGCATCGCCGCGATGATCGAGCGTTCGTGGCGCGATGTGCGCGATAGCGGTATGACGCTGGCCGAGGTCGAGTCGCGGCTGCGCGCGGCGCGGGGAATGCGCAATCCCGCCCGCACGCGGCTGGTCGTGCGGGCGTGGCGTGAGTACGAGCGGCTCGTCAACCAGCTCGGCGCGATCGATCCGGCGGAGCTTCTTGCACGTGCGGTCAAAGTGATCGAGCGCGGAAAGGTCGCAATCGCGCCGCAGATCGTGGCCGGCTTTTACGACATGACCGGCGCGCAGCGAAATGTCGTCGAGGCGCTGCGCAACGCGGGCAAGCTCGACGCGATCTACGTTCCGGCCGCTGCAGGCGACGCCTATCGCTTCGCCGATCCGTTCATCGAACGTTTCGAGCCTGCGCCGCAGCGAGACAACATAGTCGCGATTCCGCAGTGGTCCGCGGCGCAGTACGACACGCGCACGATCGAGCTGGCCGAAGTCTGCCGCGCGGTGGGAGAGCTTCTCCGCAGCGGCGCGGCGCCGGCCGGCATCGGAATCGTCGCGCGCACACTCGATCCCTACGACATCGCCCTGCTCAGTCGGTTTGCGAAAGAAGAAGGATTCGCGCTCACCGCCGCCGATGAGATCCCGCTCGCCGCGCATCGCCTTGGCCGCGCGCTGTCCGTTCTGCTCCAACTTCGCGAACGGGAGTTTCCGCGCGGCGACATCGTCGAACTGCTGCGCGACGGCTTCGCGCCGAAAAACGCAGTCGACATCGACGCGATCGACCTCGCCACACGCCGCGCGCGCATCGCGGGAGGAACAAGCGCCGCGTTGAAGCCGCTGGCGCGGAACGCCGCCATCGAGACGTACGCCGCCATCGTCGCCGAGGTGGAGGGGATCACGCCAGCAAACTTGATGAGTGGGAACGAAGCGGCCGGATTCCTATCGGCAGCGCTGGCCCGCTTCCGCATCGAGACCGAGCTCGATCTCGCAGCGGCGGAGGCGATCGACGCGATTGCCGCAATGTTCCGGCGCGCGTCGGCGTGGGACGCGACGTTCGATGCCACAGTCATCCTCGACGCGCTCGCCCAGGTCTCGCTCCCACCTCCCACTCCTCACTCGCCACTCCCCACCATCTTCTGCTCCGACATCATGCGATTCCGCGGACGTTCGTTCGCCCATCTCTTCGCCATCCGGATGCAGGACGATCTCTTTCCGCAAGGCCGCGTCGACGATCCGCTCCTCCCCGATCAGGACCGGCGCGCCCTCGGCGTCCGCGAGATCGGCGACGGACGCGATGAGGAGCGGATGCTCTTTCAACTCCTGCTCGACGGCGCGGAGTCGATTCATTTTTCGTTCGCAGGCGGCGACGGATTCGCGAAGGTCTTGCGGCCCTCGCCGCTGCTGAAGAGTTTTGTCATTGCGCAGCGGCCCGAGAGACGTGCGGAGCTGCTCAAGAATTTTGGCGCGGCGTTCGTGCGGCGGCGGGACGCCGCCGGGCCAGCCGGCGGGACGCCAGCGTTCCCGCGGCTTCGCCAGCTACAACTCGTCGCGAAGTCAGGGTCGCGCTCTACGTTCGACGGATATCTTTTCGCGGAACATGACGACGACGTGCTTCGCGCGCGGCTGGCCAGCGCGATCACATCCGTTTCGCCGACGCAGCTCGAAGACTTTGGCGAGTGTCCGCAGAAGTTCTTCTTCAAACACATTCTCGGCATCCGCGACATCGACGACCCCGAGCACGAGCTGCAGCTCAACGCGCGCGACAAGGGCAAACTCGATCACGGGATCCTCGAACAGTTCTATCGCGGATTGAGCGAGGACGATTTCGCGCGCCTGGCAGCGGCGCTGCCGCAGCTCGAGAACGAGATCGGATCGCGGATCGACATGCTCGTCGACGACGCCTTCGCGGCGATGGCTCTCGACGCTCCGCCCTTCAATCCGACGATGCGCGCGATCGAGCGCACCGCGACGAAGCGTATTCTCCGCGAGTTCGTCGCGCACGATGTCGCTGATCTCGAGTCGACAGGATTCCGCCCCAAACATTTCGAGTACCGCTTCGGAAAAGCGCGGCATGGCAAAGTGTCGGATCATCCGGAGGCGTTTGTGTTGGGGTTGGGGGGTGGGGCGTGGGGCGTGGGGAGTGGTAGAGAAAACCCCGGCTTCGGATCCTCATCGGAAGGCGGGGCTAGGAAAGACAGCAACGACGACGCGCCCTCTGAGTCCCTCGCCCACTCCCCACCTTCCACTCCCCACACCCTCATCGTCCAAGGCACCATCGACCGCATCGACGCGCGGCCGCAGGGCTACCG
The DNA here is from genome assembly GCA_034665065.1 of Thermoanaerobaculia bacterium. Taxonomy (GTDB): domain Bacteria; phylum Acidobacteriota; class Thermoanaerobaculia; order Gp7-AA8; family Gp7-AA8; genus JADGNZ01. Next base: position 144,180 of record JAXDGL010000032.1, on the reverse strand, counting down.
CATCGTCGACTACAAAGGTGGCAAGGCGCTGCGGCACAAAGATCTCGGCAAGAAGATCGAGCGCGGCGTGCGCTTGCAGCTCGCGCTCTACGCGATGGCGGTCGCGCAATTCTTCGGCGCGGAATCGTCGTCGGTCAGCGGCGCAATCAAGCCACTCGTGGCTGGCGAGACGAACGCCACGAAGTTTGCGTTCGAGCTCGCCGAGAAGGAATCGGCGCTTCGTGAAACGCTCGATCTGTTTGTCTCGTCGATTCTGGGCGGCGTGTTTCCCGCGTTTCCGGCCGACGACGACGATGATTTCAACGCCTGCAAATACTGTCCGGTGAATCACTCCTGCCGCACGCGCCACGACTTCGTCGAGAAGTACACCGTTACGCGCTTCGGCGAGCCGCGCACGCTACTCGGGGAGCGTGAGTGAGCAGCGTTCCCGTTCAAGCGTCGTTCGCGTTCGAACGGCCGCGCCGGCGCAACATCGTCATCGAAGCAGGCGCCGGCACCGGCAAGACCACCGCCATCGTCGCCGAAGTTCTTCGCCTTCTCCTCGGCGATGAATCGCTGCTGCCGGAGCGCATCGTCCTCGTCACCTTCACGGAGAAAGCGGCGGGCGAGATCGCCGACCGCATTCACGAAGCGCTCACCGAGCTCGATCTCCGTTTCGACCGCGGCGACGCGATCGCCTGGCCGATCGGATCGGCGACGCCGCTTTTCACCGTGTCGCAGGCGGATCGCGAAGCCGCGCGCCGCGCCTGCACCGCACAACTCGCACGCATCGACTCGCTGCGCTCGCAGACGATCCACGCGTTCTGTCAGAGCCTGCTGCGCCAGTTCCCGATCGAAGCGGGACTCGATCCGCAGTTCACGATCGTCGAAGGATTCGAGCGCTCGCTGCTCTCCGGCGAGGTGTACGACGCCTGGATCGACGACGAGACGCGCCTCCATCCGACCGATGAAGCGCGCTACGACTGGGAAGTTCTGCTCGAGCACGCCGGCTACCTCTTCCTCATCCGCAACATCATCCTGCCGCTCATCGACCGGCGCGATCTTCTGCTCGACGAGACCTACGACCCGGGTGCGCTGGAACTGGTCGAACACGAGCTGCTCATCGCCATCGAACGGCTTCGCGTCTGCGATGCCGGTTCGGTGTCCGGCATCTGCGACTACTTGCGAGGAAATCCGTCACCGCCACGCGGAAGCAGCATCGACACGTGGCTCGACTATCTCAACCCGATCGCGAACGCGATCCGGACCAATGACTTGCCGCGTGGAAAGAAGGGGGACGATTTCAAAGACGCGATCCGCGTGCTCCGCGCCGGAAAAGACAAAGGTAACTCTGTTTACGACCGCCTTTCGGGACATCGCGCGGCGCTGGCACTGCTGCGGATGACACGGCGTTTCCTCACGTTTCTGGAAGAGGAAAAACGCAAGCGTGGCGTCGTCGACTTCGACGATCTCCTTCTCCGCACACTCGCTGTTTTGCAGGACGACAGCGTCGCCGAGCGCGTGCGCGGACAATTCGACTACATCTTCGTCGATGAGTTCCAGGACACCGACCGCATCCAGGCGCAGATCATCGACCGTCTGGCTCGCGATCGAAGCGGCGCGTTTGTCGAAGGGAAGACGGTCGTCGTCGGCGACCCAAAGCAATCGATCTATGGCTTCCGCCGCGCCGACCCTGAGACGTACGACGCCTTCACGCGGGAGATGATCACCGCCGGAGCGGAGGCGCGCATCATCACCGATCAATATCGCAGCGATCCGCCGCTGCTCGATGCCGTCAACGCCATCTTCGCGGAGCTGTTCGCCGACGCCGGATTCGATCCGAATGTTTTTCGTCCCGCGTATCATCGGTTGCGTGCGGCGAAGGGCGGTGGGGAGTGGGGAGTGGGGAGTGGGAGAGAGACAACTACGCAACTGCCCGACGGCAACACTGCTGAATCGCAGGGTCCAGCAACCGCTTCATTCTCCCACCCCCTCACCCTAACCATCCTCGACTCGCAGTTCATCGACCGCGCGGACCGCTTTGCGGCGGAGGCGGAGTCGATCGCGGCGTGGATCAAGAGCCGCGGCGATGATCTGCGGCGCTACGCCTTGCTCTTTCGCCGAACGACAAAGCTCGACGACTATCTCGACGTCTTCGATCGCCGCGGGATCGCGTACGCGCTGCCGCCGACGCGGCTTTTTCTCGATCGTCCCGCGCCGGTCGATCTGCTCGCGGTGTTACGCGCGATTGCCTTTCCGTTCGATCGCGGCGCGGAGGTGTCGGCCGCGCGCACGCCGTACTTTGCGCTGACCGATGACGAGATCATGCGCGGCATTCCGAGCAACCCACCAGCTCACGATGCCCTCCAGTCGAGCGCCTTCTCCCCATCGCTTTCCAGATGGGGAGAAGAGCCTGCCCTGAGCGAGCGTAGCGAGCCGAAGGGTGGCCGAAGGCCGGATGAGGGGCCGGGCTCACTCGCGGAAGGCCCAGATTCTGGCTTGTTGGAACAGCCCCCTCATCCGCCTTCGGCACCTTCTCCCCCGCTGAAAGGCGCTGGGGAGAAGGGCGCTCGATTGGAGGGTGATGTCAAAGCCTCAACTTTTGCGTCGGGCGACGGCGCTGATCAGCACGATCCCTACGCGCAATTCCTCATCACACTCAACTCCTTTCGCGACGCCGCGCACCACGTCACCGTCGCGCAGCTCATAGACCTGGTCATCCGCACCTGCGGGATCGAAGCGGTGTACGCGGAGGCGGCCGACGGAATCCGTTCGATGCGGCATCTCGAACATCTGCGCACGCTTGCGTTTGGTTACGACCAGCGCACAGGCGGATCGGTGAGGCAGTTCGTCGATGAGATCACGCATCGGCGCGGCGGCGAGCCTGATGAGATGGAGCCGTCGCTCGTCGATGAGGCGAGCAACGCCATCCGCATCCTCACCGTTCACACCGCAAAAGGACTGGAGTTCGACACCGTCATCCTTCCCGACCTCGAGTTCCCGGTGAAATCGGCGGAGCTCTTTCTCGTCGAGAATCCGCGCAGTCTTGTCTTGCGGGGACAGGTCGAAACACTCTCCTCGCATTACGGCCGCGCCGGATCGACTCCGCTGAAAGACATCGGTTCACTGCGCGACGAAGCGGAGACACGGCGGCTCTTCTACGTCGCGGTGACGCGCGCCAAATCCGAAGTTGCCTTCGTGACGAATGCAAAGCCGAGGAAGGAAGGATTCGTCAAATACGTCGATCAGCTCTTCGATCTTGCGTCCGCGCCGTGGCCCGCGGAGCCGGGCCGCGTCGAGCGGATGGTAGCGATCGGCGGCGAAGCCGTGCCGGTTGCTTACGAGCGCGTCGCGACGGAAGGCGGCGGAGTGCGCACGCGGCGCCGGCTTGTCGATGCGCAGCGGGAAGCCGAGCTTGCGGCGCTTCCGGTTGTCCCGCCATCGCTGCCCGCGCCTGCACCGTCAGCGGAGATTCTCGACGGCGCCGAGGTCGTGATTCGACGTTCGTCCGCACAGAAGCGCGCCGCTGGAATCCTGCTTCATCGCATCCTCGAGCTCTGGGATGGAAAAACGATCGTCGAGCCGTTGCTGCTCGCTGCCGCGGCCGAGCAAGGCGTCGACGAAAGCATAATCAAACTAGTGCGCAGGCGGCTGGCAAGAGTGACGAAGTCGAAGACGTTTCGCCGTATCGCCGCCGCGGAGACGCTCGGCCGCGAGCTTCCGATCATCATCGAGCAGAACGGCACCGCCGTGGAGCGCCGCATCGACCGCTACCTCCGCGAGGGAGATTCTGATCTCGTCGTCGACTACAAGAGCGGCGAACCATCGGCATGGCGGCTTCAGGCCGATCGCGAACAGGTATCGCGTTACTGCGCGGCGATGAGCGCGATCACGGGCCGCCCTTGCAAAGGCCTGCTCTGGTACATCGATGTCGATATCGAGCGCGAGGTGGAAGTGTGATTTTTTACTTCGTTCCGCGCGAAACTGTCATCCTGAGCCGCCGAAGCCGCCGAAAAACTCACGGCGGTTTCACTCGGCAGGCATCGGCGGCGAAGGTAGGTCGAAGGACCCCCAAATTCTGGGCCGGATTTTTTCACACCCTCGCAACCGGCACGGAATCAGGGGATCCTTCGATCGTCCTTCGCCGCCGATACTTGCCGGTTGTGCTTGCAGCGAATCTTGCGGCGGCTCGGCGACTCAGGATGACAGGAACGCGCGAAGCGCAACTAACCGACAACCGAGAACGCGCGAAGCGCAATAATCTCCCCATGCCGCTGTACAAAGTCGCTCTCCTCTCCTTCGTCGCCCTCGTCACGATGGTGAATCCGCTCGCCGTCGCGCCGTCGTTCATCGCTCTGACCGACGGCGCCTCGCGGAAAACGCGATCGAGCGTGGCCTTCGTCGCCGGTGTGTCGTGCGTCGCCGTGCTGACCGTCTTCTTCCTGGCCGGTAACTACGTCTTCAACTTCTTCGGCATCACCGTGCCGGCGTTTCAGATCATGGGAGGCGTCCTCTTTCTCACGAACGCGCTGCGCAGTCTGATCTCCGATGACCGCCGCGTCTTCAACACGGGCGGCGAGAAACGCATCGAGGACAGCGACGTCGTGAAGGCGGACATCGATCCGTCGTCGATCGCCATCGTTCCCATCGCCGTCCCCATGCTCTCCGGCCCCGGCGCGATCACCTCGGTCATGGTGCTCGTGAACCTCTATCCCAACATCGAACAGAGGATGGCCGTGATCGTCGCCATCGTCGCCGTCGGCGCACTCTCATGGATCGTATTGCTCTCCGCCTCGCCGCTTTCGCGCATCATCGGCGATCGTGGCCGCGCCGTCTTCACCAAGATCATGTCCCTCCTCCTCGGCGCCATCGGCATCCAGTTCATCATCAACGGCATCAAGCCGGTGGTCCTCGAGATCATGAAGACGTCGGGGTGAGCATGTGAAGACTCTCTTTCTCGTCAACGCGCGCTCGGGCGCGAACCGCCGGCGCGATCTCTCCGCGCTGATTCATGAAGTGTGGGAGTTCGAGCACGAGATTCTTGCCTGCGGATCGATCGACGAGCTCGATGACGTGATCGGCTCCGCGGCTGGGAACGGCGTCCGAGTCATCTACGCAGTCGGCGGCGACGGCACGGTGCACGAGATCGCCAAGCGGATGGTGAATCGCGACCTCGCCCTTGCCATCCTCCCCACCGGTTCCGGCAATGGCCTGGCGCGTCATCTCAGTCTGCCCATCGAGCCGCGGGCATCGCTGCGCGCGTGCTGTCCGCTTCGCATCGAGACGATCGACACCGCGACCGTGAACGGCTCTGCATTCGTCAGCACGATGGGGGTCGGCTTCGATGCCTGGGTCGCCGACGCGTTCGCCAACGAAGGAACGCGCGGATGGCGGACCTACATGCGCGTGGGCATGCGCGGCTTTCGACGATACGCGCCGGAAGAGTACGTACTGACGATCGACGGCGAGACTGTTCGCAAACGCGCAATCGTCATCGCCATCGCCAACGCCAGCCAGTACGGCAACAACGCGCGCATCGCCCCGCTGGCGTCGCTGCAGGACGGCATCCTCGACGTGACGATCATCGAGCACGCCTCCATCTTCCGCATGCCGATTCTCGCGGCGCGGCTCTTCGCCGGAAACCTGCACCGCGGACACGGCGTGTCTACATTCCGCGGCCGGAACATCACGATATCGCGCGCCGCGTCAGGCCCGGCCCACCTCGACGGCGAGCCGCTGTCGATGCCGGAGTCGCTGTCGATCGCGATCGTCCCACGATCGCTGCGCGTGGTCGTGCCGCTTGCGGCAAGAGGGATTTAGACAGCGGAACGCTGGCGTCCCGCCGGCTGGCTCGTAGGCGTCCTCGCCTGCGAACGAAACACGGCAGCGAGACGCAGCCGAGCCAGCCGGCGAGACGCCAGCGTTCCAACGTCACCACACTGTCGCCAGAAACTCGTCGAGGATGCGGTTGAACTCCTCCGGCTTGTCCATCATCAGCCAGTGGCTCACGCCCTCCATCTCCTTCGCCGGCACCTCGGGGAACTGCGAATGAAATGACGACGGATTCTTTGCCAGCGCGGCGTTGATGATCGCGAGGCGCGGGCCTTTGTACGCGCGGATATCTGCACCGACATCATGCGCGGCGAGGCCGAGGAGTGCGCCGGTGAGCGCGTCGATCGGAGTGGCGTGAACGGACGCGAGCACGTCATTGCGAACGTCATCGCGCGCATCGGCGAGGATCGGTGCGAACCACGCTTTCACGACCGCGTCCTTGTCCTTGCGCAACGCGGCGATGAACTTCTCGCCCGCTGCCTTCGGCACCGTCACGTTGCCCGCCGAGTCGGCGTACACGACAGCGGCGACGCGATCGGCATGCGCGGCCACATAGGCAGCGACGACCGCACCGCCGTAACTGTGACCGACGATGACGAACCGTCGCAGGTGCAGCGCATCGGCGACGGCTGCGACATCCGAAGCCATCGCCTCGATCGAGTAATCGCCGTTCGCGGGAATCGCCGACTTCCCCATCCCGCGCAAATCGAGTGCGGCGGCGCGGCGCGATGCGCGCAGATGATCGAGCTGCGCCTGCCGTTGCGTCAGGTTCGCGCCATTACCGTGAACGAAGAGAACCGGCAACGCGGAGCCGCGGCCACCATCGGTGACGTGGATCGATCCAGCCGGACCGGCGATGAACGACTCGCTCGGGAGCACGTGCGCGCAGGAAGCAGCGATGAGTGCGAAGGCAACGAGGAGCTTGCGCATCGGGCAGCGAGAATACCAGCGGCGGCGGCATACAATCGGTGACATGACGGCGAAGAAACGCATTCTTTTTCTCTGCACCGGAAACGCTGCGCGGAGTCAGATGGCCGAGGGGCTGGCGAGGGCGTTTCATGGAGAGGAGTTCGAGGTGGTCTCTGCCGGATCGCGTCCGGCGGGATGGGTGCATCCGCTGGCGATCAGCGCGCTGGCGGAGATCGGCATCGACATCAGCGACGCCGAGTCGAAAGGTGCGGAGCAATTTCTCGATCAACCGTTCGACGTCGTCGTCACGGTCTGCGACTCCGCGGCGCGGGATTGTCCCTCGTGGCCGGGCGCGAAACGGATCGAGCATTGGCCGATCGAAGATCCGACGTGGGGGACGGGAAGTGGAGCGGAGAGGTTCGCAGCGACGCGGGATGATCTGCGGCAGCGGATCGAGGAGTTGGTCGATCAAATGATGAAGGATGAAGGATGAAGGATGAACGCGGAACGTATCGCTGTCATCCTCGCTGTCATCCTGAGCCGCCGCAGCCGCCCCAAGATTCGCGACCCTAGATCTCGGTATGCATCGGCGGCGGAGGACGGTCGTAGGACCCCTGATTCCGTGCGGGTTTCGTTGCTACCCAACCTGCATAAAAGTAGGGGGTCCTTCGATCGTCCTCCGGCACTTCGTGTCCTTCGGCGACTCAGGATGACAGCGATCGATTCCTTCAGCCTTCATCCTTCACGGTGACAATCTCTCCACCACCCAGTCCTTCACATCGTTCCGCAGTCGATACCAGAAGCGATCGTGCAGGCGGTCGGCTCGTCCCTGCCAGAACTCGAAGAGCAGCGGGATCACGCGGTAGCCGCCCCAATGCGGCGGGCGCGGAATGGTCAGGTCGCGATAGGTCGTCGACAACTCCTCGAAACGCGCGTCGAGTGATCCGCGCCCGGCCAGCACGCGGCTTTGCTCGGAAGCCCAGGCCCCGAGTTGACTGCCGCGCGGCCGCGTCGCGAAGTACTCGTCCGACTCCTCCTCGGTCGTCTTCACCACCGCTCCCTCGATCCGCACCTGGCGTTCGAGAGATTGCCACCAGAACACCAGAGCGGCGCGCGGATTGTCGTGGATCTGTTTTCCTTTGCGGCTGCTGTAGTTCGTGAAGAAAACGAATCCGCGGTGATCGAACGACTTGAGCAGGCAGACGCGCGACGACACTTCCCCATCGAGCGCCGATGTCGCCACTGTCATCGCCTCGGGCATGGCGATGCCCGAGCCTTTCGCGTCGTCGAACCACCGGCCGAACTGCACGAATGGATCGGAATCAAGATCGTTCTCGAGTAGTGGCATCGCGCTCAAAGAAAACTCCTGACGGGAAGATATCGCACGCTCAAGGCTGCGGGTACCACTGATAGAGAAAAAAATAGACGAGCACGCCGGTCACCGAGACGTACATCCATAGCGGGAACGTCCATTTGGCGATGCGGCGATGCTGCGGCACGCGCATCTTCAGACCGTTGCGGACCGAAAGGATGACCATCGGAACGATCGTGATGGCCAGGATCGTGTGCGAGATGAGAATCGCGAAGTAGAGCGGCCGCACCCAGCCGGTCCCGGGAAATCGCGTCACGACACCGTGCCGCAGGATGTGATTGATGACGTAGCAAACCAGGAAGATCGACGCCGTCGTGCACGCTGCCAACATGAAACGCTTGTGCATCTGGATGTTGCGCCGGCGGATGAGGATGTAGGCGATGAGCAGCAGCACGCCGGTGGCGGCGTTGAGAGAGGCGTTGATGGCAGGGAGGATGGTCGACACGGAGCGGGACTCTAGCACTGGAAGGATGAAGGAGGAGGGATGAGACTTCACCTGCCGCGCTGTCGCCGCGGCAGACCACCGCGGATGAAAGATGCCGCCACCCGACCCGGCTTGGCCGTCGGGTGTGGTGAGTGCAGCAGCCGCCCACCCTTCGCCGAGAATGTTGTTCTTCGCGCAAGTTTCGATTCGGGTGCAACTCGGGCAAATCTCCGGATGACACTACTTGGCTCGTCTTGTATAAACACTCACCGCGACTCCCTCTCCCTCACCACCACCCTCCCTGGCTTCGCTCCTGTGTGCTGGCCGTCCTTCAGCACCTGCACGCCGTTGACGAAGACGTGGACGACGCCGGTGGCGAACTGCATCGGCTTTTCATATGTCGATTGCGCGCCGATCGTTTGCGGATCGAAGACGACGACGTCGGCGAAGTTGCCCGTGGTGAGGACGCCGCGGTTGGCGATGCCGAGCGTTTGGGCGGGGAGAGAGGTCATGCGGCGGATGCCCTCCTCCAGTGAGATCACGTGCTCGCCGCGGACGAACTTGCCGAGGAGGTTGGCGAAGTTGCCGTAGGCTCTCGGGTGGTTCGACGACTTCAGAAACACGCCCTCGGGCGCCGACGAGTCGGCGTCGGAGCCGAAGGAGACGTGCGGCAGCGCGATCTGTTTGCGCAGGTTGTCTTCCGACATCAGGAAGTAGATCGTGCTGACGCGCGTGCCGTCTTCGATCACGAGATCGATGGCCGCATCCTCCGGGGACACGCCGCGCATCTTCGCCACCTCGGCCAGCGTTTTGCCGGTAAGCGGCTTGAGAGCGTCGCTCTTGAATCCGACCAGCAGCACGCGGTCCGCGCCGCCGGCGAGCATCATCAGGTTCTCCCACGTATCGCTGCGCGTGCGCATCTCCGCGATCACGCGCTGGCGCGTGGCCGGATCCTGCAGGCGCTTGCGCCACGCTTCATAGCCGCCCGCCTGCACCCACGTCGGCATCGCCGCATCGAGGCCGGTCATGCCGGCGGTGTAGGTGTACATGTCGGCGGAGACTTTGAGACCCGACGCTCGCGCGACATCCACATGACGGATCACCTCATCCATCTTCGGCCAGTTCGATTGTCCCGCGGCTTTGAGGTGATAGATCTCCGCGGGAACGTGCGCCTCGCGCGCGATCGTGATCAGCTCGTCGACCGCCTCGACGAGACGATTTCCTTCGCTGCGCATGTGCGAGATGTAGATGCCGCCATGCTCGCCGGCGACTTTTGCGAGCTCGATCAGCTCGGGAGTCTTGGCGTATGCGCCGGGTGCGTAGATCAGCGCCGAGGCGACACCGAACGCGCCGCCGGCCATGGCCTCGCGCGTGATCCTAACCATCTGCTGCATCTCGGCAGGAGAGGGATCGCGATTCTCGCGGCCGAGAACCGCGACGCGCGGCGTGGCGGCGCCGAGGAAGGAGCCGATGTTCGGCGTGACGCCGCGGCGCTGCAGCCAGTCGAGGTATTCGCGAAGCGTCGTCCACTCGATCGGATACTTGATGTCGCCCTGGCCGTCGATGAACTCCTTCTTCATCGGCGGCGTGAGCGGTCCCATCGACTCCCCTTCGCCGAAAACCTCCGTCGTCACGCCCTGCTTCGTATCGGAGAGTCCGCGGCCGTCGGCGATGAGCGACTCCTGGGCCTGACTCATGATGTTGATGAAGCCTGGAGCGACGGCCAGGCCGTGCACGTCGATCTCGTTCGCGCCGTGACCGGGAACGTTGCCGATCGCTGCGATGCGGTCGCCGCGGATGGCGAGATCGCCTTGCATTGCGGGCTTGCCGCTGCCGTCGTAAAGCGTGGCGTGGCGAAGGACGATGTCGTAGTCGGTCTTCGGCGTTGATGCGCAGGCGGCGAGAACGATCGAGGCGGCGACGAGGTATCGCATGTCGCGCAAAGCCTAGCTGAAAAACCGTTTCACGCGGAGATGCGGAGAACCCCTCCGCGTCTCCGCGTGAAATGGTTCTAGCCTCTCGCGTCTACTGGTTCTTGACCACCGTTGGCGAGCCTGCAACATTCGTCACTGATACCGTTCCATCCGCATTCGTGACGACGCGAATGGGAACCATGACGCGGCCACGTGTCGCTACTGACGATGTTGCAGTCCTCGATGATGATGATGGCGAGACGACCGGCGTGAGCGTCGTTCGTGTCGTGCGCGGTGCGCCGTTCGCGGCAACGTTCGGACTCGGCACCACAGCCGATGACAACGTTGGAGTCAGCGTGGTCGTGCCCGACGTCGAGCGATTGACAATCGTCGTACTCGCTCCGTTGCGAGCGGCTACGTTCGGACTGGGAACCATCCCGGATGACCTCGTGGGCGAGAGAACGGTGGTTGCGCCGGATGACGTTGCGCTCGATGTTGTGAGGTTCGGACCCGCCGCGAACTGGCCCGGCGTCGCGGTCGTGGCGGCCGTGGTCGGAGTGACCAGCGTCGGGTTGGAGCCTACCGCCGTTCCGCTCACCGTCGCGTTTGCAGTCGTCGATGCTGTCCCGGAATCGGAGACGATTTCGCCGTAGGTTCCGTCGCCAGTCAACAGCATTTCGCTCGACGTGCTTTGCGAGTTGACGGACGGCGCGATCGCTACTTGCGTCTGCACGCCAGAAGGATTGACGACGCCAAGGTAGCGTTCGCGTTGATGCGCGGCCATGATGGCGGCGGCATCGTTTGCGCGATCGATATTCGCGCCCATCGCGCTGGCCATCGGCGGATTGGACGTGCCGGAGGAGTTGCCCGGCGTCGATGCAGGCGCAACAGCCGGAACGGTCGATGAGGGCATTCCGGCCCCTGGCGTGCGATTGGTCGTGCACCCAACTGCTGCGATCGATAGGAAGAGTGCGGCTGCGCCAGCGAGGCGTAACCCTTTGCCTGCAATCATAGTTAGATTCGATGTGTTCGAGTGCATAGAGCCTCCGTGTCTCGCGGTTATTTAGAGCAACCCGCGAGCCATTTCGGGGGGCTTGTCGCTGAGCCCGACAGGGTTATTTCACGCGGAGACGCGAACAGCTTTTCTCCGCCTCTCCGCGTCTCCGCGTGAAACGGTTCTGGAAAGCGCTATCCGCCGAAGAGGTGCTTCAACGCCGACCGCGCAGCCCCATAGCCGCACATGCCATGCACTCCTCCGCCGGGCGGCGTGGAGCTGGACGCGATGTAGATGCGCTTGTTCGGCGTGGCGTACGGATCGCGCCGCAACATCGGGCGCGCCAAAACCTGCGCCAGATTATTCGCGCCGCCTGCGATGTCGCCGCCGACGAAGTTGTTGTTGTACGTCTCGTAGGCAGCCGTGTTGATCGTGTGTCGCGCCAGGATGAGATCGCGAAAGCCCGGCGCGAAGCGCTCGATCTGTTGCTCGATCACCTCGGTCATGTCGTCGGTCGATCCATGCGGCACATGGCAATAGGCCCAACCGGTGTGCTTGCCGGCCGGCGCGCGCGTGTCGTCGAAAAGACTCTGCTGCGCCACGAGCACGAAGGGCTTGCCGTCGTTTCGTCCGTGCCAGATCGCGCGCTCATGCACGGCGATCTCCTCGATCGTGCCGCCGACGTGAACCGTCGCCGCGCGCGTGCAGGCTTCTGCGCGCCACGGAATCGGTCCGTCGAGCGCGAAGTCAACTTTGAAGACACCGGGACCGTAGCGATAGCGGCGAAGCCGTTTTTCGTACGATGCCGGCAATTGATCGTCGGCGATGTTCGCGAGCTGCCGCGGCGTGACATCGAAGACGACCGCGCGCGACGACGGCACGTCGTTCATCGAACGAACCGGCGTCGATGTCCGGATCGTTCCGCCCAGGGATCGGAGGTAGCTGGCAAGGGCGTTGGTGATGGCGATCGATCCGCCTTTCGCGCACGGCCAGCCGACGTCATGACCGGCGAGGACCAGCGCGAATCCGAATGATGCCGACCCGGCAGCGTCGAGCGGAAGGAACGAATGCGCAGCGCAGCCGCCGAAGAGTGCGCGGGCGTGATCGCCGCGAAATCGCTTCGCGATCGACATCGCTGATCGCACTCCGGCCATTCCGAATCGCGCCATCAGCAATGGATGGCGCGGCACGAGACTGATCGGGCGAAGGATCTCATCGAAGAGTGCGTCAGCATGATCGGCGAGCGGCTTCATCAGCCGTCGATAGGCGTCGCCATCGCCGCCGAGGCCGGCGGCGGTTTTCTCGAGCGACAGCTCCAGTACCGCTGCGCTGCCGTCGTCGAGCGGATGCGCGATCGCGTAAGGCGACTCGCGCCACTCCAATCCATGCTCTTGCAGCGGCAGCGTTTTGAAAAACGGCGAGACGAGTGCCATCGGATGAATGGCCGAGCAGACATCGTGACGAAATCCCGGCAGCGTCAACTCTTCGGTGCGCGTCCCGCCGCCGATCGTTTCGTGCGCTTCCAGCACGACGACCGAGAGTCCGGCGCGCGCGAGGACGATGGCGGCAGCGAGACCGTTGGGTCCCGAGCCGACGACGACGGCATCAAAGTCTGTCACGAGCGACAGTGTTACACGGAGCGCGGCAAGGTGCGTACTTCGCGGCGATGATCTAAGGCGGCGCGACAATCGAAAGCGAGACGCTTTCGAGCCAGCCGGCGAGGACGCCAGCGTTCCGTCGCAGGAAGCACGGGCGCGGCGTTGGCAACATGTGCAGCGGAACGCTGCCGTCCCGGCGGCTGGCTCGGCGGCGTCCCGCCGCCGACACCAGTCTGAAACCGGCGCGAACCCACTACACTGCGCGCGATGCCGGAACTGAACGACGAATCGCCTCAGGCGCGGCGCATCGCGGCCATCGCCCTCGGCAAGCGCGGCGGGGCGGGCGCGGTGGCGGCGTTGCGCGCGGCGCTGACGCGCGAGGACGTCCTCTGGGTTCGTCCATCGATCATCCTCGCCCTCGGCAAGATCGGTGGCGACGACGTTCGCGCGGCTCTGGCGGAGATCGAGCCGCGATCGGAAGGCGAAGCCGAGGCATTGCGCAAAGCGCGCGATCGCGTGAGCGGACCGGCGACAGGATTCGCCTGGCGTGACGACGCAACGAGCGAGCGGCTTTTCGCCACCGTACCGATCGGTATGGAAGACGTCGCCATCGCCGAGGCGGCGGAAAAGGGGATCGAGGCAACTCTTGCGCGGCGTGGACTCATCGCGCTTCGCGCTCCGCTGCCGGGTCTTCGCAACAAGTTGCGCTGCGCGTTTGACATTCGATTCCTGATCGCCGAGGGAGCGGCGGGCGCGTTTGGGGAGACGGTGGCGAAGGCGCAGGTGTCGTGGCGCGACTGGATCGTCAGCGACACAGATTCACTCCCCTATCGCTTCTCGCTGGAAAACGTTCGCGTTACGAAGCAGCAGTTCAGCGATGTGCTTCGCATTGCGCGCGAGACCTTCGCGCCCCTCGGGCTCGTCGATTCTCCATCCAGTTATGCGGCGATGTTGCGCGTTGAAGCGGATGACGACGCGACGCGCATCTGGCTCGTTCCGACGTTCGAGGCGGATGATCGCTTTGCGTATCGTCTCGCCGACGTCGGCGCGTCGATCAATCCGGTCGTTGGCGCGTGTCTGGCGCGGCTCATACGAGGCAAGGGCTCGCGCTTCGTCGTCGATCCGACTTGCGGGAGCGGAACGCTGCTGATCGAGCGCGCGCTGCTCGATGATGCATCGATGCTGTCAGGCATCGACATCAGTCCGACCGCGATTCGCGCGGCGGCGGGGAATGTCATCGCTGCGCGACTGGCGGCGCGGATCGCGGTCCGGCAAGCCGATGGCGGCGATCCGGCTGCGTGGCCCGATCGATGCGATGAAGTGCTGGCCAATCTGCCGTTCGGCAATCGCACCGACGCGCGCAATCTCGACGGGCTTTATCGCAGAGTCGTCGGCAACATCGGACGGACGCTTGCGCCCGGTGGACGCGCGCTGCTCTACACAGCGCACGCGAAGACGCTGATCGCGCTGCTTCGCCGGACACCGCAACTCCATATCCGCGAAGAGCGGCGCGTGGAGAGCGGTGGATTGCAGGTCGGACTGTGGCTGCTGGAGAAACGATGATCGATGCGGCGCTGCGAGCGCGCCTCATCGCGTTTCTGCAGCCGCTCTATCAGGATCTTGACGGCGTCTCGCGGTTCGAGGAGATCGAGCGTGTGGCGGCGATCGCGCAGCGGTTGTATACGCCGTTGGAGAACGATGCGCGCGCGTTCGAGCTGCTTCTTCTCTTTCACGGCCTCGGGCGATGGATCGAGAAGATCGGCAACCGCTCGCGCGCGGTCCTGGTCACCGGCTTGACCGACGACGAGCTCCGCGCTGTCGCCGGATCGATTCGCAGACTCGATGATCCGTCGAGCGACGGCGAGCGCGCGGTTGCCGCGGCGGTGCTCATCGATTCCGCAGGCATCCGCGGACTGGCTTCGCGGCTTTCGCGGGCGAGGCGCGAGGGTAGCTCGGTGATGGACGTCGTCCGCGATGCACTCGGCGATGCGATCGTGCCGGAGTGGATGCCATCGCAGGGACGGAAATGGCTGGCGGCGCGATATGACGTGCGGCGGGAAGTTTGTGCGCGGATCCTTCGGGAGGTGGAGTTGGAGGATTTGGGCAGTTAGTCTTGAATACCGCGGGCGGGACGCCCGCGGTCCCAGGAGAATTACGTGCGCAGGACGCCGGCGCGCTCGAAGACTTTGGCGTCGATGAAGAGGCGGACCAATGAGCCGTCGAGGAGGCCGTCGCCGACTTCCATCTTCAGGATCTCCAGCGCGCGGTCGGTGGAGATGGCGCGCTTGTAGGGACGGTCGTTCGCGGTCAGCGCGTCGTAAATATCGGAGACCGTCATCATGCGCGACTGGATCGGGATCTCCATCGCCGTCAGTTTGCGCGGGTAGCCGCGGCCGTTGAGTTTCTCGTGATGCGCGAAGGCGATGTCGGCGACGGCGGAGAGATCTTTCGTCCAGGGAATCTTGCGCAGGAAGTTGAACGTGTGCGTGACGTGGCTCTCGATCTCCGTCCGTTCGGTGGGATCGAGATTTCCCTTGCGGATGGAGAGGATGCGCACCTCGTCGGCATTCAGAAGCCGCCGTTTGTCGCCGAACTCCAGCTCCGCGAGCTGCTGCAGGTATTGAAACTCCCCTTCCGGCAGCACCGTCGGCTCATTCGACTTCGTGACGAAAGCAAAGTCCTTCTGCATCTTGTCGAGGTGCTGGCGCAGCTCCTCATCGGCACGTTTGCCGAACTCCTCAAACGCCTCGCGGCCATGTTCGAGCAGGTAATCGAGCTTCCGTCTATTCGACTCGTTCTCCGCCGTCTTCATGGCGAACTCGAAGCGGTTGCGCAGCGTCTCGAGCTGCAGCGGATAAAGCTTCTTCTCTTTGACCAGAACCTGCTCGCGGACGCCGACTTTGCCGAAATCGTGAAGGAGCGACGCGTAGCGGATCTCGCGCACCTGCTCGGAGGTAAAGTGCGTGTCGCGAAACTGCTCGTCGTCGCGGTCGACGATGCGCGCCAGCTCGACGGTGAGATCAGCCACGCGGAACGAATGTCCCGAGGTCGTCGGATCGCGCTGCTCGATCGCGGTGACCGCCGCGGTGACGAATCCTTCAAACAGACGCTCGATCGACTTGTAGAGCAGGTTGTTCTCGACGGCCACCGCAGCCTGCGCGGCCAGCGACCGCATCAGCTCGACCGTCTCGGCGTCAAACGGGACCACTTCATCCGGCACGATCTCCGCGGTCAGTTTTGCCGGCGCGCCTTGCCGGCGGCGATTGATGAGTTGCAGCACGCCGACCAGGTCGCCGACATGCGTGACCATCGGAAAGACGAGGATGGAGCGTGTCAGATAGCCGTTCTTCTCATCGAAGGAACGGTTGATCGAATACTCAGCATCGTCAGGAAGAGAATAGGCGTCATCGATGACGAGCGTGTCGCCGGTCAGCGCGACCCAGCCCGCAAGACTGCGGCGCGTGATCGGAAGGACCATCTCCTCGAACGCGCCGACGGTGATCGAGTCGTTCTGGGCCAGTTTCCAGCGCAGCATCTTCTCGCCGTCGACGTCATCGAGCAGGTAGAGCGAACCGGCATCGGCGCGCGAGAGCTCGCGCGCTTTGCTGAGGATCGTCGTCAGCAGAACGGAGTGATCGCGCTCCGTTGAGAGCGCGATCCCGACTTCGCTCAGCTCGCGAAGCTCGCGCGTGCGCTCGTTGAGCTGCGCTTCGAGCTGACGTGCGCGCATCTTCTGGTGCAGCAGCCGGTAGGCGCGCTTGACGCCGTTCAGCAGCGATGCCTGCGACGGATCGGCCGGGAGGTCGATGTAGATCGTGTCGTCGGTGAGCCATTCCGGCTCCTCGGCCAACCCCATTCCGACGATCGCAGTCCGCCTGCCGAGCGTCGACGGCCGCCCGTTCTTGATGCCCGCATCGAGCAGCACGACGCGCAGCGAATCATCCTCCGGAGCCAGATGATCGAGGCTGTGCAGCGGCTGCGAAGCGATGGCATCGCTCCGCAAGGCGTCGGAGTACTTTCCAATCGGAAAGTCTTCGGAATGGATCAGCGTCAGCGTCTGCATCGACGTGTGAGGTCTGTTCGCGTCAGGCGGTCTCGCTCGATCTTCCATGCGGCTCGGGAACCGCTTACAATCCGCCGCGCCGCCGGATTATGGCACCGATCCGGCGAGAATGTACCTTCGCTGCGGCGCGTTGACGCTCCAAGCCGCATCGCCCGTTTCTCCAGGAGGATTCTTGGCAGCCTACACGACCGATACGATCACCCCGAAACATCATGACGCCCTGGTGGCGTGGCAGAAGAAGAACTTTCCCGAGCTGCAGTTCCTGCAGGACAACTGGTCGAAGTACTACAACCAGACTCCTTTCCAGCTTTTCGCCAAAGTCGGCAAGCTGGCCTCGGAGAACATCAACTACGGCCGCATGACCGGCCAGCCTCGCTTCGAGCAGGCCGGCGACATGGTCGGCAACATGTTCTACACGGCCCGCGACATCATCCGCGCGCAGGCATCGACCGAGCTCGGATCGATCCAGCAGCATCGCCTCACACTCGAAGAAGCGCCGACCGATCAGATGAAGATGGCCGTCCTGCGCATCATGGCGGAGGAGCTGCGGCACGGCTATCAGATGTTCTGGGTCTTCGATCACGACCAGAGCTGGAAGAAGCCGGGGCATCCCGACGTGGCGCAGGAGACGATCGACGAGCTGCTGGCGATGGAGCTCGGCAATCACGTGCTCGACGCCTTCAACATCCCCTTCGTTAACTTCATCGACAACGTCGTCTTCGCCACGGTGATCGATCTCGTCGGCAAGTACCAGCTCGAGATGCAGAAAGTCTTCTCGTACGCACCGATGGCACGCTCGATGGGACCGATGCTCTCCGAAGAGGGATTCCATATCGGCAGCGGCCGCGGTTTTCTGCGCGATCTGGCGGTGGCGGCGCACAACGACACCGGCCGCTACTCAATCGAGGAGATCCAGCGCGTTCTCAATGTCTGGGTTCCGCGCGGCGTGGAGATGTTCGGCAATGAGCGCGGCGGCGAGACGTCGATCGCGTTCGGATTCAAGGACCGCAACAACGGAACGGCGCAGAGCGAGTACTACAACGAAGTGCGCGAAGTGCTGGAGCTGGTCAACATCGCCGTCGTGCAGGCGAAGGTGAAGGACACGCCGGCGCCGGAAGCGAGAACGATCGTACGCGAGGTGCAGGATACGCGCGAGACCGTCAGCGGCGTCAGCCCGAAGGACCTTCTCTTCGCCCCCGACATGAAGTTCTTCCGCTCCCGCGGCATGGAGGAGATCGTCTTCATGCCCTACGACGTCAACGGCAACATGATCACCGAGAACGGCAAACCGGTGAGCGGCGAGAAGTACGTCGCCTATCTGGAGTCGCAGCTTCCCGACTACTACGTAAACGACAAGGAGTTCGCGAAGTACCGCGAGGCGCTGCTGGGCCGCGAAGCGCCGGAGCCGGGAAGAAGTTACGGGTGGTGAAGCAGGAACGAGGGAGAAACACCGATCCTAACCTGTCACACTAAAGTGTCATAGTAAAGCGTCATTGTAAACTGTCATCCTGAGCCGCCGAAGCCGCCCTCACGCTGCTTGTGCAACCGGCAGGCACCGCGGCGTAGGACGGTCGAAGGACCCCCAAATTTGTGCCAAGGTTTTTTTCACCACCCAACTGGTGCAGAATCAGGGGGTCCTTCGACGTCCTCCGCCGCCGATTCTCGTGTGAACGCAAACGCGGCGAATCTTGCGGCGGCTCCGGCTGTCTCAGGATGACAGCTGGGATGACAGCTACAACGCTCGTCCATCACGCTCTCGCCCCTGATCTCTATCTCTCTCCCCTGATCTCTGATCTCTTGTCCCTGATCTCTGCTTCTCTGTTTTCAAACTTCTGACTTGCGATTGCACATCACTGACAGCTACCCTTCCCGCGCATGCTCCGCAAGTTCATCCCATTCGCACTTCTCGCCGCGCTGGCCTGCGGCAAACTGAAAGAGCCGACCGCTCCGGGCCTCGGCGGAGGCGATCCGATCGATCCGACTGCTACGTTCACGCGCGTGCAGAACGAGATCTTCACGCCGACCTGTGGCCAGCTCGCCTGTCACGATCCCCTCGGGCATCAGGAATCGCTCATCCTCTCGCCCGGCCGCGCGTACGCGCAGACAGTTGGCGTGGCCAGCGTGGAGAGTCCGCAACTCGCGCGCGTCACACCGAGCGATCCTGCCAATTCGTACCTCTATCGCAAGATCACCGGCGCCGGAATCACAGGCGACCGCATGCCGCAGAACGGACCGTTTCTGAGCGACGCGCAGACGAAGCTCGTGCGCGATTGGATCCGCCGAGGGGCGCCTAATGATTAAGTCGGAAGGCAGAGGGCAGAAAGCAGAAGTGATACCGATGACGTTTTCAGAGTCGCCGCGAACGCGAAAAAGAGAACGCATGACAGGCGGCTTCCGCCTTCTGCCTTCCACCTTCTGCCTTCTGCTCTCACTCTTCTGCCTTCCGGCGAGGGCACAAGACGCTTACACGCCGATCCGCACCGTTCCTCTCGGCGACGCGCTTCTCACACTTCCGACCTCGCACATTCCTGCTGAGGGAACGTGGGAAGTGAAATTCACGCACCGGTTCAATCAATCGCTCGACCAGGGGAGCTTCAGCGATCGCGTGCATTCGCTGTGGGGACTCGACAGCAACGCCGACGTCGGAATCGGATTCTCGTATGTTATCAGCCGCGATCTGCAGGCGACGTTCATGCGCAGCAATGCCAGCGACGACATCGAATCATCGCTCAAGTACGTAATCGTGCAGCAGGCGCAGGCAATCCCCTTCTCGCTGGCGGTACGCGGCGGGATGGATTGGCGCACCGAGCGTGACATCGTCGACCGCACATCGTTCTTCGCGCAGGGAGTGATCTCGCGGCAGATCGGGACGCGCATCGAGATTTCGGCGATGCCGACGTTCGTGACGAACGCAGGACGGGCGGTGAACGGATCGGCGTCGGAGGCAATGTTCAAACACGCGTTCAACGTGCCGGTCGGGGCTGCGCTGATGGTCCGTCCGGGATTGAGCGTGATCTTGGAGCTGACGCCGAAGAACGGCGATCTTCCCTCAACGATGAAGAAGGGCGACTTCGGCTGGGCGCTCGGCTTCAAGCGCGCCATCGGCGGTCATTACTTCGAGATTCTGTTCACGAACACGAATGCGACGCACGCCGACCAGTACGTCACGTCGACGTACATGGGCTCGCCTCTGAAAAAGAGCGACATTCATCTGGGATTCAACATCGAGCGGCGCTTCGGGCGCGTGCGGCATTAGCCCGGATTCACGGTTGGGAAAGCAACGGCCTGTCATTCCGATCCGGCGGAACCGCGGGGTGGAGCGTGGGGTGGGAGCGGTGAAGCGCGGAGAGGAATCCCCTGCCGATAGGAAAAAAATCGCTTCGAAGGCGGGGGATTTCTCATCGTGCTGCACCGCTCACGCCCACACCTCCGCCCTCGCGGTTCCGCCGATTCGAAATGACAGTGGCGCGCTTACGAATTGCCTACAGGATCTCTTTCCCTTCTACGACGAGATCGGCCATATCGATATCGGAGTTCGGATCGGTCGGATCGTTCTTCCGCTGCTCACGTTTCTCGGCTTTCTGCTGCTGACGCTCGCGCTTGGCCTGCTCGCGCTGACGTTTGACGACGGATACCTGTGGTCTTCCCATAAACCTCCACACAACGAAAAGGGCAGGATCGCTCCTGCCCTTTCGTCGATCAAAAGATCGGCTACTTAGACCGCGACGACGTTTGCCGCCTGCAGGCCTTTCGGCCCTTTGACGACGTCGAACTCAACTGCTGCACCTTCCGGTAGTGACCGGAATCCGGCGCCCGAAATCGCGGAGAAGTGGACGAATACGTCGTCTCCATTCTCGCTGGTGATGAAACCGAAACCCTTGGCGTCGTTAAACCACTTCACATTGCCTTGTGTTCTCATCTTGAATCTCCTTTCTGTGCTGCCATCGGAGATTCAAAAACGGTGTTCTTCGTCTCGATTCGGCAAATCACGGATGCACAGGCGAACCGGTGCAGGGTGCGGCCTATTCCGAAACACGCGGAGGCGGCGTAGGTGTTCGGGAGTCGGGGGTCGGAGATGAATCGTGCACGAGCCTCGCTTTGCTCTGCGACACCCGACTGCCGACCTTGAGGAGAGACAAGGGATCAGAGATCAGAGATCAGGGGATCAGACGTCAAGAAGGCGGTCCTGATCTCTGATCTCTGAATCTCTGATCTCTGAATCGCGCTGTCCTGATCTCTTGTCTCTCTGTCTCTGCTACCCCCGCAATTATGGCCGCACGTTTGCAGTTATTGCGGACAACCATGCGCTGCCCGGAATGCAACAGACCGTTCGAACCAGGCGCAGCCTCTTGCGCGAATTGCGGACTCCTCCTCCTGAACCTCGCTCCCCACCGGCGCGGCGAGGATCTGGCGACGAAGAAACGCCGCGCCGCGGATCAGCTCGCTCCCTGCAAGTTCTGCGGCAGCGAGATCCCGCTGAACGCGATCCGCTGCAAACAGTGCTCGGAGATCGTCAATGACGACTTCTACCGCGAGCGCGCGCAACGCACCCGCTCCCGCATCAACTACGCCAGCTGGGTGGCCTACATCTTCGGCCTCGGCGCACTCCTGGTGTTCCGTCCAGTCGGCCTCGTGTCGATCGCAGCGGGGCTGCTTCTCTCGATTCTCTATTACGCCATCCCGGTCGAGCCGCCGGCCTCGAAGCGCAATCCACGTCCTCGCATCTCGCTCTGGAAGCGCATCAAGCAGCAGGTGAAACTCGAGCGCGTTTCCGTTCCGATTCCGAACTTTCCGAAGAGGAAACTCGTCTTCGTCGGCACACCGCTGATCGCAGCGATCGTCGGCTACTCGGCGAACATGATTCTGCTCCAGCAGCCGGTCAACGCCGTCCTCCGCGAGAACCCCGCTTCGTTCAGCGGGATGGAAGTGTCGGCGCACTATCAGTACTACATGGTCCCCGGCGTCGTCGTCTACGACCTTCGCTCCATCGGCGTGCGCCAGACGCCGATCGACGTGCACACCGCCTTCCTCGAGTTCGCCAAAAAGGTCAAGGACAAGCGATATCAACGCGTGGAGCTTTCCTACAAAGGGACGACGAAGTTCTCGATCGACGGCGCGTCATTCCACAAGCTCGGCGACGAGTATGCGAAGAAGAATTTCGACTACGTCCTCTACAGCTTTCCTAAGCTCTTCCACTCCGCGAACGGCTCCGCCGCCGCAGCGAAATCGTCCGCATCCGACCGCGACGCGCTCCTCCAGTTTCATCGCCAGTGGTACGGCGACGATCACCTGACGCGCACCGTCGCCAACGGGATGTAGCGATTCGTAGCGCAGGCATTCCTGCCTGCTCCTGCCGGGCGTCCCTGCCCGGCAGTGCTTCACAACGTCACGGCGCAGTATTTCGAATCATCGCAGTGGAGGTGTGATCGAACTGAAGGCGACAATCGCCTGATGCAGAATCCCGCCGGGCATTCCTGCCTGGCAGTGTTTCCAAGGTCGCGGGCGCAGCATTTCAAGCCATCGCAGTGGAAGCGTGATCGGCCTGAAGGCGACAATCGCCCGAGGCAGAATCCCGCCGGGCAAGAATGCCTGCTCTACGACGCTACAACAACCCTTCCGCTTCCAACTCGACCGTCAACGATCGCGCATCGTTGAACTGAAACGCGCGCATTCCCAGCGCCCGCGCGGCGAGCACGTTCTCCAGCAGATCGTCGATGAAGATCGACTGCTCCGCGGTGGCGCCGGTCGTTTCCAGCGCGCGGCGATAGAAATCAGGATCGGGTTTCGCGCACTTGATTCGATGCGAGAAGACGAAGATGTCGTCCTTCTCGAACACCGTGGCAAACTGCTTCGGGATCAGCTCCGCATGGATCTCGTTGGAGTTGGTCAGGAAAGCCACGCGATGCTTCCGGCGCACCCGGTCGAGAAGATCTTCGATCCCCGGCATCGTCCCGTCGAAGAAGTCCGACCAGACATGATGAAAGTCGCGGATCGATCCGCTGTAGCCGGCGTGATCGCAGAGGAACTCGTAGAACTCGTAGAACGACACCGCGCCGCGCTCCATGTCGCGATACGCACCCGGCTCTTCGAGCAACTCCACGAGCTCGTCGCGCGTCATCGAGGACTCCGCGCAGATCGCGGACAGCACGCGCTCGTAGGCGAGCTTGATGATCGTGTTGCCGAGGTCGAAGAGAAACCAGGTGGCGCCGGGCATGCGGCGGGGAGTCTATCGCGAGCGATGCGTTACGGCGGGCAGGATGTCATTTGGAACGAGCACGCGCTGCGGGATGGCCGAGGCGGCGTCACTGTAGTTGCCGCCGAAAAACGCGATCACGAGATCGAGCTCGGGGATCCCCATCACGATCTGTCCGCCGTTGCCTCCCGCGAAGAACGCACGTACTGTCCGTCCGTCGTACGGATAATCCGCCAGCCACCAGAGATAGGCGTACTTGCTGCCGTTGATCTCGGTGTGCGGCGATGTCGATCGCCTCGCCCACTCCGCGCTGACGATCTGCTGTCCGTGCCACCGTCCGCCGTCGATGATCATCTGACCGAGCTTCATGAAATCGCGCGGACGGAATCGAACACCGCCGCCCATGTACGCATCCGCGGTCGGCGTGAGATTCATCCCGTAGTGCTCGATCTGCATCGGCACGGCGACAAGCTCGCGGAAGAGATCGGGCAGCCATCGTCGCGTCTTGCGGCCAAGCACGCCGCCCGCGAGGTTCGGCTGGCAACTGCAGTAGACCGACTTCTCGCCCGGATTGCGGATCATCTTCAGATCGAGCGTGTATTGATACCAATCAGGTTGGGCGCTCTGCTCCTGCATCGTGTCTTCATTGCCAGGAGATTTCTCATCGTTGTCGTCGCAGTCGAGGCCGGACGACATCGTGAGGAGGTGCTCGACCGTCATCGCCCTCTGCCTCGCGTCAACAACCGGCACGCCCATCGCCGCATAAACGCGCGTCGAGGGGCTCAGCTTCGCGGCACCGACGAGCACGGATGTCAGACTCTTCGCCGCAGACCGCGTGTCGTGCAATGCGTCAGGATTCGTACCGTGAAAATACTCTTCGAGAACGAGCTTGCCGTGACGAGCGATCAGCACCGCATGGATGTCCGAGGCGTGCACGGAATCGATCGGAATGGCCGTTAGTTTGTCGATGAATGAGGTGATGGCCTGTTGCGAAATGCCGGCTTCCTGCAGCGTTCCGACCGGCCAGCCGTCGCCGCGTTGCGCCGGCCGGCGATAGACGTAGCGCTGTGGGTTCTTTGACCTCGGATAAAACGCTGCCTCGTCAACCGGCGTGGCGCGATGGAAGTCGAAGGTCGCGCCGCGTCCCGGAATCCACAACGCCAGCGTGCCGCTCTCCGCGTCATACGTTCCGTCGGCGACCGCTCTGTCGTTCTTCCTGAGAAACTTTACGTGCGCGCCGTCCACGACCACGCGCTGCACGTCCATGAATCGGCCCGCGTTGCGCTCCGGATTGCGAAAGAACGCGCCGAGCGAGCCGTCTGGATGAACATCCATCCGCAGGTAGAACGTCATGTGATCGTCGACTGGCGCGACGGCGCCACGCCACCGCGACGCTCCGCGCTTCGTCAGCGTGACAGGCGTAGCGAAGAGCGAACCGGTCTCCGAGCCGCGCGGCTGAATCCAATGTCCGGTGATCCGATCGGCGCGCATCGTTCCGCGGAACGAGCCTTCATCGTTCGGCAACGCAAACGAAACGCTTCCTTCGCTCATCTTCACGGCAGCCGTGCGTCCGGCGATCGAAGCACGCCACTCCGGGCCATCGCGATCGATGTCGAGCGTACCGCGCACGTGCGGACCGAAGTCGAGCCTCGCCGCCCACAATCCGGAAAGCGATGGTGATTCGGCCAATGCAGGAATCGCAGCGAGAAAAAGGATCGTCGCAAGAATCGCTTTCATCGCATCTCCTCGTGCGCGCCAAGTCATTCGAAAAATCAGGCGTCGCGAAGCCTTCGTCGTCCCTGACACCGCATCTGCCACTCATCGCAGCATCACAGCCACCTTCCGACGCTTGGACGATCTTCAAGTGCAATGGTTGGCCGGGCGCGGAAAAACTGTTCGCTGTGCCCCGCGAGGGCGAAGTCCAACTTCGAACCTGCCGCGAAGCTCCAGAAGTCGGCCCCGGCGGCAGAACCCGAACACGGCTACATCCGGAACACGCCGAACTTCGGATCTTCGATCTTTGCGTTGTAGGCGATCGACAGGCCGAGGCCGAGGTAGGTGCGGGTGTCGGCGGGATCGATGACGCCGTCGTCCCAAAGGCGCGCCGTCGAGTAGTACGGCGAGCCCTCGGTCTCGTATTTTTGCAGGACAGGATCGGCGATCGCGCGCTCTTCATCGACGCTGAACTCCTTCCCTTCGCGCGCGAGCTGATCGCGTTTCACGGTCGTGAGAACGCCGGCGGCCTGCTCGCCGCCCATTACGCTAATCCGCGCGTTCGGCCACATCCAGAGAAAACGCGGCGAGTAGGCGCGGCCGCACATCCCGTAGTTGCCGGCGCCGAAGGAGCCGCCGATGATCACCGTAAACTTCGGCACCGTCGAGCTGGCGACTGCGTGGACCATCTTCGCTCCATCTTTGGCAATGCCGCCACGCTCGTACTCTTTGCCGACCATGAAGCCGGTGATGTTCTGCAGGAAGACGAGCGGAATGCGCCGCTGATTGCACAACTCGATGAAGTGCGTGGCTTTCAGCGCGCTCTCGGAAAAGAGCACACCGTTGTTGGCGAGGATGCCGACCTGATAGCCGAAGATCCGCGCGAAGCCGGTCACGATCGTCGGCGCGTAGCGGACTTTGAATTCCTGGAACCGCGAACCGTCGACGATCCGCGCGATCACCTCGCGCACGTCGTACGGCTTGCGCGTCTCGCTGGGGATGACGCCGTAGATCTCTTTGGCGTCGTAGTGCGGCTCTTCCGGCTCAATGCGCGACGCAGGCTCGCGCTTTTCCAGCGGCAGGTTCTCGACGATGTTCCGCACGATGGCGATGGCGTCGTAATCATCCTCCGCGAAGTGATCGGCAACGCCGCTGATCCTCGTGTGCACATCCGCCCCGCCCAGCTCCTCGGCGGTGACTTCTTCGCCCGTCGCGGCTTTCACGAGCGGAGGTCCGCCGAGAAAGATCGTGCCGGTGTTCTTGACGATGACCGCTTCGTCGGACATCGCCGGAACATACGCGCCGCCGGCGGTGCATGAGCCCATCACCGCTGCGATCTGTGGAATCTCGCGCGCGGACATGATGGCCTGGTTGTAGAAAATGCGGCCAAAGTGCTCGCGGTCCGGAAAGACCTCGGCCTGCAGCGGCAAAAACGCGCCGCCGGAATCGACGAGGTAGATGCACGGCAGATTGTTCTGCAGCGCGATCTCCTGCGCGCGGAGATGCTTCTTCACGGTCATCGGAAAGTACGTACCGCCCTTGACCGTGGCGTCGTTGGCGATGATCAGACACTCGCGCTGCTGGACGCGCCCGATGCCGGTGATGATGCCCGCCGCAGGCGCGCCATCGTCGTACATGCCGTTCGCGGCGAGAGGCGTGAGCTCGAGGAAGGGTGTGTCAGGATCGAGAAGCGCGGCGATGCGCTCGCGTGGCGGAACCTTCCCCTGTTCCTTGTGGCGCGCGACGTACTTCGGTCCGCCCCCCTGCCGCGCCGCCGCCAGGCGCTGATTCAACTCATCGACCAGTGATCGCAGCGCACTGGCGTTGCGGCGAAAATCATCCGAATTCTTATCGAGGTGCGTTTCGAGTAGTTCCATGCTGAGCGAGCGCAGCGTACATGCGACGTGATGCCCGCCGCAACACCGAACGAATCAGGCTTCTGCAGGATGCCGCAGATCCGGTCCTGATTGATCGCGTCAAGGTTACTTCCCTGGCATTCCGGTCGTGACCACGACGCGATGCAAGAGCTCGGAGCACAACGATACCGCCAAATCGATCGGGCCGCTGGTCGACTCATGCAGGAGGGACTCCGGAAGTGCAGTCAGTGCTGGCGCTGAGAGTACGGAAGTCATCGCATCGTCAACGTACGCCAAACAACGCGGCGTCCCTACCGCGAGCGATCTTGTCTGATTGCCTTGTAGGAAAGACTCCGAATCTCGCGCCGATCGAGCGCGGCAGTTCACAAAAGCATCCGCCACGCATATCCCGCCACGCGCTGCTCCGAGGGGAGTGAGCAGGACCGATCGGGGACTAGTGATGATTTTTCGATCTATTCACGGCGCCGAGTCCGTTGGGTCCAGTAAATGCATCGAGAACATAGCGTTGGAGGCTGTCATGGACCTGAACATCACCTACGACACGCCACTGCTGACGGCCCTCGGACAGTTGGCGCCTCATGATCACCAGTCCGTCATCTATGAGGATCCTGAAGATCGCTTCGCGGTGGCCATTCCCTTCATCCGAATCGGTCTCGACCGCGGCGATAAGTGCGTCTACATCGCCGACGAGGGGAAGGAAAAGTCCGTGCGTGAGGCGATGATTGCGCAGGGCATCGACGTCGAGAGGGCCATGGCCACCGAAAGCCTCGTGCTGGAGACGACGAAGACCGTGTTTCTGAAGCATGGCTTCTTCGATCCCGAATGGATGCCCACGTTTTGGGGGGAGGCGGCAGCGGAAGCCACGCGTCAGGGGTTCCCGGCACTCCGCGCGACGGGCGAAACCGAATGGGTGCTCGGCACACACCAGGGAGTCGATCGGTGGATGGAGTACGAAAGCCGGCTGACGCATGTGCTGGCCGGTCTCAATTGTTTCGCGTTGTGCCAATACAACCGCCAGATCCTTCCACCCGAGCTCATCCTCGACGTTATCCGCACCCATCCGACGGTCATTTATCGCGGTGTGGTCTGCAGGAACATGTACTACGTGCCGCCCGATGAATTCCTCGGCGGCAGCCAGACGGAGCATGAGGTCGAACGTCTGCTCGCGACGATGCGGGAACGCGCGGACGTCGAGTACACGCTGCGTCAGCAGCGCGACGAGCTGCGCTCGCTTACCAGCCGTTTGATGCACGCGCAGGATGACGAGCGGCGGCGCCTTGCGACGATGCTCCATGAGACGACGGCACAGGATCTGGCCGCGCTGAAAATGCTCCTCGCCCGATTGAACCAGGCGGCCGGATATCTTGGTGACAGCGAACGTCTCGCTCTCGCCGAGAGCATCTCTCTGACCGAGCAGTCGATCGCCGGCATCAGGACGGTCTCCTATCTGCTTCATCCGCCGTTTCTGGACGAGGCAGGACTGGTGTCTGCGTTACGGTGGTACGCCGAAGGTTTTGCAGAGCGCAGCGGCATCGCCGTGGAGTTGGACCTGCCCGACAGTTTCCAGCGGCTGCCGCTCGACACGGAGACAGTACTCTTTCGAATCGTTCAGGAGTCACTGACCAACATCCACCGGCACGCAGGCAGCGAGACGGCGCGCATCCGCCTTCGGCGGGAAGGTGGGAGGATCGTGCTCGCGATCGAAGACCGAGGGCGCGGCATCCCGGGCGCCACGCTCGAGAACATCACAAGCGGAGGCGCAGGAGTCGGTATCGCCGGCATGAGCGAGCGCATCGAGCACCTTGGAGGGCGTCTGGAGGTTACCTCGAGCGACCGCGGTACGGCCGTGCGCGTATGGGTACCGCTTGTGAAAGACGCGCAAGCTACGCAGCCGGCTGGCGTCTCGGACCATCACGCTGTTCTTCAGACTCACCATTGAAGCGCCGATCATTTACCAGCCAGGATTGGGAAGCATTACCGTGACCGTCGTGCCCTCTCCTTCATTGCCCCTTATGTCAATCTCGCCACCGATCAAGTGAGCGCGTTCCCTCATCCCCAGAAGACCAATCGACAACTGTCCGTACTTCTGCTCCTCCCTGATTCCTTTTCCATTATCTTTGACCCTAAGAAAGAACGCTCCTCCCTCTCTGGCCATCGTCACAACGACTCTCGTGGCGCCAGCGTGGCGAAGAATGTTCGTAAGAGCCTCCTGAAAGATACGGAAGACAGCGATCGACTGCTCCGCTGTTAGACCGACAGCGTTTTCGGGCGGCTGATAGTCAACGGCGATCCCGGTCCGTTCCCGGAATTGCTGCGCCTGCCACTCAATGCCTTCCTCCAAACCGAGAATATCGAGGACGACCGGCCGCAAGTCGGAAGCGATTCCTCTGACGATGTTGACCATCGTGTCGATCAGGCCAAACATGGCTTCCAATCTCTGTTTGAGATCCGCGGCTCGCAACACCTCTCCCCGTTCCGAAAGCGCTTTGATCCCCTCCAACTCCCACCGCAAACTCGTGAGCGGAGCACCCAATTCATCATGAATTTCGCGCGCGATGCGGATGCCCTCCTCTTCTCTAGCCAACTGAACTCTGGCGGAAAGAGCGCGCAACTGTTCGCTTGTTGCCTTGAGTTTCTCCTCGGCGCGCTTAATCTCCGTTACATCCTGCACAGCGCCGAACGCGCGGTGCGGCCTTCCTGTCTGATCCACAATCGCGCTGCCCTGGCTATGGACGAACCTGATCTCGCCGTCCGGACGAACCACACGATACTCGACATCAAAGGGTTCCCCATGAAGCGCTCCGGCGATCGCCGCGGCATGAAGCGCCCGGTCCTCAGGATGGATCAACTGTTCGAGATTCCGTATTGCGTCCTGCGGCGGCAATCCGAAGATTCTATAAGTCTCCTCGGAACAGATGATCGCGCCGCCGTCGAGATTGCGTTCCCAATGGCCGACGTGCGAAATCCGCTGCGCTTCGGCCAACTCTCTCTCGCTCCGTTTTAGTCTCTCCTCCGCCCGCTTGTGATCCTCGATATCCGTACTCGTCCCATACCAGTTGACGATGTTTCCATGCTCGTCGAACAGCGGGACTGTGCGCACGAGAAACCAACGGTATTGCCCATCGGCGCGGCGAAAGCGCATTTCATCTTCGGACGATCTGCCGTTCCTCTCCTGAACCCACTTTTCCATGACCCTGGGAAGGTCATCGGGGTGAACGATGCTGTTTGGATTTTCCAATGCCTCTTCGAGGGAGAGGCCGGTATAGTCCAGCCACCGTTGATTGACGAAATCAACGACACCGTCGGAGCGAAGGCTCCAGACCATCGCCGGAATCGTATCGATGATGAGCCGGCTGCGGTCCTCGGCCCGTTCTACCGCCTCTCTTGCCAACTTGCGCTCGGTAATGTCTTCCGCAATGCCCGCGATGCGATAGACACTCGCCGCTTTATCCCTGATTGGGAATCGCCGATCCGAGATCCACCGAATGGCGCCGTCCGGTCTCACCACTCGATACTCGAGCTCGAATCCCCGCTCGCGATCCCTGTCAATGGCTTCGAGGACGCGGGAGCGATCTTCAAGATGAATCGCTGCGATAAAGGAGAGCGGATCCTGGTACAAACTCTTGCGGGATCGGCCCCAGACAGCCTCATACGCGCTGCTAATGTAAAGGCTCTTGCTGAAATTGGCCGTGGTCAGCCAGAAGACCTCCTGGATATTTTCGGCAATCTGGCGGAAGCGTTCTTCGCTCTCAGCCAATGCCTCGGTCCGTTGCATGATCTTTCTTGTGAGGGTGCGATTCCATACTGCCAGCGCCGCGATGAGCACGAGCGCCATTCCAGCCACGTAGCCGGCATAGCCGAGATACCGCCCGTAGCGATTCAGGTCGAGGTAGCTATTGATCACCCTGCCAAACCATTTCTGGTCGATTTGTCGCAACTCGTCTGGATCGATGGCGGCAAAGCCCTCTGACACGGTCCGTAGCATGGCGGTGTCCCCTTTGCGCACCGCCCGCCGCAACTGGTCGCGGAATATCGGCGCTGAGCGCCGAAAATCGGCCGCGATTCCCATTTTGTTCAACAGATAGAACGCCGACGGCGCATCGCTCAGGAAGACATTGATCTTGTGCTGTTTCGCCGCCTCGACGATCTCGCTGTTGTTTCGAAACTGGACCAGTGTCGTGACGCCGTTCTGTCTGAGTTTGTCAATATGCTGGTCCCCCACTTTGACCCCGACCGGGAACCCTCTCAGCGACGCGAGATCCGTAACACCGGCGATGTCGTCGCGAAAGAAGATCGAAGCCTCGACCTCGGCATATTCCTTCGTGAAATCCAAGTAGGCTCGGCGCTCGGGCGTCTCGACGATGCAATCGATCACGTCGAACTCGCCTGCGCGCATGCCCTGCATTGCCTTGCCCCAGTCCATCGCGTGGATCTCGGCTTTGATCCCAGTCTTCCTTTCCCATGCCTGCCATTGATCGATGAGTACTCCCTGCAACCTCCCTTTGTCCGATCGAAACACGTAGGGTGCATCGGCGTTGTCCATCACGACCCGGATGGTCCGTGGCTTCTGTCCGGCAGCCTGCGCTACTGCTGCAATCGAAACGATTGCGAGCACAAGGATCGGTAGGCGGTGCATCGCACGTGTCTCAGCGAAGTCCATGGGAAATTACGTATTCGACGATGTCGGCATTGTTGCGAAAACCGGTCTTGGCAAGAACGCGGGTGCGATGCGTACTTACGGTTTTCACGCTGAGGTTCAGGGTATGGGCGATCTCTGTGACAGACATTCCCGAGCCGAGAAGACGAAGAACATCCAATTCGCGATCGGAGAGGCGTTCATGGGGCAGGACATCTGCACCTCCTCTTGCGATATCGGCGGCGATCTTCTCGCCGATTTGCGCGCTCACATACGTTCCCCCGCGGGCCACTCGCCGAATTGCCGTAAGCAACTCCTCCAGAGCACTGTTCTTTTCTACATAGCCGGAGGCTCCGGCCCGCAGCGCGCGCACGGCAAACAGATCCTCTGGATGCATGCTCAGAATGATGACTGGCAAACGGGGTGACTCGCTCTTGATATGTTTGAGGAGATCCAGACCGCTTCGAACGCCGAGGCTGAGATCCAGGATTACGACATCAACAGGACGCGAGCGAAGAACGGTCAGCAATTCGTCGCCCGAGGCAGCCTCGGCGACTACCGTCAGCCCTTCCGCTTCGGAGATGAGTTGCCGCAGTCCTCTGCGGACGACCGCGTGGTCATCGGCGATGACGATTCGCGTCATAGGAAACTCTCAGGATTCAACATTACTCCAATCCGCAAGTCACGACTCCCGCAGCGGTAATCCCTCGGCTGCTTGCCGTATGCTCGCAGGGCCGGCACGATACGGGTGACGGCGCCCTTCAGGATCTGCATCGCATCCTCACCAAGGCTCCCGAGCCAGAGCAGAACGCTGCAGGCGCCGCTCTCCAGTCACTCCCGAACATCAATGTTGGGACTCTCGCCTCCGGCCTCAAAATTCGGGGTGTCGTTGAGCGCCACCTCCGGGTCTACTGGAAGGTCAATCTGAAACCGGGTACCTTGATCCGTCGAGCTCTGCACAGTGATGGTGCCGCCGTTGGAAACGACGAGTTGATGCGCGACGGCGAGTCCAAGCCCTGACCCGGAGCGCTTGGTCGTAAATAGCGGCTCGAAAATATGAGGTAGAGTCTCCGGCGATATACCGGAGCCGTTGTCTGCGATGATCAGGTGGATACGTCTCCCGTGCCGCTCGGCAGCGAGGGTGATCACTCCGCCCGCCGGCATTGCATCCCTGGCGTTCAGTGCTAGATTTGTAAGCACTTGCTGCACCTGCCAGGGATCGCACCGCATGCTGAGAGCACGCTCCGCGGGAACACGGACCTCAACGCTGATCCTCTCGCCAACGAGAGCTCGAATCTCAGACGCGATCTGCTCCAGCCAGTCCGTCACGTCAACCGCCTGTTTAGACGGCTCGGTCTTTCTCGTGATGCGCAGAATATCCTGCGTGATTCCTCTGCCGCGTGCGACCGAGCTGAGAATCTGGGATGCCGCCCTTCGCAACTGCTCTTCCCCGGCGCCGCCGCGATGAATGACTTCGGCGAATGGCAGGATACCCATCAGGACATTGTTGAACTCATGGACTACGGACGCCGCGATTCGTCCCAGCGAGTCGACGCGGACCGCCTGCTCGAACCTACGTTTCAACATCTTGTCATTGGTGATGTCGCGGAAGACCTCTACTGCGCCGATGATCTTTCCCTCGCCATCTCGCATGGGAGTGGCGACGTAGTCGGCCTCCAGCGAGGAGCCGTCCTTACGCCAGACGAGATCGTCTGGGCCAGTGCGCACGATTCCGTCCGTCCTCGGAGCATGAATTGGGCAACGGGCTCTGGGAAGCGGAGCTCGATCCCTGGTGGAGTGGTGCATCGTCTCATGGGCGGAAAGACCAACGAGTTCCGAGGAAACCCAGCCAAGCATTGCTGCTGCCGCCGGATTGCAGAAGATGATGTTGCCGGCGAGGTCGATTCCAAGCACGCCGTCAGCGATCGATTGCAGAATCAATTCGCCTTGCCGTCGCATCCGATCGAGAGCTTCCGCTGCAAGCCGCTGTTCGGTCACATCGCGATAGTTCAGAATGATTCCGCGAACAGCCGGGTCATCGATTGCATTACTTCCCAGTGCAGCGATGTAGCGCCACGATCCGTCGCGGTGGAGCGCGCGCCACTCGGAAATGACCGGTCTCGATCGTTCATCCAGAACGGCACCGATCCTCTCCAGCACATGGGGACGGTCTTCGCTGTGAACCAGGGCCAGTCCGTTGGTTCCCGTGACCGCGTCAACGTCATATCCAAGGATTCGTGTGATCGCAGGACTGGCATAGACGATCGTCGCGTCGCGGCCCAGGACGAGAATGCCGTCGACACTGTTTTCTACGAGCGCGCGGAAACGCTGTTCCGACGCTCCAACTTTCTCGGCCAGCAGGAGATTCTCGTACGCCAGAGCCGCCTGGGTAACCATCGTCAGCAGCATTCGCTCGTCTTCAAGGGAGTAATCAAGGAGATCGCGTCTATTCATGAGACTCGCCCATCCGTAGACGCGCTCTGCAGTTCGGAACGGCACGCCGAGACAGTTCCGAACGTTGACGGGCCAGAGAGCGCAGATCTCCGAGTTGAGGGTCTCCGTGGCTCGAATTGGAAGCGCTTCCCTCATCAGCTCCTTGACGCGGTCCGGCCAGCCGGGGGGCCATCCTTGATCTTCTAACGGAAACGTCGGAACTTCCTTTCCCGGACTCCAGAAGCCAAGCGCTCTCGTATCGTCGAGAATAGCGATGAAACTGTACTCCGATGAAACGATGTTTCGCGTTGCTCGCGACAGGATCTTCAGAATGTCGGACGGCTTTTCTTGTGCGGCGATCTCGAGCTGCAGCTCGACCAGGGCCGCCATACGCAGTACGCCTGACTGCAGCTGGGCGAAATCGGCATCGGTGGTGCCGCGTACGACGCCCGTTACGTGCGGCTGCGCGGACCTTCCCAAGGCCCGATCAACCATCGCCAGAATGGCCTCCGGCTCACTCGGCTTGATCAGAACATACTGAATGCCCCACTCCTCGGCGGTCTTATTCGCTTCGCTCTCCTGATAACTGGCGGTATAGAAAATAATGGGGATCGAAGCCAGATCCCGGTGCTGGCGCAAATGCTGGACAAACTCGATCCCGTTCATCACAGGCATATCGAGATCGACGATCGCAAGATCCGGTTTCCACGCTCCAGTAACGACAAGGCCCTGACGGCCATCGCTCGCCTCGCGTGTTTCGAAGCCCTTGTTGGAAAGAAGGGTGCTGAGGTATTGACGATTGATCGGACGGTCGTCGAGAATCAGAATTCGATTCATCGCTCGCGCTCCGCAGGTATCCACTGAGCGAGATGATCGAGCAATTCTTCCGCGTCGAGAGGGCGCAGCAGAATCTTCTCGACGTTGCCGGCAAGAGCCCGCCGCTCCTCCTCCGGAGTCACCCCGCTCGACGAGATGATCACGAACGGAACATTCACCAGAAGCGGATCCGACCGCACCTGGTCAAGGAGGGCAAACCCATCTCCCCCCGGCATATGAATAGCAGAGATGATCAGCCGCGGCTTTGCCGCCCGGGCAATCTCCAACGCCTCATGTGCGTTCGTGGCGGTGCGAGCTCTGCGACCGAGAGAAACGCAAAGATGCCGAATCAGATGGAGATTCTCCGGAACGTCGTCGACGACGAGCACATATCCGGAAACCTCAGGCCGGGAGGTGCCAGGCACTGCCTCGGCAACCGCAGCCTCCCGCGTGATCGCGGCGCGCTTTGGGGGCGCCGTGAGATATTTCTCCACCTCTTGAACGAAGGTCTCAGGAGTGATCGGCTTCGTCATGTAGCCGTCGAATCCCGCACCGAGAATCTTTTCGCGATCGGCGACCATAGCCAGCGCGGTCAGTCCGAGGATTGGCGTGTTCGCCAGACGCTCGTCGTGCCGCATCGACCGCATCACTTCGAACTCGTCCATCTCCGGCATCTGGATATCGCAGAGCACGAGGTCGGGTACTTGCGCGCCCGACTCGCGCAATGCCGAAGCTCCGTCGAGGGCGAGCGTCGCCTGGTGACCTAAGGCTCGAAGGAGAAGCCCGAGGAGATGAACGTCAACTGGATCGTCGTCGACAATGAGGAACCGTGAACACATAGTGGATGTCTAAAGCGCCAGACTGAAGCGACTTCCCTTCCCAAGCTCGCTCTGGCAGATGATCGTCGACTTTCGCGGCTATCGGACCTGGCGACATTGATACCAGCAAACCGGTTTCTCGTATCGCTTCCATGTCCTATTTCGCCGTAGGACAAACTCCTATCTTCGACTCAATGCCACGGATACGGACGGCATTATCGATTTACCGCCTCACTGAACATATGCTATGCGGATTCCAAGGTCCAGAATCAGGGAGCCGTCGGCAGTCCTTCTCCTATTCCAGGCGTTGTGCGCTGGCGAAGCTGAATCGCGCAGATGGCCCGACAACATCAGCCGGTTGCCCAGGGAACTGGAGATACCAGCTATCTCTTCATCCGGCCGGAAAACAAAAACGGTGGCTGGAATCACCGCCGCACACTTCGTGAAGGCCGAGCGCGTTTCACGCGTCAGGAGTGGACATTCCTGTGTTCATGAACGAGTCGGAGAGCTGGACGGTGAGATCGAAATGATACGCGACCGAAGCCCAGTGGTCGTGGTCGAACTGCCGATCTCGGGAATGCCGAAAAGAGCCCGCGGTCGTAGTCGCGTCGCTGACTCGTTCGCGTTGCCAATACCAGGCAAATGAGCGCCCGTCCTGGCCGAGAGAGGCCGAGACCATTCTCTCGTCGGACGGACGCGATTCATGCCCGGAGCGTCACCTCTGCTCAGCGTCCGACCCAGAACTCTGCGCGGCAGCCGTTCTTCACCCAGATTCCGCGGCTGTCGTAACCCCACGTGCGGTTCAGAACGCAATTCGTGCGGCTCAACTGGCGTGAAAGGCGAACGCCACCTTCGGTGTCCACAGTGCAGCGGTGCCGCGAGTCGTAATCGGACTCGCAGGTAATCAGGCGTCCACGACGATCGCGTCGATCACCGCGATCATCGTCGCGGTCGCGGCGGACGACGAAGTCGGCGCGGCAGCCGTCGCTCACCCAAACGCGATGGCGTCCTTCGCGGCCCCAGGTACTTCCTTCGATGCAGTCGGAGATGCTGACCTGACGCAGGATCTCGACGCGGCCCTGTGAGTCAAAGGAGCACTCGTGGCGCCGGTTGTCTTTGGACTCGCAACGAAACGTCTCAGCGAACACAGCAGGAGCAAGAAGCAAAACCGTAATGACAAACAGCAACGTACGTTTCATGAAAATCCCCCTGAAAACTTTTTTCGTGATCTAGACGTTGACCGCGCGCCGTATGGCTTCGACGGCGGCCGACGTCGGTGTACCGGGAAGAAAGATCTCACGAATGCCGATCTCTTTCATCCTCGGGATGTCTTTCTCCGGAATGATACCGCCAGCGAATACGACGATGGCCGCGGCATCCTCTTCCTGCAATAGGCGCATGATTTCGGGAAAGAGGACGTTGTGCGCACCGGACAGGATCGAGAGCCCGATGGCGTCGACGTCCTCCTGCACGGCGGCCGCGACGATCTGTTCGGGCGTCTGACGCAGGCCGGTGTAAATCACTTCCATGCCGGCGTCGCGTAGCGCGCGGGCAATGATTTTCGCGCCGCGGTCGTGCCCGTCGAGACCGGGTTTTGCAATCAATACTCGTATCTTTCGGTCGCTCATTTAGGTGAAGTCTATCCTGAGTCTATGTGCTCGATCGGACTCGAAGGCAACAGTCGAAGAAAACCGTTTCATGCGGAGACGCGGAGGACGCGGAGAAAAAGACGCCACGTCCTCCGCGTCTCCGCGTGAACCCGTCTCTCTTAAGAAAAGAGCTACGAAACGCTCGGGATGACCGGAGATCCTTTCTCAGTTTCCCGAAACTTCGAGAGGATCACGATATCGTGGTACGTGCCTTCGCGGAAGAAGTCGCGGCGAAGACAACCCTCCTGCACGAAGCCGAGCGCTTCCAGAACATGCTTCGCGCGATCGTTGTAGTCGAAGACGTTGATGCGCAATTTGCCGAGGTTCATCTCGTCGAAGGCGAAGCGGACGAGTGTCTGGATGGCGTCCCCGCCGAAACCGCGATTCCACGCCGTCGGCTCGCCGATGAACAGCCCGAACCACGCAGCCTGCGAAACCCAGTCAATATCGTGAATCGAAGCGTTCCCGATATGCGTGCGGTCGTCGCGGCGCTCGATGGCGAAGTGCCGCTCGACCGTGCTTGCGTTCATGGCGCGGTCGAGCCACTCGATCTCGTTCTGAAACGCGATCGGGTAGCGCGTCTTCAGCGTCCGCACGATGTTCGGATCGTTCATCCAGCGGTAGCAGCGCTCCGCATCGTCGCGCTCGAACGCGCGCAGGATCACGTGCTCGCCTGCGATCATGAATCGGCGCCGCGAAGGCTCGCGCCCCTGATCCGCGAAATCGCGCTCCGTCCGGTTCGACATACGGGCGCGATTATATGAGTTGTCCGCGAGTTGAGCCGCCTCTCCGACTCCGACTCCCGAGACGCGACACCCTCATCCAGCCAGCACGACCTTCGGTTTCACTTCGACCGGCCCGCCCTCGCGGAGCACATTCACCACCTCGCCGATCGCCACCAACTGATCCTCGGGATTGCCGAGGGCGAGAAGATGTCCGATCTGAACGGGTTGCGACGGAGTCATGATCACCGATTGACCGCGCATCATCTTCCCCTGCTGCGACCAGTCGATCCGCAATCTCGGCAGCGGCAACTCAACCTCGGAGAGCGTTTGGAAATGCGGCGTGGCCAACAACTGATCGGCCGGCGCACCTTCGAGCGCTTCGTACGACAGCGCGTCTTCAATGCGAAAGTTTCCGATGGCAGTCCGCCGCAGCTCTTTGAGATGCGCGGGTACTCCGGCGGCCTCACCCAACTCGTGGGCCAGCGAGCGGACATAGGTTCCGGCCGATGAGCGTACGCGAAAGCGCGCCGTCGATCCCATCACGCTAACGATCTCGAACTCGTAGACGGTTACTGCCTTTGGCGTGAGGGCAGCGACTTCGCCTTTGCGCGCCAGCTCGTATGCGCGCACGCCGCCCACTTTCTTCGCCGAAAACTGCGGCGGCATCTGCTCGATCGCGCCGAGAAAGGGAGCGATCAGCGGCTTGAAGTCGATGTGCTCGACGTTGACTTCCTTCGGCTCGCTGGCTGGAGTGCCGGCGGCATCGTACGAATCGGTCGCCCAACCAAACTGAATGACGCCTTCGTACACCTTCTCCATTCCCATCAAATAGGCTTGCAGCCGCGTGGCTTTCCCGACGCAGAGAACGAGCAGCCCGGTTGCGAGCGGATCGAGTGTGCCGGTGTGTCCGACTTTCTTGATGCGGGAGCGCCGCCGGAATTGTTCGACGGCATCGTGAGAGGTGATTCCTGTTTTCTTGTCGAGCAGCAGCAGGCCATCGACGCGGGGCTGGGGTGGTGGCATAAGGGGGCGAAGGATAGTCGATCTCCGAGGGGTTCGTCAGCGAATCAGCCCTCCAACTTGCGCCTATACGCAACTTGCGTATAATCCCCATCATGAAGGCCGTCTTTGTCGAGCTGCCGGCCTTTGAGCGCCATCGGCCCGAATACCTCGATGACGACGGTCTGCTGGCGCTTCAGAATCTCCTGATGAGTCATCCGCAGGCGGGGGAGTTGATTCCGGATACGGGAGGACTTCGCAAGCTGCGATTCGCCGATCAGAGACGTGGAAAGGGCAAGCGCGGCGGGCTTCGAGTCATCTACTACTGGTGGGTCTCAGGCTTCGAATTCTGGCTCTTCACTCTCTACGACAAGGACCAGATGGAAGATCTGACGCCACAGCAACGAAGGGCACTGAAAGTCATGATCAAAACTGAGTTGCGAGCAAGGAGAAAAACGTGAGAACGAACGTCAAGACGGCTCCAAAGCGCGCCCCGCGTCGCGACCTGTTCGATGAGCTGAGCGAAGGTGTGGCCGCTCTCGCAGATTCGCGCGATGGCAAGCGTACGTTGCGCACGCATAGGCTCGCTTACAAGGCTGCGCCAAAGATCACGCCAAAAGAACTGATCCGGCTCCGTGAAGGCCTCAGACTGTCGCGTGCCCTGTTCGCCGCGTATCTTCGAACCAACGCTCGCACGCTCGAAAACTGGGAACAAGGTCGTGCCAGACCAAACGCGCAGGCCGCACTGCTGATCAACATGGTCAAGCAGTATCCGGATACGATCGAGCGGCTCGCCGCGATCTGAGGGCCACCGCCAAAATCACCGACACTGAAATCAACTCGTGACGTGAGCATTCTTCGCAGCTTCGTCTGGGCTCGTCAGCGAATCAAGCGCTCGCGAATTCGATCTGCAGATTGGCCGCGATTGCGTTCAGTCTTTTGTCGCGGGTCCAGAGTGCGGCATTCGTGAGCATCGCAGAGGCGAGAAGGTGGGCGTCGATGTAGCCGATTCCTTTTCCCATCAGGTCATAGTGTTCGATGAAATGGAGCGCTTCTTCGTCGGTGGCCACCACGGCGGACGGAAGGGTCGAGAGCAGATCGAGCACTTCCCGGCGCCGGGCTATATCGCCACATGCTATCTCGCCGATCACGAATGGGTGCGTTGCGACTTCACCGTTTTCGAGAGAATCGGCGAGCACACTAACCGCCTTGTGGAGATGATCGATCCAGATGGAGGTGTCCACGATGATCACGAAACGCGGCGCCTTCTGGGTGCTTTTGCGCGAGAGTCGCTTCCACCAAGCCTGGCAAGACGCCGGGCACTTTCTCTGGCGATCAGTGCCCGCAACCCTTCATGAATCAGGGCCGTCCTCTCCTGCGTTCCCGTCATCCGCCGGGCTTCTGCGATCAACTGTTCGTCGAGATTGATGGTCGTGCGCATACCGTGCCCTTTCGATGTATCAATCATACATCATTTGATGCATCCATGATTCACCTAAGCAGCTCCAGTATCCTTCGCCTTCGCAGCGAGGAAACATCGAACCGGAGGCCACGTGGCGCAATCACCGAAATCAAAACGAAGCAAGAAGCATCTCGTCTGGATGGACTGCGAGATGACGGGCCTCGATCCGGCGAAAGACGTTCTGCTCGAGATCGCGACGATCATCACCAACTACGATCTCGAAGTCATCGCGCGCGGGCCGGTGCTGGCGATGCGGCGATCGAAAGCCGTGCTCGACGGGATGGATGCCTGGAACCGGCGGACGCACAAGAAGAGCGGATTGATCGAGCGCGTGCTCACCGAAGGCGTCAGCACGGCAGAAGCGGAGCGGCAGACGCTGGCGTTCGTGAAGAAGTATTGCTACGCGAAGACGGCTCCGCTGTGCGGCAACTCGATCGGACAGGACAAGCGGTTCATCGCCAAGTACATGCCGCAGCTCGATGCGTTCCTGCACTACCGCACGGTCGACGTCAGCACGATCAAAGTGCTCGTCAATGAGTGGTACGGCGAGAAGTACAAGCTCCCGAAGAAGGATGACGTGCACCGCGCGCTCGCCGACATTGAGGCGTCGATCGCGGAACTGGCGCACTACCGGAAGAACGTGTTCGTCAAAGAGTGATCGAACTCACGATTCGTCGTCGTCGCCGCTTTTCGGCTCTTTGTTGATGTCGCTCAGCAGATCTTCGATCCGGCCCGCGCGCATCGCGGTCTCATCGAATTTGAAATCGAGCTCGGGAGTCGATCGCAGGCGGATCCGTTTGCCGAGCTGCGAGCGGATGAAGCCGCGGCGCTGATGAAGCTCGGCCACCATGTCCTTCGTTTCCTTCTCATTCAGACCGCTGAGGAACACGCGCGCGAAATGAAGATCGGGACTGACTTCGACACCGGTGATCGAGATGAGGCCGAGGGGAAGATCGGTCAGCTCGAAGCGGAAGACTTCGACGAGGGCGTCGCGGACCGACTCGCCGACGCGGGATGTTCTGCGGGTTTTGCGCATCAGGCGGCGAGGATAACAACTCAGAGCCCGTCGAGCATCCCTTTCTTTTTCTTGATCTCGCGGAGACCGCTGGCAGCGACGACGGGACGCCACCACAGCTCGGTGGCGGACGGCTGCCAGTTGCGGACCGCCTCGCGGCGCACCGGCAGTGGCGCGGGCACGAGCTCGTTGAGTCGATCGTAGAGGCGCGTGCTCTCGTCGGGCGTCGTCAAACGGAAAAGATTGAGCAGCGTGAAGGCATCGCGCTTGCGCGCGAGCGTGAGAATCGTCGCGAGGTCGTGCTTCTGCGCGAACTCGCGCACGGCAACGCGGAAGCGGGGATCGGCGTCGTCGAAAACGGGAGCGGAGATCTGACCCTGCGGGCCGACCTGCGCCGACGCTCCCTGCGGAACGAGCGATTGCTCCCATTGCCGCGTGAGATCGACCCACCCGGAAATCACATGCAGCTCTCCCCTTCCTCCCGGAGCGATCGAGAGCTCGTATTCGCAGCCGAGGTCGATGGCGCGAGCGCTCGGCGTGTCGACGACGAAGACGCCCGGCGGCGATGTCGTCCGCGCATGGATCACACCTACGTCGAGCGCGATTCGTTGCCGCCCCTTGCGGCTCTCGATCAGGCGCACCGTCGACCCGCGGCCGACGTCGATGACACCAATGCTGCGCGACTGGATGCGGATACGCGACGCCGCGTCCGTCCGTAGTACATCGCCGGAACGGAGGGAGCGATCGGGAATCGAGGGCATGCCCTCGATCGCCGTAATTCTCCACTCGCTCGCCCGTGGCCGAAGCAGAAACATCGAAGTGATCACGGCCGCGATGATGGCAGCGGCAGCCGCGGCGACCATCGGCCACCGTCGTCGCTGAAGGACCGCCACGCGACGAAAATCCGGCATCGGCGCGGCGCTTCGATACCGGCCCAGCAGTTCTTCAAGTTTGCGGATGTCGGCGTCCGAAGGTTCGGGATCGCCGCTGCCGTCCCACAGGTAATCGTTTTTCATGAGGCACTCCCGCCCAGCGCATCGCGCAGCATCTGCATGCCGCGATGAAGGTTCACGCGCACCGATCCGGGCGTGAGGCCGGTACGCGCGGAGATTTCAGGTCCCGACATTCCTTCCACGAGCCGCAGCATCAGCGTTTCGCGATATGCGGCGGGAAGCGCGCGGATCGCATCGAGCGCATGCGCAGCGTCCGCGTCATCGCTCTGCGTCGACTGCGTTGCGTATTTCTCGTCGATCTCAACCGTCTCGACGGACCGCCGCCGAAGATCCTCCGCAGCGTGACGCGCAGACGTGGCAATCCAACCTGCGAATGCGGCGGGGTCGCGGAGCATGGAGAGTTTCGTCAGCGCGGACATGAACACGTTTTGCGTCACGTCATCAGCATCGGCAGGAGGCAACCGTCCCAGAAGGATCGAGTGCACGACCGGCGCGTATTTCACGTAGAGCATTTCGAACGATGGGATATCGCCCGCCTGTGCGGCGAGAACGAGCTCGGCGTCGGTGCGGACGGACATCAGCGCCTGTAGGACGCAGGCCGCGCCCGAAGTGTTAACACGTTAACGGTCATCGTCATCGCCACGTCTTCCAATCAAGGGAGACTCAATCATGACGCGAAACTTCATCTCACTGAACATTCTGACGATTCTCTGCGGATCGCTACTCCTTGGCTGCACGCGAGCGGAGGGCAGCCCGGGACTAACGTCGTACGTGCGAATCGCCGGTCCGCAGGAGCCGGGAGAACGGCTCATCGTTACCGGCCACGTGCTGGGCCGCGATGGGAAACCGCGCGGAGGCGTGGTCATCGAAGTGCACCACACGGACGCGCACGGCATTTATCTCGCCGAGGGTGCCCACGGTCCGAATCCCGACGTCGCGGCGCGTCTTTGGGGCCGGCTTGTCACCGCGTCGGACGGCAGCTATCGCATTGACACGATCAAGCCGGGCGGATATCCGGGTGGTGGAGCGCCCGCACACATGCACATCCACATTCGTGCCGATGGCAAGGATCAATGGGAGATTCTCGAGTTCGCAGGCGATCGGAACCTGACGCCGGCCATGATTGCGAAGGATGGCGTTGGCGGAACATTCGCCGGCATTCGCCCGCTACAGCGCGACACAACAGGGGTGCTGCATTGCACGCGCGACTTTCGGGTAGGTACGAAATGAAACGCGCCGCACTGCTCTTCCTCTTCGCGATGCCGCTCTGCGCGGAGCCGGCGCGCTACTACGTCAAGCCGGTCTACACCAGCATCCGCTTCTCGATCGTGAAGTGGGGAGTGCTGAAGGAGGAAGGCATCTTCCGCGATTTCAATGGCACGCTGCTCTACGACCCGTCGCATCCCGAGGCATCCCGCATCGACGTGGTCGCGAAGACGGCAAGCCTCGATACGAAGAACGGCGCTCGCGATCAGACCGTGACCGGCGAAGATTTTCTCGACGCCGCCCGCTATCCCTCGCTCGAGTTTCATAGCACGTCGGTCGATCACAACTTCGTGAGCGGCAACCTGACCATTCACGGCATCACGCGGCGCGTCCGCTTTCCGGTGATCTCGCTAGGGACTCACGAGATCCCAAGCATCGGACGGATGGCCGGCTTCGAAACGACGTTCACGATCAATCGACGCGACTACGGTGTCCTCGGCGCGCGTTGGGGCGCGGTGCCGGGCGTGCTGAGCGACGCGGTCGAACTGCACATCACGATCGGAGCGACTACGAGGCCGTAGGTGCGGGTGTCGGTTTTCGGGTGTCGGGACTCGGGAGTCGGAGAAAAACCCTTTTACGACTCCCGACTCCCGATCAGCCTACGACTCCCGCAAAGAATCACAGCCCCGCATCCTCATCAAAATCGAGAAGCTCGCTCGTCCAGCCTGCGAGCGTCGCGTCGGTGTTCGAGTCGATGAATGTCTGGATC
The DNA here is from genome assembly GCA_034665065.1 of Thermoanaerobaculia bacterium. Taxonomy (GTDB): domain Bacteria; phylum Acidobacteriota; class Thermoanaerobaculia; order Gp7-AA8; family Gp7-AA8; genus JADGNZ01. The sequence goes on along the minus strand of JAXDGL010000032.1, from coordinate 99,832 downwards.
CTTTCCAGCATCCCCTCGGCTACCGTGCGTCCGCCTGTGACGAACGAGATCGCCATGCGTGCGCGCTGGTGCACATCCTGAAGCGCCACCTCGGCCGCAGAGATCTCGAACCGATCGCGCAGCTTCGCGCGAAGGCTGCGCACGACCATGCGCTTTTCCTTCAGCGACTGCGCGAACTCGATATGCAATTCGAAGAGAGCGACAGCGACGATCATGAGTCAGGGCGGTGAGTCAGGGGTTGAGTCAGGGACGAGGGACGAGGGACGAGGGAAATCGGGGACAATTGACAATTGATAGTGGACAACGGACAAAAATCAAGATCAAAGGCCAGGGATCAAGAGAGTGAGTTACGAAGGCTTGCGCAAACCTAGCCCTCGTCCCTGCCTCATCTCCCTCGTCCCTGCTTTCTACGCCAACACTGATGCGAGCTGCTCGACTTTGAACGCCTCGATGATGTCGCCGATCTTGATGTCCTGGAACTTCTCGATGCCGATGCCGCACTCGAAACCCTGGCGAACCTCGGAGACATCGTTCTTGAAGTGGCGCAGCGAGCTGATCTTCCCTTCGAGGATGACGCGGTTGTCGCGCAGCAAGCGGACGCTGGCCGCGCGAGGAATGAGTCCCTCGGTGACCATGCAGCCGGCGATGATTCCCGCCTTCGGAACCTTGAACGTCGAGCGAACCTCGGCGCGGCCCTGGAAGACTTCCTGGAACTTCGGATCGAGAAGACCCGTCATGGCCAGCCTGATCTCGTCGACCAGGTTATAGATGACCGTGTAGAGCCGGACGTCGACTCCTTCCTTCTCCGCCAACTCGCCGGCCGAACGCTCCGGACGAACGTTGAAGCCGACGACGATTGCGTCGGATGCGGTGGCGAGGAGAACATCGTTGGTCGAGATCGCACCAACCGATGAGTGGATGACGTTGACCTTGACCTCGGACGTCGACATCTTGCGCATCGTGTCGGCCAGCACTTCGACCGATCCCTGCACGTCGGCTTTGAGGATGAGGTTGAGCTCTTTCGCGGTGCCTGACTGCATGCGCGCGAACAACTGATCGAGCGACATGCGCGACGTCTTGCCATGAGAAAGCTCGCGTGCTTTTTCCTGGCGCATCTGGCCGATCATGCGGGCCTGCGTCTGTTCGTCGACGACCTGCAGTGAATCGCCGGCGTTCGGAACGTCATCGAATCCCGTAAGCTGCACCGGCGTGGCGGGCGCGGCCTCGTTGATTCGTTTGCCTCGCTCGTCGGTCATCGCGCGGACGCGGCCCGACGTCGCGCCGGAGAAGAACGCGTCGCCAATCTTCAGCGTTCCGTCCTGCACGAGAACGGTGGCTACGATGCCACGGCCTGCTTCTTTCTTCGCTTCGAGGACGACGCCTTTCGCTCCGATCTCCGGCGATGCTTTGAGGTCGAGGATGTCGGCGGTGAGCAGGATCATGTCGAGCAGTTCGTCGATGCCCTGCTTCTTCGTCGCGGAGACTTCGACGGAAACCGTCTCGCCGCCCCACGACTCGACCTGCACGCCGTTCTCCGCGAGCTCGCGTTTGACGCGGTCGATGTTGGCGTTCGGCTTGTCGATCTTGTTGATGGCGACGATCATCGGCACCTTCGCGGCACGCGCGTGATCGATTGCTTCTTTCGTCTGCGGCATGACGCCGTCGTCCGCAGCGACGACGAGGATGACGATGTCCGTCACCTTGGCGCCGCGTGCGCGCATCATCGTGAACGCTTCGTGGCCCGGAGTATCGAGGAAGACGATTTTCCGTCCGCGCTTCTCGACGTGATACGCGCCGATGTGCTGCGTGATGCCGCCCGCCTCGCCGCCCGCGACGTTCGTTTCGCGGATGGCGTCAAGGAGCGACGTTTTGCCGTGGTCGACGTGACCCATGACGGTGATGACCGGACCGCGCGGCGTTGAGCCGGTCGCGCCGGTCTTTTCCATTGCTTCCAATTCGACCGCTTCTTCGAACGAAACGATCTCCGCGTCGATGCCGAGCTCTTTCGCGATCTCGAGCGCGAGCTCGGCGCCGAGGGGGGCGTTGATCGAGAGCATGAGGCCCTTCTTCATCAGAAGGTGCTTCATCAGATCGTTCGCTTTGATGCCGAGTTTGTCGGCCAGCTCTTTGACCGTCGCGCCCTCGCTGAGAGGAATCTTCGTCGTGGGGCGATTGAAATTCAGAACCTTGCCCGAGACCGGAGCCTGCTGCTTGCGGACGTCGCGGCGATTCGACGGAACGCGCGGACGTCCATCCTCATCCGTCTCCGGCATGACGATGTCGGGGCCGAGGTCATCGTTGATGATCTGGGTTCCGGAGAAGGGACCCTTCGTGAACAACTCGTTGTCGACTTCGGCCGGACGTTCGCTCTTGCCGCGTTTGCCGGTCGTTTTTTTCTTCGGTGAAAGATCTTCGCTGCCGTCAGGACGACGCGTTTTGCTGCGTCCCATCGCACCGCCCGGCAACGTGCCGGGAGGCGGCGGCGGTGGCGCACCAGCGCCCGGACGTCCGACGCCGGGACGGAAACTGCCGGGACCAGAAGGACGAGCGCCCATCGGACCGCTGGGGCGCGGACCGCCAGGACCGGACGGACGCGAGCCCATCGGCGGACGAGCACCTGCGGGACCGCTGGGACGAGCGCCCATCGGAGCGCCGGGGCGAGGTCCGCCGGGGCCGGATGATGGACGAGGTGACGAGCCGGGGCTGTAGCTCGGACGAGCAACCGTTTGCTGACCGGCGTAGTTGGGACGTGCAGGTTGTGGAGCGCGCGCGCGCGGACCTGTTGGACCCGTGCGGCCTGGTCCTACAGCCGGCGGCGGCGCGGCGTGTGCGTGCGTTGGTATTGGTGTGGGTGCAGCCGGCTGTTGGGCAGCGGGAGCGGCAGCGATCGGCATCGCAGGCGCTGGCGGTTCGGCAACGGGCGGCGGTGGTGGTGCGGCAGGCCGCGGCTTCGGAGCAACGGGCGGCGCCTCTTTCGCGGCACGCTCTTCTGCTTCGACCGCTTCGACAAACTCGGGGATGATCACCGTGGGCGGCGGCGTAGCGACCTGCGGCTCTTCGACAGGCACCTCGCGTTTCGGACGCGGGGTTGGCTTCACGATCGCGCGTGGCGGACGGACCGCCTCTTTCTTCGCCGCGACCTGTGGCTTGTCTTCGCGCATGATGACGCTGCGCGTGCGCATCGTCAGTTTCTTGCCGGTAATGAGCGCCTGAACGACCTCTGGCTCGAGGACCTGACTTGCGTCATTGATCTCGGCGCCGAGCGACTGCAACTGGAAGATGACGTCCTTCTCGGACTTTCCCATCTTCTTTGCGATGTCGCTCACTCGAATTTTTGCTGCCGCCATTGAATCTCCTGATTCCTATGTTGCTGCGTACCTGGGTTGCTGTTCGTTGCGCTGGTTCAGCCACAGGCGCGCTCCGAAACAGAGCAACCCCGCAACCTCGCGATTTCTTTACTCCACGGGGGCCTCTTCTTGCGGTGCTTCCGCATCTTCCGGCTCGGAGGCAGACTCTTCGCCATCCTCGGCCGATGCCTGGTAGTTCTCTTCGTCTTCGTCGCCTTCCGGCTCGCTCTCTTCGACCTGCTCGTGTTTGCGAGCGATGTCGATCATCTGCTGCGCCATCTCTTCGTCGACGCCTTCGATGGCGGTGAGATCTTCGACTGACGCGTTGATCACGGAGTCGAGATCGTCGTAGCCAGCCGCTTCGAGCGTGTTCGCCCAATCTTCCGGCATCTCTTCGATGTCGTGAACATTCGTCTCCGCACGCGCCTCGGCCATCGCTTCCTGCAACATGGCGCTGAGCGCATCGGCGACTTCGCCTTTGACTTCTTCCTCCGACTTGATGTCGATCTTCGCGCCGATCAGTTCCGCGGCCAGACGGACATTGAGTCCGCGCTTGCCGATGGCGAGCGAGAGCTGATCGTTGTCGACGATGACGTCGAGGTGGGGGCGATGGGCCTGCTCGTCGCTCGTCACGGAAACGCGCGTGATCTTGGCCGGAGCCAGCGAGTTCTGCGCGTAGATGACGATGTCTTCGTTCCAGGGAATGATGTCGATCTTCTCGCCGCGCAGCTCGCGGATGATCGATTGCACGCGCGATCCCTTCATGCCGACGCACGCGCCGACAGGATCGACGTCGCGCTCGCGCGACATGACCGCGATCTTGGCGCGCTCGCCCGGCTCGCGAACAGCACCTTTGATGACGACGGTGCCGTCATAAATCTCCGGCACTTCCATTTCGAAGAGCTTGATGAGGAGACGCGGATCGGTGCGCGACAGAACGACCTGCGGCCCTTTCGGCTGCGTATGCACTTCGGCGATGACGGCCTTGATGCGATCGCCCTGCGAGTAGCGCTCCGCGCGCGACTGCTGCGAGCGCGGGATGATGCCCTCAGTCTTGCCGTTGAGATCGATGATCATGTCGCCGCGCTCGAAGCGCTTGACGTATCCGTTCTCGAGCTCGCCGGCCTTGCCGATGAATTCGTTGTAGACCTTCTCGCGCTCCGCTTCGCGCACCTTCTGATAGAGAACCTGCTTGGCCGACTGCGCGGCGATGCGGCCGAAGTCTTCGGCTGCCTTCGTCAGCGGGATGTGGACTTCATCACCCTGCTCGACGTCGGAGTCGATCTTCTGCGCTTCGTAGGTGCGGATCTGCGTGTTCGAGTCTTTGACGACGTCGACGACTTCTTTGGTGATGTAGCTCAGGCGGATACGGCTGCCGACGCCGGCCTCGGGATCGATCTTGCGGGCCTGCTCGACGGTCCACTGCGCCTGCGGATCTTCGATCTCGTTCTCGTCGACGACAACGTCTTTGATGACGTACATTGTCATCCCGCCGCTGACGCGGTCGATGACCGTCTCCATCGGTTCGCGGGTCTTGTAATACTTCCTCGCGGCGGTGGCGAGGGCATCCTCGAGCGCCTTGAACACACGCTCGACGTCGATCGACTTCTCGTACGCCAGCGCCTTGATGTTTTTACTCAGGTTCTCGTCGAACATTCTGCTCCCGGAGTAGCGAGGTTTCGGGGTCTCGTGGTCCCGCGGTTTGGAACCCCGCGACCGCGAAACCTCGCAACTGCGTTACCTAAATTTCCACTTCCAACCGCGTCTCTTTGATGTCCGCGAGCGGGATGAGGTAGTCCGGATCCTTTTTCATGATCGGATCCGTGACGACGATCGTCTCGCCGCTGAACTCTTTCAATCTTCCAACGATGACATGAAGTCCCCGCACCGCCTTCGACGTCCTCACTCGGACAAGGCGGCCGATGAACTTCGGGTAATCTGACAGCTTGTAAAACTTCCGGTCCAGACCGGGTGATGAAACCTGTAGCTCGTACGCCGCCGGAACGACATCATCGACGTCGAGAAAGGCGCTGACCTGGTGCGAGACGAGCTCGCAATCCTCGACCGTGACGCCGCCCTCTTTGTCGATGTCGATCCGCAGCAGGAATCCGTGACCCTGCTTCTTGTACTCAATGTGAACGAGCTCGAGACCTTCTGATGAAACGATGGTCTCGATTTCCTGCTCGATCCGCTCCGGTAAACCGCTCATATCTCCTGACAACAAAAAAAGCGGCCGATCGGCCGCTTTCGATAGGTTGAAGCTCGAAAGCTGACGAATGATACCACTTTGCTGCGAGCCGTCACAACACCGTGAACATGCCGGCGATTCCGCAGCGAAAGACAGAAAAACGGCCGCGCCCGTGAGCGCGGCCGTCGTTGCAAAAAGCCTGAATCGAAACGACTAGAACTGATGCTTCACAGCGCGATGAATCGTCGTTCCTGCTTTGCAGGCGGCGATGTCCGGGCTGTAGATGCAGGTGATGGCATTGTTCGTGAGCGCCATAAAGTACTGCGGCTCGAGCGTCGTGGCGTCCTGCGTCTGGTTGTCGAGCTGCGATCCGTAGGCGAAGAAGGCCGGGCAGCCGTTCGGACAACCATTTGCCGCGGCGTCGGCCGTCGGCTGCGTGCCGCTCTGCGAGATCACGATGTAGACGTTCGTCGACGTCGCGGCCTGCGCAAAGGACGGGAACAGAGTTGCGCTGCCGATCAGGACCTGCTGGAAACCCAGCGGCTGGAGCGTGAAGGAGTTCTGGCCGAGCTGCGTTCCCGTCCCGCTGAAGAGCGTCGCGGTCAGCGTCGTCGTCGAGAACTGCGAGGCATTGACGAACCCGATGTTGGTCTTGAACGCAGGCGTGTTGCGAATGCCCGTGATGAAGATCTTGTCGAGGCCCGCGCCGGAGGCGTCGGAGGTCACGAAGTTGTACCAGGGGATGCCGGAGAAGAGCTGTCCGTTCGTCGGCGCGGTCGCCTGGTTCTGGCCGGTCGGGAAGGAGTAGATGCGGCTTTCGGCGCTGATGTTGCGGTAGTTGGCATTCAGACCATCCGTGGGGCTAGGCGTGCAATCCGCGCCCGCCTTGCAACCATTCAGGATGACCTGGCCGAACGCGCTCGACTGGCCGAGGGTGTTCGAAATGAAATCGGGAAGCTCGCGGCGCTCGCGCGGCGCAAGCGTCAGCTTCTTCGGAAACGCGATCTGCGTACCATTCGGAGTCTGGGACAGAATGATGGAGACGTCTACCGAGTCATCACTCAGGTTCGAGATGAAGACATCGGAAACGAAGGTGGCGCCCGCGCCGACGACGTGGCCGGCTGCCGGAATGTAGACCTGGTCGGCAGCACGGAAGTTGCTGGCCATCGCCGCACCGGCGAACAACGCGACCGCCGCGGCCACGCCCAACTGTTTCACTTTGAACATATTCTCCCCTTTTGCTACGAGTATTTGGAATCAGACTGTCTCGGTCGGAAAGTGCGTACGCGCATTCTAACGACTTGCCCAGCCAAAAAACATGCAACTTCGAATGAGTAATACGAACGATCAGAACCGAATGTCACCCCGCCGATGGGGCTTTCTCAAAAGAACTATGCGATTCTAGCATGAGATGAAACCGTGAAGAACGTTACATTCGTGATTCAGGATGACGGAAACCGGCTCGATCGAGCCTTGGCCACGCATCTCTCTGAGCATAGCCGAAGTTTCCTCGCAAAGCTCATCGAAGATGGCAAGGTCATGCTTGGCGGCGCCGTAGCCAGCCGCCCTTCCGTGCGCGTCAGCGCCGGTCAGATTGCCTCGCTCGACGTCCCTCCTCCCTCTCTCTACTCGGCCGAGTCGCAGGACATCCCGCTCGCGGTACTCTTCGAAGACGATGCCTTGATCGTCGTCGACAAACCGGCCGGGCTGGTCGTTCACCCTTCCGCCGGCCATGCCGACCGCACGCTCGTCAACGCTCTTCTCTTTCATGTCGACGACCTCAGCGGCATCGGCGGCGAGTTGCGTCCCGGAATCGTCCATCGCCTCGACAAAGACACGAGCGGCGTCATGGTGATCGCCAAGAACGACGCGGCGCATCGGAAGCTGAGCGCAGCATGGGGAACCGAGGCGGTGCGGAAGGAGTACATCGCAATCGTCTACGGCACTCCGCAGAAATCGGATGGCACGATTGACGCGCCGATCGCACGCGATCCCCGCAATCGAAAGCGGATGGCGATCGTCGCCGGCGGCCGGCGCGCGGTCACCGACTACGCGGTGATCGAGGAGCTCCGCCACGCATCGGTCATCCGTTGCCGTCTTCACACCGGCCGCACACATCAGATTCGCGTCCATCTCAAATCGATCGGCCATCCCATCATCGGCGATCCCGTTTACGCCGGCCCGCAGTGGCGCGGCATCCCGGATAAAAAGCTGCAGAAGGTGATTGCGTCGTTCGGTCGGCAGGCACTGCATGCGGCTGTTCTCGTCATTCCACATCCTGTGACGGACGCTGCGATGGAATTCACGGCGTCGTTGCCGGAGGATATGGTGCGGTTGATGGAGGCGATGCGGTAGAGGATAGCGGGTACCAATTTTATGGACGACCTTCTCTTCCTCGATTTCGAGCCCGACTTTTCCTCGCCGCAAATTCTTGCGGCCTACGACGAGCTCCCACTCTGGTCGGCGATGTTTGGGTTGCTCCTGCTCGACGAAGTACCGATGCGCGGCGTCACCACAGCGCTCGACGTCGGATGCGGAACGGGCTTTCCGCTGATCGAGCTGGCCGAGAGGTTGGGACCGCGCGCGCACGTTCATGGAGTCGATCCATGGAGCGCCGGCCTCGCACGCACCGCCGAAAAAATCGCCAGCCGCGCCACGCCGAATGTCACGCTTCACGAGTGCTCCGCATCGGCAATGTCCTTCGCCGGCGCTACCTTCGACCTGATCGTTTCGAACCTCGGCCTAAACAATTTCGCCGATCGCGCCGGTGCGATTCGCGAGTGCCGCCGCGTGGCGAAAACCGGCGCGACGCTCGCGCTGACCACGAATCTTCAGGGTCACATGAAAGAGTTCTATGAAGTCTTCGACGATGTGCTCGATGCCGGCAGCGACGCGCGCGAACGGCTTCGCGCGCATGTCGCGCATCGCGCAACGATCAGTGAAGTTCGCGAGTTACTCGAGAGCGGAGGCTTCCGCGTCTCGCGCGCCGTCGAGCGCGAAGGAGCGATGCGCTTCGCCAACGGAACGGCGCTCCTCAATCATCACTTCATCAAGCTCGGATTTCTCGACGCCTGGAAAGAGGTCGTCCCGGGAAGTGAAAGGCTCATCTTCGGGCGACTGCGCGATGCGCTGGACAATCTTGCGGCGAAACGTGGCGAGCTTCGTCTGACAATCCCCATGGCCTACATCGAAGCCGCGGCTCGATAGCCGCGGCTTCGTAATTGCCACTCTCGTCTTAATGCTTCTTGGCGTGACCGGTGTCAGCGTGGAACGTCAAGTCGGTCGAATGGCAGTCATGAAACTCGGCGTGCCAGATATCTTCGTGATCGACGAGGAGAATCGAGAACGTGCAGTGAGGAACGTGAGCGACTGCGCTCTCGCCGTCTGCAAGGTGCGCGAACTGGGTCCCACCATGCTCATTGGTGTGAACGTCCGCGTCCTGGAAGAGGAACACGACGACTTCGTGACCGGTCTGGTTGTGGACGTTCATCTCTTCGCCTTCATGCTCGTCGGCGCGCACGACGCCGGAGAACGCGAAGGTGAAGGCGGCGGCAAAGGAAATGGCAAGAAACGAATGACGCAATCTCATCGGTAAAACCTCCATTCAAAAAAATCTAGTGCACGCAGGGCATAGCCTGCGACTCCCGGGGGGAAAACAGACGGGGCTTTTTTTATGGGGGGTAAGAACGGGGATCGATTTGGACTGGCCCAGATTACATCACTTGTCGATTAATCCGGCCCGCGTGGCGCGGTCAAACTGCCAGAGCCCATTTTTAATCATCCGGATCAGAAAGAGTCCGTCCTGCCCTTCGAACACTTCCGACTGCAGCTCGAGGATCGCGATGTCCCCTCGCAACTCGCCGCCTGTCACTTTGCCGGATTTCTTCGGCAGCCAGAGCCCAAGCGTCTGGACCGCATCGTCGAGGTTTTCTTTCGCTGTGCGATCAGCGTCGTTGAACGACTCCAGATTCTTCGCCGTCACATTGCGTTTGATTCCTTCCCAGTCGTTCTTTGCGATCGCAGCCTGCAACGCGCGGAACGCTTGGGCAGGCTCGCCGCCGCCGGCAGGAAGTCTCACTCCCGCTGGCGCGTGCGTCACGGCGGTCGAGAACGTGAGGTCGATCGAGTACGCCTCGGCGTCCATCTTCAGCGATTTCGGCGAGAAGATCCTTCCGGCCACGCGATCCATCGTGTTCGCTGTCAACTCCGCTTTCATCCGATCGGAAGTCATCTCGACGAACTGCGTCATCGTCGCCGCGTAGGTCGCGTTCATGCTGACATCGTTGCCGGGACGCACCCACAAAAGAACGTAATTGTGCTCCGACAACGCTTTCTGGTTGATCACGTTCGCATGCGGATCGAGCTCCGCCACTGCCGCGCTCACATCGACCGGCTCCTCGGAGAGCACGACCTCGACGATTCGTTTTCTGCCATCGCGCTGATCGCGCGTTTCGAACGCGGCGGCGTAGCGCGGCTTGATCGGCGGCCGCTTTCCCGCCACGAACTCGCCCGACGCCTCGCCGGCGAAGACGCAAGAGGAGAATGCGAATGGTGCTGCGAACAACAGGATTGCATTGCGTGCTTTCATCATGCCCTCTGTTGAATCAATACTACGATGACGGCGGCGAAGCGGGCCGCGAACGCGAATGACTCTTTTCTTCGGACTGCTGTTCGGCTCGATCGGGACCGTCTACATGATCTACGGAAAACGGCAGTCCAGTCCGATCTACATCATCGTCGGAGCGATCCTGATCGTCTATCCGTATTTGTTCTCGAATGCGCTCCTGGTGTTTCTCGCCGGTGTCGTGCTCACGGCGATTCCGTACGCGCATCAGCGTGGCATCATCTGAAGGCCATGTCCGAACTGATTCCACTCTGCTGTCCCTATTGCGGCGAAGACGTCGACCTCGATGTCGACGACGCAGGAGGAAGCCGCCAGTCGTACGTGCAGGATTGCCCTGTCTGCTGCCAGCCGTGGCAGGTCGAAGTCACGCGCGACCGCGATGGCGACTGGAACGCCACGCTGCGTACGGGCGACGAGTAATCGTCAGTCCGGATTCGTGGCCCACACCGAGAGATCGGTGATGAATCCGCGGTCGTCCATCTCCAACATCGACAGCGCGGCGTGCGCGATCTCCATGGAGCGCAGTTTCCGATCGCTCTGCGGCCGGCCGCCGCGAAAGAAATCGGTCTGCACTTCGCTGGGATTGATCTGCATCACGCGGATGTCGTGCTTCCGCAACTCCGCCCGCCAGCACTCGGTCATTCCCGACACCGCAAACTTGCTCGCGGCGTACGCGGTGCCACCGGCGAAGCCTCGTACTCCCGCCGACGACGACATGTTGATGATGTTTCCCCGCTTCCTGGAGATGAAGTGCCGCGCCGATTCGCGCGCCACGACCATCGCACCGAAGACGTTCGTGGCGAAGATTGCCTGCATCGATCCCAGATCGGTCTCGAGCAAGGGAGCGAACGATCCGAAGCCCGCGTTGTTGATCAAAACGTTGTAGTCAGGAAAGCGCGCGACCGTTTCCCGCACGACATTCACCGCCTCACTCTCGATGCTCACATCGGCGCGAATGCCGTGCACGCCAATCGCCGCCGCCGCGTCGCGCAACTTCGATTCATCGCGTCCGCAGATGACGACCTCGCCCCCCTTCTCTTTCAACTGCCGGGCGATCGCGAATCCAATTCCGGAAGTGCCACCAGTGACGAGCGCGCGAACGTCCGTGATCTTCATGGGCGCATTGTAGGCCGGGTGTCGGGAGCCCGTGTCATAGATGTACCCGATGAGAGCGCGATGCTCTGTCATTCCGATCCGGCGGAACCGCGGGGCGGGATGGTGGGGGGAGCGGTGGAGCACGGAGAGGAATCCCCTGACGAAAGAAAAAACGCCTTTCGAAGGAGGGGATTTCTCATCGCGCTCCACCACTCACCCCCACCCATCCGCCCCCGCGGTTCCGCCGATTCGAAATGACAGTCTTCACTTTCCGCACCCGCGCGCCACCTGCGCCGCAGCCTTCGCGGTCGGGAAAAGATCGCGCGCCGCGTGGGCATGTTCGCAACGCGCGCGGCCGCCCAGTCGCGCCAGGCGCATCTGGATGCGGTAGTTGCCGGGATCGATCTGCGCAGCGCGAACGATCGATGCCCGGCCTCCCGCCGCGAAGAGGTTCATCGCCACGAGTTGCGCGACGCTTCGGTACGCGCCGATCGCGGAGACGATCATCATCGCCACGAGCATGACCCGCCACTTCGGCCGCGGCGTGATCTCCTCCGGCTTCCACAACGCTCCGATCGCGGACCAGACGATGAATGCAGGAACCGCGAGCAGCAACACCGCGTCGAATGTCCCCGCGACGCATGCGCCCGCAATCGTCCCGAGCAACACCAGCGCGCCCAACGCATCCTCCGCACTCGCCGCGCGACGCAGTTGACGCAATCCATCGCGCGCGATGCGCAGAATCGCGAACAGCAATAGAACGAATGCCGCCAAACCTCGTTCCGACAGCCAGGCCACCCAATCGCTGCTCGGCCACGGATTCGACGTCATCCCCGGATCGCCCTGATCGAGCGACGGATCATTCTTCGCCGCGTGCGCCGGATAGGTGACCGGCCAGTTCCCGGGACCAACGCCGAACAACGGATGCCGCAACGAGAGCAGCAACGAGCGTCCGTATTGCACGAGTCGTCCGTGACCACTTCCCTCCTGCGCATCGGCCACGCGGCGGATCGACTCGAGGTAGGGATTGTCGTCGCGCCAATGCAGCGAGTTTGGCAGCGCGAGCGCGGCCGCGACTCCAACGGCTCCGAGCAGAACAACGCCAGCCATCCTCCGCCACGTCCGCCCATCGCGCCGCAGCGCGCGCACGAGGAGCATGCCCGCGAGCATCACGATGATCGTCACCGCGAACGCAAGCCACGCCGCACGCGAACGCGTCAGGACGAGCGTGACGAGGACGAGCGCCACGCCCGCCGCGCGCCATGCATACGCGCGCCGGCTCCGCGCACCGATCGCGCTGAAGAGGAGCAGCGGCATTCCGAACGCCGCCACATGCGCGACGAAGTTGCGGTTGCCGAGGGTGCCGCCGGGGGCGCGGTTCTCGGCGAAGAGATCGGTGTGAACGCCGTACGTCTGCAACAGCGACGTGACCGCAACCAGCATCACCGCCAGACCAAGAGCGTGAATGAGCGCACGGGACAAACCGGCATCCCGCAGCGCGCACGACACGCGAAAGAGCACGACGCTCGACACACTGATCGCCAACGCGCGCAACCCGAGCCAGCGATTCGTCGCCATCATCGCCGAGAGCGCGCTGAGCAGAGCGTACGCAGCCAGGAGTACGTCGACGCGCGAAATGCCGAGCCGCCACATGGCGCGCATCGCCAGCAGCCCCGCAACGACAGCAGTCACGTGAAGGACCAGCTCTTTCGGGACAAAGAATCGGTCGAGCTCGAACACGTGCAGCGTGCTCACCGAAAGCACAGCCGCGATCGCCCCCACCTGCATGACCCGGAGTGCAAGCCGCTCCGCACGGCTCGCCCCAGGCGCGGGCGCAATCGTGGCGACGGGCACTTCGAGCTCGGCTACGGACACCGAGAACACCCTATCGCGAAACGGTGTCGCGGATCACGTCGGAGCGGCGGGCAGTGGTTAGTGAGCAGTGGTCAGTGATCAGTGGGCAGTGGTTAGTGATCAGTGGTCAGGAGGCGGGAAAGGGTCAGATTCTTTTTGATCACTGATCTCTCAACCCTGATCACTGATCTCTCAAAATCTCTCTCAACCTCTGATCTCTCACCCTGATCACTGATCACTGATCTCTGCATCTCTGACCACTGCCTCACTGCCGTTTGAAGAACTGCACGGCACGCTCGTGCGCCTCCGCGGCCGATCGCGATGCGAACGTCCCGAGGTTGCGGCGCTTGCCCGTCTTCGGATTCTTCTTGCGCGAGTAGAGACGGTATTCGCCCGATTTGAGTTTGCGAATCATGGCTAACGTGATTTGCAAATCGATCGCCACGTTTCGTCATCGCGGAACCATTAAGAGGTCCTTCGCGTCCCACAACAAACAAACACGAGTGGAGGTCTCCATGACCCGGAAATTCTTCGCGCTCCTCGTTCTCTCCCTCTTCGCCATATCGGCTCACGCCGGCGATCTCGTTCGCGGCGTTCGCTACAAACTCTCCGCGGGCGACATGGCCAGTGGCATCGCTGCCGTCGAGGATTACAAGCGGGCCACAGGCGTCGACGCCGAGTATCTCGACGCCGTCGGATGGCTTGCGCGCGGTGCGGAGATGCAGGGCAAGAGCGAGGTGGCGAAGGAGTACGTGGCCGAGTTGCGCCGCGAGATCCCGAGCGAGAAACCCGATCTCGTCGTACCGCTCGGCGCAGCGATCGAAGTGCAGGGGCGGATTATCGCCGCGCAAAATGGTCGCGGCGCTGCCATTCGATTTCTCGAAGGCGAGCTCGCTCACGCCGGCGCGCCGGCGCTCCGGTCGCGGATCAACAAGAACATCCATCTCCTGTCGCTGGAAGGGCATCGTCCTCCAGCGCTCGATGCGTCGGCGTTCATCGGCGCGAAACCGCTCTCGCTCGATGCGTTGCGCGGCAGGCCGGTGCTCCTGTTTTTCTTCGCGCAAGGCTGCGGCGATTGTAAAGCGCAGGCACCGTCGCTGACGCGGATCTGGAAGACCTATCAGCCCAAGGGACTGGCGCTGATCACCGCCACGCGGCTCTACGGAAGCGTCGGCGACAAAGATGCCACGCCCGCCGAGGAGCGGGCGCAGATCGAGAAGGTGTGGGGCGAGCTATACGCAGGACTCGACGGCGTCCCTGCCATCATCGATACGGAAACGATGGTGCGCTACGGAGCGTCCGCCACGCCGACGTTCGTGCTGCTCGATCGTAAAGGGACCGTGCGGATGTACGCGCCGACGCGGCTATCCGAGGCGGAGCTGTCGCGGCGGATCGACGAGGTGCTGGCGGAAGCGCCGTAGCGCGAGGCTACAGGCCGCGAACGCGGCATGCGACGAGCAGCAGGCCGAAGCCGATGATCCACGACCAGACGGCGATGTCGCTCGACACATGAACGACGCCAAAGTGCGCGAGCATCGCTACGGCGTAGAGAATGAGACAGATGATCCAGGTGATGTTGTTCGGTGCATTGCCGCCGCCACGTGCCATAAGACGTCTCCTTATTTTCCGGGGAATGTTCGATGCGCTGCACGGCGCGAGCCACGAGTATTTGTCTATCGGCCGGCGCGCTCGATCGTGAACTTGCCGAAGGCGATGCCGACATCGACGCCCTGGCCTTTGCCGACGATGCTGAGCGACACTTCGCCTTTCGTCATCGCCGACGCTTTCGCCGACTTGCCTGCTCCTGCATGCGCCTCGCTCTGTACGTAGGTGCCGAAGATCTGCGCGATTCCGCTGACGTCGGAGAACGTTCCGATGCCGTCGATCTGGGAACGGCCGAACGTGATTCCTCCGCCTTTCGACGACAGCTTCACGCGCGCGCGCTGGCCGTTGTCGCAGGTGACCGTGCCGCTGCCGTGGGCCGTCTTGTAGAACGCCGACCAGCCGGAGAGCGTGAACTTCATATGGCACTTCGTTTCGGCGAAGGCTCGCAGCGAAAGGGCGAGAAGCAACGTCGTGAGCATGATTCGTTTCATCAGAACCTCCGTGATGCTCCGAAGTCTAGTCGTCGCAATTGCTGAAGAAAAGCATCTTCCCTCTCAATGCAACAACCCCGCCTCGCACGTTCCTTCGATGACGCGCTGGCCCGACTCGTTCTCGATCCACGACTCGATCACGAGCCGGTGCTTCTCCCGATCGATCGACTGCACGACAAAGTGCGCGGTGACCGTGTCATCAATGTAAACCGGCAGAAGGAACCTGATCGTCTGGGAGCGGTAGATCGCGCCGGTACCGGGAAGAAACATCCCGACCATCGTCGAGAGAATCGACGCCGTGAGCATTCCATGCAGCACGCGCCGCCCGAACTTCGTCGACGCCGCGAATGCATCGTCGACATGCAACGGATTCACGTCGCCGGTGATGGCGATGAACCGCTGCAGGTCGTCGTCGGTGAACTTCTTTGTGAAGGTCACGTGCTGACCGATGGTGAAATCCTCGATGCGGGATGGGCTTCTCACGGACCGTCGAAGGATGTCACGAACTGAGGCCCGAGGCGCTCCAAACGCGTCTATCCGCCAGGATTTCCGCGATGGCACGAGAGTTGGAAAGAAGGTCCCAACCGCAGCGGATTCGGGGCATTGGAAACCGTCGAAAACGCTCGCAAATTGGTTCCATCAGACCGCATCTGAGGACGGAGTCGAGTGCCGCCGCAGTTGCACCGGACCACGATTCGTTTGGATGGGAGCAGGAGCATGAATTCAGAGTTCGCACCGACAGGAATCCAGGGGATGGACTACATCCTCCTCGGCGGATTTCCCCGCAACCGCGTCTATCTCGTTCAGGGCGATCCCGGCGTCGGCAAGACCACCATGGGCCTGCAGTTTCTCCTCGAGGGAATGCGCGCCGGGGAGCCTGGGCTCTACATAACCCTTTCCGAGACGGCGGAGGAGCTTCGCGCCGTCGCGCATTCGCACGGATGGTCACTCGATGGTCTGGCCATCTACGAACAGATAGTCGGCGAAGAAGCGCTGGCGGAGGAGGAGACGACCGTCTTCTACCCCGCTGAGGTGGAGTTGGGTGAGACGATCAAGGGGATGCTGCGGGAAGTCGATCGCGTCAAACCGCGGCGCGTCGTGCTCGACTCGCTCAGCGAGATCCGTCTGCTCGCCCAAAGCGGTCTTCGCTATCGAAAGCAAATCCTCGCACTCAAACAATTTTTCTCCGGCCGCAACGTGACGGTGCTCTGCCTCGATGACCGCACCTCGGAGTTTCAGGACATTCAGCTTCAGAGCGTGCCGCACGGCGTCGTGGAGTTGGAGCGCTACACGCCCGTTTATGGCGCGGCGCGGCGGAGGCTGCAGCTCGTCAAAGTCCGCGGACTGGCGTTTCGCGACGGCTTCCACGACTTCAACGTCATCACCGGCGGCATCGTCGTTTACCCGCGTCTCGTCGCTGCCGAGCATCGCGCGATCGTCTCTCACGAACAGATTCCAACAGGCATTCTCGAGCTCGACACGATGGTCGGCGGCGGCATCGACCGCGGCACCAGCACGCTGATCATGGGCCCCGCCGGTTCCGGGAAGTCGGCGCTGGCAACGCAGCAGGTCGTCGCGGCGGCGAAGCGTGGAGAGCGCGCGGCGATGTTCATCTTCGAAGAGAGCCTTGGCAGCGTTCTGACACGCTCCGCGTCCCTCGGAATGCCGCTGGAGCCACTCGTCAATGAGGGAATGGTCACGATCCGCCAGGTCGATCCGGCCCAGTTGCAACCGGGCGAATTCGCGCATCTCGTACGGGAAGCAGTCGAAGAACGCGGAGCACGCGTTCTCGTCATCGACAGCTTGAACGGCTTTCTCAACGCGGTGCCGGAAGAGCGCTTTCTACTCCTTCATCTGCACGAGCTTCTCAGCTTCCTCGGCCAGAACGGTGTGGCGACGATTCTCGTCTTCGCCCAGCACGGACTGGTCGGCCACATGCAGTCGACGGTTGATGTCAGCTACCTCGCCGACTGCGTGATCCTCCTCCGCTACTTCGAAGCCGATGGACGCATCCACAAAGCCATCTCGGTAGTGAAGAAGCGCAGCGGTCCGCACGAGACGGCAATCCGTTCGCTCTCGATGGGCAAGGAGGGACTAAAAGTCGGACCACCGCTAGAAAACTACCGCGGCGTCATGTCCGGGATCCCAACGTACGACGCAACTGTCGGATCTGCGAGAGAGGCGTGAGCACTGCGGCGAATCCCGGCGTTGGCGGTCATCGATCCGACCGCATCCTGATCGTCGCGCCGATCGGGCGTGATGCGGAGTTGATGTGCGCGCAGTTGAAGACGGCGGGATTGAACTGTGCTTCCTGCAAGGACGTTCACATGTTGTGCGGCGATCTCGCCGGCGGCGTGGGCGCGATCATCGTCACCGAAGAAGCGCTTACGCACGCTGGCGCTGACGAGTTGATGCGGATGCTCGCAAAGCAACCGCCATGGTCCGAAACTCCGCTGATCATCCTCACGGGAGCCCTCTCGTTCGAAGCGAAGGTGCATTCGTTCGATGGCATCGTCCGCCGTACGAACGTCACGCTCGTCGACCGGCCGGTGCGGATCAAGAGTCTGATCAGCGCGGCGCAGACGGCGCTCCGCGCACGGCAGCGGCAGTACGACATCCGCGATCTGATGCAACAGCTCGAAGAGCGCGTCCACGAGCGCGATCGCTTTCTCGCCGTCCTCGGCCACGAGCTTCGCAATCCACTCGGCGCGATCCTGCTCGCCTCACAGATGACCGACGCCGACGGCCGGATCGATGCGGAGAAAGCGCAACTCATCGAACGGCAGTCGCGGCACCTCACCCGCCTCGTCAATGACCTGCTCGATCTCTCCCGCGTCGCCGCCGGCAAGATCGTGCTCAAGCGCCAGCGCGTGAACCTCGTCGAGATCATCACGCAAACGGTACGCACCGTCATGCCGGCCGCACAACGTCAGGGCATCGACCTGGCCATGCGCGTGCCGGAGCATCGCATCATCGTCGACGCCGACCCCGTGCGCGTCGATCAGATCGTCACCAACATCCTGACGAACGCGATCAAATACACGCCCGAAGGCGGGCACGTCACGCTCGATCTGAATGATGGCGACGGACAGGCCACGATTCGCGTGACCGACGACGGCGTCGGCGTCGCTCCTGATCGCATCGGCGGCATCTTCGAGCTCTTTGCGCAAGCGGAGAACGCCATCGGCCGCGCGCAAGGTGGAATGGGAATCGGGCTGGCACTGGTGCGCAATCTGGCCGAGCTTCACGATGGCAGCGTCGACGCCAGGAGCGACGGCGTCGGGAAAGGAAGCGAGTTTGTCGTCCGGCTGCCGCTTGCGACCGCCGATCGCGATGGCGACACCGCGCCGAGTATTGCTTCTTCGGCACCTGCGCCCGCGGCGCATGTTCCGCGCCGTAT
This sequence comes from Thermoanaerobaculia bacterium, assembly GCA_034665065.1. Lineage (GTDB taxonomy): Bacteria > Acidobacteriota > Thermoanaerobaculia > Gp7-AA8 > Gp7-AA8 > JADGNZ01. Next base: position 81,228 of record JAXDGL010000032.1, on the reverse strand, counting down.
CGCCATCGTCGAAGACAACCAGGACGTGCGCGACTTGCTACGGCTCAAACTCAGCCGGCTCGGACACAGCGTCGTCGATGCCCGCGACGGACTGGAAGGACTTCGTGTCGTTCTCGCCGAGCGCCCCGACCTCGCCCTCGTCGACCTCGGCCTTCCCGGCATCGACGGCTTTCAACTAGCGCGCGAAGTTCGCGAGAAGATCGGCGACGGCGTGATCCTCGTCGCGGTCAGCGGGTTCGGGCAGCCTGAAGATAAACGGCGCGCCCTCGAGGCCGGCTTCGATGAACATCTGACGAAACCGGCGGACGTTCACGACATCGAGAGTCTCCTGATGCGCCTGCCACCGCGGAATGCAAACGCCTCCGGACGCGTATAGTCATTCACGAAGCTGTCCGAAGAAGCGCCATGTCCACATCCGTACTCGTCGTCGAAGACTATCCCGATCTCTGCAGCGCGATCGTTGAGACGCTCGCCCGCGAAGAATACGAGTGTGAGTCGGCGGCGAACGCGGAAGACGCGATCGTCAAACTTCGGGCGCACCAATACGAAGCGATCCTCCTTGCTCCGCGCCTGCCGATCCGCAGCGATCCCGTGATGCGCTTCCTGAGCGAGTCGCAGCCCGGCGAGGTCCACAAAGTGATTCTGATGACGGATCCACCGCTCGGCGAAGAGCCGGAACCCGACGAGTGCCGCGTACTGGTCAAGCCCTTCAACAACGAAGAGCTCTTCGCGCAGTTGCGCCCGTAGCGACGCCTGCATGGGCGCTGCACGCCCAAGAGGCGAACGCGGCGTAGCCCGCTCATACCGCAGCGACATGTCCGGACCGGCCTTGCCGTTCCGCAGGCTCTACGGAGAGATAGCCAATCCGCTTTCTGGATGTCTCGTTCGGCGCGATGAGACTTCGAATCGCATCGAATACAACCTGAAACTGGCCGTCATATCGATCTTCCAGCTCCGCGATCCGCTTGGCCAGATCGGCATGCTCGGAAACCATCCGCCGCAACTCCACGAATGTCCGCATGATCTCGATGTTGACCGACACGGCGCGGCGGCTTCGAAGCACGCTGGAGAGCATGGCCACGCCCTGTTCCGTGAACGCGTACGGAGCGCTGCGGCGGCCACCCCACAAACTTGACATCACAATTTGTGATCTCAAGTTTGCGAACTCGCGCTTCGAGAGTTGAAACATGAAGTCGCGCGGAAAGCGTGACCGATTTCGAGTCACCGCCTGAATCAGCGCTCGCGTCTCTACCTTGTAAAGCTCGGCGAGATGCGCATCGAGAATCACCTTCTGTCCGCGGATCAGGTAGATGCTCTGACGAATTCTTTGGGGGATGGATTTCGTCGCCATCATCCTCTCCAATCGAAATCAACCGCCGTGTTTAGCGCGTCGTGGACTCGTTGCTGCAGCAGATTGCTGGTCGCGGGAACGTCTACTCCGCTGACAGTTCGCTCCTTCAACTCCCGAATGATTCTGCACATACGTACTCCTTCCCATCCGAGGCTCCCTCGGATTCGAAGAAGATGCAAATCTTCTACAGGATGTGGAGTCTGTCAGGAAGAACCAGGACCCGTCCGCTGCGCCGCCCTACACCTCTTTTGCGAAAAGGTCGACGATGATCTCCGGCCTGCGATGCCCTAACTGTTCGCCGGTGACGCGTGACTCGTAATGCATGCCGAGGCGGCCGACGACGCGTTTGGAGGGCTCGTTGTCGGGATGGATGATGGCCACGACGCGCTTGTGGCCGAGCGTGCCGAGCACATGGTTCATCGCTGCGCCGCCGGCCTCGGTGGCGTAGCCGCGACCCCAGACATCGCGAGCCAGCCACCATCCGATCTCAAAGTTTCCGGTCGTGCCGAGGGGCTGCGTGCCGGTGATCCCGACAAGGCGGCCACTCGCTTTCTCGATCAGCGCGCCCATGCAGACGTCGTGCTCCGCCATCCAGCGCGCCTGACGCGTGAACCACTCGTCCACTTCCTCTTCCGAATATGGCTGTCCGCCATGCACGTATTCCATGACCTCGGGGTCATAGGTCAGCGCGGTGAAGGCAGCGCGATCATCCGGCGTCCAGGGCCGGACGATGAGACGATCGGTCTCGAGTCGAAACATCGTTTGCGTTCCGATCGCCGCGACTACTTCTTGTCTTTCTTCGGCTTCTTCGTTTCTTTCTTCCGAGCGTTGTTTCCCTTGGCCATAACGTCCTCCTTTTTGTTGCTGATTAAGAGTAGCGGATTTTGAACGGAGTGGGGAGTGGGAGAACGCTGGCGTTCCCGCGGATGGTGTTAGCGGGTGTCGGTTCTGGTTGCCGGTTGGGTGCCTTCGGCGGAGCGGGTTAGTTGCCTTCGGCGTTGTCGGTTAGTTGCCTTCGGCGTTGTCAAGTTGTCGGTGCACAAACGGTCCACAACTACCGCTTCCCACGTCGCACAACCTGCTACCCAAGACCAACTAAATTCCTCGTACTGTTGAGGCTTAGCGGCATCGAACTCGCAATATGAGAGGGCAGGAGGCAACACCTCATGGCAACGAAAAAGATCCAGGCAGCGATGTTGAGTCTCGCACTCCTTCTGCCTGCCGGCAGCACCTTCGCAGCCACGCATCATCATCACTACCGTCATCATCGCCATCACTACAGTCAGGCGCGCGGCGCGGTCATCGGAGCCGTTGCCGGCGCGGTGATCGATCATCATCAGCCCATCAAAGGCGCGCTGATCGGTGCAGCGGTTGGTGAAGGCGTGCAGATCATCCGCAACCACAAAGCGCATTAACAAGCGCGGCAAAGCACGGTATGGTGGGACGCGATGAAGCGTCTCGCCATCGCCTCTCTCCTGCTGGCATCGACCGCGCTGGGCCAAGCTGACAAGCAGCGCGCGATCCTCAATGAGTTCGCCGAGCTGCTGGCGATTCCGAATATCGCATCCGACGCGCCGAACATCGCGCGCAATGCTGCGGCGGTGCAGGCCATGTTCGAGAAGCGCGGCGTCACGACGCGCATTCTCACACTCGACGGCGCGCCGCCCATCGTCGTCGCCGATCTTCGCACGCCCGGCGCAACGCGCACGATCGCCTTCTACGCGCATTACGACGGTCAGCCTGTCGACGCCACGCAATGGAAGAGCGCTCCATGGACTCCTGTGATGCGCGACAGCGATGGGCACGATGTCGACTGGCGCGCGGCCAGCACGTTCAATCCCGAATGGCGTCTCTACGCGCGTTCCTCGGGCGATGACAAAGCACCGATCGTCGCCATGGTTGCCGCGCTCGACACTCTTCGCGCGTCGGGACACAAGCCGAAGGTCAATCTCCGTTTCGTCTTCGAAGGCGAAGAAGAGGCAGGATCGGCGCATCTCGCCGCATACCTTGCGAAATATCCTGACGTTCTTCGTCCCGATGCCTGGATCCTCTGCGACGGGCCGGTGCATCAAAGCCGGCGCATGCAACTCGTCTTCGGCGCACGCGGCGTGGTCGATGTCGAACTGACGGTTTTCGGGCCGGTGAAAGGGTTGCACGATGGCCACTACGGCAACTGGGTGCCGAATCCGATTGTGCGATTGACGCATCTGATCGACTCCATGCGCGACGAGAACGGGAAGATTCTGATCGCACACTTCTACGATGACGTGAAGCCGTCATCGAAAGCAGAGCAGGAGGCGATCGCCAAAATCCCAGAGGTCGAGCGTGCACTGAAGAAGGAGTTCGCGATCGGTGCGACCGAGGGGGACGGACGTGCGCTCAACGACTTGCTCATGCTGCCCGCGCTGAACGTGCGCGGCATCCAGTCGGGACACGTCGGCGCGCTGGCATCGAACACGATTCAGACCGAGGCGATAGCGTCGCTCGACTTCCGGCTGGTGCCGGCGGAGACGCCGGAGTCGGTGAAGAGACTCGTTGAGCATCACCTCGAAGCGCAGGGCTACACGATCGTCCGCGAGACTCCGGCAATCGAGACGCGGCTCGCGCATCCGAAGCTGATCAAGGTCGTCTGGGGCTCGGGCCATCCCCCAGCACGCACACCGCTCGATCTACCGCTCTCGCAGCAGATCGCCACGATCATGACCGCCGCCGGCCACGATCCCGTCCGCGTCCCCACCCTCGGCGGCAGCATCCCGATGTACCTCTTCCAGCAGCCTGCGAACACGCCCGTGCTGATTCTCCCGATCGCGAATCACGACGACAATCAGCACGCATCGAACGAGAACATCCGTCTGCAGAATCTCTGGGATGGGATCGACGTGTACGTAGCGCTGTTCGAAGGACTGAAATAGCTCCGCGTCCTCCGCGTCTCCGCGTGAAACGGTTTGAAACGCGCATCCGCACTAAACTGACTCCATGACCAAAACGCGCCTCGAAGCCTTCAGCGACGGCGTGATCGCCATCCTCATCACCATCATGGTGCTCGAGCTTCACGTGCCGCATGGGACGGAGTGGAGCGCGCTGAGGCCGTTGGTCCCTTCGCTCTTCACCTACGCGCTGAGCTTCATCTTTCTCGGCATCTACTGGAACAACCATCACCACATGTTTCACACCGTCCATCGCGTGAATGGGCGGATCTTGTGGGCGAACCTGCATCTTCTCTTCTGGCTCTCGCTTGTTCCCTTCGTAACGGGGTGGATGGGCGCGAACAACTTTGCGCCGATCCCTACCGCGGTCTACGGCGCCGTGCTGCTCATGGCGGCGATCGCCTACACGATCCTGCAGTTCGCGATCATCGCCGACCAGGGACCGCACTCGCCGCTCGCTGCCGCGGTCGGCGGCGACGTGAAGGGAAAAATCTCCGCCGGGTTGTACGCGATCGCCATTCCGCTGGCCTTCTTCCAGCGTTGGATCTCGTTCGCGATCTACGTCACAGTCGCGCTGATCTGGCTCGCTCCCGACCGGCGCATCGAAGAGAAAGTTGCGTCAGGCGTTTTTCCGCACGAGAAGAGTGGCGGGCCGCAGTGAGCCCATCGTAAGGATCGCCAGAAACACGGCCGCGACGGGCGAGCCGATTGAGCGCGATGAACAGCCGTTCGCCGCGAACGCATCGGCGTACTCGCGGCCGTGACGAATGTCGTCGATGACTGCCGTTCCGCCCGGCTTCATCACGCGCGCGATCTCGGCGATGACTTTTCGCCGCTCCGCCGCCACGTAGACGTTGTGGATCGCCGCGCAGCTGACGATGACGTCGAACGTCGCGTCGGGAAACGGGATCTCGCGCATGTCCGCGGTCTTGACGTCGACGCGATCGGCGACGCCTTCGCGGGCGGCATTCTCCAGCGTGGCGTCGGGACGATTCCCGGTAAGATCCTCCGCCTGCCACAGGTCGATGCCAGTCGCACTCCCTGTCGTCAGCCGTTTCGCCGCGCCGATCAGCATAAGGCCACGCCCGCAGCCGATATCGAGCACGCGCTCATCGCCACGCCATGCGATGTTGTCGAGCAGACGCTCGCGGTCGCGCACCTTGCCGATCTTGCTATCCCACACCATCCAGATCGCCATCAACGAGCAGGTCACCGCGGGCCAGATGGCGATCCATCCGAGGGCAAACCGAACGCCGCCGAATGCGAGAACGCCCGACCACCAATGAAGAACCGCGGAAATCCAGAGCGCAAAAAGAATTGCCGCAGCCAAAACGAGGTTGCGAATCACATCGGGTGCATCGAGTCCGTAGTCCGGCTTCGTAACGTTCTTGTCAGGCATTCTCCTACTGTAGCTCCGGTGTGGTAGAGATGGCACTCAAGGAGTCGTCATCAATGAAAAAAATCATGTTCGCAGCCGCCGCCACCGCATTGCTGGCCTTTTCGTCGGTTGCCGCCGATGCACCTAAGCCGCCCGCGGAAGGAACCGCAGCCCCCAAGTTCAGCCTGCAGAGCCAGGATGCAGCAACTGTCTCGCTCGATCAGTTCAAAGGCAAGTGGGTCGTCCTCTACTTCTACCCGAAAGACTTCACCTCGGGCTGCACGCTCGAAGCGCACAACTTTCAGCGCGACATCGCCAAGTACGAGGCGAAGAACGCCGTCATCGTGGGCGTGAGTCTCGATCCTGTCGACTCGCACAAAGGCTTCTGCACGAAGGAAGGCCTCAACTTCAAGCTGCTCGCCGATACGAGCCACGTCGTATCCAGCGAATACGGCTCGGTGATGGATCACGAGGGAACGATGTACGCCGCGCGCAACACCTTCCTCATCGATCCCGCGGGCGTCATCCGCAAGGTCTACGTGAAGGTGAAACCGGCGACGCACAGCGACGACGTGCTGGCGGACCTTGCCGCTCTCCAGGCGAAGAAATAACTCACGATCCGGCGCGAACTGATAAGGTGCGAGGCCGGAGGCACTCATGTCGAAGATCAATGGTGACAAAGCGCGCACGGCAATCGAAAAACGGCGCCGTACCGCGCAACGGGCAAAAGATCGCGCCAAACTGGCCGAGATCAAGCAGGCAGCGGTTCATCCCGCTGCGCAGAAAAAGAACGCGAAGTAACGCGCTGGTTCCGGTTGGGGTCAGGTCGAAAGCCGGAAAGTGACGGAAACTGACGGTGGCAAGAACGCCCGGCGTTTGTTCGTCACTTTTACTTTCGACCTGACCCCAACTTTTTGCGGCATTCTCGACTTTTCGACCTGACCCTGTCGTCTCATGACCTCCTGCGTTCTCATCGTCGATGACGAGCCGAATATCGGTATCGGGCTGGCGGCAACGCTCGAATGCGAAGGCCGCCGCATCGTGGTCTGCCGCGACCTCGAGTCCGCACGCATCGTCCTGGAATCCGAGCCGGTCACCGACATCCTCACCGACGTAAAGCTCTCGGGATCGTTTCGGTTCGAAGGGCTCGATTTCATCACGGAGATCATTCGCGTCTCCCCGTCCACGCGCGTGATCCTGATGACGGGCCACTACTCCGACGAGCTCGAGGCGGAAGCGCTTCGCCGCGGCGCCGATGCCGTGCTTTCGAAACCATTCCCGACGGATGCGCTCACACCGCTGCTCACGGAGCCGGTTGATGCGACGCCATCGTCGACAACGATTGTCCCAACGCTGGACGAGATGATCGGCAGCTCGAAATTGAAGCCGGTCTTCCAGCCGATTGTTTCGCTCGCAACCGGCGCAACACACGGAGTCGAATCATTGGCTCGCTATCGTGGCGGCCCACCGTTTTCGCGGCCCGACCTTCTGTTCATGTACGCCGGGCATCGAAACAGTGTTGCCGCGTTGGAGACCGCATGCATTGAGGGAACGATGCGCGAAGCTTCCGTGATCCCTCCTTCTCTGCGCCTCTTCATCAACATCCATCCCGCTGCCCTCGATGACATCGGCGTCGTCCTGGCACTCGAGTCGTCGGCCAAACGATACGGGATCGCGCTGTCGCGCGTCGTCATCGAGATCACCGAACAACAGGAGATCAAGCAGAGCCAGATCCTCTTCGAGACCATCAACCGCCTGCGCTCCCTCGGCATCCGCTTCGCGTTCGACGACGTCGGCGTCGCCTACTCGCATCTTCCACTCATCGAGCGCATCCGGCCCGAGTACTTGAAGATCAGCCAGCTCTTCGGGACGCGTTTCGAATCCGATCCGACGCTGACGAAGATCGTCCGCAATCTCGTGTCGCTCGCCGCCGAATTTTCGTGCGCGATCATCCTGGAAGGGATCGAAGATGAATCGACCGCCGATGCGGCGCGCGAGCTCGGCATCGCGTACGGGCAGGGATGGCTGTTTGGGCGGCCTGCGGATGCGGCTGGTTGAACGTTCGTAGATCACGCTTCACTGTCATCCTGAGCCGCCGAAGCCGCCGCAAGATTCGCTAACAAGTACTACTGGCAGGCATCGGCGTCGAAGGACCCCCTGATTCTGTGCGGATGTTCAAACGACACCACCATGCACGGAATTAGGGGTCCTTCGACCGTCCTTTGGCACTTCGTGTCCTTCGGCGGCTCAGGATGACAGCCGTCGCCGCGCTTCCCCCCGAAGCATCGCGTAAATCGCCGGCGTCACTACCAGCGACAACATCAGCGCGAACAGCAGGCCGCCGATCACACAGATCGCGAGCGGCTGCAACAACTCCGATCCCGATCCGAGCGCGAGCGCTAACGGCAGCATGCCGAGCATCGCGGCAAGAGACGTCATCAGCACCGGACGGAATCGACGGCGCCCGGAGCGAAGCAGCGCCGTCGTCAGATCCTCGCCGGCGCGTAGGTGATCTTCAACAGTGTCCAGCATCAGGATGCCGTTCTTCGAGACGATGCCGACGATCATGATCAGTCCCATCATCGACACGACATTCAGAGTCGTGTGCGTGATGAGCAGCGCGGCCAGGCTGCCGGAGAGCGCGAGCACCGCACCGCTCACGATCGCCGCGGGATGCGCGAACGAATGGAACTCGACGACAAGCACGAGAAAGACGAGAGCGATGGCGAGGCCGAGGGCGATGAGAAGCTCGCGGAAAGAGCTTTGTTGTTCTTGAAAGAGCCCGCCATACTCGATTGTCGTGCCGGCAGGCAGATGTAGTTCTTTGCCGAGGCGCGACTGTATATCGGCGATCGCGGATCCGAGATCGCGCCCTTCCAGTCGGGCGGTGACGGAGATCGATTGCCGCAATCCTTCGCGCAACAACTCGGTCTGGCCTGACTCGTAATTGATCGCCGCGAGCTGATCGATGCACACGTAGCTATTCGTCGACGGCGCGCGGATCGGCAGCGCGCGCAACTCATCCAACTGCGGCCGCGGTCCGCCCGTCAACACGCGTACGCCGACCGTCCGCCCATGCTCGATCACATTCGATACGACGTCGCCGCCGAGCGCCGTGGTCATCGCTTCGTTCACGTCCGCGGCAGCGACGCCGTAGAGCGCCGCGCGTTGCGGATCGATCTGAAAAATCACGGCCGGACCGCTGATCACGATTCCGTTGAAGACGTCGACGACGCCCGGCACCTTACCAACCGACACCGCGATCGCTTCCGCCGTGCGCTGCAGTGCCGCCGCGTCTTCGCTGAACACGCGAATCTCGATCGGCTGCGGCGCGCTGACCAGATCGCCGATCAGATCGGAGAGGATGCCGAGAAACTCCACGCGCAGCGCTGGCTCCGTCGACTCGATCCTGTGCCGCAGCGCGCTCGTTACGTCATCCGTCACGGCGAAGTCTTTCAGCTTGACCGCGAAGTCGCCGGTGTTCGGCTCGGTCACGCCCGCGAGCCCGAGCTGCGCACCCGTCCTGCGCGAGTAGCCGTCCACTTCGGGCGTCTCCTTCAACATCTGCTCGACGTGGCGCAGCATCCTGTCGGTCTCATCGAGGGATGCTCCGGGCGGCGCGACGTAATCGAGAATGAAGCCGTGCTCCTCGAACGCCGGGAGGAACTCGGAGCCGAGGCCTTTGTAGATGAAGAAGGTGAGCACAGCCAGAACGGCGATGACGATGAGGACCAGCGGCCGCCGCGCCAGCGCATGTGCGAGCAGCCACTCGTACGCGTTGATGAGACGTGTGAGCAGCGGCCCGTGATGTTCCTCGTGACCAGCCTCATCACCGCCAGGTTGCGAGAATTCGCGATCGCGTTTCTTCACGCGGATGAACTGCTCGGCCAGCACGGGAGTGAACGTGAGCGCCAGGAACAGCGACGTCAGCAATGCCACGCTCATCGTCAACGCCAGCGATCGGAAGAAGACGCCGGTCACTCCGGTCAGTAGCGCCAACGGCAGAAAAACCACGACCGGCGTGATCGTCGAGCCGATGATCGGACCGGAGATCTCGCTGATCGCGTTGTGAACCGCATCCGCGCGCGATTCGCCGCGAACCATGTGCGTGTAGATGTTCTCGACCACGACGATGGCGTCATCGATCACGAGACCGATCGCCGCGGCGACGCCGCCCAGCGTCATCAGATCGAAGCTCAGTCCCACGATCCACATCGCCACGAACGTCACCAGCACAGTGATCGGAATCACGAGCGTGGCCACGAGCGTCGTTCCCCAGTTGCGCAAGAATCCGTAGAGGATCGCCACCGACAGCACGAGCCCGATCAGAATGGCGTCGCGCACCGACGACACCGAGCCGCTGACGAGCAGCGACTGATCGTAGTAAGGCTTGATCTGGACGTCGCGCGGAAGTTGCTTCTGCAGGCTGGCCATCTCCGCCTTCACGCCGTCGGCGACGGAGAGGATGTTTGCGCTCGGTTGCCGCAGCACGTTCAGCAGCACCGCGGGACGTCCGTCGGCCGTGACGATCGTGAAGCGCGGTTCCAATCCCGGACTGACCGTAGCGACGTCGCTCACGCGAACGGGAACGTTGTTGATCGTCGTGACGACGATTGCGGCCAGGTCGTCGATCGACGTTGCTTGACCGCTGACCAGTGCCAGCTCGAGCTGATGGTTCTCGTTGATCAGGCCCGGCGAGTTGATGACGTTCGATGCGCGTACGGCATCCGAAACCTGCTGCAAGGAAACGCCGCGCGCTTCAAGGCGCGAGCGGTCGATGAGCACGTGATACTCGCGCAACTGGCCGCCGAGTACCTGGACGCTGGCGACCCCGTCGATGCGCGCCACCGGCGGACGCAGCGTGACCTCCGCCAAGTTGCGCAACGTGCCCGGGTCGCGCACCGGCGACGTGATGCTGTAGCCGATGATCGGAAACACCGCGAAGGTGAGCCGTTCCGTCCGTTCGAACGTCGCGCCCGGCGGGAGCGACGTCGCAAGCTGTGACACGCGCGCCTGCACCAGTTGCAGCGTCTGCACGATGTCGGTTTTCCAGTCGAAGAAGAGATCGATCTCCGCCGATCCGCGCGCCGTCGTCGATTTGATGCGCGAGATTCCGGGAATCCCGCTCATGGCTTCTTCGATCGGCTTTGTCACCGAGACAAGCGTTTGCTGCGCCGGAGCGACCCCGTTCTGAGCGACGATGATGATGCGCGGGAAGTCGGTCTGCGGAAAAAGCGCGCGCGGGATGCGCGCCAGCGCCACGAGCCCGCCGATCGACAGAAGTCCGATGACGAGCAGCACCGCCCGCTTCTGACTGGAGATGAGCCGCCCGAGGTTCATCAGTCCTTTTCCGCCGGAGCGTTTGCGTCTGGTTTCGGAACCGCATCGGCGTTCTGCACCTTCGTCCCGTCGGGCAGACCGTAGTTCCCCTCGATGACGACGGTCTCGCCGCCGCGGAGGCCGGACGTGATCTGGGTTCGATCGCGCGTGTGCGCGCCGGTGGTCACCTTCGTTTCATGCGCCACCGATTTGGCGTCGACGACCATCACCGTACCGCTGTTGGCGTTGGTGGCGTCGAGCGTCACCGCGGATGTCGGGACGACGACGGCGTTCGGAACGTTGCCGCTGGCGACGGTGACGCGCGCCGCGCTGTTGCCGCGGAGGCGGCCGTCGGGATTCGGCAGCGTGACCCACAACTCGACCGCGCGGCTCTGCGGGTCGGCGGCACTGCCGACGAGGCTAACGGTCCCCTGCAGCGCGACGCCCGGCATCGAGTCGGGCATCACGGTCGCGGCGTCGCCGGTGTGAACGTTCGCGGCAGCATCGATCGACAACGACGCTTTGACGATGACCGTGGAGGTGTCGGCGATCGTCAGCAGCTTGTTGCCCGCGGCCGCGAAATCACCTTGATGAAGAAACTGATCGGTCACGACGCCGTCGAACGGCGCACGGATCGTGGCGTAGTCGGACTGCGCGGTCAGCGCCGCCAATCGATCGGATGCCTGCTGCGCTTTGCTCTGCGACGTGGCGAGGTCGGAAGGATTGGTCGTCCCCCTGTGCAACGCCGCCGACCGCTCCGCGAGCCGCAGATCATCCTCGGCCTTCGTCAGATCGAGCTGCGACGCCTCGAGATCCTTCTTCGAGATGCCGCCCTGCTCGAAAAGCGTCTTGCGGCGCTCGTACGTTTTGCGCATGTTGTCGGCGGTGCCCTCCGCATCGTGAACGGCCTTGGCGTCCTGCGCGTTGGTCAGCGGAATCGCTCCCTGCCGCGTGTTCGCCATTCCGATCTGTGCCTCGCGCAGCGCTGCCGACGCCTCGGCCCGCTGCGCGTTCAGATCGCGCGACTCCAGCACCGCCAGGACATCGCCGCGATGCACGACGCGGTTTTTGATCAAGCCCATCTGCGCGATCTGCGCGCTGACCTTGGGCGAGATCGTCGCCTCCTGACGCGCCGTGATCGTGCCGACGAGGTCGAGCGGTTGCGCGATCGGACCGACCTCCGCCTTCGCCAGCCGCACGCTCACGACCGGTTCGGCCGTGTCTCCCGCTGCTGCTGCGCCGCTGCGGTGCCAGCACCAACCGGCCACGATGAGGATCAAGAGCCCCACACCGGCGCCGATCTGCGCGCGGCGACGCCGCCAGAGCGGAACGTCATCATCCGCCGGCGGCCGGTTCATCAGCGAGACGTCACTCATTTCATCGACTCATTATGTCTGCAATTACGATTGTTCATTATATTGACTCATTATCTTCACTCATTCGCCGGCGGCCTCCTGAAGATGAGCGCGAGCGATTTCGAAGTCGTACAAGGCCTGTTGGTAGTTGCTTCGCTGTTGCGCGAGCGTGGTCAGCGCGTCAGTGACCTCGAGGATCGGCGCTTCACCAGCGCGGTAGCGGGCGATGGAGATGTCGGCGTTGCGTCGCGCGTCGGCGACCGCGCCTCGGGCATTGTCGACGCGGCGAACCGCGGTCAGCGCTTCTTCGTGCGCGATGCGGAACGCCTGCTCCGTCTCGCGGCGCGTCATGGCGAGCTGATTCTCCGCCGCCTGCGCGTGCAACTCCGCCTGACGCTGCTTCGCCCGCCCGATTCCCCAGTCGAAGATCGGGATGTTCAGATTGGCCATGGCCAGATAGCCGCGATGCTGTTGGATGTCCGACGCGTGAAGCGACGCCGCGTCGAATCCTTCATCGACCGAGTATGTGAGCGCGGGAAGCCTGCCGGCGCGAGCTACTCCAACATCGCTGCGCGCTGCGCGCAACTGCTGCTCGGCCTGCGTTAGCTCAGGACGCGTGCCGATCTTCTCCGCGGTGAACCACTCAACATCCGCCGCCGACGGCTGCGGCGTCAGATCAGCGACCGACAACGGCTCCGGCGCCCGAATCCCGACCAGCACGCGCATCGCCGCCAGCGCGTTCGCTTCCTGCAAACGAGCCTGCTCGGCATCATCACGCCGTTGCGCCGTCTGCAGACGCGCGCGAATCACATCCACCTCGGCCAGCTCTCCTCCACTCTGCTGCAACGCCGTGACGCGCTCGAACTCCTCCGCGGCGGCCAGCGTCTCTTCCGCGCTGCGCCGCTTCGCCGTGGCGAGACCGAGGCCGAAGTACGCCTCGCGCACGCCGCGCACGAGCGCTCGGCGCGCGATCTCGGTTCCGGCATGCGCCGCGGCCAGAAGCGCGCGGTTGCGGGCAATCGCCGCACGCGCTCCGAAGTCGAGCGAGCCTTCCACGCCGAGGAGGTTCTGGTATTCGCGGACGGCGTTCGCCGCGATGAAGGAGGGATCGGTCGAACCGGGACGGATCGGCTTGTTGTACGTCGCGGTGAAGGAATCGCGCACACGCGGCAAAAGCGAAGCGCGCGCCTGCGTCAGATCGAGCGCCGCGGTTTGCTCATCGATCACCGCTTGTTGATAGGCAGTAGCCTGCTTGAGCGCGGCCTGCGTCGCGCTCTCGATCGTGATCGGCGGTGCAGTGGGTTGTTGGGAAATCGATGATGAAATCGGAGTCGGCGCTTGTACCGCAGTCTCCGGCGCGCCCGGCGTGGTCTGCGCGACGAGCGGCAGCGCGAGCAATAGGAAAATCACGAAGAGGTGCACTCTGCACATCGGGGGCCGGAGTTTATCCGAACGACGTAAACCCGCGATGAAGAGTCCCCCAACGAAAAGCAAAAGATGTGGGAAGGACACTCTTGTCTGTGCACCATTCAATGCCGCGACGGACGGATCCTTGCCATCGTGGGTGATGATGAAGAGCTCAGCGTCGAACGCCGCTGAAGAATCGAATCCGATCGCATCCGCATTCGTCGCCACACCGTGCGCCATCGCCTCGGGCGACGTCGCGTGGTGCCGCCGCCGCGCGGCCACGGAACACCGCACCCAGCCACCATTGCGAGTAATCGATGTCCGACATCCGAATCAGACGGTCGAGGAACAACCGTCCCGCGGGACGCGGGAACATCGTCAGCGAGAACCCGAAGCGCGCTGAATATAAGCCAAACCGCGGCGCGAGCCGCCGTTGATTCCTTCCGCTCACGACAATGAATCTACCGCATCCGGCGACGCCAGGGTCAGCGCCCGCCGAATCGCCATGTAATTCCGGGACGGATGAGAAGAGCATGGTTGTTGTCGTAGCTCACCCCAATCGATACGAATACATCAGGGCGCAGGTGCCAGCGCACTCCGGCCATCACCGATGTCTCGCCGCCGGGTGCCTCGGAAGAGATCACAGTTCCTGATCCGGATGTTCCGTCGGCGCTCTCGCCCGTCGAAGATGTATTGCCGATCAACTCTCCAACGATGTCGAATCGTGGCGAAACGTGCATTTCTCCGGCGGCCGCGTAACTGATGATGTTCTTCAACTGCGCTCCCGCAGGCTTTCCGATGATCGTGTATCCGAGGTTGCCGTGGATGTCGACGCGGCCGAAACGCTTGCTGGCGATTGCCCAGGCGGTCAAGTCAGTCTTTCCGGTTCCGATCTGCCGGTTCTTCGCAGTCGGTAGTTTGATCTCTCCCGCAAGCGCAAACGCCGGCGTCGAGCTCCCTTCTGGCAAGAGCAAATGGGTGAGCGTAACTTCAAGATCACCTGGACCATTTGCCGCCGAACCGCTCTTGGAACGGATGGAAGTGGCGAAGACCGGCTCGACGGCAATCTCGGTGCGAGGTGTCAGGCCATACTCAAACACGAGCGGCACGGAACGTTCAGTGCCGTCGCTGGAAGTCTGATACTCGCCGGTCAATTCGAACTTGAATACTCCCGCGGGAAGCAGTCGTGCGGTCTCGGTCTCAAGAGGTTGCGAGGCCTGAACCGAGCCGGCAACCACCAATAGGAACGATGCAATGGCGATCTTCATCATCGCACCGTACAGGCCTGGAGATGAATTGGGGATAAAGCGGCCCGTTCATCGGCAATTCACCTCGCGCCGCTCACATTGCAACACTTGCGGGCGGCCCACCTTTTGCGACCTTAAACATCTTCAGCACCCACTTTCGCACGGTCCCCAGGCGGCGACACGACTCGGGCGATTCGTTCCATACACGGCGATCTCCACAAGAGGCGACTGGACGCGGGCACGCCGATGGCACGACACTACCCTCCATGTTGCACTCCGTCCGCGCACGCCTCACGCTTTGGTATACGGCCATTCTGGCGCTGGTGCTCATCATTTTCAGCGCGGTGAGCTACGTGCAGTTAGCGCGCGCGATTCGTGCGGAGACCGACACGTCGCTCGCGGACACCGCGCACGAATTCGCAGCGGCCTTCGATCCCGCCGATCTTGCCGGCCGCAATGCGTTACTCGACTTCCGCTACGGGGACCGCGAGATCCTGGTGCTGTCGCCGCGGGGAGACGTCGTCATGACCTCGAAGTCGAGGATCGGGCCAAACGAGCGGAAGTTGATCGGAGACTTCGTTCGTGGCGGGGGCCGCGGGCTGCAAACCATCCCGGGAGGCGAGGAAGATGACGGAGTACGCATCATCGCCACGCGCATCGATGTTGGCGGCACTCCCTACACCGTCGTCGTAGCGCGCGAGTTGGACGAACAGGCCGATCGCCTGGAGAGCGCGGCACATGCGGTCTTTCTCGGAATCCCCGTGGCTCTCCTCGTCGCCGCTGCCGGCGGCTATCTTCTGGCGCGCAAGAGCCTCGCGCCAGTGACGACGATGAGCATGAAGGCGCGACAGATCGGCGCCGAAACGCTCGACGAACGAATCGAGACCGGCAATGAGCGCGATGAGTTGGGGTTTCTTGCGGTCACGTTGAACGGACTGCTCGAACGGCTGCAGGGATCGTTCGAAACGCAGCGCCGCTTCATGACCGATGCGTCGCACGAGTTGCGCACGCCGATCGCAATCATCCAGGGCGAGGCTGATGTAACGCTGGCACGCTCCGGCCGTTCCGCGAGCGAGTACCGGGAAAGCATCGAAGTGATGCAGCGCGCGGCCAGAAAACTGACGCGCATCGTGCAGAACCTCTTCCTCCTCGCGCGCGGCGACGCCGGCCGCTATCCGACATCGATGTCCCGCTTCTACCTTGGCGAGATTTTGGCTGATTGCGTACGCGGCATGCGTAGCGTCGCGCAGGCGCGCGGCGTATCGCTGACATGTTCCGTGCCCGAGGATAGGGTGATCGTCGCGGACGAGGAACTGATTCACAGACTCGTGCTGAACCTGGTCGAGAACGCCGTGAAATTCACACCCGGAGGTGGCCGCGTGAGCGTCGCTCTCGAAGACGACGGCAGCCGATATGTGATCCGCGTGACCGACAGCGGCGAAGGGATTGCCCCCGCCGACCGCGAGCGGATCTTCGAACGCTTTTATCGCGGCGACCGCACCCGCCCCACCAACGCCGCCGGCGCCGGCCTCGGCCTCCCCATCGCACGGTGGATCGCAGAAGTGCACGGCGGAGAGCTGCGCCTCGGTGATTCCGGCCCCGGAGGAAGTGAGTTCATCGCAGTGTTACCCAATGGGTTGTAAATCGGAGACAAGAGATCAGAGAAACAGAAATCAGGGACGGCAGAGACAAGAGATCAGAGCCAGGGAGTCGGAATCAGTGAGAAAACGGAGAATCAACGAGCGCACGAAATTAGCCGAGCTCCTGATCTCTGATCTCTGTATCTCTGATCTCTCAATCTCTGATCTCTGAATAACCCACCATGCGAATTCTCGTCGTTGAAGATGATCCCGACATGTCGCACTTCCTGGCTCGCGGTCTGCGCGAGCAGTCGTATGCCGTTGATGTCGCTGCCACGGGCGAGGCGGCACTCGAAGCGGCGGCGACCGCCTCGTACGATGCGATCGTCCTCGATGCGATGATTCCGCCACCGGACGGATTTGAGGTGTGCCGCCAACTGCGGACCGAGGGGGTCGAGTCAACGATTCTGATGCTGACAGCGCGCGATTCGCTGGCCGATCGCGTGGAAGGTCTCGATTCCGGTGCCGATGACTATCTGGTCAAGCCCTTCGAGTTCGCCGAGCTCCTGGCGCGCCTGCGGGCGCTTCTGCGCCGGCGCGGCACAAGGCAATATCCGGTTATCGACGTCGGCGATCTGCGAATTGATACACGCTCGCACCGCGTGACGCGAGCCGGCACGGAGCTACCACTGACGACAAAAGAGTACGCACTCCTTGAATACCTGGCCGTGAACGCGGGACGCGTGATGGGACGCGAAGAGATCGCCGAACACGTCTGGAACGAAGAGTTCGATCCGTTCTCGAACCTCATTGAGGTCTATATCGGCAGGCTGCGGCGGCTGGTGGACCGCGACCGTCCCCTGAAACTCATCCACACCATTCGCGGCACCGGCTACATCCTCGAGCCGCGCGAGCCCCAGGCGTCCTGAGATGGTTCGCCGATACGGCTATTAACGCGGGAAGGGCATTCTCGTCCAGTAGAATTCGCGGCACGTGAAGGGCCCGGTAATTCTTCTTCGGCATAATGCGCAGCACGGAGACTCCGCATTGAAGACGGCGACCGTTCAGGACATGATCGACAGAGTGCAGAGACTGCGGGCGCAGGCGTCTCCGGAGCCTGCGACGTGAGACGTGTCGTCGTCACCGGACTCGGCGTGATTTCGCCGCTGGGCAATGATCCCGAGATCTTGTTCTCCCGACTGATGTCTGGCGAATCGGGGATCCGCGAGGTGATCACCGAAGGACCGAAGGGGAAGTCGTCCAATGTTGGCGGGCCGGCGCTGTTCAATCCCGGGATCTACTTTCCCCCGCAGCAGAAACTCGACCACATCGATCGTGTCGGGCAGTTTGCGATGGCCGCGTCGGCGATGGCAGTGCGCGACAGTGCGATCGAGTTTACCGACGCGCTCCGTGAGCGCACGGGCGTGTCATTCGGAACGGGTATGGGAGCGGCGAACGCGCTCGAAGAGACGTTCGCGCAACTGCTGTTGCGCGATCCCGATCGCGTCAAACCGCTAACGGTGCTCAAGGTGATGAACAACGCACCGGCCGCACACATCGCGATGCAGCATTCGTTGGGAGGACCGAATCTAACCTACTCCTGCGCATGCTCATCATCCTCAGTCTCGATCGGCGAAGCGTTTCGCCAGATCCGGCACGGCTACGCTGACATGATGATCGCAGGAGGTGCGGAGTCGCCGCTTACGTTCGGCTTTTACAAAGCGTGGGAGGCGATGCACATCCTGGCGGTTCCCGATCGCGGCGATCCAGGCGCGTCGTGTCGTCCATTCTCGAAAAACCGGACAGGACTCGTATTGGGCGAAGGCGCAGCGATGGTCGTGCTGGAAGAGCGGGAGATGGCCATCCAACGCGGCGCCCGCATCTACTGCGAGCTTGCCGGCTACGGCTCCAACAATGATTATCGTCACATCACGAAGCCTTCGATCGAAGGACAGGCTGCGGCGATGCAATTGGCGTTGAATGACGCAGGGATTCAGGCTGCCGCGATCGATTACATCAACGCACACGGCACGGCGACGGTTCTCAATGACGCAACGGAAACGCGCGCCATCAAGGCCGTCTTTGGGGATGCCGCATTCACGGCTCCCGTCAGCTCTACGAAATCAATGCATGGGCATCTGCTGGGTGGCGCCGGCGCACTCGAATTCGTGATCAGCGTATTGGCGATGACGCACAATAGTTTGCCGCCCACTGCCAATCTCAACGTTCCCGATCCCGACTGTGACCTCGACTACGTGCCGGGCCATGGAAGAACGGGGACGGACGTTCGCTGCGTCATGTCGAATTCGTTTGCGTTCGGTGGGACCAACGCCGTCCTGATTGCGCGCCGCGATTGAGGCAGCATCCCGGGAAACTGCGGCGGCGGTGGGCCGCCGCAGTTTGTGGACTTTTCTCGATTACTGCTTGCCGTTCTTTTTCTCTTTTGCTTCCTGCTTCTTCTCTGCCGCTTCCTTCGCCGCGTTCTCGTGCTGCACGGCGACGATCTTTCCGTTCATGGCATCGACGTTGACTTCCGTCACGTCGGTCTTCGACGTGGCGATGTCGAACGAGTAAATGAGCTTTCCCTTCTCATTCTCGAGCTCTTCGCTGGTGACCTTACCAGGAGCCTTGGCCAGGGCGGTGGCGCGCGCCTGCTCCATCGTGATCTTCGGCTGCTGTTTGGTGGTCTTGGACGCAGTTCCGGCGAAGGCTCCGGCGGAAAGCATCGTGGCAAGTGCAAATGCTGTCGTGATTTTCGTATTCATGAGTATTCGTCTCCTTGTGAAGTTGGTACAACTGAGCTCCGCCAACGTCGATAGTATTCAGTGCATTGCATAAACTTCACATAAACGATCGTTTCATCGGACGTTCATCTTGCACGCTGTGTAATGCTTCGCAAATGCGTTCCGTTCCCGCGTTCCTTCTCCTCTGTTCTTTGATGTCACGAACCGCGTATGGCGAGGATCAGTGCGACAGTAAAGCCGCGTGCACAGCAAAGGCTGTCAAGCACGAGATCGTCCGGCATGTTCGCGACGCGAAAAGCCTGGCCTCCGCACCGTTGCATTGGGATCGCGCAGCGTGGGAAAGATTCGGAGCCGGCGCGGCCACTGTTGTGGCGCTGTACGCCACGGACCGTCAAACATCGGACCACGTCGCGGAACATCGATCGTCCTCGACAGATCAACTTGCGAAGGTCATGACGCCGTTTGGCGGTCATCGCGCCATCGACATCTCGGTGCTCATGATTGCTGCGGGAGCGGGCATTCACGATAACAATCTTCGCGACGCTGGGCGCGACTCGCTTCAATCGGAGCTGTGGGCGGCGGGCATCGTCACCCCGTTGCTCAAGCGGGCGTTCGGACGGGCCCGACCGATCCAAAATGAGGGCAGCCATTCGTTTCACCCGCTTCAATCGCATTACGAAAGCTTTCCGTCGGGTCACGCCACGAACGCGTTCGCATTCGCTACGGCAGTAGCCGGACATTACGATGGCTGGGTCGTACCGACGATCGTCTACACGATCGCCAGCGGAGTGGCTGTATCGCGTGTGAATGATCACGTTCATTTTGCATCCGACGTCGTCGCAGGAGCTCTGATCGGGCGCGCTGTTGCCAAAGGAATCCTCGCCCGTCACTCCGGAAAGCACCTCGCATGGCAGGCCGTGCCGCTCATCGATCGGAAAACGATGGGAATGATGTTCACCATCGGCCCGGCTCGACGCTGATACAAAAAAGCCCGGGCACGAGGCCCGGGCTTCCAATCGACGTGAGAGAGAGGGGCTACTGGACGCAGTTGTTCGCGGAGTTGGAAAACTCCGGCTGAAATCCAAATCCGTTCGAGATGAACAGGCCCGTCCATGCACACTTGTCATCGGCTTCGTATCCCGCGGCGTCGTACCAGGCATTTCCGTACGGATCGGTGAGCGCCTCGCGGGTCTCGTGGATCATGAAGTGGTTCGCATTCTGGTTCGTGGTGAATCCGGACGCCGAGCAGCCGCTGCAGCTCGGATACGGCTCGATCGAATACTTCACATTGGTAGCGAGGTGCGAGCCGTCGCCGCTGCTGTGGTACGCGCAGTAGGCGAGATTCGGACCGCCGCAAGACGTGGAACCGGCGTCGTACGAGTAGTAGCCGCTCGGGATGAACACTTCGTAGATCGTGTTCGAATTCGCGTAGAAGCCCGCGACCTTGGCCACCTCGGACTGAACCATCGCGTCGGTGACGCGCGTCGACGACGGATACGTGGAGTCGAAGACATCCGACTGGCTGCCCACGAGCGTCGACTCGTTCACGCCGTACTGCGTCAGCATGCCCATGTGCGCGATCATTCCTGTGCTGCTGCTGCGGAACGACTGTGCGTTGGAACTGTAGGAGCTCGGGATGCTCCCGTTGCCCCAGAAGATGCAAACCACTCTGGCGCCCGTCATCACACCGCCACCATGATTAACGAGCTTACCGCTGCCGGCGGCGAAGCCGACCTTGTTGCCATTGCCGTTGCTGCTGTTGTCGCTGTTGGTCTCGTGGTGGCCAGCCTTGGGATTGAGGTCGCTGGCTTTCTGGGCAAACGCGGATACTGCGATGAGGGACACAGACGCGAGGACGATAAGAGCTTTCTTCATACGATTCCGTTTCTCCTTATCGCCCTCCTTGAGCACGCCATGTGCCGTCTTTGAAATGCTTGTAACTCGTTGAAAACAAAAGAAGCCGCCATTGCAATGGGTCATAAACTGCACCATTTTTGGAATATCGTATGGTACACAATACGACACTTGGCGCAAATCCTGACCCGCGCAACGCGGCTCCTTAAGTGATTCGATGCTTTAAAACTTAATGACGACCGCCGCGGTGCCCGCCTCCACCATGACCGCCGCCGTAGTGACCGCCACGGAAACCGCCGCCGTAGTAGCCGCCGAAACCGAATCCGAGGTAGAGGCTGGGGCGATACCAGAAGGGATCGTAGTAGTAGTACGGATCGTAGTACGACGGGCGGACCAGTACCCGTGTCGAGGTGTAGCTGCGGTCGCGGTAGCTTTGGTCGCGCCGCGCGCCGGCGTCGACGACCGCTTTGATCACAGATTTCGGGACATTCGCTTCGGTCATGGCGATGACGTCATCGCCCGTCACGACAATGCGCTGGTCCGTCTTGTCGACGTACTCGAGGATGGTGTCTTCGGCGACGCCCGATCGCGCCATCCGGATGACCTCATCGACAACGTTCCGCTGCACCGCGAAAAGCGGCGCCGCCACGGTGAGGAGAAAAAGCGCGGCTACTGCGTGGATGAATTTTTTTTTCATGGAGTCTCCCTTTGAAAGGTTGCGTAACCTGAGCGGTATTTATGCGACGGCTGAGCCATTCGATGCGGCGCGTTTCCAGAGAGGAGAACGGCGGCGGCGGTGTCTCTGCCCTCCTCCAGCGAGGACGGATCGTCCGCGAAAATGGGCAACCGTTCTGCACTGGAATCGCATAGGCTTTGTCTCTATGTTCAAGCACTTATTTGCGATGACAATTTCCGTTGCCGTCGCGTCCGCAGCCAACGCGCAATGGTCTCAATTCGGCGCGAACCCGCAACACACGGGGAACGCAACGGTCGTAGCACAACCGCTGGTCCGCGTTCTCGCGGAAGCGGTTCACGATCCGTTCGTTCCTGATGAGGTCGACCCCGGATCTGGCAATCTCTACGTGCACTACGCCGCGCCGCTACTCGACGGCGACGACGTCTTCATGACCTACAAAGATCCGATTTTCATCGGACCCCTGTTTCCAGTACCGGGATGGAGCGTTCACCGCCTCCATTGGGAAAATGGGCACCTCGTTGAGAAGTGGGTGGTCCAGACGGACTGGCGGCCCATTCCCCAGGACATCGGCGTCTGGGAACCGGCGATGCAGCCCGTGATCGCAAACGGATATCTCTACATCCCCGCCGCCGCGGGAGGTCTTCTCAAAGTCGACCGCACGACGGGCACCACAATTCGCCGCCTCAATCCCGTCTTGCCGGCCGATTCACTGACCTATGTGTCCGGTCCGCTGTCGGCCGACGCATCAGGGAACATCGTCTACGGCGCCTTCCACTTGCAATCACCCTCGCCGTGGAACAAGGACATTCAGGGCTCCTGGCTCGTCCGTGTCACTCCGAACGACACCGCCACCGTTGTTCCGTTCGCATCGCTCGTACCGAACGCACCAATCGCCACGGCACAATGCACATACGAGTTTCCCTTCGGGACGATCCAGCATCCTCCCTCCCCTGATGCGGTCGCGCCCTCAAGAACGTGCGGCTCGCAACGGCCAGGCGTCAACGTCGCGCCGGCCATCGCACCCGACGGAACGATCTACATCATCAGCCGCGCCCACTTGAACGATCGCTGGGGCTATCTCGTGGCAGTGAATCCGGACCTGACTCCGAAGTGGAGCCAGTCGTTACGCGGACGTTTTCACGATGGATGCGGCGTCCTGCTTCCGCCCTCTAACTGCACTGCCGGCGCAACGGTGGGCGTCGACCCGGACGACAATCTGCCCGGCTCGGGCCGCGTCCTCGACAGTTCCACCGCATCGCCGGTGGTGTTGCCGGACAATTCGATCGTCTACGGCGCGTACACCTCCTACAACGATCGCAATGGTCACCTGATGCACTTCGCGGCGGGCGGCAACTACCTCGGCGCTTATCCATTCGGCTGGGATACGACGCCTGCTGTCTGGCAGCATGGCGGAACGTACTCGCTCGTGACCAAGGAAAACTTCTACGGCGATCCGCTCCTCCGCAGCGATCCAGGCGACTTCGTGACGCAACTCAACCCGCAACTCCAGGTCGAATGGCAGTATCGCAATCCGTCGCGGACGGCCTGCCGTCCGGACGGCTGCGTCGAGGAGGAAGCGGGCTTCGAGTGGTGCGTGAACGCGCCGGCGATCGACGCTCGAGGCACCGTGTACGTCAACGCCGAGGACGGGATCATCTACGCATTGGCGCAAGGCGGCGTTCTCCTCGATCGTCTCTCGCTCGCTGGTCCGCTCGGTGCCGCGTACACCCCGGTCGCGATCGATGCGCAGGGACGTGTGTACGCACAAACGGGTGGCCATCTTTTCGCGGTCGGAGGATCACCCGCGCGCAAACGCGCGATCCGCTAACGGGATGCGTGCGTCTCGCACGCGGCCACCGGGCGTCCCGCCCGGCGGTGGTTGCGCACCAGCCCGCGACCGCCACGGGTTCACTGCCGGACGAGACGTCCGGCAGCCGCGGGCGAGACGCCCGCACTCCTTTCAGAAATCGTAAAATGTTCGCGCAATCGGTCCCTTGCAACTTTTCGGTCGCAAATCCGTTGACACCACGCAGTCCAATCATCAGGGCTGAGGCCCGTCTGGAGTCGAGAGTCACATGACCTCCGTTTTATCGCCAATCGCAAAGCCGAAGCGCTCGCGCAAGAAGCTCTACTGGATCATCGGGATCGTCGTCGTCATCGCCATCGCCGTGGTTGCCGCGGGGATGTCGAAGAACCGCGAGAAGCCGATCCTCATCACCACCGAGAAAGCATTCCGGAAGACGATCACGCAGCTCGTCACGGCCACGGGCAAGATTCAGCCGGAGATCGAGGTCAAGATCTCGCCGGAAGTCTCGGGTGAGATCATCGAGATGCCCGTCAAAGAAGGGCAGATCGTTCACAAAGGCCAACTGCTGCTGCGCATCAAGCCCGACGCCTATCGCGCGCAGGTGGAAGCACAGCAGGCTGCGCTCAGCAGCGCGCAGGCTGCGGTCGGCCAGCAGACATCGCAGTTGGCGAAAGCCGACGCCGATTATCAGCGGGCCAAACATCTGTTCGAAGCAAAGCTGATCCCGGAGTCGGACCGCAAGACGGCGCAGACGAATTACGAGATTGCGCAGTCGACGCTCAACGCGTCGCGGTTCGATGTGAAGCGATCCGAAAGCGCGCTTCGCCAGATCAACGATGCCTTGTCGAAGACGACCATCGTCGCGCCGACCGACGGATCCATCAGCTCGCTCACCAGCCGGCTCGGCGAGCGCGTCGTCGGCACGAGCCAGTTTGCCGGCACCGAGGTGATGCGCATCGCTGATTTGAGCAACATGGAGGCGCGCGTCAACGTCAATGAGAACGACATCGTGAACGTGAAAATCGGCGACGTGGCCCGCATCAGCGTCGATGCCTATCCCGACCGCAAGATCGCCGGCATCGTCCGCGAGATTGCCAGCACGGCCACGACGAACAACGCCGGAACGCAGGAGCAGGTCACGAACTTCGAAGTGAAGATCCGCGTTGCCGACCGCTCCGTGCGTCTTCGCCCGGGTATGAGCACGACCGCCGACATCGAGACCGACACGGTCCAGAACGCGGTCGTCGTCCCCATCCAGAGCGTTACCGTCCGCAGCGTCGATAGCAAACTCTCCCCCGAAGAGCGCGAGAAGCAGAGCGCGCAGAGCGTCGCAAAAGACGACGACAACAAAGCGGACGTAACCAATCAAACGCTGGAGAAGCAGAAAGAGCGCGAGCAGCGCGAGAAGCTGATGCGTGTCGTGTTCATCAAAGACGGCGACAAAGTCCGGCAGCAGAAAGTCGAGACCGGTATCGCCGACACGACCTTCATCGAGATCAAGAGCGGCATCAAGACCGGCGACGAAGTCGTTTCCGGCAGCTACACCGCGATCAGCCGGAAGTTGAAGGAAGGGGCGAAGGTCGCGATCGAGAAGCAGGGAAAAGGGTGAAGAGTGTGATTAGAGATAGGAGAGACAAGAGATCAGTGATCAGGAGACAAGAGATCAGTGATCAGGCGATCAAAGATCCGGTGATCGATTCCTTGTCTCTGATCCCCGATCCCTCATCCCTGATCCCTCATCCCTGATCCCTCATCCCTGATCTCTGATCACTGATCTCTCCGTCCCTGATCTCTTGACCTTTCGAGAATCCGTTCAGACCCAAGACGCAAACCATGAGCAACCGCCTAATCGACCGGCTCCTTTTCCGCGATGTCCGCATCGAGTTGCTGGAGAGTTTTCGGATTGCCTTCAGTCAGATTCGCGCGCACAAAATGCGGTCGATTCTCACGGCGCTCGGCGTGATCATCGGGATCATCGCCGTGACGCTCATGGGATCCGCCATCGGCGGCATCGAGATCGGATTCGAGCGCAGTCTCTCGGTCATCGGCGACGACATCCTCTACGTGGAAAAGTGGCCGTGGCACAACGTCGATGATTGGTGGAACTACCGCAACCGCCGCCGCATCGAGCCGCAGTATGCCGATACGCTGAAGCGCCTCATCGCGGCAACTCCGAACTCGCAGCTCATCACCGCCGTGCCGACACTGAACACCAACCGCAGCGTGAAGTACGGCGACAACGAAGTGCAGAACGTTTTCACGCAAGGAACGACGGATGAGTTTCTCGTGACGTCGACGGCGACCTTCCGTGAAGGCCGATTCATTACCGCGGTGGAATCCCGCGGGGCCCGCAATGTCTGCGTCCTCGGCTACGACGTCGCCGACGCTCTCTTTCCCAAACAGTCCGCGATCGACAAGACCGTGATGATCGGCGGCAGTCCGTTCCGCGTCATCGGCGTCTACGGAAAGATGGGAACGTTCCTTGGACTATTCAGCTTCGACACGCAGGTCGTCGTTCCGATGTCGGCGTTCATGAAGACCTTCAGCTCGCGTCAAAACACCTCGATCCGCGTGAAAGTGAAGGACAAAGCGCACCTAGCGCAGGCGCGCGATGAATTGACGGGCGACATGCGCCGCGTGCGCGGCCTGCGACCGGAACAAAAGGACGATTTCGAGATCAACGCGCAGGAAGGTCTGCGCAGCACGATCGAGCCGGTCAAAGCGGGCATCGCCATCGCCGGCCTCTTCATCACAAGCCTGGCGCTCTTCGTCGGCGCGATCGGCATCATGAACATTACCTACGTGAGCGTGAAGGAACGTACGCGCGAGATTGGCACGCGCAAGGCCGTCGGTGCGAGACGGCGGACGATCCTCATGCAGTTTCTCGTCGAGGCCATCTGCATCTGTCTGATCGGCGGCGCCGCGGGGCTCGGACTGTCCTTCTTGATGACGACGGGTGTGGCCGCGGCGTTCCCCTCATTTCCGATGCAGTTTTCCGCCGGGTTGGTGATCGTCGGGATGATCGTCTCGACGCTCACCGGCATTTTCTCCGGCTTTGCGCCGGCGCTGTCGGCATCGCGGTTGGACCCAATTGAAGCGTTGAGGTACGAATAGTGATCAGTGATCAGTAGATTGGTGATCAGGAAACCCGCACGCAGCAGTTTTCCTGATCACTGATCCCTGGGCCCTGATCACTCACTCTTTGAGGTAGGAATAGTGATCAGTGATCAGTAGATAAGTGATCAGGGGAACGCCCGCAGCAGCCTATTCCTGATCACTGATCTCTGGCCACTGACCACTCCACACTCCCATGTTCTTCACTGAAATCTTTCGAATGGCTCTCGGTTCGTTGCGGACGAACAAGCTTCGCTCTGCCTTGACGATGCTTGGCGTCGCCATCGGCGTCTTCTCCGTCATCGGCGTCATGACCGCTCTGAGCGCGATTCAGGGCTCCATCGAATCCGGCCTCAGTTTCCTCGGCAGCAACATCTTTCAGTTCGCCAAGTATCCGATCATCAACAACGGTGGCAATGCGGAAGAGAAATACCGGAACAGGAAGGACATCTCACTCGACAATGCGAACGAATTCGTTCGCCTCATGAATGGAGAGGCCTCAGCGATCGCGCTAAAGGTTTTCGATGGAGGCAAGTCCGTCGCCTATGGCCGGGTGACGCTTGAGGGCCGCACGATCATCGGGACCAACGAGTACTTCCTCACCGCGAACAGCTACGCGATCTCCGATGGGCGCAACATCACGCCCGACGACGTCGAACTGGGCCGCCCCGTGACCGTGGTCGGCGCCAGCATCCGAAAAAAACTTTTCCCCAGCGAATCGCCGCTCGGCAAGACGATCAAGATCAACGCCAGGCCCTACATGATCGTGGGAGTCCTGGAGTCGAAAGGATCGTCATTCGGGCAGACTCAGGACGACAACGTTCTCGTTCCGATTACGAAGTTCTTTTCCGACTTCGGCCACGAGAACCGCACGATCAACATCGCCATCCAGTCGACGTCGCAGGCCACCTACAACGACACACTGGACAAAGCGATCGGGGCGATGCGCAGCGCGCGCGGCCTCAGGCTCGGGAAGGACAACGATTTCGAAATCTATTCGAACGACACGCTCGTCACTGCGTTTGCGCAGGTGGCGGACACGGTGCGCGTCGGCGCATTCGTCGTCAGCGTCATCGCGCTTCTCGCGGCCGGAATCGGCATCATGAACATCATGCTGGTCAGCGTCACGGAACGGACGCGTGAGATCGGCGTGCGCAAAGCGATCGGCGCACGAAAGTACGACATCATCAAGCAGTTCCTGATCGAGGCCGTGCTCCTCTCCGAGCTCGGTGGTCTCGCCGGCATCGCCACCGGCGTCCTGGGCGGAAACGGGATCGCCCTCGCCTTCGACATGAGCATGGTGTTCCCGTGGTTCTGGGCGATCACCGGGCTCGTCGTCTGCTCGATCATCGGGATCGGCTTCGGCTCCTACCCGGCGTGGAAAGCCGCATCCCTCCACCCGATCGAAGCCCTTCGCTACGAATAGTTATCCGTAGTTATGGCGCCGGTCGCCGTGTGATCCCGCTCACAGCCGGAGATTTTACACAGTTGCACCTATACACACCGCCCCCCGACGTGCATAATGGTCTGTCCCAAAATCTTGGAGGTCACCATGAAACGTGCGGCCCTGTGCCTGCTTGCTGTCGTCGTTCTCCTTCCAGCAGTAGCGTTCGCCGACTCGCTTGACTCGATCGCCCCATCATCCTTCTACTCGTACGAATTCGAGCAGAATGCGACGTTGCATGGCGTCAACCTGTTTGGCGACTTCTACGGCGCGCCCGATTCTGAGAACATTTTTCGAAGCACCCAGCTCCTCATCGATGGCCCCGCTGGGACGTTCATGGAGGACATCAGCGGCGGGTTCCGTGCGCCGGGCACCCTCAATGACACGATCTACGTGGCGATCCCCGATTCGACGCTGCTTGTCGAGGGTCATTACTCCGTGACCGTCGTCGCGCACGACGACACAGGCGATCGCATGATTGGACCGGTATTCTACGACGTCATCGCGCGCCCGATTCAACAGAATCCTCTCCTCGAGATCCCCGAGAACGTCTACGCCGAGGCAACGAGTGCGTCCGGCGCCCACGTCACCTTCTTCGTCGGCGGCACGAGCTTCGTCGACCCAGCGTCGCTGGTGGTCTCGTGCGATCACAATTCAGGCGATCTCTTCCCGATCGGAGAGACGATCGTCCACTGCACCGCCACCGACAGCTTCGGCACCGCGTCGGGAGGCTTCCCGCTCTTTGTACTGGATACGGGCGCTCCGGTGGTAACTGTGCCCGCCGACATCGTCACGAGCAATCCGGTCGTGACCTTCACAGTGACCGCGACCGACGTACTCGATGGACCGGTGACGGTTCACTGCTCGCCAGCATCGGGCTCGACGTTCGACGTCGGCACAACCACCGTGGACTGCATCGCCTACGACTCCCAAGCCAACGCCGGTTTCGGATCATTCAATGTGACCGTGTCAAACGGTCCAGTGCTCACGCTACCCGCGAATATCACCGCCGAGGCCACAGGCCCATCGGGAGCCGCGGTTTCGTTCACGGTAACCGCAACCGACAACGCCTCGGTCGCATGCACGCCTGCGTCCGGCTCGACATTCGCACTCGGCACCACGACAGTCAACTGCACTGCCACCGCCTCGACCGGTACGACGAGCGGCAGCTTTACCGTGACGGTGGTCGACACGACGCCGCCCGCGCTGACGCTCCCCGCAACCATCACGGTCGAAGCGACCGGCCCCGGCGGCGTGGCCGTCAGCTACAGCGCCACGTCCAGCGATCTCGTCGACGGCTCGCGGCCGGTGACCTGTGATCACGCGTCCGGCTCCACATTCCCGCTCGGAACAACGACCGTGCAGTGCACGGCGACCGACACGCATAACAACACCGCACACGGATCGTTTACGGTGATCGTGCGCGATACGACGCCGCCGACGATCGTTTCGCTCACGGCCTCGCCGAGCAACCTCTGGCCACCCAACCATACGATGACCAACGTGACGCTGAGCGTGGTCGCCACCGACCTGGTCGATCCTGCACCGGTATCTCACATCGTTTCGGTGACATCGAGCCAGCCGGATAACGGCACTGGGGACGGCGATACTGCGAACGACATCGTCATCACCGGACCGCTGACACTTCAGTTACGCGCCGAGCGTTCCCAGGGCGTCGATCGCGTGTACACCATCACGATCGCGACTACGGACTTCAGCGGTAACACCGCATACAAGACGGTGAATGTGACGGTGGGGCAGGCAAACCGAGGCCGGGCAGCGCACTAACTCGCATCGATGATGCCAGGCGCGGCCGGAGCAATCCGGCCGCGCTTTTTTTTTCGATTAGAACGCGCGCTTGTAGGTGAAGAAGAACGCCCGCGGCGCGCAGTTGCGGATCGGTGGCGCGAACCGGGCGCCGCGAATCTCGCGCTCAGCCAGCGACGCCAGCGAGTCGTCGCGCGTCTCATTCGAGACGACGCGCGTCTTCGTAACGATGCCGCTCGCATCGACCGTCGCTTCGATCACGACCATTCCGTGGGCCCCCTGCTCCGAGAATGAAGGCTTCGGCGCGCTGATGAACGAGTAGCCGCTATCCGGCGCACATCCCGAGCGGCGCGGACGAGCGGCGGCGTCATCGCGAACGACGTGTTGTGATGCCACCCAGCCGCTCGTACCGTCGTGAAGCCGTACGCGCAGCCAATCGCCCGATTCCGCGATCAACGCCAGACGCTCGCCTCTCCTAACCCTTCCGACAACCTCGGCGGTCACCGACGCATCACTCCGCACGTTGAGCGTGCTGACGTTGACACGCACCGTGCCGCTGACGCTCGTCTCCGATGTCGAAGGCGCGGGTGCCGGCGCTGGAACCGTGCGCACAGGCTCCGGCGCGGGCGTTGGAGCAGGCGCATTGCCGCCACACGACGCGAGCAGCATGAAACCCGCAACAACAATGCGATTTCTCACGATGCCAGCCGCTTCACGAGTACATAAAGAAACTGCACGCTGTCGTAGAACGAATCGATGCGCACGCGTTCATCCCGGCCGTGCGCACGCGCGTCGCTCAATTCGCCAAACAACCCGGAGACACCGTAAGTCGGGATTCCCGCGTTCCGCAGGTACAAACCATCGCTCGCTCCCGCGGCCATCAATGGCATCACGGGAGTGCCAGGCCAGAACTCATTCGTCACATCCGCGATCGGTTTCATCACCGCAGGCGTCAGCGGCGACGGAACGCTCGGCTTCGCCTTGTCGATCCAGGTAATCGCGATCTCAGGATCGTTGATCACCTTGACGAGCGTGTCACGACCCGCGTCGGCCGATTCGCCGGGAAGAATGCGGCAGTTGATCGTCGCTTTCGCCATCTGCGGCAGCGCGTTGTCGGCGTGGCCGCCTTCGAGGCGCGTGGCAACGCACGTCGTGCGCATCTGTGCGTTGTATGCCGGCGTTTCGGAAAGGCGCGCGGCAGCAGCGGCATCGCCTGCGGCGACCGCTTTCATGTCGGCCGCAGTCTGTCCATCTTCAATCGACGCCATCCTCGCGAAGTACGCGCGCGTTACTTCGTTCAGCGCGACAGGAAACTGATAAGCATCGAGCCGTACGAGCGCATTCGCCAGTTCGTAGATGGCGTTGTCTTTTCGCGGCGCCGAGCTGTGTCCCCCTTTGTTGTGCGTCTCCAGTCCGAACGTGACGTAGACCTTCTCGCTGGCACCGACGCCGTTGTACAGACGCCTGCCCTCCTTGAGCCGGCCCGATCCCCCTTCGTTGAGCGCAAGCTCGGCATCGATGAGATCGCGATGCTCTTTGAGGAGCCAGACCACGCCGTTGAAGACGCCGCCGGTCTCTTCATCCGAAGTCAGCGCGACGATGATGTCGCGGTTCGGGACGAAGCCTTCCTGTTTGTATCGGATGAGCGTGGCGATCCAGATCGCCGCCATCGCCTTGTCATCGCTCGTCCCGCGGCCGTAGTAATAGCCGTCCTTCTCCGTGAGCACGAACGGATCGATCGACCAATCCTCGCGCTTCGCTTCGACGACATCGAGATGCGCGAGAAGCAGCAGCGGCTTCTCCATTCCTCGCCCATGCAGCCGCGCAACAAGATTCCCTTTGCGCGGATCGGGCCCCAGCACTTGAACGTCAGCCGCAGGAAATCCGGCCGCTTTCAATCGCGCCGCCATCGCCTGCGCCGCAGTCGTGTTGTTGCCGATCGATGCAGTGGTATTGATCTCGATCAGCTCTTTGTAGATGTCGAAGGCGAGTTGCTTCGACTTCGCATCAAGCGGGGGCGGCGCAGCAAGCGACGTCGTAGCAGCAGCGAGAAGAATGACGATCAGAAGACGCTTCATGCCGCCCGATTGTATCTGCGAACATCTGCGTCATCTGCGGACACTGTTTTATCCGCAGATTCCACAGATGTTCGAAGATCGGGACTACTTCCCTGCCGCGCGGCGCCGCGGCGTCGTCGTCTGCGAGGCCTTCCACGCGCGCAACAACGCTCGCAACGCCTCGGGCGGATTCGTCGGCGCAGCGGCGCCGAGCTGATCGTGCGAGTTCACCGCATGACATGCGCTGCAGACACGAACTTCGCCCGGCTGGAACGTCAGCCAGTATCGCTCGCGCACGACCGGCGTTCCCGCCGCGTCCGTCAGTTGCCAGCTCAGAGCACGATGCGCTGGTACGAACGCAGCGATCGATCCGTCGGCAGCGATCTGCACGCTCCCGGCAGGGCCCGATGTCGGCGCGTTCTTCACCGCGGCGTCGTGCATCACGCGCGCGAGCACGCGGCGTCCCGCGCGCGGCGAGGTTGTGCCGCCGAGGCCGCGGAGTTGGTCGGCCTGGAAGAGTTGGAGGTGAGCGATGTCGAATAGTTTGCTGCTTCCGGAGACCTTCTGCGTCGTGCTGCCGTTCACGTGAAGGTTGTACGGTTGCTGTTTGTCCGCTGTATCGCGCGCGGTAACATTGCGGCTGACGATCAACGCCAGATTGCGCGACTGCAGGTTGGCGCGAAACGCGGCTGGGTCGACGTTCTCGTCGCGAAAGATCTTCGCCTCCGGCTCTTCGAGTGCCGTGGTCCGCCGCGCCGGACGCGGCCGCACGCGTACTTCAACGGGATTCAACTCCCACATCTCGCCCGACCAGCTCACCAGTACATCGGGATCGAAGTACGAGACGCTCCCCTGAATCCCTTGCGTCAACATCGCACCCGGAACGTAGACGCCGCCCTGCGCAACCATCGTTCGGATGCGAAATGTGTAGCGCGATTTCGGCGCCGCCCGCGAGCCATCGTTCTCATCGCCCCGCAACTCGCTCGCGTGGACCGCGAGAAGCGTTCCGTCCGCGAGCGGCAACGGATCGCGATAGTGCCCCGACGCGTCGGCTGCTGGCGTGGATTGCGCGACATCGCGCGTCGATCGCGGCGTGATGTACGTGATGGCGATGTTGTCCGCCGGTCGCGACGGCTCCGCGGCGAAGCGGACGATCTGTCCCGAGGCGTGGGTCTGGAACTCAGGCGCATCGATGCCGTAGTAGACCCCGGGCTGCGTCGGATCTTCGTGCAACTGAAAAAGATTCTCGACGAGATTCTTGTTCGCGCGATTGACCGCGCCGCCGTTGAACTCCGCAAGACCGCTATCGTTCATGCTCCGGTCGAAATACCCGAAGAGCTCATGTCTCCCCACATGATTCACCGTCTCCTCGGATGTCCCATCTTCGTTGATCTCCCACGGGAAGAAGTGATTGATGCTGTTCCCCTGCAGGTTCGTCCCGGCGAGAAGGTCCGTGCGGATGCTGCGCGGCTCCGGAAAGATCTCGACGCGCTGATCGAGACGCGCTGCGCTCGCTGATTCGTCGGCGTAGTCGAACGTCCCGTACGTGCTGCCTCCCGTTGCGTCGCCGTCGGCTTGCTGGTCGCGCTGCAAGTGATCCCATCGCGTGAAGATCACACGTCCGAAGCTGTCGATCGAAGGAGTGAAGAGTCCCGACGGTGTGTGATCGAGCATCCGCAGATCGCCGGACGCGGGATCGAGACTCCAGAGTCCGGTGACCGTCGGCGCTTCTTCGTACTCATCGAGCTGCGGATAGAGATGCCGTTCGCCACTGCGCGGGCGGTCGGATGTAAAGAGAATCCGATCGTCTGTGCCGTAGAACGGACTGATGTTGTTGTAGTTCGCCGGCTGATTCGCGATCTTGCGAATGACGGTCGTTTCGTTCGTGCCGAGGCCGGTGACCTCGTAGATCTGCCAGTAGTAGTCCTCCCACACATACTGCCGCGCCGGCGCCCCAATGACCATGCTGAAGAGCGCCTTCCTCCCGCTCCAATGCACCGAAGGCTCGCGCACCGCAATCGCCCCCGCCCCCTGCATCCCCCCATTCCCGAACCCCGCCGCCCGCGTAAGGTTCTCGCCGTCCCATCGGGATACCGAATCCACAGATCCCCGCCTCGCGGAGCCTCCGCAACCGACGCCAGATGATTCCCAAACGTCGACGCCACCGTGGTGAAGTCGCCGGGAACCGGAACCTGCGTGACAAAGAGAATCGGATTCGCAAGCGTGACGGCGAGGAGGAGCGCTTTCATGATGGCTTCATTCTCGGCGCGCGTCGGACGAGCGGACGTGCGCCCGGTCACGGAATTGGCGGCGACCGAAAACGGATGGCCTGACCCTCGCGGCTCTCGCACACAATGATTATTCTAAGACTTCACAAGACGCGATGGACCGCTGCTCAAATGCTACGCGAAGCTCGCGAAGACGATCCGCGACGTTACTAGCGATCGAAGGATCGAGCGCAATCGCCGCCTTCAGATGAATGTACGCATCTTCGGCGTTGCCTGCCGCTTCATGAGCGAGGCTCATGCCGAGGTGCGGTTCGACATACGCCTCATCGTCGACTACCGCCGCTTCGTAGGACTGGATTGCCTCTTCGTACGCGTGGTTTTTGCGCTGGATATTGCCTTGAGCGACATGAATCTGCGCTTGCACCAGCGGCGACAGATGATCGCGGCTGACGAGCCTGCCGAGAAGAAGCGACGCCTCGTCAGATCGTCCCAGCTCATCCAGCGCCTTTGCTTTGGAGAGCCCGAGCGGGATACTGCTTTCGTCGCCGAAAGCCTCCATCTCCGCGAGCGCCTCCTCAGGTTTGTCCGCTCCAATGAGCAGCAGAGCGAGGCGGTGGATGGCGCTTTCACGCGAGACGGGATCGAGCGCCATCTTCCGATAAAAGGCGATAGCGGTGTCAGTATCGTTCCGTTCATCCAGTAAGAGCGCGATCGGCTCCATCAGCTCAGCCGGTACCGGCCCCTCCATTTGGATGAATGGTTCGAGCAACTGCACTGCCTCCTCGATGCGCTTCGCTTCCACGAGTTTTACCGCTTTCCATCCTGTAACAAACGCGTGAATCGCTGGCTGCACCGCGGCCGCATCATCCACGACGGACATCGCCTCGTCGAGCGAGCCTCGAGCAGCCAGGATTTCAGCAAGACCGATCTTCAACGTTGCATTTTCAGGATCAGCCGCCACGGCATCACGGGATTCAGCGATTTGCACATCGCCTCCGCCGGCAATCGCTCGGCGTTGCAACACTGCGGTCTGGTACACTAGGCCCGGTGCGATTCGTTCCATCTGCGCCACGATCGCCGCGACTTCGGACACTCTGCCTTCCAGCGTCAGTATCCGATCGACAGCGCAGACGATCTCGCCCGCATCAGGCGTCCGGCGGAGCTCCGCCAGCAATTGCTCGATCGTCGGCTTTCGCGCGGCGATGGCGGAAACGCTCAGACTCAACACCGTCTGGTAGACGCCGGCATTCCGGGCTGGAGTCATCAGCGCGCGGAGCCGCGCTTCTTCGCCGAGCGCGAGGTATTCGTGTGCGGCGCCGACGATCACGGACGCAACGTTCGGGAAAAGCGCAACGGTGCGATCGAGAAACTCCACCGCCTTCGCTCGTTCGCCCGTGCCTCGCAGCATGAGCGCGTACGTCAGACGGAGCGTGATCATCAATGGCAGCGGGACTGACGTGATGTCGTCCGTGTAGATCACCTCTTCGATCGTCTGCAACGCCTGCTCTGGATTTCCCTTAAGGTTGTAAATAGCTCCTCTTGTGAAGGCGCGGTTCGGACCGAGGCTGCCCGCCTCGCGGTCGGATCTCTCCAGGAATTCGAGGGCTTCATCGAGCTTGCCCTTTTCGATCAAGTAGCCTGCATACCGACCATCAAACATGTCTGCCAGAGCAGGCTGGCTCTCTCTTCCGACGCGGTTGGCGCGCATCTGGTCGTCTTCTCTACCGAGAGCGCCGTACGAGATCTCGAGCAACTGATACAAGTCGTGATTCGCAATTTTCCTCGCCGCGAGCGGTTCGAGCAATTCCACCGCTTTGTCGAACTGCCGTGCGGTGATGTGAGCGCGCGCGCGAGTGACGGTACCGAGATCGAACGCCTCAGGCCAGGTTGCGGTCATGCGGTCGATCAGCTTGTCAACTTTCTCGAGGTTTCCTTCAACCGCCAGAGTGGTTGCAACCCGCAGCACCGCAACGAGAGGAACGGATTGCGGATCACTTTCAAACTCGAAAAGGATGCGCTCACGTACTCCCGGTGCAGCGAGCGCCTGCGCTGCCTTTGCTTCGTCGAGGAACAACCTCGAGATCCCGGATCGAAGTCTCGTGAAGAGCTCTCCGGCTTGCTTCACTTTTCCTTCGGCGACGAGAATCTCCGCTTTACTGTTGAGGGCGGTGTAGTTTTCGGGATCCTCTTCGAGCACGGCGTCGAGTTGTCGCATTGCCGTGCTCGTGTCGTCTTGACGCATAGCCAGATCGGCGAGGCGAAGGTAAACATCGATGGCGCTATCAGGAAACGCGGCAAGAACGTCTGTGAGCTCTCGTACCGCGAGCGCGAAATCACCTTTCTCGGTCGCGAGTGCCGCACGTGTCATGTAGAGCGCCGCCGACTTTTCGCGCGCTTCCCATTCGGTGAGGAACTGTTCAGCGCCGGCATAGTCGCCCAGATCAATCAGCAGCCGTCCGAGCAGTGAGCGAGTACGATCCGTGTCCTCGAGCTCGACCGCACGGCGTGCCAGCACAATCGCATCCGGAAGGCGGTGCAGCATCGCCGCTTGCACTGCCGCACCTTGGTACAGAGTCGCGGCGATGTCCGGCTCATTCCCTTCCTCCGCCGCGCGTCCGAGACGCTCCATCGTTGCCACCAGCCGGGTATCGGATGATTGCGCGCTCCATGTATCGAGTAAGGCGCGCACGTCGCCGGCTAGATTTCCAAAGCGTGGCGACTCGATCGAGTCCAGGTAGCGAGCAAGGGCGAACACGTAGTCCGTGTCGGTCATCGCAACCTGTCGCGCGATCTCGCGAGTGATAAAGGTCTCCGCTTTGTCAGCCGAGTACCCGTGCAGGCTGTTGAACAATGCCAGCGTGATATCGAGCCGGCCGGAGAAACGGGACGTACCGGCCCGCTCTTCTTCGAGCTGCAGACGCGATTGAAATGCTTCTGCCGAACGGCGATAGACTTCACGGCATCCCTCGGGATCGATCCTCCACCGATGCGCCGGCAGGCGTTTGCGCACAATGTCATGGCAACGCCAGCGTCCCTTGCCACTTGATTTGATGAACGAGCGCCGGATCATCTGCTCGAACGCGTCCTCTGAAATCTCTTCGTCGTAGATCGATCGCAACAGACCGAGGTCGAACCATTCGAGGAGCGACAGGTTTGCCGCCACGCGCCGAACGTTTGGATCTGTGAAGCGCGAGACGACGCGGTCATAGATCCAGCGCGTCGTCGCGACCTCGTCGAATTCCTCTTCGATGTCCCGCTCTCCCGCTTCGTTTTCCTCGGCGTCGAGCCACATGCCGAGGAGCAGGGGATGTCCTCCGGTCAGCTCGAAGATTCGCTCGTAGAGCCGCTCATCAACATTGGCGTTGCGCAACAGTTCCGTGGTGAGCTTGCGGTCGAACACGCCGAGCGCAAGCCGCTGATATTCGAATCGCTCGAACGCGTCGAATGGAACCGACTGGCCCGTAAAGTAGAGGCGGACGTTCTGGAAGCGAGCGCGCAGCGCCGGAATGAACTCCTGCAGGATAGCGCGGTTGAGGTCGGGCTGGCCGAGATGCTCGCTCTCATCGAAAAAGATCACCCACGGCGAGACGTCCACCATGCGAATCGCCGCGGTCAGCGCATCGAGTCTCTCGCTGCGTCGCTGCAATTCCATCAAGCCGCCGGCTTCCTGCAGGTTCAATGTGATCGTTTGCGTCGCGTCGTCGACCGAGCCGCCCAGACGGCCTTCGGCGGACTGGGTGACGCTGACCAGTGCGCCACGATTGGCGTTACTCTCGTCGAGACGCTTCTCGTAATTCTCCACTTGGGCCGGATTCAGTTGGCTGACGAGCGACCGAAGGAGCTCACGTTCCTGGAGTGCGGGCGACAGCAGGATGCGCGCCGTGCGAATGTTCTTCGACTCGTTCTTGCGAAGCCAGTCGATCAGAACGGATTTTCCGGTACCAGAGAGTCCGTCGACCATCAGTACGAGACGTTTGGCCTCGGGAGAAATCAGTTTGCCGAAGGCGGCGACGATCTCGTTTCGCTTGATGAAGTAATCGACAGAGTCGCGCATCGTAGTGTCACTTATCCGTGGAACGCTGTTCCTGATTGACAACTTTGCCACCGTCGGTGGCCGCGATTTTCATCGCCGGTCCCGCACCCCGTTGAATTTGTTTCGATCCTTCCACCATCGAGTGTGCGCCGGACGCGGACACGGTCATCGAGCTTGGCCCCGGCTGGTCGGATCCAACCTCTACGCTGCCTTTTGGCGACGTGATTTTGAGGCGGCGGTTCAGATAGAGCGCGACCACTGTGACCAGCGCAACGGCGATGACGATCGCGAGCAGCACCGACTCCGACATGCAGCACCTCCCTAGTTTCGTGAGGCGATAAGGATACCCGTAAAAGAGAAAATCGTGGTGGTGACGAGATCATCATCCCGCTTGGACTACAACATCTGCGGATTGCGTGCGCCGGAGCTTACTGGACGGGGGCCGGGGGGGATCGAATATCAAGCTGCCAGTGGCGACATCGCGATTCCGATCATCCGCGTTTGCGCAAACGATGGGCGATCCCAAGGGCTACATTCGAGATGCCGCCGCTCCGCGGCTATTACTCGCGCGGCGCTCTTCGCGGGCGGTCTTGGGCGGCGGCTTGTGCGGCCGCCTCACCGACACCCTCGCGCTCTGGCCTCACGCGATTGACCTAGTGCGAGGTCCCATCGATCGCCCTCATTTCGCTATCGCGGGAGGAGGTGTTTCTGCACTTTGCCCAGTGCCGTGCGGGGGATCAAGTCGACGCGAACGAAGCGGCGGGGGACTTTGAATGACGCGAGCTGATCGCGGCAGCAGCGTTCGAGCGCTTCGGGATCGAACGCGGCATCGGAATCGACTGGGACGATGAACGCTACGGGAACTTCGCCCCGCAACTCGTCGGCGACGCCGACCACCGCGGCCTCGGCGACGCCGGGTTGCTCGATCAGGAGCTCTTCGATCTCGCGGGGATAGATGTTGAAGCCGCCGGAGATGATGAGGTCGGACTTGCGGCCGAGGAGTGTGTAGTAGCCGTCGGCGGAGCGCGAGGCGAGATCGCCGGTGCGGAACCAGCCGTCGTCCGTGAACGCGGCGGCCGAGGCGTCGGGGCGGTGCCAGTAGCCTTCGAAAACATTCGGACCACGGACGAGCAACTCTCCGTCATCGATGCGCACGGAGACGCCGGGCAGCGGAAAGCCGACCGTTCCAGCGCGGCGCTCGCCGATGTACGGATTGCTTATCGTCATGAACGTCTCGGTCATCCCGTAGCGTTCGAGGATGGCGTGACCGAACAACTCGCGGAAACGATCGAAAACATTTCCCGGCAATGGCGCGGAGCCGGAGACGAAGAGCCGCATCCTCGCGCCGATCTCTTGCGCCGACTCGGGCGGCGCGTCGAGCAGCCGGACGTACACGGTCGGAACGCCGAAGAAGAGCGATGGTTTGAAATCGAGAAGCTCGCTGACGGCCGTCCGGTGATCGAATCGCTCCAGCAGCCGCATCCGGCAACCGCTGCCGAGCCAGCAGTGCAGACCGTTGCCGAGGGCGTGAATGTGAAAGAGCGGAAGCGGGAGGAGGAAGCGATCGCGCTCGCTGACCTGCCACATGGTCAACAGGTTGACGGTATTGGCGAGGAAGTTGTTGTGCGTCAGAACGGCGCCCTTCGATGCGCCGGTGGTGCCGGACGTGTAGATGATCGCGGCGGGCGTGTCGCCGTCGAGATCTTCCAGCGGCCGCTCTGCGCTCGCGTGCGACGACTCGGCCGCGAGCGCGGGCAGATCGCTTTCCGTGATCATCCATCGCGGCTCGGCGTCGCCGGTGATGTGCGCGATCTCGCGATCGCGATAGAGAATGTTTACCGGCACGAAGATTACGCCGAGCTTGACGCAGGCGAGATAGATGTCGATCAGCTCGATGCGATTGGCGAGATAGACAGCGAGACGGTCCCCTTTCGTGAGCCCTCGCGCGCGCAGGGCGTGCGCGAGCCGGTTGCTGCGCTCTTCGATTTGGGCGAACGTGTACTCCGCGCCGTCCCACTCCAGGCCGGCGGCGTCG
Organism: Thermoanaerobaculia bacterium; assembly: GCA_034665065.1. Lineage (GTDB taxonomy): Bacteria > Acidobacteriota > Thermoanaerobaculia > Gp7-AA8 > Gp7-AA8 > JADGNZ01. Next base: position 40,884 of record JAXDGL010000032.1, on the reverse strand, counting down.
CGGCGCGCGATCAGCGAGAGATCGAAGAGGTTGAGGAGGTTCATGAATGTCTCTCGTTAAAACCATTTCACGCGGAGACGCGGAGAACAACCTCCGCGGCCCCCGCGTCTCCGCGTGAAACACCCTTTGCTTTTTTGAAAGAGACTCACCGCACCTTCGCGACCAGAATAATCTGATACGCGAAGAGTCCGCGCCACACGCGTGTGATCCCGGTCAGAACGCGCTCGCCGAGGCGGAGAAGAACGTCCGGCATCCAACCGATGATCAGGCGGATGGGAACCGACGATCCGCGGATGGCCACGATGCGGAAGCCGGCGTTCTCGATCTCGCGGCGAATCGTCCGCATCGTGAAAAAGCGGAGATGCGTAAAGTCGAGGATGCCGCGATCGCGGTATTCGAAGATGCCGAAGAGAAGTCCCAGCCGCACCGTGATATTGGCGATGTTCGGCACCGAGAGAAAGAGAACGCCGTCCTTTGCCAGCGACCCTCGGACCATCTGCAGCAGGTTGGTGGAGTTGCGCAGATGCTCGATGACGTCGGCAAGGACGATGGCATTCACATCCGCCGGCAGTGTCTTGACCGTCTCCAGGTCGGCGATGACGACTTGATCGAAGCGGCCGCGAAGCTGTCCGATGCGGTCGGCGTCGTACTCGAAGCCGATCGAGCGCTCGAAGTGGTTGCGCACCGCCGCGCCCAGCTCGCCGCCCGCAGCGCCGAGGTCGAGAAGGGTGCCGCCGGGCTGGGCGAAGCGCCCGATCAGATCGATCAGTATGCGGTGACTGCTCCCCTCGAAATCCTTGAATGTATAGACGTTCGGCAAGATCGCGGGAGGTTAGTGGATGGGATGGGGGAACACAAGAACGGAGGCACCACCTTCGGCCCATGACGCGTGGGCCCGGGAAACGACCGAGTGCAAAATGTTGGATGTTAAATGTTGAATGTTAAATAGTCGTGATCGCGGCGAGGCGGGCGCACGTCGCGCGCCCGCCTCGATCGAATCGGGATCGTTAGTTGCTAACCGGCGTCGCCAGCGCGAAGCTCGTCTCCTGCGTCGTGTCGTTCACGATCGCGTTGTAGACGAACGCGGAGCCCGAGAGGACCTCGATCACGACCGAATCGCTCGGTCCTGGTGCGACGTCGAACAAACTCGCAGCGCTCTGCTGGAAAAGAGTGTTGGCAGCAAAGGTCTTGTCGATGGTGGCGATCAGGAATCCGTTGCTGCGATAGAGAGACAGTTTGAGTCTGGCGTCGGTGCCGAGCGGACGGATGCCGATGTTGGTTCGCGAGCCGAACGGATCAGACCCTGAGACGAGCGCCGCGCGGTCGCCCGGCCGCAATGCCGCCTCGGGCGAAACCTGTTGGATCACCACGCCGGTCGCCGCGGCATTCCGCGACGTGTCGTAGATGCGCGCGACCACAACCGGCGCCGGTCCGACCGAGGCCTGGATGTCGGCGGTTGCCGGGCCGGTGGCATCCACCGTCGTCATGATGTTCGCGTAAGTCTTCGTTTCAAACGGCGCCAGTTGATAAGGAAGTGACTTCACTCCCGCAGCGGCGCGGATGTTGACAACTCCTGAAAGCGGATACGCATGCGGGTTGCTGATCTGAAGGGAGGTCTCGAAGCGTGACCCGAGGATTCCGGGAACGGAAGCGACGACCGGAATGAATGACTGCGGCATCGTCGGAAAATTCGCGCCGATGATTTGGATGGTGCCGGGAAAAATCTGCGCGACGAAGATCTCACCGGTATGCGCATCGACCGCGATGCTGGCAGGAGCGGCGATGTTCGGGATCAGAAGCGTCGCTGTCGACGGCGTTCCTCCCTCCGGCACGATGAGGATGCGGCCCGGCGCGCCCGCGAGCAGGTTGCTGCTGTGCTCTGCGATCACTTCGAGTTTCCCGGTATCGGTCGTGACGGGTGCCACATCGATGGCCGACGTCAGGCCACTGGCGATGGTCGAGTACGCACCCGTGGCCGGGTCGACAGCCACGGCTTTCGCGATGTTTGGCAGAAACGGAAATCCGGTCAGCAGCGTAACGAGCAGACGGTTGCCATCGGCGCGAATCGAGTCAGGCACGGATTCGATGACCGGCCCGCCGATTCCTGACGTGTTTGGCACGGACGGAAAAAACGTAAGCGTCGTAATGCTGCCCGTGCTCAACAACACCTTGCGGATGGAGTTCTGCCCCGCGTCGGCAACGTAAGCGTTTCCGCCGATGATCGCCAATCCATACGGATCGCTGTGGCGCACGTTCAACGGAAAGTCTCCTCGCGGCTCGAGGGTGTAGTTGTCGAAATCCGCGATCAGTTTGAACGTCATCTGATTCGCCCCACTGCCGGCAACGACCTGCTGGCCACTCTTCAATGCCGCGTGATCGGAAGGTGTGAGTGCCACGTTTCCGGCGATATCGTCCAGCGACGTCCCGAGCGTTACGGCGATGAGTGAGCTGAGAATCGGCGACGCAGGATTCGGATTGCCCACGGTGGTTCCCGGGATGGAGCCGGCCAGAACGCTGTCGCCTTCCCCGATCAGCACATACAAGGTGTTTCCGACCAGAGCGAGACCCGATGGGCCCGACGGAGCGGGCGTTCCCTCGGCGCTGTTGATGCCGGCGGGCAGACCGGAGATAAGGGTCCTGCGAGAACCTGTAGTGCGGTCGACGATCGAGATTCGGCCGGCATTCGGTCCGGTGCCGTTCTCAGCCACCAGCAGATGTCCTCGGGGTGTGAAAATCATCTTGGAGGGTAGTTGGAGCCCTGATGCGAACGGTGCCTGTGCATGAAGGCCCGCGACAGAAAGGGCGAGGAGTAAAAAGAGAGTGGTAGCACGAACGAGAATCTTCATCGGTAATCTCCTCAAAGTGTGAATGATCGGTACGGCGATGCGTTGTTCCCCATTCAAGGATCGAGCCGCATGACTCGAGACCACTCCGCCCGTCTTCGGCGAATCAGTTCGCAGTTCGGCCGAATCCGCTATAGGTCGCGAGCGGCGCCAGCGAACGGGTGGCCTGTTGACGCGCGTTAGGTGCAGTCATAGACTGCATTGAATGACTGCAAGGGAGTGACATGAGAAACATGACGATACGAAACGTTCCCGATTCACTCGCTGACGCGCTTGAGAAGGAGAAAGGCCGCCGAAAAGGCTCCCTCAACCGGACAGTCATCGAGCTGCTGAATCAGGGGCTAGGCCTTGGGTCTTCGCGTTCGAACGGATTGGCACGCCTGGCAGGAACGTGGAGCGCCAAACAACTTCGCAAGTTCGAAGAGAGCGTTGCGCCATGCGAAGTGATCGACCCTGAGCTTTGGCGATGAGCCGCTACTGTCTCGACACATCCGCATACAGCCACTTCAAGCGTGGCGATTCACAAATCGTAGAGCTCGTCGACAGAGCGGAGTGGATTGGAATACCGACGATTGTGTTGGGTGAGTTGCGTGTCGGGTTCCTTCTCGGTGGCCGCCTTGTGGCGAATGAAGGCGAGCTCCGCGAGTTCCTGGCCAGCCCGGTCGTCGAGGTTGTCGGTGTCGATCAAGAAGCCGCAAGACACTACGCCAACATCGTTATCGATCTACGACGTGCCGGAACACCCATTCCAACAAACGACATCTGGATTGCGGCGGTCACGGCACGCGAAGGCGGTCTAGTCTTGAGTTATGACGACCATTTCAAGAAGATATCGAGAGTGGGATCGGTCATATTGAGCACGTCGGGACAATAATCCGATTATCAAACTCCCGGCCTTTTCCGACCGATATCCAACCTCGATCGGTTTCAACGCGGTCCAGGGACTCTTCCATTAGCGAGCCACGGCGGTCGATTGCAACCGCGCCCAACGCTCGCGCGCGACTTCGTCCTCGCGATCGAGAAGAGTGAAGTCGAACAGATCACATGACGCCATCAGGAACGCGAGCGCTCGGAACCTTTCCTCGTATGTTTCCTTGCGAAGCTCCTCGCGTTGGCGGTCCTCGACGATCCGCCACCGCGCCCTCCACTCCTGCGCCATCGCCTTCGTCATCTTCTGGTTCATGACATCGGCCATTCTAACGTCAGCGCATGGCGTCGCACGACTCAGTACTCCGAGTACCGCCTCCCCCGCTTGTCCCGCCCCGCCGCGCCGCTGTGAATCTCGATGATCACGATGCGGCGCTTCGCGTTGACTGGACTGGGGGTGAAGTCGTCGATCCGCACCGTCTCCTCCGTGGTCAGACGCCACGTTGATGCGGAGTGCGTGAGCGGATCGATGGGAACGACCGGCATCGCGTCGCGCAGCGTGGCCGGACCCTGACCGTGCGTCTTCGTATAGGTCGTGATCGCAGCGCGCATGGACGCGAGCCGCGTCCGCAGCTCGCCTTCCTCGCGTGTCCGATCATGTTCGGCTCGGCCGCAGGCAAACGCACTGACGACCAGCGCGAGCGCGACGGCGCGCGTCAATGCGTGCCGATCGTGCCGACGTTCTTCAGCGACACGGAGAGTCCGGCGCTCCATTCCGCCCGTTCGGTCGGGACGAACAGCAGATAGCGGCGAAACTCCAGCGCGATGCCATAGCACGACGCGGTACCGCCGAGAAGGTAGCGCTGCTCGAGGAACGTGCCCTTCTTGGCGTCGAAGTTGAGTTGCGCATCGGCGCGGATACGATCGCCGAACAGAGACGATCCGCTGTTGAGGCGAATCTGGCTGGAGCTCGAATCGAACGACACACCGTTGACCGGCGGCTGCCGATAGGAAGAGAACCAGGTAAAGCTCAGGTACTTATCGGCGCGCGTTCCGGTGCCGATCACATTCGCGGAGAGGCTGGTCTGATCGAGTTGGTGCGAGATGTTGCCGAACGTCGCCGCGGCGTCGAACGTGATCGTCGAATAGGGATTGATGTGAAGGCCGGCGACGAGCGGCGTGAACTTACCCTGCTGCGGCACCGATCCCGAGAGCCCGCCGGCCGTGGCGTTCGTGAATGGATGGCCAAGGGAGACCGACTGCGTCAACGAGAACGACGCCACTTCGCGCGATGACCCGTTCGGGCCCGACTCGCGGCCGATCAAACGCTGCGTGAGCGAGTACTCCACCGAATTGCGAACGATCGGCAGGAAGGGAGAGTCGACCGTATCGAAGCGGATGATGCGGTTCTGATCGTTCACGTCGGTCGTGTAGAGATAGCGGAAGCGCGGCTCGATCACGTGTTTGAATTTGCTGAAGCCACCCATCGTCTTGTTGAAGATCTTCGAGAACGACGGACCGACGACTTCGACCTGACCCTGCGCGTAAAAGCGCTCGACCGCATTGCTGACCGCGGTGAGCTTGCCGAACGGATTGGCCACCGAGGCGTCGCTGAGCGAGTCGGAGTAATACGTTTCGCGCACCGAAATCTGCGGCCGGATCGACAACCACGTCGGAGTCCGGAGCTGCATCGAGAGCGTTGGGAAAATATCCGCGCGGTAGTAGTTCGCGGTCGGGCCGTTGAGCAACCCGCTCGTCGCCAGATGCGACATCGACGATTCGAGCGAGTAGTAGAACGGCGATTCGCCGATCCGATTCGGATAGAGCCGGAACTGCAACGAGGGAAGCTGCTCGAAGCGCTGCCGCGGCGGCGACGCGAAGGGATGATTCGGATCGACGTTGCCGAGGAGAATGTCGCGCCGGTCGGTGAGGATGTTGAAGGAGTAGGTGCTGCGGTTTTTCGTCAGATAGGCCGATGAGTAGATCTGCGAGAGCGTGTGCAGACGCGGATCGCGGTCGTAACGGCGGAAAAATTCGAGATTCGAGAAGTCTTCGATGTCGACGACGCCGCGGAATCCGCCGGGCAGGTTGTCCTGCGAGTGCTGATACTTGTACTTCCACTGGTTGCGTCCCGCCTCTACGTCGTGCACAAGATAGGCGCTGAGATCGCCGAGCTTCACATCCTTCGACGGCCGGTAGCGCACGTTGACGCCGACGCCGTTGTAGGCCTTGCTGTTGAGGTCCGCGTAGATCGTGGTGTCGGCAGCGTCGCCGAAGGGAATGAAGTAACCCAACTCCAAACGATCGCCGTACGTCTTCGAAAGGAGGACGCGGGGGATGAGAAGTCCCTGCGAGCGCTCGCGCTTGGTCGGCCACACGAGCCGGGGCGCGAAGAGCAGCGGAATGTCGTGCGCGCGGAAACTGACGTCGCGCATGTGTGCGTAGTCGTCGAGCGTGACGTCGGCGCTGGCGACGTGAAACGACCATGACGGATGATCGAGGTCGCACGACGTGAACATCCCGTTGGTCAGCAGGTAGTGATCTTCGCTGAGTCGCTCGATCTTGTCGCCGACGAAAAACATGTCAGGCTGCAACGCTCCCGTGGCGTTGAAAAACGTGCCGGCCTTGGAGTCGAGATTGAAGACGATGTGATCCGCGGTCAGCCTTGTCGGTCCCTGATCCATGATGACGTGCCCTTCGGCCACTACATCATTCGTCTTCAGGTTCGCCGTCAGCTTGTCCGCGTGGATGGTGATGTCCTGGTATTCGACGACGACGTCTTTCTCCAGGATCGCGTACTCGTCGCGGACGAATTCCTGCCGTCCGCCGGGCGCGGCGCGCATCTTTACTTCGCCGCCCTTCTTCTTCAACCCGGGCGTAACGCGCAGCTTCGGCGCTTTCTGGTTGTAGTACTGGCCAGCCTGGCCCATATCTTTCACTTGCGCGAGCAGCAGCGCGGGAGCGGCGGCGAGGAGGAACGCGGCGGCGACGAGGATGCGCGCCGGCAGGTGTGGCGTGGTTCTGCGTGAGGCGGTCAGGAGTTGCGGGGTGGGATCAACCCTCATGCGTCGTGGTCATTGTATCCGACGAAACTTCATCTCTGGCGGTTGCTGAGAGCACATCGTGATCGATCCGGCTCATTTCCTGGATCTGCATGCGCAATTTGATGATCTCGAGCTGATAAAGCCGCGCTTCGTCGTCGGTGCGCTCGCGCTGCTGACGCTTGCGCAACGCGATGCGATTCGCCAGCCGCACGAACTGACGATGGGCGCGGCGATCGGCCCATCCACCGCTGCCGAAGCGAAGAAGTGGATGCGCAGTCGCGCGAACGTCGCGGTCGCTCATGAACCCGAGGGAGGCCTCGTGGCGTAGTTCGGCTCGAACGTCGGGCCACTGCCGGAACACGGCAATGATGATGATGAGAGGTAGCAGGCTCGCGGCCGTGAGCAATGTGTATCGATCCGCGATGCCGTAGCGAGCCGCGATCGACGGCAGCCACGCCACGACGATGGCGGCAATTGCCGTTCCGGCGTCGAAGGCGATCTGCCTCCGCTTGTCGGCGACGTGAAAGACGGCGAAGGTGATGCCGTAACCGGCCACCGCGCCGGCCATCATCATCGCGGCGATGATTCGCGCGGCGGGCGCGCTCGTCAGCACGAGCGGCGCCGCTGCCGTTGCGCCCATCACGCTTCCGACAATCATCCCGTCGAACGCTTCCGTCTCCTTGCCGATCTGTCGGACATAGAGCGCGCCGATCGTGAGGGCGATGCCGCCGGCGATCGGGTAGAGATCGCGAACGAAGTAGAGAACGATCGCCACGAAAAGCCCGACGGCGATCGCCGTTCGCCACGCCGCTCCCAACTCACTGTCGAGCGTCTTGAAAAAATGCATGGCCGCCATGGCGGCGAGGAATGAGACGTAGACGACGAGGCAAAGGACAGGATCGGACATGGTTACGGGAACGAGTATCCAGCCTCGTCATAGCGCTGCGGATGGGTAAGGAAATAGCGGCGCGACCGCTCGATGTCCATCCGGATCTGGTTCGTCAACTCCACGGCGGATTGGAACTGCTGCTCACGGCGCAGCAGCTCGTGAAAGTAGACGCGGACCGTGTCACCGTAAACGTTCGAGTCGAAATCGAGGATGTGGCTCTCGATCGTCGTCGCGTAATTCTCGTAGAGCGTCGGCCGCGTACCGACGTTGGTCACGCTCTCGAACGAGCGGCTGAAACTTTCGAATCGCGAGGTCGTGATGTAGACGCCGCCGCCGGGATGAAGCTCATTGGAGGGATCGACATTGACCGTAGGGAATCCGATTTTGCGCCCGAGCCGGCGTCCGGTGGCGACGCGGCCGTCGAGAAAGTACGTGCGCCCGAGCGCTGCCGCGACGGTGCGCATCGTTCCTTTGCGGATGGCGTCGCGCACGATCGAGCTCGAGACGCGAATGCCGCGGATCTTCACCTCATCAATGCCCTGCACCGCGAATCCATATTGCTCGCCGGCAGCTTTGAGCTTCTCCAGATTCCCCTCGCGGCCCGATCCGAAGCAGAAATCGCGGCCGATGCGGACATCGGTGACCTGGAGCGCGGCCACGAGGAAATCGGCGATGAACCGGTCCGCAGTCCATCGCGAAAACTCATGCGTGAAGGGAACGACGACGAGGGCATCGACGCCCATGTCGCGCAACAGCTCGTGCTTCTGATGCAGCGTCAGAATCTGCGGTGGCACGCGGTCGGGCGCGACGATCGAGAGCGGATGCGGATGAAACGTGATCACCGCCGACGGCCGGCCCAGCTCGCGCGCACGCGTCACGACGCCGCGGATGATGGCCTGATGCCCGATGTGCATGCCATCGAAATTGCCGATGGTGGCCACGCAGCCGCGTGGCAGGTCGGTCTGGCGAAGGGGGTCGTTGATGAGCAGCATTCAGCGCGGCGAGTCTAACCTAGCTTTTTCGAGTCATGGTGGTCACGGCAAGCAGCAACACGGCTGTCTGCATGGATTCTTGGAATGTTGAATGCTGAATGTTGAGTGTTAAATGTTAAATGTATATTGAATGAGAAACCATCATCCATTCAACACTCAACATTCAACATTCAACATTCAACATTCGGTTCGACGAGTTTTTTCCACACGCGGTGGAAAGCGCAGCAATGATGGAGTGTCGTGCCTTCACAACGTAGGCAGCGACGGGAACGGTTGCGTGATCGCATCCCAATCCGGCGGGTGCGAGCCCAGCATCTCCGTGAACTGACCGACCATCACCGGGTCCCATTTTCCTCCCGCGGCTTCGCGCGAAAGCGTCTCCAACGCTGCCGCGTGCGAGAGCGGCGCCGGCCGGTAGGATCGATGCGACGTGAGCGCATCGTAGGCGTCGACAATCGAGAGCAAGCGGACTTCGTACGGAATGGACTCGCCGCGCAACCCGTCGGGATATCCACGCCCGTCATAGCGCTCGTGATGATGGCGAATCATCCGCAGCACCGAAGCGAGCGTGTTCAACGGACGCACCATCTCTTCGCCAATTACGGGATGGTCGATGACGCGCAGGAACTCGTCGCGCGTGAGCGGGCCTTGCTTGTTGAGCAGCGATTCCGGCACCGCGATCTTGCCGATGTCGTGCAGCAGGCCGGCGACGCGCACCCGATCCGCTGCAGCGTCGCCGAGCCCGAGGTGAAGGGCGAAGGCGCGGGCGAGATCGCCGACGCGTTGCGAGTGTCCGCGCGTGTACTGATCCTTCGCCTCCAACGCCAGCGCCAGCGCACAAATCACGCTGTGGGTCTGCTCCAGATCGGAGTGATAGTCCTTGATCCGCAGCAGCGAACGGATGCGTGTAATCAGCTCGAGGCGGTTCAGCGGATAGGCGATGAAGTCGTCGGCGCCGGCCAGGATCACATCACGCCGCATCGTCCCGCCGCGTTGCGCGGTAAGCACGATGACCGGAAGAAACTCATGGCGCGGATCGGCGCGCAAAAGGCGCAGCGTCTCCGCCCCATCCTGAACCGGCATGAGGAGATCGAGCAACACGACATCGATCCCATCCCTTTCGATTATCTCCAACGCCTCGGCGCCGTTCTCGGCGAACGAGACGATGAATCCCGATTCGCTCAGGCTGGCCGCGACGAGGTCGCGGTTGTTCGCGTTGTCATCGACGCACAACACGCGCGCCGGTTTCGCCGCCTTCGGCCGCATGTGACGAGCCGCTCCCGGCGAGGTCGACTCATCGTCGAGCGCCTGCGCGAAGAGCATCGACAGCTCCGTATCGAAGGCACCGCCTTCCGCTTCTTCGCGCAACCGTACCAGCGCCATGTCCCGCGACTCTTCCTCGTCGTGGCGAATCTCGTCGTAGCGATTGGCGATGGCGATGATCTGCGCCTCGAGTGGAATCTCATCGCCCGCCAATCCGTCCGGATAACCCCGGCCGTCTTTTCGCTCGTGATGCCAGCGCACCATCGGTACGACCGGACGGAAACTGATCATCGGATCGAGGATCGATGCGCCGATTCGCGCGTGCGCCGCCACCAGCATCCGCTCCTCGGCGGTCAATTCCCGTTTCGCAAGGAGCGCGTCGGGCACTCCGATCATCCCGACGTCGTGCAACATCGCTCCCTTCAGGATCGTGTCGCGCTCTTCCCGCGACATCCCCAGCTTGTCGCAAAGCCGCGCCGCATAGCCGGCCACGCGCTCGACGTGACCGCCGCTGCGCGGATCTTTGTTGGCCAGCGCGTTGGTGAGCGAGAGGATGATGCTCTCGGATGAGTCGAGCTCCTGGCGCAGATTGCGGATACGGATCAGCGAACGGATGCGCGTGCGCAGCTCGTCCTTGTTGATCGGCTTGTTGAGAAAATCATCGGCGCCGCACTCGAGCGCCTTGATCTTGTCTTCCGTCCCGGTCAGCGCGGTGAGCATCAGGATCGGCAGCGTGCGTCCACCGGAATGTTTCTTGATCGAGCTGCAGGCTTCGTATCCATCCATCACCGGCATCATCACGTCGAGGACGATGACCGAGGGGTTGATGTCGGAAAAGACCTGGAGCGCTTCGCGGCCATCACGCGCAAGAACGACGTCATAACCCCAGGTGGAGAGGTACTCCTCGAGCAACTGGAGATTCTGTTCGTTGTCGTCGACCGCGAGGACGATGTCGCGTTTCGTTTCTAAAGCGCCTGCGTCAGCCACTTCCTGGATGGCCATTGCGAAGCGCGGATTATAGCCGCAGGGTCCGTTGCTCCGCGGGATACAAAAGATGATCACCGCCGGCGATGGCGTGCTCGTTCATTACATGTGGCCGCAACGATCCGCTTCCGCGGCAGCGAAAGAACGTCTGTCATCCAGTTCTGTCATCCTGAGCCGCCGAAGCCGCCGCAAGATTCACTACGCTCGCACGGGGCAGACATCGGCGGTGAAGGACGGTCGAAGGACCCCCCGCCCATGAGCCGTGCTTTTTTCACCACCCCACCCGCACTGAATCAGGGGGTCCTTCGATCGTCCTCCGCCGCGAAGCCTGCCGGGTGTGAACGCGAAGTGGGAGCGCGGCTTCGGCGACTCAGGATGACAGCGTTTTTTTCGACCGCCCCTCACGAATAATGCTCCGCCACGATTGGTTCTCTTCCCCGTCCCATGGCCTACTACAGCGAGCACGCCCAGCAGCTCAAACGCGATCTGGCGGCCGAGGTGCCGACGGATGAGTTGCGCGTGCTGCATGCGAAGCGGCCGCTGCTGCACGCGTTGCTCGCGTTCCTGAATGTCGCTGTGCTCATCGCTTCCGGCGTGGCCATCGTCCGTTTTCAGCATTGGTATCTCTGGCTGCCGTTCGCCGTGATCGCCGGCTTCGCAGTCTTTGACTTCACCGTGCTGCTGCACGAAGTCGTGCACCGCGCCGTGCTCACCGAGTCGAGCGAGCGCGGCTATCGCATCCTCGGGCTTCTCTACGCCGTACCGAGCGGTATCTCCGCATCGCAGTTCACGAAGTGGCATCTCGATCATCACGCCGCCCTCGGCTCGTCGCTCGACGATCCGAAGCGCCACTACCTGTCGCCGAAGAAAAACGCGCGCTGGCTCAAAGCGCTCTACTTCACTCCCGCGCTCTTCCCAATCTACTTCCGCGCCGCGGCGAAAGAGACCGCGTCCTACGAGCCCGAGCTGCGGAAACGGATCGCGCGCGAGCGCCTCTTCACGATCGCATTCCAACTCGGCGTGCTCGCAGTCATCGCCTTCATAGGCGGGTGGGGCGTCGCCTTCAAGCTCTACATCGTCCCGGTCTTCTTCATCTTTCCCATTGCCTTTGCTTTGAACCGCCTCGGCCAGCACTACGACATCGACCCATCCGATCCTGCGAAATGGTCGACGCTCGTCAAAGGCTCCTGGTTCTGGGACATCGTCTATCTCTTTTCCAACTACCACCTCGAGCACCACTACTTCCCCGGCGTCCCGTTCTACAACCTGCCGCGCCTGCAAAAGATCCTTCGCCCCTTCTACGAAAAGCGCGGCATGACCCCGCACAGCTACGGCGCGCTCTTATGGGGATGGCTGATCCTGAATCGCAAGCCACACGCGAATTGGGAGGATGTAACCTCCCGCATTGCCGTTGCCGGCGCAGAATAACCTGCTAGCCGGGAACCTCTCCGCGATCGCTTTGGCTAAGCGAGGTGCATCCGATAGCCGCTAGTGCCCGCCAATCGGCTACGATTACCGGCAGATCCAAATCGAAGGGCTTATGGTCGTGACGGGATTTTCCGATGCTGGTACGGTGGAGTCGATGGCGCTGATAAGAACATTTGGCCGGGGCACGTCCTCTCGTGTACGGCATTGAGGCCCATCGTCAGTGATCTTGAACGTCCCAGTCGAGTCAACATTCACGAAAATGCCAGGTGTAAACACGCCGTCTACATTGGGCACGTTTCGATATTCGAAGCGTATTGTGTGGCCGGCTGGGAAACCAGTGCCGGTAATAGTAATTTCACCACCAACCTGATTCCTCCTCGTCGTGGCTCTAATCGAGGGCACCGCAGTCCTGGGGCACGTCGCGCCATAGGTGAGAAGTCCGAGAAGTACAATCGCCGTACTCACCAGCCGGGTTGTGTATTTTGATACCGACATCGCATTCCCCTTCTTGGAAAAGTCGCCGGATGCAGTCCACCGGAATCGCCGCTGCCGTCGAGGTCAGTTGGCACACGGGTCGAGGAAAACCGTCTCAATCGCGTTGCATATCTGTGTGCGCAAACATGCGCAAACACCATGAAGCGAATACTTCAATGATGAAAGATGATTAAAGATAAATGGTGACAGATGAGGAATAACGTATGTCTCGAAACATGATCTGTCAACCCTCCCAGCACGAATCGGGGCGCATAACAGAAAAGAAGGTCAGCAAGCTGGCTGGAAACAGGCCCTCAAGCGAATAGCGCAGATCCGCGTCGATCAGGAACCGCACGATTCACCGCGTTGGAAGTGCGTGGAACTGCTCTTCGTCGACAAGCTCAGTCGCGAACTCCAGCGCCGCTGCGATGTCCTCGGTCGACACTCCGTATTCTTCGACGATCTGTTCCCGGGTCATACCGCCGGCGAGGCTGCCGAGGATTCGCGCGACCGGAACTCGGGTTCCGCGAATGACCGGCTTGCCATGCTGCACGTCGGGGTCGATGAAGATCCGGTCTGGCCCCTAAATTGTAGCGTGCACGTCCGTCTCACTTTTTACCGACCGACCGGTCGGGATGCTTTACACTTCCCCCCATGTCTGACGGATCCGCCGCTGCCCCCGAGAAGGCTCCCCCGTACTCCTGGTACGCCCTGGCCATCCTCACCGCTGTTTACGTCCTGAACTTTCTCGACCGGACGCTCATCTACATCCTCTTCACGCCGATGAAGAAGGAGATGGCCTTCTCCGATCTGCAGCTCGCGCTTCTCGGCACAACATCCTTCGTCATCTTCTACACGCTTCTCGGCATTCCCTTCGGACGTCTCGCCGACCGCACCAAACGAAAGAACCTCATCGCTGCTGGCCTGGCGATCTGGAGTCTCTTCTCGGGCCTGACCGGATTCGGCCACGGCTTCTGGCAGATCTTCTTCTGCCGCGTCATGGTCGGCGTCGGTGAAGCCACGCTCGGTCCGGCGGCGCTCTCACTTCTCAGCGATTACTTCCCGACGCGCATGCGCGCCACCGTGCAATCGATCTACTCATCGGGCATCGCCATCGGCGGTGGGCTGGCCTTCTTTCTCGGCGGCGCAATCGGTCAAACGTATGGCTGGCGATGGGCGTTTTATCTCCTCGGATTTCCCGGCCTCGCGCTTGCCGCGGCGGTATTTTTTCTGCGCGAGCAGCCGCGCGGACGGACGGAATCGAACGCCGCACTGCAGAGCAGCACCGACTGGAAGCACCTCCTTCGTTCGCGTCCGCTCCTTTATCTTTGCGTTGGCTACGCCCTTCTCGGCCTGGCCTCGAACAACCTCGGCATCTGGGTTCCGACGTTCTACGTGCGCGTCCACAAGCTGAGTCTTCTCTTCATCGGATCGGCCGCCGGCACGCTGGCCATTACCGTGGGAATGCCGGCCATGATCCTCGGCGGTTTCTTCTCCGATCGTTTTCGCAAACGCTTCGGAGGCGGACGAATGGCGTTCACTGCCCTCGCGGCCCTCGTCTCGATTCCGCTCTGGATCGCGCTGCTTTTTCTCAACAACCTCATCGCGCTTCTGATCGTGAACATCTTCGTCTACGCGCTGGCGATGATGTGGGTTGGTCCGGCCACCGCCGATGTTCACGACATCGCCGGGCCGCACCTTCGCGGACTGGCCATCGGAATCTTTTTCTCGATGGTAAATCTCGTCTCCTACGGAATCGGCGCGCCGCTGATCGGAAAACTGAGCGATGTTCTCGGCGTCAGCGCGAACGCCGAAGTGATGCGCTACTCGCTGCTGGCATGCCCGGCGGCATGCGCTCTGGCCTTCGTCTTCCTCTGGCTTGGAAGCCGGGCCCAGAGCGCGGCCCTTCCCGCGGGGTCCCGAGGGTGAGCGCTGCGTGAGGGCGGCGCGACCGGAGTCGGGAAGGAATCCGAGCAGATCCATTGACAGGCATCGCTCTTCGGTCTAGATTACGTTAAATACCGACCGGTCGGTCGGCAACTGAATCGGTCATTCCGGAGAGGTTCCGGCGCACACCACGGCAACAAACGCAGCAAGATAAAAGAGGGCAACGTATGAAGAATGTGGGAGAAGTGAAAGCGCCGGAGATCGTTCCAATCTTCGGTCGATGGCTGTTTGCCGGTCTGATGGCCATGCTCAGCGTGGCTTCAATTCCGGCGTTCGCGCAGGAAGCGGCAAAGGACGAGAAGCCGAAGCCGCCGGAGGCGACGGCGCAAAAGGCGGCCGAGCAGAAAGCCTCCGAAGAGATCGTCGTCACCGCACGGAAGCGCGAAGAGAACGTGCAGGAAGTTCCGATCGCTGTCTCCGTCGTGACCGCGGACAAACTCGAAGAGGCCGCGACGGCCGACATCTCCGAGCTGCAGACCCAGGTCCCCAACCTGACCGTGTATCAAGGACGCAACCAGTCGACGACACTGACTGCATTCATGCGCGGCATCGGCCAGGCCGATCCGCTATGGGGCGTCGACCCCGGCGTCGGTCTTTACATGGATGATGTCTACATCGCTCGTCCGCAGGGCGCGCTCCTCGACGTGTACGACGTCGCACGCATCGAAGTATTGCGCGGACCTCAGGGCACGCTCTACGGCAAGAACACGATCGGCGGTGCAATCAAGTACGTCAGCCGCGCCTTGACTGACGAACCGTCAGGCTCGATTTCGTTCACTCCCGGAACGCAGGGAAACAGGGACATTCGCGGCACGCTCAGCGGCGCGCTCATTCCCGGAGTACTTCGCGCCAAAGTGGCCATGGCGTCGCTGCAGCACGACGGCTACGGCACGAATCTCTTCACAGGAAAAGATGTCTCCGACCGCAACACGGTCGCCGCGCGCGGCGCGCTCGACTGGCTCGTCTCCGACAAGGTGAAGCTCGCAATGACTGGCGACTACACCAAGGACGAAGCGCAGCCGAAAGGTTACCAACGCCTCCAGACGAACCCACTCTGCGTCGTCCCGGCCCTCGGCGGCGGTAGCGTGCCCTGTCCTCCAAACAGCAGCCGCTGGGATACCAATAGCGGATTGGCTCCTCTCAACGGTACGACGGCAAAAGGTACTTCGCTCGTCCTCACCTCGAAGCTCAGCGACGTCTGGAACTTCAAGGCGATCAGCGCGTACCGTCAGTCGAGCTCCAAGAACAACATCGACTTCGATACCACGCCTTATCGGATCACCGACGTAACGGCAACCTACTACGACAGGCAGATGTCGCATGAGGCGCAACTCCTCTACACCGGTCCGGGGAAGGTTTCGGGAGTCCTCGGCGCCTATTATTTCAGTGGGGCGGCCGGCGGCCTGGTCAAGAACATCTTCCTGAATTCCAGCTTCGGTACGACGAACGGCAAGACCCTCACCCATTCGCTCGCGGTCTTCGGCGACGGCAGCTACGCCGTTTCGGACAAGATGCACATCAACGCCGGTCTGCGTGCGACCCGCGAGACCAAGAACGGCATTGCGTTCAACGCCACCTACACCAACGACACATTCTCCAAGGTCCTGGCGGTCGTCTCGAACTACAACAAGGAAAAGACCTTCAATTCGGTGGCACCGAAACTCGGTCTCGACTACAAGTTCAGTCCGACGGTGATGGGCTACGGCACTCTCAGCCGCGGGTTCAAGAGCGGTGGGTTCAACGTCCGCGCTCTGGCGACAGCGTTCCCGAAGTCGGCTGAGCCGTTCAAGGACGAAATTCTCGACGTCGCTGAGCTGGGACTCAAGTCGGTTCTCAATGACGGCCAGCTCGTTCTCAATACTGCTGTATTCGACGGCAAGTACAAAGATGTTCAGGTCTCGACCTTCACTTCCTTTGACTCAAATGGCGACGGCAAGGAAGACGCGTTCTTCGGCAACTTCCTCAACGCCGGCAACGCTACGATGCGCGGCGCAGAAGTCGAGTTCGATGCATCGAGAAAAGAAATCAACTGGTTCCATGTGAATGGCTACCTCAGCTACCTCGATCTCAAGCCAGACGAGTTCCTCGATGCAAACCACGACGGCTTCGTCGACACGCAGGTGATCACCAACGCTCCGAAGTGGACCGGCGGCGCGCACCTCAACTTCAACTTCCCGGCATACAAGGGCCTGGTCACCGCCAGCGTCGGCGGCGCGTATCGCGGCTACGCCGTTCTCACGAACGAGGGCGGATCGTTCGGCGGAAAAGCCGTGCAGCCGATCACGCAGGGCGCGTACACGATCTTCGACGCCTGGGTGAGCTGGCTCTCCCCTGACGGCAAATGGCGCCTCGGATTGAACGGCAAGAACCTCACCGACAAGCACTATCTGACCAACGGCTACAACATCCCCGCGTTCGGTATCCGCACCGGTTCGTTCGGGGCTCCGCGCACAGTGTTGGCAACGATCGAGTACCGCCTCTTCTAGATTTTTCAATCGATCAGTTTCACCGGCCGCGGCGTCGTCCAACGGCGCCGCGGTTTTCTTTTTCAGGCCTTACGACGATGAAGCAGGAACAACGTTCCAGAAAGACGCGCCGGAAGATTTCCAACGCTGCGCTCCGTCTCTTTTCGCACGGCGGGTTGGGCGGCAGCAGCGTCCAGGACATCGCCGACTACGCGGGAATCTCCAAAGCGAATATCTACCATCACTTCCCTGACAAAGAGACGATCTTCCGCGCGCTGCTCGACGATTTTTTTCGTACGTTGTCGAGCCCTGACTTTCCCGTGAACCGCGTGCTGGCCAGCGGAGCGTTTCCGGAGAATCTGGAGGAGATCGCCTTCGCGGTGCGCGCGATGGTTCGCGACTATCGCGAGCAAATTGCCCTGGTCTATGTCGATGTCGCCGAGCTCGGCGCCGCGCACATACGGTGGTTCTACGAAGAGATGGCCGCGCGATTCACTGCCTTCCTCGAAGCCGAGGGGGAGAAATCGCTGCAGGCGAAACTCGCGGACGATCTCTCGCCAACGACTGCGGTCATCCTGGCCACGCGCATCTTCCTCAACTATTTTGTCGTCGAGATTCTCTTTGGCGTGAAGGAGCACTACGGCAAAGGAACCGACGACGTCATCCGCGAGATCACGACGGTTCTTCGCCACGGAATGCTCCGAAAGGTTGTTCGGCCTACGCACAAGCCTGCGGGGACCTGATTACCTGCGAATGTGGGAGGCGGTGTAGCCTTGTTCATGGCGACTCGCGATCGTCCGATCTACCGAGCGATTTTCGTGTTCGTTGTCGCACCGATTGGCGCTGCGGTCGCTGTCAGCGCACTGCTCCTTTTCGGAGTCACTCCCCGCTACGTTTTCTTTCCCGGCTTTCTCGTGAAGTCGTGGATCAAAGTGCCGAATGCGGTCGGTGTCCTGGCGACACTGTTCGTCTGGTGGCTCGTGATCGTCGCCATCGGATTGTTGTGGGAGCGGCGACGGCACGGACATCGGTCATCTCTGCCCGCTGATCACCAGCGCTAACGTCGTCTCCTAGCCATCCTAGAGCGATCCTGATGGCTCGGGGCGCCGCCCCGCTAGGATCGTTATGGTTATCGGCGTTGGCAGCTTTGGATTTACGCCGGCCGGTATGACTCCATAAAAAGGAGTCAGCGCCTCTTGTAGGACGGCGCCACCGCTGGTATCCGGTGCATGGACAACTAGACTAATACCGATTGGCTGAGTGATTCCTGCCATCATCAGATTCGGAAATCGCTGCACCTCGGTAGCCCAGCCGACACCCCGCAAAATGCCTGCGAGTTGGTCAGCCAGATCGCATGGCTCCGCACCGGCCGCCTCACTGCAGTGAATACTAACAGGGCCACCTGCGACCCCACGCAACACAGAAGCGAGTTTTACCGCCTCCGCTGAATTCAAGATCCTGCCGAGCGCCCTATTGATCGTAACGTTACCCGCCGCCTGAATACCGCCCGGCGAGTTGATCATAGTTTGCGATAAAACCCGCGGATTTGGCTCGCGGACTACGACGTTGGTAATTCCAATCGCCCGTTTCGACTCAAGTAGCACCTTGAATCTCAAATCAGGAGTAAACACTGGCTGTGATACATCAAACTGGTAAACGCTTGCGATGTTGTGGCGATCACTAGACATTAGCGCCGGGCCACCCATGGCCGCATCCACAGGCTCGACGGAAAGCATTGCGCTGTCGATCGGACCATCACAAGTAACCTCAATGTGTGGGTTGCTGATTGACGTAGTCGTCATCAACGTCACTTCGATTGCGTAAGGAGATGCTGCAAGATGCCGACTGGCAACCTGCCGCGCCGTCCATCTGCTGTTGGTTTGTACCGCAGCAACGCGACGAACCTCAGACTGGTTTTCGGATTTTGGCTTTCGATCGGTTTCTGCCCGTGGCTGAGGTAGCGGATGTGATGATTTGCCCGCCGCGGGCTCGGCCACCGACGCAGAAGAAACTGGCGCCCGATGAATTGTTGCGTCAGACGCATCGGTTGCGCCGACGGTCTGTGTCAGAGTCGGTATCTGAGCCGTTCGCGGCCTAACTGTCTTCACGTCAAGATAGTAGAGCGCGAGGCCGAGCGCACCAGCCAACAGCATCGTCAGCAGCATTCTCGGAATCGTCGGCAGACCAATAAACCGATAGATAGACAAGGACAACAGCATCCATGCAACAACAAGTACCAAGCTGCCAGCTAGATCGCTGCTCACTCGCCACCCCACAACAAGCAGTACCAAACCGACCGCCAGCGTGACAAACGGCAAAGCCAAAAACTTCTCGATAGGACCGATGAAATCGCGCATCTAGCAAAAGAGAGTACAACCCTCTCACTAGGTGTGCCAAGTATGTTAATACCCTCGACTAAAGGGTTTCGCAGAAGTGAGAGAAATGCTGGCTACCGCACTTCTGATGCGCGTTGGTCATCCTCCGCTTCCTCGCGGACACTTCGCGTCATCACCGCCGCGATGATCATACCAATCGCTGCGGACGCCAGTACGTCGCTCGTCCAGTGACGGAAGGCGAGCACGCGCGAGACGGCGACAGCAAGCGCGAGAAGAAACGCGCTGATGCGCATCGTGCGCGACGGCGACGCGAGAATCAGAACGCCGCCGAGGGCGAAGGCGCCGACGGTGTGGCCGCTGGGGAAGGAGGTGGCGGCGGCGCGCGCATGCTGGAAAGGTCCAAGCCAGAGCTCCGGGCGCGTGCGGCCGATCACGTACTTGACGATCTGCACGACAACGCCCGCCGCCGCGCCGCTGAACGCCATCGCCACCGCGTAGCCGATCCAGCGCTGATAACGATAGGCGATGCCGGCGATGAGGAAGAAGAGCACGACCATCGGCGGATTCATCCCGCCGCCGAATCGGTTGGCGAAACGGATCGTGTCCTGAATCCCGGATGACTGCACGCGCTCGGCCCATGCCGTGACGGGCGCGTCGGCGAATCGCCAGATGAGCGCGATGCCCGCCGCCGCGGCCACCGCGGCGATCGCGTCGCTCTTGCGCAGCCGAATTCGCGTTGCGCGAATCAGCCGCCACGCGGCGGCGAAATCGTAGCGATCGCCGCGTGATGGATGAAGAACCACGAGCGCGAACAGTCCGGCGATGAACCAGAACGCGACGTCCCACGCCGGCGCTTCGCGTCCGAGAAACGACAGCTCATCGATGCCGAGCTGCGCATGACAACAGATGTCGTTGACCGCGATCGCCGGCGACGGCCAGAAGACCGAGAGCGCCAACAGCGCGATGAATGCAGCCGCGGCGAGGCGGCGCTTATCGTCGGTAGACATAGAACCACTTTCCGATCATGCGCACCGCATCGACCATCTGGTATCCGTACAGCGAAGGAGCGATCTCGTTGGCGTGCGCCTTCGCGGTCACGATGACCGTCGGCGATATCTGCGCCAGCGTGAAAGGCGTCGCGTAAGTCACCCGTTCGTAGCCGGACGGCAGGTCGCGCGTCCAGAGGTACGGCGCAGCGTAAAGCGCGATCTGCTCGGGCGGGACGTGCTGCTTCTCGAGTGCGGCGACGAGCGGCCGGGTCGAGACGAGATCGTTGACGACCGGCATCAGCGCAACCGCGATGAAGGCCATGGCCACGATCGGCACGAGGCCGGTGGCGATCGTCGACGTGGTCAGCGACGCGCGCAACGTGACAATCAACGCGACGATGGCTGCGACGGCAGTGACAATGAAGAGCCACTTCACGGCCGGCAGATGAAGCAGAGCGGCGTCAGGACCTTTGATCTGCTTCGGCGATAAGAAAAGCGCGGCGATGGCGATGAGGGCGACCAGACCGTTGGCGATGAGGTTCGCGGTCCGCCCTGCGTATCGCGAGCGCATCGGCTCCGCACCCGCCGCGTCGTCGTGCTCCGTCACGCTCGCCGCGATGCCTTCCACGTAGCGCGCGATCAGCAGCGCGACCGGCGGAATCATCGTCATCATGTAGACATCGAGCTTGCTGCTCATGATCGAATACGGCACGACGACGGCGACGATCCAGTTGATGAGAAAACGCTGCGTGCGCCAGCTCGCGGCCACGGCCACGCAGGCTAGAAAACACCACGGAAACAGCGACGCCGGAAAATGGATCACGTAAAACCACGGCGGCGCGTTGTGAACCCAGGAGGCGACCGCGCGGCCGACCGTTTGCTTGACAATGACCTCGCGCGTGTACGCGCCCCCGCCCGTGATCATGGCTGGAATGAACCAGAGCAGCGGAATGACGATCATCGCCAGCACTGCCGGCGCGTAGTTGCCGCGCGGGACACGCCGCCGCCGTCCCCACTCCAGCGCGAACAACACGATCGCGATCACCGGCGCCATTGGTCCCTTGATCAGCACGGCGACGCCGATGAAGACGCCGCACCAGAAGAGCGCCCGAAAGTCGTCACGCTCGAAGAAACGCTCCAGATGAAAGAGTGCCAGCACGATGAAGGCCGTGAACGTCACGTCCATCCGCGCGCTTTGCGCCGAGGTCCAGATCATGATCGACGATCCGCAGATGAAGGCGGCCAGCGGACTTCCTCGACGCCACATCACCCACAGCAGAAAAATCAGTCCCATTAGCGAAGGCAGCACGAACGCCCATGTCGAATAGACACCGAAGGGAAAGGTCAGGAGATCGACGAGCCAGAAATGCAGCGGCGGTTTGTGCGTGAACGGAGTGCCGTTGAGCGTCGGCAGAAAGAACGCGCCCGTCGCGCGCATCTCGCGAACGACCTGTCCGTACTTCGTCTCGTCGCCGACGAAGAGGTCGCGCTGCATCGGCGTGATGAGCGCAGCGAGCACGAGCAGCGCGACGGCGGCGGTTATGAGGGGGCGAGGCACTCGTTCAATAGTAGATGAGTGAGGCGGCTTTGCTGTCATCCTGAGTCGCCGAAGGACACGAAGTGCCGGAGGACGATCGAAGGACCCCCTGTTTATTTGCCAGGTTTTTCCCACCACACACCCGGCACATAAGTAGGGGATCCTTCGGCCGTCCTCCGCCGCCGAGCACGCGCTGCGCGAGAGTGGTCCGTTGAGCGGGGCGGCTTCGGCGGCTCAGGATGACAGTCGCTTTTTTGCTTCCGTCCCACAACGAAAAGAGCCGCCTCGCGGCGGCTCAATTGATCAGGTGTGTCGTCGATCCGCTATGCCATGGCGTGCTGCGTTTCGTAGGTGCGGATCCGGGCGGCCATCTGGTCCTTCAATTGGAGTTTTCGCTTCTTCAACGTTTTCTCTTCGAGCTCTTCATCGAGGGAGACCTCGTTCTTGGTTATGAGCTCGCCGAGGCGCGACTCGCATGCGTGATGCTCATCGAGCCACTTGCGGAACTCTTCGTCTTCGGTGCTGAGAATCCGTTGAATGTCAGCGATTTGATTCGACATCCTCTATCCTCCTTCGAAGTACCTTCGCTGGAAATTGTAGCACTCTGCGCGCCGCCGATCGATCACTCTAAGTCGCACAGTGTCAACCAGTTGAGGTTGCAGTTTGTATGCCCGGCGGATTTCGCCCCGCCGCGGATGATCCTTTCCATCGGCTCCGACTTTGCACTACCATCCGCCACAATGTCGAGACTGCCGTGGGCTCCCGAGGGGTGGCTGTTCCTGATTCCTGTTCTGATCCTGACGGCGGCCGCACTGCTGATTCAGTGGACCATCGCCGCCATCGTCCTCGGACTGCTGGCGATCTTTCTCCTGAACTTTTTCCGCGATCCCAGCCGGACGGGATCCGATCATCACGTCGACGTCCTCTCCCCTGCCGACGGCACCGTCGTGCAGATCAAAGACATCCCCGACGGCGACATCTGGCCCGGCCTCACTCGTCAGGTCAGCATCTTCATGTCGGTGTTCGATGTGCACGTCAACCGCGCGCCGATCAGCGGGAAGATCATTCACTACCGTTACAACCCGGGGAAGAAGATCGCCGCGTTCGCAGAGAAGTCGTCGACCGAGAACGAGCAGAATCTGATCGTCGTCGAAGACAAGCATGGCGCGAAGCTGGCGTTCAAGCAGATCGCCGGCCTGCTGGCGCGGCGCATCGTGTTCGACAAAAAAGAAGGCGATGAGGTGATGCGCGGCGAGCGCGTCGGCATGATCAAGTTCGGATCGCGCGTCGACATGTTCTTCCCCGCCGACGCGGTGATCAAAGTCGGGATGCGCGACAAGGTGAAGGTCGGCCTGACCATCGTCGCCGAGCTCGGAGCGAAGTGATGCATCGTCCGGACGTCCGCAAGAATCTGCGCCGCGGCGTCTACATCGTTCCGACGTTGTTCACGATGCTGAATATTTTCTTCGGCTTCCGTTCGATCGTGAACAGCATGCGCGGAGTCGAAGCGATTACCGCGCACAGGACCGACCTCGCCATCCACTCGTTCGAGATCGCCTGCGTCTCGCTGTTGATCGCGGCGGTGTTCGACACCTTCGACGGACTCGTGGCCCGCGGCCTCGGCGCCACGAGCGAGTTCGGCAAGGAGTACGACTCGCTGGCCGATGTCGTCACGTTCGGTTGCGCTCCCGCCGTTCTCGTCTACGCGTGGGGACTGCATTCGCTGGGCAAGCTCGGCGTCGGTATCTCGTTTCTTTTTCTCGTCAGCGTTTCGCTGCGCCTGGCGCGCTTCAACGTCATGACCGGAAAGAGCGACTACCGCTACTTCGTCGGACTCCCCAGTCCCGCAGGAGCACTGACGCTCGCCGCGGTGATCTACTACGCACCGGCGCCGGTGCTCGATCAGCGTTTCTCGATCGTGATCATGATCCTCACCGCCTGCACGGCGTTCGCGATGGTCTGTCCGATTCGCTGGCGCGCGCAGAAGGGCATCAATTTCCAGAAGGGGCGATCGCTGATGTACATCGTGGTGATCGCTGCGGTCATCGCCATTGGCTGGGCGTGGCCACGCCCGTTCCTTCTCTTCTTCGCACTCGCCTACCTCGCTTCCGGACCATTGATGCGGCTCTGGACGATCGCGTTCCCGGCCGAGACTTCGCCTTCGTCGCTGACACCTCAATAGAACCGTTTCACGCGGAGACGCGGGGAACGCGGAGAAAGACAAAGCTCCGCGTCTCCGCGTCTCCGCGTGAAACGCTTTTGACTTTCGAAGTAACCCGTATGCTACAAATCCACAATGACCGAGCCCAAGAAACCATCCGGATACCGCCTCGCCATCGTCAATCCGCAGACGCTCGTCGGGACGGAGATTCAATCGATCCTCCGCGAGCGCTCGTTTCCATTCGACAAAGTAGTTCTGCTCGACAGCACAGGCGCGTCGACAGGCATGCTGACCGAGATCGGCGACGAGCCGGCGATCGTCCTGCCGGTCTCGGACGATGAGATGGAAGACTGCGACGTCGTCTTCTTCTGCGGACCCGCAGAAAAGAATGCCGAGTGGATCGAGCGTTATCGCGACGACAACTTCATCGCCATCGACGTCTCGCAGCCATCGAGCGCCGCTGACGGCAAGCTCACAATCGCCGGCGTGAATCTCGATGAGGTCGACGCCACGAAGGACCGGCTGCTGATCTCGCCGCATCCCGTCGCCATTCCCATCGCCCTCATCCTCCACCAGATCGAGCACCTCGGGCGCGTCGAGAGCTGCACCGCCACCGTCGTACAACCGGCATCCGAATCGGGTCAGCTCGGTGTCGAGGAGCTGGCGCGGCAGACGATCAGCGTGCTTAACATCCAGACCGTTCCGCAGGAAGTGTTCGACCGCCAACTGGCCTTCAATCTCTACCCGGCGCCCGAGCGCAACGAGGAATTCATCACATCGCAGATTCGTGCGCTTACCGATCCGGCGACAGAGATCGCGCTTCTCGTCACGCAGGGAACCATTTTTCACAGTCACACCTTTTCGCTGTTCGTGCGAACGGCAGACGAACCGAGCGTCGAGCAAATCACGACGTCGTTGCGCGCGAACGCCGCGATCGTGTTCGCGGAAGGTGATCAGGCGTTCGGCACGATCGACGCGGCGGGGAAGGACGAAGTGCTGATCGCCGAGGTGCGGGCGGATCCGTCGATCCGCGGCGGCTTCTGGGTCTGGGCGGTCTGCGATAATCTCCGCCGCAGCTCCGCACTGAACGCCGTCCTCGTGGCGGAGAAGGTGTTGTTCGGGAGCGGAGTGAATTGAGTGAGGCAGTGATCAGTGACAAGAGATTAGAGATCAGGAAGACACGGGCAACCGCGCACCCCTGTCCTGATCACTGATCCCTGATCCTCTGATCTCCTCGCGAACTCGACCATTAATAAAGGAGAGACCCTCATGCAAGACTTCTACGAACCGAAAGTCGGCGATGTGGCGCCGGACTTCAAGCTGCCGTCGACGCGCGGCAAGGACATCACGCTGAAAGAGAATAAGGGGAAGGACGTCATCCTCTACTTTTATCCGAAGGACGATACGCCGGGCTGTACCGCCGAGGCGTGCTCGTTCCGCGATCACGAATCCGATCTCAGCAAAGCGCACGCAGTCGTCCTCGGCGTCTCCACCGACTCGCTCGAGAGTCACGACAAGTTCCGCGGCAAGTACGAACTGAACTTCCCGCTCCTCTCCGACACTACGGGCGACATCGTGAAGATGTACGGCGTCTGGAAAGAGAAGAACATGTACGGCAAACGCTATTGGGGCGTCGCCCGCACAACGTTCTGGATCGGCCCGGACGGCAAGATCAAGAAGATCTGGAAAAAGGTCGACACGAAACGGCACGCCGAGGAAGTACTGGAAGCGCTCGACGAAGCACACGCGAAGAAGTAGGGACGCGTCGAAGCGCGCGACATGCTGTCATCCTGAGCCGCCGAAGCCGCGCGACTTCACGCCGCGCTTACTACTGCCCGGGGTCGCGCGGCGAAGGACGGTCGAAGGACCCCCTCATTTCCGCATGGGGACTCCACGAAAAACCTCGCCAGGAAGCAGGGGGTCTTCGACTGTCCTTCGCCGCCGAGCAACCGCAGCGCGAGAATTGAGGAGTTGCGCGGGCGGCTTCGGCGGCTCAGGATGACAGTTCAACTGCATCCTCCCTCATTCGTTCGCGTCCAATAAACGATCTCCTCCTCATGCGAGTAGAGGTTGTTTGAGAACGCACGAACGATGACCGCCGAGGCGCTGTTGACGATTGAAGTGGACGCGGCGCCGGGGATGTCAGATACGTCGCCGGTGCTGCTTGCGGCAATCCGCCTGGCGCGCGACGGCGACGAGCGTGCCTTCGAGGAGATCATGCTCGCATCGCAACATCGTGTCGCCCTCCTATCCTGGCGCATCCTCGGCGATGCCGAAGAGGTCAAGGAAGCGACGCAGGAAACGTTCCTGCGCGTCTACCGCCACCTGCGCGGCTTCGACGAGCGCCAGAACTTTTTCGGATGGCTGTTCCGCGTGACGGTGAATGTCTGCCGCGATCTCGAGAAGAAGCGCAGACGGCGCTGGATTTTCGCGCCGTTCGATGCGGCGCTCACGGTCGCAAGCAGTGCGAGGTCTGCGCACGACGATCTCGCTGCGAAGGATGATGCTGCGCTGCTGACGCGCGCGATCGACGCGCTTCCGACGAAAGAACGGTTGGCGATCATCCTGCGCGACGTCGAAGAGCTTCCGACAGACGAAGTCGCCGCAATCCTCGGCAGTTCTCCCGCAACGGTTCGGGTACAAATCAGCAAAGCGCGCGCGAAGCTGCGCGTCTGGATCGAAACAAAACACGGAGGTGCCCGATGAAGATGACCGAGTTTCGCTCCAGGCATCCGATCAGCGACGATGAGCTTGCGACAATCCGCACGAACGTAATCGCCACGATCAGGGCGCGACACGCACGGCGATGGATGCCGATCGCGATGCGTTTCGCGGCTGCGGCTGCAATCATCGTTGCAATCGGAATCGCATTCGTCGCGGGGCGGCAGGGACGAGGGACGAGGGATGAGGGGTCGACCACGGCGGCTCACGTGGCGCCGGTTGTTGTTGCGCCGGCCGCGCCCGTGGCGAACAGTCCGAGCGTCGTCGAAACCGCACACGTCGCGATTTCGCCGAACGCATCCATCCCAACAACGAACGCAACCACCCGCGCCGTCTACCGCCACAAACATCGCCCACTTCCGCACTCCGACTACCAAACCATCCGCATGGAAATCCGGACGGCCGATCCCGACGTCCGCATCATCTGGATCGCGAGCCAGAAACCCGCAACCGCTTCAACAACTGGAGGCAACTCATGAAACGACTCATCGTCATCATCACAGCCATGCTCATCGCCACTGCCGCGATCGCGCAGGACAAACCGGCGGACGACTACAACACCACGCGCGAGATGCGCAGCAAGGTCTTCGAGGTCCATGACCGCGTGGCGCGCGACATCGCCTCGTCCGTGAAACTACTCGGCAGCGGCTTCAAAGGCGCGGCACTCAGTGTCAACGAAGACATGCACACGATCACGGTGCGCGATTTCCCCGAGAATGTCGCTGCCATCGAAGCGGCCGTGGCCAGACTCGATCACGCCGTCGCCACGACTCCTGATATCGAGATGAAGATCTCTGTGCTGATCGGATCGAAGACACCACTCTCCGGTGCCGAAGCCATTCCCGAAGAATTGGCGCCGGTCGTCAAGCAACTCCAGTCGACGCTTCGCTACGCGCACTACGGTCTTATGACAGCGACCGTGCAGCGCACCAAGCCCGGCAACGGCATCAACGGCTCCGGCGTCGCCGAGCCCACGCTTCTCGGCATGACCGTCCGTGAGGGACAGCCCATCCTCTACAACTACCGCCTGCGCCGGATTACCACCCCGAGCGGCGAACGGCCGTCGATCGATATCGAGAATTTCGAGTTCTCGATGCGCGTCCCCATCAACGTCGGCGGAGCAAACCCGATTCAGTATCAATCGCTCGGCTTCGAGACACCGGTCTCGATCCGGCAAAACGAAAGAGTCGTGATCGGCACGACGACGATGGGCGACAAAGCGCTGATCGTGGTCGTGACAGCGACGGTGATACCGAAGGGCTAATCTTCGAGCCAACCCACACTAACTCACGCTCCTTCCCGTCGAGCACCTTCTCCCCCACAAAAAAGCGTGGGGGAGAAGGACGCTCGATTGAGAAGCTGTGACGTTGCATCCCTGCAACTTGCTCAAACTCAGCGCCCCTCTCCGCGTCTCCGCGTCTCCGCGTGACCGTTCCTCCTGACCTATCAACGCAGCGCGGAAACTTCGTCCAGCGCCCGCAACGCCGTGGCCGTCGTGTAGAGCGCGTAGTGATCGGGCGAATAGTTGTTGAACGTGTAGCGAAGAACACTCTCGATCGATATGGGACCCGCAGGAAGTCCGGCCCACATCGTCCATTCGGCGTTCGGATCGGGCGTGACTGCGTCGGGACGCGGCACGCGCAGACGCGCGGACGTGGGCCATGCGCCGTCGGGTTTCTGCATGGCCACGAGCTTCGCGGCACCGCGAAGCGCTGCATCGTGTGACGCTTCGCCGCCGCGCGCGGCAATACGCAGCCCGTGAGCGAGTGCGAACGGATTCGTTGCCGTATCGATGCGACTAACCGCCCACTGCACCGATCGCTCGCCTGCGCCAAGGGCGGCCACCGCCTCCGCGGTCGCATACTCATCGTCGAACCACCAGTACGCAGGCCAGCTCCCATCATCGCGGCGATGCCCATCGAGATAGGGGCGAAGCCGTTCGCGATACGCATCGAGATTCGCCGCTGCTGCCGTGACGCAAACGTGGGAGCTCGTCCAGCCGGTGAAGGGGACGATCGGCGGCAATCCGATGTACGCGCGGATCGGCGCGGCGCTGGCGTACGTCGTGACGCCGCCGTCCTCGCGAAGATGACGGTCGAGAAAGGCCAGAGCTTCGCGCGCCGGTTCCGTATCAAGCACACCCAACTTCGCCGCGAGACGCAGAGCCCAGAGCGTGCTGTCGGCGTCGCCGGGAACCGATGCGTTGTAGCTCCACCCTCCCCCATCCTTTGCCGTCTGCTCGAGAAACCGCCATGCGCGACGCGCGGCATCCTGCTCGGCGTCAGCGAGCACTTCACCAACAAACGCCGTGACCCACACGTTGCTGTTTCCTGCGGGGAGGAGGAAGTCTTTCCAGGAGCCATCCGGCGCCTGTGCGGCGAGCAGAAACTGTCGCGCGCTTCGCCGGGCCAGCTCGATGTCTTCGGCGCTCACGACGCAGCAGCCGCCGCGGGGACGTTGAGGATGCGATGCGCGAGACCGAAGTACGCCTTGGCAATCGTGGGCGCGCCGGGCCGGATCACGAGTTTGAGATGACTCAGTCCGCGCAGCAGCAATGCATCGCGATCGTCGATCGTGATCTCGTCGTGACCGATCCAGTTCATCAGCGCCTCGCGTTTCTGTGCGGTCATCAATCCGTTCGCCTGAAGCACGTCAAACTGCCCCGACCATCGCGGCTCTTTATGCGGCTGCCGGCTCCAGCAGCCCGCAACGAAGTTGGGCTCGATGCCGATCTGCGGGTAGACCTTTTCGCCAACGTCCAGATGAAGCCCGACGAAGTCGGCGTGCGGTTGCAGACGCTCGATCCACGTCAGCGCTTCTTCGATCGGTCCCTTCCACCCGATGCGCGCGAGATAGGTGACGAGACCATCCGACGGAAGATCGAAGACGCAGATGCGCACGGCCTGGATGTTGCGCGAAAACATCACGCCGATCTGGAAGTCGTCGCTGCCACCGGGGCGCTCTTCGATGCAACGCACGACGTTTTCGCGGAACGCCGGCGCGAGCGGCGCGCCGCCGAGGAGATCGGGAATGATGACGTCGAGAAGCCAATCGAGCGGACGATGTACGTCGGGATTCGACGGCCAGTGACCGAAGAGAAGATTCGGCATCAACACCGGTGATGACGTATCGAACTCGAGCCATGTGCTGCCGGCGTCGGAATAGGGCGGTGTGCGCGTTTCGCCCCACGCCTGATAGAAACGCTCCAGGCGATCCCACGGGGCACCGCGCATCTCGGGCGGAGCAGGCGTCGGGTAACGTCCGGCCAGCATGCGCGCGCCGTCGGGGGTGAGGTTGATCGCGCAGTCCGTCGGCGCGTCGCCTTCGCCGAGGCGGGATTCGAAGCCGAAAAAGTCGACGGCGAATGTGGGGAGGACGTGCGCAATCGTGCGAATGCGATCGAGGCTCTCGGGCGCTACGAGAACCGCGGGCAGATGGGGTTGAACGATGGCGAGAGAAGAATCGATTCGACGGTCCTCATCGGCCACGTTCATCGCCCTCCAGGCGGTAATGATAGCGCCGCGCGGGGTCCGCGCGGCGCCTGGCTACAGCGACTGCTAACTGCTCTAGCAGTTGCTGTTGCAGTTTGCTCCCCAGGAGCAGGAGCCTTCGGCGAGTTGCTGGAGCTGCTCGTCGGTAAGCTCGCGGTCGATGGACTGGGTCAACTGCGCCTCGTGGACTTCCCGGATCTCGGACACGTTGTCGGCCATGAAGTTCTCCTTTTTCCCGTCGACGACTGGTTGTGGGTGGACAAAAGGAATAGCACAAAGCGTGATCCCAGCGCAACGAAAATTTATGTCCGGGAGGAGGACGCGCATCCCATCGGGGCGGATGAGAAGCATTCATCACATCGGTGCGCGTTTTAGGTGACAGGAGCCGCAGTGCCGAGGGAGTTGGGGGGCGTAGTCAGCGCAATCGTGTGACGACGATCCCAGCCCTACTTGAAACTCTCCGCCGTGCAGACGCGGACCATCCGCGAGAACGTCGCGTCATCGGCGACGCGGCGGGCGCAATCGTCGGAACGGAAACGGCGCCGCGCGGCATCGAGCGGGAGCGTGGTCTCGATCAGTCCACGCTCGTAGGCGACGCGATCGGCATCGGCGTTCAGCAGTAGACCGAGCTCCCAGTGAAGGCGGCCGGGCGAGATCGCGTTCACGTGATCGACGAGATTCGTCGTGCAGTTGTTGGTGATCGTGTTGTACCACTCGGGGCTGTCGCGAAGTGCGCTCGCACGCGTGACCATCGAGACGAACGCCTTGCGCATCCGCTCCCGCGTCGTTCGAATGGGATAGATGTAGACGGGGTCATGCCATTGCCTTGCGCGCAGTGTCACCGCATCGCGCTCGTCCGCGATCACGTACATCAGTCCGTACTGCGGATAGAGGCCTCGCAATGGCGAGTACCCACTGCTCTCCGGCGGACGCCGCGCCTCGACGGAGACGGCCACGAATTCGTCGGGACCGAATCCGAAGCTGACGAACGTGTGCGCAACCCGCGAGAAGGGACTGATGATGAACCACGCCGAGTCGAGCCGGTTCAGATCGTAGGTGCGCGTCTCGTAACGAAGATCGTCTGCGCGTCCCTGCGCGTAATGCGCGTTGCGAACGCCGCGAATGACGACGCGGTCTCCGTCGATCGTTGCCGACGGCATGACGCTGTATTGCGAACCCCACCGCGCACCCGGATCAGGCCTCGTCCTCGCGCAGAGTGCAGCACCGATCACGATCAGAAGCACAGCCAGTGCGATCAATCCCAGCACACCGCCCAGCAGCCGCAGGCCGATCCGGCGAAGAGGTCCGCGCGCGGCGTTAGTGCTCACACGAGAAGAATAGCGTGAGTATGCGACGCAATCACCGACAACCCTCGGCATGGAAGCGACAGTCCAGCCGTCACAAGCTCCCGACACCGTAGACGGACACTTTCACATCGATGAGCGCATCTTTACGGTGGGCAAGAGGAGCTCCTTCCCGTGCGAAGCGCTACAGACCGTTAATGTCGGAAGAGGATGCAAGGAACCATCGACGATTCACCGTTACCACGTTCTCTTCGCAGGCGCGGCGGGTCTGCCGCGCCGGGCCACGGTCCGATTCCGGAACTTCGCGGTCCGTCATCGTCCAGAATCCGGTCCGTGTCGCGTTCGAGGACACCACGTGAGCTCCGGCCTTGACTAACAAAGAGCTGCATCGTCAGTGGCTTAGCGCAATAGCGCATGTGGTCGGCCGCTTGCTCAACCAGGACAGCAGGAACTGACCATGACGCAACCCAATTTCACGATAGTACGCCCTTCCGAGTCGCGGCATGTCGCTGATTGCTACCAATGCCGGCAGTCATTTGATTTTCTTCAGGCAGCCTTCTGCGAGTGCCTCACGCGTGAGCGGACGTTTCTCTGCCTGTCCTGTGGAGGTTGTGCTTGCGAGGCGTCGGCGGCCGCGCGAAATCAGTTCTGGTCGTCCGCTCCGGCGGAGCTCTGGACGCGAAGACGGAGAGAGCAGATCGCCGGGCCGGCCCGGTTGCAGTCACTCGATCCGGACTCGGTTTCGCGGCCGCTGGCGGTGATTGCCGATGATGATCCGATCGTGCTGGCCGTCGCCGGCCGCGCTCTGCGCGGGATGGGGTTCACCACGATGATGACCACCAGTGCCGAGGAGGCGGGCGCTCTGGCGAATACGATGGTTCCGGAGTTGCTCCTCACCGATGCGTTGATGCCGGGGACGGATGGCCGCCACCTCTGCCTGAAATTGAAGGGTGATGTGCGTACTCGAAACATCAAGGTCATCGTGATGTCGGCGCTCTATCGCGGGACGAAATATCGGAACGAAGCATTCTACGAATTTCTCGTCGATGAATACCTTCCCAAACCGCTCAAGCCCGAAGTCCTCAAGGAGGCTGTCGACCGCTTGCTTCCCGGCATCGCCCGGACGCAGTCGCATCCGGACGAAATCCGGGTGGCGTCATGAACGGAGCGGCGATCGTTCACGACGACATGCTTGCGGCATCAGAAGAAGCGGCCTCGAGGAGCAGTTCCAACCGCCGCGTCCTGATGTTTCAACGCATCCGAGCATACTGCGTGCTGTCATCTTCGCTGGGGCTCGTAATCAGCGCAGCCGTTCTTTGGGGGTGGGCCTTTCATATCGAAGGATTGAAGTCGGTTGTTCCCGGCATGGTAACCATGAAGGTCAACACGGCTCTAAGCCTCGGAATCTGCGCGGCTTCTTTGTTGCTACAGATCGCCGGTGCCTCGCTTCGCAATCGAACCGCCGGCCGGCTGGCCGCGTTGGTGGTGATCCTGATTACCGCGGCCACGCTGAGCGAATACATTTTCACCGTGGACTTGAGGATCGACGAGCTCTTGTTCAGCGACAGCCATAGCAGCGTTGCAACGTACACCGCAGGACGCATGGCTCCGCAGACAGCCGTCGCGTTTCTGGCGATGGGCATGGCGCTACTGCTTCTCGATCAGAAAACGCGCAAGGGCCGCCGTCCCTCACAATGGCTCGCCTTTATCCCCATGGCCGTTGGGATGGTCGGGGCAATCGGGTATCTCTACCAGGCGGCGCTACTCTCGAGAATCTTTCTCTTTACACAAATCGCGATCCACACATCGATCAGCTTATTCTTCCTGGGATGGGCAGTCTTTTTCGCGAGGGCCGAAGACGGCCTTGCGGCCGAGATCACGGGCAAAGGTGCGGGAGGAGTCATGGCCCGCCGGCTTCTTCCGGCAGCGTTCGTGATCCCCGTCCTCATCGGATGGTTACGATTGCGCGGACAGAACGCCGGCCTGTTTGGAACGGAGCTCGGTCTGGCACTTTTCGCCATGTCCAATGTGGTCGTATTTGCGACACTGGTATGGATGACTGCCCGTGTGATGAACTCCGAGTCGCGGCGGCGCAGCCTTGTAGAGGCGGATGTTCACGCGATCAACCAGGAGCTGCGGTCGGCCCAGGCATTCCTCACGTCGGCCATCGACAACATTCCGGAGATCGTCGCCGTCAAGAGCGTGACCGATTTCCGCTATGTCATGGCAAATCGGGAGGCGAAATCGCGAGGGTTGACTGTCATCGGCCATACCGATTTCGAGATGTTTCCCAAGGATCTCGCACGCCAACTCCATGATGGAGACATGCGCGTTGTTGAAAGCCGCACAGCGTTGCACGGGACGACTTACAAATTCCAGGTCGGAAAACTCGAACGGTTATTTGAGACGTCGCGCGTGCCCCTATTCGACCCGGACGGAAACCTCGAGTTCATCCTCTCGGTGGGGAAGGACGTCACTCAGGAGAGGTTTGAGGAAGAATTGCTCCGGCAGAAGAACTTTGCCGAAGCAGCAAACACCGCCAAGAGCGAGTTCCTGGCCCGGATGAGCCACGAGATCCGCACGCCGATGAATGGCGTCCTCGGCATGTCCTCTTTGCTCGTCGATACACAACTGGCACCCGAACAGCGCGAGTATGTGGAAACGATTCAGACGTCCGCGACCGCTCTCCTCGTCGTCATCAATGACATTTTGGACCTCTCCCGCATCGAATCCGGGAAAATGGTGTTGGAGAACAAACCATTCTCATTGAGAAAGACGATCGACGACAGCGCGAAGGTTCTGGCCGTCGCCGCGTCGCAGAGGTCCGTCGAACTGGTCGTCGACATCAACCCCGACGTGCCGGACGCGCTCATCGGAGACGGCACGCGCATCCGCCAAATGATTCTGAATCTCGCAGGGAACGCCGTGAAGTTCACCGAGCGCGGAGAGATTGTGGTCTCCGTAGCCGTCGAGCGCGTGGTCGAAGGCATCGCCAGCCTGCTCTTTTCGATCCGCGACACCGGCGGCGGCATTCCTGCCGATCAGATCGCCCGGCTTTTCGAGCCCTTCGAACAACTCGATTCCTCCGACACGCGAAGCCACGGAGGAACGGGATTGGGCTTGACGATTACACGTCGCCTGGCTGAGTTGATGGAAGGCCGTGTTTGGGCGGAGAGCGAGCCGGGCGTCGGTTCGACGTTTCATTTCACGGCTCTCGTTGCATTGCAGAAGGATGTGCGCGCCACAGTGACGAACGGATTACAGGGGCGGAAGGTTGTTCTCGTTGATGACAATGCCTCCGTGCGCAGCGCAGCCGCCAGGATCCTTATCTCGCATGGAGCGATCGTTCATTCGTTCGCCAATTGCGAGGATGCCGAGACCTGGCGCCGCGCTGGAGGACTTCAACCGATTGACGATCTCATCGTCGATGGGTTGGCGTCCGAAGGCGATGGCCACGACGTGATCGAGCGTGCACTGTCCAGCGGAGTGCGCCCCGAGCAGATCGTCATTCTTCTATCCGCCGCACAACTCCATGCCGGCGCACAACAAATTGCACGCTTCGGAGTCAAACGGTACATCGTCAAACCAGTATCGGAGCACCGGCTAATCGAATTACTCGCTCCTTCAGTCACCGAGAAACCTGAAGAGCGGCCAGAGCCGCATCGAGCCGCGCCCACCCGTCCGCTCCGTATTCTTGTGGCGGAGGACAATCTCATCAACCAACGCGTCGTCACGCGCTTTCTCGAACGGGATGGACACACGTCCGTGATCGCCTGCAATGGACGCGAGGCTGTCGACGCGTTTCAGAGACACTCATTCGACATCATTCTCATGGATGTACAAATGCCGGAGATGGACGGCCTCACCGCTACCCGCGAGATTCGAAAACTGGAGCGGCACCTCTGCGTTCACACACCGATCATCGCTCTGACCGCCCATTCGATTGAAGGCGACCGTGAGCGCTGTATTGAAGCGGGGATGGACGGCTTCGTCTCCAAACCGATCAAGATCGCCGAGCTGCGCACAGCGCTTATGTCGCCAATTCCCGAGAGCAAAGGAAGAGCGGCATAGTGCGCGCGGCATGACGGCGCCGTACTGCTGATCGCTACCTCGGTTTTTTACGCGCAGAAGCGCACGCGTAGTCCTGTGTCATTCCGAAACGGCGGAACCGCGGGGGAGGCAGGGCGGGGGGAGCGGTGGAGCGCGGAGAGGAATCCCCCGCCTATCGGTAACGACTCGCTTCGTAGGCAGGGGATTTCTCATCGTGCTGCACCGCTCACCCCACCCTGCCGCCCCCGCGGTTCCGCCGATTCGAAATGACAACAAGCGGCGGTGAATAGTCGAGGGTTAGGCGTTCCTCCTTGTCAGAGGGCGACTTGCCGCACACAGCGCGTCTTTGAGGCAGTTGTCAGTGATCACAAAGGCCATTGATGGGTTCTCCTGGTCGTCGGTCCCGCTCCTCGCCTCACCGTCGCCGCCACAGTGACAGCGCCAGGCCGAGGACGATCATCGTCAGGAATATCAGGTTGATGGCTGATGCGGGCGGCGCTCCAGTTCTGATGATGGGGAGATACTGGAGGATCACTCGTCCGCCGAGGTGCTGCAATAGAAGGAGGAGAAACAGGAACGGGACCATGCTGCGATAGCGGACGAGAACGACTACGGACAACACGCCGATGAAGATGTAGGAAAGCCCGAGTAGCGCCCATAACGCGACGATCGTCTGCGCCGCGGCCACCGGGTACGTGTCGAGCGGAACTCCGTCGGCCTTCATCAGGACATCGTGACCGTTGATGATGGAGTTGACGCCGATGGTCAGTCTCATCAACGCCAGCAGGCCAAAGATCCAGAGCGCGGCTTTGTGACCGCGATAGTTGTTGTCGATCGACCGCGGCAGGATCTGCTCGATCATGGATGGTTGTACGTTGCGAGAAATGCAGAGTTTCCGCAGATGTCAGGAAGCCTTTGAAAGACCTTACCCCTTCACGCAGAGAAACTGCTTCAGCACCGCCACCGTCCGCACCAGGTCGGATTGATTGCGCATGACCTCTTCGATGTTCTTGTACGCGCCCGGGATCTCATCCAGCACGCTGCTGTCCTTGCGGCACTCCCCCCAGGCGCATTACCCATGATGGTCGTGATTACACGGGAGTATTCACCATACGAATGGGCAGAACACCGAATGAGGATTTGAAAGCGGCGGGAACTCGGGCCCATTCCTGTCTCCGCCCGTATCATCTCGCCAGGGTTAGCCGTTCACGTTCGCCGCGGCTTGGAGACTGTCCGTACCGTCTGTTTGGGGCATTCGTCGGTCCTGAAGGGAGCGTCAGCGCGCCGAAGGTGTTCCTCGATGAGACCAGAGACGGAGTGTCTCCTTGGTTGCCGAGCATCACGCGGAGTGGCCTTGGATTCCTCGTCGCGTTTACTGAGTCCTATCCTGTGTTCTGCAACTGCCTTTCCTTCCCGGAGCACGGGAGCAAGCAGCGGCGTCACGCATCACGATGAAAAAAAGCGGGCGGTTGAAAGCGACGCGCTTTCAACCGCCCGTTTACTCTCTCTCACACAACACGCTTCCGGAGGGAGGCGCCCTGTATGTCCCAGTGCGGAGCAGTGTAGGCACGCGCCATCAGCTATCCATGCGCCGGAGCGTGAAAATTTGATGATTTGATGGCGCAAAAACGCGCACGTTTACGCCCCCAATTCATTAAGGCATCAAGGGTTCATCGGGGCGCAGTTTTTCGGGTGGACGGAGCGCGACACACGACCGGACCGCCGCGCGAAGACGCGCCGGGAGAACGGGCTTCGAGAGTGTCTCGTGCACAGCCGCGAAGAGCGTTCGGACTTCCCGGATGTCGAGTCCCGTAACCACGATGATCCGGCTGAGCGTCCGCGGCCTGCTACGCTGGAGCGCCTCCATCACCTCGATCCCGCTGACTTTCGGCAACACAATATCGAGCAGAATCACGTCGTACTCCCGCTGGCTGATGAGGCGCAGCGCTTCTTCGCCGTCCGCGGCAACGTCGGCGTCGAAGTCGAGCGACTCCAACAGGCTGGCCAGCAACGTGCGGGCCGCCGGGTCATCTTCAACGATCAGGGCGAGTAGACGCATTTCTTTCATTCGGCAGCAAGAGTTTAGCCATAAATGCGTCGGCGAGGATAATCGCCTTCGAAATATTTACCGATTCGCTCACTCCTGAGCTCGCCCGCGGCTTCAGCGAATGATCGCCATCGGTCATCCATTCGATTGTGATGGACGGCGATAACCGATAGCCGGCGATATCGTCACGCGTTCCAAACGGATCGCGCTCCCCTTGCAGCACCAGCATCGGCGTCTTCATCGTCTCCAGATGCGCTGTCCGGACTTTCTCCGGCTTCCCGGGCGGATGAAACGGATAGCCGAAGCAGACCACGCCGCGAACGCCCAACTCGTCGGCGGCCATCGTGGCGATTCTCCCGCCCATCGACTTGCCGCCGATGAACACGCGATCCCCGCCGCCAAGCTCCGCAACCACGTCGCGAAACGACGAGAGCAACACGGCTGGCCGATCCGGCGCGCCACGCTTGCCACCCGTCCGCCGCGCCGCCATGTACGGAAACTCGAAGCGGGCGACGCGGACGCCGCGCTCCCCCAATCCTCGTGCAACCTTCGTCATGAATGGCGTATCCATCGCTCCGCCCGCGCCATGCGCGAAGGCGAACGTTACCGCGGCATCTTCAGGACCGTCAGTGAGAAAAATCACGTGCGAAGCTTACAATCTCCCGATGCGTTTTCGATCGCTCGTTTTCGCTCTTCTCTACGCCGCGATGGTTTCTGCCGCAACACCCCCGCCGAAGAAACCGGCGAACGTCATCGCTCCCGACACCATCCCCCATCCGATGGCGATGTACCTCGGCGGCCTGTCGAAGGATGGGTCGGTGAAAGTCACCTTCCGCGCCAGCGCCCTCGGCAAACACTTTTTCCTCGAGGAGCCCGCCGGCGTGACGGTCTACATCTACGACGAGACCGTCGGCTATCGGAAGGAAACGTTCCTCAAGGGATCGACGCTGGCCAAGGCGATGAAGAAGTATTCGTAATGCGCTGGCGCGCGTTGTCGGTTGTCGGTTGATTGCGCTTCGCGCGTTGGGTTATTGCGCTGCGCGCGTTGATTGCGCTTCGCGCGTTATCGGTTGGTTGCGCTTCGCGCGTTGTCAGTCTCGGTGAACTGGTTCTTCCCATCCGCGCTTCTCAACCGAAATACGACAACGCGCGAAGCGCAAAAAACCGACAACCGACAACGCGCGAAGCGCAACTAACCGACAACGCGCGAAGCGCAATCAACGCGCGCAGCGCCAGTCTACGGCACCAATCCCCGATCGCTCCGGCAGAGCGTTTCCACGCGGCCATCTTCGCCAACGACGAGCGTGTCTTCGATGCGAACGCCGATCTCGCGGTCGGGGAAGTAGAGACCGGGCTCGATCGTGACGATGTCGCCGACCTCGATCTCGTCGCGATTCGATGACGACAATCCGAAGAACGGCTTCTCGTGGACGTCGAGACCGACGCCGTGGCCGAGGGAGTGAACGTAGCCCTCGAGGGTGGCGGGATTCGAGCGCGTCGTCGCGTAGCCGCGCTTCTCGAAGAAATCGCAGGTCAGCGCCTGATACGAGGATGCGAGCGTTCCGGCGTGCATCTCATCGCGCGCAAGCTCGAACGCTTCGAGCACGTCCGCATGGATCTGTTGCAATTCGCTGGGGATCGGTCCGACGCAAAATGTTCGCGTGAGGTCGAAGAAGTAGCCGGTGGCGCGGTCGGCGGGGAAGATGTCGATCACGATCGGCACGGACGCGCGCACGACTGCATCGGCGTCGCCCCGCGAATGCGGAATACCGGCGTCGCGTCCCTGCGAGAGGATCGTGTCGTGATCCTCCACCATCCCGCGCGCGGAGATCTCGCGCGAGACGAGCTTCTTGAGGATGCCGAGCGTCAACTGATTGCCCTCGTGAATGAGGTTGCCGTCGAAGATCGATGCGTTCCGCAGAACTTCGCGAACGCGATCGACGACCTGCTCGGTGCGCTCGCCGACGGAACGAATGGCTTCGATCTCCCACGGCTCTTTTCGCTTGCGGGCGAGCTGCACGAGATCATCGCCGCCGCGCCAGACTTTCCATCCGCGCGTTTCGAGCCCTTCGGCGATGCCGAGGTAGAGGGGGAACGGGAGAGCGCCGGCGATGGCGATGGAAGGTTGCGCGCCGAGGTCGTGGAGCACGGCATCGAAGAAGGCGGTGTACGCGTCCACCGCATTCGGCGCCGCTTTGAAAATCGCGTCGTAGCCGAAGTCGTGAATGAGACGTGTGGCCAGTCCCGTAGCTGCTGCTTCGTCGCGCTCCATCGGATAGGAGATGAGAATCGGATCGTGGCCGGCGAGCTTCACGGCGTAACCGCGCGTCACCTTCGCACCGCGCGTGAGCCAGCGAAAGGAAGGGTGCATCGCCTCGTGCATCGGGACGAGAAGGGCGTCGATGGCGCGCTCGCGGAGGAGGAGGTCTAAATCAGAGAGCATGTTTTCTTGTTTGCTTCGCGCGTTAAGGCGCTTTGCGCGTTGTCGGTTGTCGGTTGATTGCGCTTCGCGCGTTGGAGTATTGCGCTTTGCGCGTTGTCGGTTGTCGGTTGATTGCGCTTCGCGCGTTGTCAGTATTCGGCTGCGAGCGCGATAGTAACGCACTCGAGGCCGCGCCAGGCGGCGGCACCGCGCTCGGTGCAACGCAGCGTTAGGCGCGCTGCTTTTCGGCGAGGATCTTGCCCAGCTCAGCTCATCGCAATCGCGCGTTTCGATACAGCTACCCGCATGCTTCACAACCTCGAGTACAGTGAAGTGTTGTCACCAGCTAACAGGATGCCCCACAGCCGTAAGCACTCGGGATCCCTTTGTATCGAGGCGCGAGCGCGCGATTCCTGCGCAAGTGTCAGCCATGCCGGCGAAGAGTCAAGCGCAGGCCAACCAACCGACAACCGACAACGCGCGAAGCGCAATCAACCGACAACGCACGAAGCGCAATCAACCGACAACGCGCGAAGCGCAATCAACCGACAACGCGCGAAGCGCAATCAACCGACAACGCGCGAAGCGCAATCAACCGACAACGCGCGAAGCGCAATCAACCGACAACGC
>JAXDGL010000031.1:0-213505 GCA_034665065.1 Thermoanaerobaculia bacterium | reverse complement strand
TGATTACTTGCGAGGCTGTTAAGAAGCCACCGCACAGAATTAGGGGGTCCTTCGACCGTCCTTCGCCGCCGATGCGTTCCAAGTGCAATCTTCAGCGAACCTTGCGGCGGCTTCGGCGGCTCAGGATGACAGCGCTTTTTTTGCGCGAGACGCGCCCAACCGCGCGATGCGCTGTTAATGCACGAACTTCCGCCGGTTCCTGATGTAGTCCGCGAGGATGTACTCCCCCAGCCGGTCGGGCGATGAATAAAACGCCCGTCCGCGATTGATCTTCGAGAGCTGCTCGACGAAATTCACGAGCATCGGATCGGTGGCCAGCATGAACGTCGTGATCGGGATGTTCGCGCGGCGGCAGCGGTCCGCTTCTTCCAGCGTCCGGTTCACGATCTTCATGTCCAGTCCAAACGAGTTCGTGTAGAGCTGCCCGTTCTCGGTCAGCGCGGATGGCTTGCCGTCGGTGATCATGAAGATCTGTTTGTTGTTGTGCTTGTGCCGCCGCAGGATCCGCTGCGCCAGCTCCAGTCCCGCTTTTGTGTTCGTGTGAAACGGACCGACCTGCACGTACGGGATCTCCGAGATCGGCACTTCCTTCGCCTCATCGCCGAAGAGGAGCACGTCGATCGAGTCCTTCGGATACTTCGTCAGAATCAATTCCGTCAGCGCCAGTGCCACCTTCTTCGCCGGCGTGATGCGGTCTTCGCCGTAGAGCACCATCGAGTGCGAGATGTCGATCATGACCACCGTGGCGCAACTCGAGTTGTGCTCTGTCTCAAACACTTCCAGATCATCCTCGGCCATCAGAATCGGATCGGCCGGATCGGTGTGCTTCATCGCGTTCTGCAGGGAACGGATCGAGTCGATCGACATCGGATCGTCGCCGAACTGATAGGGCCGCGTCTCCGTCAAACGCTCGCTCCCCTGTCCCGCCGTGTTTACCGAATGCGAGCCGGTGAGCGACTTCTGCAGGCCGCCGAAGATCTCGTCGAGCGCATCGCGGCGGATCTGCCGCTCGCCGCCGGCGCCGAGGACGACGTTGCCTTCGCCGTCCTGTCCGATGACATTCTCTTCCATCAACTTGGCGAAAAACGCATCGAGGTCGATATTCGGATCGATGTAGCCGCGATCCTGCAGCGCACGCATCCAGCGCATCGCTTCTTCGACATCACCGCCGCTCTGCAGGAGAAGATGATTGAAGAGGCGGCGCAGCCCCATCTCGTTCAGGAGTTGGCGGATGAGATCGGGATCGAGGTAGGAGTAGCGGTGGCGCATGGTATGAAGTGAGAAGAGTGAAGGGTGAAGAGTGAAAGAAAGTCAAAAACGTCCTTTTTCACTCTTCACTCTTCACCCTTCACCCTTCTTCTTCTTCAACCTCTCGATCCATTTCGCGATCGTGGGATTGTTCGGCAGCGTCTCGCGCGCTTCTTCGAGCGTCGTCAGCGCTTCGCTGGTGCGGTCAAGGACGAGGAGGATCTGCACGCGGAGCTCGACCAGGTTCTGGTAGAGCGCAAAGTCGGTCATCTCCTTCGTCGGCAGGAACGAGAGCGCGCGATTCACGAACTTGAGCGCGACCTCCGGCTTGGAGTCGTTGAGCGCGTCGGCGGCGAAGCGATGCAGCATGCGCGGCGAGTCGCCGAGGAAGGACTTCACGTCGACGAAACGGGCGAGCGCTTCGCGGATGATCGCTTCCTGATCGGGAAACCATCCGTCGCGGATCATGCGGTCGATTTGCCGCGACAAGTCGTGGGGAATCTCGGCGGTGACTTTTGGCATACGCGAGGGGATTGTATCTGTGAAGAGTGAAGGGGGAAAAGGAAGAGTGAAGGGTGAAGGGTGAAGAGTGAAAATGAGTCGAGAGCGAGGCATCAACGCCTTTGACTCTCCTTCACTCTTCACCCTTCACTCTTCACCCTTCACCCTTCACTCTTCACCCTTCACCCTTCACCCTTCACCCTTCACTCTTCACTCTTCACTCTTCACCCTTCACCCTTCACCCTTCACTCTTCACTCTTCTATTTCACCGTCCGCAGCACGTTGAACTTCATCATCTCCTGGAACGTGATCGTCGAGTCGAGATCCTCGCGCGCGAGGCGAAGCGACTGGTGCAGGCCCTCGAGCACCATCTCCATCCAGAAGGCCAGCTCGCGATCGTTCCCTGTCGAAACGTAATTCTGCCCCGTCTCCATCAACTTCGGCACGCGCTTCAACTCGGCGAAGTACGCAGCGAACGGCTGTTCATCAGAGAGCGTGATTTTGTTCCCCTCGACGAACCAGGCCAGGATCGCGTCGTAGTTCGGCTCCGACTTCGCGGCCGGCTTCTCTTCCTGACGCGGCGGCGGCTGCTGTTTGCGTCCGCGGCGGCTGCTGAACGCGTCGTCCAACTCGTCGGCATCAAGATCGCCGTAGGAACGATTGCGCTCGTTACGCCCGCCCGCGCCCGCACGCTCGACTGGCGGGAACTTCGTCGCGAACAATTTCGCCACCGCTTCCCCGATCAGCTTGCGCGCCACAACCTCGGCACCCTGTTGTTCGCCCTCGTAAACCATTTCCACTTTGCCGGTGATCGCGGGAAGAAGCATGGCCAGATCGGAGAGCCGCGGAAAAACAATCCCATCATGCGTTAGCGCGGCGCGCCGCTCCATGTTCGATTGCAGCAGTTCCATCGCCGCGATCGTGAGACGCGCGGAGACGCCCGACGATTGATCGACGAGCTCGGAGCCGCGCGCGACGAAGGCGATCTGCTCGACGAGCGTGCTGATGTACTCGGGAATGTCGATCTCGACCTCGGCTGCGCGATCGCTCCACGCTTCCTGCCGCGTGATCCGCATCGCCGTCTCGATGTTCTGCGGGTAGTGCGTGAGGATCTGCGAGTCGATGCGGTCTTTTAGCGGTGTGATGATGTTGCCGCGGCTCGTGTAGTCCTCCGGATTGGCGCTGAAGACGAGGACCACGTCCATCGGAATGCGCACTGGAAAACCGCGGATCTGCAGATCGCGCTCTTCGAGGATGTTCAGCAGCGCCACCTGGATTCGCGGCGCGAGATCGGGCAGTTCATTGATCGCGAAGATGCCGCGGTTCGTACGCGGAATGATGCCGTAGTGGATCACTTCTTCGTCGGCGTAGGTGAGACGCTGATTGGCCGCTTTGATCGGATCGATGTCGCCGATGAGATCCGCGACGGTAACGTCGGGCGTCGCCAGCTTCTCGCGATAGCGCTCGTCGCGCGTGAGCCAGGCGACCGGCAGATCGTCGCCCTGATCGGCTGCAAGACGGCGGCAGCGCTTGCACGTCGGCAGCAGCGGCGAGTCATTGATCTCGCATCCGGCGATGATCGGAACGCGCTCATCGAGAAAATTCGTCAGCGAGCGGAGGATGCGCGTCTTGGCCTGCCCGCGAAGCCCGAGGAGGATGATGTCGTGACGGGAGAGGATGGCGTTCTGGATCGCTGGGATGACGGTCCGCTCGTAGCCGTGAATGCCGGGGAACAGGCTCTCACCGCGGCGGATTGCAGCCAGAAGATTCGTGCGCATCTCGTCTTTGATCGACGTGATGCGATAGCCCGATGCGCGAAGCTCGCCGAGTGTGTGGATGTTCATGAGTGGGGATCTTTCT
The DNA here is from genome assembly GCA_034665065.1 of Thermoanaerobaculia bacterium. Classification (GTDB taxonomy): domain Bacteria; phylum Acidobacteriota; class Thermoanaerobaculia; order Gp7-AA8; family Gp7-AA8; genus JADGNZ01. The sequence continues at coordinate 209,896 of JAXDGL010000031.1, read as the reverse complement.
CCGGCGATGCAGCCGTGACAACTGCGTTCGCACTATCGACGATATCGCGATTGAATTCGTTCATCGCTCTTTTCAGGTCGCCGCGGGCGAAGAGGACGAGCGCATCGACGGCGCGCTCGATGCCGCGATCGACCAGAGGAGCCTCTTCGGCCGTGAAGTCGTCGAGGACGTAATCGCGAAGTCTGCCGGTACCGTAGTCCGCCCCCTGCACACCAAATCGCAAACGGGGGAAGCGCTCACTCGCAAGCGCCGCCACGATCGACCGCATGCCGTTGTGCGTTCCCGACGATCCACTCGGTTTGATCCGCAACCGCGCCAGCGGCAGATCGATGTCGTCGTAGACGATCATCAGATCGTCGATCGAATCGAGATAGGCGTTCGAGAGCAGCTTCACTGCATCGCCGGAAAGGTTCATGAACGTCAACGGCTTGGCCACTTTCACGCTGCCGCCGGCAACGCGCCCTTCGCCGGTCATCGCGCTCTTCTCGTGCTTCGTGATCTCGATCCGAAACTTCTTCGCGAACGCGTCGACGATCATCCATCCGACGTTGTGCCGCGAGCGCTCATACTCCGCGCCCGGATTTCCGAGTCCGACGATCAGTTTCATCCGCCGCGAAGCGTATCAGAGGGGAAAGTGTGACGTGTGACGTGCACAGAGTTAAGAGTTCTTGTGAGGAGTTCGTGTGAATAGTTAGTATGAAGAGTTAGTGTGAAGCGTTACTGTTGATTGTTATTCATTCTTCATCTCCCCGCCCGATACCGTAGCACCTTCACCTTCTCCATCGTCACCAGCCCATCGTCGATCATCTCGTCGAGGATCGGGATCAATCGCTCGATGTGCTCTTCCGTGTCGACGACTTCGACGACGACCGGCAGATCGCTGGAGAGATCCAGCAGATGCGTCGTGTGCACGATGCTGTTCGCCCCGAAGCCGGCCGAGCCGCGGAAGGCGGTCGCGCCGGCGAAGCCTTCCTTGCGCAGGCGTTCGATGAGCGCGACCTCGAGTGGCTGGTGCTTCCACGTGTCCGACTCGCCGAAGAAAATGCGAACCATGACTTGCTCGCCCGTCAACGTACGCATCGTTACCTCCCGAAAAGAAGCCGCGCCAGAGCCAGGCCCGCCAGCCCGGCAATCAGACATCCGAAAAATGTGACCCCGGCGTTGGCGATCCCTACTCCCCACGCGCCGCTGCGAACGTAGTTCGTCGTCTCGTAGTTGAAGGTCGAGTAGGTCGTGAAGCCGCCCATCACGCCGGTCGTCAGCAGCAATCGCAGATCAGGACGAATCAGTTCCGTCGTCGCAGACGTCTGCATGATGAAACCGATCAGGAACGATCCGAGGAGGTTGACGATGAGCGTTCCGATCGGGAATCCCGTTCCGAACACGGCCGCGGCCCAGAGCGAGGTGAGATACCGCGCGCCGGTTCCGATCGCGCCGCCGAGGCAGATGAGGAAGAAGCGCATGTGGTGTGGGTACTCTAGCGCGGGTGTCGGATGTCTCAAAAAAAACCGTTTCACGCGGAGACGCGGGGGACGCGGAGAAAGAACCCTCCGCGGTCCCCGCGTCTCCGCGTGAAAATGCTTTTGAGCCCACTCACGCTAAAATGCGAGTCAGTGATCCACTTCTACCACGTCACCAAGCGCTTCGATCAGTACTCCACGGCGCTGCATGACATCACCTTCCACATCGAGAAAGGCGAGTTTGTTTTTCTTACCGGCGCGAGTGGCGCGGGAAAATCGACGCTGCTGAAACTGATTCTCCGGCAGATGCAGCCGACCGAGGGGCAGGTGGTGGTTGGGGGACGAAATCTGAAGGCGATGAAGCGCTCGCACCTCCCCGCGTTCCGGCGCGAGATCGGGATGGTCTTTCAGGACTTCAAACTGATCGAGCGGATGACCGTGTTCGAGAACTTGTCGTTCATCCTCACTGTGCTCGGATTGCCGCCGAAGGAGCACAAGAAACGAGCCTATGGCGCACTGCGCGCCGTGAGCCTGCACCACAAGATGAATTCCTATCCGCTGCAACTCTCGGGCGGCGAGCAGCAACGCGTCGCCATCGCACGCGCGCTCATCAATGATCCGCTCGTGATCGTCGCCGACGAGCCGACGGGCAACCTCGATCCCGACCTCACGCAGGAGATCATCCAGATCTTCAATGAAGCAAACCTGCGCGGATCGACGGTGCTGATCGCGACGCATGACCGCGAGCTGATCGAGCAGAGCGGGCGCCGCGTGATCACGCTCGATCACGGCCGCATCACCGATGAGAAAGCGCCCGTGACGCAGCGCGCGCCGCGCGTCGAACCACTCTTCGGGATCGGCGGCTGACCGCGATGCCGCCGCGCGACGAGAGACTCCCAAGTAACACGTTCTCGTATTTCTTCCGCGAAGCGAGCCGGCGGATGTGGGTGTCGAAGCGGACGAGCTTCGTGGCCATCGCCATGATCGCCATCTCCCTCCTCATCGTCGGCGGTTTCCTCCTCGTCGCCGAAAACCTCGGGCGCGCGGTGGCGCAGGCGGAAGGCAAATCGCGCGTGAACATCTATCTCGACATCGATGCTACGCCCCAACAGACCGCTGCAGTCGATGCCTGGCTGGCGTCGCATTCCGATTTCACGGACCGCCGCTTCGTCTCGAAACAGGTCGCGCTGGCCCGCTTCAAACAATACTTCGCCAACCTCTCCAACATCGCCGGTCAGCTCGATGAGAATCCGTTTCCGGCATCGTTCGAATGCGATGTGAATCCGAACGTCGCGCAGTCACCGCGGTTCGCGGCGCAAGCGGCGGAGCTGCGCGCGATCAGCGGCGTGGAGCAGGTTCAATTCGACTGGGAATGGGTGGAGACGCTGCGAAAGCTGATCCGCCTCGTCAATCTTGCGGGGCTTGTCGCCGGCGGTGTGCTCGCCGTCGCCGCAGCGTTCACGATCGCGAACGTCATCCGCCTGACGATGATGTTGTACCGCGAAGAAATCGCCATCATGCGGCTCGTCGGCGCGACGGAGCGGATGATACGCGGTCCGTTTCTCGTCGAAGGGCTACTGCAGGGTCTGATCGGCGCGGCGCTGTCGATCGTCTTGCTGCTCGCCGCATTTCTCGCCGGCCGCCACTTCCTTGCGCCGCGCAATTCGCTGCTATGGGGATTTCTGTTCAACGGTTTTCTTCCCTGGCAGAAACTTCTCTCCCTCCTCGCCGGCGGCATGCTCGCCGGCTACCTCGGCAGTTGGATCTCCGTGCGCGAGAGCGGCGAGGAGGTGTGAAGTGTGAAAATGTGGTGCTGACGCGAAAGTTGCCCGCGAAAGTTGGCACTCAAGATAACCGAGCCTGTTCAAACGTTCAGAGGGGCCGCCGCCGTAACGAGATCGCGGAAAAGGTCGGTCGCGGTCTCGAAGCGGGTTCTGAGCTCGCGATCCCTTTTTATTACCGCCTTACTGTTGGCGGGATGCGCCGATTCGTTTCGATGACCAACGACGGCGGGAACCCGATCAAGTAGGTTGGCATCGAGCCCGGTAGCCCTAGTGACAGAAATGTCGAGGTGGTCTGAAATGAACCGCGCAAGCAACTTTAGACCGAACTTCTCATTGTCGAAATCGGGGATTTTGACGTTTGCCGCAGATGCTTTCCACCAGTTCTTTCGCTTCGCCTTCGACCCAATCTTGCGAGTGAGCCGTTCGATTTCGTCATAAACACAGGAACACCCCTTCGATGGATCCCCAGTTCGAAAGTTTTGGTATGCATTAGTGATCGCCTGTCGGTGCTTCGGTGGAAAGGATTTCGCCACCGGGTCTCTTACTCCAATCAGCGAGAGGCTCAGGGCGGGAGCAGCGACGTGCACGGCCGACCCCAAAGTCAGAATACCCACACCAATCTTGGATGCCTGAGTAATTTCGGCGGCAGTCAGTTGCGTCTCACTTGGAATTCCAACGTAGAGGTGCACTGGCAACGCTGCCGTGATGCAGTCCACCATCATGGGGTCGATCTGAGGTGGATAAACGCTGTCAGATATTTCAATGCAGACGATGTGGTGATCCTTGGTTCGGGCCTGAAGTGTTGGACGAGCCCGAATGTTCGGTGCGATCTCGGTCTCGATCAGGATCTTCGATTCCGGAATGCCTAGCGTTTCCCGCAGGTAGTTCGTTGCCACGTCGGCAGCGGGCTCAAGATAGGTAGCCAGGAAGTTGTACTTCATCAGAACGCGCTCTCAAGCAAGTTAGTGGCGACAACGATGAGTCGCTGAATCTGTTCGCGCAGATCGTCGTCGATGTCGTCCCCTTCAAGTTGGCCGAGCTTCTGCGTCAGGCTGTCAATTCGTCCCACGAGGTCACGTTCGAAGTACGCCTCGGAGACTGATTGTTCGAACGCTGAATCGATCGAGTAGTCGTTCGGCTGAAACAGGCTCTGCAGCGCCTCGTGAGCGCGAACGGGATCTGCCTCGATCACTTTCGCGCGCGCGATCTTCCCGATCTTCCGGAACTCAACGATGTTCTTGATCGTGCCTTTCTTGTATTTATCAAGCAGAACGCGTCGGACCCGATCTTTGTCGGGCATGAGGTCCGGCATCGAAGAACCAACTGTTTTGAGGGCCTTCTCGATCTCGATAAACAGGTCTTCACTCAGACGTTGCTGCGCTTTCGGCTTGCGCAGCTCATCGAGAATCATGTCGTGGTAGTTGGGCGGAAGCGCGAGGAGAAACTTGGATCGCCGGATGACGGCACGAGGCAGGCCGGTTGCCTCCGCGAGTTCCTGCTCCTTCGGTTCATTCCCCCCGTTTTGTTTCGTGATCAGCTCAATCATCCTGGGCAACTTCATGGCGATGGTCAGTAGATCCCACTGCTCTCGAAGCGAGTGGATGTTGAACATGAGCAGCAAATTGTGGAGGTCGTCTGGGCGATCCTGAACGATCGCTGGAATCGTTTTGTGGTTTAGTTTTAGCGCGCACCGCCAGCGCCGTTCTCCGTCGATCAAGACGAAACGGTCTCCGTCCCGATACACAGCGATCGGGACCTGTACGTCGTAGAGATTGATCGACTCCAGCAACTGCTCTAGCTCTTCCTGACGAAACACGAGCCGAGGGTTTTCGCGGTTTCTGTCAATTTTGTTGACCGGTATCCTTCGGAGGTCCATGTCTCCGGACTCCCCATGAGGAGGAACTGCGCGCAGGTGTGATGTCGCGTGGCTGGCCATAGTTCTTAGCTTCTCAGATGCTCCGATTGGAGGCTAGTATTTCGTGATCGCCACGACGCGCACCACTAAAGCCCGCGATGTTGCGGCGGGTCCAGACGGTGCGATGCTTCCATGGCTTGGTCAACTTCTGAGCCTCGCAGCATGAGGCATAACTCAAGAGAAACGTTGCCCCTCGTTGATGAATCACCTGTAGGGCTTCAGACAGCCGGCCAATGTCATCCCGGCTGAAGGAACCCGGGAGGTACTCGGTGAAAACTCGTCGCTCGTCGAGAACAAATGGTGGATCGAGGTAGACGAAGTCTCCCTTTTCAACGAGGTCGATGGTTCGCGCAAAATCCCAGGAAAAAAGCTCTGCTCTTCGGAGAACGATCCCGGCTTTGATGACGTCGTCCTCGAAGACGACCAACGGCTTCTGGGGTGGCCCATACGGTACGTTGAACCTACCCGACATGTTCGTTCGATACAACCCGTTGAAACAGAAACGGTTCAGGTAGAGAAAGCGGGCGGCAAGTGTGGATGAAGCCAGCAGCTTCGGATCCTCCCCTCGAATCCTGTAGTAGGCTTTTTTGCCGCGCGGGAGACGGCGAAACGCCTCGAGTACAAGATAGGGGTCTCGACGGACGGCTCGGTACATGCCAATGAGTTCCTCGTTGAGGTCCGAGAGGATTGCTTCCTTCGGCTGGAGATCGAAAAAAAGGCAGGCCGAACCAACAAAGGGCTCAACGTAGCGTGAAAACGTCTCGGGCACAGAGGCGCGAAGCTCAGGCAGCAGGGACCGCTTGCTTCCAGCCCAGCGAATAATTGATTTCATGGATTACCGCCCGCATTGTATGGAGTGTCGGGGCCGGTTGCTAGGCCCACCACAGAGAACGAGTCACGAACAGCGAAGAAAACTCTCATCAACGCATAGAAAAAGATGGCTGCACACTTCACTTTCCACCTTTTTTCAGTCTTCTATTTCACTCTTCACCCTTCACTCTTCACTCTTCACTCTTCACTGATACCCTTCATCCCGCATGAGACTCGTCGAATGTGTACCGAACATTTCTGAAGGGCGCAGGCCGGAAGTCTACGAAGCCGTCGCTGCCGCTGCGGCGAGCGTCACCGGCGTCACGCTGCTCAACGTCGATCCCGGCGCGGACACCAATCGCACCGTCATCACGTTCGTCGGCGAGCCGGAAGCAGTGCTCGAAGGCGCATTCCAGTTGATCCGCAAAGGGATCGAGCTGATCGACATGAGCACGCATCGCGGCGCGCATCCGCGAATCGGCGCGGTCGACGTCGTGCCGTTCGTTCCCGTCGCCGGTGTGACGATGGACGACTGCGCCGATCTCGCACGGCGCCTGGGCGAGCGCGTTGGACGCGAGTTGCGCGTTCCTGTCTATCTCTACGAATACGCGTGCAGCGCGCCGCATCGACGCAATCTCGCTGACGTGCGCGAAGGGGAGTACGAAGGCTGCGCGCGCAAGGTCACCGATCCGCGATGGGTGCCCGATTTCGGCCCCGCCGAGTTCGTTCCGCGCTCCGGCGCCATCGTCATCGGCGCGCGCAAGTTCCTCGTTGCTTACAACGTGAACCTCAACACGCTCGACAAACGCCTCGCCACGCGCGTCGCGTTCGATGTGCGCGAGCGCGGCCGGATGAAGCGCGACGACGAAGGAAATCCGATCGTCGACGCGAAGGGCGAGCCGGTCTGGGAACCAGGGCTCCTCAAGTCGGTCAAAGCCGTCGGCTGGGTGATCCCCGAGTTCGGATGCGCGCAAGTGTCGATCAATCTGACCGATCTCGACGTCGCCCCGCTGCACGTCGTCTTCGATACCTGCGAAGAGCGCGCGCGCGAACGCGGACTGCGCGTGACCGGCTCGGAGATCGTCGGCCTCGTCCCTCGCGACGTTTTGCTCGCCGCCGGACGTCACTACCTCGCGCGGATGGGACGCCCAACCGGCGTTTCGGAATCCGCGCTGATGCATGCCGCCATTCGCACGCTCGGCCTCTCGGAGCTCAAGCCGTTCGATCCGAAAGAGCGCGTGATCGAGTATCGCCTCGCCGCTCCCGCGCGGCTGGCATCGATGACCGTGCACGATTTCGTCGACGAGCTGGCGAGCGATTCGCCTGCGCCCGGCGGCGGATCGGTCTCCGCGCTGATGGCATCGATGGCAGCAGGCCTGGCATCGATGGTCGCGGTTCTCTCGCACACACGAAAAGGATTCGAATCGAAGCAGACAGATCTCGACCGCATCGCGGTCCGCGCCCAAATATTCAAGGATGCGTTCCTCGCTGCCGTCGACGCCGACACCACCGCGTTCGATCAACTCCTCGACGCGATGCGCATGCCGAAGACGACGGCGGAAGAACAATCCGCTCGTGACGCCGCCATGATCGAAGCCACCGTCGCCGCCACCGAAGTTCCCCTCGGCGTCCTCGAAGCATGCCCCGAGGTCATCGAGCTTTGCATGGAAGTGGGCCGCATCGGATTGCAGGCGTCGCTGTCGGATGCCGGCGTCGGCGCACAAGCCGCACGCGCCGCGGCAGCAGGCGCGTATCAAAATGTGTGCATCAACCTGGCGGGGTTGAACGATGCGACGCGACGCGACGCGCTGACGCAACGCGCGGATGCGGCGTGGGAACGCGCAAAGCATCTTCACGAGGCTGCGGAGCGGGCGATCCTGATCCCGTTGAGGGAGAGCGTGGGCGGGAACAGGTAGCGCCGCGAGTGTTCACGCCCGCGAAGAGCGAGAGCCTCAACGTTCGTCTGCACGGCCGAGACTAGAGTCCGGTCTTTTTCTTCGCCTCCGCGAAAAATTTCTGTGCGTCCTCGATGGTTTCCACCCGCCGCGCAACCAGGGGATCTGCCGCCGGCTTGGCCTTCGCGGATACCTTGGGTTTTTTCTTCGCCGCCCCCTTCCCTTTCTTTTTCCCGGCAGGCGTGGCAGCGGCCGGAGGGGCCACCCGATTGGCGATCACCTGCTTCATGGCTTTTACCATGCTGCGTTGCAGATCATTAAGTGGCTGGGCGGCAACTTTCTGCTGTTCCGAATGGCTGGTCAAGGCAACGGTTTCCTGAGGCGCCAACGATAGCGGAGCAGAATCCGTGCGCGCCGGCTCAGTCAGTATCGCGCCCAGGTCCGGGGCGCCCTGATCGCGTTTGGTCAGGTTCGGAATGCCAAACGTACGTTCGATGGTGGCCAGGATCGAGGTGTGATCGTACGGAACGGCGTTTGGCGGCGCGTGAAACACCGATCCCGCCTTCACGAAAGGCGAAACGACGACCGTCGGAACGCGCACACCGAATCGCTTGAAGTCGAAACCGAACTCTCCCTTTTTGTTGTCGGGCGGTGTTGCAGTAATCGGGGGCGCTACGTGGTCATAGCAGCCACCGTGCTCATCGAATGTGATGATCAAAAGCACTTCGTTGTTTTGCCACTGAGGGCCGGTCACGACCGCGTTAAATACGCGGGCGATGAACTGATCTCCCGGCGTGATGTCGGAGGGCGGGTGCATGTCGCTCTCCTTCTTCTTCGTCAGCGGATTCGCAAAAAAGTTGGGCTCAACGAATGAGTAGCGCGGTAGCTGCCCGGCGTTGGCATCGTTGAGAAAACTCTCGAATCCGAGAATGTTCTTGTTGTAGCCGGGCTTGAGCAGCGGCGCGAATTGAAGGCGCGTGAACGCGGTGTAGTTTTCGTCGTAGTAGATGCGCCAGGTCATGCCGGGAATAGCGGCCATCTTCTGGAAGATCGTCGGCATCCTCCAGAGAAATGGGTTATAGGGAGCGTTGTTGACCATTCCCCACGACGTGGCGGCGTGAGCGAAGGCGCGATTCGCCCACGTCTGCGTCGGTACCGATGCGTACCAGGCATCACATACCGCATAACGCCGGCAAATCTCCGCAAGGTTCTGGATCTTGCTCGGGTCGTAGCACGTCATCATGTCGGCAGCAGCGCCGCCCACATCGACGTAATCGATGACAAAGCCGTCGTTCGTGGCGTTTGGTGGAACAGGCGGCGGATCGGCCCGGAAGAGCTGGACATTGACATGCTTATATTGCTCGCCGGGATCAGGGTTCGGAACCGTAGTTCTTTTTGTCTCGGGCCGCACCTTCACCGGCGCTCCGCTTCCTTTCGGCGGGTTCGTTTCGTTGCCGGTCAATCCATCGAACGAATCCCCATTCGGCGATTTGTTTCCGTTCGCGAAATAGAGATAGCCGAACAGATTGTCGAACGAGCGGTTCTCCAACATCAGGACGACGATGCTCTTGACCTTGTCGAGATTTCCTGACATGCGCGTACCCTCCCTGCCAATGAGGAGAGTTGCGTTGCGTTCATTTCCCTACCCCCGGATTGGCGCAACAGCGAACGCCGACCGGGACCGCGGGACTGAATGAGTGAGCCGCGCCCTCGCCAGGTTGATCCAACGGGCATCCCGTCGAAAACTTCACGACAAGGCAGATGCAGACCATCGAGGGAAAGGCGGATCGTCAGGAGCGTTGACGCCTTCTTCGCGATTTCCTACCATCAGTGCGGAGACAACGGATGATTCTCGATCTGGGAGCGCTCTGTTTCGGCATCGTCGTTGGTTGGGTGACGTCGCGCACGTTGCGTCGCTCGACTACGACGGGACTCTCCGACATCGCTACGGTCATCGGCTCGGTCGGCGGCGCGGCGATCACCGGCCTCTTCAAACCATCGACGAATTCCTTCGGTTACTACTGCATCGGCCTCTTTCTCGGCTTCTTCGCCTATCTGATCATCGCCCTGATCATCGCGCGGAAGGAAGGCTATCAGGTGTCGGGAGACTGGCTGGGGACGGAGCCGGTTCGCACGAGCGTGTCGAGCAGTTCCGGGACGACAAAAGCTTAGTTCGAGGCCGGGACGGATCCCAGAATCTCGTTCAACTTCGCCGCCGCCTCTCCCACCCTTGGCCCGGGACGCGTGAAAAGATTCTCATCGACGGCGATCGCCCTTACGTTCATCGTCCCCGCGCGTTCGAGTAGCGCGCGCACTTGCTCCGGCGCGACCGAGTGGCTCGGATAGAGCAGGATCTCGGGCGGATTGGCGACGAAGGATTCGAGCGAATATTGCGGCCATCCGTTGACTTCGACCGCGTTCTTCGCGCCGCAGAGCGCGAAGAGGTCGCCGCCGAACGTGTTGTTGCCGGCCACGTAGAGCGGATCGGGCCAGACGGCGAGCATCACTCGCGGCGGATGCGATCGAGTGCGTCGTGCGCGGGCGAGGCTGGCGTCGAGCGCGTTGATTGCGCGCCTGCTGTCGACGCCGAGCGCGTCGCCGATCGTCTTCATCGATCGCGCGATGTCGGCGAGGCGCTCGTTCGTGACGACGATCAGAGGAATGTGCACCGACGCCAGCGCGCGCCCGAGGTTAGGAGGGAGGCCGGCGGCGTTGGCGATGACGAGGTCGGGCCGCGCCGCGACGATCTTTTCGAGATTGGGCTGGATGCCGCCGACGTGCGGCAGCTGTCGTCCCGGAGTGGCTGCAACGATCGCGTCCGCGGAGAAATCATCCGTAGCGACGACGCGATTGGCCGCGCCGAGCGCCAGCACCATCTCGGTCACATTCGGCGCGAGCGTGACGATGCGTTGCGGGGTTTGCTTCGGTGCAGGCTCGCGCGCGGAGCACGCCGCGAAGAGCGCGATCAGCGCCAAACAAAAACCGCGGCTACGAAGCCGCGGTTCGGGTAAGTCGAGTGAGCGCACGGCTACGACTCGCGGTCCTCGTCATCCATATCGTTGTTGATGCCGAGGCGGGCGCAGGCGGCGGCGTACATCTGCTTCGAGGCGTTGATCGCGTTCTGCAGCTCCGCGATTCTGTCCTTCACCTTCGCCAGCTCCTCTTCGATCTGGTCCTTCAGGTCGCTGATCTCCTGCTTCGTTACCTGAAGCGTCGTTTCGTAGAACTTGCGCTGCTGATCTGTGATGACCGTCATTTCTCCTCCAAGTCGTTGGCGAACGAGCGGGCGATTATAGCTTGAAGTCGACGCTGACCGTCGTCCACGACTTCACGCGCACACCATCTTTCGTGCCCGGCGTGAACGTCGAGCGCCTGATCGAGTCGACCGCTGCGTTGTTGAGGATCGGCGACACGCTGCGAATGACACGCGTGTCGATCACCTGTCCATTTTCGTTCACGAGAGCGCTGACGATGACCGAGCCCTGCATATGTTGCACGCGAGCGAGCGGCGGATACTGCGCCAACGCCTGGCGCGCCATACGAGCAGGGGTGAGTCCTTCGGAGCCCTGCGCCACGAGGTCTCCCACTTGCGTTCGCGGCGCCTCGGGCTGCGGCGCCGGCCGCGATTCCGCGACGGGCTGCGGCGCTGGCGCGGCCGGCTGCGGCGCCGGCGCGGGCCGATTCTCTACGACGGGCGGCGGCACATTCTGCGCGACTTGCGGCTGGGGCGTGGGCGCCGGTGCAGCGGCGCGTTGGGTTGACGTCGCCGGCTGCTGGTTCTGCGCGCGGGCGAGTTGATCGAGCCGCGCCTTCTCGGCGGCAAGCCGTTTCTGCACTTCCTCATTCACTTTCGATGGATCGATCGCGGTCGACGTCGATGCGGCCGCGTTGGTTGTGCCGGTGGCAATGACCGATCCGGCCGTGGTCGTCGCAACCGCCGGCTTCGAGACGATCGGGTTCTTCGCTGGGGTCACAGTCGTTGTCGCAGGTTTCCGCATCATCAGGAAACCGGCGATCACCGCGATGACCACAGCCGCGGCGATGGCGATCGGAACGATGGGAGGTTTTTTCGCAGCGCTGGCTGGTGCCGTCGCCGCAACGGGCATTGCTGCCGGCATCGACGATGGCGTCGTCACCGTGACCGGCTTGAGTGGCCGCAGCTCGTTCGCTGCAGGCGCGGGCTCGGGCATCGCCTCGATCTGATGCGGCTCGACGGCGGTGCTCGTGGCCAACCGGTGCATGTAGATGGCAAGGTCGGCGCTGGTCGGCGTGGGGCGAAAGCTATAGAGCACCGCATCGAGATCGCGCTGCATCTCGCCGGCGGTCTGGTAGCGGTTGGCGGGATCCTTCTGCAGCGCCTTGAGGACGATGGAATCGATCTGCGGCGTCACTTCATCGTTGTATTCGGACGGCGGGGTGACACGCGCTTCGCGCACCTGCTCGAGGATCGACAGCTCGTTGTCGCCGCCGAAGAGTTTTCGCGCCGTGAGCATCTCGAACAGAACCGTGGCCAGCGCGAAGATGTCGGAGCGGCGGTCGATGTTGCGTCCCCAGGCCTGTTCGGGCGACATGTACTGCAGCTTGCCTTTGAGCGCGCCGGCCTGCGTGTGCGATGCCTTTGACGCCGCTTTGGCGATTCCGAAGTCGCAGAGTTTGATGTCCCCTTCTTCGGAGATGAGAACGTTCTGCGGCGAGACGTCGCGGTGAACGAGTCCCATCTCTTTGTCTTCGAAGTCGCGTTTGCGATGGGCATAGTCGAGCGCTGCGGCGATCTTCGACGCGACGAACAGCGCGATCTCGACCGAGAGCGGCTGATCGCGCTCCTGCGCTTTGCGGAGAATGTTCTTCAGGTCGTACCCATCGATGTACTCCATGGCGATGTAGTACGAGCTCTGGATCTTGCCGAGGTCGTAGATGTGGATGATGTTGTTGTGGTTGAGCTGCGCGGCGAGCTTCGCCTCATCGACGAACATCTCAATGAAATCCTGGTTGTCGGAAAGGTGGGGCAGGATTTTCTTGATGGCGACGATCTTCTGAAATCCCTCCACGCCGCGCATGCGCGCTTTCCACACCTCGGCCATTCCGCCGGTGGCGATTTTCTCGAGCATCACGTACTGCCCGAACTTCGTCCCGTCAGAAGGCTCGTCATCTTCTGGATGCGGCATAGGAACGGTCGGCGGAAAAACCGGCTGCGCAATGGGAACGCGATCGACTGGTGGGATGGGCACGCGAATCGTTTCGGACGATGATCTGGCCAGTGGAACGGCCGGTGGCGGCTGCGGCGCCGCAGGCCGCGGCGGCAGAGGCGTGATGACGGTCGGCGCCGGAGCCGGCGTCGTTCCTGGCGAGGTGCGCCGGGCGTTCTTCTCCAGACCCGACAGCGTGTCCTGAAAGCGCTTGTCGAGCGCGGGGGAGCTCGGCCGCGATTTCGGAGTCTGCGCCGTCTGCGCCGTCTGTGTCACCGGCAGAGCGGGAGTGACCGGCGGAGGCGGTGGTGGCGTTGCCGGGGTTGGAACTTGTGGCAACGGCGTATCCTTCACCGTCTTCTTCTGCTGCGGCATCATGCCTGCCAGCGTGTCTGCCAACATCTTGTCGACATCGTCCTTGGGATTCATCGGTTTCCTCGCTGCGTTTGACGTGGCTCTGTCATCGTCCAGTAGCTCGCCGAAGATTTCGTTGGAAGTCAGGCCGCCGGAGGTGGCGGCTGTCGGCGCTGTCATGCGGACCGTGAGATCGCTGTCGAGTTGCGGCGACCACGCGACCGATGCCACGCCGAGCATCTGTTGCACTTTGCTGAGAAACTCGTTCTCGGAGTAAGGCTTCGGAAGGATGTCGGACGCGCCGAGCCGCGCGGCATCGGCGCGGGGACTATCGCCGCGATAGCCGGAGACGGTCAAGAGGATCGGCGTCCGCTTGAGGGCATCGCGTCCGCGAATGGCCCGAATCAGATCGCTCGTGCTGATCTTCGGGACGACCGACGACAACACGATGAGCCGCGGTGCGCCACCATCAAGGAGGCGCAGAGCTTCTTCGCCGTCCTTGGCAAGCCAGGCTTCGAAGGGCTGGCCGGTCAGGGCCTGTTTTACCCGGTCGGTATAGCGAGGCTCGTACTCGACGACGAGAATGTTTTCAGGCATGTACGTTAGGACTCATCGAAGCGTGACGGGATGATGGACATTCTGGCACAAAGTGGTGGAGGGGTGTGAAGTGTGAAGTTAGAAGAGTGAAGAGTGAAGTGAAGGCTGCCCGTGACAGATCCGCCTCCCGGCGTCTCCACCGAACATCCAACATTCAACATTCAGCATTGAATGCGCCGCTCCTCGTCACTTCACACTTCACTCTTCTAACTTCACTTTTACCCCACCCCCCATATTCCGCACTTGCATTTACCAACGACCTTCCCCATACTACGTCTCGCACCTTTCGTGCGACGATCTCAGTAAGGCATCCCGCCGGGCGTTCCAGAGAATGGTCTTCTCCGCCTGATCGTCGGCTTCCGGCCAAACTCGAAACTGAGCAATATCAAAAGGTCGTTTTTTTTGAGTACGCATGACGCCAGACAATCGACAACCGCGTAAGCGCCGCAGGCGCAGACGGCGAGCAGGTGCACCGGGGCAGGACGGCTCCGGCGAGAACACCTCGCAAAGCCAGCCCAATGGCAACATCGCCCTTCCAGGCGATCAACAATCCTTTAACGACGGACCGGGCGGAGGCGCAGGCCGCCGCCGCAGGAACCGATCACGCCGCCGTGGCGGGAAGCCGCAGTCGTATGGCGACGCGCCGCCGCCGGCGCTGATCGACCTCCCGCCGGGCGAGCTCGCGCCAGTATCCGGCGTCCTTTGGATCAAACCAAATGGCACCGGTCTGCTCGTGCAACCGGCGAACAACTACGTTCCGCAGCCGGGCGACGCAATCGTGCCGCGGCCGGTGATCGAGCGCCTGCACCTGCAGCCTGGTCTGCTCCTTTCGGGCAGCGCACGGCGCGCCGGCAACAATCTGGAGTTCGTCGGACTCGAGCAGGTCGAAGGAATGACTCTCGATGAGTATCGCGAATCGCGGCGTCCGTTCTCCGAATTGATCTCGATCGATCCGAACGAGATGTTCAAGCTCGAGACGGAGCCGGAGCGACTCACGACGCGCGTCATCGATCTTCTCTCCCCGCTCGGCAAAGGACAGCGCTGTCTGATCGTCGCTCCGCCCAAAGCGGGCAAGACGACGCTTCTCAAAGACATCGCGCATGGACTCAATCTCAATCATCCTGAGGTGACTCTCTTCGTTCTTCTCGTCGACGAGCGTCCGGAGGAAGTCACCGACTTCCGCCGCTCCGTCGCCAAAGGCGAAGTGGTCGCGTCGAGCTCGGACGAGACCGCCGAGAATCACATTCAGATCGCCGAGGTCGTGCTCGAACGGGCACGGCGGCTCGTGGAGATGAAGCAGGACGTCGTCATTCTCTGCGACTCGATCACGCGCATGTCGCGTGCGTACAACAACGAGCAGCGCGGATCGG
This sequence comes from Thermoanaerobaculia bacterium, assembly GCA_034665065.1. Classification (GTDB taxonomy): domain Bacteria; phylum Acidobacteriota; class Thermoanaerobaculia; order Gp7-AA8; family Gp7-AA8; genus JADGNZ01. The sequence continues at coordinate 194,525 of JAXDGL010000031.1, read as the reverse complement.
GCAAGATCCTCTCCGGGGGAATCGACGCCCGGACGATGGAGAAGCCGCGGCGCTTTTTCGGTGCGGCGCGCAATGCTGAGGATTGGGGATCGCTCACGATCATCGCCACGGCGCTCGTCGACACCGGCTCCCGCATGGACGAAGTGATCTTCCAGGAGTTCAAGGGAACGGGCAATACGGAGATCGTGCTCGATCGCGGTCTGTTCGAGCGTCGCATTTTTCCGGCGATCAACATCGCGCAGACCGGCACGCGCAAAGAGGAGAAACTCCTTCCTCCCACCGTGCTGCCGAAGACGCACACGCTGCGTCGCGCGCTCGCAGGAACGGATCCTCTGAACGCGATGAAGATGCTGTTGGAACGGCTGCAGAAGTTCTCGTCCAACGACGCGTTTTTGAAGAGTTTCTGAGCCTGAAAAAACCGGTTCGGCAAAACGTTTTTCTGATCCAAAAAACCGTTTTGCGCGGTCTGCGCCGCTTTGCGAAAATTTCGCCCGAATTCGCTATTCGTTTTATGGCGAAGTAGTGTAAAAAGACGCTTACAGTCCAACTTCCCCCAACCGAGTCACGACAGGAGGATTTCTATGTCCGATCGCAGTCTTCATTCGCGCGGGATTCCGAGCTTTGCCCGCAAACTCATGTTCGTCGTGAGTGTCGTGGCGTGCATCACGCTCGCAATGCCCACGACGATTCACGCACAGGTCACCACCGGTAATATCGCCGGGACAGTGACAGACGCTTCCGGCGCTGCATTGCCGGGAGTCACGGTGGAGGCGATTCACGTTCCCACCGGTACGCACTACTCCACGGTCAGCGAGGCCAGTGGACGCTACACGATTCCAAACGTCCGCATCGGAGGCCCCTACAAAGTCACCGGGGCACTGGAAGGCATGAAGCCGGCGGATGTCACCGGCGTCCAGGTCAACATCGGCTCGACGACCGAGGTTCCGCTGGGCATGCGTCTCAGCGCGGTGAGTGAGTCGATCACGGTCACGGCACGGCCGGATGACGTGATCAATCCGAACAAGACCGGTTCGACGTCGACCGTGCAGGAGAAACAGATCCAGCAACTGCCGACCGTCAACCGCAACATCCAGGACTTCGCGCGCACGAACCCGTATTTCGTCGTCGATCCACGCGACGATTCGGGCACGCTGATGCAGGTCGCCGGCCGCAACAACCGCTACAACAGCATCCAGATCGACGGCGCCGTCAACAACGACCTGTTCGGTCTGGCCGCATCGGGCACGCCGGGCGGGCAGTCGAACGCGTCGCCGATCTCGATCGACGCCATCGAACAGTTGCAGCTCGTCGTCTCCCCCTACGACGTCCGCCAGGGCGGGTTCACGGGCGGCGGCGTCAACGCCGTGACGCGCTCGGGAAGCAACAAGCTCTCCGGATCGCTCTTCGGAACGAAACGCAATCAGAGCAACGTCGGCAAAGTCGTTCCCGTCTTCAACACCACGCCGCTGACGAACTTCAACGGCAACGGAACGGTCACCAACGTCATCTCCAAGCCGATCGTCAACTTTGATTACAGCCAGTATGGCGGCCGCCTCGGCGGTCCGATCATGCAGGACAAGCTCTTCTTCTTCGTCAACGGTGAGCGCAACCGCAAATCACAGCCTGACGGAACGTCGGCCGACGGTTCTGCCGGCACGAGCTACGTCAATGCAGCGCAGGACGTAGTGTGCGGTGGCGTCCCGGGATGCAGCGCGGCCCGTCTCGCCCAGGATCTGATCACGAAGTACGGCTACGATCCAGGCGGCCTCGGCGACATTCAGAAACAGACGCCGAGCAATCTGATCTTCGCACGCCTCGACTTCAACGCCACCGCCGGTAACGCCCTAACCCTTCGCAACAACTATGTGAAGGGATCGACCGACGTCGTGGCCAACCGTAGCGGCTCGCAGTTCCGCTACCCGACCGCAATCTACCAGCAGCAGAACCACACCAGCTCCACCGTGGCGCAGCTTAACAGCGTCATCTCGACGGGCTCCTTCAACGAGGCGCGCATCGGCTATCAGACCATCAAGGACGCGCGCGTCACGCCGGTTCAGTTCCCCAGCATCGAGATCGGTGGCGCGAACCAGAACGCCACTCTCAACGCCGGTACGGAGCGCTTCTCGGGCGCGAACTCGCTGGATCAGAAGATCACCGAGATCACCGACGACTTCACGATGCTGAAGGGCAATCACACGATCGTCCTCGGCACGCACAACGAGCTCTTCAAGTTCAAGAACCTCTTCCTCTCCGAGTTCGACGGTTACTATTTCTACCCGACGCTCGCAGCGTTCGAAAACCAGACCTGCCCGAAGATCACCACGGGAACGGGCTGCGAATACCGCATCAGCTATGCCACGGGCGCCGATCCGTCCCGCCCGACTTCATTCGGTGCGCAGCAGTTCGGCTTCTACATCAACGATCAGTGGCACGTGAACAACAACGTCACCGTCACGATGGGCCTGCGCGCCGACAAGCCGCGATTCAACGACACGCCGTCGTTCAACCCGATCGTGCAGACGGCACTCGGCTTCAACACGTCCACGCACCCGGCGGAAGATATCGTCCTCTCCCCGCGCGTCGGGTTCAACTGGAATCCGGGTGGCGGAACCAAGCAGCAGGTTCGCGGTGGCGTCGGCGTCTTCGCCGGCCGCACGCCGTACGTCTGGGTTTCGAATGCGTACGCCGGAACGGGCGTCGAACAGGTCGCGCTGGCCTGCCGCTCGATCGACGGCTGCGCAGTTCCTGCCTTCAATGCTGACCCGGCCAACCAGCCGAAGCTCGGCGCCGCCGGTGCGCTCTCGGTCGATCTGATCGATCCGCACTTCAAGTTCCCGCGCGTCCTGCGCTCCACACTCGGTTATGACCGCGACCTCTTCCTCGGCATCCGCGGAACGCTCGAGGTCCTCTATTCGAAGACGCTGCAGGACGTTTACTACGAGAACCTGAACGACGTGCAGACGGGCACCAGCGTGCTCGACGGACGTCCGACCTATTCGCGCGTCAGCTCCGCAGTCGTCGATGCCACGTACCTGACGAACACGACCAAGGGCAGCGAGACCACCGAGACCATCCAGCTCGTTCGTCCGTTCTCCCATGGCGTGACGCTCTCCGGCAACTACGCGCACCAGAAGGCGCAGTCGGCATTCGACGCCACGTCGAGCCGCGCGATTTCCAACTGGCGCTTCCAGCACGGCCAGGGCAACATCTTCCAGCCCAATCTGGGCCGCTCCGCCTTCGAGCAGAAGAATCGCATCAACCTTAACGCCACCTACGACTTCAACACGGGTCCGTTCAGCCACACCATCGGCATCTACTTCAATGCGCAGAGCGGCCGTCCGTACTCGATCCTCATGGGCGGCGATCCGAACAGAGACACGAACGCCAGCAACGACCTTCTCTACGTTCCGGGCGGCGACAACAAAGTCATCCTCTGCCCGTCCAACGCAGGCAACCCGACGGCGACCAATCCTTGCGGCACCGTTGCAGCGCTCAGCTCCAGCCTGCTGTCGAACTACCTCACGTTCGCCGGCATCAACCCGAACAAGGCACGCATCATCAACAAGTATGAGTCGTTCGAGCCGTGGTCGCGGCACATGGATCTTCATTACGCGCTGCAGCTTCCGATCAAAGTGGCGCACACCGAAGTGAGCTTCGACATGCTCAACTTCCTCCACCTCCTCAGCCGCGCCAACGGCAACGTCTACTTCGTCGGTAACCAGAACATCACCCCGGTGAACTACACGGCCCAGGACGCAACGACGGGACTGCCGATCTATCGCGAAGGCTCCACCACGCGCGACACCGCCGGCAACCGCGTCTTCGGTTCTCTCACTCCGGGACGGCAGTACTCGATCTCCGACCTGCAGTCGCGCTGGCAGGCACGTCTCGGACTCCGCATCTCGTACTAATTCGTCACTCCACCGCAGTGAGGAACGGGAGGGCTTCGGCCCTCCCGTTTTTTTGTTGGCAATCACGTGCTCGTCCGAGTTACTTTTTTTCCGTCATGACCAGCAGAGAGGAACATGCAATCGATGCGGCTACCGAAAGGGAGCGGCTGCGGAGGTCGAACAGGATCTCGATGAGATTCGCGCCGCGCGACGCGCAAACGGACGTCAATCCCAGCACGACAGTTAGCTGCGTTGAGTCCACCCTTCCCAGCGAGGCAGCGGCGCCAGGACACGCAGAACGATCAACGTGGGCAGGAACCTTGGACCGCTAACCGACGACTGCGCCGACCAGATCGTACGGATGCGCGTCCGTGATCTCCACGCGCGCAAAGGCCGGCAGATCCCGCGGCAGCAGATCGATTCCATCGTTGATGAGCAGACGGCCGTCGATCTCCGGCGCCTGACCGATCACGCGCCCTTCGAGCAGATGCTCGGTCTCGTCGCAGACGCCGGTGATCAGCGCTTCGAACGTCGAGCCGATCTTCGCCTCGTTGCGCGAGCGTGAAATCTCCTGCTGCATCTCCATCAGCTTGTCGCGCCGCCGCTCGGCAGTTCTGCGCGTCGGCAAATCCGGCATCCTCGCGGCGATCGTCGCGTCCTCGGCAGAGTAGACGAATGCTCCCATCTGATCGAACTGCGCCCACTGCACGAACTCGTGCAGCTCACCGAAGTCGCGCGGCGTCTCGCCGGGATGTCCGGTGATGAACGTCGTGCGCAGCGAGAGATCGGGAACGAGATCGCGCATCCGTGTGACCATGTCGCGATAGTCGGACGGCGATCCGGGACGCCGCATGATCTTCAGCACATTCGCCGACACGTGCTGCAGCGGAATGTCGCAGTACGACGCGAACCGCTTCTCGCGTCCCATCAGCTCGAAGAGCGACCAGTCGATCGAGCCGGGATACGCATAGAGGAATCGAATCCAGGGAAAGCTCGTCTCTGCGAGCAGCGTCTTCACCAGCGATGTCAGCCCGCTGGCGATGCCGAGGTCCTCGCCGTAGCGCGTGGTGTCCTGGGCGACGAGGCAGAGCTCTTTCACACCCTGCGCTTCGAGCGCCCGCGCCTCGCGCACGAGCGACGCGATCTCACGGCTGCGGAACTTGCCACGCATCTGTGGAATCGCGCAGAACGTACACGGATTCGAGCAACCCTCGGACACCTTGAGATACGCGTGCGACGTTCCCTGCGCGAGCACGCGCGGAAGATCTTCGTAGAGCCGCACGGACATCTTCCGCTTCGCTGGCGCCGCATCGTCGATCACACCTGTCACGGCGCCGGTGATCGCTTCGAGCGAGTCGAGGCCGACGAAGGCATCGATCTCCGGGATTGCCTGCTGCAGATCAGCGCGGTACTTCATGACCATACATCCGGTCACGACGAGCCGCTGCAGTCCCTTCCCCTTCCGCTCCGCAACCTCGAGGATCGTGTCGATCGACTCCTGTTTGGCTGCGTCGATGAAGCCGCACGTGTTGACGATGACGACGTCCGCCGCTTCGAGATCATTCGTGATCTCGACCTCGGACTCCTCGCGCAACTGCCCCAGCATGATCTCGCTGTCGACGAGATTCTTGGGACAGCCGAGGGAGATCATGCCGACGCGGCGGATGGGCTTGCTGACGGAGACATCAATACTCATGGACAGGTGGTGAACAGGAGCCCGAGCGCGGGTATTCTGAGGCCACGATGCATCGAGAACTTAGCAGATGTTCGTAATCCGGCCCGCGACACGCGCGGATATCGATTCCATCGCCGCGGTGATGCGCGCGTCGTTGCTGTCGTTTGGACGCGACGCCTACGACGATCGCCAAGTCGCCAGCGCGGTTCTTTACATTGCTCACCCCGACGAGCAGATCATCGACGACGGTACGTACTTCGTTGCGGTGGATGACGAGCATATTGTCGGTTGCGGCGGCTGGAGCCGTAGGAAGAAGGTTTATAGCGGCAGTGCCGTTGGCAGCGACGATCGCGAGATGCTCGATCCTGCCGCCGAGCCGGCGCGTATCCGGGCGATGTTCGTCAACCCTGGTTGGGCGAAGCGTGGCATCGGCCGCCAGATTCTCCGGCACGCCGAAGAACAAGCCGCCAGGGAAGGCTTTCGATCGCTTCGACTAGTTGCGATGCGTACCGCGGGAACGATTTACGAAGCCGCGGGATATCGCTCGATTGGGGATTCGCCAATCACGCTCGAAGATGGCGTCGTGCTGGAATGCACGCTGATGGAGAAGGCGATCTGAACTCAGGATCAGCGGACCTGACTAGCCAACGCGCCAGATCGCGGTCGCGTCGCCGCATGCGGCGACGTGCTTTTCTAATCCCGTATTCATCACCGAGGAGCTGGCGAGCAGTTCTTCATCCTCGCGGGTCGCCGGTGCGAGTGCAATACCTAGCCCTTGCGTCACGCTCTCCACGGTTCGGTTGTGCAGGGCGATGATCGCCGGCGTGACTGGCTTCGCGGCATTGACTTCGTGCGTGGCGGGGAGCGCTTCGCCGCGGACGATGAAGACGCGGAACGATTTCGCGCGCAGCCATTCGATCGCCGCAACGAGCGTGACGATGTGCCAGTTGCGATGGCGTCGATAAACTTTGGCGATCTCGCGATTGCGATCGCCGAGGGGCTTGTAGACGTTCGGCTGGATCTCCCATAACAGCGCGATCTGATTGGCGGCATCGGTCGTGCCGCTCGTCGCGCCGACGGAGCCGGGAAGTGTGTGCTGCTGCCCGAGGGCCTGACCGACGGCGATGGCATCGTCGAGATCCGAGGGGATCACGTCGAACGAGATCGTTTCGCTGCGTCCGCCGTAGTGCGCGTTCCGCCCTTGAATAACGATGCCGTCGGGAACCGGCTGATGGTCGAGCATTGCGACTGCCGATGCCGGGATCTCCCCGAGCGGGATAGCGATACCCGCAGCGCGTCCTTCGAGCAATCGCGGACGATAGAAACTCGGCGTCGGATGGCCATCGAGCCACTTCGGATGATTGCGCATCAGAAAGCGCTCGACCAATCGCCGCCGGATCGTCACGCAATCTTCGGGCGCGAGCGTCGTCGGATCGGCGACGGACTCGGCGATGTCGCCGAACACCTCCAGCACCTCATCGCCCATCGACACGAAAAGGTCGAACAACGCCGACTTCGTCGCGGGCTGAATTCCGTAGGCGTCGAAGATGCGGTCGATGTGTTCGGGGAAGGGCAAAGTGGCGTCGAGTGTAGTTGCGGAGAACAGAGATCAGGAAAAGGCAGAGATCAGAGATCAGGAAAACAGAGATCAGAGATCAGGTGGTCTGAACCGTCGATTCGATCGCGCAGGCTCTGATCTCTGGTCCCTGATCTCTGATCTCTGGTTTCTGATCTCTGATCTCTGGTTTCTGATCTCTGATCTACTGATCACTGCTCCGCTTAACTACGCCGCCAGCCGCTCGCGCGCGGCATCCAGCAATCGCCGTACATCGGCCACCGACGTGATGTCCGCCAGACCGCTGCGGATGTCCTTGCCGTGCGCGATTCCTTTCGAGAACCAGCCGATCACCGTCCGCGCTTTGTGCAGCTTCCAGTTGATGATCTGCGGCGCGCCTTCGATCTTTGCCAGGTACCGATGCATCGCGTCGATTCGCCGATTGACTTCGTCGTGGTCGGACGGCAGACCATGGATCAGCGCCTGAATGTCGCGGAAGATGAATGGATTGTGCAGCGCCGCACGGCCGATCATCACGCCGTCGACGCCGGTGGTCTCGAACATACGGATCGCATCCGCGGGCGTTTTCACGTCGCCATTTCCAAACACAGGAATCGTCAGCGCGCTCTTCACCTGCGCGATGTAGTCCCAATCGCTCGCTCCGGTGTACGCCTCGTTGCGCGTGCGTCCATGAATGGCGATCGATGACACACCGATCTCTTCGAAACGTTGCAGCAGCGGAAGAACATCATCGCTCTCCCACCCTTTGCGCACTTTGACCGTCACCGGGATCTTGACGCGCTTCTTGATCTTCTCGACCACGCGCGCGGCACGATCGAAGTCTTTCAGCAGCGCCGATCCTGCGCCGCTGTTGACGACCTTGCGCACGGGACATCCCATGTTCACGTCGACGATGTCGACGCCCTCGGCCTCGACGATCGCGGCGGCGTCATCCATCCGGTCGGGATCGCCACCGTAGATCTGGATCGCTACCGGCCGCTCACTCTCGTCGAACTTCAGCATCTGCTTCGTGCGCACGTTGTCGCGCGTCAGACCTTCCGCGGAGATGAACTCCGACACGACGAGTCCCGCGCCGCCGAGCTCTTTCACCAGCGACCGATAGTACGTATCCGTCACCTCGGCCATCGGCGCGAGCGCGAGCGGCGGATCGATCAGGACTCCGCCGATGTGGAACGGCTTGTTCACGAACGTCATGAAAATTGTGCAACGCGGAAGGCCCCGCGCCTGTTCCAGCGCGAGAGTGCTAGGATGACCGCCGGCCCGCAACTAGACAAACGAATGGAGGCTTTTCATGCGCCTGAAAATGATGTCGTTTCTGCTTTCCCTGGTTCTTCTCGTACCGACGTTCACCTTCGCCGCAACACTGGCGGACGTCAAGATGGATGACAAAGTCACGGTCGGAGCCCAGACCCTGACGCTCAACGGCCTCGGACTTCGCAAGAAGTTCTTCATCAAGGTCTATGTCGGAGGCCTCTACCTGACGGCGAAGTCGGCGAATCCGGCGGCTATTGTCGGGGCGGACACGCCGCGCCGGATGGTGATGCACTTCCTCTACAGCGTCAGCAAGGATCAGATGTGCGACGCGTGGTCCGAAGGCCTCGAGGACAACACGCCGCGTGCCGGCGCCGATGTGCGGAATGCGTTCAAGACGCTGTGCGCGTGGATGGAGCCGATTCCCAAGGGCAACCGCCTCGTGCTGACCTACGTTCCGGGCACCGGCACGATCGTCGAGGTCAATGGCAAAGTGAAGGGAACTCTGCCCGGTAAAGCGACTGCCGACGCGATCGTTTCGAGCTGGATCGGCCCGAAGCCCGGCCCGGGCGAGGACTTCAAGAACGCCGTTCTCGGGAAGTAAGACTCGCGAGATCAGTTCGTAGCGCCGGCGTTCGCGCCGGCGCTATGTCCGCGGCCGCCACGGAGGTTGCGTGGTTTCCGCTCGCGCGCCAATTCTCCGGCAGACGAAGAAAAGCTTCACGGTCCTTCCTTCCAGCCACGGATCGAACTCGTACTCTTCCACCGGATCGAGACCGCCTTGCGACAGCGCAGCGACGATCTCATCCCGTTCGTAGCATCGCTGCGTGTGGCGCTCGTGAATGCTGACGCGCTTTCCGTGCAGCATCGCCCAGCCGGTCACCAGCGCGCGACCGAGCTTCTCGCGCTTTCGGTACGTCGTGGCGATCTCGAGATGAAAGTCCGGGCCTTCATCGACGAAGGGCTCCTTCATCCCCCACACCGCGGGATAGATCTCCGGATGGTTCATGTCGAAAAGGAACTGCGACTCGCTGTTCATCACGCGCGCGATCTCGCGAAATGCAACGGCGAGATCGGGCGGATGCAGCAGATGGTTGAGCGAGTCGTAGAGGCAGGTGATCCGCGAAAACGTGCCGCGGAACGGAAGAGCACGCGTATCGCCGGCGACGAGTCGCTGGGCGCGTCCGCGGGCGACTTGCAGCATCACGGTCGAAAGGTCGACGCCTGTCGAAACGAATCCGCGGCTCGCGAAAAACGGCATCGCCAGTCCCGTGCCGCACGCAACGTCGAGATGCGTCCCGTCGGCCGGATAGCGTTCGAGCGACTCCACGAGCAGACGCCGCACGGCACGAAAGTAGCGCGATCCGAGTGCCTGATCGTACGCGTACGCAAAGGCGCCATACGATTCCGATGCGGTCATGGGGAGATCCTGTTTCGGGCGTAGGCGACGGGAGTCGGGGGTCGGGAGTCGGACGAACGATGATCGGAACATCGATGGGAAGAACGATGACCAAATGTACGTAGGTCGGACTCTCTAGTCCGACTGCACGTGATGTCGGACTGGAGAGTCCGACCTACGTTGCGTTGTGTTGTTTTCGGGAGCTTCTTTTGGACAGGGACAAAGCCGGTGGTCTCCGGCTCCCGACCCCCGAAAAACGACTCCCTCACCAACGGTAGAAGCCTTCGCCCGTCTTCTTGCCCAGCTTTCCATCCGCGACCATGCGCCGCAACAACTCGGGGGGATCGAAACGCAAGCCGAGCGTCGACGCCAGATACTCAGCGATGGCGAGGCGGACGTCGAGGCCGACGAGATCGGTGAGGCGCAACGGACCCATCGGATGGTTGTAGCCAAGCTCCATTGCTTTGTCGATGTCATCGGCGGAGGCCACGCCATCTTCGAGCATGCGAATCGCTTCGAGACCGATGGCGACGCCGAGGCGCGAGGTAGCGAAGCCGGGCGAATCGCGGACGACGATCGCGGTCTTGCCCATGCGCTCCGAGACTTCGGTTACGAGAGCGACGGTCTCGTCGGAAGTACGCTCACCGCGAACAATCTCGATCAGCTTCATCAAATGCGGCGGATTGAAAAAATGCAGTCCGACGAAGCGGTCGCGACGTTCGACCGATTGGGAGAGGAGCGAGATCGAGATCGACGACGTGTTCGACGCGAGGATCGTCTCTTCGCCGCAGAAAAGATCCGCCTGGGCGAAGAGATTCTTCTTGAGGTCGAGATCTTCGGGCGTCGCTTCGATGATCAGATCGGCGCCGTGGACGGCCGGTTCGAGATCGGGAACGAGATGAACGCGCCCGCTGGCGGCAGCGGCATCGTCGCTGGTTACCTTCCCGCGCTCCACACTCTTCTGTAGCGTCGACTCGATCGATGCCTTCGCCGCATCGAGCGCGCCGGCGTCGGCATCGTGAATGATCGTCTCGTAACCCGCGGCCGCAGAGAGATAGGCAATGCCGCGTCCCATCGTGCCGGTGCCGATGACTGCAATCTGCCGGATGTTGTTGCCGGTCATGACGGCGGAGTCTACACCGCGCGCATGGCCAGCTTCAGGATCTCGCGATGCGTGAAATAGTTCACGGCGGGATCGTCGAGATGGAAGCTGTAGGTGAACTTCTCTTCGGTATCGGCGACGAAGGTGAAACGGAAGTATCGGTTCTCGGATCCGCCGAACTCCTTCACGCTCGCGGAGTAGCCGTCATCCGGCTCGACTTTGATCACGCGGTACAACCGGTGCGCGCTGATGGGAAGATCGTCGGGCGGATAGTGAATGAACTGGATCGCGTAAATCTGCTTCGGATCGATCTCGCGCTCCGGATAGCCGGCCTCGTCGCCTTCTTCGCCCTCGCCCGTGAACCAGGTCTCTTCCTCTTTGAAGAGCACGAGGTTGGCGGAGCTCTCCGTCATCGGCGCGATGCCTTGATCGAGATGGATGTGCTGCTCCGGATCGCTGGAATCACGAAGCTGCGTGAGGAGGTCGATCATGTACTGGATCCCCTCGCGCGTCCCGGTGAAGGCAACTTCCTCATCCTCATCGGAGATCCAGACGTCGAGCCAGGCGTTCTTCGGCAGCTTCACGCGGCTCTCGATCGTGTCGAAGCTCACCGCGGCGAATCCGAGCCGCTTGGCAGCGGCGGTCAGGAACTGGTTGCAGTGCGGATCTTCGACCAGATGCTCCCTTGCATAGTCGATCGCCGCCTCGTACGCGCGTTTGCGTCCGAAATCATGCGTCAGATCGAATGGCTGGGTGATTTGATCGAGGAGCTGGTTGTAGCGCTCAGCAGGTCGTGACATAGGCGTTTCGAACACCCTGACAACGCCTTGAAATCTATCATATTTCCGTTGGGGGGTTGGGGGTGGAGTGGATTGATGAAAGGCGTTTCACGCGGAGACGCGGAGGACGCGGAGAAAACCACTCCGCATCTCCGCGTGAAAACGTTTTTTGACTTCGGATACAACTAAGTCCTGGCCCGAACCTTCCAATCCTTGTCCATGTCCGCCAGGAAGCTCGCCAGATCCTCGGCGTGCTCCTCTTCGACGGCCAGGATTCCTTCAAGCATCCGGCGCGTGGTGTAGTCGTCATCGCCGACGTAGCGGATCATCTCCGTGTAGGAATCGATGGCCACGCGCTCGGCGACGAGATCCTCTTTGATCATGTCGAGAAGATTCTGCCCCTCGACATACTCCGAGTGCGAGCGCAGCAGCATTCCCTCGGGATTGAGATTCGGCGCGCCGCCGAGCTGCACGATCCGTCCGGCGATCTGGTCGGCGTGGCCCTGCTCTTCGTTGGCGTGCTGCAGAAACTCCTGCGCGATCGGATCGGCGTGGATTCCCTGCGCCATGTAGTAATGGCGCTTGTAGCGGAGGACGCAGACGATCTCCGTCGCCAACGCCTCGTTGAGCAGCTTGATCACGGTGTCGCGATCGGCGCGATACGCCTCCGTCACCGCTCCCTCTTCGATGTGCTGGCGGGCGCGCCGGCGGAGCTCCTGGATGTCAGTCAGAAACGGCTTGTCATTCATTGATGCATTTCTCCTTCCACGCCTCAGCTTGCAAGAATCATCGCCGTTCGGCGCCGAAGCGCGTCTCCCGCGCATCATAAGTCCGTCCGCGCCAGAGTAGTTTGCGCCGGACGCCGGTCTGCCACGCCGATCGGATGTCGATCCACACCCAGATCGCGACCATCACCGGGTGCAGGAAAATGGCGTTATCCAGCCGGTAGCGGAGCGAACGGAAGAGAATCAGCCGCGTCAAGGTGATGATCGCGGCGGTGGCGATGCCGATGCGGTCGCCGGTGAGCGCCAGCGCGTACGGCAGGATGTGAAAGAGAATCGATCCGATCACCGCCATAAGCGTGACCACGTAGCTGCGGCCGAAGACCGCGAAGGCGTTCTTGGTGAAGCCTTCGATGACATTGCCAAGACCGTGATACATCCGCAGCGACACCATGTGGTCGGCGCGCACGACGGTGGTGGTGCCACCGCCACGCCGGATCAGACGCGCCAGAGAGATGTCGTCGACCACGGCGTCTCGCAGAGCGGTATGGCCGCCCACTGCGTCGTACGCGTTGCGCAGAACGAGATTGCCGGTCCCTCCGCCAATGGCAAGGCGCTCGATACGCGTGCGGTTCGAGATCCAGAGCGGGAGGAACGTCAGGCAGGTCATCGCCATCATCGGGATCGTGGCGTTTTCTCCGAATCCGCGCATCTCGAAAAACGGGAGAAGCGTCAGCAACGCGCTGCCGCGCTCTTCCATCATCGCCACCGCCGCACGCATGGCGTCGGGCCCGTAATGAAGATCGGCGTCGACGAAGAGAATGATCTCTCCCTTCGCGCGCTGGCTGCCTTGATGCAGCGCCCACGGTTTGCCGAGCCAGCCGGCGGGCGGCTCGTCGCCATCGATGACGATGATGCGCGCGTCGCCGATGCCGCGCACGATCGCGCCCGTACCGTCGGACGAGCGGTCGTTCACGACGATTATTTCGATGTTGGGATAGGTCTGCGCCAGAAACGACCGCACCGTCCGCTCGATGACGCGCGCCTCGTCCCGCGCCGGGATGATCACGGAGACCAACGGCTCGCGAAGCGCTCGTCTGTCAGCGCGCAGGTGGGGAACGAGAATCAGATTTACGAGCGTGCAGGCGAAGGCCAGCACCCAGGCCACGAGGATGATGATGGAGAGGACGTGCACGTGAAGAAGCGAATGTTGAATGTTAAATGTTGAGTGTTGAATGATGAAGTTGCGCCGGAAGACAATCGCGCCGATCTGCAACGTTCGCTGGTTCCGCGATCGAACCGGTCGCGCGATCGTGGGGCCTGGTGATTTTGTCGCTACGCTGATCGTACGACATTAACGTCTACTATTCATTCAACATTTAACATTCAACACTTAACATTCAACATTCGCTTCTGCAACAGCCGCCCCATCCAATCACGACGCCTTACGCCGGTCCGATCCGCCGCTGCGCTTCCAGCGCGTACGGTGAGTCGGGGAACTCCGTGGCGATCCGCCGATACGTTTCCTTCGTCTTGTCGGCATTGCCCTGCACTTCCCAATCATGAGCGAGAAGAGCGAGCAGTGCATCGACCGGGAGGTTGGGCTCGGACTTGCTGATCTCGGCCTGCAGCTCCTGAGCAACCGGAACAGCTTCGCCGTTGTCGATGCGAAGCTGGTAAAGGCTGTAGCGAGCTCCGTTGACGAGGATGTGCTTCGGGTTGTCGTTGATGAACTGCTGGAGCCGCGTGCGCGCTCCGGCGACATCCCCTCGTCCTGCCTGAATGCGCGCCAGGTAGAGGCTGGCCACGTCCGCGGCGTCGCTGCCGCTGAAGTTGGCGGTGACATCCTTGAACTGCTTCTCCGCCGCAGCGGTCCGCTCCGCCTCGGTCTTGAACTTCGCGCCCGGAACCGGCTCCGCGCCCGGCGCGGGCATGAGCGGCGAATCGATCGTGGCGATTGCCTTCGACAAGGCCTGCTGCGCTTTCTGCTCCTGATTGGAACGATAGAAGAAGATGCCGTAGACGAGGACGGCGAGGACTACCGCGCCGATGCCGATGGTGAAGAGCAGGCGCTGGTTCTCGCGCGCGCGGGTCGACAAAGAACCGATCTCGTCGACGAACTTGTCGTGCTTCAAATCTCTGCGTTGCTGGCGATCCATGGAACGGGCTGCCTCCGTCAAAAAGTGCGTGACTCTAACCTAGCGTCGGGGAACGGTCAAACGGCTGAGGGGATTCCATCGCCGACCGTTGGGGGTCCAGGCACTCAATAACTTCTCCCATCGGTCCATGATCGCGATACAATCGGAACGCCCACGCCCGGTACCGTTGTTGCAAAGGCGAGAGCATTCTTCTTCGGACCTTCAATCACTCGGGAGCATCCATGGCCGCGCGGGCGTTGACAGCGTTTCTTCTTTCGGGATTTTTGTGCGCGATCGCTTCGGCCGCTGCTCCGCGCGACTCCGACTACGGCGCTACGGTCCTCTGCTATCACATCGTCGAGTCGCCTCAGGACCGGCGTATGGAAGTCTCGCGTGAGGCATTCCGCCAGCAGATGCGCTATCTTGCCATGACCGGCTACAACGTCATCCCGCTGCGCGATCTCTACGAATACGTCACCGGCAAGCGCGCTTCGCTCCCGAAGAACGCAGTCGTCATCACGTTCGATGACGGATGGCGCAGCACCTACACCGAAGTCTTTCCCGAGATGAAGCGGTACGGATTTCCGTTCACCGTATTCATTTATCCGCAGATCATCGGCCAGACCTCGCACGCGCTGAACTGGAAACAGGTGAAAGAGATGTCCGACGCCGGAGTGGACATCGAGAGCCACTCGCTGTCGCATCCCTTCCTGACTCGGCGCCGCCATATCGAACTCGATCAGAAGGCGTACAACGCCTGGCTCAACCGCGAGCTGACCGACAGCAAGAAAATGCTCGAGCGCGCTACCTCGAAACCGGTGCAGTTCCTCGCCTATCCATTCGGCGACTACGATCACTTACTTGCCGACAGCGTCAGCAAAGCTGGCTACGAGGCCGCACTCACCTGCGAGTCGGGCAGGGTCCGCCGCGGTAGTAATCCCCTCAAGATGCGCCGCGTGGTCGTCGAGAAGAAAATCGATTTCGCCAACTTCCGCCGCTACCTTGGCGCCGGTTCCTTGCGCGTCGATGAGATGACGCCCGTGCCCGGCGTGATTTTCGATCCCACGCCGACGGTGACGGTCTCGGCAACGATTCCTCATAAAGAAACGATCGATCCGAAATCGGTCGGGATGGCATTGCTCTCCGCGCAAGGCTTCCTCCCCTTCTCCTACGACCCGCAGACCGGCGCGGTGTCGGTCGAGACGGCCAAGGAGTCGCTCAAAGGCAGCTATCAGCGCGCGCTGATCTGGGCGACGGAAGCGAAGTCGGGGAAGCGCGTGGAGGCGAGCTGGGTCTTCCGTCTGCCCGAGCCGCGGCTTCCGGTGATGCCGCCAATCCTCACCGATCCGCAGCGCGTCGCGCCCGGTGAAGTCGCGCCGCAGGTGCAGTCGGGTGCCGTTCCCGTATCGTCTGGCGGCGGCGGATCGGGATCGCAGGCTCGCTCGCAGTATCAACGCACCCCGAAAAACTGAGCGCTAGCGCGTTAGCCGATGCGTTAGCCCTGCGTTAGCCCGCATCTCTTGACTCGAAGAACTCGGCACCTCAGCATCGAAAACGTTGTTAGCCCGCAGGAACTTCTCTCTGCCATGCCACGCCAGCCATTTCAGGTACTCATCTTTCTCTATCGCGTGACACCAAATGGAAATGTGCGCTACGCGGTATTTCGGCGAAGCGACCTCGGCGCATGGCAGGGGCTGGCAGGTGGCGGCGAGGGAGACGAGACCCCAGAAGCAGCCGCGCGTCGAGAAGCGCTTGAAGAGGCCGGGATCTCTCAAGACTTGCTTCGATTGAACACAGTTGGCAGGGTCTCGGTGGACCATTTTTCCGATAGGGTGAGCTGGGATCCTGAGTTGAAGGAAATCCCGGAGTATGGGTTCGCGGTACAGGTCACCAGCGACCGTCTCGTATTATCAGACGAGCACAGTGGATATGCCTGGCTGGATTTCGATGCGGCGCTCCATCGCCTCGAATGGGACACCAATCGTGCGCTGCTTCGCGAACTCCATCATCGCCTCACGGGTGCCACGTCCTGACCCTGTTTCGCTGCGGGCTAACTCTGCGCTGCACCGGGCTTGGTCCCGCGCGTTGCTGGCTCCCAAGCGCCATACTTCAGGCGCGCCGTGCCAAGCCGGTGAGCTTGGGTACGTTAGGCAATGCGAGTAAGAGCGTGAGGAATGCGGGCTAGAAGCGGCGGCTGATGCCCGCGGACCAGAACACGTTCGGCGGCGCGGAGCCATGCGCGCCCCAGCCGATCGATACGTCGAGCTGCGTGTTGCTGCCGATAATACGAACCGCGCCGGCATCGACGGTCAGCGCCGTCGTTCCTCCGCGGCTCTCCGGCGATTGGAGCGCTGCGTCGACGAAGACGTTGGCGTGATCGGAAATACTGTATTGCACGGTGAGCGCGGCGAGGCCCGCGGTGAAGCGCCCCTCACCATCATCGACCGACGCCAGTCCGATGTTGGGATTGATCGCCCAACGCTCGCCGATGTTCACGTCCGCGGCCAGACGAACATCGCCATTCGTCGTGTCCGAGCGCTGCGCGCCGCTGCCCGACGGAACGAACACGCGTGCGATGACGCCGAGGGAGGGAGAGTCGGCGAAATGAACTTTGGCGCCGATCGAAAGGGGCGCAAATCCATTCGCACCGGACGAGTGAACGTAGCCGTTTCCTTCCACGCGAAGCTCGACTGCTTTGCTCACTCCGTAGCGAAGGAGGATCGGAGTGAAGAGATCGATGCTGCCCGAGGAGTGATCGCGCTCGAGGCCTGCTTCGACTTGAAAGATTCCGCGGCCGACAACGCCACTGCTGTCTGCGAGACCGGGGCGGTCGGCGTTGATGAGATCCGCATCTTGCGCATGAAGTGCTGCGGCCGAGGCGAGGAGGAGGAAGGCGAGGAACGTTTTCATGGACGAAGAGTAACAGCGAGGCATTTCGATTGCAGTCTTCGGCTGCGTGCGACTGACCCGAATCGCTGCAATGGCGGCGCTCCTCACGGCGGCCACCGCATTCGCGCAGGATGCGCCGGTCATTCTCGAGTATCACGAGGCCGAACGCATCCCCGAGCGCGGTTGGGCAGTCAGCGTCGACAACTTCCGCGATCAGATGCGATACCTGGCGAAAGCTGGATACAACGTCATCCCGATCGCCGATCTCGTCGACTACGTGAACGGCCGCAAGAGCTCGCTCCCGCCGAATGCCATCGTGATCAGCAGCGATGATGGCTGGGAATGCGCCTACACCGAGATGTACCCGATCCTGGAGAAGTTTGGATTTCCCTGGTCGCTGTATGTCTATCCGAGGATCGTCGGACATGGATCGCATGCGTTGTCGTGGGCGCAAATCGAAGCGATGGCGAAGCGTGGCGTCGATATCGAAGGGCATACGATGTCGCACGCGCATCTGAAACGAGACGCGCATCCTGATCTGAACGACGCCCAGTACGACGCGTTCCTTCGCGCGGAGCTCGACGAAAGCAAACAGGTCATCGAATCGCACATCGGACGGCCGATTCATGTCGTCGCTTATCCGTACAGCGAGTACGACAATGTCGTCACCGCCGCTGCGAAGCGGGCCGGATATGACGCCGGACTGGTCGGATGGATGCGCCCGAATGTCCGCTCGACCGATCCGATGAAGCTCGGCCGCTTGAAGATGGTCAGCAGCATGACACTCGATCAGTTCCGGACAGCGCTCGGCGCGGTTCCGATCGAGCTCTGTGATGGTTCTCCGGCAAACGGGAACGCACTGTCGCGCGGACAGAGGGTCATCGCGGTATCGATCGACGATCAGCAACTCGATCCCGCCTCCGTTCACGCCACGTTCCTGAACGAAACGCCGTCGGAGGCATCGTACGATCCGGAGCTTCATCGTCTGACGATGAACACAACGGAAGCATTTCGCGAAGAACGTCAGACCGTGCTCGTTGAGGCGACGACGAAAGACGGCCGGCGCGCGGCGGGTCTTTGGACGTTCTACAAGTCGAGGCAGGCCAAAGCGCATTACGACGCGATGGCCATTCGTCTGGCGAAGATTCCGTTGCAGGACGAGCCGGCCGAAGGGCGCTAACCGCCTCTGCTACCATGCGCCGCCATGGCGCTCACGTCGAAACAACGCCAGTACCTCAAAGGTCTGGCTCATTCTCTCCCACCCATCGTCCGCATCGGACGCGGCGGCGCAAGTCCATCCGTCATCGAGGAGACGAAGCGATCGCTCGCCGCGCACGAGCTGATCAAAGTACGCATCGACACAGACGATTCCGCGCAGCGCCGCACGCTCGCAGAAGAATTGGCCGGCGCCTGCGGCGCGGAGATCGCCGGAACGATCGGGAAGCTGGCGATTCTCTACAAGGCACGAGACGAGAAGCCTGAGATCGAACTGCCGTAGAGTAGAAGGGTGAAGGGTGAAGAGTGAAGAGTGAAAGAAGGCGAACGCCTTCGACTCTTTTTCACTCTTCACCCTTCACCCTTCACTCCAAGAACGGCCAAAGAAAAAACGAAGGGCAGCCTCGCGGCTACCCTTCGCACTTGTTGCTGTCGCGGAAGACTACGGAAGCATGAGGCGAACGACCACACGGCGATTGCGGAGGCGGCCCTCACCGGTGCTGTTGTCGCCGACCGGCTCACGACCGTCGCGGCCTTCGATCGTGATACGAGCGGGATCGATGCCGTGGCGCGTGACGAGGTAGTCGCGGACTGCCTCGGCGCGGCGGCGATCGAGGTCCTTGTTCGGACCAGTGTTCTCCTTGTCGTCGTTGTAGCCGATCGCGATCGCCGTTGATGTCGGCTCCTGCTTCATGCGCAGAGCGACGTCGTCGAGGATGGCTTTGGCGATGTTCGACAGACGCGCGGAACCGGCTTCGAAGTGAATCTCGTCGGTACGGAGCTCGGTCGGAACGTGCGGCGGCGTCACCGGCGGCGGCTCAGGCGGAGCGACCGGCGTCGGGGGCGGCGGTGGAGGCGGTGCTTCCGGCAGCGGTGCCGGAGGAGGCGGAGGCGGCGCAACTGCGGCAAGGTGCAGTGGCGCGAACGTGATGCCGACGAGGCCGGACAAACCGCAGTCGTCGAGCTCCGTCACGCGGCACTCTTTGTGGTCGCGGCTGAATTTCGCTGCGTTCCAGCGAACACCGCCGTTGATCGACCAGCCGCTGTCACCGAGCCAGTGGCGAAGGCCGGTCACGAGATGAATCGGCGACGGCGGTTTCACATCACCGCCGGTGTAGGCAACCGTGCTGACTTCGGTGATCCAGTTCGTCGTGCGCCAGAAGTGAAGAGGATGATTCCATCCGGCTTCGAGGAGCAGCTCGTTCGGGAGCTTGGAAGAGTCGGGAGCCAGGAAGGGGAAGTTGGAGTTCTTTGCGCTGCGATCGCCGGCGAGCGTGTAGCTGCCGCCGATCGTGAACTGACTCGCGGTGTAGTGGACTCCGACGCCGAAGTTCGTCGCGCCGCTGGCGATGCCTGTATCTTTGCTGCCGGTCGGCAGATCGACGAACAGCGAGGCTGCGAGTTTCGACGTGGCGCTCGACGGGCCGAAGCTGAACTTCGTGGCCAGATGCAGCGGCGCCATACCGCCCTCGGAGAACCGGCCCTGGTAGTAGTAGCCGTTGATGAAACCGTTGCGGTCACCACCGTGACCGGTGATCCGGTCGAACGGCAATGCGGCGCTGATCTCCCAATTGTCGGTCAGGCCGTAGCCGACCGAGGCATCGAGCCGGTAGAGGTCGTAGCCGAGGTTCTTGTGAGCGCGTGCGGACGGAATGTTGAACGGAGCTTTTGCGGCCTCCAGGTCCCAGTTCTGATAGTACACACCGAAAGACCAGTCGCCGCGATGCAGTGTGTCGGCGGTGATCACGTTGAATAGCCCCGTCGCCCCTGAGGCGGTCGGCGCAACCAACGCGCCCTGCTCCTCGATCGAGATCGAAGAAAGGGTTCCGGCGGTTGTATCGGTCGTTCCCTGAGCAAGCAGTGACGGCACGATGAGTAGGAAAAGCAATGGAATCAACAATCGAATTCTGAGACGCAACAAGTAACACCTCCTAAGTTCGCACGGTCTGTCCGCGATTGGTACTGCTCGGCGCGAATTACAAAAAATGTGCCAGAGTCATGCGAGCGTTCACCGATAAAGGCTTCAACGGCTTGAGCTTACCATAACTTGATTGATCTCAACTCACCCCTGCAACGTCACTTTGATACGATGCCGCGATGCGCATCCGCCAGATCGTCGCCCCTTTCGCGGTAATTCTTGCAGCGACCGCCGCTCTCGCGCAGCAGCCACCTGCTCCGCAAACACCCCCGACGCCGCCTCCTGCGACGACTGCGCAGACCAACACAACGCCAACAGCCGATGCCCCGCCGCAAGCCGCGCCCGCTCCCGTCCCAGCACCACCCGAAACGCGTCCCACTTCGCCGGCTCCCGTTGCGCAGCCAACGCCGCCTCTCTCCCCTGTTGCCGCAAGCGGATACGACCGCCGCGATGCGCTCCCCAATGTTTACCTCGCTGACGGCAAGGCCAGCATCCGCCTGCGCAAACTGATCAAGAACGTGCTCTTCGAGAGTCAGATCGACTACAAGTTCGTCACGGGCGACATCAGCACGTTCCTTCGCTACAAGTACTACGCGCACGATTTCACCTACAAGATCGGCGTCTTCGACTCGATCTCGTTCGGCGCGATCGGCAGCCACACCGACGAATTTGAGCGCGTGCGCGGCGGCCTGCTTCTGCTCGAGTTTCCGCGCGACTACAACCACCGCTACTTCACCTTGCTGCAGGACGACCGGCTCACCTTCGGCGATGTCACGCGCGCCGACAATCGCAAGAACAACATCTATACGAAGCTCGGCTTTCAGTACGGAACGGAATTCGACGAGCAGTTGAATTCGATCGTCGGCGAATCGCGCGGACGCCAGGTTCCCGTCCTCACCGTCTTCCGCGAGCTCGGCCCGCAGCGATTCAGTTTTGCCGCCGCGCTCACCGAGTCGGCAAGAATCTCCACCGGCGATTACAAATACACGAAGCTGGAGACCGAAGCGATCCGACGCTGGAATCTCACGCCGGCATCGTTCATCGTCACCCGTGGTCACTTCGGAACATTCCTTACGAAAGACACGCTGTGCGCCACGGGGAGCACTACGCCCCAAGTCGAGTGCTACTCCATCCCCGGCTACGAGATGTTCAACCTCGGCGGCCGCGAAGCGTTGCGTTCTCTCTCAAACACAAACAGTGTGTCCACCGGCACCAACGAGTTTCACGTGACGAATGAGTTGTTCGTCCCCGTGTTCCGCAATCGCGACTATCGCTTCCGCGCCCTTCACTTCAACACGATGTATGCGATCGGCTACACAGGTTTCGGCAACGCCGCCTTCGCAACACGCGATGTATTCCGGACGCGCGACTTCGCCGTCGACGCCGGTCTCGGAACAGAACTGGCGATGACCGTGCGCGACTTCGACGTCCTCGTCAGCGTTCTCTTTGCACATACGTTCCGCGCGCCGGAAGAGCGGAAAGGAAACAAAGTGCAGTTCTCGATTCACACCGCGCGGTAGGAAGCTACTTGTCATTCCGATCCGGCGGAACCGCGGGGGCGGAAGGGTTGGGCGCGAGCGGTGAAGCGCGAAGAGGAATCCCCTGACTCATAGAAAATGCTCGCTTCGTCGGCGGGGGATTTCTCATCGAGCTACACCGCTCACCCCGCCCGACCACCCCCGCGGTTCCGCCGATTCGAAATGACAGGCTGGCTACTTATCTCGTCAGCGCCATCTGCACCGAGCGCACGCCGTTGATGTTCTTGACCAGGCGCACGGCCATGTCTTTCTGAAGCTCGTTCAAGACCTTGCCGATGAGCCTGACCACGCCGTTGTTCGAAACGACGGCGATCTGCGTTCCATCGAGTCCGCGATTCACTCCGAGCTGGCGCTCTGCCATGCGGGTGATGCGCTCGTCGTCTGGGACATCGGCGACCTGAATCAGGTTCGCCACGCGCGTGTAACCCAGCGATTGCGCGATCGCCGATGCCTGTTCTGCCGTCGCCTTTTCGGTGACGCGTCCGCGTAGAACGACGATCCCGCCAACTTCGA
Organism: Thermoanaerobaculia bacterium; assembly: GCA_034665065.1. Lineage (GTDB taxonomy): Bacteria > Acidobacteriota > Thermoanaerobaculia > Gp7-AA8 > Gp7-AA8 > JADGNZ01. The sequence goes on along the minus strand of JAXDGL010000031.1, from coordinate 171,920 downwards.
CGGCACGGAATCCGTCGGCGGCCGCACCTGCGTTGGTGAATTGCAGCGTCAGATCGCGCGTTGCGGGCGGCTCTGCCAGCAGCGGCACCGCGAGGAAGAGCACCACCAGTGCCGATCCAACCTGTCCAATGAGTTGTCTCTTGGTCGTGTTCATACGAATAACAAACAGCATCGGACATGCCAACATTGTCCCGCCCGCAACTAACTAATTTGGAATGGGTTAGACGTTGTGAGGAACCGAGGCGGCGACCGGCTCGTCGGGGACTGCACCACGCTGGTGATGCATCTCGACTTCCCACACCAACATCGCCAGCAAGCCGATGATCGCGGCCATGGCAAGGATAGCGGTAATCCGTCGAAGCACGTTCATCGCGGTAGGCAAAGCGTGTGCCCGGGATTGTACCGCGGGAGTCGCGATTCGGGAGTCGGGTTCTCCGTGTCTCTGTGGTTGCCTTGGCTTTGCGACCACGACCCCGACTAACGACTCCCGCACGTGGCGCTATCATCCGCGCGATGAAAGCGATTCTCATTCGCGAGCACGGCGGTCTCGACAAACTGACGATGTCCGACGCTCCCGATCCGGAGCCGCGCGCGGGCGAGGCGGTCGTGCGCGTCCGCGCCGTGGCCCTGAACCATCTCGACATCTGGCTGCGCCGAGGGGTGCCGGGACACACGTTTCCGCTGCCGATGATTCCTGGCTCCGAAGTGTCGGGAATCATCGAGAGCGTCGACGATCCGCGATGGCGCGCCGGAGATGAAGTGATCGTCGCGCCGGGATACTCGTGCGGTCATTGCATCGCCTGCCTCTCCGGAAACGATCCGCTCTGCCGCCACTACGGACTCTTCGGCGAGACGATCAGCGGCGGCGCGGCGGAGAAAATCGCTGTTCCGATTCGCAATCTCATCCGCAAGCCGGCGGCGCTTTCGTTTGCGGAGGCTGCAGCATTTCCGCTCGACATGCTCACCGCCTGGCACATGCTCATCGGGCGCGCGCAGCTCCGCATCGGTGAAACCGTCCTCGTTCACGCGGGGGGATCAGGAATCGGCAGCGCCGCGATTCAGATCGCGAAGTTGTTCGGAGCGACCGTCTTCGCAACCGCCGGCACCGCCGAAAAAGCGTCGCGCGCGAAGACCCTCGGCGCCGACGCCACGATCGTCTACACCGAGGCCGATTTTCTCGACGAAGTGCGCAAGCTCACCGGCAAGCGCGGCGTCGACATCGTCTTCGAGCACGTCGGCGGCGAAACATTCGAGCGCTCCCTGCGCGCGCTGGCCCGCGGCGGACGCCTCGTCACCTGCGGCGCCACGACCGGCGGCGAGGCCACCATCAATCTACGTCTTGTATTCTTCAAGCTCCTCTCCATCCTCGGATCGACGATGGGAAGCCTGGCGGAGTTGCACCAGATTGTTTCGCTCGTCGAACAGGGCCGTCTGAAACCCGTGATCGATCGCGTCCTCCCGCTCGCCGGCGTCGCCGAAGGACATCGGATTCTCGAAGCGCGGGAAGCGTTCGGCAAGATCGTGCTCGAAGTGTGAGGTTTGCTTGTCATCGGGAAAAACCGTTTCACGCGGAGGGGCGGAGAGAAGCTCTGAAGCAGCGCGTGTCCTCGACCGCGTGACGACGAATCGCGAGATAATCGACCGGTGCCCCGCATCCAACTTCTGCCGTCCGATCTCATCAATCAGATCGCTGCGGGTGAGGTCGTCGAGCGGCCGGCGTCGGTCGTCAAAGAGCTCGTCGAAAATGCGATCGATGCCGGCGCGACGGTCATCGATGTTCTGCTGGAAAACGGCGGGAAGAAACTCATCGAGATTCGCGACAACGGCTCGGGCATGGGGCACGACGACGCCATCCTCGCGCTCGAGCGCCACGCCACCTCGAAGATCCGCGGCTTCGACGATCTCGCCCAGGTGCACACGCTCGGATTCCGCGGCGAGGCGCTGCCGTCAATCGCCAGCGTGTCGCGATTCACATTGACGACGTGCGCGGCAGACTCCGATTCGGCGATCGAGATCGAATGCGATCCGCTGACCGGCGCGCGCACGACCCGGCCCGCCGCGCGCGACCGCGGCACGACCATCAGCGTGCGCGAGCTGTTCGAGAACGTGCCGGCGCGCCGCAAGTTCCTCAAGTCCGCCGACGCCGAGTTCCGCGCCATCGTCACGGTGGTCTCCTCCTACGCGCTTCCGCTGCCGTCGCGCGCCTTTCGCGTCGAGCACAACGGACGAACAGTCGTCGATCTCCCTCCCGCGGCGACGATGCGCGAGCGCGTCGTGCAAGTCGTCGGCAACGAAGCGGCGCAATACCTCGAGGAGATCGACGCCACGATCGGTCCCGTCAATGCTTCCGGCTTCGTCACCCGCGGTCTTCGTTACGGAAGCCGCCGCAATCAATTCTTTTTCGTGAACGGAAGACTGGTCAAGGACCGCGTGCTGACGCACGCCGCGAATCGCGGGGCGGAGGCGTTCGACTTCGATGGTCACCCCGCCATCGTCCTCTTCGTCGGCATCGAGCCGGAGCTGGTCGACGTGAATGTGCATCCTGCAAAGACCGAGGTGCGCTTCCGCGATTCTGGAGCCGTGCATGTCGCTGTCGAGCAGGGCATCAAGCGTGCCCTCGGCGGCGCGGAAGAAGGTAGCGGTCTGCTGCAAACGGCCGAAGCTGCTCCTGCGCTCGATCCGCAATCGGGATCGTCACCGACACTCTTCGCTCCGCAACGTTTCGACGAGGGACCTGCCGGCTACAGACCCGAGTTCACGCCACTCTTTCAACGCCAGGCCGTCGTGCAGCCTCCCCTTCGCGAACAGACGGCATTGATCGATGCGCCAGCGGCGACGAAAGAGAGCGAGCCGCAGCTCGGTGATCTGCAAGGGCGCGTCATCGGCCAATACCGGATGAGCTACATCGTCATCGATACGCCGACCGGCTTGCGGCTCATCGATCAGCACGTCGCGCACGAGCGCGTTCTCTACGACCGCTACTTCGACCGCGCCGCTGCGCACGCGCCGGTGAGTCAACAGCTCTTGACGCCGATTCTGTATGAGAGCGGCGCCGCCGAGAGTGCGGTTCTCGAATCGCACATCGAAGAGTTGCGCGCGGTCGGCTTCGACATGGAGCGATTCTCCGGCAACGTGTTCGCCATCGCCGCGGTGCCGTCCGAGCTGGTGAAGAAAGATGTCGACGCCTTTCTGCGCAAGCTCGTCGACGCCTCGCTCGACGATCGCTCGCATCTGCAGCATCTCCGCGAGAAAGTCTGCGCCTCGCTCGCCTGCCAGGCCGCCATCAAAGTACATCGCCCGCTCAGCGGCGAGGAGATGGCTCGTCTGACCGCCGAGCTGCTCGACTCCTCGAATCCCTACGCCTGCCCGCACGGACGCCCGATCATCGTCGACATCCGCCACCTCGACATCGAAAAGCACTTCCACAGGAAGTAGAAGTCACGCGCCGGAACCCTGGCGTCCCGCCGGCTGGCTCGGCTGCGTCCCGCTGCCGACCGCGAGATTCTTCCCACCACCTGTAGAACTTCGCTGCGATTCACCGCACCCGAGGGATCCTCGGCGATGTCATGCGCATCCCGTCAAGGCAACTCGGCGCACGCGGCGAACGTCGCGCCACGTGGTTCTATCGCCTGCGCGGATTCCGCATCGTCGCGCGCAACGTGCGCCTGCGCGCGGGCGAGATCGATCTCATCGTCCGGCGCGGCGGACTTCTCGTCTTCGTCGAGGTGAAAGCGCGGCAGAGTCTTTTCGCCGGCCACGGCGTCGATGCCGTCGATCGCCGCAAGCAACTCCAGCTCATCACCCTCGCCAGCGCCTACCTCGGCCAGCATCCGCATGACGGCGAGATTCGCTACGACGTGCTCTCGCTCTTCTGGGACCGGATGGCGTTTCATCGTCACGCACTTTCCCGACGCCTTTAGGCCAGTCGCCGATCCGCGGAGACCCTGGAGGTGGCGGGTTTGAAGATTACTTTTTTTCGTTCGATGAGCGAACGTGCACGGTTTGTGGCCCAGTGTCGCGCAGGACTCCAGATTCGCGCGCCGCCTCACCAGCTTTCCCGAGTGAAAGGCAAAGCTTACGAAGTTGCGACGCCTGCCGGATTCGCATCGTGACTGCTTTTTCCGAGTAATCGACGCTCATGGCTCACCTCGTAAACGCGCGATGTCTGCGCGGTCCTGATCACTCGACCGAAACACTTTCAACGCGATAAGTCCTTCCTTCGAAACAACAGAAAGCTGCCGTCCGCGCCAGGGAACATGCTGACGGCCTTCCCACGTCGGGGCAACCGCGGGAGTGACGAGAAGGAGATCGAGGATCATCACCTCGCCGTCGGTAGGATCAATCTTCGAGACCCGTCGAATTTCTACCGCCCCAGCAGAGAAGGACATTGGCTTTGCCTTGATCTTGTATCCGAGAGGGACGGCGGCAGTTTCGGCAAGAAGTTGATCCTCAGGCTTGATCAACAAGTCGATATCAACCGTCGCTCGCGGAGCGCCGTGGACTGCCATTGCGAGGCCGCCGCACAGCGCGTATTCAATCCCCTCCGCATCGAGAGCATCGCGGACAAGATCGAGCTCGGACTCGAGATCGAACATCGCTACACCCTCACCCCCAACAACTCGCGCAACGCTTCCGGCGCTTTGGCGATCGCCTCATCCAGTTTGTCCGGATCCTTTCCGCCGGCCTGCGCAAGATCGGGCTTGCCGCCGCCTTTGCCGCCGACGATCGGCGCGAGTTTGTTGATCAGCGTGTTGGCCTGAACGCGGTCGAGCAGGTCTTTCGTCACGGCCGTCAGCAGCGTCACTCTGCCGTCGGCGACGGAGCCGAGGACGACGACGCCCGATTTGATTTTGGAGCGGAAAGTGTCGGCGAGATTGCGGAGATCGCCGCCGCTGACGTCATCGAAGCGGCGGGCGACGAGCGCGACGCCGTCGATGTCGACGGAATCATCGGCGCTCGCTGTGGCCGATCCGCCGCCGCCCGTGGCGACCCGCATCTTGAGCTGCTTGATCTCCTTCTCCAGCATCTTCTGGCGCTCCTGCATCGTGCGCAACTGCGCGGGAACGTCTTCGAGCTTCACGTTGAGCTGCTGCTGCAACTGATGCGCGGCATCTTCAATCGTCTGGAAGTATGCAAGCGCGCCGCGTCCGGTGAGCGCTTCCATGCGCCGCACGCCGGCCGCAAGCGAGCGGTCGCTGACGATCTTGAAGAGGCCGATGTCGCCGGTGCGGTTGACGTGGCAACCGCCGCAGAACTCGCGCGAGAAATCGCCCGCGGTCACGATGCGCACGTTCTCACCGTACTTCTCGCCGAACATCGCCACCGCGCCGGTCTTCTTCGCCTCGGCGATCGGCATGACCGTCTTCGTCACTTCCATGTTCGCGCGAATCTTGTCGTTGACGATCTCCTCGACCTGTCGCAATTGCGCGTCCGAAGGAGCCTGGTGATAGGTGTAGTCGAAGCGAAGGCGATCGGGCGCGACGAGCGAGCCAGCCTGCGACACGGTCTCGCCGAGAACATCTTTCAAAGCCTGATGCAGCAGATGCGTTGCCGTGTGATTCGCCGTCGTATCGAGACGCGCCGGAACCGGCACGGACGCGCGCACTTGCGCATTCAACGTGAGATGACCTTCATCGACACGGACGCGCGACACGATCAAATCGCCGGCCGGTTTCTGCGTATCGAGCACAGTGGCTCGCCCGCCATCCCACTCAAGAACGCCGCTGTCACCGATCTGACCGCCCGATTCCGCGTAGAACGGTGTCGGCGAGAGAACGACTTCTCCTTCCGCTCCGTGCGGTATCGCATCCTGCTCGACGCCGGCGATGACGATGACCTTCACCGTCGACGGAACGTCAACATATTGATCATATCCGACGAACTCGACCGGCCCGGTTTTCTCCGAGATCGGTCCATAGACCGCCGCGCCGGCGGACATCTGGAACTTCGATCCCGCCTTGGCACGCACACGCGCATCGGCCATCATCGTCTCGAAGCCTTCGTGATCGAGCGTGACACCTTCTTCTTCCGCCATTTCCCCGATCAGATCGACCGGGATTCCGAATGTGTCGTAGAGGCGAAACACCTCGGCGCCGCCAAGCGTCCGTTCGCCGCGTGCGCGAACAGCGTCGAGCACGGAGCCGACGCGCTCCATCCCGGAGCTGAGCGTCCGCGAGAATCTCTCTTCTTCCGACGTCAGCGTCTGCAGCACTGCTTCGCGACGCGCCACGAGCTCGGGATACGCAGAGCCCATCGACTCGATCACGGAGTCGACGAGCTGCGACAACACGACCGCCTTCGGAAGCTTGCGCCCGAAGCGGATGCCGCGGCGGATGATGCGCCGCAGTACGTAGCCGCGCCCCTCGTTCGCCGGAATCACACCGTCGGCAATGAGGAACGTCGAGGCGCGGGAGTGATCGCATAGCACGCGGACGGCTGTGTCGATCTCATCGTCCATCTTTCCGCCGTACGCGTGACCGCTGCCGGACTCGATGGCGCGCATGATCGGCGTGAAGAGGTCGATGTCGTAATTCGTCGACGTGCTTTGCAGCACGCTGGCGAGACGCTCCAGGCCCATGCCGGTATCGACCGACGGCGCAGGAAGCGGTGTGAGGACACCATCGGCGCTGCGGTCGTACTGCATGAAGACGAGGTTCCAGATCTCCATCGTGTCGTCGCCTTCGCCGTTGACGAGCGCTGCAACGTTTTTCGCGGGATCGTCGCCGCGAAAGTAATGGATTTCCGAGCACGGGCCGCACGGACCGGTATCGCCCATCGACCAGAAGTTGTCCTTCTTGCCAAATCGCAGCACGCGATCAGGAGCGGCGCCAACCTTCACCCAGAGCGCTTCCGCTTCTTCATCCGCGGGAACGCCATCTCCACCTTCGAACACGCTGAACCAGAGACGATCGACTTCAAGTCCCCAGACGTTGACGATGAGATCCCAGGCGTACTTGATCGCATCCTCTTTGAAGTAATCCCCGAAAGAGAAGTTTCCGAGCATCTCGAAGAAGGTGTGATGACGGGCCGTGCGGCCGACGTTCTCGAGATCGTTGTGCTTGCCGCCGGCGCGGACGCACTTCTGCGACGTCGTGGCGCGCTTGTAGTCGCGCGGCTCACGGCCGAGGAAGACGTCTTTGAACTGGTTCATGCCGGCGTTCGTGAAGAGGAGCGTCGGATCGCCCGCGGGAACGAGCGAGGAGCTCGGCACGGGGCGGTGCTGGTTCTTCTCGAAGTAGTCGAGAAACTGCTGGCGGATCTGATTGGTCGTGAGCAAAAAGGATTCTCCTCGAAAGCGCGAGATCGTAACAGCGAGGGGAAACGCTGTCATCCGTTCGTGTCTTTCATCTGTCAGCGGCGCTGTCATCCCGCTGTCATCCTGAGCCGCCGGAGCCGCCGCGTTCACGCTGCTCGTACGACTGGCATACATCGGCGGCTAAGGACGGTCTACGGACCTCCCTATTGTTCGCGCTGGTTACTCCGCCGGTCACCCCGCAGAGATTTTGGGGGTCCTTCGACCGTCCTTCGCCGCGAAGCGTGCCGGGGGGAGAGACTAGCGTAAGGCGCGGCTGCGGCGGCTCAGGATGACAGACAGATGACGTCCCTGGTGATCCGATTCGCGCTAACGCTCGACGCCGAATCATCCGATCCCGTACCGTTCCCGCAACGTGCGCAGATGGTGCAGCTCGTGTCCGGCCATGTGAAACGCCAGTCCGCGCACCGATGCTTCGTGTCCGTTGACGTTGCCGCGCCGCAACCACTCCTCGCTCGTCAGCGACTCGAAAAACGCCAGCGTGGCGGCGCGCACGGCGCGATACTCGGCCATCAGATTCGCAAGCGTTCGCGACTCGAAATCCGAGGCAGCGACATAGTCATTCTCGTCGAACCCAGCCAACGGCCGCGTGTCTTTGCGCGCGATGCACAACGCCCGGTAGGCAAAGATCCGCTCGTCGTCGATGAGATGGCCGATCACTTCCTTCACCGTCCACTTGCCTGGCGCGTAACGTTTTCCGCGAATGGCCTTGTCGTTAAGCGACAGAAACACAGCGACCACGTCGGTCCACTGCGACGAGAGCGCCTCCACTGCGTCGTTGCCGTCGACGCGATCGATGTCCGATGCTGCATACGCGGCGAACTCGCCGTCCAACGGCCGGCCGCTGATCATTCAGTGGCCTCCTTCAACAGCTGGCGGACAACATCCATCGCCAACGTGCCGTCGTAGCCCTGGCGAAAGAGATAAGCGACGAGCTTCTCGCGGATCTTCGTGGCGTCGTTTTCGCGGCGGCGGATAACGATCAGCCGCTTGCGCGCGGAGACAACCGCTGCCGCACGCTCATCGTGATCGGGAACGCTTTCGTCCAGCGCTCGCACCACAGTATCCTCATCCACGCCCGCGGCGTGCAATTCGCGGCTGATGCGATGCCGGCCGAATCCCTTGCGGACCCGCGTGCGAACGAAGGAGGCGGCGAAGCGCGCATCGTCGAGCCATTTCTCTCGCCAAAGTTTCTCGATCGTCGCGCTGATGACCTCGGGTTCGTACTCCTTCAACGCCAGCTTGCGCCGCAACTCCGCTTCGCTATTGAAGCGATGGTTGAGGATGCGCATCGCGGAGAGATAGCAGGCGTCGATGTCCACTGGAATCTCAACCATCTCCACGTTGCGGAAGATTCTCAGCATCGGAAGTGATGATCGCGATCGAGAACTTCGGGCAGCGGTTCGACAAGAGTGCAGCATATAGTGGCGTATCGATGCAGCGGCGGACACAAGTCGCGCTCGTGTGCGCGGTCACGGCGATTGCGGCGATCGCGATTCTGGCCACGCAACCGCGTGACGTCTTCTGGGGCCCCGACAGCGGCAACCACTTCATTCAGGTTCGCACCTTCCTGCGCACCGGCGGCCTTGCCATCGACGATGCGCCGCAGGCCGCCCATCACTTCGTGCGCGACGGCCAGCATGTCTACTCATTCTATTCACCTCTCTTTCCGATTCTCAGCGCGCCGCTGTACGCGCTCATGGGCACTTGGGGACTCTTTCTCCTCCCGCTCCTCGGCACGCTGGCGACGGCGTGCCTTCTCTCTCCACTGATCGAGCGCGACTACATTCCGGCGGCGGTCGCCGCAATCTTCGCCACACCGCTTTTCTGGTACACGGTCGTTTTCTGGGAGCACACGCTGGCCGTGGCGCTCTCACTCGGCGCGTATGTGCTGGTCACACGCAACCGCATGTTCGCCGCCGGCTGCATCGCGGCGCTCGTAGTCGCGTTTCGCGAAGAGGGGTACGTCGTGATCGCCGCAATCACGGCTGCCCTGTTGATCACGCGCCGACCCGGTATCTTGCGCTTCCTCTCGGGAGCGCTCCTGCTTCTGCTCCCGCTCTGGATCTCCGGCATCGTCATCTATGGCCATCCGCTCGGCCTTCACGCGAAGGTCTATTCCGGCATGGGCGGTCCGCGCCTGTCGAACTGGTGGGCTTACCTGTTCGAGTTTTCGCGTTGGCCGCAGACGATGCGCGACACGCTCCATGCGCAGGGCTTCCTGGCCAGCGTGCCGATCGCCGCCGTGTTGCTTTTCGTAAAGCCACGCGATCGCTTTCTCCTGACGACGATCGCAACGGGACTGCTGCTCACACCGCTCCTGCTTCATCAGGAGGATTTCGGGATCATCTGGGGAGCGCGGCATTTTCTCTGGCTCATCCCGCTCGTGACGGTCGCAGCCACACCAGCACTGCGCCACTCACGCGCGAGCGCTGCGGCCGTGATCGCACTTACTGCCGCCGGTCTCGCCCTTCAGATCACCGGCATCTGCTTGTTGCGGGAGAAACTCGTATTCAGCGAGGCGCTCGTCAAGGCGGCCGCCGCGCCCGGAAAGGGAATCGTCACCGACGTCTTCTGGATTCCGGAAGACCTGGCGGCGCTCTATGGCCAGCGCCGCATCCTTTTCGTGAAAAGCGACAGCGAGATTCCGCGCGGGCCGCTCGTCTTCATCGGTGCAAGGTCAGCGCGCATCGTTGCCGGCCGCCCGCTCGCAGGGCGGATTCTCCAGCGCACACCGATCGGAAGCGGAGGCGATCCGATGCTCGACGCGATGGTGCTCGACTGCCGGTGAGAGTCACACCGTGTTCGAGAAATCGAACGGCGACTCATCGGCGAATGGATCGCTGTCGTTGCTGGTGGTCAGCTTCGCATCCATCTCTTCCTTGGCCATATCCGACGTCGACTGGATCCCCTGCAGCTTGAGGCGGAACTCGTCGGGATTCGACGCCCGCCGCAGCGCTTCGTCCAGCGCGATCAGCCCATTCTTGTAGAGGATGTACAGCGACTGATCGAACGTCTGCATGCCGTATTGCGACGTACCGGCAGAGATGGCGTCTTTGATCAGCTTCGTCTTTTCCTTATTCTCGATGCAATCCCTTATGTATCCAGTCGAGATCATCACCTCGGCGGCCGGAACGCGGCCGAGGCCATCGGCGCGCGGCAGGAGGCGAAGCGAGACGACGGCCTTGAGCACAGCTGCGAGTTGCAGTCGGATCTGTTTCTGCTGGTGCGGCGGAAACACGGAGATGATGCGGTTGATCGTCTCGGTGGCATCCATCGTGTGCAGCGTCGAAAGCACGAGATGTCCGGTCTCGGCGGCGGTGAGCGCCGTCTCGATCGTCTCGTAGTCGCGCATTTCGCCGACGAGGATGACATCCGGATCCTGTCGCAACGCCGAGCGTAGCGCCTGTGAAAATGACTTCGTGTCGACTTCGATCTCGCGCTGATTGACGATCGATTTCTTGTCGCGGTGCAGGAACTCGATCGGATCCTCGACCGTCATGATGTGCTCGGTGCGGTGCGAGTTGATGTAGTCGATCATCGCCGCCAGCGTCGTCGACTTGCCCGAGCCGGTCGTACCCGTGCAGAGAATCAGCCCGCGCCGCTCCTCGCAGATCTTCTCGAGAATCACCGGCAGCATCAGCTCGCGGATGGAGAGAATCTTGACCGGGATGACGCGCAGAACCATGCCCACCGTGCCGCGCTGCTGAAAGATGTTGCAGCGGAAACGCCCCAGGCCGGGGACGGAGTAGGCGATGTCGATCTCGTAGTTGTTCTTGAACTTTTCTTTCTGGCGCGACGACATGATCGAGAAGGCCATGGCGATCGTGTCTTCCTGCATCAGGCGCTTGAGCTCGACGAGCGGCACGAGCTCGCCATCGCAGCGGATCACGGGGTGTGAACCGACTTTGATGTGAAGGTCCGACGCGCGGCGTTCGGCGGCGATTTTCAGCAGGTCGTTGATGTGCACGGGGGTCTCCTTGGAAAACGGCTATTTTATGTCATCCCTGACTACAATCCGCGCTTCATGACCCTGACCCGACACGACGACCTCACCCTTCGCTATGTGCTGAACGTTCCCAGCGGCAGACCCGACGACGACGAGATGCCGCTGGTGATCCTGATGCACGGGCGCGGAGCGGACGCCAACGATCTCGCGGACATCGCGCCGATGATCGACGATGGCTACCGTTTCGTTTTCCCGAACGCGGCGAAGAAGTTCGAGCCGGCGCCCGGCTACAGCTTCGGCTGGTCGTGGTTCGACGGCTGGCCGCCGGAAGGAAACTCGATCGTCGACTCGCGCACGAAGATGCTCGCGCTGATCGACGAGCTCGTCGCGCGCTATCCCACGCCCGAGGGAAAGATCGTCATTGCTGGATTCTCACAGGGCGGCATGATGGCCATCGACGTCGGATTCCGGACGAAGCAGAAGGTCGCGGGAGTCGTCGTCATGAGCGGCGCGATCTTCGAGGCCGGCATGCCTGATCTCCGCGCGCAGAAGGACTTGCCGGTGCTGCTCATCCACGGCACGCAGGACGACATGATCGCGGTCGTCAACGCGCGCCGGACGCGCCTCATCCTCGAAGAGCACGGCGTGAGGCCGGAGTACCACGAGTTGCCGATGGGACATCACGTGACGCCGGAGTCGCTGGACGTGGTGCGCGAGTTTCTGCGGCGCATACTCAAACTGTCATCCTGAGCCGCCGAAGCCGCGCGACTTCACGCTGCCCTTACAACCGGCAGGTATCGCGCGGTGAAAGACGGTCGAAGGACCTCCTCATTGTCTGCGAAGGTTCTTCCACCACCCCAACACCGAATCAGGGGGTCCTTCGACCGTCCTTCGCCGCCGATGTGTGCCAAGTGCGAGCGTAGTGAATCTTGCGGCTGCTTCGGCGGCTCAGGATGACAGCAAAGGCGGCGGCGATGCGGTCACTCCGACAACTCCTGAACAACGCGCGAAGCGCAACCAACCGACAACCGACAACGCGTGATGGGCGCGCACGCGCCCATCACGCAATCAACGTCATTTCAAAACAGGCACTCCCGCCGCCAGCTTATTGAACGCCGGCAGATCGGTATCCCAGATCGCTTTCAGCTTCGCCAGTTGCACGTCGATCTGCGCCACGAGCTCGTCGCGGACTTCGATCTGCTGCGCGGTCGGCGCGTACGGTCCGGACGCTGCGGAATCGCCGACACCGGCCAGCTTGTCGTTGAGGCGGATCGGGTAGTTGAGCGGATCCTGCGAGCTCTTGTTCTTCGTCTGATAGAGCGCTTCTTCGACCGCCGTCATCTTCTTGTCGAGATCATTCGCCGCCGCGACGATCGCTTTGTTGTCGGCGACGCGTTTCTTGACGTCAGTGAGCTGCTTGCGCACTTCGCGGATGCGCGTGATCTGCCCATTCACTTCCGAAAGTTTGTCGTGAACGCTCGTGACGAAGTCGTACTGCGCTTTGAGATCGGCGGCTGTCGACGTGGTGCGCGGATCCTGCTTCACTTCGAACGGCACGGTGGCCGTCTGATCGCCGGCCGTGAGCCGCGCCTGATACGTCCCCGGAGTCACGCGCGGACCGAGCGTGCCGCCGCTCCACATGATGAGACCGGGAAAACGCTTCGCTTCGTTCGTGCGCAGATTCCAGACGAACCGATTGTGGCCGTTGACGACATCGGTGAGTTTGTTCGAGTCGCGTCCGCGCCGGCCTCCTTCATCGCCGCCCCCCTCTTCCTCGGCAGCATCCCCTTCGCTCTTCACCGCTTCCTTCGGTTCGGCATCGGGAACGGCTGCGGCCTCGCCAGTGGCTTTTGCGGGAGTTGCTGCAACAGCCGGAGCCGCACCGTTCGCCTCTTTCGGTTTCGCCGCCTCGGCTTGAACCGTTCCCGTGTATTCGCGGATCACTTTTCCGTCGCCGCCGATGATGGCGAGCGTGACTTTCGTGCCGGCTTTCTGATCGTGGAGGTAGTAGTCGATGACGGCGCCGTTCGGCGGATTCGTTCCCTGACCGCCGCCTCCGCCGCGGCCTCCTCCGCCCGCCGTACGCCACGTCCGCGCCGGTGTGAAGATGTGAACTGGCTTCGATGCGATGTCGGGCGAGAGCTGGCGGAGCGGCTCCAGATCATCGAGCATCCAGAACGAGCGGCCGTGCGTCGCCGCGATCAGCGCATCGTCGTGAACCAGCAGATCGTGTATTGGCACAATCGGAAGTTTGTACTGTAACGATTGCCAGTGTCCGCCGTCGTCGAAGGAGACCCAGACACCACGCTCGGTGCCGGCGTAGAGCAGCCCGCGCTTCTTCGGATCGGCGCGGATGACGCGCGTGTACTCGGATTGCGGAATCCCTTCAACGATCTTCGTCCACGTCTTCCCGTAGTCGGAAGTCTTGTACAGATAGGGATGAAAATCGTCCCACTTGAAATTCGTCGCCGCGACGTACGCGGCGCCCTTGTCGGTCGGGCTGGCGTCGATCTCGTTGATCATGATCCATTCCGGCATGATCGTCTTCGGCGGCGTGACGTTGTCCCAATGGCCGCCGCCGTCGCGGGAAACGTGGATCAATCCATCATCGGAACCGACCCAAAGCACGCCCGCTTCGACCGGCGATTCGGCGCCGTAGAAGATCGTGTCGTAGTACTCGACGCTCGTGTTGTCCTTCGTGATCGGCCCGCCGCTGGGGACACCTTTCGACTTATCGTTGCGCGTCAGATCGGGGCTGATCGTCTTCCAGCTCTGCCCCGCATTCGTCGACTCCATCAGGAACTGCGACGCCGCGTAGATCTTGTTCTTGTCATTGGGCGAGAAAAAGATCGGGAAGTTCCACTGGAAGCGATGCTTGATGTCCGCGGCGCCCCAGCCCATCGGATTGTCGGGCCACGGATTCACATCGCGCTGCTCGCCGGTCTTGTGGTCGTAGATCGTCAGCAGGCCGCCGTACAAGCCGCCGTAGACGATGTCGGGATTCTTCGGATCTGCGACGATGTAACCGCTCTCGCCGCCCGCGGTCTCTTCCCAATCGCGCGGACCGATGCCGCCGCCCGCGCTGCGATGGCGGATGCGCACGGCGGAGTTGTCCTGCTGCGGGCCGAGGATGCGATAGGGAAAGTCGGTGTCGACGGAGACGCGGTAGAACTGCGCGGTGGGCTGGTTGTCCTGCTTCGTCCAGTTCACGCCGCCGTCGGTGGAGACGTTCACGCCGCCGTCGTTCGCTTCGATCATCCGCTTCGGATCGTTAGGCGCGATCCAGAGATCGTGATTGTCGCCGTGCGGCGTATTGATCGCGCTCCACGTCTTGCCACCGTCTTTCGTCTTGTGGAAACGAACGTTGACGACGTAGGCGGTGTCTTCATCTTTCGGATCGGCATAAATGCGCGAGTAGTACCAGGCGCGCTGGCGCAGGTCGGCGAGGTCAGTCGTCTTCGCCCATGTGTCGCCGCCGTCGCGCGAGCGGAACACGCCGCCTTCCTTTGCTTCGACGATCGCGTAGACGTTCTGCGGATTCGACGGCGAGACGCTGACGCCGATGATGCCGAGGGTTCCCTTCGGCATCCCTTTGTTCTTCGAAAGCTCTTTCCACGTATCGCCGCCGTCGGTCGACTTCCAGAGGGCGGAGCCGTCGCCGCCGCTGTCGAAAAAGTACGCGCCGCGGCGGAAGCGCCACGTCGACGCGTAGAGGATGCGCGGATTCGAGGGATCCATGTTCAGGTCGACGGCGCCGGAGTCGCGATTGACGAAGAGGATTCGCTCCCAGTTCTTGCCGCCGTCTTTCGATCGGTAGACGCCGCGCATGTCGTTCGGTCCGAAGGCGTGGCCCATCGCCGCGACGTAGAGGAGATCAGGATTCGTCGGATGGACGCGGATGCGCGCGATCTGCTGCGAGTCATCGAGCCCGATGTGCGTCCACGACTTGCCGGCATCGGTCGACTTCCACATTCCCGCGCCCGGCGAGACATTCCCGCGAATCGTCTCCTCGCCGGTTCCTACGTAGACGACGCTGGGATCTGAGGGTGCCACGGCAACCGCGCCGATCGTCCCGCCGAAGAAGCCATCCGAAACGGACTTCCAGCTCTGTCCGCCATCGATCGTTTCCCAGACGCCGCCGCCCGTCGATCCGAAGTAGTAAACGTTGGGCTGATCGGCAATGCCCACGACCGCGTCCGCGCGGCCGCCGCGATACGGCCCGACCTCGCGCCACTGCATCGATTTGAGAATCGACGCGTCGGGAAGCGAAGGTGCCGCCGCCTTCGGCGGCGTTGCTGCGTTCGCAAAAGCAGCAAAGGAGAGGACGACCAGGAACACTCGCAGACGATGAATCATGCGCACTTCCTCCGAAGCGCGCATGTTTACCACAATTGTATGGAGCCACCGCCCACCAGCGCTGACATCGGCGCTCGTCACCGGGTGCAATTGGTGAGAGGAGACGCCAACTACCTATTGCATTCGTGGCTCGCGCGTTAACGGGGATAAACTCCGTGAGATCCAATGCCTGACAGCTTCTCGCCTCGTCGCGCTGTCCGAATCACTTGCTGGGTTCTCGCCACGGCGTGCGGTGCGCTGCTCTTCCTGGAGATGAGGCGGCACGGCTCACCGGCGCCGAACGCAGTCTCGTTCTGCGTCTTCCGCCGCGTGGCCGGAATTCCGTGCCCGCTGTGCGGCCTGTCCCGGGCTTCGCTTGCGTTGGCCCAAGGAGACTGGCCTGCAATGTTGCGGCTGCATCCACTCGCTCCGCTTCTCGCGCTCGAATGCGGCGCGGCCTGGCTGGTCACCGGCGCATGGGCGGCCGGCTGGCGGCTGCCTCTCCCTCAACCGCAACTCGAACGTTTTGTGGAGAGACTGCTCCTCGGCAACGCGGCGCTTTTCGTCCTGCTTTGGGGAGGCCGTCTCTACTTCCATACGCTTCCGTGGTGACGCGTGTGCTTTCGCGTTGACGTTCGCAAATCGCCTCGGTAGACTGAGCTTCTTCATCCATCATGACGAACGCTTCGAACGGCCCTTCCGGCCAGCGACTACTTCGCCGCGTTCGATCCATCTGGCCTTCGACAATTCGACAGCGGATTCTCTTTTACCTCGTCATCGGCGCACTGGCCGGTCTGGCTTGCGCTGGAGTCGACTACACGGTCGACGCAAACCGTATGACTTGCGAGATCACGACGAAGGACGCGACCGAATGTGAGCTTACGAGGCAGGATCTGGGGTGTTCCGATAAGGCGTTCACCAATGGCAAGTGTCGGATGTTCGAGTGTACCAAGGCGTGCGATGCGCAGGCCACGCCGCTTACGAATTGCGCCTTTGGCAAGACCAACGGGACAGTCGCCTGGACGCAGCCCGCATGCGTTGCCAAGGCCAAGGCCGCAGGTTGCGGGGACGGAACGGTGTTTTCATTCGGTTGCTATGCCTACGAGTGCCGCGACCAGAGATGCGGTAAGTGATGACGAAGACCATGGCGTTCCAGCGGGGCGGTTTCGCTCGGGCGATCTTGCTCGGGATCGCATTTGAGCTCTTGTTGTTGATCGCTCCCGCAAGCCGAGTATTGGCGGCGGAGCCCGGCGATGGAATATCCGCCAGGCACCAGAGCGGGATCATCACGGCCGGAGCGCCCGCACAGATCATCCCCCTCGCTTTATCATCAAGCGTCGTCTTTCCGACAACAGCCGTGGGAGCCACAGCCAATCCGCTCTGCGTCTTCAACTGCTTCGGCATTTCAGGCGGCACTTGCAATTACTCCGGTGCAGTCGCTTTGGCCCGAGCCGTGTCTCCTCCGTTCCGCACTGTGAGCCTGCGGAAGGGAACTACAAACGGAGGCTGTAACGGCACGCCTGTCACTCTCCCGGTCACACTTCAAGCCGGAGAGCTGCTGCTGACGGAATTCGGATTCAGTCCTACATCGGCCGGCAATTACCAGGACACGCTCATCTACAGCGTGACTCCGACCAGTGCGGCGGCTGACACATTTTCATGGCTGCTGTCAGGCTCGACACCGGCTGCGACACCCCCATCCGTACAAAAGTATTCAACCCCCACCAGCCAGGCGGGGCCCGCCTCGCTTACGCGGGGGCCGGACGGCAACGTCTGGTTTGTCGAAAGCGTCGCGAACAAGATTGGCCGCATTACCCCGTCGGGCGTCATTACGGAGTTCCCGCTTCCGACCGCAAGTTCGTTTCCGGCGGGGATCGCGGCCGGTGTCGACGGAAACTTGTGGTTCACCGAAGCGGACGGGAACAAGATCGGCCGCATCACGCCGGCTGGCGCGGTCACTGAGTTCGCTCTTCATACGGCCGCGGCGTTGCCCGGGCCGATCGTTCCAGGCGGGGACGGCGCGCTCTGGTTCGCCGAGATTCAGTACAACAACCTCGCCTGGATCACGCCCTTCGGCAAACTTGCCGAGTTTCATTTGAGTACATCATCCAAGCAGGCCGGCGGAATTATGGCCGTGGCCGCCGGAAGCGACCAATCGATCTGTTTCACCGAGAACCATGCCAATCGGATCGGCCGTATAAGCTCAAGCGGTCAATTCACGGAGTTCAACTTGCCGACGGCAAATGCCCAGCCTGCGGGCATCGCGCTCGGTGCCGACGGCAACTTCTGGTTCACCGAATCCAAATTAGACGGCAACGCCCGGATCGGCAGGATCACGCCAACCGGGATCGTTACCGAGTATCCGATCAGCACCGCTCAATCGACTGCGATTGCGATCATCGCAGGGCCCGACGGGGCTCTCTGGTTCTCGTGGTCGACGTCGACCGCTGGCAAGATCGGCCGCATCAGCACCACGGGAGCGCTGACCCAGTTCGACCTTCCTGCCGGGATGACGGCGAACGCGCTTGCCTTCGGTGCGGACGGTGCGCTCTGGTTTACAGACTTCAGCGGCAGCGCGATTGGCCGTATGGCCCTCACCGCCGCAATACGCCGTCGCGCCGCAGCGAATCCCTGAACGCTGTGCTCCGACGAAGCGCGCATGTTAACCACAAATGAGTGCTTAGTGGCCCGAGGGTCTCCTGCGGGACGGCACCTGATCGTCGTTGGCAATCACGATCAACGCGGACGGCGTATCCAGTGTCGCGTTAACCGGAGCGGAGAGCATCACAGAGAACGTCTCATCCGCTTCTGGGTTCGTGTCGCCGAATACATGAAGCTCGATTGCATGCGTCAACTCGCCCGGCCCGAACTCGATGACGCCGCTTGCGCTCTCGTAGTCCTCGCCGGCAGTCGCAGTCCCGGACAGCGTTGAGAACGAGACGCGAACCTTCGCGGCAACGGGCGCTGAAAGGCTGATCACGAGCGAGACGTTGGTCACTCCTCGGTTGCCTTCAATGACGCGCGCTCCGTGGATAGATAAAGACGGCGCGCCAACGGTCTGAACGATGATCGCACTGCTCTCCTGAAAATCAGTATCCCCGCCGTAACTGACGACGAGCGAGTGATCGCCGACAACCATCGGATCGAGGCTGAGCGTGGCGACACCTCGAGCCAGCGTCTGTGCTCCCAAGAGAGCACCACCTTCGCGGATCGAGACCGTACCGGTCGGAGCGATTGCAGCGCTCGAATTGACGTTGACGAACACGGAGATGATCGGCGACTGGCCAATTAAGACCTCCGAAGCTGACCGCGCGTCAACCCCCGTTTGTGCTTTGGCGATGGTCTGCTGAATCGCAGACGCCGTGCTCGCGTCGAAGTTCGTATCGCCGCTATAGGTTGCCGTAGTCGACTTCACGCCGGCATGCAGGGCTGCCGTCTCGAAGATCGCTACTCCGCCATTTACAGGAACAGTGCCCAGAGGCGCGCCGTCGGCAAGGATTGTAACGCTACCGGTCGGTAGTCCTGCCGCAGGAGGCTGAGCGCTCACCGTGACAGTGAATCGAATATTTTGTCCATAAGACGTGCCTGGATGATCAGCGACGATGACGCTTTGCGTGGCGCCGCGCGCAATGACGTGCGAAATGCTATTCGAGACGCTGTCGGCGAAGGCGCCAGTACCGAGGAAGGTGGCGAGGATCGCGTGGGTACCGGTCACAAGCGTCGTGACATTGAGGACTGCGACACCGTTCTGCAGTGGCGCGGTTCCGATCGTCACTCCATCCAATGTGAATACGACGGAACCGGTCGGCATGCCTGACTGCACGGCCACCGTAGCGGTTAACGTCAGCGGATCCCCGACTTGCGTCCTATCTGCGCTCTGCGAAATCACAGTGCTCGTGGCGACAAGAGTCGTCAGGACGACATCGTTCCCGTCTCCTCCAGCATATGAAATGCGGAGGCGAGAGGACCCGATGGTCGCGCCTTCGGGCAGTCCGTTGAATGTACCGACGACCGGATCGGTTCCGTCGTTGTTGATGATCGTAAAAGTCTGTCCGGCCAAGAGCGTGCCTGAAATGCTAGGCGATAGTGCTGCACCAGCGAGCGTTACTGTACCCGTCACGTCCATTTGACTACTGCCCGACTGATTGATAAAGACGACAATGCCTCCCCCCAAACCATTGGAAGCCGCTGGAGAGAGTGCTAAGGACTTCGTATGAAGCACTCCGCCAGATCCGGTTCCTGGCCCGAGCACACCTGGCCCGGGCGAGACATAGCCATTCTGTGAGGGCGTTATTGCCAACTCTCCCAGCGTAGCGCTATTCCCGATTTGCCGGATTAACTCAATCGCTACCGTCGCATTCGGGAGGGAACACAGGGAACCCAAGTCCAGACTGCCACCGGACGACCCACCGTGTATTGCTCCACTGAAGTTGCCACTTCCATTGAGGAGGACGGACGAAGCCAGACCGCTTGAGATAACGATCGTCCCGTTCCCGTTGATTGGTCCGTTGAAACCTGCGTTTTGTACAGTCAACGTCTGACCGTTGATGTCGATTGGTCCGGTGACGCTGACGCCGTTGAAGGACAATGAGGCAGCCAGCTTCAGATCGGCTTTCAACCCGAATCCACTCGCACTCCCTGATGCGTTCACATTTCCAGTCAGCGTAAGGAGGTTTCCGCTGACTGTGTAGACGTCTTCGACCGTCATGACGCCACAGGACGTACCGGAAGGCAGGTCATTGATCATGTCCCGGTGTGCTGCTCCAGCCTGAAAAATCAGTGGTTCACCAGCCACTGGCAGCGCTGCGGGCGACCAATTCGCCGCATTGGACCAATTCGCGCTAACAGCTCCCGTCCACGTCTTGATTGCCGGAACGTCCCTTGTTAGCACAACGTCGTTTCCGTCTCCGCCGTGATAGGAAATCGTGAAAGTCGAACCTATGCTGGCTCCTTCAGGAAATCCGGCGAAGGTGCCGATAACCGGCTCCGTCCCGTCATTGTTGATAATCGTGAACCTCTGTCCGATGGCAGGCGCACCGCTGGCGCTGATTCCTAATTGCGCGCCATTAAGCGTTACCGCTCCGGTCACATCCATCTGACTGTTTCCCGACGGATTCACGAAGACTACCAAGCCTCCGCCAAATCCACCGGGAATCGGCGCAGAAAACGTAAGAGACTTTGTATGCAGAACTCCATTCGGACCAGGCGAGACGTAACCGGACAGCGAGGGAGCAATCGTGAGGTCCCCCAACTGCGCGCCGCTCGAAGCCTGCTGGATCAGTTCCATCACTACTGTCGCATTCGGCAAAGAGCACGATCCTGTCAGGATCAGACCCCCGCCCGCCGAACCCCCGCGAATCGTTCCGGTGAAGTTGCCGCTGCCGAGGCCGAAACCCGAATACATAGCTGACGAGATGATTGTCCCGATTCCACTGATCGGGCCGACAATGCCGCCCTTTTCTGCGGTCAGTGTCTGGCCATTGATATCGATTGGCCCTACGAAGGCGTAGCTGAACCTTACCGGCCCACCCAGCTTCAGATCGTTTGAAAACGCGAGTCGCGAGTCCCCCGACGAGGTCACGTCTCCAGTCAACGTAAGGAGGTTGCCACTCACCGAGTAGACGTCTCCAACTGTGATCGCACCCAATGATGTCCCGGGCGGCAGATCGTTAACCATGTCCCGGTGCGCTGCACCTGCGGGGAATATCAGAACGTCAACCGGGTCTGGCAGCCCGGACGGAGACCAATTCCCGGAGTTCGACCAATTGGAGCTAAGCGATCCAGTCCACGTACGCGTAGTCGCGAAAACCGGAGAGGCGATGAAAAGACCTAGGGCAAGTGACAAAAATAGGGCGCGTCGGGACATGAATCGAGACCTCGGGCTGAGTAGACCGTCTGTGGTGCACTGATAGAAACGGAAGGACCGGGAGAATTATAGCCTGATATGAAAAACGCCGCCCGAAGGCGGCGTCTTGTATCAGCCAAAGTCGAATCGAGCTATGAGTTCCCACCCTCATCGCCGCCGCCCGTCTTCGGGGCGTCGTGCGAGGACGACGAACTGCTTTCGTTATTGAATCGCGGTCCGCCCTCGTGACGCGGGCCGCCTTCATGGCGCGGACCCGAGTCGCGGCGCGGGCTGCGGTCGTGATCGCGGCGTGGGCCACGATCTCCCGAGCCACCACGCCCACGATCGCCGCCGCCACCGCGCGGACCACGATCGCGATCGCCGCCGAAGCCACCGCGTCCACCGCGGTCGCTGCCACCACCACCCGGGCCGTCACGGCGCGGAGCGCGGGCTGCGGCTGCAGCCTCTTCCTCGGTCGGAGGCGGCAGGAGCGGTTTGCGCGACAGACGGATCTTGCCGCTGTCAGGCTCGATGCCGACGACCTGCACTTCGACCTCATCGCCGATCTGCATCACATCGGTCACCTGACCGACGCGGCCATGCGCCATCTCCGAAATGTGCAGCAGTCCGTCCTGACCCGGCAGGATCTCGACGAAGGCTCCGTACGGCTCGATGCGCTTGACGGTTCCTTTGTAGTTGGTGCCGATCTCTGCGGATGCGGTGAGACCTTTGATGATGTCGATGGCGCGATTCGCCGACGCCACATCGCTCGATGCGATCGTGACTTTTCCGTCGTCGGCGACATCGATCTTCGTTCCGGTCTCTTCGACGATCCAGCGAATGGTCTTGCCACCGGAGCCGATGACGTCGCGGATGCGGTCTTTCGGAACCATGACCGTGTAGAGGCGCGGCGCGAACTCGGAGAGCTCGGCGCTCGGACCGGTGACCGCCGCATCCATCTTGTCGAGGATATGCAGCCGGCCTTCTTTCGCCTGCGCCAGGGCGCGGGCCATGATCTCGCGCGGCAGTCCAGCCACCTTGATGTCCATCTGCAGCGCGGTGATTCCCTTGCGCGTGCCGGCGACCTTGAAGTCCATGTCGCCTTCGTGGTCTTCCATTCCGGCAATATCCGACAGGATTGCCACTTCGCCTGCGTGCTCGCCGGTGACGAGGCCCATCGCCACGCCGGCGACGGAAGCCTTCATCGGAACGCCAGCCTGCATCAGCGCGAGCGATCCGCCGCAAACCGAGGCCATCGACGACGATCCGTTCGACTCGAGAATGTCGCTCACGATTCGAATCGTGTACGCGAACTCATCCTCGGTCGGCAGCAGCGCGGCCAGCGCGCGGCGCGCCAGATTGCCGTGACCGATCTCGCGGCGTGCGGGACCGCGCATGAACTTCACTTCACCGACCGAGAACGGCGGGAAGTTGTAATGGAGCATGAAGCGCTGGAAGGTCTCGCCTTCGAAGTCTTCGATCTTCTGCGCTTCCTGCGGCGTGCCGAGGGTCACAGTGACGAGCGCCTGCGTCTCGCCGCGGGTGAAGATGGCCGAGCCGTGCGTACGCGGCAGGACCTTCGTGTCGATCGTGATCGGACGGATCTCGTTAAACGAGCGGCCGTCGACGCGCTTCTGTTCCTTGAGCATGAGGTTGCGGAAGATCTGCACTTCCATCTCGCCCCAGGCGGCGCCGACCGCGGAGAGGCGCTCCGTGTCTTCCGGCGGAACGGATGCGACGATCTCCGCTTTGAGCGCTTTGAGCGCGGCGTAGCGCGGGTGTTTGCCCGTCGTCAGCATCGCTTCCTTCAGCTTGGCGCCGTACGTCGACATCAACTCGGTCACGAGCTCGTCGGTGAACTTCGCGGTGTAGGTGACGTCGAGTTTCGGCTTGCCGCACTCAGCGCGCAGCTCGAGTTGCAGGGCGCAAAGGCGGCGGATCTCAGCGTGCGCGGCGTCGAATGCGTCGAGGACGAGAGACTCATCGACCTCACGCGCGCCGGCTTCGACCATGACGATCGCGTCGGGAGTACCGGCGACGACAAGGTCGAGGTCGCAGAGATCGCGCTGCGCGTTCGTCGGATTGACGACGATCTTGCCGTCGATGGAGCCGATGCGCACTGCGGAAATGGGATTCGGAAAAGGGATCTCGGAGATCACCAGCGCCGTCGATGCTGCGTTGATGGCGAGGATATCGGGATCATTCTCCCCGTCGGCGGACAGAACGAGCGCGATGATCTGCGTCTCCTGCCGGTAGCCCTTCGTGAACGACGGGCGAAGAGGACGGTCGATAAGGCGGGAGGTGAGGATTTCTTTTTCAGTCGGACGGCCTTCACGTTTGAAGAATCCGCCCGGGATGCGGCCGCCGGCGTAGGTGTATTCCTTGTAGTCGACGGTGAGAGGCATGAAGTCGCCGAGGACCATGCCGTCTTTGTAGCAGGCCGTGGCCAGGACGACCGTGTCACCGTAACGGATGACGCAGGCGCCGTTGGCCTGTCGTGCAACCGCACCGGTTTCGAGCGAAAGCGTACGCCCGCCGATCTGGAGCTCTTTCTTGTACATTCGATTCCTTTGGTGCCCGAGGCCACTCATCACCTCGGTGCGTTTGATTTGTCCGCTGGTGGCCGGACGATGGGATCCAGCCGGGAGGGGGTGCGCGTGGCGTGCCACGCGCAGAAAAACCTCGGGCGCACTTTCGTGCGCCCGTTTGCTGCGGGCGCTTCCGCGCCCTGATCTGGTTACTTGCGGATACCGAGACGATCGATGATCGTGCGATAGCGATCCTGATCGGTTTTCTTCAGATAGTCGAGAAGACGGCGGCGGCGGCCGACCAGCTTCAGGAGGCCGCGGCGGCTGTGATGATCCTTCGCGTGCGTCTTGAAGTGCTCCGTCAGGTAGGTAATGCGGTTCGAGAGGAGTGCAATCTGCACTTCTGGCGACCCGGTATCGACGTCATGGACTCGATACGAGGAAATGAGCTCTGTTTTCTGCTCTTTGGTGGTTGACAAATCCGTGTCTCCTTAAGACGTTAACCCTAATTGATGCAATCGTTCCGCTTTGAAACGCGACACCATAACAGCGGCGCGGGGCAAAATCAATCCCGCGGCGCCTGACGTGACATACAGCTACGTCAGTCCGCACCGGAACCGCGCGTTCTCGCCTAGAATTGCATCCATGGCCACGACCCGCGAGCTGGCGATCCCGATCCCGCACGAGGCCATCGCCGCGTTCTGCCGGAAGTGGGGCGTCCGCCGGCTGTCGTTCTTCGGGTCGGTGGTGCGTGACGACTTCGATCCGGAGCGGAGCGATGTGGATGTGCTCGTGGAACTGCGGCCGGATACGAAGGCGCGAGGCTTGGCGTTTTTCGGTGCGGAGATCGAGCTGTCGGAGATCTTCGGTGGGCGAAAGGTCGAGATGATGACAGGCGTTCGCGAGGCGTATCGCCCATCGATCGAGGCCGATCTGGTGGTTGAGTATGCCGACGTTCTAGCTTGAGATCAAAAGGCGAGGGAACAGGAACTTGTTGTCATTCCGAGCCGGCGAAACCGCGGGGTGGGGGGGCGGGTGGGAGCGGTGGAGCGCGGCGAGGAATCCCCTGCGGATGTGCGATGACCGCCACCGTGAAAAGGGTACCCATCCCGCTCTCCGCCCCCATCCGTCCCACGCAGCTCCTTCGATCCGACTCACAGTTGGTCGTTCTCCTCTAGAATTGCATCCGTGGCCACAATCCGCGAGTTGGCGATCCCGATCCCTCACGAGGCAATCGCCGCGTTCTGCCGGAAGTGGGGCGTGCGCCGGCTGTCATTCTTTGGCTCAGTGGTGCGGGATGACTTCGATCCGGAGAAAAGTGATGTGGATGTGCTGGTGGAACTGCGGCCGGACACGAAAGCGCGAGGCTTTGCGTTCTTCAGTGCGCAGGACGAGCTCAGCGAGATCTTCGGGCGAAAGGTCGATCTGCTAAAGCCGGTCGAGCTAAGCCGTTGGATGATCAAGGATGTTCTGAGCGAGGCGGTGGAAGAATATGTCGAAGCGATTTGACATCGTTGCCCTCGGCGACATGCTGGACGCAGCGCGGGAGGTGAGTCAGATCCTCGACGGAGTGGACCGCGCGGAGTTCGATCGCCAGAGGACGTATCAACTTTCGGTTATCCATCTCCTGCAGACCATCGGCGAAGCCGCCCGAAACGTGAGTGAGCAGTGGTGCCGCGAGCATCCCGAAGTTGATTGGCCGAATATCGTAGGACTGCGCAACCGGATCGTTCATGATTATAGAAACATCGACTTTGACCTCGTCTGGGAAATCGCCACGATCGAAGTTCCCCGCTTGATCGCAGCGCTGCGGTTGTCGATTCCCTCCGATCCGCCGTGATCCGCGCGTAGGAAACGCATCGTCTGCGTCATCCCTCTCCTCGCAGCCCGCGCCAGCATCCAACGCTCGAAAATCGAATACTATTAATATCTAACCTTTAATGATGTTGAAATTCAACAATCCGGAAATTGGCGGGTCTCTCTCCCACTCTCCACCCCCACTCCCCACTCCCGATCACATGCTATCCTTCACCCCTCGGCGCGGGGTTAGCTCAGTGGTAGAGCGTCTGCTTTACACGCAGAGGGTCGCTGGTTCGAAACCGGCACCCCGCACCAATCCTCTTCCGCGTCTTGGCGCACTCCTTGCGCTGGCTGAGAGCAACACCATGTTCTTCGGCAAACGCAAGCGTGTCCTCCTCCTCGACGATGATCCTTCGATGCAGCGCCTCGTAGCAAAACTTCTCAGCCGCGAAGGTTTCAAGGTCGATGTCTTTCTCACCGGACGCCAGGCCATCGACGCAGTAGGAAAAGCGAGCTACGACGTCCTTCTCCTCGATCTGATGATGCCTCACGAAGGTGGGATGACCGTCATCCGCCACCTTCGAACGAAGAATCCGGCGATGTTGAAGCGCTCGATTCTTTTCACCGCCTCGCCCGACTCGCTCATCGGCGCGCTTTCCGGCGAGGTACCAACCGTGGTACAGAAGCCCTTTGAACCACAGCGGCTCGTCGATGCTGTCCGCAAGATGAGCCAGTCATGAGCGCTTATGCACCCTGCGTCGAGTCCAACGTTCACTCTGGTCGACGGCAACTACGCCATCGTCCGCCTTGCCGCGGATGACGCCGTCCCGCATTGGGCGCGCGGGGCGTTCGTCTCGATCACCCGCACGAGCGATGAGCTGTCGATCGTCTGCGAAGAGGGCAACGTCCCCGAAGTCGTCGCCGACCGCGGCTGGCGCTGTCTGAAGCTCGCCGGCCCCTTCCCGCTCGATCAGACCGGCGTCGCCGCCGCGTTCACACGCGTGCTCGCGGACGCCGGCATCGCGCTTTTCGTCGTCTCGACCTACGACACCGACTACGTCCTCGTGCGCGACGGCGCCATCGATCACGCATCCGCAGCGTTGCGTGCGGCGGGATATGTGGTGCGGTAGATTGGACGTCCTCTCTCCGCGTCCCCCGCGTCTCCGCGTGAAACGGTTTTGATTTTCTCCAACGGCGACAAGCTACAATCGCCCGCCCATGAACCCATCGCTCGCCATCGCCGCGCCGGCTCCGACGCGCGAGCGATTCACGCTTCATCAATCGGCCGCGGCTCCCGTCTCTAGTTTCGCGCACGACGTCCGCCGCGGCCTCACCGCGACGCCGAAGTTCCTTCTCCCCCACTATTTCTACGACGCCCTCGGTTCCGCGCTCTTCTCCGCGATCTGCGAATTGCCGGAGTACTACGTCACGCGCGCCGAGGATGAGATCCTGCGCGAGCGGGGTTCGGAGATCGCCGCCGCGTTTGGGCCGCGCGTGCGCCTCGTCGAGCTGGGCAGCGGAAGCGCGCGAAAAACGCGTCACCTCATCCAGGCCATCCTCAACCGGCAAGAGACGCTCGACTACATCCCCGTCGATGTCGACGCCGGCATCCTCACGTCCAGCTCGCGCGAGCTCCTCAACGACTACCCGTCGCTCTCGATCAGCGCCATCTGCGGCGATTTCCGCGAGCCGGCCACGTTGCTCCGGCCCCATCTTCCGCCGTCGGACGAACGAACGATCATCCTCTTTCTCGGATCGAGCATCGGCAATCTCGATCCCACCGAATCGGGTGCGCTGCTCGCCAATCTGCGCACCACGCTCGCCCCCGGCGACGCCCTCTTCCTCGGCGCCGATCTTCGCAAATCCCGCTCGACCCTCGAAGCCGCCTACGACGATCCCCTCGGCGTCACTGCTGCCTTCAATCTCAATCTGCTCGGCCGCATCAACCGCGAGCTCGGCGGCACGTTCGACCTCGCGTCGTTCGCGCACCGCGCGTTCTATAACGACGCCGCAGGCCGTATCGAGATGCATCTCGTCAGCCGCGTCGCGCAAAGCGTTACGATCCGCGACTACGCAGTCTCATTCGACGCAGGCGAATCCATTCACACAGAAAACTCCCACAAGTACGACGACGCCACGCTTCGCGCACTCGCCAGCGCCGGCGGATTCTCGATCGAGCATCGCTGGACCGACAGCAACGGATATTTTGCAGATCTGCTGATGACCGCGGGTTAAACGTAGGTCGGACTCTCCAGTCCGACTGGCTGATGTTTGTGCGACTTCCCGAGCAGTCGGACGGGAGAGTCCGACCTACGTAACCGCGAGAATGCATCCTGCAAACGCGCTGTTCTCACTCGCGCCTCACGGAGTTTCTGAGTATCATCTAGCGTCTGTGCCGAGGTAGCTCAGTTGGTTAGAGCACCAGATTGTGGATCTGGGGGTCGCCGGTTCGATCCCGGCCCTCGGTACCAAGACCTTACTTTCGCCCGTACAACTTCGCGTCGCCACCGTCAGCGACCAGGTTGTACCGAGCAGCGAGGCGACTCGCCAGCGGCGCCCCCGGCGGCATCTTCCACGTATAGATGTAGTCGATGGCGCCTGCGTACGCGTCGGTGTTGAAGTCGCCGGGATGCATCTCGATGTCGATGATCGGCGGCCGCCGCATGCCCTCTCGACGAAACGCAACAGGAAAAAATCCGAGTGCTGCTTCGTAGTTGCCGAGGTCGATGAGGCGACGTTCGGCGAAGGCGTAGGAGACGGTGTGGCTGAAGAGCGGCAGCAGGGAGCTTGGTGACGATCGGTCGAAGTTAAGGGCGACGACGGTGTGGAGTGGCGCTGCCTTCGATAGCGGCGCGATCGCTGACACGAGATCCTTCGCGCTTCGTTTCCAGCAATCGCGCATGTAGAAAACGTTGGCGCTTGCGACGACGGCAAATGTCGCGGCGAGCAGAACGCGCGGCAAGCGTGGCGACAGCCAAGGCAGACAAAGAAGATACGGGAAGAGCAGAAGCCGCGCTTTGAGCACCAACCCTTCTTCAACGCTGAGTGGCGCCGCGAGATAGAGAACGACGGCGAGAAGTGTGAGAAGGAGGAACGCATCCCGCTCGCGCACGATTAGGCGCCGCTGCTTCCAATCGAAGTTCTCGATCGCGAAGGTCGTCACGATCAACACGCCGAAGGCAATCCCGATCGCAGTGCCGAATGTCAGTTGCCGAAGACTGAAGGTGAGGAGTATCGCCACACGAGCCAACGGCTCCCACATCATCGCGCCGGCCCAGGTCCAATGACCGCCGGGCGCACTTGGTTGAAGAACAAACCAGAGCAGGAGAAGCATGGTCGGGAGGAACGCCAGTCCCTGCCGCCACGCAATCTTCCAACCGCGCAACGCAATCGAGAGTATCCAGATGACGAGCGCGAATAGCAGCGCGACGAGCGCGGGCAACGCGTGGGCGAAATAGCAGAGCAGAAGCCACGCGGATGTCGCAGCAACCGGTCGCCATCCACGCTGATCACGTCCTTCCCACGCCGACGCGATCGCAAAGAGCGCGATTGCCGCGCCGAGCGCGTAGTTGTAGAAACCCATCTGCAGGAGCGCGTGAAATGCCAGCGGCATCACCAGCAGCGCATAGACCTTGCTGCGCGGATCGACCACACCAGCCAACCGCCAGCATCCGCCTAGAAAGAGAAGAATGATGACGCTGACGAGAAGTTTCTCCGCAACGACCGCTGAAAACACCGCCATCGCGAAGAAGAGAAGCGCGTGGCCGAGCCAATTCGGATACGGCCGCACATCCGCCGAATAGACGCGTTGGAATGCGGGCGTCGCCGCACTCAATTCGCGGAGAACGCTGGCGTTGTACACGTGCGACGCGCCGTCCACGGTCGGGACATAGTCGACGCGCCAGACGGGCAGAAGATGCAGCAACGCCACGCCGGCGAACAACCAATTGATCAGACGACTGCGCCGCGCCTCATCCACACGCGCATCATAGGGTGCTTGATGCTGCCCCTGCCGCTCGCTATCATGCGCGCCCGGACCGCCGGAACCTCATGCCCAACCGTTGAACCTCGCGTCTCCCGCGGTCTCCGCGATCTGCTGCCCGACCAGATGCTGGCGCTGACAGTGGCCTGACAATGGGGTCACACCTTCGATCTTCGATCCGATCCCTCTTCACGCTCTACTCATCGTAGCGGCGATCTTCCATTCCGAGGAGTTTGGTGGCCCGTTTTTCTACACCGTTTGGATTTCCTCGGCGCTATGACCTTGCCGAGGGATCCTCGGCGGCACTATGGCACGACCACTACGACTCGAGTTCGCTGATGCGCTGTACCACGTTACCTCTCGCGGCAATGAGCGGCGTCCGATCTTTCGCACCAACCGCGACCGCCAGCAGTTCCTCATCTTCCTCGGCATTGCCGTGAAGCGATTCGGCTGGTCCCTCACGGCGTGGGTGCTGATGACGAATCACTTCCATCTCGTCCTCCAGACTCCGGAGCCGAATCTCTCGAAGGGAATGCACTGGCTCAACAGCAGGTACGCCAACTGGTACAACCGAACACATGGCCGCTGCGGCCATCTCTTCCAGGGACGATTCAAAGCACTTCTTGTCGATCAGGAGGCGTACTTCGCCGACGTTCTCCGTTACGTCGTCCTCAATCCCGTGCGTGCAAAGATGTGCGCGCGTCCTGAGGAGTATCGCTGGTCGAGCTATCGCGCCACGGCGGGACTGGAGATCGCGCCCGACTGGCTCGATGTCGATCCGGTGTATCGCCTGTTCGCTGAGAAGAAAGAGACCGCGCAGCCGCTCTATCGCGATTTCGTTCTGGCGAAGATCGGCTGCGAAGATCGCCTCTGGGAGAATCTGACCAATCAGTTCTACCTCGGCACCGAGGAGTGGTGCAAGACGATGCGCACACAGGTGGAGACAAAGATCCGCTCGACTGATCATCCCCGAGTGCAGCGCGCGGTGGGCAGGCCGAAGATGTATCAAGTGATGGCGGCGGTAGCGAAGGCGGCCGGCGAGACTGTCGAAACCATTCGCCACACACAAGGCCACATCCTGCGAAGCCTGGTCGCCTGGCTGGGATGGAATGAGGGCTGGGTCACCCTCCGCTCGATCGCAGCGTCCCTGCGATTGCGAAGCGAAGGGCACATCTCGTACCTGATCAGGCAATGCGAGATGGCGTTCTGCGAGAACACCCTTCTCCTCGACCAACACGATCGGGCCATCGCCATGTTGCGCACCTGAAGTTCGCCGGTTCGACGACCCTCAATGACATGTCCTGCCGGAGGTGTGCCCTCAAACGAGCACGACGGCGACGGAACGTCGCTCGCGACACGGAGCTGGACGGATCTCGTTAATACCGGCGCGCAATCCAGCCATTCCGCTCTTGCCTAGCCGTCCTCCCGCTGAAAACTCCCGAACAAAACTCAGCTTTTTACAGTCCTTTGCCGAATGACCGAAGGTGTGACCCCTCTGGCTCCCTCCTGCGGCTTGTCTCCGGCGTGGTCTCGGCCCCAGTCGCCGCGCGCAGCCCGATTACTGGGCTCGACTCCATGGTCTGGCAATAAACCTGCTCGGGTTATCGCTTCGGTGGCGACCCGATTGCGAGAAGTTGTACATCGTAGACTCTTTGTCGTGCATTCTCGCGTATCCATATCCGCCTAACTTCCCCTGCAACCATCTGACAAAGGGCTGCCTTCCACTCGGTCTTGCTACTGTCAAGATCCTGAAGTACGAAAGGCGTCTCAGACTTAATCTCCCCGCTCGAGTCATATACAATGAAAGAGACTCCGACAAGCAGCCCTTTTCCAAGTTCAGGTCGAACTTTGCCGAACCCTTTAAGCAAAACTATGTATGGCACACCGGTCGCGAAACGGGCGGCCCGCGGTGGAACCATTGTAACAGGCGTTTCCGCTGCTATCTTGCGTAGCGACTCCCGCTTCTGTGACGGTTGATATGTCGTATCTGATCGGCAACCAAGCGACAACTCAAGAATCGCGATCGCAAGGAGCACTCTCATGACAGGCTCAATTCGGTGGATACACTTTAAGCGAAGCCGGCCGAGTAGGATCACAATCGGCTGCGCTTCCGCATTCTGTTTTGATCGTAAACTCGGCAGAGCCGGCAGCGCCAGCGGCAGCCGGCGAAGCTCCATTTGCAAGGGCTCCGAAGGTGGCCACTATGGCATTTCCGTCCTGACCGGCAACTGAGTGGTTATCCGTACCAAACGCGAGGACGTGGGCGGTGGCACTAACAGTGTTCGCGATGTTGTCCGACGAGCAGCCAGCGATCATTACAACGCCAGACGGACTCTTGTCGTTAACCGCCTTGGCGAATTGGCTGCCAGGAAGTACATCTGTCAATACTCCAGTGTGCGTAGAGTCGTTGACGGCCTTCTGGCTCATCATGTTCCCGTCCTTGAATTTTGACGATCTCCCGGCATGAGTCAGAACGCCCATCATATCGGTCGAGTCGGCTTTTCCACCGAACTTATTGATTTCGGCAGCAGTATTGACGTTAATGACCTTGACATGACCCTCGAACCTAGTGCCTTTTACAGCAGTGTTTAGCGCAGCCTCCTGGCGTGCCGAAAACATCCCGGCACCAAGCGCATTGACGACGTAGA
Source organism: Thermoanaerobaculia bacterium (assembly GCA_034665065.1). Taxonomy (GTDB): domain Bacteria; phylum Acidobacteriota; class Thermoanaerobaculia; order Gp7-AA8; family Gp7-AA8; genus JADGNZ01. The sequence continues at coordinate 139,521 of JAXDGL010000031.1, read as the reverse complement.
TCGTATCCTTACGACCATCAGGATCGACTCGCATGATCGGACTGTTGACTGCGTACGTGTAACGATTCCAACGCTCCGGAGCGGACAGATTCCTTTCCGTCATGACGATGGGGTCAAGCGATAAAAACCTCCCCATCCCCCCGCTGTAATACCGCGCGTGCATGTAATCGATCGCGTGCCCATCCTCACGGCCGAAACTTCCGGCGTAGTCGCGTTCGTGGCCGGTGAACTTCATGGGATCTTCGCGGTCGAAGCCGGCGCCGGTCTCCTGCCAGACGCTCGACGTCTCGCCGCCGAATGGGAGGTAGTCGTGGAACGACACGAGCTGGCCGGCGTCCGAGGTGATCAGGCGCGGGGTGCCGAGGTGGTCGAGGTGGTAGTGGCGGCGTCCGCCGAGTGTGGCCGGGCGTTCCGCGCCGACGAGCTGGCCGTCGCGGTAGACGTAGTCTTCGATCCACAATGCCGGCTGCGTGACGTCCGAGGCGGAGCTGCGGTACTGGCGCAGCACTTTGCCCCCTTCGTCGCGCACGCTCCAGTACCACCAGTTGCCGCTCGAGCCGTCCGACACGCTGGTCTGGACGCCGATCCGCTCATCGCCCGCGGTGTAGATGTAGGTCTCGCTGAAGGTGATTGTGCTCGGAGCCGTGTAGGTCTTGGTTGCCGCCTGCCCGAGGGCGTCGTAGGCGAACACGTAGCCATCGCCGCTGGTCACGTTGCCTGCGGCGTCGTATCCGTAGCCGGTACTCAGGGCGAGACGGTTCGTGACGGGATCCGCACTCATCGACTGCGTTCCTGTCGGAGTGGTGCGGCTGGTCTGGTTGCCGTAGCGGTCATAGACATACGACTCCGTAGTCGTGCCTGCGGTTGCCATCTCGTGCAGACGCCCGAGCGCGTCGTAGACGTACTCCTGCGACGTGCTACTGTCGTTCGCATTGTTGATGTTGATGATATTCCCGGCGTCGTCGTATTGATATTGTCTTGACCAGTTCAGGCTCCCAGCATCCGCGTGCGGCACGAGTTTCTTCGGCGCTCCCGGCGACGGCTCCTCCGGCTCGCCGATGAGCGGCGAACCATCCAGCGCCTGCACATACCGGACAAGCGGGTCTCTCCGCAACGCCTCCACCCCCTCGGCTGGAATCGTGACGACGACCTGATCGTCCTGCCGGAACGTCACCGTTCCGCCGAGCTTGGCCAGATCGGGCACCGGCCCTTTCCGTGATTTGAGGATGACGATGTAGCTGGAGCCTTGCGGTACCGCAGCCAGAGCGGTCCCTGACATCACCGCCATGGCCACAAGTGCCAGGATGATCGGTCGAAGAATGGCTCGTGTGAGGTTCATCGTCAGTCTCCGGCGTCTCATTGCACGCGGCTCTGGAGCTCGCTGAAGTGAATGGCTTTGATGGGCGTCGGCGCCGTCAGACTGTCGGTGTACGGCGGCGTAAGAATGCCCAGGGCGGAGAGAGCGGCGTTCATCTGCGTGCGTAGTGAGGTGATATGGGCGGCATAGATTCCCACCGTGGGCTGGCCGTTGGCTGGAGGCGGTGGAACGCCACCAGGCAGAATTCCTGTCCAGGTTACCTGGGGACAACCAGCGTCATCGTGATCGGGTTTATGAAGCCAGCCGCCAATTGTGCATTCACGAATATTGGGCGTACGGAGATCATCGCCGCAGTGCTATTAACTGGAGTGACCGCGTTGTTGTTATCGCTTGTCGCGAGCTGATCGATGAGCGTGAGGAGCCGTCGCGTTTGCGGCGGCAACTCGTCGAGCGATCGGCCGAGCACTTCGAACGCGAGCTTGTCGGCGAGGGCGATGTCGTCCTGGTGACCTCGATGTACTCGACGGTCTCGCCGTGGTGTGCGATGGACTTTCGTTCGCGCTGGTGTTGGTGCAGCAGATTGATGGTGCGAATGAGCGTGAGGTACTTCATGTGATCGCGCCGCGTGCGCGTCCCGGCGTCGATGAACGTCAGCTCGCGCGCGTACGGGTCGGCGACCAGGACCGGCTGAAGCAGGCGCTGCGCGTTGCGATGGAGAATCCGGATGCGATCCGCGTCGCGCCAGCCCCGGCGTGGGCGGGTGGGTTGGACGCACAAGCGACAACCGAAGGTCCGACCCTTCGCGTTCCTTCTCTCATAAGAACAGCCAACCAAGCGCCAAGACTAAAAAACACAAGCAAAGACGATAGCCTAGAAGTGCGTTTCGTGCCGCTGAGTTGTCGAGCGCCCAATCAGGTGTACTAAGAAGCCATCTGCCCGAACACAAGCTAAAGGCCAAAGTGCTCCGAAGCGCCGGAAACAGGTGAAGTGTTCCCTTAGCCTCATCAGGCATCCAAAAGAATCCATGGGGGCTGCCGTCAGCTAGCCATCGGAAACGGTATCCAGCATATTCAATCCGTACGACGAGATCAAACATAACACACGCGCCCACGGCGGACGCCAGGCCCAGCACGATCAGCATTATATTATATCTTCCTTCGGAGGACTATAGTCAGATGGTCTTCGCGATCCTGGCTTGTCGGTCAAAGCGCGTTAGCAGACGCAACATAATGAACTAATAATCGTTCCATACGAGTGCCGTACTATATGTCCAGCCGGCATCCTTGGAGCCTACCATGAGCATGAAGTCCCGATCACCGCTGTGGTAGATTAACGCAGCCGGTCGAGGTCGCCCCCTAGCCGACCGCGCCCCGCGAGTCCATCCCGATCTCAATAACTCATGGTCATAATAGTCCTTAATTTCGGCAATCGAGAGGTCTGAGTGATAGTAAATGCTCGCATGAGCCCGGTGAGGTCTCCAACCTTTATCTCTTGTAACTTCATCGACCATGCGCGGGGGACCTACGGCAGCGAGATCTTGCTCAAGTAACTTTGCCATTTGTGCGGCTTGCCTACCGTCACTGGCATACTGCCATACGATGTATCCAAGTACAACCGCCACCATCACCGCGAACAAAGCACCTAGAAAACGGGAGCCGGTTATCATTTGATATTCCTTATAATAAGAGTTTAGCGCCAGCCGTGGCCCGTCTCGTAAGGCCCGAACGCCCAACTGCCATAAACCCCCGCGCCAGGCACTCCCCAGCCGACCTCGTCCGCGAACCCGTTGCCGGGCCCTCCAAAAGTCTTAGCGTAGGCAAAGCCAAATACGGCAGAGCCGGAAACCGATAGCCCGCTGACAAAATCGTCACTTGTCGCTGCATTTGGTGCAGTGTTCCGTTCCAGCCATGCGGCGGTAAGCGAAGTGCCCTTCCCGACTGTGCCGACCGTGATACCTGGGGATAAGTAAAGCCCTCCGTATGCGTCCATCGTTACAGATACACCGCCGCCTACAAAGTACTGGCTGGTGGTTGCGAACGTTAGGGTCACATAGTCGGGACTTCTGTTGTGGGTCAGGCGTGGCAGCCCTGAGTTCGTTGACTTTAATAATTTTTGTGCCATGCGTCGGGCAAATTCAGTTACATTGTCCTCGTACCATGTGGTCGGTCTCGGTCGTGGAAGTTTAGGTTTAGGCTTGTTTGGATCCACTCCCGGTACGTCGATGTTGCAGGGATTCGCCCTTGAACCGCACTCGATCGGATTCGTCGGGGTTGGCAGCTTGTCAGCCAAACCGAACGGATCGACAAGATTGGCCGGATTGTTGCGCACGTACGCGTAACGATTCAAGGACTGCGGGTTCCTTGGATTGCCTTCGATCGGATCGACTGATAGGAACCGTCCCATCCCCCCGCTGTAATACCTCGCGTGCATGTAATCGATCGCGTGCCCATCCTCCCGCCCGAAACTGCCGGCGTAGTCGCGTTCGTGGCCGGTGAACTTCATGGGGTCTTCGCGGTCGAAGCCGGCTCCGGTCTCCTGCCAGACGCTCGATGTTTCGCCGCCGAAGGGGAGATAGTCGTGGATTGAGACGAGCTGACCGGCGTCCGAGGTGATCAGGCGCGGGGTGCCGAGATGGTCGAGGTGATAGTGACGGCGTCCGCCGAGGGTGGCGGGGCGTTCCGCGCCGACGAGCTGCCCGTCGCGATAGACGTAGTCTTCGATCCACAGTGCCGGCTGCGTGACGTCCGAGGCGGAGCTGCGGAACTGGCGCAGCACTTTGCCCCCTTCGTCGCGCACGCTCCAGTACCACCAGTTGCCGCTCGAGCCGTCCGACACGCTGGTCTGCACGCCGATCCGCTCATCGCCCGCGGTGTAGATGTAGGTCTCACTGAAGGTCGTGCTCTGACCGGTGTAACTCTTGGTTGCCGCCTGCCCGAGGGCGTCGTAGGAGAACATGTAGCCATCGCCGGTCTTCACGTTCCCCGCCGCGTCATAGTCATAGCCGGTACTCAGGACCAGCCGGTTCGTGGCGGCGTCCGCGCTCATCGTTTGCGTTCCTGTCGAAGTCGTGCGGCTGGTCTGGTTGCCGTAGCGGTCATAGACATACGACTCGGTAGTGGCGCCTGCAGTTGCCATCTCGTGCAGACGCCCGAGCGCGTCGTAGACGAACTCCTGCGATGTGCTGCTGTCGTTCGCATTGTTGATGTTGATGATATTCCCGGCATCGTCGTAGGTGTACTGCCGCGACCAATTGATGCTGCCGGCCTGCGTATGCGGAACGAGTTTCTTCGGCGCTCCCGGCGATGGCTCCTCCGGCTCGCCGATGAGCGGCGAACCATCCAAGGCCTGCACATCGCGTACAAGCGGGTCGCCGCGCAGCGCCGCCACACCCTCGGTCGGAATCGTGACGACAACCTGATCGTCCTGCCGGAACGTCACCGTCCCGCCGAGCTTGGCGAGATCAGGCACAGGCCCTTTTCGTGCTTTGAGGATGACGATATAGCTGCTGCCTTGCGGCGCTGCAGCAAGCGCGGTGGCTGAGATCACCGCCATGGCCACCAGAGCCATGATGATCGAGCGAAGAATGGTTCGTGTGATGGTCATCGTCAGTCTCCGGCGTCTCATTGCACGCGGCTCTGGAGCTCAGTGAAGTGAATGGCTTTGATGGGCGTCTGCGTCGCTAGGCTGTCGGTATACGGCGGCGTCGGAATGCCGAGGGCGGAGAGCGCGGCGTTCATCTGGGTGCGTAGTGAGGTGATATGGGCGGTATAGATTCCCACGGTGGCTTGGCCATTGGCTGGAGGCGCGGGAACGCCGCCCGGCAGGATTCCTGACCAGGTTACCTGAGTACGTCCGGCGACGATCTCAACGTAATTGAGGGCAGTCAGAAGCTCGTTGATATGCGCCCTGTTTACAACGCCGAGGTACTGGACGGGAGTGAAGGAAATTGTCGTTGCAAGATCGGGCCCGCTGTAATCGGAAGTGACGCCATTCTGCTCGGCGCTGACGCTGTAAAGATAGGCCGTACCCGAGGCTGGAGAGGTGTCCGTATAGGAATGCGAGGTTCCGGCTACCTGAACTGGCGCACTGCACCCGTTCGAGTTATTCCAGCAGCGCTTCACCAGGAAGTGGGATGCTGTTGGTCCCTGCCAATTGACGGTGACTTGGAACTGCCCACTTTGGCCGGGAGGCGGAGAGGAGGATACGAAAGCGCTTACGCTGCTTGGTGTTGGAGGCCTCACTGTGAAGGCCGCTCCATTGAATACGGTTGCGATGGTATCTCCATAAACCTGAATCCAGATCGTGACAGTCTGGTAAGCGTATAGCGTATGGTACGCGGCCACGACATCGCCGTTGGACTGGGGCTGAAAGTCACCCTCGCCTAACCAGGTTGACCCACTCACGTTGCCAGGAGGACCCTGATACCAGTTGAAGTTCCGTTGGGAACATCCGTGAATGGTTACCTGCAACGAAAGCGGGTCGCCAGCGTTGACTGTCATATCGTGAAGCGGCACGCTGAACTGCGGTGTGCACAAGCCGCTGACTGTGACCGTCACGTCAGCAGAATTGGATGCGCCACAGCCGTTCGCAGCTCGTACTCGGTAAACGGCTGTTGCGGTGAGCGTCTCACTGAACACGGCTGACGTCGCTCCAGGGATTGCGACGGCGACGTTGTTGACGACGTGATACCACTGATAGCCGGTAGGCGCGCCGGAGGCAGAGGCAGTAAGCTGCACGTTCACCGGCGATTGCTGTGCGCCGGACGGAACACCCGAGATGCTGACCCCAGCCGGAACCGCACAGTTGTCGTAGTTGCCAAAGGCGATCGACTTCGGCCGGCCCATGGAGTGATCGTCTGCCTCATACGTGTCGGTAATCGAACCGGGGTGCGCGATCTGATTGACGGTTCCATCGTCGTGGTAGGAGACGCTGTTCGCGAAGCCAGGAATGCTGGTCAGCATCCCTTTCGAGAAGACCGGGGTGACCGCAGACAGTGTGGACGCGCCGCAGCGCCGTGAAGGGTCAGGGCACGTCGGGTACGTCAGTGTCGAGAGCGCACCGATGTTGTTGTAATCGTAGCTCTGCGTAAACTGCTGCAAGCGCGTGCTGTTCTTATCGACCGTCGTTTTTCGGTCGGTCAGCTTCCCGTCACTCGAACGATACGTGTAGTCCTCGGTCACCACCAGATCGTCGTTTCCGCGATAATTGTGACGAATATCCTGCGATAACTTTCCCTTGCCGCCACCAGTGCCGTCGAAGTTGAATACCTTTATCTGCTGCTTCGCGAGAGGAGTACGAGCCGTAATCTTGTCGACATTCCTCAAGCGCTCCGCGGCGTCATAGGTATAGGCGACATCGAAGTCCGACAACGACGAACCGAGAAATTTTGTGCGTGCATGCCCACGTGCGTCGAATCCTCCGTAGGAGATGACTCCGGCAGCACCGTTGAGCTCAGGATGCTGCTCGCTCATCAACAACCCGCGGCCGTCGTAGACGAATGCCCGCGTTTGTGCGCCCATTGTCACGGCGGTTAGATGGCCGCCGACGTCGTAAACGTAGCTGGTGTCGTTTCCGGCTGCATCGCGCAGATTGGCGAGGCGCCCCTGTGCGTCATAGGTCTCGGTTGTGATCGTGGGCGTCTGCGATACAGCCGTTCCGGAGCGGCTCGTTCCCATGTTCACGGTCCGCGTCGTGCTGCGGACCCCTGAGTACTGAATCGAGGTGGTGGAACCGTCAGGCGCCGCAATCGTCTTGGGGCGGCCGAAGGCATCGTATGTATATGTCGTAAAGTTCGACGGTGAACTTTCCCATTGGGAAACGGTTTTCAGCCACCCGGAGCCGAAGTACGAGCTGGTGCGGGAGGTCGTCGCCGCCGGCAACGTCTGCTGTTCGCGGGAAACGCGCCCGAACCCATCGAACTCGGTGATGGCCTGAATGGTTCCCGATCCGGACACACGTTGTGCCGTGACCTTCAGCGGTGCTGCCGCCTCGGCATACGTGTACGTCGTCGGCACCTCGGTCGACGGTGGCGTGACCGTGGCCAGTCGCCCGAGGGCGTCATACGTATAGAGCGTCTGCACTTCGCTGACGTCGCGCGACGCACTCACGAGGCCGGTGTTGGGGTCAATGGTATTGTCTGCACCAAGGAAACCCGGTGCCGGCCACGGTGCATGCGCCAGGTACTGCGAAGTGGCAAGAGAACCGTAAGAATAGGTGTGAGCGATGGAATACGTTGCAGAGCCTAGCGAGCCCGTACAGAAACTCTCCGGCATCGAGGTCTGTGCGTCGCCGCCGTAGTAGTCCTCCTGAGTGACATTGCCGGCAGTATTTGTGAAGACTGCGATCAGGTCATTCGCCGCAGGCGCGCTGGCGGCGAGTTTTCGATGACGTGTGAGGAATCCGTTGCTGTCGTAGCAGAATTGCTCCATGAGCGGGCCGGAGAGAATTGTTCCTCCGGCAACCGGAGATGCTAGATCAGAGCAATTCGCGGCGGCCGCCGTGCGCGCCAGGCTGTCCTCAACCTTGCACCGCTCGCTGAACTGGTTGAGAAGCCAGGAGCCGGTCAAATTGATCGTATTGTAGTTCGTAAACGATGTCAGAAACTTGCCGGCAGGAGCGGTGTTGAAGTTGCTTCGTGTCGAAGACTGGCGGAAATGCCCGGCGCCGTCGAAGTTAGCGTTCGAGACCGCGGTGTAGCAGCCGCCGGTACAGCCCGAATCGTCCTCATAGTCCGTGACGTGCACCATTTCTCGCGAGTTGATGTCAGGCGCGCCTTCCCACAGAGCGTCATAGTCGTAGGTGGCCCACTCGGAGCGGAGGCGGGTTCCGCCGCTGACTCGATAATTATCCGTCGATGTAGCGAGGGACGTTGGTGGAACGGAATACGTCTCCTGCGAGAGATACTGCGTCGCCGTGCCGGCGACGGTCTGTGATACGCCACGCGTGATCGGCAGTCCGTATTCCGTGAACTGGAAGATCGTGCCGACCGGGCAGTGCTGGGTTGCACCGTCAGGGAAGATCGAGAAATAGTGCACAGAAGTGACTTGCTCCGGGGAGGTGACAGAAACGACCAGCTGCTCGGGATCGTCTACCCATCCTTGTCCGGGGTTGTTTAGATCAGGGCAAGCGCGGCCACTGCTGTCCTGGCGGTCATATATCCAGGTCTGCGCATTCGCGTGAGAGGCGTCCAGCATGCGACGGGTTTTCACCGCCATGGTGCGTTTGATCGCTTCGTCCGACGAGCCAGGAAATGCGTACCCTGTATACTCCCACTCCAGCCAACCCTTCGTCGGCAATTGCATAGCAGTTAGGACGCCGTTAAATGGGTTCGCTGCGGGACCGCCGGTTGCGGGGTTAACTCCGGTAGCGACAAAGTAGGCGGGAGCGCCGCCGGCATCGAGGGTTGAATAAACCTGCGACGCGCCGTTGACCAGCGGCAGCGTGAAACTCGTTAGGAGTGGAACTGCGGCGTAGGAGGGGGGGGCATAGGTGGGACCGCCGGGTTTTGCGTTCGGTCCGCCACGCCCCATGTCCTTGAACGCGTAGCTCATCTTCCACTCGGAAGTCTGCGTTCCGAATGTCGTGAGAACGACCCTGTCGACGAGCTGGTCGTAGTAGGAATGCACGCCGCCGGGCGATATCCCTGGGATGAAATAGACTTTTTGCGTGCGCGTGCCATCGGCTATCGTCCAGATCTCCGGGTTCGTTGCGGTGGAGCTGTAGTTGATGGTGACGCTGTTCGCGAACCGGTCTCTGATTTCGCGCAAACGCCAAACGGTTGTTCCCGGCGCGTCCTGCCAGGTGGCGCCGTTGTCAATCCTCTCGACTTCCCGGAAGACCTGGGAGGTGCCGTCGGGGAACTCGATGGTGTGATCGGCACCGCTTGCCGATGTCGTCATCCTCAGGTATGTCCCGTCGCGGGTGTAGCATTGGGCGTTACTCTGCGCGCAATACGTTGGCGTGGTGATCGTAGCATCGTGCAATCCGGCATGGAACGCGTGCAGCGCGCCATCGGGCGTTTCATAGTTCCAGAAATTACTCTCCTGGGTGGGGTATTTGTTCGCCGGAAAGAGGCGACCCAGCGAGACCAGCCATCCCAGCCCCGCGTTCGAACGGCGATTGGGATAGACGGTCACGGTGGAAGCATCAGGACTCACATCGACCGTGTCCCAGGCGTTCCCACTATAAACGAGGGTCAGCCCGTAACTCAGATTTCCGTTGACGTGATATCGCTGTCCGATCGGGATGGTAATCGTCAGGTTGCCGTTAAACAGGTTGACATTGTCGATTCCGTTCATCTGGTAAGGCTTGCCGATATCGAAGCCACGCGCTGTATTGGGGTGTTTGTCTGCGCGAAGAGACGCGGCAATCGTAAACAATGTTAGAATAGCTAAGGCACTCTTGGGCCGGCTGTTCATTAACGTGCCCCCGCAAGCATCGCGCCGTTGAGTTTTAACTCCAACAAGTCGAGCCTCATGGGATCGATCACAAAGAGGGTGCCGCCGGGCGAGAACTGCCGCTGGCGCTCCGTACCATCGACTGGGTTTGCACGCAGGAGGTCGATGGTCGTTTCGCCGTTCACGACTCCGTCGGCATCGTTCGCGTCACCGTCCCTAGCAAGGAAGTTCCATGCACCTCCGCCCGGAGCGATGTACAAGAAATCCGCCGCCAGACGAGAGAACGAGAATTGGCTGACCGCGCTGGCGTTGTCGCGACGGAACTTCCGGTCGGTCAAGTCCGAGCGCATCGCCGCGTATCCGGGCGTCGCCGCGATCGCATAATGACCGTTCCTGAGGTCCGCCACGATCCATAGAGCATTCCAGGTAACCGGTTTATCGAGCTCGTACGACACGGTGCCGCTATGCCTTGTATCGCTCACGACGGCGGACCAACGATGCGTAACGACGTGATAGGCCTTCGGCTCGAACCCAGAGCCGAAGAATAGGACCTGCGACCCAGGGCTGACGCCGGTCGCCGTGATCCGGGCCGGCTCGATCGTAACGGTCAGAGTGGTGTCCGCAGCATGTACTTGCGCTATTGCAGCAGGCGGTAGTATTGCAAGAACGAGGGTGATCAATAGATTTCGCATATGGAGGGCTCCCTACTGCAGACTAAGCAACACGAGAATCTCTCCCTCGCCGCCTGCCAGCGGCTCAAGGGCTTTGCCGATTAAGGTTCCAGGGCGGTGAATCTTGATGCCGCCGAGGTCGAGGGGTTGGGAGAGCATGGCCAGGCCGGGTTTGTCGCTGGTGACCAGGAGGTCGCCCATGGCGATGGCGCGCTTTGTGGCGTCGACGCGCACTTTGACGCGGCCGGTGGTGGCGATCTTCGCCTTTGAAGACGACTCCACGCCGAGGAGGAGACCGGGCTGCGCCGAGACGACGCCGGCGACGCGGGTGTCGTACGCATGTTGCGATGGTCCGACGGTGTTCTTCGTGGTGCCGCTGACCACGACCACCGTTCCCGGAGACATCTCCTCGGCCACGGGCACCCACTCGGCGACGTCCTGGTATTTCGCTGCGAGGTTGCCGCCGACAATAAGATCACTGCTCACATGAGCAATCCCATTCACGTCGAGCTTATAGTTCGAATTTGGCACCGTGGCAATGCCAACGTTTCCGGCGCCGTCAATCCTGACTCTCTCCGATGCGCCAATGTAAAATGAATGATGCGCAGTGGCCGGGGCTTGATATTGCAGTTCGGATGGAGCGATCCCGAAACCGTAATAGTCCTGAGTCGCCGAGGAGTTCGAATAGAGGGAAATCTTCTCACCGGTTACGTTCGAAAAAGAGAGTGGCCTCACCGGCACCGTAGTGCCGATCCCGACGTTTCCGCCTCCAGGCTGCAAAGCGAGATTATAGGGACTGACTTGATATTGCTCCGCCGCGATCACGCCGACGTTGTTGGTCGTGTCGATCATGAACCCTAAGCGCTTTGTGCCATCTGTGGCGCCAGCCAGAACGAATTGCCCGCTCCCATTGTCTGCGGGCCAGATTCCGGTGCCGTCCGCGGTGACTTGAAGCCGAAAATTGGGGCTGACCGTCCCAATGCCTACGTTGCCGCCGCCAGGCTGCAAAGCAAGATTATAGGGACTAATCTGATAGTGCTCCGCTGCGATGACGCCGACGTTATTCGTCGTGTCGATCATCAATCCCAAGCGTTTTGTGGTGTCCGAGGCGCCGGTCAAAGCTAATTGGCCGCCGCCGTTGTCGCCAGGCCACAGGCCATTACCATCCGCGGTGACCTGAAGCCGAAAGTTCGGTGTTGGCGTTCCGATACCGACGTTGCCGTTGTTCAGGATTGTAACCGCTGGGTCTGCCGCGCCTGTTCTAAATTGGAAGCCGCTGCTATTCGAGTATAGGCGGAAAGCACTCCCATACGCGTTGATGTCGTTGGAGCCGGCACCGTACCAGTTCATGTAATTCGTTCCGTCACCCACTCGGAATAGGTCCGGGGTGGCTAGTTTCCGAATCTCCAAGAGCGCAACTGGATTCGCCCCAGTGCCGACACCGACGTTGCCGCCGTTGTAATAGATAGGTCCCGAGCCTATCGGCGGTTGGGGAAGCCACTGCGCGGTGGAGGTGGCGGCGATAAGAACGAACGAGATCGTTGCAACGGAGCAGAGAGACAGTTTACGCATATAGGACCCCTTGTGACGCCTCTCGGCAATCTGAAAACCAACGTTCTTTACCCATACTGACCGATCTTCGTGACGCACGCCGTAATCGCAGCAAGTATCCCCCAACGCCATACAGGTCCGATCAAACGCGATCGTTACCTCGCGGAGTAGCGTCACGACACAGCGATCTTTCAGGTATGGGCACGCTAAGATTACTTCCACAGGAGACAAAGCAATACAAGGTTGTGAAGGCGCCTAGAGCCCGCAACGGTATCGAGACTCAAGCCACTATTGCAGGCTGAGTAGTACAAGAATCTCCCCCTCTCCGCTTGCGAGTGGTTCGAGCGCTTTCCCAATCAATGTACCCGGACGATGGATCTTCACGCCGCCGAGGTCGAGGGGCTCGGATTTCATGGCCATGCCGGGGCGGCCACTCGTGACGAGAAGGTCGCCAACCGCGATGGCTGCTTTGGCTGCATCAACGCGAACCTTTACGCGGCCCATTGTCGCGATCTTTGCTTTGTCGACTGAGTCCTCGCCGAGAAGGAGGCCCGGCTGCGCAGATACGACTCCGGCAACCGCCGTGTCGTATGCCTGCCACGCCGGTGTCACTTCGTTATTTTTACCGCGATTGAGTACCACCACAGTCCCGGGCGGCATCGCCGATGTGGCGGGGACCCACTCAGCCACATCCTGGTATGCGGCACCAATTACCTGCGTGGCGCGAATGACGCCGTTAATGTCCAGCGCATACGCCGGATCAGGAAGTTTGCCGATACCGACGCGACCGCTTACGTACATGTCCGCGCGGGTGGCGTGCAGCGAATCGAAGTCAGTGTCCGCCTTCACCCAGAATGTGGCCTTGTCTGGGTCGGCGCCCGAGCCCCCACCCGTCGCCGAGTACGCGCGGAAGTGATAAAAGGGCACGCCGGGCCAATGGTAGTGAAGTTGCGAATCGAAGTTGATATTTTGCTGCCCGTAGTACCCCAGTGTGAACGCCTGAAACTTGGTCGTCGCAGGCGAGCCAACCTCGTCGACGCTTGTTGCGTCGAAGAATACGACACGAGAGGCGGCACCACCTGCGGCATCCCGCGGATTAACGATTTTGACCTCGTTTATAACGTTGTTTGGGATGTTTTGTGTTTCGCGATAGTCCGTGCGGCCGCTGAGATACGACCAATTCTGGATCATCCTCGTGGGGCCGTTGGAACTGACTCGCATCAGCTCCGAGTAGTTACCGTTATAAACACCAAATCCGGTCGAGGCATCGACGTCACCGCTCATCATCCTGACCCATGGATGCGGCGAGGAGGCGATGCCAAAGACGCCGGTATCGCCAACTCGGGTAGCATCGAGATACATCTCGCCGGCTGTCCCGTTCTCTAACACCTCTGTCTTCGGTCGGAGAGGCGGGCCCGTGGACAACGCTCGCGGCGTCAAGGACTGGCTGCTGGTCGATGCCGTCACGGTGGCCGACAGGCTTTCCAGCGTGGGGTCTACCGGCGTATTTGGTGGAACGTAATAGCCTTCCAGATCGACGGTAATGTGCGAACCGGGCGGCACGGGAAACGTGATCGGCGGCCCTGCCGGATGGCGCGACAATGGCGCCTGAGCCCCGGCTACCTGCACCGGGTTCTTGCCGTCATTCGCGCGGTCATACGAGGTGATTCGCATCGAATACGCCGTTGCGATCCCCGGCACAAAGCGTCCGCAGCGTGTGGAGGCGACGTCGAAGCGGCGCGCCGTCTCCTCCGCGTTGCTCGCTGGCGCATTCACTCGCGTATCGATAAGGCGGCAGGGCGCCATGCTCACGAGCCTCTCGCTCGGAGAAGCGAGCGGTCTTTGGGCTACCACGCGCACTGCGGACAACATGAGAGCTGCGAAAAGGCAGCACTTCAGTCGATTCAACATCGTATTCCCCTTACGTTGACGGACGCAGTAGTTCCTCGGATTCCCGCTTCTGATCTCATCTCAAGATTCTCGGCTTCCTGATGTCAATGTCTTCAGGCCGGGCGGCCTGAGCGCACACGCCAACGAAGCATGTTAAATTGCAGACCAGATTCAATGTCGGTGAGGATGAACCGCTCTCTCTATTGGTAGGAGTGACGCGGAGAGACAAATCCCTACCCGGTCTCCGCACTTTTCTTGATGTGCTTTACTCTAACTAAAGGCTGTGCGGTTCGCCTAAGGCCGCGGCTCGCCATACTTCCGGCTCGTGCGTAAAGGGTCTGCTCTTTGGATTGTGAGCCAAGATATGGCCGTCGCGGCAGCAAGTGCCCGTAGGTGGCGCCGACGCCACAAGCACAATCGGCGCCGCTACGCGATCTTCCCCAGCAGCTCCGCGGCTTGCGCCTTTTTGTCGTACCTTACTTCCGAGGCGGCGATCTTTTCCAGGTAGGGGCGGGCGCTGGCGGGGTCGTTGCGCTTGAGGTGGGTGCGGGCGAGCAGAAACAGGCGTCGACGATTGATTCGTTTTCGCGGAGTTTCTGGGCTTGCACAGCTTTCTCGAATGACGATCGCGTCGTCGTATTGTTGTAGGCGATGCGCCCGAGGTGGGTTTGGGCGTCGAAATAATCATAAGAAGTCTGTTCGGCGTTTTTCAGGACGCGGCGGTAATACGATTCAGCGCTCTCGTAATCGCGGCCATCGAAATGAATACCGCCGCAGAAGAGAAACGCATTGCGGAAAAAGCAGGAGCTGAAAAAGGGCTGATTGGGGGTCGAAGAGCTGCAGATTCCCTGATTAGATGAGATGCCTCGTCGCAGTAGGACTTGCGCTCGCCGATTGCAGGAGCCCGGCATCGCCGGGCGCCCGTTGATCATCGATCAGTGTTTTGTGGCGCGATGTCTTGATGGCGCGTTCTGGAATGAGAAGGCGGTTTTGAGCGTGACGCTCGTGCTGCCGGCTGTTACGACGACGTCCTTTGGTGAGCCGGCGGCTTGTGTTGCGAACGTCGCGTGCAACGTCACAGGATCGATCACTTGAACGTTCGTCGCGGCGACGCCGCCGACAGTGACGGTCGGTGGCGCGAGGGCGGTGGTGAAGCCGGCGCCGTAGATCGTGACGGTAACCGGTGCGGCGCCGGGCGCGCCTGTAGGCAACGCGCTGTTCGGCGTGACGCTCACGATCGCCAGCGCCGGCACTCCGTAGGTGAAGCCGCCGGTGGCAGTGGCTTTCGTCGCGTCGGGATTCGTGACGACGACGTCGACGGTCAGTTGTTCCGTCGCAGGCCCGAGGGGCGTGCGCGCGGTGATCGAGGTGGCGCTGACGACGGTTACGTCTGTCGCGGCGAGCGCGCCAATCTTCACCGTCGCGCCGTTCTGGAAGCCGGTGCCGGTGATCGTGATCGCTGTTCCGCCCGATGTCGGACCGGTATTTGGCGAAACGTTCGTAATCGTCGGACCGGGTACCGTGTAGGTGTAGCCCTGCGTTAGGGTCGCGGTCTGGTTGTCGCCGTTCGTAACGACGACGTCCACTTTGCCGGTGGCGTGCGCAGGAGTCGTGGCCGTAATCGCGGTCGCGGTCACGGAGACATTCGTCGCCGCAGTGCCGCCGAACTTGACCGAGGAGCCTGAGAATCCGGTTCCGTTGATCGTGACGACGGTGCCGCCAGCCGTGCTACCGCTGTTCGGAGAAATGCTGCTGATCGTCGGTGCCGGATTCGTCACCGCTTTCACGATCATCAAGCCCGACATGCTGCTGTGTCCCGTGCCGCAGTCCGACACGTCGCAGGCAAATTGAAACGCCCCTGGAGTCGTCGCCGTGAATCGGATCTCTTTGCTCTCTCCTCGGAGGCAGTCCACGCCATTCTCGACATACGTCGACATCACAAGACCATGTCCGACCGTTGACGCGTCATTCGCGGGAACGGTGAACGTGATGATGACCTGATCTCCCTGATTCACCGTGAACGACGACGGCGTGAAGGTGAAGCTCCTCGCCGTGATCGTGATGTTCTGCACCGCCAGCGCCGTAACGCTCTGCGGCTGCGGAATCACCGGTCCGTGCGACGATCCGGCCTCGAGAAGCGCCCGGAGGTGAGCGAGATGCTCTTCGCGCGCTTCCGACGACATCGCCATCATCATCGAGTGATCGTGCTGTGCGCTGCTATGTGCTGTTTGTGCCGCCGCTCCGATTGCCGCAAACAGAATCGCAACGGCTGTCCCTATCGCTCTCCGCATCGACGTTTTCTCCCGGATCATGACTTTGTCAAGCAAACGCTTGAAGAATACTTGGATTCGACCGTCCCGCAACCACTCCGTTTACAACTTCACAATGATGTTGCGGCGATCGAGCACCCACAAAATCGCCAGCCAGAGGGCGACGAAGGCCAGTCCGCCGAGGAGCGAGGCGAACTTTGCGGGGAACCAGGGAGCGAAGAGCGCGTCGTAAGCGGCCTGATGCAGCGAGACCTTTTTCCCGCCGATGTCGAGCTTGATGAGCGAGTCGGTGCAGCGCGCCATGATTCCCGATCCGACGAACGCCACGAGCGGATTGACGCCGTAGATGACGAACGGCCGCGCCCATCCGCGGACTTGATGCACATCGAGAATCCACAAACACGTCGCCAGCATCACGCAGGCGAAGCCGGCGGTGAAGACGACGTAGCTCGACGTCCAGAGATTCTTGTTGATCGGAAAAACCCAGCCCCACAACTCGCCCGCCACCATCGCCAGACATCCCACGCCGAACAGACCCGCGATGCGCTCGAGGAGCGTGCGGCTCTTGTCGGTCAGCCAGCGTCCCGCGAAGATGCCGAGCATCGCCGTCGCGATTGCCGGAATCGTCGACAGCGGTCCCTCGGGGTCCCACGTTTTCGACGAGGCCCAGATGTGATTCACGCCGAGGATCAGACGGTCGGTGTAGGCGGCGAGATTTTTCTCGGGCTGATCGAGCAGGAAGTAGCCGATCGTTCCCGTGCCCGGCACCGGCACGAGCGTCATGATCAGCCAGTAGCCGAGGAGGATGGCGATGACGATGGCGATCTGTTGTTTGCGCGACGTGCGCAACGTCAACAGACCCGCGCCGATGTACGCGAATCCGATCCGCTGCAGTACGCCCATGAAGCGCAAATGCTGCACGCGCCAGATCACGCGCTGAAGAAACGTCGGATCGGCGATGCCGGGAGTCTTTCCCCACCAGAAGAAAGGAAACGCGTTCAGCAGGAGACCAGCGAGGACGATCAGCAATCCGCGGCGGATGATCGTCATCGTCAGCGTCGCCGGATCGCGTTTGCTGAGCGAGAGATGCGTCGTCACGCCGACGATAAAAAGGAAAAACGGGAAGATGAGATCGGTCGGCGTCCAGCCATGCCACGGCGCATGCTCGAGCGGCGGATAGATCGCGCTCCACGTGCCAGGATTGTTGACGAGCAACATTCCGGCGATGGTGATACCGCGAAAGACGTCGAGCGCCAGGAGCCGCTCAGATTGCGGCGGCGCGGGAGCGACGGTGGACATTGCGTCAGGGTAGCAGACGGGGCTGCACCGTCCCTTCAAATTCAGCTTGGGCCCATGCGCCTGGGACGCCTACACTGAGAAACAAAGTGGAATGTTGAGTGTTGAATGTTAAGTGTTGAATGGTGAATGGTGATATGCGAACGATAAGAATCCGCCGCCCATTCAACATCTAACACTCAACACTCAACATTCAACATTCAACATTCTCAGTTCTACGACCCCGTAGCAACTCGTTGCGCCGGGCGACGGGAGCGCTCGATCACTCCAAAATCTCCGCCTTGTCCCCTTCGTCCGTCAGCCACTGCTTCCGATCACCGGCGCGATTCTTGGCCAGCAGCATGTCGATCATCGCGTCTGCGCCATCCTCGGCGACCAGATCGAGTTGGACGAGGCGGCGGGTGTCGCGGTTCATTGTTGTCTCGCGGAGTTGCAGCGGATTCATCTCGCCGAGGCCTTTGAATCGCTGGATATTGACCTTGCCGCGGATCCCTTCCGCTTCGATGCGCTGCAGGATGCCGTTGCGCTCCTGGTCGTCGAGTGCGTAGAAAACGTTCTTGCCGACATCGATGCGATAGAGCGGCGGCATGGCCACGTGAATGCGGCCGTCGAGAACGAGTTTGCGGAAATGGCGGACGAAGAGCGCGGTCAGGAGCGTGGCGATGTGCGCGCCGTCGGAGTCGGCGTCGGCGAGGATGCAGACCTTGCCGTAGCGCAGTCCTCGCACATCGTCGGAGCCGGGATCGACGCCGAGGGCCACGGCGATGTCGTGAACTTCCTGGGAGGAGAGAACTTCGTTCGGATCGACTTCCCACGTGTTCAGGATCTTCCCGCGCAACGGCATGATGGCCTGGTACTCGCGGTCGCGGGCCTGCTTCGCCGAGCCGCCGGCGGAATCGCCTTCGACGAGGAAGAGCTCTGTGAGACTGAGATCGGTCGATGTGCAATCGGCGAGCTTTCCCGGAAGCGCGGGACCGCTCGTGAGTTTCTTGCGCTCGACTTTCTTGCCCTGCCGCAATCGCGTCATGGCCGAGGCGATGGCAACTTGGGCGATGCGCTCGGCGTCGGCGACGTTGTTGTTCAGCCAGATCGAGAACGCGTCCTGCGCGACGCCGGAGACGAATGCGGATGCTTCGCGTGACGAGAGCCGATCCTTCGTCTGGCCGGTGAACTGGGGCTCCGTCATCCGCAGCGAGAGGATGTAGCTGCAGCGCGACCAGACATCTTCCGGCGCGAGCTTGACGCCGCGCGGCAACAGATTTCGCAACTCGCAGAATTCGCGAATGGCCTCGGTGAGTCCCGTGCGGAATCCATTGACGTGCGTGCCGCCCTGCGCCGTCGGAATCAGATTCACATACGACTCGGTGACGAGATCGCTGTCCTCAGGAAGCCAGACCACGGCCCAATCGACTTCTTCGTTCGATCCCTTGAACGTGCCGACGTACGGCATCTCCGGAATCGTGGTCAGGCCGGCGAGCTCCGACATCAGATACGCCGGCAGTCCGTTCTCGTAGTGCCACTCCTCGTTGTCGGCCTGGTCGTTCTCGTTGATGAAACGGAGGCGGAGGCCCGGCGCGAGAACTGCCTTGGCGCGCATGACATGCTTGAGGCGCGGGACATTGATCTTCGGCGTGTCGAAGAATTTCTCGTCGGGCCAGAATCGGATCGTCGTGCCGGTGTTGCGCTTGCCGACCTGACCGATGATTTTGAGTTCCTGTTTTTTCTTGCCGTCGCCGAAGACCATCAGGTATTCGTTGCCGTCGCGGCGGACGCGGACTTCGAGTTTTTTCGAGAGCGCGTTGACGACGGAGACGCCGACGCCGTGAAGACCGCCGGAGAAGCGGTAACTCTTGTCGGAGAACTTCGCACCGGCGTGGAGACGGGTGAGGATGACTTCGACGCCGGTGACGCCTTCTTTGGCGTGGCGATCGACCGGCATTCCGCGTCCGTTGTCGGCGACGGTGAGCGAGTTGTCGTCGTGCAGCGTGACGACGATCTCGTCGCAATGACCGGCGATGGCTTCATCGGCCGAATTGTCGATGACTTCCTGCGCGAGATGGTTGGGGCGCTCGGTGGTGGTGTACATGCCGGGCCGTTTGCGGACCGGCTCGAGTCCGGTGAGGACTTCGATGGCAGAACTGTCGTAGGTCGTGGTCATGGGGTCGTTGTCGTTGGCCCTGCTCCGCGCATCGCACACTCACCCGCGCAGGGTTTGGGATGATTCTAGTGGTTTTTTGAGAGTCAAAGGCGGTTCACGCGGAGACGCGGGGGACGCGGAGAGAGACACTACGCGGACAGCGCTGCGATCACGCGCTCGACCTCGTCCTCGTCGTTGTAGAAATGTGGTGAGAAGCGGAGCATCCCTTCGCGCGGCGCGCAGACGACGCCGCGCTCTTCCAGCAGGCGATGCCATTTGAGCAGCGACGTATCCGGCGCCGGCGGAAAGGCGCCGACGATGCCGGAGCGGATCGGGCGCGGCGACGCGACCTGCCAGCCGATCGCTTCCAGCCGCTCGGCCAGCAGCGCGGCGATGCGCGTCGTCTCTTCCGCGATGTCGCCGATGCCGATCTCCAGCAGCAGATCGATCGCCGCACGCAGGCCGTAGATGCCGTTCGTGTTGAGCGATCCCGCCTCGAAGCGGCGCGCGTCCGGCAGAAGGTCGATCGAGTAGTCGAGGAACGTTCCTTTCCGGACGATGTTCGTCCAGCCGTTTTCGAGGACCTCGAGCTTGGTGCGATGTTCGGCCGCGACGAAAAAAATCGCCGCTCCTTCGGCGCCACACATCCACTTGTGACCGTCCGCGGCGAGAAAGGCGATGTTCGATCGACGCACGTCTGTCGGAAGCACGCCGACGGACTGGATGGCATCGACACAGAACAACACGTTCCGCCGCGCGCACATCGCGCCGATGGCATCGAGGTCGGCCGCGAATCCGTTGTGGAACGCCACCGACGAGATGCTGAGGATGCGCGTCCGCTCGTCGACGCATCGCTCCAGATCGCCGACTGTGATCCCTCCGTCGTTGCTCCGCGCAATTCGGGTTTCCACTCCCTTTCTGTCAAGCTTTCTCCAGGGAGTAGAGTTCGACGGGAACTCCAGATCGGTGATGACGACGTTGTCTCCCCGCTCCCAACGGAATCCTTCGGCCACAAACGACAAGCCTTCCGACGTGTTCTTCAGAATGGCGATCTCGTCCTGCTCCGCTCCGATGAGCCGCGCGGCCGCCTTGCGCAAGTGAACATACTCGGCGTACCAATCACGCCAATGCAGCGCACCGAATTCGCGCTGGTCGCGGGCCTGGCGCTCCATCGCCTCATACGCGCGCGTCGACAATGGCCCGACCGCGGCGTGATTGAAGTAGACGACGTTCTTCGTGACCGGGAAGAGATCGCGAAGGGATTGCTTGTCCATCAGCGAAGTGTATCCCGCATCTATCTGTGTCGATCTGCGCTCATCTGCGGATAAAAGCCTTTCCGCAGATGACGCAGATGTTCGCAGATCGTCCCTGCATTAAACTGCGAACCATGTCCCGCTTCACATTCGTTTCCGCCGGCGAATCGCACGGGCCGCAACTGACGGTGATCGTCACCGGCATGCCTGCGGGCGTGCGGCTCGATCGCGCGCGCATCAACCGCGACATGGCGCGGCGCCAGCACGGATACGGCCGCGGCGGGCGGATGAAGATCGAGCACGACGAGGCCGAGATCGCCGGCGGCGTCCGCGGCGGCGAGACGATCGGCGCTCCGATCGCCATCGTGGTCCGCAACGACGATTTCAAAAACTGGGAAGCGGCGATGGGCGTGTGGGACGTCGATGCCGCCGAGGCGCAGAAGCGGCGCGTGCACGCGCCGCGTCCGGGGCATGTCGATCTGATCGGCGGCATGAAGTACGACCGCCGCGATCTTCGCGACATCCTCGAGCGCGCCTCGGCACGCGAGACTGCCTCGCGCGTCGCGGCTGGTGCCATCGCCAAAGAGTTGCTGCGCGCGTTCGGCATCGAGCTCCGCTCCGGCGTCGTCTCGATCGGTGCCGCGGGCGATCCGAACTACGCGCCGTCGTGGGACGAGCTGGTTGCCGTCGACGACGACTCGCCGATGCGCGCCGTCAATCGTGATGCGGAGCCGGCGATGGTCGCCGAAGTCGATCGCGCTCGCGAAGCTGGCGAGACCCTCGGCGGCACGATCGTCGCCGCGGCGCACAACGTTCCCGTCGGACTCGGCTCCTATGTGCAGTGGAACGAGAAACTCGACGGGCGGATCGCACAAGCCATCCTCTCCATCCACGCGGTGAAGGCCGTTGCGATCGGCGATGGCGTCGCGGTAGCGCAGCGCGTCGGATCCGAAGTGCACGATCCGATCTACTTCGATGAAGAGCGGCGCTATCACCGGAACTCGAATCGCGCCGGCGGACTGGAAGGCGGCGTTACCAACGGACAGGATGTCGTCGTGCGCGCCTATATGAAGCCGATCTCCACGCTGCGGCGCGGACTACCCTCGGTCGACATCGAAACGCACGAGCCACATCGCTCGCAGTGGGAACGGAGCGACGTCACCGCCGTCCCCGCCTGCGGCGTCGTCTGCGAAGCGATGCTGGCGATCGCGCTGGCCGATGCCATGCGCGAGAAGTTCGGAGGCGATTCGCTGAACGAGATGATGGCGAACTTCGACGCGTATGCGGCGCGTGTTGCGCAGTACTGATTTCTGGGGAGACGGGTCACGCGGAGACGCGGAGGACGCGGAGAAGAAAAAGGTGTTCTCCGCTCCTCCGCGTCTCCGCGTGAAAGGCCTTTGACTTTCTAACATGCTGCCTCCACGCGGGTGAGACGCTCGCACGCCGCGCGTATATCATTCGCGCCGCATGTATCCGACCCTT
Source organism: Thermoanaerobaculia bacterium (assembly GCA_034665065.1). Classification (GTDB taxonomy): domain Bacteria; phylum Acidobacteriota; class Thermoanaerobaculia; order Gp7-AA8; family Gp7-AA8; genus JADGNZ01. Next base: position 117,257 of record JAXDGL010000031.1, on the reverse strand, counting down.
CTCAAAATCGGCTCGTTCGAGATCACCACCTTCGGTCTCATGATGTTCCTCGCCTTCATCGTCGGAGGGTGGGTGCTGACGCGGCAGTTCCGCCGCTACGGTCTCAGCGACGATACGGCCTCATCGGTCGTCATGACGGCCGCCATCTGCGGGATCGCCGGAGCGAAGATCTACTACGCCATTCTTTTCCGCGACTGGCATCTGCTCCTCGACCGCGCGGGACTCGTCTGGTACGGCGGTCTGATCGGTGGCCTTCTCGGCTGCACCGGCTACATCCTCTACAAGAAGCTCGACTACTTCACCGTTGCTGATGCCGCGGCGCCGGGGATGGCGATCGGCTACGCGCTCGGCCGCATCGGCTGCTTCCTGGTCGGCGACGACTACGGCCGTCCGACTGACTCGTGGATCGGCATCGCCTTTCCGAAAGGATCGCCGCCGACGACTGCGGAATCATTGCGGCAGTTCGGCGTGCACGTCGACGCGTCGATTCCGCCCGATCAGGTGTTGCGCGTTCATCCCACGCAGCTCTACGAATCGGCCTCGGCGTTCGTGATGTTCGCGATTCTTTTGACTCTTTCGCGCAAGCCGCACCCGAAAGGCCGCGTCTTCGGTGCGTTCCTCATCATGATGGGAATCGAGCGCTTCCTGGTCGAGATCGTGCGCGCAAAAGACGACCGCTTCCTCGGCCCGTTCACCGTCGCGCAGTTGATCAGCGTGATCATTTTCGTGGCGGGAATGGTGCTGGTTGCAAGACGTCAGGCATCTAAACAACCGCTGTCATCCTGAGCCGCCGCAGCCGCGCCTTACGCTGGACTGACAACCGGCAGGCATCGCGGCGGAGGACGGTCGAAGGACCCCCTGATTCTGTACGGGTGGGCGGTCGGCAAAAACAACACGGCACATAGGCGGGGGGTCCTTCGATCGTCCTTCGGCACTTCGTGTCCTTCGGCGACTCAGGATGACAGCGGAATTGGCGCCGGCGGCGAAATCTGCTTACGAAAGAAACGACGATTCCAGCGATGCTTTCTGATCGCTGATGAAGCGGAAGACGTCGACTTTGCCGGCGGAGTCGAGGTGTTGCGAGACCTCGAAGAGCTGGACGGAGAGCAGCGTGTTCAGCCCTTCGTCGAGGACGGCTTTGCGGCGCTCGAACGGCAGCTCCGAGATATTGGCAATGAGCATGTTCTCGTCGAAGCGGCCGAACTGATCGAAGAAGACGCCGCTCCAGAGCTCGTCGCTCTCGGCATTCTGCATCGCGGTCATCACGATGTCGCGCGCCGTTTCCTCACCGACTGCGGCGAGAAGCGCGTCGTACAGCCGTCCGAACATGTCGTTGTAGGTCGAGATCACTTTCAGCAGCTCCGGCGAGTCCTCGACGTCGAGGAAGACGGGGCGGAACGATTTCTCTTCCGACGAGACTTCGATGAGGCGCGCAGAAAGGAGCTGGAACAGGATGCGCGTCACTTCGAACTCGGTCATCTCCGAGCGGCTGATCAGCGTGCGGATGTTCTGTTTGCCATCGATATTGTTGTAGAGCGCGACCTCATGCTCGCTCATGTCGAGCGCTCCGAAGTCCGGCACCGCACCCTGCTCCTTGACGAAGACCATGTCGAGGCTGGTGATCTTCTCGCGGATCATCGCCGTCTCATCGAGCCGTCGAATTCCTTCCATGATCACGGTCGACGTGTTGATTGAGAGCACGATCCGTTCGTTCAGAAGCTCGTCGGTGGCGTCGCCGAAAACGAAGCTCCCCTCTTTCCAGCCGAAAAGAGAGTAGATGATCTCCAGCGCCTGATTCTTCACGCCCCACCAGAGGTCTTTCGGCGAGATCGCGCCCATCTGCACGAGAAGTTTTCCGTGACGCATCTGGGCGGTTACTTTGCGCTTCGAGTCCTCGTACTCCTCCTGCGTGATCTTGCCGTTGCGCAGGAGGAACATCCCCAGCGAGTGCTCGGGAGAATTCGAGGAGGCAAAGATGATCTCGCCGTCCTTCCAGTGAATCGAGCGCTCCATGGCCGCTTTGCGCAGCAGTAGCTTGCCCGTGCCACGGATCATGGAGATGAAACTTAGGACGTCCGGCAACTGAATGCGCGCAAGATCGCCCGTGAGAATGTGATTTTCCGACATCAGGACCGTTTTAACTGTCTCAGACAAACCGGCGTGGATCAAGGGATATTCGGTGTTGCTGGGGTGGGGTGTGGGAGTGGGGGGTGGTAGCAGAGACGCGTGTGACAGCACATCGGACGTAGGTCGGACTCTCTAGTCCGACTCAGTGCGGCGTCACGTGAGAGTCGGACTGGAGAGTCCGACCTACGTTTCCCTCGCGGTCGCCAAGCACCTCGGCACCACCTCGCGCAGCAGCGTCACCGTTCGCTCGATCTCATCCCGCGTCGTGAAGCGGCTCAACGAGAAGCGGATCGTGCTGCGCGCTTCATCGGGCGTCAGTCCCATCGCCAGAAGCACGTGACTCGGCTCAACGCGGCCGGACGAGCAGGCAGCGCCGGTTGATACCGCGACGCCGCGCAGATCGAGTCCGATCACGATTCCCTCGGCGTCGGCGCCGCGGAACGTCACGCTGCTCGTGTTCGGGATGCGCGGCGCGTCGTCGCCATTGATGACGATCGAGAGTCCTGAGTCGCGGAGCGCGCGCTCGAGATCATCGCGCATCACGCCGGCACCATTCGGTTCGCGCGCAAGCTCCGCGGCAACACCGAATGCGATCGCGAGAGGGACGTTCTCCGTTCCCGCGCGTCGCCTACGCTCCTGCGCGCCGCCGAGGATGTGGCGATCGAGTGAAAGGCCGCGGCGAACGTACAGCGCGCCGATTCCCTTCGGTGCGTGGAGCTTGTGCGCGGAAAGCGCCAGCGTGTCGGCGCCGAGCGCGTTCACGTCGATCGCGATCTTCCCCGCTCCCTGCACAGCGTCGCAATGAAAATGGATCGAGCGCTCGCGGCAAACGCGCGCGACCTCCGCAACAGGCTGGATCACTCCCGTCTCGTTGTTGGCCAGCATCACCGACACGAGCCGCGTCTCAGGCCGCAGCGCCGCGATGATGGCATCCGCATCGACGACGCCACTCCGCGACGGCGGGACGATCGTCACGCTGTGGCCGCGCCGTTCCAATTCCGTCACCGGCTCGATCACGGAGGGATGCTCGATCGCGGTTGTGACAATGTGATGACGACCGTCGTGGCCGGCCGCGCCAAAGATCGCGGCGTTGTTAGACTCAGTGCCGCCGCTGGTAAAGATGACGTCTCGCGCTTCGGCAGCGATCAGGCGCGCCACCGACTCGCGAGCATCCTCGATCCCGTGGCGAGCGCTCTGGCCTTCTTTATGAATGCTGGATGCGTTGCCGAAGACATCACGCAGCGCCGTTTCGACGGCTGCCAGAACGGCAGGATCGAGCGGCGTGGTGGCGTTGTTGTCGAGGTAGATGCGCATGAGAGTCGTCTATTGTTGTCCGTATCCCGAGGTCCCGTCATGAAGAAGATGCGGTGGTGTGGGGTGCTGCTTTTTATCGTCAACTCGATTGCGGTCAACGCAGCAGCGCGGACGGACAATCCTCCGGCTGCTCCTGCGCCAAATCCGCCAGCGCAAGCGGCTCCCGCCAAAGACGCGAAACCCGCCCCCGACCTCGGCGTCCGCAAACTCTCACGACGCGAGCGCAAAGAGCGCATCAGGAACCTTTCCGACAAGTACCGCCAGTTTCTTACCGACGTCGAGCCGATCATGAACCCGGCGGAATACGACACGTTCCTGATCCTCGAAACCGATCCGCAACGCGAGATTTACATCACCGAGTTCTGGCGCCGGCGCGACGTGGCCAACGGCACGACCAATCACAGCTTTCGCGACCAGTACTACGAGCGCCTCGAAACGGCGAAGGAAGAGTTCAGGAACGTCTCCTCCGATCGCGGACGCATTTATCTGATTCAAGGCGAGCCGAGCGAGCGCATCAAGTTCGACTGCCGCCTGGTGCAGCCGGCCGAGATCTGGAAATACGCGTTCATCCCGCTGATGGGACATAACGTGCGCTTTCTTTTTTTCAAGCCGCGCAATGGAATCGACTTCCGCCTTTTCAACCCGATCGATCCCGATGCGATGAAGGAGTTGATCTCACAGGACGAGATGGGCATCGACATCACTGGGCAGGCGTCGGTCGGCCGTGTCTTCGGTCCGGCTAGCGCAGGCGCCGGCGTCACCAACATCGAGCTGCAATGCATGAACGGCGACGAGTATCTGCGCGCGGTCTATCAATCGCAGCTCAACAAACACGACCTCCAGCGAGTCTTCGAGCCGCCGCCGGTGAACGAAGAAGACGTCCACAAGATCCTGCGCTCGGTCGTCCTCGCCAATCCGAACGTTCCGAAGCTCACGCACGAGGTGAGCGTCAAGTACCCGGCCAAACAGGGCAGCCGCACCGACGCCGAGATCACGATCATGGTCCTGCGGTCGCAGCTCACGCTGAAGGATGTCAACAACACGAAGCTCTACAGCCTCGACGTCACTGGCGAGGTACTGAAAGACGATCAGCTCTTCGAGAACTACCGCTACCGCTTCGACTATCCGGGCGATCTGCAGGACGAAAAAGTCGCCGTCGTAATCGACCGCTTCCTCCGTCCGGCCGACTACATCGCCCGCGTCCGCGTGCAGGACATCAACTCCGGCGCCGAGGCAATCGTGGAGAAGCCGATCACGGTTCCGGAAATCTTCGATACGCCCGAGCAGCAGAAAGCGAAAGAAAACGTCACGACTGCGTTGACGCAGCTCAAGGACGACATCGAATCCAACACGACGCGGTTGCGCATCGTCCCGCTCACTGACGATCTTCTCAGCGGTATCCAGCACATCGAGACGATCGCGTTTGGGGATGACATCAAGTCGGTCGACTTTTTCCTCGACGGCAAGAAGGTGATGACGAAGCGCCAGCCGCCGTACACGCTCGATCTCGACTTCGGCAACGTGCCGCAGGTGCGGCGCGTGCGCGCGGTGGCGGTCAACGACAAGGGCGAATCGATCGCCGGCGATGAGCTCGTCCTCAACACCGGCAACGATCCGTTCCGCGTGCGCATCATCTCGCCGCGCATCGCGTTCAAGCTGCACGGCCGCACGCGCGTCGAGATGGGCGTCAATGTCCCCGAGGGGAAGAAGCTCGATCATGTCGAACTGTTTTTGAACGACACGAAGATGGCGTCGCTTTACGGGCCGCCATACGTGCAGACGATTGATATTCCGGTGCAGGAAGGCGTCGGCTACATCCGCGCCGTGGCGTTGTTGAAAGACGATCCGCAGCCGCCCGTCGAAGATCTGGTCATGATCAACTCGCCGCAGTTCATGGAAGAGGTGAACGTTCATCTCGTCGAGTTGCCGACGACAGTGCTGCGCAACGGACGTCCGATCAATGACCTCGCTCAGGCTGCGTTCAAGGTCATGGACGAAGGGAAACCGGTGAAGGTGTCGAAGTTCGAGCACGTGAACAATCTGCCGCTCTCCATCGGACTGGCCATCGACACCTCGGCGTCGATGCAACCGCGGATGTCGGAGGCGCAGAAAGCGGCCTCGCAGTTCTACACGAACGTGATGCGCAAAGGCGACCGCGCGTTCCTCGTGTCCTTCGATTCGCAGCCGCAGCTCATCCAGCGCTGGTCGCCGCGGCTCGCGGACGTCAACGCGGGATTGGCAAAACTGCGCGCGGAGGAGTCGACCTCGCTCTACGACGCGGTCGTCTACTCGCTCTACAACTTTCTCGGAGTTCACGGACAACGCGCGCTCGTGCTCGTGACCGACGGCAAAGATACGTCGTCGAAATTCACGTTTGACCAAGCGATCGAATACGCGCGCCGCGCCGCCGTTCCGATCTACGCCATCGGCATCGGTATCGGCATGAGCGAGATCGACACTCGCTACAAGTTGAATCGTTTCTGCACCGAGACAGGCGGGAACGTTTATTACATCGACGTGGCCTCTGATCTCGGCCGGATCTACACCGACATCCAGAACGAGCTCCGCTCTCAATACATCCTCGGCTTTTATCCGCCCGAGGGCGTCAAGGCCGGCTCGAAGTGGCGCGCCGTCGATGTGCAGGTGAGCGAAGGAAAAGCGAAAACGATTCGCGGCTATTACCCATGAAACGCGCGGCGACGGCGATTCTGCTCCTCATGCTCGGCGCTGCCGGCGCCGCCCAGACGCTGCCCGCTCCAGCGAGCGCCGTCAAGCTTTCCCGCAGCGAACGGAAGGAACGGATTGCGAAGCTCCCGGAGGTCTACCGGCAATTTCTGATCGATGTCGAGCCGATCATGCAGGAGACGGAGCGCGACACGTTCCTGATCCTGGAGAGCGACGCGCAACGCGATCTCTACATCACCGATTTCTGGCGGCGGCACGACTTGACCGAAGGAATGCCGAGCGGCACGTTCCGGCAGGTTTACTACGATCGCATCGAGACCGCGAAAGAGCGCTATCGATCGCTCAATTCGGACCGCGCGCGAGCGTATCTGTTGCACGGAGAACCGGCGGAGCTCTACACGCCGCACGATTGTGAGCTTCTGCAGCCGATGGAGCTTTGGACGTTCCGGGATCTCAAAGGCTTCGAGAACACGGCCCGCTTCCTTTTCTACATTCCTCGAAACGGCGTCGATTACGTCTTGTGGCAGCCGTACTCAATGCGCCTCGATGCGTATTACGACCTGCTGTCCAGAAAAGTGATCGCAACCACAAACACGGAAGAAGAAGCGATCAGCAGAGTCTTCGGAATTGTTAAGGGCACGACGCAGTCGCACTTGCAAATGGAGTGTCTCCAAGCCGACGAAACCATCAACGCAATGAATTCTGCGCACATGCGAACGCTCGACAATGGCAAGCTTTTTCAACCTCCTGCTGTCGATCCCGAACAGGTGCGCAAGATCTTTCACTCGGTCGTCATGCCCACCGCCGGCGCGAAACCGTTGCCGGCGCAACTCACGGTCGCCTACCCCGCAAAACAAGGCAGCCGTACCGCGGCGGAGCTGACGATTCTCGTGCCGCGCTCGCAGCTCGTGTTGAAGGAAGTCGGCGGAACGAAACTCTACAGTCTCGATGTCGTCGGCGAAGTGCTCAAGGACGAGCAATTATTCGAGAGCTACCGTTATCGCTTCGACTATCCCGCAGACGTCACGTCCGAGCAGGTTGCGGTTGTGATCGACCGTCTGCTGCAGCCAGCCACGTATCAGGCGCGCGTCAAGGTCGCCGATCTGAACGGAACCAGCGAGGCCATCGTCGAGCAGAAGATCATCGTCCCCGAGGATGCAGGCTCGCCGGAGAAACAGCGGAAGGAAGAGGCGTCCGCGGCAACGCTCACCGCGATCAGGGAGAGGATCGACTCGCACACGCCGGCGCTGCGCATCCTTCCGCTACCCGACGAGTTGCTCAGCGGGATGCAGCACATCGAGACCGTGTTCGAAGGCGACGGATCTCCCGCCGTCGAGTTCTATCTCGACGGGCACAAGGTGATGACCAAGCGTCAGCCGCCGTACGCGCTCGATCTCGATTTCGGCAGCGTGCCGCAGGTGCATCGCATCCGCGCTCTGGCGCTGAACGGCAAGGGAGAAATGATTGCCGGCGACGAGACGGCCGTGAACACGGGCAACGATCCGTTCCGCGTCCGAATCGTCTCCCCACGTGTCGCGTTGAAGCTGCATGGACCAACGCGCGTGGAGATGTCCGTGAAAGTTCCCGACGGGAAGCAGCTCGAAAAACTCGAGCTCTTTCTCAATCAGACGCGCGTAGCCACGCTCTACGGGCCGCCGTACATGCAGGTCGTCGACGTACCGGCGACGGAAGGCATCGGCTACTTGCGCGCGGTGGCGTCGCTGAAAGATGTGGCCGAGCAGCCGCCCATCGAAGACGTCGTGACCTTCAACACGCCGCAGTTCGCGGAAGAGGTCAACGTCCACCTCGTCGAGCTGCCGACCACGGTGATGCGCGACGGCCATCCGGTGAACGATCTGCAGCAGAATGCGTTCAGGGTCTTCGATGATGGGAAGCCGGTGACGGTGGCGAAGTTCGAGCACGTCACCAACCTGCCGCTGTCGATCGGTCTGGCCATCGACACATCCGGCTCGATGCAGCCGCGCATGGCCGAGGCGCAGAAAGCGGCGTCGCAGTTCTTCAGCAACATGCTGCGCAAAGGTGATCGCGCGTTTCTCGTCTCGTTCGATGCGCAGCCGCGCCTCGAGCAGCGCTGGTCGCCGAATCTCGCCGAAGTCAATGCCGGACTGGCGAAACTCCGCGCCGACGAATCGACGGCCCTCTTCGACGCCATCGTCTACTCGCTCTACAACTTCACCGGCGTGCGCGGACAGAAAGCGCTGGTCGTCATCACTGACGGCAAGGACACCGCGTCCAAGTTCACGTTCGATCAGGCGATCGAGTACGCGCGCCGCGCCGCAGTTCCCATCTATGGGATCGGGATCGGCATCGGCGCGGCCGAGGTCGATGTGCGCTACAAGTTCAGCAGGATCTGCAGCGAAACGGGCGGCAACGTCTATTACATCGATCGCGCCGAAGAACTGCAGCGCATCTACGCGGGCATCCAGAACGAGCTCCGCTCCCAATACCTCCTCGGCTTCTATCCACCCGAAGGCGTCAAGCCCGGATCGAAATGGCGCGAGATCACGGTGCAGGTGAGCGAAGGAAAAACGAAGACGCTGCGGGGGTATTACCCGTGAATGGGGTCAGGTCGAAAGTGAAAGTGACGGACCGGAGTGTCGCCCGTTGTCATGATTCCTGTTCCGTCACTTTCACTTTCGACCTGACCCCATTCCGCGCCGCGAAGAGTGAAATTGACAACGGCCGCGCGCGCACTCCTACTCGATCGTCTTCACGCCCATCCGCTTTTTGATATAAAGCGGAATCAGGATCAGCGCGAGGAGCAGCGCGCAGACGATGGCGAGTCGCTTGATGGCCTGCCCTTCGGTCATCGAACCGTTGACGAGGGAGTCGGCGCAGTAGGTGAAGACGATGTGCGACGGGATGATGCCGATCAGCGTGGCAAGCGCGTAGTCGCGGAAGCGCATCTTCGCTACTCCGGCGGCGTAGTTCCAGACGGCGAACGGCGGACCGGGAATGAGGCGAACGATCAGCATCGACAGGAAGCCGGAGCTCTCGACCTGTTTTCGTACGCTGCGGCCGACGCTGCCGAATTTGTCGAGCAGTCCTTCGCCGAGAAACCCACCGACGTAGTAGGCGGCGATGGCGCCGAGAAAACCGCCGATGATCGCGTAGACGGCGCCCAACTTCCAGCCCCAGATCACGCCGGCGGCGATGACGAACACGCTGGCGGGAAGCGCGAAGACGCAGCCCACCGCGTAGAGGGCGATGAGCACGATCGGTCCGTACCAGAGCCCGCGCAACCAGGTGATGAGGTCCTTGATGTGCGCCTTAGTGAGATAGGCGCGAAAGGGCGAGAAGTAGAGCGCGGCCATGCCTCCTGCGAGAAGGAGGAGCACAGCGAGCTTGATCGCGTTTCGTTTGTTCATGGTTACCTTGTGACTGATCCGCAGATGACGCAGATGACGCAGATGAACGCAGATAAAAGGCAATCGACATCTGCGTTCATCTGCGTCATCTGCGGATCCAACTCACGGTGCCGAGATCAACGTCTCCGTTGCCTGCAATGCGATCGTGACGGATGGATTCGTAGGGCCTTTCGGGTGGGAGACACCAGAGAGGGTCGTCAGCGTCAGGCGGCGCCATTTGATGGGATTGTCGAGCGTCACTTCGATCTTCGAGGTGATGGCCTCGTCAGCGACGCGGTCGAAATGAACCTCGCCCATCGTGTCGATCAAGCGGACGAAGGAGAGCTCGATCACGGCCACGCGATGGCCGTCGCGCGACTCGATCGCGCGCAACGTGGCGCGGCCGGGAATCGTCTTGACGACGTGCCCGAGATCATCGTAGCAATCGGCGAGCGACGCGACCGGGACAGTCCACGACGCGCCCACCGTCAGCGCGTACGGAGCGATGCAGAGGTTGACGACTTCGACGCGGAGTGCGCGCTGGGCGAGCTCGATCAGGCCCTGCGTTTCATCCATCGTCAGAGGTGGACCGCTGTCGGGCGTGACGGTGACGTTTCTCCCCTTCAGCGAAAACAAGATCGAGCGGCCGTTCATCACGCCGAGGGTGTTGCCCGATTCTTCCTCGTGAATGACGCGGCCGTAGACGCGGCGAAAGCGCGAGCTGCCGTTCTCGCGGGCGAGCGTCGTGTCGACGTACTCCTCGCGGTCGGCGCTGGCGATCTTCTTCGTCGTCAGGACGGTTCCGTCGAGCCCGCGGATCGTGCTGGTGCCGCCGACGTGCAGCTCCGCCGAGCCGTGGACGGCGACACCGGCAGGAGCGTTGATGACGGGAGCGATGCGAACGGTCTCGACGGCGTGTGTTTTCGCGGCGACGAAGAGACAGAGCGCGACGAAGCAGGACACGGCGGCGGGACGCCGCCGGGCCAGCCGGCGGGACGCCAGCGCTCCACTTGTCATAGTCATTGGAGGCTCTCGACGATCATGGCGATGCCCTGGCCGCCGCCGATGCATGCCGAGGCGAGGCCGTAACGCTTCTGGCGGCGGCGCAGCTCGTAGAGGAGCGTGAGCACGAGGCGCGTGCCCGATGCGGCGAGCGGATGGCCGAGGGCGATGGCGCCCCCGTTGACGTTGAGCTTGTCCATGTCGACGCCGAGCTCTTTCGAAACGGCGAGGATCTGGCCGGCGAATGCTTCGTTGATCTCGATCAGATCGATGTCGGCGAGCGAGAGCCCCGCTTTCTTCAGCGCGATTTTCGTCGAGGGAACAGGACCGATACCCATGATGCCGGGATCGCATCCGGCGATGCCCCACGAGACGATGCGGCCGATCGGCTTTTTGTTTTTGGCGTTGTCCGCGCTGGTGACGACGACCATGGCCGCGCCGTCGACGATGCCGCTGGCGTTGCCTGCGGTGACGAATCCATCTTTGGCAAATGCAGGCTTGAGCTTGGCCAGCCCTTCCATCGTCGTGTCGGGGCGGAGATGATCATCGGCGGTGACCAACTCCCCTTTTCGCCCGACGGGAACGGCGACGATCTCTTCTTTAAAACGTCCCGCGCTTTCCGCCGCCGACGCACGCTGCTGGCTTTGCATCGCGAACTGATCCTGCTCCTCGCGCGAGATGCTGTACTTGCGCGCAAGATTGTCCGAGGTCTGGGCCATGTAGAGGCCGCAGTAGCTGTCGAACAGCGCCACCATCAGCGAGTCTTCGAGCGCGCCCTGTCCGAGCTTGAGCCCCTTGCGCGCGCCGCGAATGACGTGCGGTGCCTGCGACATGTTCTCCATGCCGCCGGCGAGAACCGTCGCCGCTTCATCGAGCTGGATCAGTTGGGCGGCACTGACGATGGACTGGATGCCGGAGCCGCAAAGGCGGTTGAGCGTGAGCGCCGGGACTTCTTTCGGGACGCCTGCTTTGAGTCCGACGTGACGCGCGCCGTAGATGGCGTCGCCGGAGGTCTGCAGGGCGTTGCCGACAATGACGTGGTTCACATCTTCCGGAGCGACGCCGCTGCGCGAGAGCGCTTCTTTGGCCGCGACGACAGCGAGGTCGATGGCGCTGATGTCACTGAATGATCCGTTGTATTCGGCCATCGGCGTGCGAGCGCCGTCGAGGATGAGGATGTCTTTCAAGGTAAGGGCTCCTGGTGGGGTGGTATTTCGTTGTCAGTTGAGTTACTCAGCGTCGAGACAAAAGAGCGACCGTGTCATCCTGGGCCGCCAACGGACGGTCGAAGGATCTCAAAATGCCAGAATCCTGTTGGCCCAGCTGGAGCGAATGTCATTGATCCGGCCGCTCGCGCCAGGGGAAACACGATTGACGAATTTTGAGATCCTTCGACCGTCCTTCGGCGGCTCAGGATGACACCGCCACTCTCTTATCGATTAATCATTACCAATTATTACCCATTATTACTAATCACTGATCACTGCCTTCCCTGATCACTGCTTCTAAAACCCTCTCGGCAACTTCATGTCGAGATTCTTCACGAGAAACGCAAGTTGATCAGTGACTTCTTCGATGACCTTTGCGGTCGGCTTGCCGCCGCCATGTCCGGCGCGCGTTTCGATGCGGATGAGCACCGGCGCGGGGCCGGATTGTGCGGCCTGAATCGCCGCGGCGTACTTGAAACTATGTCCCGGCACCACGCGGTCGTCCGTGTCGGCGGTTGTAATGAGCGTCGCGGGATACTTCGTTCCCGGCTTGATGTTGTGATACGGCGAATAGGCATACAGAGCCTTGAACTCGTCAGCATTGGCCGATGAGCCGTAGTCGTCGACCCAATAACGGCCGGCGGTGAATTGATTGAATCGCAGCATGTCCATGACGCCGACCGCGGGCAGCGTCGCACCAAAGAGATCGGGCCGCTGATTCTCGACCGCGCCGATGAGCAGGCCGCCGTTGCTGCCACCCTGAATCGCGAGCTTGGACGGCTTCGTGTAGCCGTTCTTGACGAGGTACTCGCCCGCGGCGATGAAGTCGTCGAAGACGTTCTGCTTGTGGAGCTTCATCCCTCCTTCGTGCCACGCCTCGCCGTACTCGCCGCCGCCGCGCAGGTTTGCCACGGCATAGACGCCACCCATGTTCATCCAAGTGAGACGTGAGATCGAGAAGCTGGGCGTCATGGAGATGTCGAAGCCGCCGTAGCCGTAGAGCAACGTCGGATTGTTGCCGTTGAGCTTCAGACCTTTCTTGTACGCGAGGAACATCGGCACTTTCGTGCCGTCCTTCGACGTGTAGAAGACTTGCTTGACCTCGTAATCCTCCGGTTTCATCGACACTTTGGCGCGGAAGAGAAGCTGCTTCTCGCCGGTGGCGAGGTCGTAGCGATAGACGCTCGGTGGCGTGGCGAAACTGGCGAAGCTGTAGAAGGTCTCGTTGTCGTCGGCGCGGCCGTTGAATCCTCCGGCGCTTCCGATGCCGTCGAGCTCCATCGTGCGAATCAGCTTGCCGCTGGTATCGAAGAGCCGGATCTCGCTGTGGGCATCGCGAAGATAGTTGGCGACGAGGCGATGTCCGACGTAGCCGGCACCCTGGAGCGTGGCGTCGCTTTCGGGCACGAGCTCTTTCCAGTTCTCGGATGCAGGATTGCGCAGATCGATGGCGATGAGCCGGCCCTTCTGCGCCTTCAGATCGGTGCGGAAGTAGAGAAGCGGCCCATCGTTGCCGGCGAACGAATAATCATTCTCGATCTTGTCGACGACCGTAACCGCCATCGCGTACGGATCCTGAAGATCTTTGACATGAACCTGATTCTTCGCCGCGGTTCCCTTCGTCGTGGTGATGATCAGATACCGCCCATCCTCCGAGACCTCAGCGCCGTAGTTCCACTCCGGCTGCGAGGCGTCGTACCAAACGACGACGTCATCCGACTGCGGCGTACCGAGCCGGTGGTAGTAAACCTTCTGATCGCGGTTGAGGCTTTGGTAGGCCTTCCCTTCTTCAACGGCGGGGAAGCGCGAATAGAAGAATCCTTTGTCGTCCTTCGTCCAGGAAATGCCGGAGAACTTCACCCACTTGAGCTCATCGGAAAGCTGCTGCCCGGTAGCGACGTCGACCACACGGATGATGTGCCAGTCCGACCCGGCCTCGGCGATCGAGTAGGCGGCGTATTTCGCGTCGTCGCTGATCTCCAGTCCGCCAAGAGCGACGGTGCCGTCTTTCGACCACGAGTTGGGATCGAGCAGAACGCGCGGCGTGTCCGTCCACTTGTCGACGGTGTAGACGACGAACTGATTCTGCAGGCCGTTGTTCTTCGAGAAGAAGTAGCGGCTCCCCTTCTTGTAAGGAACCGAATACTTCTCGTAGTTCCAGAGAGTCGTGAGCTGCTTGCGGATCGGCTCGCGCTCGGCGATCGAGCCGAGATAGTCGAAGGTGATCTTGTTCTCGGCGGCGACCCAGTCGGCGACATCCTTCGACGTGCGCACATCGGTCTCCAGCCAGCGATACGGATCGGCGACTTTGACGCCGTGGTAGTCGTCGACCTGTTCGACTTTCTTTGTTTTCGGATAGTCGATCGGCGCCGCGGAGGCGGCGAGCGAAACGAATGCGATGACGAGAATCAAGACGGCCGCGAAGTTACGGAAATGCATCGAAGGTGCTCCTTGTACGGAGTGGATTATGTGGCTGATTCGCTGATTAGTCTTCAACGTTGAGAGAGAGAACCGGTTCACGCGGAGACGCGGGGACCGCGGAGAAAATCAATCTTCCCCGATCGTAACAGCAACACGATCCCGGCAAGTTCCACGACAGCGATCCAGACGCTTCCTTCGATCCCGAAAAGGCCTCCGGTGAGCCATGGAGTGCCTCGGCCGACGGTTTTCCATACGGTCTCGCTGGGGATGAAGCCGCTCACGTTGTAGCCGAGGACGGGTCCGGAGAGAAGGTTCCATCCGAGATGAATGCCGATCGGGAACCAGAGCCTCTCGTATCGAGCGTATGCAAGCGCGAGGAGAATGCCGGCGAGAAACAGATTGATCAACGCCAGCCATGAGATGGCGCTGTTTCGTCCATGGAGCGCGGCAAACACGAACGACATCAGGAGCACCGCAGCGAGCCGGTTTGCCTTCCAGAGTTTCTGAAACGGGTATCCGCGAAAAAGGATCTCTTCGTGAAAGACGGCCGGCAAATAGATCGTCATTAGCTCGATCCACGGAAATCCATTTCCGGCGACGTGATGCAGTTTCGTCGAGAGCAGAACGAGACCGTCAGCGGATGCGATGAGCAGGATCGCGGCGACGCATCCGAGGAGAAACTCGCGCGTGGCCAGACGTGGCCGAACGAAGAAGCCGAGATGCCAGACACCATCGTCCATGATCCCAACAGCGCCGATCGTGGCGACGATGACACTGATCAGCATCACCCACTGATTGCGATAGATGCCGACCCTCGCGGTCAGGTAGCCACTCACGAAGAGCGCGGCCAGATACAGCCCGGCGAAGAGGCTGAGCGCGGCGAAGAGCTGGGCGATCTGCTGCCCGTTTGCGGCCGCGGGACGCGAATCCGCGTCGACGTGCTGGCGATGCGCGTCCGTATCGTCAATGTTCGTCACGGCGCCTCACGAATCTCGAAGACCCCCTGCAAAACGAAAGCGGCGGCCGAAGCCGCCGCTCTGCAAAAGCCATTGGTTGACGAGCGCCGCCCTTACTGTGCTGCCTCGACGATGATGCCGATGTTCTTCGCGCCGCTGGCGCGGGCCATGTCGAGGAACTTGATCGTCGAGTCGTAATCGACGTCAGGCGAGCCCTGGAAGAAGACCATCTTCGACTGATTGCCGTGCATGATGTCGCGGATGCGCAGCGGAAAATCAGCCGGAGTGACTTCGTCCTTGTTGATGTAGATGTGATTGTCCGGCAGCAGGCGCAGGATGATCTGGTCGTTAACCGCGGAGGGAGGAACGCCGGGAGGCGCCTTCGGCGGAACACGCACGAGATATCCCATCTGCACGACCGGCGTGATGACCATGAAGATGATGAGAAGCACCAACACGACGTCGACCAGAGGCGTGACGTTGATGTCGGACTTGATAGTGCCGCTGCCACCTACTTGCATTGTCTAGACCGCTCCTGGTGATCTCTTCGGCTGCGCGATGAGACCGACGTTGTTGAATCCGACCTCGCGGCATGCCTTGAGCGCGTCGAGCACCGCGCCGTACTTCACTTTCTGGTCGCCCTTGACCGCGATCTCCCGGTCGGGAGTCTTTTCGTGAATCTTTTCAAGCTCGCCCTGAATCTGGTCTTTCCGCACGACCAATGAACCGAGATAGACGCTGCCGTCTGCCTTGACTGAGATCTGCAACTGCTTGTCCGTATCAGGCGTCTTCTCGGGCTCTTCCGTCACCGGAAGATTGACCGGCACACCTTTCTGCAGCATGGGCGTGACGACCATGAAGATGATCAGCAGCACGAGGCACACGTCGACCAGCGGCGTGACGTTGATGTCGGAGGTCAGCGCAGCAGCGCTGAACTTGCCGACCGAGCTATGCCACCGATGAGTTGCCATGGGTACCGGCTTCCTTCAGCAAGTAGATGGACATCTCCGATCCGGAGTTCGACATCTCGACCGTGAAGCGATCGACGCGGTTCTGGAAGTAGTTGTACGCCCAGACCGCGGGGATGGCGACGAACAGACCGAAGGCGGTCGTCAGAAGTGCTTCGGCGATACCTGCCGAAACCGAGGCGATACCGCCGCCCGACGTGGCCATCTTTCCGAACGCGTGCATGATGCCGATGACCGTACCGAAGAGACCGACGAACGGCGCGGTGGCACCGATGGTGGCCAGAACGCCGAGGTTCTCTTTCAGCTCGGCGACGGTGATCATGGCCGTGCGGTCCATGCCCTGACGCGCAGCTTCAACGGCCACTTCAGGGTCGCTGTAGCGTTTGTCGCGGCGTGCCGCTTCGAACTCGAGCAGACCGGCCGAGATGACCTTGGCCAGATGCGACTGCTTGTACTTCTTGGTGATGTCGATGGCCTGCTGGTAGTCGCCCTTCGTCAGCACGTTCGAAAGCGCGCCGAGGAGTTTGAGCGACTGATTCTTGGCCTGATTGAATGTGATGAAACGCTCGATCATGACCCAGATCGAATAGACCGACATGATGACCATGACGATCACGATGCCTTTGGCCGCGTTCGACATTGAAACCCACAATGCTCCGAGACTCATATCCATGATGCAGTTCCCTCCAATGACTTCCGGGCAGACCGGACGTTTTTTAATTCAGTTTGAAATTGACCGTTAAGTTGAAGATGACGTCCACCGGCTGCCCGTTGAGAGTACCCGGTTTGAATTTCCAGCGTTTGACTGCGTCGACCGCTGCCTGATCGAGACCGAACGGCAGCGGTTTGAGAACATGGATGTCGGTCACGTCACCGTTCTTGCTGATCGTGCACTCGACGATGACGATACCGGAGATACGAGCCTTGCGGGCCACTTCCGGATACTGCGGCTCGACGCGGTTGATGACGACGGGTGCTTTGACATCGCCACCGACGCGCAACGGTGCGTCCTGTTTCGGCGGAGGCGCTTCGGTGATCACACCGCCGATGACGCCACCGACGACACCGCCCGGCACGCCACCCTCGACTCCACCTTCCACGCCACCAGTAACACCGGCGTCGGACGGCGCTGCCGCAACGGGCTGCACTTTCTCCGGGACAGTGGTGGGGGCCATTTCCTGAATATTTTTCGGCACTTCAACCGGCTTGACGACCTGTGTAGCCTGCGCCGCTTTTGGCGGTGGAGGCGGTGGAGGCGGCGGCGGCGGCGCGGAAGCCACCGAATACTGTGCCACCTGCGCGGGTGAGTTCGTGGGGAAGTCAACGGTCCAGATTGCGCCGACGATGACTGCCACGACGACGATCACATGCAACGCGACCGACACCGGCAACGTCATCAGCCGCTGGATGCCGACTTTCTGTTTCTTGGATTCAACGACGGTAGATTCGAACATTGTCTTTGCCTGTTGTGAGTCGCGCGCTCGCGTTAACTCTTCTTGGTGCCAGCGGCCTTCCTGGCGTTGAGAATCTGCATGGTCTTGTTGCGGATGGCGTCAGCCTGCGCGACATCTGCCTGTGCCTTCACGGGATCGGTGATGGCGTCGACGAGAGCCTGCTGTCTCCACAACAGATTGAGATAGGCCATGGCCTCGGCGTAGTCAGGCTTCATGTCGATGGCGTGCTGCAGGGCCTCTTTGCCCTGGTTGATGAGATCCATCTTCTGCGCCGGGTCGGCCGTGGCCATGTTCTTCGAGACCTTCTCGTAGCAGACGACGCCGAAGATGTAGAACGACTCCGGATTCTTCGAGTCGATCAGCGTGATCTTCTTGTACCACTCCAGCGACTTGTTGAAGTCGCCCTGCTTGGCGTAGAGCGTTGCGACCGACTTGACCGCTTCGAGATCCGCCTGATGCGTCTGCAGGTAGTTGATGAAGTAGTCGATGGCCTGCGTCGTACGGTTCGCGTTGAGGTACATGTTGATCAACGCGTCGCGGGCGATGCGGTCATCAGGCCGCTTCTGCAGATACTTGTTCAGCTCAACGATGGCCGCATCGGCGTGCGCCTCGTTCTTCGGGGTCTTGTCATCGGGGACATACAGGCCGATCTCCGAGTAACCAACCAGACGGTCAAGGTCAGCGAAGCTTGGGTCGATCTGGCGGGCACGCTTGTAATGCTGCAGTGCGGTCGACCAGTCTTCCTTTGAATAAGCCTCGTTCGCTGCCTTGATCTCCATCCGCGCCTGGATCTTGGTACAGCCGAGCGAGGAAAGGGCGAGAGTCAGTGCCGCAATCAGGCACAACACCTTTTTCATGAAATGTCTTACTCCAAACGTAGTAGTACGTCGCGGATCTGAAACGGAAGCGAGCTGTCAGGCCGTCCGGGCGGATTCGACGGCCTCCCCTCCCGAGAGATGACGCGCGACTATACCGATCGACTTTTGCACCGTCAAGGCGTTCGTAACACCTGATACCGAAAGTTTTAGTTGCATTCCAGCGCGGTTATGTCGCACCTCCTCCTGAAGCGTTGGACACACGAGGGGCCGGAAGAGAAACCGGGAGAGGCAGAGATCAGGGAAAGACAGAGATCAGTGATCAGGGAAAGACAGAGATCAGTGATCAGGGGAGAACCAGAGTTCAGGGAATCAGATTCAGGGATAGCTAGCGATCCAACGTTTAAAGCTCAGGTCGCCCGTCAAGTTTCCGATCTCCTGATCTCTGCCTTCCCTGATCACTGATCTCTGCCTTTCCCTGATCACTGTTCCTTAATAGCTCGGCTTGTGCTCCCCGGTCAGCGCGCTGATCGCTTCCCAAAGCTCGGGGAACAGCGGCTCGCGCGTTCCCTGCTCGAGCTGCGCGGCCGGAACGTTTTTCAGCGACATCACTTTCGATCCGATCACGCGAAACGCCAGCCGCATGTGCGAGTAGCGCCAGTTGAGGAAGGCCTCGTCGTAGTCGAGCATCGCCTGCACGAGCCGGAACAGCTCGCCATGCTCGCGCGGCGTGCGTTCGATCTCGATGACCGTCACCGATCGCGACTCGAGAAGCGCCGCGAAGACGGGCCAGACACGCTTGCCGACCGTCAGTAGCTTCGCGAATCCCGGCGACTCTCCGCCACTCCCCCGCCCCAGCGACGTGGTGCGAACGACGTGATAGTCCGCCGGCGCCATCGTTTCCAGAATCACGATCTGCTGCCGCAGCAGGTTGATAATCCGCGCGCAACGGTCGAGTAGATCAGAGGCCGCGTTTACATTGCCGTCACCGAGCAGATCGACCGCGCGGCTGATCTCGTAGTCGACGTGATGCAGCCACAGCTCTGCCGCCTGATGTGTGGTCTGGAAAAGCCGCTCCTCCGGATGCGCCAGCAGCTCGACCGGCTTCTGCAGGTCCAGCAACTCGGGCACGCGAACGTAACGCTCGTAGTCCGTATCGCCGCGCCCCTCGAGAATGGGGCCTGTGTGTGTTCCCAATGCGTGCTCCTGTTTTCCTGCCTGCGGCGTTGTCGGTTGATTGCCTGCGGCGTTTTCGGTTGTCGGTTAATTGCCTGCGGCGTTGTCGGTTTGTCGGTTGATTGCCTGCGGCGTTTTCGGTTGTCGCTTGATTGCCTGCGGTTGTCGGTTGTCAGTTTTCGGTTGTCAGTCTTGATGCCGGCAACGTGAACCTGTGGATACACGACAACTGACTACGCCGTAGGCAATCAACCGACAACGCCGTAGGCAATCAACCGACAACGCCGCAGGCAAATCAAACCAGTTCCAGCATATGCCCGAGCTTTGCTTTCTTCGCTTCGAGGTACTTGCGAGTGTCGTTCGACGGCGCGATCTCGAGCTGCACGCGCTCGACGATCTCGAGGCCGAATCCTTCGATCGCGACGTACTTTGCGGGATTGTTCGTCATCAGCCGGATCTTGCGGACGCCGAGGTCGCGAAGAATCTGCGAGCCGGTGCCGTAGTCGCGGATGTCGGGTGGGAAGCCGAGCTTCTCATTCGCCTGAACC
This sequence comes from Thermoanaerobaculia bacterium, assembly GCA_034665065.1. Classification (GTDB taxonomy): domain Bacteria; phylum Acidobacteriota; class Thermoanaerobaculia; order Gp7-AA8; family Gp7-AA8; genus JADGNZ01. Next base: position 97,215 of record JAXDGL010000031.1, on the reverse strand, counting down.
GTGTCGTGACCCTGCTCCTGCAGCTCGTAGGCCTTCAACTTGTTCAGCAATCCGATGCCGCGTCCTTCCTGCAACAGATAGAGGATGACGCCCTTGCCTTCTTTCGCGATCAGCTCGAAGGCTCGATCCAACTGATCGCCGCAGTCGCAGCGCGCGGAGTGAAAGACATCGCCGGTCAGGCAGGATGAGTGAACGCGCACGAGAATCTCGTCCTGCTCGCTGACCTCTCCCATCACCAGCGCGATGTGCTCCTCGCCGGTGATGTCGCTCTTGTAGGCGTGCACGCGAAACTCACCGTAAGGCGTCGGCATCCGCGGCGAGGCCAGCGAATGTACGTGCTTCTCGGTCTGCATCCGATACTTGATGATGTCGGCGACCGAGATGATCTTCAGCCCATGCTTGATCGCGAATTCCTGCAGATCGGGCAGGCGGGCCATCGTGCCGTCTTCGTTCATGATCTCGCAGATCACCGAGCCGGGCGTCATGCCGGCGATCGTGGCCAGATCGACGGACGCCTCGGTCTGGCCTGCACGTTTGAGAACGCCACCCTTCTTCGCGCGCAACGGAAAGATGTGGCCCGGGCGAAGCAAATCGGCCGGACGCGTTCGTGGATCGATCGCCACGCGCACCGTTTCCGCGCGATCGTGGGCAGAGATGCCGGTCGTCACCCGTCCGCGCGCTTCGATCGAGACCGTAAATGCGGTGCCGTAGTTGGACGTGTTGTTCTCCACCATCAACGGCAGATCGAGCTCCGCGCACCTCTCCTCGGTCAACGCCAGACAGATCAGGCCGCGTCCGAAGCGGGCCATGAAGTTGATCGCTTCCGGCGTGATCTTCTCCGCGGCAATGCAGAGGTCACCTTCGTTCTCGCGATCTTCGTCATCGACGATGATCACGACCTCGCCGCGGCGGTAGAGCTCAGCGGCTTCGTCGATGGTGGCAAAGGGCATGGTGTGATTGTACGTCTCGGGTGTCGGGTGTCGGGTGTCGGGTAAAATTTACGATTTTCCGACCCCCGATTCCCGACCCCCGCGAAAGCTATCCCGATATCTTGAAACTCTGCTCCACCGTGTACGACTGCTTCGTCACGGTGTCGACGATTTTCATTCTCAGCGTGTAGTTACCCGGTTTGAGCGCCGGCTTGACGTCAGCCATCGGAATCGCGCTGAGGATGATGAAGTGTCCGGGGCCAGGGGAGCCGGAGATCGGCAGCGGCGAGGCCTCGGTCAGCGGCGTACTGATTGTCTCCTTGCCGGGACCGATGAGATCGAGCTTGTACTGCAGCTTCGGCATATTCGTCGCCGTGTCGATGCCTGGGTTGTTCACTTCGACGAAGTAATTCAGCTCGTCGCTATTCTTGAAAACGAGATTGCCTTTCGGAACGATCTTCAGCTTACCGAATGCGAAAGGCGATTTCGGTGGCTCAGCCTTGCCGAGCTCGTAGACGTTGTCGGAGAGGATGAGACGCGACGTACCGACGGCTTCCTTTGCCGGCCCGGTCACTTCCAGAGACCCGGTTGTGACGAGTACCGGCTGACCAGCCTTGGCCAATCCGACGAACGCCGTGTATTTGCCGGGCGTGAGCGTCAAGGTCTTGTCGACGAAAAAGTCGGTGCGCGATGCCGTCAGCGTGGCCGGCTCTTCGAACATCGTCACGCGCGTACCCGTTGCATCTTCGACCGCTCCGAAGATCGTGTCAGCGCCGTCATTGGCCACACCGGCGGAGGCGGGCACATAGACCTCAACGGGAACGAATGGGTCCCCGGCTGGAGAAATGAGCTCCGCGTAGGAGAGCGCGGCGCCATGGCTGTTGCCCTTGCCGCCCTTCGCTTCGACGATCGCCGCTTCGAGCGCGGGCGTTTTGATGCCGGCAACCGGTGCAGCGGGAGCCGCGGGCGGAACTGCGGCAGCGGCCTGGAACGTCGGAGCCTTCGTCAGTCCGGGCTGCGTGATGAAGCCGGAAATCATTTTCTGTGCATATGCCGACGTCGCGTCGACGAGCGGGGTGGCGAGCTTGAAATCGCCGCCGTTGTACTGATCGTGAAACTTCACATCGAGCCGGGGAATCCCGAAAAGACGTTGCGAGACGTCGCCTTCGTACGTCCAGGTCATGTCGGCGGAGCCGGACGACGACATGGCGCTGCCGACCTCGGCGTTTCTCATGTCGCTGCGCGTGCCCGACTGTCCGCTACCGGGCGTCGTCGTGCGTTTGGCCGTCGTCGGCGCGCCGAAAACGATCAGCATACGGCCGGGATCGGTCATCGATCCTTTCGTTCGTCCATGCGTGAATTGATCGTCGGCCACTTTCACACGCGCTTCGAAGTCTTCTTTGAACTCATTGCGCGGCGTGCTTGGTGTGGGATCGCGGCGGGCCCAGAAAAGAGCGATGAACGAGTCGGCGTCGGCGTCGGTCTGCAATGACTTCCACGCCGCTTTCTCCTCGTTCGTCATGAGGTACTGCACCGGGCCCTTGCCCCAGTCTGCTTTGGCAGGTGAGAGGGCGGCGTAGCTGCTCGTAGCCGCGGCTGCGAGAAGGAAGGTGGCAATCAGCAAGTTGCGAGTTTTCATCGGTTTCTCCGCTTGATAGTCGCCCGACCGAAACATCCCAGCGCCGGACCTATTCCATTCGGCCGGGCTGTCATTCACCGTCGAATTTCTCCATCTCGTCGTAGAGCTTGTCCATCTCCGCATCGATTTCATCCTGCTTGATCACGCCTTTGCGGACGAGGAGCGCGGCGAGGCTGTGGAGCAGAATACTGTTCTCCACGATCATCTGTTCGAACTGCTCGTCGTCATCGCCCCCGTTGCCATCACGTTCGAGATCGTCCATGAGAATGCGCCTCCTTTGCGCGGAGGGGATGTATCACAAAATGCGGTGCGCGCGTTGTCGGTTTATTGCGCTTCGCGCGTTGTCGGTCTCCGCTTCGCGCGTTGTCGGTTGTCGGTTGATTGCGCTTCGCGCGTTGTCCTCAGCGAGGGGGCCGGAAGTTCCTGAAGTTCCTGAGGGAGCCGAAGCTTGGCTACGGCAACGCGGCGAAGCCGCAACGAACCGACAACTGACAACGCGCGAAGCGCAATCAACCGGGAACCGACAACGCGCGAAGCGCAACCAACCGACAACGCGCGAAGCGCAGCTAACCGACAACGCGCGAAGCGCAACGATTACAATCCCGCGCCATGAAACGCATCGCCGCACTCGCCGCGCTCCCCTTCCTGCTGTTCGCCTGCTCGAAGAGCGAGACTGCTCCCACTCCCTCCGCGCCGCCCGCGATGAAGGTCGGGCTGCTCACTCCCGGCTCCGTCAACGACGGTGGCTGGAACGCGATCGCCTACGAAGGTCTGCAGGCAATCGAAAAGCAACTCCACGCCGAAATCTCGCACCAGGAGACGAAGACTCCTGCGGAGTTCGAAGAAGGCTTCCGCTCGTTTGGCGAGAAGGGATTCGATCTCGCTTTCGGTCACGGTTTCGAGTTCCAGGATGCCGCGCTCAAAGCGGGCAAGCAGTATCCGAAGACGATCTTCATTACGACATCCGGCAGCTCCGTGGCGCCGAACGTCTCCCCGATGGTTTTCGAGCTGGAGCAGGCCACGTACCTTCTCGGCGTCATCGCAGCACGTGAGTCGAAGACCGGCAAGGCGGGGCTGGTCGGCGGCATCAACCTCCCCTCGATTGCATCGACATTCCTGGCCTTCAAAGCAGGCGCGCAGTCTGTGAATCCGAATTTCGAAGTGAAGGAGATTTACACCGGAAACTTCGATGATGTCGGTGCGGCGAAGCTGGCCACGCTCTCGCTGATCAACGCCGGCTGCGACTTCATTTTTCATCAGGCCAACGAAGCCGGCCGCGGCGTGTTCCAGGCGTGTCAGGAGCGCAAGGTGCGCTCCTTCGGCTCGAACAAGAATCAGAACGACATGGCTCCCGATGTCATCATCGCCTCCGCGGTGCTCGACGTGCCGGGCGCGTTCCTCTACATGGCCAACCTGGTCCACGATCACAAATTCAAGCCGCAGATTTACTGGCTCGGCCGCAAACAGCGCGTGGTCTCGCTCGTTTGGAACGACGCGCTGAAATCGTCGCTCGCGCCGCAGACAGTGGCCGAAGTCGAGAAGCTCGATGCAGCGATTCAGGCGGGAACCTTCACGGTGCCGCGCGGTAAGTTCTAGTCCCTGTGGAAGGGGTCAGGTCGAAAGTGAAAGTGACAAATCTTGCGACAGCTCAGGAGCCGCGCCCGTTTTTTGTCACTTTCACTTTCGACCTGACCCCTTAGCGAAATGCGCCTGAACCACATCACCAAACGCTTCGGCGCGAACCTCGCCGTCGACGACGTCTCGCTCACGTTCGTTCCCGGCGAGATCGTCGGACTCGTCGGCGAGAACGGCGCGGGAAAAACGACACTGATGTCGATCGCCGCCGGCGAGTTGGCCGCGGACGAGGGGACGATCGAGGAACCCTCGCCGGCCGGTATCGTCCATCAGCACTTCCTCCTCGTCAGCGAATTCACTATCGCCGAAAACCTCGCGCTGACGATGTGGGGACGCGATCCCGAGTCGATCATCCGCGAATCCGGCATCGAGCTGCGCGACGTCAAACGGCGCGTGGCCGATCTCTCCGTCGGCGAGAAAGCAAAACTGGAGTTGATCAAAGCAGTCGCACGTCACCCCCGTTTTCTCATTCTCGACGAACCCACCTCAGTGCTGGCGCCGGTCGAAGCAACCGAGCTCTTCGCCGTGATGCGACGACTCGCAGCCGCCGGCACGACCGTCGTCTTCATCAGCCACAAAATCGCCGAGGTGCTGGAAGTGGCGACGCGGGTGGTGGTGATGCGAAGGGGAAAGATCGTCGCCGATGGAGCAGGGATGCCTGCCGCGGAGCTCGCGGAAGCGATGGTCGAGCGGAGACAGATTGAACAGCGTGAACGTAGGTCGGACTCTCCAGTCCGACAAACGTCCGGAATCAGTCGGACTGGAGAGTCCGACCTACGTTTGCCTGATGCGCGTTTGCCAGCGCTGCAGCTCGATGATGGCGTCGCCGTTCATGCGGGCGAGATCGTGGCCATCATCGGCGTCGCTGGAAACGGACAGTCCGAATTGGCAACGTCGCTGCGCGACTCGTTGCGCGGACCCGTCGCGCACATTCCTGAGGACCGCGCCCGCGATGGGCTCATCGCGGAAATGACGATCGGGGAGAACATCGCACTCGCCGAACCGCACTGGCGTCCGCGCCTCGCTGCGCAGCGCGCCGCGGCGCTGATCGAGCGCTTCAACATTCGCGCGCAATCCCCGCAGCAGCGCGCGGGGTCGCTCTCCGGCGGAAACCAGCAGAAGGTCATCCTGGCGCGCGAGCTCGAGCGGAAGCCGAACATCATCATCGCCGCGGAGCCGTCACGCGGACTGGACATCGAGTCGACTCGCTTCGTTCACGATGAGCTGCGCGCGGCCGCCGCCCGCGGTGCAGCGATCCTCCTCATCACTTCGGATCTCGATGAAGCGTTCGCGCTCGGTGACGCCGTTCACGTCATCTATCGAGGAAAGCTCAGCACGCGTCTGACGCCGGCCGAAGCGGCGGAAAAGGCGCCGGCGTTGATGGCAGGAATCGCGTGAACAAAATCGCGCGCACCATGCTGCGCTCTCCGTTCGCGATCGCCATCCTGGCGTGCTCCGGCGCGATCGCAGCGCTTGCTGTTTGCGGCATCGCGTTCGGACATGCTCCCGGAGAGTTGCTCTCGATTCTCGCGAGCGGCTCGATCGGATCGAGCTTCGCGCTGCAAGGGACGCTACTGAAATCGGTGCCGCTGCTCCTGACCGGATTGTCGGTGGCGATTGCATTCCGCGCCGGCGTCTGGAACATCGGCGGTGAAGGTCAGTTCCTGGCCGGCGCAATGGGAGCGTTTCTCGGCGCGCCCTACGGAATGGCTGCGGCGTTGATCGCGTCGATTCTCGCGGGCGCGCTCTGGGCGTCGATCGCCACCGCGATGCGACTCTGGCGCAATGCGCCGGAAGTGCTGACCACGATCCTCCTCAACTTCATCGCCCTTCACCTCCTCGGCTACGCGGTGAACGGTCCGCTACAGGAGGCGAGCGGCAAGTATCCGCAGAGCGATGCGGTGCCGGCTGCGGCAATGCTGCCGCTACTCGGTGATCGCGAGCTGCACGCCGGCGTGATCATCGCCGTGTTCGCAGCGATCGCTGCGTGGTTTCTGCTCTATCGAACGGCCGAAGGTCTGCGTTTGCGCGCGATGGGATTCAATTCCTCTGCCGCTCGTTGGGCAGGAATCAACGTGAACGCGCAGCTCGTCCGCGCGATGGCGATCTCCGGCGCGATGGCCGGCCTGGCCGGCGGGATCGAGCTTCTTGGCGTCACGCATCGTTTGTTCGAGCGTTTTGCCGCCGGCTACGGCTACGCCGGAATCGCCGTGGCGCTGCTCGCACAACTGCATCCGCTTGGCACAATCGCTTCCGCGTTTTTCTTTGGAGCGCTGACGACCGGCGCCGGCGAATTGCAGCGCACCGCCGGCATCTCCTCAATGGTAGCAACGCTGGCGCAGGCGATCGTCATCCTGGCGATGATCGCGTTCCTCCGCAGAAAGAAGGCGGATTCATGACCGCACAACTGCTGGCCGCGATTCCGCTGGCGATCGTCGCGTCGACTCCGTTGCTTCTCGCCGTCCTCGGCGAGCTCGTCGTCCAACGCGCGGGCATGATCAACCTCGGCATCGAAGGGATGATGCTGACGGCGGCGATGACGGCCGTGCTGGCCGCGCAAGCGACGCAGAGCATCACGATCGGATTCCTCGCCGGCATCGCCGGAGCGGCGGCGATCGGCATACTCTTCGGACTCTTCGCCATCCGCTTCAAAGTCGATCAGATCGTGACGGGAACTGCGATTGTTCTACTCGCGCAGGGGCTGACGGGCGTCGTTTACCGCGCGTTGCAACAGAGCACGATCGCACTTCGACCGGTGCCGCGCATCGGCATCGACGTCATCGTGCCGTTGGCGTGGGTCGTCATTCCGATCGCACTGGCGTTGCTCTTGTGGCGAACGCGATTCGGCCTACGCCTTCGCGCGTGTGGCGAGCTGCCGGCGGCGGTGACGGCGGCCGGCGCTTCGGTCGCCATGCATCGATGGGTCGCCCTGGCGATCGAGAGCGTCCTCACCGGCATCGCCGGCGCGTATCTCGCGCTCGCGCTCTCCAGCGGTTTCGCCGAGAACATGACATCAGGCCGCGGATTCATCGCGCTCTCGATCGTGATCTTCGGCCGATGGAAATTCAAAGGTGCGCTGGTAGGAACCGCAGTCTTCGGCATCGCCGCCGCCGCGCAATACGCGATGCAAGCCAGCGGACAAGGAATCCCGTTCCACTTGCTCCTTGCCGTGCCGTACGTCATAACGCTCCTGATCCTCTGCGGCATCGCCGGCAGAGTGCGCGCACCGGAAAGTTTGGGGCGGTCATAGCCACATAGACCTACCTCCGCGCTTTGCAAGATCCTTAGCGCCGGCTTCAGCCGGGAGCCCCGGAATCAATGTCATGCCGCCGCAAGAGCTCCAGGAATTCATCCGGGAACGACCGTTTGCGATGATGCGTTTTCTGGCGCTCGATGTATCGAGCGACGCGCGACACGTTCGACCTGTTGACGCTGAACGCCCCGTATCCTCGCTGCCATGCAAACTCAGAACGATCTGAAAACGATTCGTGGATCCAGTGCGTGGAACTTCCCTTGATCTTTCCAACCGCCTCGGCGACAGCGATTGACGCGGGCAGCTCGGCGAGCAAGTGAACGTGGTCTTCGACTCCGTTGACGACGTACAACTTTCCGCCGAGTTGTCGCACGATTCCGCCAAAGTACGGAAAGAGGCGCGATTCGAGCGCGGCGTCGATGAGAGGACGACGGTTTTTCGTCGAGTAGACGATGTGGGTGAGAAGGTTGGTGTAGCTGTGTGGCATGGCGTTCTGGCCATGCGAATGTCCCGTGAGGATCGTACCTCGGAATTCCTTTTCTGTCGCCCGCTGAAGCGGGCTCGAATTTGGGGGGCGTCCCCAAAGACCCCCGGCTGAAGCCGGGGGCTACGGAGCTGGGCATCCGCGAAGCCGCGTGTACGCGGATCAGGCAATTCGCATATCGCCGCAATCCGCGTGTCTCCACAACGTTTCGCCCCAACCCGTGTGTAGCCCCAATCCGCGTGTAGCCCCAACCCGCGTGTAGCCCCAATCCGCGTGTAGCCCCAACCCGCCCAACGCCGCAATCCACGTCTCGCCAAACTAGGAACCGCCGGTAACCCGGTGCGAGATCCGTAGCCCCCGGCTTCAGCCGGGGGGGTGACGGAGCATCCCCAATTTCCGAAGCCCGCTTCAGCGGGCGACAGGCTCGATGAATGACGGAGAAATGCGGATCACGTTCGTCCCCATCCCCCGACCGAATCCCAGACGCTGGCAACTGCCGACGCCTTTCCGGGGGCCGCATGCTGCTCGCGCCGCGCGGTCGACGAGAGAACGGCCGCAATCGCGGGAACCTCCGAAGGAAGAATCCGCTGCAACGACTCCTCGTGATCGGCGATGAACCTTGTCGAAACGCGTCCGTCGCGGAAGGCCTGATGAGAAATGACGCGCCGCAGCCAGGAGATGTTGGTCTTTGTGCCGAGGATGACGTAGTCGCGCAGGGCGCGATCGAGACGATCGATGGCGGCGTCGCGCGTTGGCGCGGAGCAAATCAGCTTGGCCAGCATCGGATCGAAGTTCACGCCGATCTCCGTTCCCTGCGTCACGCCGGCGTCGACGCGCACGCCGGGACCGGCTGGCTCACGATAGAAACGGATCGTTCCACTTTGCGGCAAAAAGCGATCGTCCGGATCTTCGGCGTAAATGCGCACTTCGATGGCGTGGCCGCGTTGATGAAGGTCCTCCTGACGCCACGGCAACGGCGCCCCGCCGGCGACGGCGAGTTGCGCACGGACGAGATCGGCGCCCGTGACTTCCTCAGTCACCGGATGCTCGACCTGGAGCCGCGTGTTCATTTCCAAAAAGTAGAAATCATTCTCCGGCGTGACGATGAACTCGACCGTGCCCGCGCTTCGATAATCGACACCACGCGCGGCCGCGATCGCAGCAGCAGCCATGCGCGAACGCAGCTCATCGCCATACCGCGGCGCCGGTGTTTCTTCGACCACCTTCTGATGCCGCCGCTGAATCGAGCAGTCGCGCTCGAAAAGATGCACGACGTTGCCATGGCCGTCGCCAAAGATCTGGAACTCGACATGCCGCGGCTCCTCGATGTAGCGCTCGAGCAGGAGACGGTCGTCGCCGAACGATTTCTTCGCCTCGCGCTGCGCGGATTCAATCGCCGCCTGTAGTTCGCCAGCTTCGCGGACGATCTTCATCCCTTTTCCGCCGCCGCCGGCACTGGCTTTCACGAGCAGCGGAAATCCGATGTTCGCCGCGGCCGTAGTCAACGTGTTGACGTTCTGATCGTCGCCGTCGTATCCGGGTACGACGGGAACATCGAGACGTTGCATCAGATGGCGCGACTCCGCCTTCGAGCCCATCGCCGCGATCGAGCTTGCCTTCGGACCGACGAAGATGATGCCCGCGTCATCGCACGCCGCGGAAAGCTCGGCGCGTTCGGAGAGAAAGCCGTAGCCGGGATGAATGGCATCGGCGCCGCTGCTCCGGGCGGCGTCGATGACGCGCCCGACGTTCAGATACGTTGCACGCGCATCGCCCGCGCCGAGTGAGATGGCGTCGTCGAAGTAACGCCGGACGTAGCGCGTGTCATCAAGCTCCGAGAACGCCAGCACCGATTCGATGCCGGCCTCGCGGCACGCACGGGCAATGCGAACGGCAATTTCGCCGCGATTGGGGACGAGGAGTTTGCGGATCATGGCGTGCTCCCGAGCGCCTCAGTTCCGCGCCTGTATCGTGAGTGGCGGCGAGACGCCGCCACACCAGCCGGCGGGACGCCAGCGCTCCGTCCCGCAGCTTCGCCGCCGGGGATTGCGTAGTTAACGTTCGCGCGGCCGGAACGCTGGCGTCTCGCCGGCTGGCTCGGCGGCGTCCTCGCCGCCGAGGTGGCGCGACCAAAAATTTTGGCATCTGGCGCATGACGCCACCGCTCCGCCCCACTCCCTACTTCGCCCACGGAGCTTTCTCCTTCTTCAGAAACGCACTCATTCCGCTCTGTCCTTCTTCGCTGACTCGCCGCGAAGCAATCGCATCGACCGTGTAGGGGATGGAATCGATCAGCGAATGCGATGCCACGTGGGCGATCAGTTTTTTGCATTCGCGCACGGCTTCCGGTCCTGACGATTTCAATAACGCGATCGTCTCCGCGACCGCGGCGTCGACATCGTCGGCGATGCGATGAACGAGACCGATCCGCTGCGCGCGCTCGGCGTCGAAGCGCTCGCCGGTGAAAAAGAGCGCCCGTGCGTGCGTCGCGCCGATCTTGGCGATGACATACGGCGAGATCACCGCCGGCAGAATCCCCAGCTTGACCTCGGACAGTCCGAACTTCGCGTCGCGCGTGGCGATGGCGATGTCGCAAACCGCGACCAGGCCGACGCCGCCCCCGATGGCCGCCCCCTGAATCCTTCCGACGACCGGCAACGGGCACTCGTTGATCAGCGCGTACATTCGCGCGAGCAGTGAGGAATCGCGAACATTCTCTTCGCGCGAATAGCTGACCATGCGGGACATCCAGTTGAGATCCGCGCCGGCGCAGAAGTTCGGCCCCGTGCCGCGAAGAACGACGACGCGCGCGCGTGTCGCCGTCAGGCCGCCAAACAGATCGATTGCCTCGGCGATGAGTTCGTCATTGAAGGCATTGTGAACATCGGGACGGTTCAGCGTGACCGACAGCACGCCATCCGATTCCTCGACGAGAAGGGTCCTGTAATTCATGACGCGGATTGTAAGTGGAAGTGTGAAGTTAGAAGTGCGAAGTTAGAAGTGTGATCTCACTTCTAACTTCTAACTTCTCACTTCTCACTTCTCACTTCCTCGCCGCGCGCTTGCGCGGAGTCGAGCTGAAGCTGAATGACGGCGTCAGCGTGTACGCTCCAGTGGCTCCCACTGGGCCATTTGGCTCGACCCGCACGAAGAACTGCGCGTTCGGTAGCGGAGAGAGGAACACGCTGATCAGCGGGTTGAGGGTGGCGGAGTCATTGGCCGCAATCGTCGCCGTAACGGTCGATGTAATCGCGCTCGTTACCGTCACCCTGACCGGCGTATCGGTCGTCGTAATCGTCACCGAAGCGGATGTCGAGGTGAACGTGTAGTAGTCGACATCCGCCGCGCTGCAGATCCGGGCGGAGATCGTGCGCCCGCTCAAAAGATTGCCGAACGCTGTCGTCTGCGTGTCATTCGACTCGTACGCATCGGCGCACGGCGGTAGCGCAGTCCCCGCGCTCATCGCGACGACATAATCCTGGGACTTCGAGCGCGCATCGCCGATCGCGCCACGCACGATGACGTGATAGATGCCTGCGACGCTGCTATCGACTTCGACCTCTTCGGTGGTGTCCGTGTGGTTGGGAGCGCGCAACACCGCGCCGCTCGGATTGTAGGGAAACACCGTTGCGCCGTTCGGATCGATCACGACGAGATCGAGATCGTTGACCAACGTTTTGTTCGCAAGCGGATCGTCGAATTCCAGACTCGGATCCGGCACCAGCAAAACCTCGGGATCGAACCAGCCGAGCACCGCGCGAAACTTCTGACCTGCCGGCAACGCTACGGAGATGTCAGCATCGGGTCCGTTTTCGATCGCGCCTGTGCGAATGCGTGAGCCGGTTCCCCCATCAGCGACGATGAGATCGACTGAGGCCTTGGCGTCTGCCAGGCCGAAACCGAAGATGTAGTCGGGACCGGGCGCGCCGAGGTCGTCGGCACCGGCGATGAGGAGCGTTTTGAGAATGGGTGCGGAAGGAGTCTTTCCGAACGTCTTCCGGTATTGCTGCGCCACGAGACCGGCGATCCCGGTGACAACAGGACTGGACATCGACGTGCCGAATCCAGGGCAGGCGCAGTTTGTCCCGTCGGTGTAACTATTGTTCGGCATCGTCGAGAACTGCTTCCACCCCTTGGCAACGAGCTCCGGCTTCACGCGGCCGTCCGTTGTCGGTCCCTGCGAGCTGAACCCAGCGATCGTGAATCCATCGTCCATCAACGCGCCGACGGCGACGTTGTTCTTGATACTGGCCAGAAGCCCGACCGTCGTCGCGGCACCGTGTGTTGGATGCTTCGTCGTCTCGCAATAGATCCTGCCCACCGAGCACGTCGGCGCCGGGCAGTCAGTGCCCGACCCGTTCTGCGAATAGCAGTAGGAGTGAGGAAAGTTGCCCGCCGCATCCTGGTCCTCGGCGTGTTTATGCGGAAACCAGGGCGCGGTCAGAGATGGATTGCCGGCTTGCGCATCGTTTCCGGCAGCGTGAACAAAGAGCGGAGCGCCGGCGGCGCGCGATGCGTTGTCATACGGCTCGGACTCGAGCGCGCTGTACGCGCCATACCCGTCTTCGTTCGCGTACCAGACGTTGTCCTGCCAGCTCAAGGCGAAGTCCCACGAGTTGTTGTCGGCGACGCTGCCAACGGCGCTCGGTCCGGTTCGTTTCTGCTGCATCAGCGCCGCCATGTCGAAGCTGCCATCCGCGGCAAACGGTTGCGCATCGAAGGAGTGCAGCGCTGCGTTAGGAGCCATTCCTTTGGCCCGGGCATTCAGACCCGCCGCGACCATCGTGCCAGCGACGTGCGTGGCGTGAGAATCCGCCGTACGACCGGCAGCGAAATGGCTGATGACACGGCCTCCAAACTCCGGGTGCGTCACGTCAGGCGGACCGTAGGGCTCGAACAGCGACAACACGACGCCGTCGCCGGCGAGATTGTAGGGAGCAGAATAGAGCGGCGTTACTTTCGAGAGGAGCGCCGCAACCGCGTTCAGACTCTTCGGCCGGAGCGGCGGACCATACACACCGAACACACGCTCATCCGCGGCGAGCGTGGTCATCATCATGGAGGGAACGCGCGCCGTCAGACGCTGCGCTCCGCTCATAGACAGTGGGAACGGCGTCACGATCGTACCGCCCGCCGCATCGATCGCCGCTTGCGCGTCCGCAAACGTCACTTCGGGCTGAAAGAGAATGCGCAGCGTGGCGAAGGCTTTCCCGCTGGCTGTCTCCGCGTATGCGCTTCGTGCGATCTTGTGCGCGGCGTCATACGCACGCAACGATCGGATGCGCGCGTCGTGCACGAGCTTCGCGTCGCCGCGCACACGCACGAGGTAGCGATGAGTCGCGAGTGGCTGCTGGACGTCGATTCCAGCGGCGGCCAGCTCCGCTGCTGCATCCGCATCGAGCGGCACATCACTCTCAAGGATGTAATGGCGAAAGGCTGCGGCGCCATCGCTCTGCAGTCGTGCTGCGAGAGTAACGACCGGAAAAATGCAAACGCAGAGGAATGCGATGACGCAGCGGCGCAACGCGGTCTCTGATCTCATTCCAAGCTGAAAACTCACGACAGGCGCAACGAAATTGCCAGTCTCCTTCAATCAAACGAACAGGGCCGCGTTACGGCGGCCCTGCCCGAGGAGCCTCAGTGCTTCGCCGAATGCCTTCGTGTCGTGGAGCTGAATCCGTACGTAGGAGTCAGCGTGTACGCACCAGTGGCGCCGACCGAGCCGTTCGGCTCGACGCGCACGAAGAACGGCACACTCGGCGTCGGCGAGATCAGCGTGTTGATCATCGTCGTCAGTGTCGCCGAACTGTTTGCAGCGATCGTCTGCGTAACCGTCGTCGAGAGTGTGCTGGAGACAGTTACCTTCAGCGGCGTGTCGGTAGCAGTCACGGCTACCGAGATCGTCGAAAGTGAGTTGGATGTGAACGTGTAGTAGTCGACATCAGCGGCGCTGCAGATCCTCGCGGAGATCGCGTTCCCGCTGGCCAGGTTGCCGAATGCCGTGGCCTGTGTGTCGTTCGGTTCGTAGCCGTCGGTGCAAGCGGGAACCGGTCCTCCGGCGCTCATCACGAGAACGTAGTCCTGCGTTGTGGAGCGGGTGTCGCCGATCGCACCATGCACGATCACGTGATACGTCCCGGCGACGGCGTTGGCGATCTCGAGCTCCTCCGTCGTGTCGGTGTGATTCACGCCGCGCGTCGCAATCGTATTCGGCGATTTCGCATTCAACACGTACGGAAGCACAGTTGCACCGTTCGGATCGACGACGCGAAGATCGAGGTCGTTGATGAGGGTTTTATCCGCGATCGGATCGTCATCCGGGATCGTCGGGTCGGGGACGAGGAGAACTTCAGGATCGAACCACCCGAGGACGACACGGAACTTCTGCGTCGCGGGCAGCACGATGGGGATGTCGATGTCCTGACCGTTCGCGACCGCGCCTGTGCGAATGCGCGAGCCGGTTCCGGCATCGGCGAGAATGAGATCGACGGACGCCTTCGCATCGGCGAGACCGAATCCGAACGTGTAGTCGGGACCGGCGTTGCCGAGATCGTCCGCGCCCGCGATGATCAACGTTTTTAGAACCGAAGCCGACGGCGTCTTGCCGATTGTCTTTCGATACTGCTGCGTCACCATCCCGGCGATTCCGGTCACGACCGGAGTGGACATCGACGTGCCCGACAAACTCGAATAGCTGTTGTTCGGGACCGAAGAAAACTGACTGACGCCCTTGGCGACGACCTCGGGCTTCACGCGTCCGTCGGTCGTAGGACCGATCGAGCTGAAACTGGCGATCGTCGCTCCGTCAGCGTTGAGCGCGCCGACCGTCAGCGAGTTCTTCGTGCTCGCCAAAAGTCCGATGGTGGTGGTGGCGCCGTGCGTCGGGTGCTTCGTGGTCTCGCAATACTTCGTCCCTGCACTGCACGGCGGCGCCACGCAATCCGTACCGCTTCCGTTCTGTGAATAGCAGAAGGTGTGCGTTCCTTCTTTTGGCGTATCGTCGAGATGCGTGTGAGGAAACCAGGGAGCGGTGAGGCTCGGATTTCCCTGCTCGGCGTCGTTGCCGGCTGCGTGAAGGACGAGCGGCTCTCCGGCCGCACGCATCACCTTGTCATAGGGTTCGGATTCCAGCCCACTGTAAGCTCCGTACGCGTCTTCGTTGCCCCACCATTCCGTCCCCTGCCAGCTCAGTCCGTAGTCCCAGGAGTTGTTGTCGGCAACGCTTCCCAGCGCCACAATATCCGTTCGCTTGTTCGCCATGAGCTGATCGAAATCGACCGTTGCGCTGAATGCGTGTAACGTGGCAGCGGGAGCCATTCCCTTCGCGGATGGATTCACGCCCGACGCGAGCATGGTTCCGGAGACGTGCGTTGCGTGCCTGTCGGCCGATGCGCCCGCTGCGAAATGACTGGTCACGCGTCCGGTGAGCTCCTTGTGCGCAATGTCAGGCGGACCATCCGGCTCAAACACGGAGAGCACCACACCGTCACCGGCGAGATTGTAGGGAGCACTGAAAAGCGGAGTGACCTTCGAGA
The DNA here is from genome assembly GCA_034665065.1 of Thermoanaerobaculia bacterium. Classification (GTDB taxonomy): domain Bacteria; phylum Acidobacteriota; class Thermoanaerobaculia; order Gp7-AA8; family Gp7-AA8; genus JADGNZ01. The sequence goes on along the minus strand of JAXDGL010000031.1, from coordinate 81,740 downwards.
TGAGTGCCGCAACGGCGTTCAGACTCTTCGGACGAAGCGGCGGACCATACACACCGAACACCCGCTCATCCTCGGCGAGCTTCATCATCGACATCGACGGCACCCGCACCGTCATTCGCTGCATGCCGGGAGAGGCGAGTGCGAACGGAGTCTCGATCGTGCCACCGATGGCGTCGATCGCGTTCTGGGCATCGTCGAACGTCACGTCAGGCTGAAAAATGACGCGCAGCCGCGCGTATGAGTTTCCTTTCGCCGACTCCACATACGCACTTCTAGCGATCTTGTGTGACGCGTCATACGCGCGCAGCGAATGGATTCGCGCATCGCTCGGAACCGCTGCGCCGTCGCGGACGCGCACGAGATAGCGATGATTGGCGAGCGGACGCTGCACGTCGATTCCCTCCGCGGCCAGCTCAGCGCTCGCGGCGGCGTCGAGTGGAACGGCGGTCTCGAGAATGTAGTGCCGGCGCACACCGTCGCGCTCCGGCGGCAGCGCACTGACCACCACAGGGAAGAGGCAAAGTACGAGGGAAGCGATGAGGTGTCTGCGCATGCGCGGGCTCTGGTCTCCGTTACGTTCTCTGCCGCGAAACTCACGGCACGCGCAACGAAATTGCCAGACGGCAAGGCGTTACGGTCCGTTCACATCAAAGTGGTGCCCGAGGTCGGACTCGAACCGACATGAGGGTTAACCTCGGCAGATTTTGAGTCTGCTGCGTCTGCCATTTCGCCACTCGGGCATGCCTGAAACGATGAACTGTGAAGGATGAACGGTGAATGGGCAACTGATATTCGATCGCCGGCGCTAACTCGCCAACTGGCGCTCCGACCAACGTCGTGCTGAACTGTGCAACTCTTCGTCCGTCAGAATACGGTTTGTCGACTTCGCGAGCTGGAAAATCTCTTTCGCCAGAGCTTCATCCTGCGGATAGCCGTTGGAATCGAGCCAGTAGATCACATTGGAGAGACCGCACATCGGACCGACTTCGATGATTTGCGAGAGGCCAAACATCCCCGCCGGCACGCCCGAGTAAACGCGGTCGGCCAGCCACTCGCTTCCCTTCTTCTTCGCTTTGATGATGGCGGCGGCATGCACGCCGGTACCGGTGCGGAAGGCATCGCGGCCGAATACGGGATACTGATCGGGCAGCGGTATACGAACGGCTTCCGACACGAAGCGGACGTATTCGGGCAGCGTCGTGAGATCGTTGTCGATCCACTCCATCAGTTTGAGATTGACCATCAGCAGATCGATCGGCGTGTTGCCGACGCGCTCACCGATGCCGGCCGCGGAGCCGTGGATGCGGTCGGCGCCCGCTTCGATCGCAGCGATCGAGTTGATGACGCCGAGTCCGCGGTCGCTGTGTCCGTGCCAGTCGATCTTCACCTCGGGATTGACGCGATTGACGACGCCCCGCACGAAGCGAATTAGATTGCGTACGCCCCAGGGCGTGGAGTGCCCGACGGTGTCGCAAACGCAAACGCGCTTCGCTCCCGCCTCGATCGCGGCCGTGTAGAGCTTCTCGACATCCTCCGGTTTCGCGCGCGTCGTGTCTTCGGTGACGTACATGACCGGCAGCCCTTCGCCGACTGCGAATCGCACCGCTTTCGCCGATTGTTCGATGATCCAGTCGAGATCCCACTCTTCGGCAAATTGTCGGATCGGCGAAGAGCCGATGAATGTGCACGCCTCGATCGGGATGCCGACGCGCTGCGAGATCTCCGCGATCGGACGGATGTCATTCTCATGCGTACGCGCGGCGCAGTTCGCTGCGATATTGAGCTTGGCGTCGACGATCTCGCGCGCCAGCCGCTCGACCGATTTCTGCACGTGGGGCCCTGCGCCGGGAAGACCGATGTCTGACGTATCGACACCGATCGCGTTCTGAAAGTGCAGGATGCGCACCTTCTCGTCGAGGGTCGGGTCGGTCACCGACGGCGACTGCAGCCCGTCGCGCAGCGTCTCGTCGTCAAACTCGATCTTCTTCGACGACGGCCGCGCCGGCCGCTCATCGCCGACGTTCCAGTCGTAGATGAGGTTCTGAAGGTTTTCAGTCATTGGTAGTGAATATAGCGCACGAAACCCGAACGCTTGCGGATCAGCTCTCCCGTGTCTCGTCGAGGACAAAGCAGACAACGTCTTCGGCTGAATACAAGGCAGGAACCAGTTGCCTGATTCCGCGATCGAGCGTCGCGACACGTCCTCCCTGGCGTAGCGCCAACGCGAGCAGATGCGCGTCCGTGATCTGCTGGTGACCGAGGAGTTTTGTCTCGTCGACGAAATCGCTGTTGGCAATAGAAATATCGTCTTCCCAAAAAACATGATCGGGCAGTTCGACGATTCTCCGAAGAAGAGCGAGAGCTTCGCGTGGGGTGCGTTTGTCTGGAAGAACGCGTGCGTTCGAGGACACTCTCACGAACCCGCTCTGCGTAAGAGGACAGGTAGCCCATCGGGCCTTACGATTCCGATCAAACCATCGCAAGGCGGGCCGGTGAAACACGTGACTCGGCCACGCGAGCGCGATCAGAAGATTGATGTCTAGCAGCGAAATCAGGCGTCACTCCTCGTCCAGAGCGTCCTTGACCATTTCAAGCGTGATCGCCGGACTATCGGGCGCGACCTCAAAAACAGGGAATCCGGAGCGGGTTTTTGTCTGACTTCGCGGTGCGAGACCACGGCGTGCGATATCGGAGAGAGCCTTGCCGATGTTCTTGCCTTCCGCCGAGGCAACGCTTCGCGCCGCTTGTAGAACGTCTTCATCGATGTCAAGCGTCGTTCGCATCATGTCATCATCTCATCATGATGCTGAGATGTCAACCTTCCAAAGACCTATCGACCTTGATCGATACGAGACGTCCCAAACTCACAACGAGAAAATCGAACGCTTCTCAACTTAATCGCGCTGAGCCGTAGAACCGAGAAACCAAGCACATTCCCTTCGTCGTCGACCTTCTTCATCACCTGGTCGTCGCCGGTTCCGCAGAAATAAGCTCGCCTTCTGATCGAAGATCACTTCGAGGTAATCGCCCTCAGCGTCGTACCAAATCTTCAGATGCCTTCGCACTGCGGCCATTTCTATCTCCCCTGAAAATTCGCCGTCCTTTTCTCCAGAAACGCGCGCATCCCTTCCTTCGTGTCGTCGCTGGCGCAGAGGAGGCCGAAGAGTGTCGCTTCAAGGAACTGGCCCTCTTCGAATGACATCTCGCTGCCGTGATTGACGGCCTCGATCGCCGCGCGAACCGCGAGCGGTCCGCGCGACATGATCTTCTTCGCCATCTCCTCGCATGTGGCCATGAGCTGATCTGCCGGGACGACGCGATTGACCAGGCCGATCTTCTCGGCGTCCGCCGCGCCGACGCGGTCGCCGGTGCAGATCAGCTCCAGCGCTTTGCCCTTCCCTAGCAAGCGCGCCATGCGCTGTGTCCCACCGTATCCCGGAATGATCCCCAGCGTAACCTCGGGCAATCCGATCTGCGCTTTCTCCGATGCGATGCGGATATGGCAGGCCAGCGCCAGCTCGCATCCGCCGCCGAGGGCGAAGCCGTTGATCGCGCAGATGACGATCTTCGGGAAGCGCTCGATGAAGGATAGGATGAACTGTCCGCGCTCCGAGGTGTCTTTGCCGGTGATCGGCGTCTTCTGCGCGAGCTCGTTGATGTCCGCGCCGGCGACGAACGCTTTCTCGCCGCCGCCGGTCAGGATGACTGACTTCACGTTCTCGTCATCGCGTCCCTCGGCGAAGATTCGATACAGCTCTTCGACCGTCTGCGCGTTCAAGGCGTTCAATACTTTGGGGCGGTCGATCGTGACGTAGAGGATGCCGTCGCGAACATCGGCTTGGACGTTTTCAAGATTCTCGTAGGGCATGGAGTCCTTTATCCGCAGATGACGCAGATGTTCGCAGATAAAAATTTTCTATTTAGCTTTATCGAATGGCACTGGCGTGCCGCTGGCGTAGTCGTAAAAACCACTGCCGGTCTTGTTGCGACCAAGCCGCCCCGCCAGCACCATCTTGCGCAACAACGGCGGCGCGGCGAATCTCTTTTCCTGATACTCCGCGAACATCACCTCGGTGATGAAGTACGTCGTATCAAGGCCGACGAAGTCGAGCAGTGTGAAGGGGCCCATCGGGTGCCCGCAGCCGAGCATCATCGCTTTGTCGATGTCCTCGATCGAGCCGACACCCTCTTCGTAGGCGCGGATGGCGTCGAGGATGTACGGCACGAGCAGCCGGTTGACGATGAAGCCGGAGTTGTCGCGCGCCGCGACCGCTTCCTTGCCCAGCGACTTCGCAAATGCAAAGGCGCGGTCAAAGGATTCATCGCTCGTTAGAATCGTCCGCACAACTTCGACGAGCTTCATCAGCGGAACGGGATTGAAGAAGTGCAGGCCGACGAACTGCTTCGGCCGCGCCGTGGCCATCGACAGCTCGGTGATCGTCAGCGAGGACGTGTTGGAGGCGAAGATCGCATCCTTCTTCACGATCTTGTCGAGTGCGGCGTACGTCTCTTTCTTCAGCTCCGCATTCTCGATGATGGCCTCGATGACGATGTCGCAATCGGCGAGATCTTCGAGATTCGTCGTTCCTTTCAGCCGCGCGAGGCAGGCATCTTTGTCCGCCGCCTGCATCTTCCCCTTCTCGACGAACTTGCCGAGCGACTTGTCGATCCCGGCCAGGCCTTTGTCGAGAAACTTCTGTTCCACTTCGCGCACAACGGTTTCGTATCCGGCTTGCGCCGCAATCTGAGCGATCCCCGATCCCATGAGGCCGCAGCCGAGGACGCCGACTTTCTTGATGTCTGACATGGTTGCTGCTCCTTTGCAGCGGCGCATTCTAAAGGAAGAGTGAAGGGTGAAGAGTGAAGAGTGAAAAGGCCCTTCACTCTTCACTCTTCACCCTTCATTATTGCTCCGTGCCGACTCTCAAACCCCAGGTACGCCTCCTTGCCTTGATCTCGCTTCTCAACGATTCGGCCAGCGAGATGATCTATCCGCTGTTGCCGGTGTTTCTAACGTCGGTTCTCGGCGCAACGCCCGTCACGATCGGCGTGATCGAAGGGGCCGCCGACGGTTTGGCGTCGATCCTCAAGCTGATCGCAGGATCGCTTTCCGACCGGATGCCGCGCCGCAAACCGCTCGTCGTGACCGGCTACGCGCTGGCGGCCGCGTCGCGCGCGCTCATCGCCGTCGCCGGCCGATGGCCCACCGTGTTGACAGCGCGCCTCATCGATCGCACGGGAAAAGGCATTCGCTCCGCGCCGCGTGACGCGATCATCGCCGACGTGACGCCTCCGGAGCAGCGGGGCCACGCCTTCGGTTTTCAGCGCGCCCTCGATCACACCGGCGCGGTCGCCGGCCCGCTTCTGGCGCTGTTTTTCCTCAACATCATCCACGTTCCGATGCGGACGATGTTTCTGATCGCAGTGATTCCGGGCGCCATCGGCGTGCTGTTACTCATTCTCTTTCTGCGCGAGGAGCCGCGAGCCGCAAGCGCTGGTCAGAGCGCCGCGATCACAGCGCCGGTTCCGCTCCCCTCTCGATTCTGGATGGCCATCACCGCCATCGCGCTTTTCTCGCTCGCAAACTCGAGCGATGCGTTTCTGATTCTGCAGGCGCACGCCGCCGGCGTTTCGACGGCGATGCTGCCCGCACTGTGGGCCGCGCATCACGTGATCAAATCGCTCTTCTCGACGCGTGCCGGAGCTCTTTCCGATCGCGTCGACCGGCGGCTGCTGCTCGTCGCCGGCTGGACGTCGTACGCCCTCATCTACGCCATCTTTCCCTTTGCGCGATCGCTCGCATTCTTCACGATTCTCTTCGTGCTCTACGCGATTCCGTTCACGCTATCCGAAGGCGCCGAACGCGCGTGGATCAGCGAACTGGTTCCCGCAGAAGGACGCGGGAAGAGTTTCGGCATCTACTACCTCGCCAACGGCCTCTGCGTTCTGGCCGGAACGGTAATTTTCGGCGAGATCTACCAGCACATCGCGCCCCGCGCCGCGTTCTGGACAGGCGGAGGATTAGCGCTGGCGGCCGCGTGCGCAGTGATGATCGTGCCGCGAAGAAAACTGTCATCCTGAGTCGCCGAAGGACACGAAGTGCCGGAGGACGATCGAAGGACCCCCTACTTTCTTGCGCGGTTTTCTTATCCGGGCCACCTGCACGAATCAGGGGTCCTTCGATCGTCCTCCGCCGCCGATGCACTTACAAAGTGGAGGAGCTACGAATCTTGCGGCGGCTTCGGCGACTCAGGATGACAGGTGCGGCGTTGCCCGAGACCTACGTCCACTCCTCGCGGCCGGTGCGGCCTTTGATGGGCATGCGTCCCTGCTTGCGACGCTCGGAATCGGGAACGAAGACCTCCCGATGCGGACGCGTTTCCTCGAATTTCGTCACGAAGCGGATCGCTTCATCGATCACGTCATCGAACGTTGCCACAGGCGGAGGAGCGGCCGCTCGTAGCCGCGCTACGTGCGCGCGATACCGTTCGCCGCGTTTGCAGGCATCGGCGAAACGAGCGCCGAACGCGGCATCGCTCTTTGTCTTCTGCGAGAGATGTTGCTGCAACTCCGGGACGCGCTCGATGTGGCTGCAGAAGAGGACGATATCGTTGCCCGCCATCAGCGCGCGCCCGGCGATCTCCTCGTAGGTGCCGAGGTCGGAGACAGCGTGCATTTCCATATCGTCGCTCACCGCGGCTCCTTCGAAGCCGATGCGGTCGAGTAGCTCGCGGTTGAGAATGCGGCTCAACGTGGCCGGGCTACCGGAGGGATCGATCTGCGGATACGTTCCATGTCCGATCATGATGCCGCCCGCTTCATTGCCGAGCCGCGCGAATGGTACGAGATCGCGTCGCAGCAGTTCGTCGAGCGACTGCTTCATCACCGTTTCGCCGTAATGAGGATCGCCGGAGCCGAGTCCGATTCCGGGAAAATGTTTGAGGCAGGCCGCGGTGCCAGCTCCCTGAAGCCCGCGAACGAACGCGCCGGCCAGCTCGACGACGGCCTCGGGATCGCTGCCGAACGTGCGCCGCTCCAGCCCTTGCGGCGCTTCCTCTCCCCGAATATCGACCACCGGTGCGAGGTCGAGCTCGACATCGAACCAGCGCAGCGCCATTCCTATAACGCGCCCACACCACTCCGACATGAGTGACGGCTCGGCACCCTCCGCGAATGCCTGCGCGCTGGGCAAGCCTGGGATGAGATGGCGAAGGCGATCGACACGCCCTCCCTCCTCATCGATCATGAAGAGCGGCGGCTGATCGGGAGCGAGCGACTTGATCTCCCGCACCAACTCCCGCAGCTCCTCGGCCTCGCCGATATTGCGTCCGAAGAGGACCACGCTGTTCGGCGTCGATTCGCGAAGGATGCGCCGCTCGAGGTCCGTTAGTGAAGTTGAGGAGAGACCGATGCCGAGGATGTCAGTGCTCATTAGCGCTGATCGTAGCATTCACGATCTGCGCCTCATTGCGCTTCGCGTTGATTGCGCTTCGCGCGTTGTCGGTTGGTTGCGCTACGCGCGTTGTCAAAGGCGCATGGACGCGCGTAGCGCAACGAACCGACAACGCGCGAAGCGCAATCAACGCGAAGCGCAATAATCCAACGCGCGAAGCGCACCTAACCAACTAAGCAAAGTCGCATCAATCCAACCGCTCCTTCAACCTCGCCAGCTCGTTCAGCGCCTGAATCGGCGTGAGCGCGTCGACATCGATCGAGCGGAGCGCCGCGATCACATCCTCTTCGCGCGCATCTACGGCGAAGAGTCCCATCTGGCGAACAGACGCCCCGCCGCCGCGTTTCTGCGTTTCGGCGACGACATCGCGCTCCTTCCGCTCCAGCGTGATGAGGATCTCTCGCGCACGCTCGATGATCGTTTGAGGGATTCCGGCGAGACGCGCCACCTGGATTCCGTAGCTCTTGTCGGCGGCGCCTTCGACGACGCGGCGGAGGAAGATGATCTGGTCGTTCCACTCCTTCACGGCCACCGAGTAGTTCGCAACGCGTGCTTTGGTTTTCGAAAGGTCCGTGACCTCGTGGTAGTGCGTGGCGAAGAGCGTGATGCCAGAGCGCGAAGGGTTGTCGTGCAGATACTCGATGATGGCCCAGGCCAGCGAGAGTCCGTCGAACGTGGCCGTACCGCGGCCGACCTCATCGAGAATGATGAGCGAGCGGTCGGTGGCGTTGTTGAGAATGTTCGCCGTCTCGTGCATCTCCACCATGAAGGTCGACTCGCCACGCGCCAGTTGGTCGGATGCGCCGACGCGCGTGAAAATGCGGTCGAAGATGCCGAGTCGCGCTTTCGATGCAGGAACGAAACTGCCGATCTGATTGAGCAGAACGATCAGCGCCACCTGCCGCAGATAGGTCGACTTGCCGCCCATGTTCGGGCCGGTGATGATCTGGATGCCGTTGCGGTCGCGCTCGACCGACGTGTGATTGGGAATGAAGCGTTCGACGGCGATCGCTTCGATCACCGGATGGCGTCCATCCTCGATGCAGATCTCCGCGCTCTCCGACAACGTCGCCCGCACGTAACGATTGCGCACTGCGATCATGGCCAGCGAGGCAATGGCATCGACTTCGCCGGCCGCCCGCGCGGTGGCCAGAACCGCGCCACTCATGCGCGCAACGCCATCGAGCAGCGCTTCGTAAAGCCTGGCTTCGATGGCGATCGCTTTCTCTTCCGCGCCGACGATCTTCTCTTCCAGCACTTTCAAATCGGGCGTGATGTAGCGCTCGGCGTTCACCAGCGTCTGCTTGCGGATGTAGTCGTCCGGAACCTTGGCGATGTTCGACTTCGACACTTCGATGTAGTAGCCGAAGACGGAGTTGAAGCGCACTTTGAGCGAGCCGATCCCGGTCCGCTCGCGCTCGCGCGTCTCGATCTCGACGAGGATCGTTTTCGAATCGCGGGCGATGCTGCGCAGCTCGTCGAGCTCGGTGTCGACGCCGGCTTTGATCGCGCCGCCGTCGCGCAGATTGAGCGGCGGCATGTCGGAGAGCGTCGATGCAATCTGATCGACGACTGCGGCGACGGGATCGAGCGCGTCGCGCAGACGGCGCAGCAACGGCCCTTGCAACGGCCCCATCGCCTCACGCAGGTCGCTGGTCATCAGGAGAGAATCGGCGAGCGTGAGACATTCGCGCGGCGTAGCGCTGCGGAGCGTGACGCGCGAGACCAATCGCTCCAGATCGGCGATCTTCGCCAAGCGCTGCGTCATCGGCTCGAGGATGGCTCGCGACCGCGTCAGCTCATCGACGGCATCGTGGCGCTCGAAGATGGCGTCGTGGCTCTTCAGCGGACGCGTGATCCACTTGCGCAGCATCCGTCCGCCCATCGCCGAGCGTGTGGCGTTGACAACGCTCCAGAGCGAGGCACGCGGGCGGGTAGCATCGCGCGAATCGAGGATCTCCAGATTGGCCAGCGTCGCCGCGTCGAGCTGCAGAAAATCGGCTTCATGATCGACGCGCAGCGAGAGAACGTGATCGAGCGGTTTCTTGTAGCTGGCTGCGGCGTAACGCAGCGCTGCACCGGCCGCACCGATGCGCGGATCGCCGCCTTCGAGCCCGAAACCGCGCAGCGACTGCGTTCCGAAATGGCGCGAGAGATATTCGTGCGCGGAAACCGTCTCGAACATCGAAGGCTCGACTGCGGTCGACGGAATCTCGAGCGCGAGCGATGTCTCCCGCGGAATGATCGCCTCGCGCGGCGCGAAGCGGGCGATGTCGTCCGCCAGGCGCGGATCATCAGAACCTGCATAGACGGTGACGAAGAAATCGCCAGTGGAGACGTCGAGGTAAGCGGCGCCGATTTCATGGGGAGTGGGGGGTGGGGAGTGGGGGGTGGGAGCAGAGGCGCTCCTTGTTCCCGCGTTATCCGTCGTCATTTGCGCGATTCGGGACATGGAACCTTGAGGCAGCGTGTTCGAGCTCGCCGCCGTATCTCCCACACCCCACACCCCACTCCCGACCCCCAACGCCACCAGATAACAACTCTCCCGATCGACGAGAAAACTCTCCGTCGCCGTTCCCGGCGTGACGATGCGGACGATGTCGCGCTTGACCAGCCCTTTCGCCACGGCGGCATCTTCCGTCTGCTCGCAGATGGCCACGCGCAGACCGTGGCGGATCAACTTGGCGATGTAACCTTCGGCCGAGTGATATGGCACACCGCACATCGGCGCTTCGTGCTCCTGCCCTTTGTTGCGCGCGGTGAGTACGAGATCGAGAAGAGGCGCCGCTTTCTCGGCGTCCTCGAAAAACATCTCGTAGAAATCGCCGAGGCGATAGAAAAGGATGGCGTCGGGGACTTGACGCTTGATCTCGAAATACTGCTCGAGCATCGGGGTGAGCTTCATAGAAGAGTGAAGGGTGAAGGGTGAAGGGTGAAAATGAAAGAGAAATCAGAGCACGTTTTCACATGTAGACAGAGGAGTGAACATAGAAAGACAAATCGGATCCCCTTTCACTCTTCACTCTTCACACTTCACCCTTCACTCTTCGCATCAACAGCAACCGTCCGTCCTTGCCATCCAGCTCGACCACCACCGCCTCGCGCAACGCTGTGTGCGGGACGCGATCGCATAGGACGACCCAGCGATCAGCGCTGCCTCCCTCTCCACGCGCCGCCCAGGCGACGTGTACGGCTTCGTAGCCGCGGAAACGAACAGGATCACTCTGCGCGAGGATCGCGACGGCGCGGACGCCGGCGTCATCGCTCAGAATCCGCCCGGCGCGGCGCGACGGGTCGTCGCGATGGCGAAAGGCCACGAAGAGAACCGCACAAAGCAGTATCCACGCGGGGTAGAGGAGCCAATAGCGCCGCAACACGCGCGGTATCATAGCGGCCCGATGACGCGAACTGAGATCGAAGAGAAACTCGCCGACATCGTCCGCAAGGAAAAGAACGTCGCGGACGATAAGCTGACACTGGAGACGCCGCTGGCCGATGCCGGCATCGACTCGCTCGATGCGCTGAGCATCCTCTTCGCCATCGAGGAAGAGTTTCACATCTCCATCCCCGACGAGCGCGCCCGCGCCATCCGCACGTTCGGCGACATGGTGGAGGCAATCGAAGCGCTGGTGTGATTTTGTTGCGGGGGTCGTTAGTCGGGGGTCGGGGTTGTGAAGAGTGAAGTTAGAAGAGTGAAGAGTGAAATGGAGCGCATGTTCCGGTCTCATTTCACACTTCACTCTTCTAACTTCACTCTTCGAATTCCCCATGCCCCACGCACCACTCCCCACCCCCGGCACCCGATTTGCTACTCTTGCCCCGAACATTGGGAGGCACTCTTGATCGTCGAAAAGAAGCACACCGAGAACTTCACGATTCTTTACGTCGAGGGCCTCATCAAACTGGGAGAGAGCGCCGAGTTTTTTTCAGCCGCGCTTGAAGGCGTGCTGAAGAACGACAGCACAAACGTCATCATCGACTTCACCAAGATCGACTACATCGACTCGACCGGCATCGGTGAGCTGGTCGGCTATCTCGGCAAGTTCTCCAGCCAGAACCGCAAGCTGATCCTCGTCAATCCCTCCGAGCGGATCCTCAAGCTGCTCAAGCTCGCCAAGCTCGACGCCGTCTTCAAAATCTACAACACCGAGGAAGAAGCGGTCAGCGCGGAAAGCGCTACGAAGTAGGACGTCGGGAATCGCAAGCACTGTCATTTCGAATCGGCGGAAACGCGGGAGTGGAAGGGTTGGGGGAGCGGTGGAGCGCGATGAGAAATCTCCCGCCTTTCGCACCGTGATCCTTATAAGCAGGGGATTCCTCGCCGCGCTGCACCGCTCACACCCTTCCACCCCCGCGGTTCCGCCGGCTCGGAATGACAGCTAGCAGCGTTCGCCGCTCGCTACTCCCGCTCCCATTCCCACACCCCACCCCCTACTCCCCACTCCCCTCTCCCGACTACACTTCGGCAATGCAGATCCTCGCCCGCGCCTACCGCGGCGATCATGTCGAGTCGTTTCACACCGGATCGATTGCCGTCGTCGACTCGCTGGGACGGCTGCTCGCGTACGTCGGTGAACCGGGGTTGCGAACCTGCCTTCGATCGGCGGCCAAGCCGTTCCAGGCCATTCCGCTCCTCGAATACGGCGGGCTCGAAGAGTACGAGCTTTCGGGGGAAGAGCTGGCGCTGACGTGCGCGTCGCATGGCGGCGAGCCGGTGCATGTTGCCACCGCAGCCGCGCTTCTGCGCAAAGGCGAGTTCGACGAATCGGATCTGCTCTGCGGCGCACACATGCCCTACGACGAGAAAGCCTCCGCCGACTTGCGAGCCTCGGGCGAAGAGCCATCCTCGCTTCACAACAACTGCTCGGGCAAACACGCCGGAATGCTGCTGGCGACCGAGGTGATGGACCTGCCCGCGGCGCGGTACATCGACGCTAACCATCCGCTGCAGCAGACCATGCGCACGACGCTCGCCGACTTCGCCGGCCTGGATCCGGAAGAGATTCCGATCGCGATCGACGGCTGCGGCGTCCCGGCATTTTTCCTGTCGCTCCAGCGCGCGGCCTTTGCCTATGCCCGGCTGATGGCCACGAGCGCCGGCAGTGCGCCCGGATCGTTGCCGCAATACGCGGCCAGCGCCGATCACGTCGTCGGAGCGATGACGGGATTCCCGTACTACGTAGCGGGAGCCTGGAGCATCACCACGCCGCTGATGAAAGCGTTCGGCGGCGAGCTGCTGGCCAAGGAAGGTGCCGAAGGCTTCTATGCGATGGCGCTGACACCGGCGATGGCTGCGTCATTGACCGGACGCCTTGCCGTCGCCGATGATGCCGCCGTCGGCATCGCCTTGAAGATTCACGACGGCTCGATGGTGCGTGGACGCTACCCCGTGATCCTGAGGACACTCGAACTACTCGGCGTCGACGTCAGTATGGCTCCGGAGCTGCAACAATTCCGTCGGATGCCGGTCACAAACGTGGCCGGCACAACGGTTGGTGAAGTCCGCGCCGAGTTCGACCTGGAGGTTTTATGAAGTTTGAAGTGAGAAGTGAGAAGTTAGAAGTGAGGTTCAGCACACAAATCGGCAAAGCACTTCTGCCTTCTGCCCTCTGCTTTCTTCTTTTCGCTTCCTGCTCCACCGTTGGCGTTCAGAAGACCAGCGGCGGATACGGCGAGATCTCGCCGACCGTGGCCGCGGAGATGATCCTCGACAGTCAGCAGATCGTCGTCATCGATGTGCGGCCGTCCGCTGATTATCGCGGGCCGGAAGGGCACATCGCCGGCGCGATCAACGCGCCATTCGATTCCATCGAGACGCGCCTCCCCGAGCTCCTTCCGTATCAGAATCAGACCGTGCTCGTCTACGGCGAGACATCGACCGACGGTGCCGTGGCGGCGCAACTGCTCACCGTGGCGGGGTTCCGGAACATCGTTCATGTCAACGGCGGCATCAAGCAATGGATTGAACGCGGCTACCGCACTGTTAATGCGCAGTGACGTTCAATCGAGCAGTCACGTCAAATCCGTTCGAGGACAAAACGCAACTATGAAATCCACTCTGATGGCCACCGTTGTGGCCCTTCTGCCAATCTGTGCGACAGCGCAGATGGCTCCCTCGCTTGATGTCGCTCTGAAAAACTTCGCCGCGCGCTCGCTGGCGCAATGCCCCGAGGCGAAGATCGCCGTCGAGCCGCTCGGCGTCAATGGTGGGCCGACCGGATTCTCGGTCTACAACTTGACGCAGGAGTCATCCGACCCCAGCTGCCAGCGCAAGACGTATCTCCTCTTTTCGCCGAGAACGTCGCAGGTTCTGATCGGAACGATCTTCACGCTCGATCCGGATGGCCGCAGCGTTGCCGACAGGATCGCCAGCAAGGCCAGCACCGCGCTGGGAAGCAAGGTCGTGGCGACGGTCGCTCCCTTTCCGCTTCCCGACGGCATTCACGCCGTCTCCATCTCCAAAGCGTCGAAAGAGGCGGGAAGCACGTTCACCTATCACGGCTTTGTCGACGCGTCGAACAACTATCTGATCGTCGGCACGCGCGGCAATCTTCACAGCGATCCGGGCAAGACGTTGATCGAGTCGATCGGCCTGGCCGGAGCCACGCGGCGTGGAAACCCGAAGGCGAAGGTGCAAATCATCGAGCTCTCCGATTTTCAGTGCCCGACTTGCGGACGTGCGCACAAGAACGTCGAGCCGATCATCGCCAGGAACCTCGACAAGGTCGACTACTACCGGCTCGATCTGCCGCTCTTCGAACACCACGAATGGGCTCTCAACGCCGCCCTCGGCGCTCGTGCATTGCAGAGAGTTGCCCCCGCGAAATACTGGAGCTACGTCAACTTCGTGTTCGAGAATCAGGATGCAATCGGCAAGCAGAAGTTCGACACCGTCCTCAAGAACTTCGTGGAAGACAACGACGTGAATTGGAAGGCTGTCGAAAAGATCTACCGCTCCCCCATCGAGAAGAAAGCGCTCATCGAGCAGGTCAGCCGCGCGTTCGACAACGGCATCAACTCCACTCCGACTTACATCATCAACGGCCAGATCCTCGGCTTCGGTCCCGAAGGATCGTTCACGATCAACGCAATCAAGAAGGCGCTCGGGGTGAAGTAAGCGCTTTATTGCGCTACGCGCGTTCGTTGCGCTGCGCGCGTTGTCGGTTGGTTGCGCTTCGCGCGTTGATTGCGCTACGCGCGTCGTCGGTTCGTTGCGGCCATATCGCGTCTGCGCGGACTCTTGCTCGCAAACGAGCAGCGGCGAAGCCGCGGATCGCACCAGCCAACGAAATCGACAGACAACGCGCGAAGCGCAACTAACTGACAACGCGCGAAGCGCAACCAACGCGCGAAGCGCAATATCAGAATCCGATACTCACCTTCGCCGCGTAGCTGCGCACTTCCGCTTGCGTCACTTCGATGACGAGCTTCGGCACGAGCAGCGACAGGCGCACGCCGGCCGTGTACCGATTGAGGCTGCTCTTGTCGGTCAATGTGAAAGGCGTCGGCGCATGGACGCCTGCCCGTACGGCGCCGCGGGCATCGATGCGCATGCGGCCGACAGCCACGTATGGCATGACCGGACCGAAACCTTTGCTGAGAAAGATTTCCGCGCCGTTGGTCTTTTCGCGAAAGTCCTCGATCCCGGTGAGAGTCGAATAGGAGAGACGCAGCGCCAGCTCCGGCTTCAGCACGCCTCCGCGCAGCAGCGGCATGTCGAACGCACCGCCCCACGTCTTGATCCCGCTGTTGGAGATCTTCGCGTAGGTGCCGGAGATCGTTCCGAACCCGAACCCCTTCGACGCCACGAGGCGCGGGACGCCGACGTATCCATGCGTCGTGAAACTGCTGTTCGACGGAACTGCGGCGCGCCAGTAGGCGGCGTTCTCATCAACCGGAACGATCGTCGCAGCCACGCCGGCATCGAATCCGAGAAATCCGCTCGCGCGTGCCGGTTGGACGGGCGTCGCGAAAATCGCCTGGCCGACGACGCGCGAGAACTTCGTGAAGGTCGCCTGCGTCACCAGGGCTGGATCGAACTTCACATCCTGCGCGCATGCCGGGAGCGCCGTAGCAAGCGCGATCAGAAAAGCTGCGAGATGTACTCGTTGCTCAGCAGAAAACCGGAAGGGGTGAAGGCGACTCGTGCTCCCACCCGCCGCAACCACCCGTCGCTCAAGCCTCGCTCCATCCATTCGATCCCCCCATCACCACAGAGTCGTACGACGTCGTCATAGTGTATCCCTCCCGCCTGTCGCAGGCCGAGGAAGATGGTCTCGCGGCGCACTTCACCGTCGCCAAGAACCTCGGCAAAGTCGGGCTCGTGGGCGCCGTCGATGTAGCGATGAATGTCGCGCGTGTTGGCGAATCGCTGCGCGCCGATGAACGAATGCGCGCCGATGCCGAATCCGAAGTACTCCTCGCGGCGCCAGTAGCGAAGATTGTGGCGGCACTCCTCGCCCGGCTTCGCGAAGTTGCTGATCTCGTACTGCGCGAGTCCCGCGGCACCGAGGCGCTCGATGGCCTCGGTGTACAGCGATGCGACAAGGTCCTCGTCCGGAAGCGACACGCGGCCACCTTCGACCTGTCGAACGAGAGCGGTGCCTTCTTCGAGGTCGAGAATGTAGAGCGATACGTGTCCAACTCCCGTGGCGATGGCGAGATCGAGCGTCTCGCGAAAACTCGCAGCGGTCTGGCGCGGAAGTCCGAGGATGAGATCGAGACTGGTGCGAATCCCGGAGCGGACCGCGAGCCGCACAGCCTCCAACGCCTGCTCGCGTCCGTGGACGCGCCCGAGCGGTCGGAGCTCATCATCGTGGAACGACTGCACGCCGATGCTGAGCCGATTGACGCCGAGCGAGCGCCAGAACGCGACCGCGTCGCCGGTCACATCCTCGGGATTGGCCTCGAGCGAAAACTCGGCGCCATCGATGATGGCGAATCGATCACGAAGCGTGGCCCCAACGCGAACGAGATTCTCGCGCGATGTACGCGATGGCGTGCCGCCACCGAAGAAGACGCTATCGGCCATCTCGCCGTTTCCGCGGGCGTGAATCTCAGAAACCAGCGCGTCGGTGTAGCGATCCTGCAGGGTGATGTCCGTCGAGACAGCGAACGGACAGTACGTGCAGTGAACGCGGCAGAAGGGAAGATGGATGTAGAGGCCGAACATGAGAAGAGTGACGTATGAAGAGTGAAGAGTGAAGGAGTAAGGTCGCATTCCCTTCGCACTTGAACCTTCGCACTTCACTCTTCACACTTCACACTTCTACGGCTCGCTATAATCATCGCGATGTCCGAAGTCGAAGTCGAAGTCGAAACTGCCGCCCCGCCCCGACGCCGCGCGCGCCTGCTCTGGACTCTCCTCGGCGCGATGATCGTCGTCGGGCTGGTTCCGCTCGTGGTCTCGCACTATTTCCTCATCCGCATCAATCGCGATTCGCTGGAGACGCTCGAGAGGAAGTACTTGTCACGCTCCGCGGCGGCCATCGCCACGGACATCCAGAATCTGCTGGCGAACAACACGCAGCAGTTGACGCAGATCGCCGGCAACGTGCGCGCGATGAAACGAGCGTTGCCCGCGGGCTCCGATCCATTCATCTACGGAGAGCAAAACGGAACGATCACGAGCTACCTCACGCCCGACGGCGACCTCCTCGGATTGCGGATTCTCAACCTCGCCGGACAGGGCGCTGAAGCGAAGCCAGCGCAACTCGACGCACCGGTGATCCAGGAGCTGAACCTTGCGCTGCAGGTCGCCGGAAAGGGACAGATCTACACCGGTACATTCCAGTTCGTATCGGCCTTGAACCAGCCTGCCGTCGTCATCGCCGTTCCGGTCGTCGACGACGGTGCGACCATCGGAACCGTCGAAGCCATTGTGAGCCTGCGCAGAATCAGCGAGCGGATTCGCGAAGAAGGCAAGCGCGATGTGTCGGCGTTCCTCGTCGACCGCAACGGCCGCGTGCTGCTCCACAGTGAGCCGGCGGTCGAGGTGCAGCATCCGGATTTTTCGAACCTGAAAATCGTGCAAGAGTTCTCCAAGGGTCCGGTGCGTCTGACGATTCCCTACGAAGACAATCGCAACGGCGAGCACGAAACAATGCTTGGCACGGTCGCTCCCGTGGGCCGTCCGGACTGGGGCGTGGTCGTGCAGAAGCCGGAGAAACTCGCCTACGCCTCGGTCTCGACGATGCTGCGCGCCACGATCACCTGGATCTCCATCGCGCTGGTTCTGGCCATCCTGGCCGCGATCCTCTTCGCCTCCGGCATCGCCGGACCGGTCCGTGCGTTGGTGCAACGAACGCGTGAGATCGCCAACGGCAACTATCATCAGCGCGTCGATGTGACGGCTCGCAATGAGATCGGCGAGCTGGCCGAGAACTTCAACTCGATGTCCGGCGCGATCGAGATCGCGATCGAGCAGCTCAAGAAAGCGGCACACGAGAACCATCTTCTCTTCATCAACTCCGTGCGCATGCTGGCCGCGGCGATCGACGCAAAAGATCCGTACACGCGCGGACACTCCGAGCGCGTGGCCCGCTACTCCGTCGCCATCGGCAAAAACCTCGCGCTCCCCGAGCCGGAGATGCGCAACCTTCGCATCAGCGCGCTGCTGCACGACGTCGGAAAGATCGGGATCGACGACCGCATCCTGCGTAAGCCCGGCGCGCTCAGCGAGGATGAGTTCGAGGTGATGAAGGGACATCCGGCCAAAGGCGCGGCGATCATGAGCGGCGTCGCCCAACTGATCGACATCATCCCCGGCATGAAGTATCACCACGAGAAGTGGAGCGGCGGCGGCTATCCCGACAATCTGACTGCGGAAGAAATCCCGATGCAGGCGCGCATCGTCGCCGTTGCGGATACCTTCGACGCCATGACCACCAACCGCCCGTATCAAAAGGCGATGGAGCTCGCCTACGTCGTCGAGAAGATCAGGAGCTTCGCCGGCGCCCGTTTCGATCCACGCGTGGTCGAGGCGTTCGCAAACGCGGTGCAGCGTGGCGACATCACGATCGAAGATCAGGTGCGAGGCGCCGCCTAGCGTGCAGTTCCGGGACATCCTCCTCTCCGTTCTGGAGACCACACCCTCCGCGATCGGCGCCGTTTTCCTCGACTCCGAAGGAGAAAGCGTCGAGGTCGTGAGCGCGCGTCCGTTCGAGACGGACGATCATGATCTGCGCGTCATCGGCGCCTATGCCGGAATCTTCATCGCGCAGCTCCGCCGGATTGCCGAAGCGACCGAGGGCGGCGGCGTGCGGCGCTACAAGATCGATTTCGCCGCGAGCAGGATCTTCTGCTGCGATCTGAGCGACGGCTACTATCTCGTCTTCATCGTCGACGCCGGAATGGTCGAAGGCACTGGATGGCAATCACTCGAACGATG
The DNA here is from genome assembly GCA_034665065.1 of Thermoanaerobaculia bacterium. Taxonomy (GTDB): domain Bacteria; phylum Acidobacteriota; class Thermoanaerobaculia; order Gp7-AA8; family Gp7-AA8; genus JADGNZ01. Next base: position 62,898 of record JAXDGL010000031.1, on the reverse strand, counting down.
CAGGAGCGCGCTCATGGAGGAGATGTCATCGTGATTCGCGATTGGCTTGCTGCCTGCACAGACCGGTGCAGGCAATGAACCGAATGGTCACCATCGTTCCGCTCGCGCTGCTGCTAGCCGGCTGCCGCGCCGACTCCCGAAAGGCTCCTTCGCAGCCGAAGAGCAGCATCGAGATGCAAACGATCGACGCAGCAAACGTGCGTCCGGCGACCATCAACGCGCCGCCAATGCTCACCGACGAAGCGCCGCCGCCCAAGACCTCCACGAACCTCGCGCAAGCTGATGCACCGCCGCCGCCCACCGCGCAGGACGAAGCGATGCGCGCGGCGCTCCCATTCGCTCCCGCCATCGCCATGGACGCGGTCGACGGAAGCAAGATCTCCATTCGCGCGTCGACGCCGACCGTCGAGTACAAGAACAAGCTCTACTACTTCTCCTCCGAGGATCACAAGCGAACGTTCCAGGCCAATCCGGAGCAGTACACGAAGGGCTTGTTCTCGCACCTATAGTTGTCCGGCTCTCGTTTCCTGGCTGGCCCTTTTGCGATCGAGCGCGGCCCCTCATCCGGCCTTCGGCCACCTTCTCCCCATCTGAGAAGCGATGGGGAGAAGGGGCGCGAATGAAACGTTTTCGCGATCCGAACTACTGATCCGAAGCCATCCGAAACTATTTGTCGTTGTGCAGCTCGACGAATTCGTAGACGAAGTTTCCGGTGCCGGCGGCATCGGAGAACTCGTTGATGACGACGCCTTTCGCGCAACCGGCGCCAGCTCCTGTTCCGGGCGTGGCGGTGGTCGTTGCACCGATGTTCCAGTTGGAGGTGATGTTCGCGGCGGTGCAGGGATCGATACGCTTGAGCGACTCGTTCGCGCTCGAGAGCGTGGAAATCGTCGGTCCGTCGATCGTCGTGCCGCCGGCGTTCTTGAGCGTGTAGTTCTCGCTGCCGTTGATCTGCGGGAATGCGCCGGCGGTCGTCAGGTAGACGACGTTCGAGGCCAGCGTGACACCCCAGAACGTCTGAAACGCGGCCTTGGTGGCGTCGCGGGCGATGATGACGTAGCCATTCGCGGGGATCACCGTACCGGCCGGTATGGTGTAGACGACGGTGGCGTTGGCCTGCGTGACGGTCCAGCCGGAGATGTCGGTGCCGGTGGGATTGTTCACCGTCACGGAAACTGCCGTCGACGTTCCGACGTTGAGCGCGGCGTCGTAGGCCTTCGCGATGAGCGAGTGCGAGCCGTTCGCGACGGACGTCGAGTCCCAACTGTACGAATACGGCGAAGTCGTATCGGTCGACTTGAGAGCGCCGTCGACATAGAACTCGACCTTCGTCACGCCGACGTTGTCCGATGCGCTGGCGGTGATCGAGACCGTCCCGCTGACCGTCGCGCCGTTCGCCGGCGCGGTGATCGAGACCGTAGGGGCGGTCGTGTCGCCGCCACCGCCGCCCGAACCGTTCGCGAGCCAGGCGATGCCGTTGGCGACGAGAAGGCCGTTGTCGTAGCTCGGATCGTTGTATCCGAGGTAGGTGGTGTGGCTGCAGCCGTTGGTGGCGTCTTCGGTGACGGAGGAATCGCCGATCGCAGCGACGCGGCCGGAGCCGTAGGTCGACGTTGCGTAGGTCACTCCGCTGGAGGTGTCATGAGCCACCGTCGTTTTCCAGACGTGGCCTTTCGCCGCGCCCGAGAGTGTCATCGATGACGAGCCGAAAAGGCCGAGGCCTTTGGTTGATGAGGGAACGCCGTACGTGCCGGTCCAGATGATCGGCGATGTCGTCACGGTCGTGTAGTTGACGTCGGGATGATCGTCGAACCAGCCGTAGGTCCTGTCCGCGGAGTTGTCGTTGTAGGTGATGCCGAAGACACTCGGGCTGCCCATGAGCGCGTTGAAGACGCCGGCGGCATCGATGCCGTCGCTGTTGCGGTCGGCGCCGGCATGATCGGCGATCATGAAGAGGCCGCCACCATTGAAGACGAAGTTGCGGATCGCGGTGATCTCCGTCGAAGTCAGCGCGATGTTCGGCTCGGGCATGACGAAGACGTTGTAGTGGCTGAGGTCCTGCGCGTTGGTGCCGTCGCCATAGCTGATGCGTGCGCCGACGGGAAGACTCTCGACGTGAAAGCCTTTCTTGACGAGATCGACACCCATCGCGGAGTGGGCACCGTTCCAGTAGGTCTCCGCCGTGCCCGATGTGATGCCTGCCTGGTCGGGAGTGGGATAGCGCTGCGCGGTACCGCATGAATCCTCATCGAGAGTCCAGTCGGCGTTGCCGGCGGTCTGCGCGTGGGCAGCGTCGAAGAGGATCGTCTTCTGTTGCGCCGCGGCATGCGTTGCGGCGAAGAGTGCGAAAGTAACCAGGATGGACATCATGAGAGAGCGTTGTTTCATTCTTCCTCCATTGCGTGCAAGTGGTCTCGATGTTGACCACTTCATCGTTGATTGACCCGGGGAGTGTGCAGGTGTTGACCAGAAGAAGGCGTGACTGGTGGGGAGATTGATTGTGATCTGCAGGTAAAGTGCCGGTCCGCAGATGACGCAGATGAACGCAGATAGATTCTTTTTCATCTGCATTCATCTGCGTCATCGGCGGATTAGAATCGCGCCATGCTCGAAAAAACACTCACCGACGGCATCCTCACTCTTCGTCTTGCACATGGAAAAGCGAGCGCGCTCGACCTCGAGCTTTGCACCGCGCTCGCGGATGCATTCGCGGAGGCGGCATCGGACGATGCGGTGAATGCCGTGATCCTCACCGGCAGCGGATCGATCTTCTGCGCCGGCGTCGACCTGCCGCGCATGATCGACGCCGGCGGCGACTACGTGCAGCGATTCATCGAAGCGCTCGACGACGCGTTTCGCGCGCTGTTCGCTTTTCCAAAGCCGTGCGTCGCCGCGCTCAACGGACACGCCATCGCCGGTGGTGCGATCCTGGCGTTCGCGTGCGATCACCGCATCATGAGCGGCGGAAAAATCGGTGTCCCCGAGCCGCTCGTCGGCGTTCCCTTTCCTCCGCTGGCGATGGCCATCGTCCGCTACGCAGTGCCGAAGCAGCATCTGCAGCCGATGGTCTACTTCGGCAAAACGATGGACGCGGAGACGGGACGCAGCATCGGCATCGTCGACGAGGTCGTCTCCACCGAGCAGCTTCCGGTCCGCGCGCAGATCATCACGGAACAGTTGATGTCGATCCCGCGCGACACGTTTCGCCTGACGAAGCGCCAGCTCCGCGAGCCGTATCTTCGCGATGCCGCGAACATCGCCAGCGCGTCGGCCGACGAGATCGACGCGATCTGGGCGGACCCGGTCATCCACGCGCATATCCGCGAGTATCTGGCGATGACACTCGGGAAGAAGAAGTGATCTTTGAGGTTGCGCGGCCGCGCGGCAGAGCAATGCTGTCATCCTGAGTCGCCGGAGCCGCGCCTCGACGCGACCTTCACAACCGGCAGGGTTCGCGGCGAAGGACGATCGAAGGACCCCCTGATTCATTGCCGGTGAAAGGGTGAGCAAAAACCCCGCAGAGAATCACGAGATCCTTCGATCGTCCTTTGGCACTTCGTGTCCTCCGGCGACTCAGGATGACAGTGCTACTCATTTCCGCCACGATTTGTGCATACAAGTCCCTCCGACTCCCCCCACACACACGCATCAGAGGAGAAAAGATGAGACTTGTGCGGTCATTGATCCCGGTGCTCCTGTTCCTCGTCGCCCTTCCACTCGCAGCCCAGAACCTCGAGATTCACTACATCGACGTCGGATGGGGTGGCTCGGTATTCATCAAAGGTCCAACCGGCGTCACCGTCCTGCTCGAAGCTGGGAACACAGGCAAAGGAACGCAGTACGTCGTCCCCTACCTCAAGTCGATCGGCGTGCAACCGGCCAATGGCATCGATTACGTCATCGGCGGCCATCAGCATTGCGATCACATCGGCGGACTCGATGAAGTCATCCAGGCCGGCTACAACATTCACATCAAGCAGTACTACAACGGCTCGACCTACAGCTCGACCTGCGCGGACGGATGGAACGCGGCTTCCGCCGGCACGACGGCCGGCGCTCCGACCGCCATGCCGGTCGGCACCGTCATCGCCCTCGGCAACGGTGCGACGCTTACCTGCATCGCGCGCAACGGCTCCATCATCGGCGGCGGATCCGTCGCGGTGACCGACGAGAACGACCGCTCGATCGCTCTCCTCATCAAATACGGCGGCTTCGACTACATCTGGGCCAGCGACCTCGGTGGCGGCTCCGATTCCTGCACCGGCCGCTCGACCGCGCAGCTCGATGTCGAGACCTCCGTCATCAACGCCATCTCGCCGGGCGGCGCGTTTCCGCTCATCTCCTCCGGCGGCATCGACTTGCTGCACGTAAACCATCACGGCAGCGAGAGCAGCACGAATCCGACGTACTTCAACAAAGCCAAACCCGCCGTAGCCATCATCGGCGTCGGCGACGGCGAATCGGCGGGCTGGGATCTTCCGCGCATCGACGTCGTCGATCACGTCCTTCTCGGCGCGTCGAGCTCCTGCGTAACCTCTCCGCCCGCGTTTGTCCTGCAGACCGAGGAGGGAAATCCGGGGTCGACGCTGATGAGCCATTCGGGTTATTGCGTGGGCAACATCAAGATCACGACCGACGGATTGAGCATCTTCACGGTCTCTGCTGATGGTGCCGTGCACCAGGGACCGAATGAGCTCGCAGCCGCCGGTCTGCCGCGCAGCTTCACCATCGATGATGCCGGCGGCGGAGGCGGCGACACGATTGCGCCGACGACATCGATCACAGCTCCAGCGAATGGAGCAACCGTCAGCGGCACGACCGCGGTGAATGCAAATGCCTCGGACAACGTCGGCGTGACGAAGGTCGAGTTCTATCTCGACGGCGTTTTGAAATCGACCGACACGACATCGCCCTACTCGTGGAGCTGGGACACGACCACAGCCACGAACGGCTCGCACTCGCTGACGTCGAAAGCGTACGACGCGGCATTGAACGTCGGGACATCGTCCGCGGTCAGCGTCACGGTCAGCAACGGCGTGCCCGTGAACATCAGCGGCTGGACGCTGACGCAGGCGAATGCAACGCTGGTTTACACGATTCCGACGACGACGACGATTCCGTCGAAGGGCTACGTCATCATCGCCCGCAACGCCACGAAGACGGCGTTCCAGACGTATTGGGGCGTGACGCTCGCGGCCAATGTCGTCTACATCAACTCCGCCGACACGATGCCGCAGATCAACGGCAGCGAAACATACACACTGAAAAACTCGGCGGGAACGACGATCGAGGGAACAACTGTGGCGATGGACACCTCCGGCGGCTCCGACTTCCAGCGCGCCACCTGTGGCGCGATCGGAACGCTGAGCAGTTGGACGAAACTGGCGTCCGCGTCCGGCAGCCCCGGCACCGGTGGCCTGAACGGCTGCAACAAAGGTCCTTTCCTCAACGAGTTCTCCGACGCCCTCGGCACCGGTAACTACGTCTACGAATTCATCGAGCTCTATAACGACAAATAGTTGATCTCTCCGAAGCGCCGGTGCCTCTTGCGCCGGCGCTTCGTTTTTTGCTACCCTTCCGGCTCCCACACGGGCGCATCCTCCGCGCTCTCGATTCCCGTTTGCACCCAATCAACTGATGATTACGATTCTCTTGCTGCTAGCGCTGCATGCGCCGAAGGCGACTGCCATGACACTGTTCAAAGCACACTACATCGCTGTCGAAGGGACCGATCCCGAGTACGGGCAGGGTGCGATCGAGCGCAATGAGATGCGCCACCATCCGCTGCCGCAACTTCGATGGCTCATCCTCACTGACGAACCGACGACCGCACCGGAACTTCAAGCGAGACTCAACGCGGCCGTCGATCCGAAGAATGGATCGTTCGTCATCGACGCGCCGAGCGCGGACGAGGAAGAGCAAGTGCGGTCGGGAAAGATCGAGTTTCAGCGGTAGTTCGACGAGAGACGATCCGCAGATGACGCAGATGAACGCAGATAGAAGCGATTCACATGCGTCAATCTGCGTTCATCTGCGGATCAACCTCACGGCAGCGCGAACGCCACCACCGCGTCGCCGCGCTTCGTGTGGAGCTTGCCGTGACCACCGGCGGCGATGACGACGAACTGTTTGCCGCCGGCGCGATAGGTCATCGGCGACGCTTGCGCGCTCGCTGGCAACGATGCGTGCCAGAGCTCTTTGCCTGTCTCGACATCGAACGCGCGGAAGACCTCGTCCATCGCTGCGCCGATGAAGACCACGCCTCCTGACGTCATCGATCCGCCGAGGTTCGGGGAGCCGATGTTGGGACCGAGGGCGGCGAGCTGCGGGATGCTGCCGAAGGGCGTTTGCCAGCGCACGGTTCCGCGATCGACATCAATTGCCGCGAGCACGCCCCACGGCGGCGGCGTGCACGGAACACCTTTCGGCGACACGATGATCGTGCGGTACATCGCGAAGGGCGTGCCGCGCATGCCGTTGTACTCACCGAAGATCCGCTCCCCTTTGCTCTTCGCGCGATCGGCTTCGTAGTCGGCGCGCGGGATCAGGCGCACCATCGCCGCGAGTCGATTCATGCTGGCGACCAGAATGTGCCGCGACGGGTCGTACGACATCCCGCCCCAGTTCATCCCGCCGACATTGCCCGGAATCTGCAACGTCCCGCGAACACTTGGCGGCGTGAACATGCCGTCGTGGCGCAGCGACGCGAGGATGTTGCGGCATGCCGTGCGGTCGGCATCATCGACACCGAACGCATTGTCTGCTTTCAGCGCCTCCGGAACGAGCGGCGGCGGTGCCGTCGGAAATGGCTGCGTCTTCGACGCCACTTCCCCTGCCACGTCGCTCGCGGGAACTGCACGCTCTTCGATTGGGAAGAGTGGTTTGCCGCTCAAACGGTCGAAGAAGTAGAGATGCCCCATCTTCGTGCCGACGGCGACGGCTTTGATACCGCGCACATCGACGAGAACTGGCTGCGTAGCGATGTCGTAGTCCCACAGATCGTGATGGACGACCTGGAAGTGCCAGACGACTTCGCCGGTCGCCGCACGGATGGCCACGATGCTGTTGGCGAGATCGTTGTCGCCGAGGCGAAGACCGCCGTAGTAGTCGGGACTGGGACTGCTCGTCGGAACGAACACCATGCCCGACTCCGGATCGGCGGTGATCGAGCCCCACGCATTGGCAGCGCCGCTATGTTTCTCGCGCGCAATCGGATCGAAGCGCCAGCGTAGCGCACCGGATCGTGCGTCGTACGCGCGCACGACGCCCCGCTCCAACTCCGCGGCGCTGTTGTCGCCGATGGCCGAACCGATGACGACGAGATCGCCGATCACCGCGGGAGGCGACGTGACCTGATAGTCGCCGGCGCGCGGATGATCGATCCCCTGTTTCAGATCGACGACGCCGCCGTTGCCGAACTCAATCGCGAGCTTCCCGGTTGCCGCATCGAGCGCGATGAGACGCGCATCGATCGTCCCTTCGAAGATCCTCTTCCCCTTCTCCCAGTACGACACTCCTCGCGACGTCACCTCGGAGAAATCGCCATCGCGATCGATCTTCGGATCGTAGGTCCATCGCTCGCGTCCGGTCGCGGCGTCGAGCGCGATGACCTTGTTGAAGCCGGTGCTCAGATACATCGTCCCGTCGACGACGATTGGGGTCACTTCGAACGTCGACTTCTGCTCGGAGTCTTTCGCGAACGACGTCTCGCCGGTGTGATAGGTCCAGGCAACTCTCAATTGCGCGACGTTCGTACGATCGATGCTCGTGAGTGACGAGTAGCGCGTGCCGCCGGCGTTGGAGTATGCGGGCCAGTCGCCGGTCGACGTGGTCGAGCGGCAGGCGGCGGCAAGAAGTGACAACGCGATCAGAAAACGCATCGTGCGAGTCTACCGCTCACAAGAGACGGCGGCACTTGCGAAAGCGATCGAGAGCAGGTAAGAACATCTCCTGAACTTTTTCCGCACAGCATTCTTGATCCTGCTCGCTGCCTTTTCGGCGCGCGGCGCGATTGTCGTTACGCCGGAGATCGCCGTTGCGGATCCGCGCGCGGCAGACATGGAGGGCGATCAGCAGCTCAGCGCGATCGTCAGCGACGGGAACGATTTCGTCGTTTTCTGGGGAGGGACAACCGGGTTGAGTGCGGCGCACGTCGGGGACGACGGGCGATTTCTGTCGCGGATTACGCTGCCCGGGACAGCCGGAGCAAGGAGCGTGTCGGCCAGTTGGACTGGGGCAGTCTACGTCGCGACGTGGTACGACCCGGTTCAGAGAGCGACGCTCGCGGCAACGTTCTCCCACGCCGGCAATCTCCTGGCTGGACCCACGCTGATCGCCTCTTTGTGGACCAACACGGGCTCGCTCGCCACCGCCGGCCGCAGGGCTCTCGTAATCTGCCTTCGCCTGGATCAATCGGTGAGCGTGGTGCTCTTCGACGCTGATGCGTCGTCGATCACGGTCATCCATGCAGACCTGACTCTTCCGCCGGTCACTGCCACGTCGCACCCGTACTACCTTGTTCCGGCCGTGGCAAGCGACGGCCATGAGTTCGTGATCCTGTGGCGGACGTACGCCGCAGGCACCGCTACGCTTCACCTCGTTCGCGTTGGATCGGACGGAGACATCGTGGCTACACCGATCGTCCTTGGAACCACCGGCACCGACAAGATCGCCGTAGCGTACGGCGGCGGTCAATACGCCATCGCCACCGCCGGCAGCAATCGGCTTTTCCGTTTCATCGTCGATACGCAGACCGGCACAGCAAGGCAACTCCAGGAAGTCGATCTGAGCGGAGATCGCAAAGACAACGTCTATTCACTCGCGTCGGTATTCTGGAGCGGGAGCCGCTTCATCGCCTCGATGGTGACGGAATCGTGGGACAAACCGGATGCGATCGAGACTCTGCCCTTCAGCGGGGAGGGAAGTGGGCTGCCTCCGGTCACTTTGCTCAAGGGCCCGTATCTTTTTCGACTGCCGCCTCTCTTCGCAACCAATGGCCGTACGGTCTTCGGCGCCTGGGCCCAGTACGGGGATCCACCCGCTCAATTCGGATCCAAAATCTATGGATCGCTCTTCGATGAGGCGGCATCAATCACCGTCCGAGCAGAGACCACAAATCTCATCTCCGTTGGCTGGTCGCGCCAGAGCGCACCCGTGATCGCCACATCGGGTACGGACTCGCTGGTAGTTTGGGTTGAGGAAAGTGGCGACCGCGTAACCGGCCGGCTACTTGGCGCTCGTCTGGACACCAGTGGCTCACCCATCGACCACACACCGTTTGAGATCGCACCGGTCGTTCCGCTCGATGCAGCGGCGATTGCCTTTACAGGCGACCGTTACTTCGTAGCTTGGCCGGCACAGCATGGTATCGGAACGAGAACCGTGAACCGCGACGGATCGCTCGGTGCACCGGTGTTCATCGAAACGATCGGCGATGTCGTGGCTTTGTCGGCTGTGTCAAACAGTAGTGGCACAACTCTTCTGGTGACAAGCGATACCTACCTCGACATCCACGGCTACCGCTTCGACACCCTCGGCCGCCCAATCGACAACACACCATTACTCATTGGTTACTTCGGTTACTACTGGGTTTTCGCGCCTCAGATTGCTTCGAGTGGCAGCGATTTTCTCGTCGTCTGGAGTGAAGGCAAAGACTTCTCGTACTGCAACCCCGTCTGCGACTGGCCGCCAACCCTCATCGATGTCTTCGGCAAGAGAGTCTCCGCGGCAGGCTCCGTCGATGCGGCGCCTATTTCGATTGCGACCGGACCGAAAGATCAGATCTTGCTTGCGGTTGGAAGCGCGGGCCGCGACTATCTGATCGCGCATCTCCTCCGCGGAGAGGAAGGGGGAAAGTCATTCGCGCGAATCAATACGAAACGTGTGCTTCGCGAAGGACAGCTCGATGGCATGACCGCCGAGGATGACGGGACGACGATCACGGAGGGCATCGGCGGGGGCGACTACAGAACCGGTGTACTGGCCGGCGATGCCGGCGGCTACTGGTTCGCACACCCGGCACTGGCCGGATCGCTCATCAGGATCGATCCGACAGGAAAAGTAATCACTGGCCGAACGACTCTCGGAATCTCCTCGCCCTCAATCTCGATGGCATCCGTTCCGGGAGGAGCAGTCCGCATTGCGTACGCCAGACGAACTCCTGACCTGTTCGATGGGACGAGCAGAATCTTCGTGCGCAGCGCCGGCGAACCGCCGACACGCCCTCGTGCCGTGCGCCACTGAGCCCGCGGCGGCGCTGTTATGTCGCCGCGCTGTTCTGCATGGCGGCGAGCATGCCGCAGGCGGCGTGGCGCGCGGCGCCGCCGGAGTAGCGGCGGACGATCGGCGCTTGCAGTCCGCGCAACGCATCGCGAAAGGTGGCAAGCTCCGCATCGGAAGCGCGGCGGAACCCGTCGGGGCGCGCGTCATTGACGTCGATCAGGTTGAGGATGATAGGAACATCCGCGAAAAGCTCGCACAAGGCTTCGACTTCATCGTTGCCGGTGTTGATGCCGCCGAGGACGACCCAGGCGATCGTGGCGCGCGCGTTGGAGGATTGTTGATACGCGCGAACGGCATCGACCAGCTCGCGCACCGGCCACGCGGAAGCAGAAGGCAGTAGCGATCGCCGGCGCGCGTCGATGGCTGAGGTGAAGGAGACGATGAGGCGATAAGGTTGCTGCTCGCGCGTGAAGCGGAGGATTTGCGGCACGAGACCGACGGTGGAGATGGTGATGTTCTTCGCGGCGATGCGGCCGCCGCAGGGATGGGAGAGGATTTCCGCGGCGCGGATCACCGACGCGTAGTTGTGCAGAGGCTCGCCCTGGCCTTGGAACAAAGCGCCCTTCACGACGCCGGGCGCCTCGTCGCGAACGGCAGTCCATTGCGCGACGATCTCCCACGGCTCGAGGTTGCGGATCAAACCAAGCCGTCCCGTTGCGCAGAACGAGCAGCCCATCGCGCAGCCGGCCTGACTGGAGATGCAGACGGTGAATCTTCCCGGAGCCTCGAGCGGAATGCGCACCGCCTCGGCCATCGCGCCGTCGTGGAGCCGGAAGAGATACTTGACGAAGCCGTCGCTTGGATCGGTGGCGCGCTCGACGATCTCGACGCGCGTGCGTGTGGTCGTGCGCTCGATCGCTTCTTCGACCGCGCGCGGAATCGGACGCGCGGATGGGAACCCTTCGCGTCCGTGCGCGATGACGTGCGCGAGTACCCGCCGCGCTTCCGCGTCGCGAATGTCTATGCCATGCGCGCGCAGGTGCGCGGTGAGATCGTCAGGGAGTAAGCCGAAGAGATGCGGGGTCATGAATTCTATTTGACACGTTGGGAGCGGCGCGCAGGCGAGACCCCTGGGAGCCAGCCGGCGGGACGCCAGCGCTCCATCATTACTCTCCGTTGAGCAGTAACACGATCTCCAGCGTGCGCATGTCCGTGACCGCGTCTTCGACGACGCGATACTCCCCTTCGTGCTCGCGGATCAGCTTGAGACGTTCGAGATCCGGCGTGCTGATGCCGCACGCCTTCGCGAACGCAAGCCATTCCGGCGGGGCGCTGGCGAGGACGGCGTCATCGTCGAGCATCGGCTCTCCGGCGCAGTTGAAGTGCTCGCAACCAAATTGTTCGGCGCATTGCGGGCAGGGCGGCGGATCGTTGAAGTCGGCCAGCTCGCTCTCGGTGAGAACGCGCATCGTGCCGCCGCGTTTCTCGCGGACGTAACTGAGGCCACTCTCGCTGTTGGAGAGGAGATCGAAGCGCTGCGCTTTGTTCGGGTCGTCGGACATGGGAGGGAAGTAATCGTACCGCAAGAGATTCAACGAGCTGTCATTCAAGCTGTCATCCAAGCTGTCATTCCGAGCCGGCGGAACGGCGGGGTGGCGAGGGTGGGTAGAGCGGTGGAGCACGGAGAGGAATCCCCTGCCGATCGGAATCGCTCGCTTCGTAGGATTTCTCATCGTGCTCACCTCCCACCCGCCCTTTCCACCCCCGCGGTTCCGCCGATTCGAAATGACATTCGCCCACCCACTACAATACCCGCCCATGCAGAAAATGATTCGTGCCGCTCTTGTCGTGATGTCGCTCGCTCTTCCTCTCGCCGCGCAGATCGATCCCGGGATGTACGGCGACATGCGCTGGCGCATGATCGGACCCTTTCGCGGAGGACGCACCGTCGCTGCCGTCGGCGTGCGGCAGCAACCAAACGTCTTCTACATCGGCGTCAACAACGGCGGCGTGTGGCGGACGAGCGACTATGGCCGCATCTGGACGCCGCTCTTTGATGAACAACCTTCCGGCTCGATCGGCGCACTCGCTGTCGCGCCATCCGATCCGAACGTGATCTACGCCGGCAGCGGCGAGGGACTGCAGCGACCCGATCTCTCCACGGGCGACGGCATGTACCGCTCCTCCGATAGTGGAAAAACATGGACCCACCTCGGCCTCCGCGACGCGCAACAGATTCCGCAGATCGTCGTCGATCCTGCTGATCCCAACCGGCTCTTCGTCGCCGTTCTCGGGCACGCATACGGACCAAGCGAAGAGCGCGGCATCTTTCGCTCCACCGACGGCGGCAAGACCTTTCAGAAAGTCCTCTACCGCAACGAATTCACCGGCGGCATCGACGTCATCCTCGATCCGTCGAACGCGCAGACTGTTTACGCAGCGCTGTGGCAGGCGCAGCAAGGTCCATGGGAGAACGCATACTTCGACGGACCGGCAACGGGGCTCTTCAAGTCGACCGATGGCGGCACGACGTGGAACGAGTTGAAAAACGGCCTGCCCGATTCGAAGGTGATGGGACGCGTGGGAATCGAGGTTTCGCAGTCCGATCCGAAACGGCTGTATGCGATCTGCGGCGTCGACGCGAAATCGGGTGGTCTCTACCGCTCGAACGACGGCGGCGCGACGTGGACGCGCGCGAATATGGATGAACGAATCTGGGGACGCCCCGGCGACTTCAACGAGGTCCGAGCCGATCCGAAGAACGCTGACATCGTCTACGTCGCCAACGTGGTGACGTGGAAGTCGACGGACGGCGGCAAGACGTTCGCGTCGTTCCGCGGCGCGCCGGGCGGCGACGACTATCACCGCGTCTGGATCAATCCCAGCGACACGAAGACGATCCTCATCGCCTCCGATCAGGGTGCGATCATCACCGTCAACGGCGGCGAGTCGTGGAGCTCCTGGTACAACCAGCCGACCGCGCAGATGTTTCATGTCAACGCCGACAACGGCTTCCCGTATCAGGTTTGCGGGGGACAGCAGGAAAGCGGATCGGCGTGTGTGCAAAGCCGCGGAGATGACGGGGCGATTACGTTTCGGGAGTGGCGTCCGGTCGGCGTCGAAGAGTATGGATACGCCGTTCCCGATCCGCTCGATCCCAACATCATCTACGGCGGCAAGATCTCGCGCACCGATCGCCGCACCGGCCAGGCGAAAGACATCAGCCCGAAGCCGATTCGCAAACCGGGCTACCGTCTCGTGCGCACCGCGCCGATCGTTTTCTCCGGCGCCGATCCGCACACGCTTTTCTTCGCCTCGAACACGGTCTGGAAAACGACGAACGGCGGCGAGAGCTGGTCGGAGATCAGTCCCGACCTCACGCGCAAAACATGGACGGTGCCGGAGAGCGCGCGCGGCTACCTCAACACGCCGGTGACGAAAGTGACGCAGCGCGGCGTCGTCTACGCGCTGGCGCCCTCGCCGCTCGACATCAACACGCTCTGGGCCGGGACCGACGACGGATTGATTCACGTCACACGCGATGGCGGGAAGACATGGTCCGACGTCACGCCGCCGGAATTGAAACCGTGGGCGAAGGTCTCCGTTCTCGAAGCGTCGCACTCCGATGCGAACGAGGCATACGCCGCCATCAACACGATTCGTCTCGACGAGTTGCATCCGCACATCTACCGCACGCGCGACGGCGGCAAGACGTGGCAGCACATCGTCAGTGGCATCGCCGACGGCGCGACGATCAACGTCGTGCGCGAAGATCCGAAGCACCGCGGACTGCTCTTCGCAGGCAGTGAGACACAGGTGTGGACGTCAGTCGACGACGGCGACTCGTGGTCATCGCTGCGTCAGAACATGCCGGCGTCGTCGATCCGCGATCTCGCAGTGCATGGCGATGACGTCATCGCCGCCACGCACGGACGCGGCTTCTGGATCCTCGACGACATCGAGCCGTTGCGGCAGTTGCGCGGCCGTTTGACCGAGGCAACGCTGTTCAAGCCGCAGACTGCGATGCGCATCCGCTGGAACAAGTACACCGACACGCCGCTGCCGCCCGACGAGCCGATGGGACAGAATCCTCCCGACGGAGCAGTCATTGACTACTACCTCCCGACTGCTGCGAATGGTCCGGTGACGCTGGAGATCCTCGACAAGTCTGGCGCGGTGATCCGCCGCTACGCGAGCACCGATCCCGCTCCGTCGCAGAAAGATGAAGGCAACGTTCCGTGGTACTGGATCCGTCCGCTGCAATCGCTTTCGTCCGCGGCCGGCATGCACCGCTTCACGTGGGATCTGCACTATCCGCCCGCGCCCGGCTCGCGCAACGCCTATCCGATCGCCGCCACGCCGCACGACACGGCGCCGGCGCCAACGTCGCCATGGGTTCTCCCCGGCGATGGCTACTCCGTGCGATTGACGGTCAACGGCAAGACGATGTCGCAGCCGCTGAGCGTGACGATCGATCCGCGCGTGAAGACATCACAGGCAGATCTCGAGCAGCAGTTCGCATTGTCGAAAGAAATGTACGACGACATCGCGCAGCTCCAGGCAGCGAGCGAGCGAATCGCAACAACGCGCGGCCAGCTTCGCGCAGCGAAAGCCAGCGACGCCATCACCGCGCTGCGCAAACAGGCGCGCGAGCTTTCGGGAGTCGCCAGCGAGGACGATGACGAAGGCCCGCCATCCGCTGCGCCCGATCACGAGACGGTGAGCAGTCTTCTGCAATCGCTGCGATCGATGCAACGACTGCTGCAGGAGTCGGACGAAGCGCCGGCTACGCAAGTCGTCGCCGCGGTCGAAGATCGCCGCCACGCGTTCGCCGAGATCATGGGACGCACGAAGACGTTCGAGACTGCGGTTGGAGCCGCCAAGCTCCCTCCGCCAGCGAAAGGATCGAGCGCGATCAAGCCGCAGCCGTAGATATTTCAGATTCTTTGTCACGCGAAGCCGCGAAGTACGCGAAGGGCTACTCTTCGCGCCTTCGCGTCTTCGCGTGAGCGCCTTCGCGTGAGCACCCCTGAAATGCCGCGCCTCAGCCATTCGTTTCGCCCCCCACCATGGCCGAGAGCAGTGATTACAAGAAAACGCTGAACCTTCCGCAAACCTCCTTCTCCATGAAGGGGAACCTGCCGCAGAACGAGCCGAAGCGCCTCGAGCAGTGGCGTCTCATCGATCTCTACAAGCTCATTCGCGAGAAGTCGGAAGGGCGGCCGAAGTCGGTGCTGCACGACGGCCCTCCCTACGCGAACGGCCACATTCACATGGGCCACGCACTGAACAAGATCCTCAAAGACATCGTCGTGAAATCGAAAACGATGATGGGCTATGACTCGCCCTACGTGCCGGGATGGGATTGCCATGGCCTGCCGATCGAGCACGCCGTCGACAAAGAGATCGGCAGTGGAAAGCGGAAGGAGATGCCGCCGGCCGATTTCCGGCGCGCCTGCCGCACGTTCGCCGAAAAGTTCGTCTCCATCCAGCGCCAGGACTTCATCCGGCTCGGCGTCTTCGGCGACTGGTTCCATCCCTACATGACGATGGCGTATCAGTACGAGTCCGACATCGCCTTCGCGCTCGGCCGCTTCTTCCGCACAGGCATGGTCTACAAAGGCCTCAAGCCGGTGCACTGGTGTACCTACGATCAATCGGCGCTGGCCGAAGCGGAAGTCGAATACGCCGACCATACATCGCCGTCGGTGTATGTCCGTTTCCGTCTCACCGACGAGTCAGTGAAGAGCCTCAACCTGCCGATCGAGAAGCCGTGCTACGCCGTCATCTGGACCACTACCCCCTGGACGCTTCCCGCCAACCTCGGAATCGCCGTGAAGCCCGACTTCGACTACGAGGTTGTCGAGCACGCGGATGAGAACTACATCATCGCCGGCGAGCTTGTACCGTCCGTCATCACGAAGTTCGGTTGGGACGAGTATCGCGTCGTCAAAGTCTTCAAGGGCGCCGCGTTCGAGCATCTGAAGTATCGCCACGCGTTCCTTCCGCGCGAAGGCGTCTTCGTCCTCGGCGATTACGTCACGCTCGATCAGGGCACGGGACTCGTCCACACCGCGCCGGGACATGGCGTCGACGACTTCAAGACCGGTCAGCGCTACGGACTCGAAACGTATACACCGGTCAATCACCGCGGCGAATTCACACCCGACGTTCCGCTCTGGGCCGGCATGCATGTGTTCAAAGCGAATCCGCTCATCGTCGAGCATTTGCGCGAACGCGGCGCGTTGATGCATGCGGAGAACATCACACACTCGTATCCGCACTGCTGGCGTTGCAAGCGCGCCGTGATCTTCCGCGCCACCGAGCAGTGGTTCATCTCGATGGACGACAAAGGCCTCCGCGCGAAGGCGCTGGAGCAGGTTCACAGCGTGAAGTGGTTTCCGGCGTGGGGCGAAGAGCGGATGGCGGGCATGGTCGAGAATCGTCCTGACTGGTGCATCTCGCGCCAGCGCACATGGGGCGTTCCGATCACGGTTCTTTATTGCGAAGGATGTGGTGAGCCGGTCACGTCGCCCGAATTGTTCGAGCGCGTGAAGGAGTTGTTCCTCGCCGAAGGAGCCGACGCCTGGTACGACCGTCCGGCGACCGATTTTCTGCCCGCCGGTTATGGCTGCGCGAAATGCAGCGGCACGACCTTCCGCAAAGAGCTCGACATCCTCGATGTCTGGTTCGACTCCGGCTGCTCGCATCTCGCCGTGCTCAAGGAGCGTCCCGAGCTGACGTGGCCGAGCGACGTCTACATCGAAGGACACGATCAGCATCGCGGCTGGTTCCAGTCATCGCTGCTCGTCGGCACAGCGCTCGAAGGAGAAGCGCCCTTTCATCAGGTCATCACCTGCGGCTTTCTCATCAACGAGCAGGGCGACAAGATGTCCAAGTCGAGCGGCAACGCGCTCTCACCGCAGGAAGTGCTCAAGCAGCATGGTGCCGACGTCATCCGGCTCTGGGTGTCGATGATCGACTATCAGACGGACATGACGATCGGGCCGCAGATCATGGGGCGGGCCGCCGAGGCGTATAAGAAGATCAGAAATACAGCACGATATTTGTTGTCGAATTTGAATGGCTTCGAGCCGGAACGTGATGGTATTTCTCATGCTCAGTTGCTCGACGTCGACAAGTGGGTCGTGGCGCGCGCGGCGGAAGTTTTCGAGCGTTGCAGGAAAGCGTACGGGGAATACGAGTTTCACGGCGTCTATCACCGGATTCTCGATCTCTGCACGGTCGTGTTGTCATCGCTCTATCTCGATCTCTCGAAAGACACGCTCTACTGCGATGCTCCGGCGTCGATCAGCCGCCGCTCCGCGCAGACGGCGATGTACGAAATCCTGCAAGGCATGGTGGCGTATCTGGCGCCGGTCCTGACGTTCACGACGGAAGAGATCTACGAAGCGATGCCGGGGACGAAAGAGCAGTCCGTGCACCTCATCGATTTCCCAACGATCACCGCGCCGGTCACGGACACGGCCGCGTGGGAGCGCATCTTCCGCGTGCGCGAGGCGGTCTCGAAGGTGCTCGAGGGCGCGCGCGCGGCAGGAACGATCGGGCAGGCGCTGGAAGCCGACGTTACGCTTCACGGCGTCACGCGCGAGGCGATCGTCGGAGCATTGAACATCGATCTGGCGAAAGTCTTCATCGTCTCGCACGTCGACTTCTCGCCTGTCTCCGCGAACACGACGATCGACATCGAAGGCGTCGGCGCGATCGGCATCAGCATGTCACCCGCACGCGGAAAAAAATGCGGCCGCTGCTGGCAGTATCGCGAAGAAGTCGTCGAAGACCTCGGCCTGTGCGCGCGATGCGATGAGGTCGTGGCCACGCTGGAAGTGCCGGAGCAGCCGACGGTGTAGTTGCGGGTATCCGAACTACCAACCTGTCATCCTGAGCCGCCGCAGCCGCCCGCTGAACTCTGCACTCTCGCGCAGCGCGTGCTCGGCGGCGAAGGACGGTCGAAGGACCCTCTGATTCTGTGCGTGCGTTTTTTACAGCCCCCACCCCGCACGAAACCAGGGGGTCCTTCGACCGTCCTTCGCCGCCGATATGTGCCGGTTGTGCGAGCAGCGTGACTGCGGCGGCTGCGCCGGCTCAGGATGACAGTCGTGCACGGTTGCGCAACTCCCGAAACCACCACACCTGCTACCCTAATCCGCTTGCGCTACGCCGACCTGCACACGCACACCTATCACTCCGACGGCACCCGTTCGCCGAAGGAAGTCATCGATGTCGCGCTCGCGCACGGCATCGAGATCGTTGCCATCAGCGATCACGACAATCTCGCGGCGTACTTTGAGATCAAGACTTACGCCGATGAGCGCGGCGTGATGCTGATTCCGGCGACGGAGTTGTCATGCGCTTACGAAGGCGCCGACATCCACATCCTCGCCTACGCGTTCGATGCGCATGACGAACGGATCGAGACGCGTCTTCGCGGGTTTCGCACGATGCGCCAGACGCGCGGCCGGCGCATCGTCGAGCGATTGCGCTCTCTCGGCTACAACATCACTACCGAGCGCGTCGAGCAGCTCGCCGCCGGCGGCGCCGTTGGCCGTCCGCACGTAGCGCGCGCGCTCGTCGAAGGTGGATACGTCGAGTCGGTGTCGGCGGCGTTCGATCTTCTGCTCCGCCCCGGCAAACCGGGCTACGTCGAGAAAGATCGCTTCGCGATCGATGAGGCCGTCGCGCTGATGCACGCGACCGGCGGCGTGACGTCGATCGCGCATCCGACGCTCTATCCCGACCATGAGCGCATCGTCCCGCAGTTGCTCGACGCCGGCATCGACGGCATCGAAGTCCTCCATCCCGATGTCGACGAGCATTGGCGCGAGGTCTACACGGGCGTGGCACGCTTCCGCGGGAAGATGCTCACGGGTGGTTCGGACGATCACGGCACTGTGAAGAAGACGGAAACGCTCGGCACGATCAAAGTGCCGGAGGCATGGATCGGGACGATACTGGAACGGATGTGAAGGCAAAACCGAATGTTGAATGTTGAGTGTTAAATGTTAAATGTTGAATGGCGGCATTGATGTGATGCCTTTGATGTGCATCGTTGAATACCAGCGAAGGATGTCGAAGACAAACGATGCTGTACGTGCTCGGTGACGTGCCCAAAGTACAACCCGTCGGTGCCCATTCAACATTCAACACTCAACATTGAACATTCAACATTCCGCATTTCTCACTTCAACATGCTCCTCCGCCTCGTCTTCTTCGCCTTCACTCTTCTCGCCCTTCTCGGCGATGCGCGCATTTTTCTCTTCGTGATGAACCGCTGGGTCGTTGGCGACCACCGCACGGAAAAGAGTCCCTGGAACTGGCTGCTCTTCGTCACGCCGCCGCTGCTGATCGCATTGACGGCGCTGGCGTGGCCGCTCAATCAATGGATCGAGCTCCTACTATCGGCACGAGCGCTCGAGCGTTTCACGCCCGATCGCATTGAAGGAATCGTCTGGTCGCTGGCGTTGGCGAAGATCGGCGCGGTCTGGCTGATCATCGCAGCCAGCGTCGGCGCGTACTGGCTCCTCGACCGCGTTCGCACGAACTATCTTCCCGACGCGCCGCTCGCCGGCATTCGCACGGCGGATCCCGATGTCATCCCTCTCCGCCGCGCTCACATCCCCTTCGCCTGGTTGCGCCGCCTCGGCGCGCACAACGACGTCTACGACATCGAGGTGACGCGCAGCGAGATCATCATCGACGATCTTCCTCCCACGTTCGATGGCTATCGCATCGCCTTCCTCACGGACACGCATGTGGCCTCGTTCATGCGGCGCCGCTTCTATCGCGAGGTCGTGCGTCAGGTGCAGCGGTTCGATCCGGACCTCCTTCTTTTCGGTGGCGACTTCGTTTCGTTCACGCGGCACATCAAACTGCTGCCCGAGGTTCTTCTCGACGGGCTCTCGGCGCGTGACGGAATGTTCGCCATCCTCGGCAACCACGACTACTGGGCCGGAGCGAGCGAGATCACGAGCATCCTTCGCGCTCACGGAGTCCGCTTCCTGACGAATGAGTCGGTGATGCTCGCCAAAGGAAATGAGCGCCTCGCGCTCGCCGGCATTGACGAGGTCTACCGCGGCGCGCCCGACGTGGAACGCGCATTCGCCGGGCTCGACACGAACAAACCGTGCATCGCGATAAGTCATCATCCCGACATCGTCGATCTGATTCACGGCCATCGAATCGACCTGCTGCTGTGCGGACATACGCACGGCGGTCAGATCCGCTTTCCGTTCTTCGGCGCGGTCGTCGTTCCGTCGCGCCATGAATGGACATTCGCGGCCGGATTTCACCGGATTGGGAGAGTGTTGCTCTATGTCAGCCGCGGCATCGGCGCGATTCCGCCGTTGCGCATCCTCTGCCGTCCCGAGGTGGCAACGTTCGTGTTGCGGCGCGGCAATCGAAGCGAATGATTACGAGACTCTCCGAAGTCTGGCCGGACGTCGAGCGGATCGCGCGCGACAACGGCGTGGCTCGCGTCGGCGCCAGCGATCTCGATGACGCACACGGCGCGCTTTTCGACGAGTGGCTCGATCGCCGCCATCAGGCCACGATGCACTACCTGGAGCGCACACGCGATGCGCGGCGCGACCCCGAAACGCGCTTCCCCTGGGCGAAGTCGGCCATCGTCATCCTCGTTCCATACTCACCGGTACGTCCCGACGCCCCCGCCGGCGCTCTTTCGCATCACATCGCCCGCTACGCCCTCGGCGACGATTATCACGACGTGCTCGATCACATCCTCCGCCAGATCGAGGCGCTCGTTTCCCCGTACGGCAAGACGTGGCGTTACGTCGACACCGGCCCTCTCTCCGACCGCGCGCTGGCCACGCAAGCCGGACTCGGATGGATCGCCAAGAACGCCATGCTGATCAACGAGCAGATCGGCTCGTACACGTTCATCGGCACGTTGCTCACGTCACTCGAAAACGATCTCGTTCCGGCATCCGTCGCCGATCGCTGCGGCACATGCACGCGCTGCATCGACGCCTGCCCGACCGACGTCATCCTCCCGAACCGCACCATCGCCTCGGAGCGCTGCATCAGCTACGCGACGATCGAGCACCGCGGCGCGCTGCCCGATCTTCCTCTCGCCGGCAACGCCTTCGGCTGCGATATCTGCCAGGAAGTCTGCCCCTGGAACGGCGAGCCGGCAGCCTCGCATCCAGCGTTTCTTCCTCGCGATTCCTATCGCGCCACGCCTGTGACCGATCTTCTTCGATACGAGCAAGCCGATTTTTCAACACTCTTTCGCAAGAGCGCCGTGAAGCGCGCCCGGCTTGCAGGCATGAAGCGAAACGTCGCCGCGTTGACAGAGGAGGAAAGCCGAGGGATGCTGAAGCCATGACGAAAGACGTGACGGTCGGTGACGTCGATCTGCCAGTCCGGCGGAGCAACGACTCGTTCGCCCCGCCGCGCATGAAGTGGGATCCGGTGGAATCGCTTCTAGTCGCTCAAGGCCAGATTCGCGCGCCGTTTACATTTCCCGATCCGTCCCTCGGGTCGCTTGGGGGATTGGACGCCACCTTCACTTCATCTGGACTGGGATCCGGTGGACGACCTGATCGCGGAGCGGGACCGATATCGGTGATCGCGAGACATCATGACAAGAGACATCACAGTGCAAGAGTTGCGGGAACACTTTGCAGCTCTCTTTGATGAAGTGGGGCGCGGCGTGACGCTGCGCCTGATTGACGGTAACGGAAGGTTCGTCGCCGAACTTTCGCCTTCTGAAACTAGAGCGACCAACACTCCTGAGGACATGATCTATCGGCGAGCGCGCGGCTCCTTCGCTGACTTTGTTCCGCCACCGCCGATTGAGTCAGATGTCGACATCGTTGCCGTGCTTCGGGAAGACCGAGACTCGCGTTGAAGGGAAGTGAACAAATGACTAAGGACGTAACCGTAGAAGACCTTCAAAACAATCTTCAAGATCATCTAGCCGACGCTGAGCACGGCCTCACGATTCGCGTTCTTGATGACGGCGAGCCGATCGCCGAAATTGGCCCCTCCTCCATAACCGACGATGACTTTTTCGTCCATGTGCCAGATCCCGCGCTAGGCCCGCTCGGGTCATGGAGACCACCTAACCTGCATCTGGATTGGGATCCGGTGCCCGACCTTGTCGCTGAGCGAGATCGGCCCGGTGATCGCGTACATAGACGCATCGGTCCTTTTGCGACTGGTGCTTTTCGAGCCTGAATCGCTCGTGGAATGGGACGACCTCACGGAGGGCGTCACAAGTCAGATCGCGTCCGTGGAATGTCACCGTGGATTGTTCAACGCGCTCGCAACGAGAAGGCTAAACGAAGTTTCGTTTCGGGCCGCGCGTGAAAGCGTCATAGCAATTCTCAATCGACTTCGAATTGTCAAAGTCTCACGTGCTGTCGTTGAGGCCGCATCGCTTCCGCTGCCGGTTAATCTGGCTGCTCTCGATGCAATCCATCTCGCCACCGCGATTGAATTTCGCGCCAGACGCACGAACGAGTTGATTCGTTTTGCAACCCATGACCGGCGCCTCGCCGAAGCGGCGCAAGCGATGCACTTCCCCATCCTCGGCGCCAGCGTCTAAGGCAGCTCGAACGTGCGGCCGATGATCGACGGATCGATCGAGCGGTCCAGATACTCCCAGACCGCCAGCGCGTCGGGATGATTGGCGATGGCGGGAGCGGTGCTGCGGGTGGTCGGGTCGCTGATCGTCAAACGCGCGCGGCGATACCAGTGCATCGCTTCGTCAGGATTAAGACGGAGCTCTTCGCGCACGCATTGGATCAGCAGGTACTGCTCCACCGGAACACCGGCGGTCTCGACGCTCTTGAATGACGGCGCCAGTTGCCGCGCGCGGGCGCGGAGGACTTTCAATTTGAGGCCGAGGGAGATCGTGTCGAGTGAGGCGCGGCCGTCCTGACAGAGTTTGCCGATGGCGAGACGCAGCAGCTCGGGCTTCTCGTCGATGAAGATGCCGTTGCGGAACGTCGCGGGATCGACCGACTTCATCGCCGACCAGGCCACACTGGCGCTCACGGAGACGGACAGGCTCGAGTCGGGAAGATCGAACGTCAGCAATCCGTCGCTCCCGGCAGCGAGCCGTCGCATCGTCTCGATTCGCGCACCGCGTGCGGAGAGATTCTCGATCTGCACCGGCTGCCCGCTCCACCGTCCTTCGATCGGAGTGAGGACATCGAAACGATCCGTGGAGCGCATCTCCTCGATCCGTGTCGTTCGATGCGACAAACGAAGATGATCGAGCACGTCATCGATCAGGGCGGTCTCCGCGTACGTCCGTACGCCGGAAACGAAGCGTCCCTTTCCCGATGAATCCAACTTCGTCCAGACCACGACCGACTCGATACTCGCCGGCTGCGGCCGTCCCTCGACCGCCAGTTGCAGCACCGCCTTCTGCCCCATCTCCATTGGCTGGGAGTGACGGAAGCGCGCACCTTTGGCGGAGATGTCGGTGACGGAGACCGCGCCGCCTCCGAATTGCGCGGAGAGAGGCGGATCGAGCAGAAACCGCTCGGCGGTTCGCAGATTTCGAGTGGCAGCTTCGTACATGGCTGGGGAGATCGTGAACGAATTCGGACGATAACGCACGGAGAAAATCGTCCTTGTGAGCCCGGTCACGTCATAATTCGCCGCCATGGCGCGCTACGACATCATCACGTTCGATTGCTACGGCACCCTGATCGACTGGGAGTCAGGAATCGCGGACGCGTTTGTTCATGCCGCGAAGAAGGACGATGTATTGCTCCGCCGCGAAGACATCCTTCGCGAGTACGCGAACACCGAGCGCCATGTGGAGTCGGAGATTTATCGCAGCTACCACGACGTGCTTCAAAACACCGCCATCCGCGTCGCCTTCGCCCTCGGATGGCCCATCAGCGACGAAACGGCGACGTTCCTCGCCGAGAGTCTTCCGTCCTGGCGTCCTTTTCCTGACACGAATCCCGCGCTGGAGCGACTGGCCGCCACGGGCTGCCGGCTCGGAATCCTTTCGAACATCGACGACGACCTGATCGCCGCGACGCGCAAACACTTCACCGTCGACTTCGATCTCGTCATCACTGCGCAGCAGATGCGCTCGTACAAACCGGGCCACGCGCACTTTCTCGCAGCGAAGGAGCGCATCGGCAGCGCGCGCTGGCTACACGCCGCCGAAAGCAACTTTCACGACATCGTGCCGGCGAATGCGCTGGGCATCGACACGGCGTGGATCAACCGGCTGCATCACCAGCCGCTTGCCGGAGGCGTCCCGAAGTTCGCCCTCCACAATCTGACCGAGCTCGCAGACGCGATCATCTGATCGATCAGAAGCGCAGGCTCAATCCGACCGCTCCCTTGAATTCAGGATCAGCGATGGGCCGAGTGCCTCTGTTGATCACTTGCTTCGCGTCGAATCGGAGTCCCAGGCGAGGAGTGAGCTGCAACACGATGCCACCGGCAATCTCCGGCTCGACACTGCGCGTCGTGAACCGGTAGCTGCCGCCGGTAGTGTTCGCCCTGCGGATCGTGTCGCTTACGTAGCGCAGTCCGCCGCCTAAGTACGGCCGCCAGCGGCTTTCGGTGAAGAAGTGATACGCGACGGTGGCGTCGATCGGATAGGAGCGCTCTGAATACTCGACGGTCGTGGGAGAGCCGGTCGGTCCTGACGTCGTGAAGAATTGATTCGAGTGCTGATTCGTCACGGACAACTCACCTGAGAAGCGCCGACTGAACTGGTGCTCCAGCGCAGCGCCAAAGTCGGTGCCGAACCTCGTTTCCCCCTGCGACCGGGTGAGCTGCGCGTCCGTCACGAAGATTGAGATCGCATTCGAGCCGGGTTGTTGAGCAAATGTAGATACGGCAACGAACAGCAGAGAAATCGTTACGATGATCAGCTTGCGCATGGTCCCTCCAGTGATTTGCTTTTATCGCTTCGACGACCAGCGGGCATGCAAGTTACAAACCGTTACATCCGCCCGCCTGTCATTTCGAATCGGCGGAACCGCGGGGTGGCCGGGTGGGTGTGAGCGGGCGATGAGAAATCCCCCGCCAACGAAGCGAGTACATTCCAGTCAGGGGATTCCTCTCCGTGCGTCACCGCTCGCCCCGGCACTGCCACCCCCGCGGTTCCGCCGTTTCGGAATAACAACGCCCTGTCATTCTGAGCCGCCGAAGCCGGGCCTTCACGCTGCTCTGACAACCGGCAGACATCGCGGCGAAGGACGGTCGAAGAATCCCGTAATTCTGTGCCGGTGGACGGTGAAAAAAAACCGGTCACATGGGCGGGGGATCCTTCGACGTCCTCCGCCGCCGGTTCTTTGTGCGGAAGCGAACGTGGCGAGTCTTGCGGCGGCTCCGGCAGTCTCAGGATGACATCCTTGAAAGACAACGCGCGGTGCTTCGTCGATCCTCCTGGGTAAATCCGAGTTACATCCGTTCCACGATCATCGCCGCCGCTTCCCCGCCGCCGATGCAGATGGCCACCATGCCGCGCTTTACATTGCGGCTCTCCATCGCGTGCAACAGCGTCACCAGAATGCGCGAGCCGCTCGATCCGATCGGATGGCCGAGCGCGACGGCGCCGCCGTAAACGTTCATCTTCTCGTGCGGGATCTTCGCGTCCTTCATCGCTGCCATCGCCACGACGGCAAATGCTTCGTTCACTTCGAACAGATCGATGTCATCGACCGTCATGCCGGCGCGTCTGAGTGCGATCTCGATCGCTTTCGCCGGCGCAGTCGTAAACCACTCCGGCTCGTGCGCCGCCGTGGCCTGCGCGACGATGCGCGCCATCGGCTTGCGTCCGTTCTTCTCCGCCCACTCGGCGGACGAGATGATCAGCGCCGACGCGCCGTCGTTGATCTTCGACGCGTTCGCTGCGGTAACGGTTCCGCCGTCCTTCTGGAACGCCGGTTTGAGCGATCCCATCTTGTCGAGCGGCGCGGCGAACGGCTCTTCGTCGTCGACGACCGAGGTCGTCCCCTTCTTCGACTGGATCTCGACGGCGGCGATCTCTTTCTTGAACTTGCCGCTCTTCACGGCGTCCTGCGCGCGGCGATACGACTCGCGCGAGAAATCGTCCTGCTCTTCGCGCGTGAAGTTGTACTTGCTGGCGCAAAGCTCGGCGCAGCTGCCCATGTGCTTGTCGCCGTACGGGTCCCAGAGACCGTCGTGGATCATGAGATCGATCAGCTTGCCGTTGCCCATGCGATAGCCGCTCCGTGCTTGCGGCAGCGCGTACGGCGCGTTCGACATCGACTCCATGCCGCCGGCGACCGCGACTTCGTATTCATCGCAGCGGATGTCGTTGGCCGCGAACATCACCGCTTTCAGTCCCGATCCGCAAACTTTGTTGACCGTCACCGCCCCGGCGCTGACCGGAATGCCGGCGCCGATCCCAGCCTGCCGCGCCGGTGCCTGACCGACGGCGGCCTGCAGCACGTTACCCATGATCACCTGCTCGATCTGATCCGCCGTAACGCCCGCGCTCTCGAGAGCGCCCTTGATGGCGATCGATCCGAGCTTCGGAGCTGCGAGCGATGAGAGGGTTCCCTGAAACGATCCGATCGGCGTCCGTGCGCCGCCGAGGATAACGATGTCTTTCAATTGAGGCTCCTTGGTGTTGTGGCCAGGATTCGCAGATCAGCGGATCGTGGATCCTTTCCGCCGGATCTCCGATCCGCGTCTCCGATTCGCTCGAACGCGATCCACGAATCAACTAATCCACGAATCCACTCCGTCACCTGACACCCGGCGACCGGCACCCGCGATATGATTCCCCCCGATAGGAGTTATTTCATGTCTATTTCCGCCATCACGGACCGGCGCGTCCACATCCAGCCAGGCGATGTTCATAACGTGCTCTCACGGCACATGCTTGCCGATGGCTACGAAGTCGTCATGGATCTGGCCAAGTCGAAAGGCTCGTGGCTCTTCGACGCCCGCCGCGGCCGCGCTGTCCTCGATTTCTTCACCAACTTCGCATCGTGCCCGATCGGCTACAACCATCCGCGGCTCGACAATCCCGAGTTCCGCGACCGCATCGCCACCGTCGCGATCAACAAGCCGGCCAACTCCGACATCTACACGACCTACATGGCGGAGTTCGTCGAGACGTTCGCACGCATCGCCATCCCACCCTTCCTCAACAAGCATATGTTCTTCATCGAAGGCGGTGCCCTCGGCATCGAGAACGCTGTGAAGTCGGCGATCGACTGGAAGGTTCGCAAGAATCTCCGCAACGGAGTCTCTGACCGCGGCACGCAGATCATGCACTTACGCGAAGCGTTTCACGGCCGCACCGGCTACACGCTCTCGTTGACGAATACCGATCCGAAGAAGACGCAGTACTTCCCGAAGTTCGATTGGCCGCGCATCGACAATCCGAAGCTGCGATTCCCAATCGACGATGATGTGGAGCAACGCGAACAGGCCTCGATCGCGCAGGCCAAGCAGTTCCTCGCCGATCGCAAGGACGACATCGCTGCATTCATCATGGAGCCGATCCAGGGCGAAGGTGGCGACAACCATTTCCGCCCCGAGTACTTCCGCGCCATCCGCCAACTCTGCGATGAGAACGACATGCTCCTCATCTTCGACGAGGTGCAGTCGGGCGTTGGGCTCACCGGAAAGATGTGGGCGTTCGAGCACTACGGCGTGAAGCCCGACATGATCTGTTTCGGCAAGAAGACGCAGGTCTGCGGATTCGCGGCGGGCGACCGTCTTTTCGACATCGACGACAACGTCTTCGCCGTCAGTTCGCGCATCAACTCGACCTGGGGCGGCAATTTGACCGACATGGTCCGCTCGCAACGTTACTTCGAAGTCATCGAGGACGAAGGTCTCGTCGAGAATGCGGCGACGGTCGGCGCGTACTTTATGAGCGAGCTGCAGCGCTTTGCGGACGAGTTCCCGAACATGGTAACCAACGTTCGCGGCCGCGGATTGATGGTCGCGTTCGATCTTCCCAGCGGCGAGATCCGCGACGCGGCACTGAATGCGTTTCTCGCCAACGACGTGATGGCGCTCTCCTCTGGCCATCGCTCGGCGCGATTCCGTCCGCCTCTGAATTTATCGAAGGACGAAGCCGGCGAGGGGATCAAGCGGATGGAGAAGGCGCTGCAGGAGCTGGCGTAACAACGATGCCGCCGGAGCGGTCGCGGGCGTCCAGAGCGCTTGAGCTAAGATCATTCGCCGCGAACGCAAGAAATGAATCGAGAACAACTCAACCGGGGCGATTGGCGTCTCATCGCCGCCTGTGTCGTCGTCGCCGCGATCTCGATCTTCGTCGTCCTGAATTGGTTCAGCGCGGCGTTCCCCGAGGCGTCGATCGAGTTCCGCTACGACCGCGGATCGTCGGAGGCCATCGCCTCAGGCGTCGTTGCCGCGCAGCACCTCGAGACGCGCGGCATGAAGCACAGCGCGACGTTCGACTCCGACGACGAAGCGCGCATTTTTCTGGAGCGTTCCGTCGGTCTGAAGAAAGCGAATGAAATCTTCAAACGCGATGTACGCCTCTGGTCGTGGTCGCATCGCTGGTTCCGTCCGCTGCAGGAAGAGGAGTTTCGCGTCGCCGTCGCGCCGACCGGCGAAGTGACCAGCTTCAGCGATCGCATTCCTGAGGATCGCGCCATCCCATCGCCGGATGTGGCGAGCGCGCG
The DNA here is from genome assembly GCA_034665065.1 of Thermoanaerobaculia bacterium. Taxonomy (GTDB): domain Bacteria; phylum Acidobacteriota; class Thermoanaerobaculia; order Gp7-AA8; family Gp7-AA8; genus JADGNZ01. The sequence goes on along the minus strand of JAXDGL010000031.1, from coordinate 34,018 downwards.
GCGCATCGCCGAAACGTTTCTTGCCAGTGTCCACGCGAACGTCGCCGATCTCCAGCTCGTCTCCCAGAGCGATCGCCGGCTGCCGCACCGGATGCAGCGCATCTTCACCTGGGAGTCGCGGACGATTCATCCCGCCGGCGCTCCGTATCGAACCGTCGTCACCGTCGACGGCGATCGCATCCGCAACTTCTCGACGCGCGTGAAAGTTCCTGACGACTGGCAGCGCTCGTATCGCGAGCTGCGATCGAAGAATCTTCTCGCCGGCAACGTCGACACGGTCTTCTTCATCATCACCGGGATCTGTATCGTGGCGGTGTTCGTCACGCGACTTCTCCGCGGCGATCTGCAGCTCCGCCTTCTCCTCGGGATCGGCATCGCCGCGATCGTTCTCGTCACCGGCACGACGCTCAACTCGTGGCCGAGCGCGCTGGCCGGCTACGACACGACGAGCTCCTATCCCGCGTTCCTCGCGCAATTCGGGTTCGGCGCTCTCTTGCAAGGCGTCGGCGTGGCGATGATGCTCGTCGTCATCGTCGGTGCGGGCGAGGTGATGTTCCGCGAACGCTTCCCGAAACAACCATCGTTTGCGAGGATCTGGAATCGCCGCGCGCTCACATCGAAGCGCGTCTTCCTCGCCTTCGTCGTCGGCTACACGCTCGTCGCGTTTTTCATGGGGTATCAGACGGCGTTTTACCTGATCGCCGACAAGTTCGGCGCGTGGGCGCCCGCCGATGTTCCGTACGACGACATGTTGAACACGGCGTTCCCCTGGATCGCCGTGCTCTTCGCCGGATTCTTTCCCGCGCTCAGCGAAGAGTTCATGTCGCGCGCATTCTCGATTCCGTTCTTCGAAAAGATTCTGCGGTCGCGAGTGGCCGCGATCGTTGCCGCCGGTTTCATCTGGGGATTCGGCCACGCCACGTATCCCAATCAGCCGTTCTACATTCGCGGCGTCGAAGTCGGCGTCGCCGGCGTACTGATCGGATTCCTGATGATGCGCTTCGGTATTCTGCCGCTGCTCATCTGGCACTACACCGTCGACGCGCTTTACACGGCGATGTTGCTGCTGCGCTCCGGCAATCGCTACTACGTAATCTCGGGAGCGCTGGCCAGTCTCGTCTTCGCTATCCCGATGCTGGTCTCGATCGCGCTCTATGTGAAAAACCGAGGCTTCCGGCCCGACGACGACCTGTCGAATGAAACGCTGCCGCTGAAGCCGGTGCCCGAGCGGCCGGAGGTCACGGCGGATCCTGCATTCACGTTTCCGGCGATGCCCGTCACGCGGCGCAAGTTGACGCTCTGCATCGTGCTTGTCTTGGTTGCGATCGGTGCGATCGCGTTGCAATTGCCGTCGATCGACGACGCCGTCGACTACCGCATTACGAAAGACGACGCGAAGCATATCGCCGCGCCGTTTGGACCGCCGCCGTCAGCCGCAATGAAGGCGATCGCCGCACCGGTCGAAGGATTCCGGTCGTGGGATCGCGACTCGCCGCGGGAAGATGGCGGCGCTCCCGGCGGATACGACGGCTTGGCCGCCGACTACATTCTGCGCAAGGGCATGAGCGTTCCGTCGCTCGTCAGCGTGATGCGGGCGAAAGTCCCCACTGCGACATGGATGATTCGCTCGTTCGCGCCGCAGGTGAAGGACGAGTACTTTGTCGAAGTCGATCCGCGAACGTCGCACGTCGTTGGCTATCACCACTATCAGGACGAACTCCGCGCCGGTCCGCGGCTCGATCAACCGCAGGCGCTGGGAATCGCGCAAGGCGCATTCGCGCAGTACGGCGCAGACTTTCAATCGTTCGACCTTAAGGAAGCGCTCAATTATCAGCAGCCCAACCGGCGCGACTGGCTGTTTCACTTTCAGGAAAAGCAGCCGCTCGTGGCCGACGCCTGGCGGCGCGTCAGCGTGCGCGTGTCGGGCGCGGACGTAACGGAATTCACGACCACCGTCAAAGTGCCCGACAGCGTCTACCGCGAGCCGACGACGCTGCTCAACATCCTCTTCACGATCTTACGAATCGCCGGCGGACTGTCGATCCTCTCGCTGATCGTGGCCGGCTTCGTGATCGCGTTGCGGCGCCAGCGCTTTCCGTGGCAACGCGCCTTGCGCTGGATGCTGGCCCTGGCGATCATTCCGCTGATCAGCATCGCCGCGCGCTGGGAGTTGACGCTCTTCGAATACAACACGTCGATCCGTTGGGAGACGTTCATCAGCGGCCAGGTGATCAACATCGTCCGCAACGTTGGATTGCAGATGGGATTGGTGTTCCTCGCCGTCGCCGCGCTCGCAGCCGCTTATCCCGAAGCCTTTCACCTCGGCCGGCGCGAATCGCGCGCGCGAATCGGGCGCTCTGCTGTCGTCGCTGCGTTGAGCGCGATCAGCGTGATCATCCTCTTTCGCATCGGGCAGCAGGCCATCGCACTGCGATTCCCTTCGCTCTCCGCGATGCAGTCGTTCAACGTGCCTGATGCCGCGGCGCTTCCTCTCCCCGGACTGCTCGGCATCTTCTCCGCGATCCTGAGAACGCTGATCGTCTGCTCACTCCTCGGTCTCTTTCTCCTCGCCGTTCGGAGCTTCCGATCGAAACCGTGGCTTCCCGCGACGATCGCAATCGTGGCGCTCTTCTTCGCCGCACTCGACTCGTCCGCGAACTTGTCGCAGACGCCGTTGATGCTCGTCAGCGCCGCGGCAACCGCGCTGCTCGCCTTCCTCGTCGTCCGCTATGTTCTCCGAGCGAACCTCCTCGCCTATCCGCTGACGATCGCAGTCGGATTGCTCGCAGGAAATGGCGTCGATCTGCTGCAGAACCATCGCGCCGATCTTCGCCTGAACGGCATCGTGGAGATTGTGCTTGCAGTGATGCTTCTGCTCTGGGCTGCCTGGCCGCGCGAATCCGACGCGACGTTGGAAGCGTAGAGAGATCGTGCTCAACGAATATCACTTCGTCACGCGCTGGCGCGTTCGCGGAATCATGCAGGAAGTAATCGACATCCTCGGCGACGCCGAAGATCTTCCGCGCTGGTGGCCGTCGGTCTACATCGAAGTGAAAAAGCGCGGCGATGTCGTCGAGCTGTTCACCAAGGGATGGCTCCCCTACACGCTGCGCTGGAGTTTTCGGACGATCGAAACGCGCCCCGACGGATTCGTCATCGAAGCCTTCGGCGATTTCGTCGGCCGAGGTGAGTGGCTACTGACCCAGGACGGCGACGACGTCGACATCGTCTACGACTGGCGCATCACCGCCGAAAAACCGCTCCTGAAACTCTTCTCCCCGATCCTCAAACCAATCTTCGGCGCCAACCATCGCTGGGCGATGGCGCGCGGCGAAGAGAGCCTGAAGATCGAGCTGGCGCGCCGCCACGGCGAGCCGCACGGAGTGCCGCCACAAGCGACCTTTCGGTGAGAACTTCAAGAAGAAGGTTTCACGCGGAGACGCGGAGGACGCGGGGTACCAGACTCTCTCTCCGCGTCTCCGCGTGAACCGCCTCCCCTGACTCTGACTACAAGCATGGCAACGAGACAACTACTGCGTCATCAGCGCGAAGCCGATCATCTTATAGAGCAGCCGCGCCCCGACGTTTGCGTCCCATTCGGTTTCACCCGGCGCGACTTCGCACAAGTCGAGGCCGACGATGCGCTTCTTTGCGCGCACGATCGCACGAAGGACTCCAATCGCTTCGTTCCACGATAAGCCGCCAGGCACCGGCGTTCCCGTCGACGGACAGAGTGTTGGATCGAGGCCGTCGATGTCCCAGGAGAGATAAATGTCGTTGGGAAGCGCGCCGACGATCTCATCGGCGATCTCCGCCCACGTCGAGCCTTCTTCCTTTCGTGCGGCGAGGTCGGAATCGAAGAACGTGACGATGCGGCCACCCGACTTCTCGATCATCGCCGACTCGGCGTTGCTCAGATCGCGCACTCCGAACTGCACGAGCTTCCCAACGCCGTCGATCTTCGTCATCACGTTGTGGAAGATCGACGCGTGCGACCATACGAAGCCCTCGTAGGCGTTGCGGAGATCGGCGTGCGCGTCGAGGTGGAGGATGCCGAGGCCGGGATACTTTTCCGCGTAGGCCTGCATCGCGCCGAAGGGGACGGAGTGATCGCCACCGAGGATGACGGCCATCTTGTTGACATCGAGGAGGGCGCGGGTCTGGTCGCGGACCCACTCATTCACGAGCTCCGAGATCGCGTTGACCTCGGCCGCTGCTTTGCGCGTGACGGAATCGACCGCGCCTCCTTTTTCGATGACGGCCGCTGCGATCGCTTTCGCCTTCCGGTTGCAGCGCTCGATCTTCGCCGGCATCTCCAGCATGGCGATGCCGCCTTCGTACGGACGGCCGGTATCGCGATCGAAAAGATCGACCTGCTTCGATGCTTCGAGGACCGCCTTCGGACCGTTGGACGTTCCGCCGCCGTACGACGTCGTCGCCTCGTACGGAACGGGAATGACGACGACGCGCGATTCCTCCGGCGTGAAGGGAAGGCCGTAGATGCCGGCGTCGGCGGCGGCTGGGGCATCGGGGTCGAAGGTTTTCATCACTCTCAAAAAACCGTTTCACGCGGAGACGCGGGGGACGCGGAGAAAGGCTAGTCGTCCATGGGGTTGACTGGCGGTTTATCGGACTTGTCGGCGCGCTGGAGTGCTTCTTTGAATCGCTCGTCGAGCAGACGGGCGCGGTCTTTCTGGCTGGCCATCTCCCGGTCGAACTTCTTCTCCATCTCGCTCTTCTGCGATTCCAGGCCGGCCACCATCGATTCGAGCGATCCGCCAACCCTCTTCTCTTTCGCCTTGTGCAGCAGCACATCGCCGGAATTCCGGTCGATGACGATCGTGGCATCGCAGGATGGACAGGTGATCTCGAAGTTGGTGGTCATAGCGGGAAGAGTTTACGCGAGCGGCGTTGCACGATGAAAGGGATTCACGAACTGCTGCCATGCATCGCTGTCATCCTGAGCCGCCGCAGCCGCCACAAGATTCGCAGAGCGACCAACCGGCGGGGATGGGCGGCGAAGGACGGTCGAAGGACCCCCTAATTCTGGGCCGGGCGGTGAAAAAAAACACCGCACACAATCAGGGGGTCCTTCGATCGTCCTTCGGCACTTCGTGTCCTTCGGCGACTCAGGATGACAGCTCGCTCGCCCTACAACGCTCCGAGCAAATCCTCCACCAGATCGTCCTTATGCTCCAGACCGACCGATACGCGCAGCAGATTCACCGCCGTCCTGCTTCCCTCTCCCTCGCTCGAGTTGCGATGCTCGATCAGGCTCTCCGTTCCTCCGAGCGACGTGGCGCGCGTGAAGATCTTCGTCTTCGCCGTGACAGCCAACGCTTCGTCACGTCCACCGCGCACGTTGAACGAGAGCATCCCGCCGAACGCCGACATCTGCCGCGACGCGATCGCATGGCCGGGATGCGACTCCAGTCCCGGATAGTGCACGGCTTCGACATTGGGATGTGCCGCCAATGCTTGCGCAAGCGCCATCGCATTCTCGCAATGCACGCGCATGCGCGCCGGAAGCGAGCGGATGCCGCGCAGGATCAGCCAGGAGTTGAATGGCGACGCCACGCCGCCGGTGATCTTGCGGCAATGTCCCACCGCCTCGGCGAGCGCATCGCGTTTCGCGAAGGCCAGCGATCCGCCCTGCACGTCGCTGTGTCCGCCGAGGTACTTGGTGGTGGAGTGGAGGACGACGTCGGCACCTTGTTCGACGGGGCGCTGCAGCGCGGGCGTCGCGAAGGTCGCGTCGTCGATCAGGATCGCGCCGGCATCGTGCGCGATGTTTGCCAGCGCGGCGATGTCGGCGATCTTCATCAACGGATTCGACGGCGACTCGCACCAGATCGCGCGCGTCGCGGTTCGTACCGCTCGCTTCACGGCATCGAGATCGTCCATCGACACGAAGTCGAAGTCGATTCCCCAGCGATTCAGATACTCACCAGCCAGCGCGCGTACGCCGTAGTAGCCTTCGTCCGCGAGGATCACGTGAGATCCTGCCGGCAGCGATTGCAGCAAACAGGTCGTTGCCGCCATCCCCGATGCGAAGGCGAGCGCGTGCTCGGCGGAGTCGATCGCGGCGAGCGCTTGCTCCAATCGCACTTGCGTCGGATTTCCGTCGCGGATGTAGCTGAATCCGTGCGCCGGCTCCCCATCCTCGGCGCGCCGCTCGAATGTCGTGGAGAGATGGATCGGAGCCGCGATCGCGCCTGTCTCGTCGTCCGCGCCTGCTCCGGAGTGAACTGCCTTCGTTTCGAATCTCATGGGTGAAGGATAGACTGTGACGAGTGATCAGAGATCAGGAAATCAGTGATCAGGAGCATCAGTGATCAGTGATCAGTGATCAGAGAGAGCCGGGAATCGGAGTGATCCCTGATTTCCTGATCTCTGACTTTCCTGATCACTGATCACTGATCTTCTGATTTTCCTGATCTCTGGTTTATGGCCCGCCGGTCCGTGTTTCTGGCAGTTCTCATCTTCATCACTGCGGCAGCATCGCTGGCCCAGCCGGTGATGACCTATGTCTATAACGCGCCCGAGTCGGCGCTCGACGTCCGCTACGAGTATCACTGGGAGATTTTGAGAACGGCATTGGAGAAGACAACGCCGAAGTGGGGACCGTACCGGATGGTGCGATCGGCATTCATGACCGAGCGCCGCCAAACGCTCGAGCTGAAGAACGCCACCGGCAAACTGACCGTGATGTATCTGAGCACGACTCCCGATCTCGAGCACACTCTCACTCCGATTCACATTCCGGTCGACAAGAATCTCGGCGGTTACTGCGTCTTCCTGATTCGCAAGGGCGAGCAGCACCGCTTCGACGCCGTACGGTCGATCGAGGACCTTCGCAAGTTCACGTTCGGTCTCGGCCTGGGGTGGATCGACGTCGATATCCTTCGCGCTGCCAGTCTTCGCGTCGTCACGGGATCGAGCTACGACGGCCTCTTCGAGATGCTCGTGAAAAAACGGTTCGACGTTTTCCTGCGCGCTGCGGTGGAAGTTCTCGACGAATATGACCAGCGCAAAAAGATCCTTCCCGACCTTCGCATCGAAGACCACCTCATTCTCTACTACCCGTTGCCGATGTACTTCTGGTTTGCGAAATCAGCGGGAGGAAAGCGGCTGGCAGCGCGCGCGGAGGACGGGATGCGCATGATGATCGCCGACGGAACGTACGACCGCATCTTCGACAAGTATCAGCGGCACAAGATCGAGGCGCTGCATATGAAGAATCGCCAGGTCATTCGAATCGGCAATCCGCTACTCGGTCCTGACGTTCCGTTCGCCGACAAAGGTTTGTGGTTCGATCCGCGGAGTTGGAAGTAACGATGCCGCGTCGAAAGCCCTCCGTCGCCATCGTCCTCGCCGCCACGCTCGTCACGGTCACGACGATCGTTCTCTGCGCGCTGGCCGCTGCGAACTATGTCTCCGAGCGGCGCCGCGAGGAAGCCCGCCTGCAACGCGGCATGGAGGGAGAGGCCAACGAGCTGGCGGCCGCTCTGGCACTGCCCGTGTGGAACATCGACCGCGCGCAAATCGACAAGATCCTGGACAGCCAGGAACAGACTTCTCAGATCCAGGCTGTCGTCATCGACGCGGCCGGAAAGGTTCAGGCACGTGCGCGCAACGAAAAGGGCCATCTCGTTGCGTCGGATGGCAACGTCGCGCCGGCGGGACTCCTGATCACCGAACGTCCGATCACGTTTTCGGGCGAGCGTATCGGGTCGGTGCGCCTGTTCGCTACGCCGCGCTACATCCAACAGCAACTTCGCCGCTCGCTCGTGTCGATGGGCATCACCACGCTGGTGGTCGACCTGCTGCTGATCTTTGGGGTCTACTTCGTTTTGTGGCGGGCCGTCGTGCGGCCACTCACCGCGATCGAACAGTACGCGGTTGCCGTGAGCACAGGAATCGGACCGCAAAGTGCGCCGCCGCAATCGCTCTTCACGGCAGATCTGGAGAACCTTCGTTCCAGCATTGCCTCCATGGTTCGTCAGCTCGATCAGCGTTACACGGAGTTGAAAGAGCATGAAGACTTCACCAACACAGCCATCAACGCCATCAACGGAGTGTTCCTCGTGCAGGACAGGGCCGGCCACTTCATCCGATGGAACGATACGATGGAGCGCCTCACGAACGGTGGGCCGCCGATTCACGAGCGTATTGGCCGGCCGCTCATTCATCCGGACGACCGGGATCTCGTCGAGCGGATGATCGACGAGGTATTCGACATCGGTCACGGAGAGATCGAGTCCCGCCTCATCGTCGGGTCAGAAGTGAAGAATTACGTACTCAGCGCGCGGCGGATGGACCTTCGCGGCGAATCCTTTCTCGTCGCCACCGGCTCCGACATCACCGAGCGCCGTCACGCTGAGGCCGAACAGCGGCGCTTGCAAAGCGAGATCGCACAATCCGCGGCGGAGTGGAAAGAGACATTCGACACCGTAACGACGCCGATCCTGATCACCGAAGAAAACGGAGCCATCGTGCGCGTGAATCGCGCGGCTCTCGAACTAACCGGTTTATCGGACAAGCAGATCAGCGGCATGACGATCGAACAACTTTCTGCCGGCGAGCCGTGGCAGACCGCAGGACAACTCGTCTCCTACATCGCCAGCGAGCATCAGGGAACATCCGCCGAAGCAAAGGACGCTGATGGAAAAACGTGGGACATTACCATCACCCATTTTTCCACTCCGAATGATGGTGCCGTGCGGTTCATTCTCGTGATGTGGGAGATCACGGGTATCGTGGAATTGCAGGAATCGCTGCGCCGGAGCGAGACGATGTCGGCGATGGGAAACCTCGTGGCCGGCGTCGCTCATGAGGTGCGCAACCCGCTCTTCGGCATCTCTGCGACACTCGATGCGTATCAGGATGAGATGAGCCGGCCGGGTTACGTCGAGTTCGCGGCGACGCTGCGGCAGGAAGTGAACCGCCTCATTCATCTCATGCAGGAGTTGCTCGAGTACGGAAAACCCGGCGCGCTCTCGATCGAGCGCGGGAGAATCGACGACGTCGTCCGGCAGGCGATGGAGAGCCGGAAACGGGCCGCCCGCGCAGTACAGGTCCGCTTAGTGAATGAGACAAGTGCCGGAGACCCGGCGCTTCTGATGGACCCTTCGCGGTTGCGCCAGGTATTCGAGAACCTGATCGATAACGCCATCCAGCATTCGGAACGCGGCGGAAAGGTTCAGATCAGCAGTTCGATCATCGAGCACGCCGGCCGTCAGTGGGTCGAGTGCCGGGTCGATGATGAAGGTGCAGGCTTCGCCGCCGACACCCTCGACCGTGTCTTCGAGCCCTTCTTCACCATGCGCGACGGTGGAACGGGGCTCGGCCTCTCCATCGTGCAGCGCATCGTCGAAGAGCACTCCGGAAAAGTGTTCGCGGCGAATCGGGCGGAAGGCGGCGGCAGCATTCGCGTGCTCTTTCCCCTCACGGGCACCGATAGCGCGATCAAGAGTGCGGCATCATGACGGACATGACACGCAACCGCGTTCTGATCGTCGACGACGAACCATCGATCCGGATGGCCATCCGACGCTTTCTCACCACCTCGGGATTCGAAGTGTCGGATGCCGAGAATCGAAGCTCGGCGCTGGCGCTCGCGCGCAAGGAACGGCCCGACGCGATCATCCTCGACTACAAGCTGCGCGATTGCACCGCGCTCGATCTTCTGCCGCAATTCCTGGCGATCGATGCCGAGGTCGCCATCATCGTGCTCACGGCGCACGCCAGCGTCGAGCTGGCCGTCAGCGCGATCAAGGAAGGCGCCCAGCAGTTTCTGACGAAGCCCGTCGAGTTGCCCACCTTGCTCGTCATCCTCAACCGCACGCTCGATACGCAGCGGAGCCGTCAGGCGGATCAGGCCGACAAGAAGAAAGAATCGCGCGACGCGCTCGATCCGTTCACCGGCACGAGCGCGGCCATTCGTCAGCTCGAAGCGGACGTGCAGAAGATCGTCTCCGTCGACCGCCCGATTCTGATTCAGGGCGAGACAGGAACGGGCAAAGGAATCCTCTCGAACTGGCTTCATCGCAACGGCCGGCGCAAACAGGAGCCGTTCGTCGATCTGAATTGCGCCGGGCTGTCCAAAGATTTTCTGGAGTCGGAGCTTTTCGGCCACGAGAGGGGAGCATTCACCGGCGCCGTGCAAGCGAAGCAGGGACTCTTCGACCTCGCGCATCGAGGCACGCTCTTTCTCGACGAGATCGGCGATGTCGATCTGCAGGTCCAGCCGAAACTGCTGAAGGTGCTTGAGGACAAACGCTTCCGCCGGCTGGGCGATGTGAAGGACCGTTTCGCCGACGTACGCCTGATCGCGGCAACGCATCACGACATGAACACCCTGGTCCGAAGCAGGCGCTTTCGCGAAGATCTCTATTTCCGAATCAGTACGATCGTTCTTCGCCTTCCCTCGTTGCGCGAGCGGCCGGAAGACATTCCCGCGCTCGCCGCCGATTTGCTCGCGCGGATTTCGCACGAGCTGGGCCATGGCGAGACCAGGCTCGCGGAGAGCGCGATCCGAGCGCTGCAGCAATACGCGTGGCCGGGCAACATCCGCGAGTTGAAGAACGTCCTGGAGCGATCGCTGCTCCTCAGCGAGAAAAGCGAGATCCAGCGGGCCGATCTGCGCTTCGAGCATCCCACGTCCGAGGGAGCATCAGACGACACGCGGCTGACGTTGACCGAGGCCGAGGCGCGCCACATCACGCGCGTGCTCAAAGAGGAAGACGGCGTCATCGACCGCGCCGCCAAACGCCTCGGCATCACGCGCAACACGCTCTACTACAAGGTTCGAAAACATCGAATCGCACTGCGCAAGAGCGTCAGCGCGGATGAAGCGGACGGCGAGAGCCGCGCGTAGCCGGATTATTCGCGCGGTGCCCGCTGACGCTGTCATCCTGAGTCGCCGCAGCCGCGCCTTCATGCTGAGTTTTCAACTCGCAGTACATCGCGGCGGAGGACGATCGAAGGACCCCCTGATTCATTGCTGAGGTTCTTCAAGGGCCACGAAGCAGAGAATCAGGGGGTCCTTCGACCGTCCTTTGCCGCCGCACGCGTTGCGCGAGAACAACAAGTTGCGCGGCGGCTTCGGCGGCTCAGGATGACAGCGGAGACTGACCTCACTCTGCACTGGCCACGCAACCGAAGAGCGCGACGTTGGGATCAACGACAGACTCCGAAAACGTCGAGTCCACCACTGCGCAGAGATTCGAAATCCGTGTTCGAATAATCGAAATCCATTCCCCTCCCATGTTCGGTGAGTTAGGCCCAACTCATTGAATCTGCGTCGCTTGTCGCGCGCGTTCCGCGCCGCTGGCAGATGGTTCCGCCGTTGCGATAGACGGCGGCATGACGCATTGCACAGAACCACGCCAGACGCCGAGGATGCTCCTCGTCGAAGATGAACCAGTCGTTCTCGCCGCACTGAAAAAGTATTTCACCGGCGAAGGATTCGATGTCGATTGCGCGCGCGAGCTGGAAGAAGCGGAAGCGCTGATCGCCACGACGTACTACGCCGTCGTGATCGCGGATCTCCGCCTTTCCGGGACCTACGCGGTCGAAGGGCTGACCATCGCTCGCTTTATTCGCCACTACTCGCAGGGCACGCGGGTCATCATTCTCACCGCGCATACCGCGCCGGCGATCCAGCAGAGCGCGCGGGCATTCGGCGCGGAAGCGTTCCTGCCAAAGCCGACGCCGCTCGCCGAGATTGCCTCGACGATCGATCGCCTGATGGGAGCCGCATCATGACGCGCCACACGCTGCTTCACGACATCCTCGCCCCGGGCGGACTGTCGATTCTTTTCCAGCCGATCTTCGAGATTGTCGATGGCGAGCCTTTGCTCTTCGCACTCGAAGCGCTGGCCCGCGGTCCGAAAGGATCGAACGTCGAGTGCGCGAACGTGCTGTTCGAATACGTTCGGCGCAAAGGCAAAGAAACCGAAGTCGATCGCGCCTGCATCGCCCGCGCGGTCTCCGCGGCGGCAGGAGTTCCGGGCGCTCCTCCGATCTCGATCAACGTCCACGCCTCGACGCTGGAGCGCGACGCCAACTTCACAGGCTTTCTCACGGAGACCTGCAACGCGAATGGGATGGATGTTTCGCGCGTGATCCTGGAGATCGTCGAGCAGCAGCGATTCCGCGACGAGCGCTCCTTCTTCGCTGCACTCGGAGCTCTTCGCAACCTCGGCGTCCGCATCGCGCTCGACGACATCGGCATCGGCTACTCGAGCCATCGCATGCTCATCGAAGTCCGTCCCGAGCTCTTCAAGATCGACCGCTACTTCGTCGCGGGCAGCGCTGAAAACGAGTACTCCCGCGCCGCCATCGAATCGATCACGCTGCTGGCGCAGCGCCTCGGCGGCCGCGTCGTCGCCGAAGGCATCGAGAGCCTCTCCGATTTCGAGACCGTCACCTCGCTCGGGATCGATCTCGTGCAGGGCTACTACTTCGCGCGCCCCTCATTTCCGACTTCATTCGGCGCTCCCTCGCCTCTCTTCCAACCGTCCGCGGCTCACTGAAAGGAACAAAAACTAATGAACCGAAAAAAGATTCTTCTCGTCGACGACTCCAGCACGATCCTCATGATGGAGAAATTCATTCTCCGCAACGGTCCCTACGACCTCGTCACCGCAACCAATGGCGAAGAAGGCGTCCGCAAAGCTGCCGAACATCTTCCGGACCTGATTCTCCTCGACGTGATCATGCCGAAGATGGGCGGCTTCGAAGCGTGCCGCCTGATTCGCAATACCGAAGAGACGAAATCGATCCCCATCATCATGGTCACGACGCGCGGCGAAGCGGCCAACGTCGAAGCGGGCTGGGCGAACGGCTGCACCGACTACGTCACCAAGCCGATCAACTCCATCGAGCTCCTGGCCAAGGTCCGCAACTTTCTCGGCGATGCGTGCTGCGAGGTGGTCCAGTGAGCGCCGACGAGAAGAACCGCTCCTACGTCACCGTCGTGCGGGAGGAGCTGCAACAGTACACGCAGGGCCTGCTCCGCGAGAACGAGAAACTCCGGGCCATGACCACGACGTTGGAGAGCGACAAGCGCAGGCTGGAACTCGACATCATCGAGGCACGCGCCGTTCTGGAGCAGAAGGAGGACCTTCGCCGCGCCACGGAATCGTTCGAGGCCGCGCGAACGGAGCTGCTCACCGAGCTGGCGCAGACCGTTCAGGCGCGTGATGCAGCCACGCGCGAGCTCGATCTGCTTCGCAGCCGCTTCGTCGACGTCGAGCGCGAGAACGAGTCGTACGCCGCGCAGTACCACCAGATCGAGAGCCAGAGCAGCAATCTGTCGAATCTCTACGTCGCCTCGTATCAGCTTCACGCCAGCGTCGAGCGCGACACGGTGCTCAGCACGATTCAGGAGATCGTCGTCAATCTGATCGGATCCGAGGAAGTGGCGATCTTCGAATTTCACGAAGGCGCGCACGAGTTCCGGCTTTCGTCCTCCTTCGGCGTCGACAAGCCGCGCCTCAGAAACTTCAAAGCGGGAAGCGGTCCGATCGGACAGCACCTGCGCAACGGCGAAGTGTTCGTCAACGATCAAGCCTCCGGCGGTGAAGACACGCTCACCGCGTGCGTGCCGCTGAAGATCGGCGATCGCATCACCGGCGCCATCCTCGTCTTCCGTCTCCTCGAGCACAAACAAGCGCTGCAAGCCGTCGATCACGAGCTGTTCGAGCTCCTGTCGATCCACGCGTCGACGGCACTCTACTGCGCCAACCTTCACGAAACATCCGCAATTGCATCGGTGCAGGGATGAATACAGCGCACAACAGCCAGAGCGACGCGATGAGCGCGGAGTCCCTCTCGATGCGCCGGGTCTACCTCTTTCCCGGTTCCATCGTCACCTCCAGCCAGCCGCTGATGGTCACCACGATCCTCGGATCCTGCGTCTCGATCTGTCTTTGGGATCCGGCCGCAAAGGTGGGCGGCATCAATCACTTTCTGTTGCCGAAGAATCCACTCACGGAACAATCCGATCTGCGCTACGGCAACACGGCCACCGAGCGGCTCATCGAGGAAATGCTCGCAAAGGGTGTGAAGAAGCAGCGCATCGTGGCAAAGCTCGTCGGCGGCGCGTCAATCCTCGCCGGCTCCGCGGGATCACGCCAATCCATTGGCGATCAGAACGTCGGCATCGCACGCCAGTTGCTGGCCAGACACGGCATTCAGGTCAGCGGCGAACAAACCGGCGGGACGCGCGGCCGGAAACTTCTCTTCCACACCGGTAACGGCTGCGTGTTCAGCAAGGAGATCTGACCATGACTGAATTCACGATCAGCGATGCCGATCGCCTGCAGCTCATCGATGCCTTCGTCGCCGAGTCCGACGATGTGCTGGACGAGATCGAACAACTTCTTCTTCGTCTCGAGCAGTCTCCCAACGAAGATCAGTTGCTGCACGAGATCTTCCGCGGCGTCCACACGCTGAAGGGCAATGCCGCCTGTCTGCAATTCGACGACCTCACCCGCTTTGCGCACGTGGTCGAGGAGTTGCTGGATGGGATGCGCGAAGGCCACGTTGCCGCGACAGCCGCGCACATCAGCGAGTTGCTCGACGCGGTCGACGCTCTGCGTGACATCGCAGCGCGGTCGGTCCACGGCAATGGAGCCTTGAGCGATCGGCAGGAAACACTGCTGCTTCAGATTCAAGCCAGAGCAGAAATCTCCGGTGTGCCGCTCACCGCCGCCGGCAACATGACCGCTGGTCCGACGCTCCGCGGCACGCGGTCCTCGCGAACCCTTCGCGTCGGGATCGACAAACTCGATCGCATGCTCAACCTCGCCGGCGAGATCGGCACGGTCCGAAGCACCGTCCGGCAACTCGTCGAAGTGAGCGGCAGCGACGAAAAAACGCTCGATGCCGTTCGCGAGCTCGATCGTCTCAGCTTCGATCTGCAGGAAGCGATCATGAACGTTCGCCTCGTGCCCGCCGGTCCGGCCCTCGGCCACTTCCACCGCATTGTGCGCGACCTGGCGGCATCGCAGGAAAAGCGCGTGATGCTCTCGATCGAAGGAGGAGATGTCGAAGTCGATACGACGGTCATCGAGCAGCTCAAAGATCCGATCACACACATGATCCGCAACGCCATCGGCCACGGGATCGAGAGGCCGGCGATTCGGAATGCCAAAGGAAAGAGTCCCGCGGGCCTGATCCGCATTGCGCTGGCAAACGTCTACGGCGGAATCGCCATCCGCTTCTCCGACGACGGCGCAGGGTTGAACGAGACGGCGATCGCGGAACGGGCGCACGCGCTCGGTCTCGACACCGAGCTATCACGCCAGGAGCTTTGGGACCTGACTCTGCGTCCCGGATTCTCGACAGCGGCCGAGGTTACGGATCTTTCCGGCCGCGGCGTGGGGATGGATGTTGTCCGCCGCAACATCGATGCGCTGCGCGGCACGATGAGCATCCACTCTGACGCCGGGGTGGGAACCGCGATCGAAATTCGCCTGCCGCTGACCGTCACCGTCATCGAAGGCTTCGCCGTCGGTGTCGCAGACGAGACGTACGTGATTCCGATCGAGTCGGTGATCGAGTGCGTCGAGATGCCGGAGACCGGGAGCGATGCAACAGGCATCATCGATCTTCGCGGAGAGCCTCTTCCCTTTCTCCGGATACAGCGACTGTTCGGATTGAAATCATCTGCACACGTCCGCGAAAACGTCGTGGTCGTCGAAGATGGCGACCGGCGCACAGGAATCGTCGTCGACGCCCTCTTTGGCAGCAGCCAGGTTGTCATGAAACCAATGGGCCGCTTTCTGCGGCAGGTACCGGGCGTGGCCGGGTCGTCGATTCTCGGGAATGGGCGCATCGCACTAATTCTCGACGTCCCCGAAATCATCACACAGGCCAGGGATACCTCCTCCCAGGGAAAGATTTCCCAATGAAGCGCCTCTATCAATTTCTAAGATCACTGCGCCGCCTTTTCGCAGTGCCCCGCCGCCGCAGGCGCAAACGAATCGAAGTGAACTACCTGATGCTGATGTAGGCGTCCGGCAATCACCTTCCCAGTCCCTCCAACGCCAACGACCCGTCTCAAACAACTTAGGAGAACTTCATGCTTAGAAACTGGAACCTCGGAACATACGCACTCGCCATTTGCCTCGCACTCTGCGCAGGAAACGCCTCGGCCGGTACGCTATCTCCCGATACCTGGCGACAAGCCGTCAATCAGAACGCAGCGACTCTTCGGAGTGGCGACTACAGCGGAGCGCTGAAAGCTTCTGACCACATTCTCGCGCAGATGGTCGAGCACCTCGGCGCAGGCAACGCCGAGAAAGACATTCTGGCGACAACTCTTACGCATAAGGCGCTCGCCAGCGCAGGCCTCGGAAACATCGACGACGCGCTCTGGTATTGGTATGTAGCGCAGGAAATCTCGCCCGCCGCTTCGAAGAGCGACCTCTCAGCATTCGGCGCGCCGGGTGAGTATCTCCAGAGACACCCATTTTCGAATTCCCAGCGGTCCACAAGCGACGGAGCCACTCCTGCCCGAATCATCAAGCAGGTCGTTCCGAGCTTTCCGTCCGGCGCGTCCCGCTTTGGCGTTGCCGGCGATCTCGTCGTCCAGATCGTGATCGACAAGAAGGGCCAGGCCACTCTGCCCCGAATTGTTCACCCGCTGCCTGCGCCGACGCTGTCGTATGTCGCACTCGAAGCGCTGAGGCGCTGGCAATTCGCTCCGGCGACACGTAATGGCGCGCCGGTCTCGATCACATTCGATCTCACCGTTCATTACAAACTGTAGACAAGTAACCGGCGTCGTAGCCGGACGATCAATTTGCGGAGCGATCCGCACAAGAACAACGGCTCACTTACGAGCACAAATTGGAGACGTCATGCTCAACAACTGGAAAATCGGAAAGAGACTCGGGCTGGCTTTCGGAATCAGCATTCTTCTCGTCGCGGTCGTCGCTGTGGCTGGCTTCTGGGGCCTCTCAGAGACGGTCCAGACGACCTACGGGATTCTGCATCAGGACGCGAAGATGATGGAGCAAGCTTCGCAGGCCCAGGCCAGCGGTCTTGGTTTGAGGCGCTTTGAGAAAGACATGTTTCTCAACATCGGCGACACGCAGAAGCAGACAGACTACACGGATAAATGGAATAAGGAGCACAACGACCTGACGCAGAACCTCACCACCCTCGACCGCATCAGCACGCTGCCTGAGGACAAAGAGGTCCTGCGTATTCTCCTCGCTGACCTTTCCACCTACACGATCGGGTTTCAGTCGGTCACGCAACGGATTTCCGACAAGCAAATCAAGACTCCGGCGGATGCGAACACGGCCATGGCGCCGTACAAAGATGACATCCGCCGTATGGACACGGCTCTTGAGGACTTCGCCGCGAAGAACGTCGCCCGAATGAACGCCAAAGAGAAAGTTGTCGCCGACGCCGAGGCGCGGACGAAGCGGGTAATGTGGATCATCTTTGTCGGCGGAATCATTATTGTCTCGCTGATGACCGTTGCCGTCACGCGGAGCATTACAAAACCGATTCTCGAGGTCGTCAGCATCGCCGAAAAGCTGGCCGAAGGGCAGACCGACTTCGTGCTCGAATCCCGCGGTCATGACGAGACCGGAGTGCTGGTCGCGGCGATGAAACGGATGATCGATTCGAACAACGAGATGGTTACAGCGGCTACCGGCCTGGCCTCCGGAAATCTTTCCGTTCGGGTTACTCCGCGCTCGGACAATGACACCCTCGGCAAAGCGCTATCCAATATGATCCAGCGCCTTACCGAAATCATCGGGGAAGTGCGCAGCGGCGCGTCGTCGTTGACCGTCGCGTCATCGCAGATCTCGGCCAGCGCACAATCGCTGTCGCAGGGCACCAGCCAGCAGGCGTCGTCGGTCGAAGAGACCACCTCCAGCCTTCAGGAGATGAGCGCCTCGATTACGCAGAACGCCGAGAACAGCGGGCAGATGGAAGCGATGGCCGTCAAGGGAACGCGCGACGTCGAAGAGAGCGCCCTGGCCGTCAAACAATCGGTCGACGCAATGACGCAGATCGCACAGAAGATCTCCATCATTGAAGAGATCGCGTATCAGACAAATCTTCTGGCGCTCAATGCGGCCATCGAAGCGGCGCGCGCCGGCGAACATGGACGCGGTTTCGCGGTCGTTGCTACGGAAGTTCGAAAGCTCGCTGAGCGCAGCCAGACTGCGGCCAAAGACATCGGCGCTCTTGCTTCCTCAAGCGTCGACGTCGCGCAGCGATCGGGACGCTTGCTCACCGACCTCGTGCCCACGATCCGTAAGACGGCCGACCTCGTTCGCGAAGTGACTGCCGCCTCAATCGAACAGTCGGGCGGCGTCTCGCAGATCAACAAGGCGATGACTCTCGTCGATCAGGTCACCCAGCGCAACGCCTCCGCTTCCGAGGAGTTGGCTTCGACGGCGGAAGAGATGTCCTCGCAGGCCGAAGCACTGCAGCAAACCATCTCGTTCTTCAAAACGAACGACGGCCGCGATTCCGCATTGCCCAGCCGTCAGCAGAACACGCCAGCGCCCATTGCGCCGTTCCGAGGCGCGCGTCTTCTCACCGCCGATGCGGCTCGCAACGTTGCGCCGGCAGCATTCGCCGACTACACGCATTTCTAGGAGGCCACAATGCAAACCAGCGCCGTTACGAAGTCTCTCAATCAATACCTGACCTTTTTCCTCGCAGGCGAGGAGTACGCCCTTTCGATTCTCCAGGTCACCGATATCATCGAGTGTGGCATCGTCACCCGCGTTCCGGGTACGCCACAATGGATTCGCGGCGTACACAACCTTCGTGGAACGGTCGTGCCGGTGATCGATCTGGCCATTAAATTCGGACTGCCGGCGACGGAGATTACGCGCAGAACGTGCGTCGTCATCGTCGAGCTTCGGATCGACGACGAAACGCTGATTATGGGCGTGATGGCGGATTCGGTCCATCAGGTCGTCGAGCTCGGACCGGAGGAAATACAGGCGGCGCCCGCATTCGGACCGCGCGTGCGCGCGGACTGCGTACTCGGTATGGCCGCAAGTAACGGCAAGTTCATCGTGCTTCTCGACATCGATCGCATCCTTGCCACCGACGAGATTCTCACTGCTGTCACAGCCGGGGTCGATGATTCCTCTCAGGGGGCCGAACCGTGGCTCCAGGATCTCCCGCAGCACCTGCGCGTAATCCCCGAGTAATTCTTTCAACAGACGGAGAAAACCATGCTCGACACGAACGCAATCCGCCCTCTGTCCGACCGGGAATTCCGGCTGTTGCAGCAGCTCATTTATCGCCACTCCGGGATTCATCTCTCCGAGGGGAAGAAGGCGCTGATGAGCGGACGTCTGACTCGCCGCCTGCGCGCGCTCGGTTGCGCCAATTTCACAACATACTACGAGCACGTCGAGGCAGATCCTGTCGAACGGACATCGATGCTCGATTGTATTTCCACGAATGAGACCAGCTTCTTCCGGGAACCCAAACAATTCGAGTATCTCGACGAGACCTTTCTGCCGCAATGGCGGGCACTCGGCGACGCGGGCACAATTCCAAAGCGCATTCGTGCCTGGAGCGCCGCCTGCTCGACTGGCGAGGAGCCGTATTCGATCGCCATGATTCTTGCGGCCCATTTTCCGTCTGCGGAGGGCTGGTCCGTTGAGGTTCTCGCCTCCGATCTCTCGACACGCGCTCTTGCAGTAGCCCGTGAAGGGATGTGGCCAATCGATCGCGGCGCCAGCATTCCGGATCCGCTCAAGAAGGCATGGATGCTTCGCGGCACGCGATCGGAGGAAGGACGGATGCGCGCGCAGCCGCGCCTCAAATCGATGATCGAATTCCGGAGGATCAATCTCAATGACCCTGATTACGGCATTCACGGATCGTTCGATCTGATTTTCTGCCGCAACGTTCTCATCTACTTCAGCCGCGAGTCGAAAGCCCTCGTGATCGACCGGCTTGTGAAGCACCTATCGCCGGCCGGGATGCTGTTTCTCGGTCACGCGGAAAGCCTGGCCGGCAGTTCCCACGCACTGGAGCACGCCGGCCCAACCATCTACCGCCGGTCGCCGCATCAGCAACTGGCTTCTTAAAAAAAAGGATCTTCAATGCGAGCAACGAATCGTTTCTTCATGCCACTGGCCTGCGCAATCGTACTCTTTGTCGCGCTCACTGCACAGGGTCAGACGCCTGCAGCGCCGGCCCCGCCCGAGGCACCCTCATTCAAGATCGGCGCGACGATCTTCGCGGATTACACATTCCTCAGCGCTCCCGTCTCCAGGGACAGCGACGGAAACAGGATCCATCCCGCCTCATTCAACGTGAGCCGCGCGTATGTCAATATGAATGGCCAGCTCAATCGCTCGATCACGTTTCGGATCACGCCCGACATTACACGCGAAGGCGGCAGCGGAAGCTCTCTCAACGGCTCCCAGATGTTTCGCTTGAAGTACGCGTTCGCGCAGTTGAGCCTCGACGATCTCGTCTCCAAAGGCTCATGGATACGCCTCGGCGTACAGCAGACGCCCCTCCTCGATTTCGCGGAAGGCATTTACCGTTATCGCTTTCAGGGCACGATGTTCGTCGAGCGCGAAGGGTATCTGACTTCGTCCGACGCCGGTCTCTCCGCCCATTACAACTTCGCAGGCAACTATGGTGACGTTCATGCCGGCGTCTACAATGGCGAAGGCTACAGCAAGGCCGAGACGAACGATCAGAAAGCGATTCAGGTTCGCGCGACGGTGCGACCGCTTCCAGGTTCGACCAACGGCAAAGGATTGCGCATAACTGTCTTTTATGATGGCGACAACTTCGTAAAGGGCGCAGCCCGGCAGCGGTTCATCGAGCAAGCGACATTCGAGCACGCACGATTCAGCGCCGGCTTCGATCACATCAATACCAAAGACCAGACTTCGGCCGCGGCCCGCTCAATCACCGGCAACGGCTGGTCGGTATGGCTCAATCCGCGCCTGCACAACGGATGGGAGATTCTCCTCCGTCACGACGAAATGCATCCGGACCAGGCCACGCAGCAGATCAGGCGGCGGAACATTGCAGGACTGGCCTACTGGATTCCGAACCTGCAGAAGGCGACTTCCTCAATTCTTATCGATTACGACTCGCTCCAGCAGCAGAACTACGGTCCGGCACGCCCGAACGAAACGCGCTTTGGACTGAAGATGCTTCTCCAGTTCTGATTTCCAATGACGGCCATGAACGAGCGGTTGCGCCTCCTTGTGGTCGATGATTCGGCGGTCATGCGTCAGGCCATGATCGCCATCTGCCGGCGCGATCCAGGTATCGAAGTCAGCGTCGCCTCCGATCCGATCATCGCGCAGAACAAGATGCGCGCGCTCCGGCCGGACGTGATCCTGCTCGACATTGAGATGCCGCGCATGGACGGCCTGACATTTCTTCGCCAACTGATGGCCACCGATCCGATCCCGGTGGTTATCTGTTCGGCGCTGGCCGGACGCGGAACGCAAACGGCTCTCAAGGCGCTCGAAGAAGGAGCGGTCGAGATCGTGGCCAAGCCACGCGTAGCGCTGCACGACTTTCTCAACGAATCGACGGAGATGTTCATCGACGTTATCAGAGCAGCTGCTCACGCGCGCCCTCGTCCTCGCCGGACGGCGATGAAAATCGAGCAGCGCCATTCACCGGACATCATCCTTCCCGCCGCTCGCCCATCGCTCGCGCACACCACGCGTAAGGTCGTGGCCATCGGCGCATCGACCGGCGGCACCGAAGCGCTGCGCGAGATTCTCGAGAGCATGCCCGGCAACGCGCCAGGCATTGTCATCGTGCAGCACATGCCCGAGGTGTTCACGGCGGCGTTTGCGCAGCGGCTCAATCAAGGCTGCCGCATGGAGGTGAAAGAGGCCGCGGACGGCGACCGCATCTTCGACGGCCGTGCGCTCATCGCGCCGGGAAATCGTCACATGCTCGTTTGCCGCGACGGCGCGGAATATCGCATCCGGCTCAACGACGGCCCGCTCGTTTCGCGCCATAAACCAAGCGTCGATGTTCTTTTCCGATCCGTAGCGCAATCCGCGGGCGGCAATGCCATCGGCGTCATTCTCACCGGCATGGGCAATGACGGATCGACAGGACTTCTGGAAATGCGCAACGCCGGCGCGGTCACCTTCGCGCAGGACGAAGCATCGTGCGCGGTCTTCGGCATGCCACGTGAAGCGATCGCGCGCGGCGCCGTGCAGTCGGTGCACTCATTGAGCGCGATCGGGCCGGCAATTCTGTCCGCGAACGAGAGAATGCGGGCGCGGTAATCACGGAAAGCTGTTAACCACAGAGACACGTAGAGCACGGAGTTAACTGTGCAAACTCTTGTGGTCGATCATCTTCGAGTCAACGAAAGGATTTCGTCGGTTGCCATCTTCACGGTCGAGCGACCTCGCAAGCGACGAACGAGCGCCTCGCCTCTGCTCGACGGTGCGGGATTTGCCGACGTCACCACTTGCTCTTTGACGCCCATGCGCTTTCTCGCTTTTCGAACATCCCTCACCACATCACCCTGACCAACTTTGATTCTCCCTTGCCGATCGAGGAACAACGGTCGCGCAGCACTTACAAGAACGCGGTTATCGACGATATCCCACTGCAACACATCGCCTGCCCCGCCGCCGAGTTTCTCTCGGATCTCTTTCGGGACAGTGGTTTGATTCTTTACGTTGATCGTCGATTTCGTCACAAATCAACTCCTTACCCTACACCTTGGATCGGTGAGAGTCATTGTCAAGCAGCGTCGATCCGAACGGCTAACTCAAAACCGGTCACGCAGAGGCGCGGAGATGCGGAGAAAACTGAGAAAACAACTCCGTGTCCTCCGCGTCTCCGCGTGAAACAAAAAGAGCCTGATCTGTCGCCGCCGACCAGTTCACGCATTCGCGAGCCGTCTTTCCAAGACCGCCACCCTCGCTCCCAATCGCACATCGCCGATCGCTTCCGCCACCGCTCCGAAATTCGGTGACGCCCCGCGCCACCGCAGCACATCGACATCGTCGAACAGCGGCGCGTCGATGCGCAGCGTCGCAAGATTCTTGAACAGCAGCGCCAGTTCGCGCCGCTCCCCTTGCAAAATCTCGGCTGGGAACTTCTCGATTGGACCGTAGCGCTTGATTAGATCCGCGGCCGTCTTCGCGCCGATGCGCGGGATGCCGGGATAGCCGTCCGCGGCGTCGCCGACCAGCGCCAGATAGTCGGGGATCAGCGCCGGCGCGACACCGAACTTCGCGCGGACGCCGGCGTCGTCGCGGATCTGCCCGCTCTTCCGATCGACCTGCACGACGCGATCCCCCACCACACACTGCGCGAGATCTTTGTCCGGCGTCCAGATGCAAACCTTCTCGACATCGTCATCGGCTGCGGCGAGATGCGCAGCCGAAGCCAGCGCGTCGTCGGCCTCGAGCTCCACCATCGGCCACGTCGCCACGCCCATCGCCACGAGCGTTTCTTCCAGCGGTCGAAACTGCGCCCACAGCGCGCGCTCGATTCCGGCGCCTGTCTTGTACCCGGGCCAGAGATCGTTGCGAAACGACTCGATCACATGATCCGTCGCCACACCGATGTGCGTCGCGCCACCTTCGAGCATCTGCACGACGGTGCCGAGGACGCCGGCGACGGCGCCGAAGGGAGGATCGCTCTTTTTGAATCGCCGGATCCCGTAGAAGTGGCGGAACAGTTCGTACGTGCCGTCGATGAGATGAATGATCATGTTAGAAGTGTGAAGTTAGAAGTGTGAAGTTAGAAGTATGAAGCCAATCCACGCTTTCACTCTTCACTCTTCACTCTTCACTCTTCTCACTTCACTCTTCTCACTTCCTACGCCCCGTAACGAATGTAAGGCAATCGTGTCGAAGTGGTGTCGTGTGCAAACTACGGTTCCCCTGGGGCGTACTCCAAGCCAAGGAGAAACACCGATGAAAAACGCAGCGATCGTTCTCTTGGTAGCGTCTCTCTCGCAAGCAGCAGTAGCGGCCAACGATCGGGGAGCCGGGCTCGATCCGAATGGAGGCACGGTGATCCGCGCGGTTTCTCTTGCCGACACCGACAAGGGACTCGGGGTCGATCCGAACGGACGTACGCGCGCAGCGGCCGGCGACGACGGAGTCGGCATCGATCCGCGTGGCGGACGGCCCCTCGGCGTCGCTGGCGACGATGGAATCGGAATCGATCCCAATGGTGGCCGCCCCGGTCACTGATCCCTGATCTCCTCGGCAGACGGAGGAGACGATCTCTCCTCCGCCTGTCCCGTTGAAATTCTGGAGCGCGACCCCAACGTATACTCGCCTATCACATGGGTCGCATCCACCTCGGCACGATTTTCGGCACAACCATCACGCTCGATTTCAGCTTCCTCATCCTGATCGTCTTCTTCATCATGACGGACGTTCAGTCGTCGGGGATGCGCAACGCGTTGCTGTGGGCGCCGGTGCTGTTGATCAGCATCCTCTTCCATGAGTTCGGGCACGCGGCGATGATCGGCATGCTCGGCTTCGGATCGAGTGCCATCGTCCTGGAAGGGATGGGCGGCTCGACCTATAACGAGCGCCGCGCCAAGCCGTGGCAGGACCTCCTCATCAGCGCGGCCGGACCCGCATCGAGCTTCCTTCTGGCCTTTCTCACCGGCCTGATCATGGTCAACGTTGCGTACGTGTCGCGCGACCACTTCCTCATCGCGCTGCTGCCGATGCTTGCGTACTGGAACTGGCTTTGGGGTATATTCAACTTACTTCCGATCGGGCCGCTCGACGGCAATGGCATCCTCCGCAACTTCTTTCGGTTATTTCTGCGCGAACGGCTGGCCTTCGTCATCTCGATCTGGATCTCGATGCTGGTAGGGCTGGCGGTCTTCATCCTTTGTCTGGTGAGGCGTCAAATCTTCATCGCTCTCCTCGTCGCGTTTTACGTCCGGTCGAGTTGGATGCAGTGGGAGTTCTTCCGATCCCACAACCGCACGGACGACTGAACAAAACGGATGGAAATTCATCTAAAATAGGCCCCGCCAAGAAACCCGTATGGAAGTACAACAAACCCCGCATCTCGCACATGCTCGAAGCGCGCTCGCCAAGTGGCTGCGCGCCGGACGTGAACGTGCATCGCACGAATCCCTTCGCACGACCGTGGCCATTCTGCGCGCACAGCAGGAGTCCACGCTCGACGGCATTCTCGTCGTCGATGACCGCGGCACCATCCTCTCCTACAACCGGCGCTTTCTGGAGATGTGGGGCATTCCCGAAGAGGTCGCACGAGCCGCCGATGACAACGAGCTCCTCGGCTTCGCCTCGGAGAAAGTAAAAGACTGGGACGAGTTCATCGAACTGGTCAACTATCTCTACACGCATCCTGACGAGGTCCGCAGCAACGACACGGTGCTCCTCAAGGACGGCCGCGTTCTCTCGCGCGCCTCCGTTCCCATCATCTCCGGCCGCAAGATTCGCGGACGCGCCTGGTACTTTCGCGACGTCACCGAAAGCGTCCGCAACGAAGCGATGCAATCGGCGCTCTTCCGCATCGCCACGCTGAGCCGCGAGGCCCGCAACCTCGACGAGTTCTACGGCGCCGTGCACAGCATCGTCGCCGGGCTGATGGAAGCCACCTACTTTTACATCGCTGAATACGATGCGGAGCGCGACATCCTCACGTTCCCCTACTTCGTCGACAAATACGATCCCGCACCCGTCGGACGTCCGCCCGGCCGCGGGCTCACCGCTTACGTTCTTCGCACCGGCAAACCTCTCCTGGCGACGCCTCAGGAGTTCGATGACTTGAAGACCAGCGGTGAGGTCGAGTCGATCGGAGCGCCATCGGTCGACTGGCTCGGTGTCCCGCTGGCCACAGGCGACCGAACCTGGGGCGTGATCGGCGTGCAGACATACGACGAAGGCGTCCGCTACACAGAACGCGACCGCGACCTCCTCGTCTTCGTCGCGCAACACGTAGCCTCGGCCATCGAGCAGAAGCGGCAGGAAGACGCGCTGCGTGAGAGCGAGCGGCGTTACCGGCAGATGTTCGAGAACAACCGCGCCGTGCAGATTCTGCTCGACCCGGAAACGGGCCGCATCGTCGATGCGAACATGGCCGCCGTCGATTTCTACGGCTGGGACATCGACACGCTGCGCTCGATGCACGTCTGGCAGATCAACACGCTCGACGAGGACGCGGTGCGCCGCGAGATGAAGAACGCGTCGCAGCAGCAGCGCAGCTATTTCGTTTTTCGCCATCGCCTGGCCAATGGCGATGTTCGCGATGTCGAAGTTCACTCCGGTCCGATCATGGCCGGCGGCAAGACTCTTCTCTACTCGATCATCCACGACATCACCGAGCGGAAACTTGCCGAAGAAGCGCTGCTGCTGTCGGAGCAGAAGTATCGCAACATCGTCGACTATGCCTCGGTCGGCATCTATCGATCGAGGCCCGACGGCCGAATGCTCATGGCTAACCCGGCGCTGGCACGCATCCTCGGATACGACTCGATCGACGAGCTGCTCTCGAAGAACCTGGCCACGGACATCTATGTGACTGAGGACGAGCGCCAGAACGCGCTGGAGCGATTCGCCGCAAACGGCTTCACGATCGAACAAGAGCTGCTGTGGCGCCGCAAAGATGGCATGCCGATCTGGGTGCAGCTCAACGCGCACGCCATCGATCTGCAGAAAAATGCCGAAGTATTCGAGGGCTTCGTCTTCGACGTCACGGAGCGCAAGCTCGCCGATCAGCAGATTGCCGCAGCGAACGTCCAACGAAAGGCGGTTCTCGACGCCGCTACCCGCGTCTCCATCA
Organism: Thermoanaerobaculia bacterium; assembly: GCA_034665065.1. Taxonomy (GTDB): domain Bacteria; phylum Acidobacteriota; class Thermoanaerobaculia; order Gp7-AA8; family Gp7-AA8; genus JADGNZ01. Next base: position 7,216 of record JAXDGL010000031.1, on the reverse strand, counting down.
TCGCCACCGATCCCTCGGGCATCATCACGGTATTCAACTCCGGCGCAGAACGGATGCTCGGCTACGGCGCGCTCGACGTCATCGCCCAACGCAACGTCACCGACCTTCACCTCGAGAGCGAGCTCACGCAACATGCCCGCCGGCTCGCCTTCGAGATCGGCGAAAAGCTCAGCGGCTTCGACGTGCTCGTACGCCGCGCGGCCCGCGAAGGACTCGAAGAGCGCGAGTGGACCTACATCCGCGAAGATGGCGAGCCGCTCACGGTTCTCGTCTCCGTCACCGCGTTGCGCGACGAACATGGCCACATCACCGGATATCTCCACGTCGGCACCGACATCACCGAGCGCAAAGTCGCCGAGGAGACGCTGCGGCAGCAGTCGGCGGCGATGACGGCATCGATGGACGGCATCGGCATCCTCGATGGCCGCCTCGACTTCGCCTACGTCAACGACGCGCTGGCCAAACTCTTCGGCTATCCCGATCCGCACTATCTCACCGGCCGCTCCATCTGCGATCTCTACGATCCGCCCGAGCAGGTTCGCGTCATCACCACGATCGTTCCGCTCGTGCAGCAACGTGGCCGCTGGCGCGGTGAAGCCACCGGCGTCCGCAACGACGGCACAACGTTCCCGATCGAGATCTCACTCACGACGATCGAGGGCGGCGGAATGGTCTGCGTCGTCCGCGACATCACCGAGCGCACGTACGCCGAGGAGCAGATCAAGCACCTCGCCTACCACGATGCGTTGACGACGCTGCCAAATCGCCTCCTGTTCAAGGACCGCGTCACGGTCTCGATCTCGCACGCGCAACGGCACAACGGGCGTGTGGCCGTCCTCTTCCTCGATCTCGATCGATTCAAAGTCATCAACGATTCCCTCGGCCACAGCATCGGCGACCAACTCCTGCAGGCCGTGGCCGCACGCGTACAGTCCTGCGTTCGCGACAGCGATACGGTCGCACGACTCGGCGGCGACGAGTTCACGCTCCTCCTCCCCGACCTTGCCCACGCCGAGGATGCCGCGGTCGTCGCACAGAAGATTCTTGAAGCCGTTCGCTACCCGTTCCACATCGAAGGACGCGAGTTCTACATCACTACATCGATCGGCATCAGCCTTTATCCCGAAGACGGACCCGATGCGGAGACATTGATCAAGAGCGCCGATACATCGATGTATCAGGCAAAAGAGCAGGGACGCGACAATTACCAGCTCTTCAATGCCACGGTCAACGTCAAAGCACTGCAGCGCATCGCGCTCGAGCACGGCCTGCGCCGTTCGCTCTCGCACAATGAGCTTGCCGTTCATTACCAGCCAATTTTTGATTTGCGAACCAATCGGATGACGGGAATGGAAGCGCTGCTGCGCTGGACCGATCCCGAGCTCGGCCCGATCCCGCCGGCGACGTTCATTCCGCTCGCCGAGGCCATCGGCGTGATGATTCCGATCGGAACCTGGGCGATGCGCGAAGCCTGCATCCAGGCGAAGAAATGGCACGACGCCGGATTCAATACCTTGTCGCTGGCCGTCAATCTCTCCGTCGTCCAGCTCCAGCAGCCGGACCTCACGGAAATCGTGCGCGAAATCCTGGCTGAAACCGGCCTGCCGCCGCGGCTTCTTGAATTGGAGATTACCGAATCGGGCGCGATGTTGAGTCCCGAACTGAGTATCCGAACGCTTTACGATCTCAAGAAGATCGGCATTCGCATTTCATTAGACGACTTCGGCACCGGCCACTCATCGCTCGCCTATTTGAAGCGCTTCCCCATCGACACACTAAAGATCGACCAGTCATTTATTCACGACATCACAAAAGACCCCGACACCGCCGCCATTGTGACCGCAATCATCGCCATGGGTCACAGTCTCCGCCTTAAAGTAATCGCCGAAGGTGTCGAATTCACCGACCAGGCGGCGTTCTTGAAACGCCACAATTGCGACCAGATGCAAGGCTACCTGATCAACGCCCCAATGTCCGCAGACGACCTGACCGCGTTATTGGCCGGCGAGGTCAAAGCGGAAGTGAAGTAAGGCGGCGGGTTAGGGTGGGTGTTGGCAACCCGGCGCAGCGGAACGCTGCCGTCCCGGCGGCTGGCCCGGCGGCGTCCCGGCGGCTGGCCCGGTGGCGTCCCGCCGCCGCCCTCCGGAACCCTCTACCGCTCGTATCCCTCTCGCCCTCAATCGCGTCCGAAGACTCCTCCAAAATCCCACACCCAGTAGAACCCTCTGACCTCGCACGAAAGCCGAGGGAGGCTTGCGCGAATGGACGCAAAGCCAAAACTCCTCGCCCGGGTGCGGATTGCCGTTCGAACGCGTCACTACAGCATTCGAACCGAAGAGGCCTACGTGATGTGGGTCAAACGCTTCATCCTCTTTCACGACAAGAAGCATCCGGCAACCCTCGGTGCGGAAGAGGCGAATGCATTCCTCTCCCATCTCGCCACCGACCGCAACGTTGCCGCCTCCACACAGAATCAAGCCCTCGGCGCACTGCTCTTCCTCTATCGTCACGTTCTCGAAGAGCCGTTGCCGTGGATCAAAGACCTCATTCGCGCCGCGCGCCCGGCACGTCTTCCCGTCGTCCTGACCGCGGACGAAATGCGTGACGTCCTCAAGCGGATGAAGGGCGTGCCCTACCTCGCCGGCCTGCTTCTCTACGGCGCAGGATTGCGACTGATGGAGTGCCTCCGCTTGCGCGTCAAGGACATCGACTTCGAGCGCTCGCAGATCATCGTCCGCTCACCCAAAGGAAACCGTGAGCGGATGACCATGCTGCCGCAGATCGCCATACCTCTACTGCGCGAACACCTCACGCGCGTGAAAGAGCTGCACGAGAGCGATCTCGCGCGTGGCTTCGGTGAGGTCTGGCTTCCTGACGCGCTCGATCGCAAGTACGTGAACGCATCGCGAGAATGGCGCTGGCAATGGGCCTTTCCAGCTGCCAGCCGGGGCAAGGATCCCCGAGGAAACAGCGTCTTCCGTCACCACCTGCACGAGACGATCATTCAGCGTGCTGTGCGCACGGCGGCGCAGGCGTCAGGAATCACGAAACGGGTCACGCCTCACAGTTTCCGCCACTCGTTTGCGACCCACCTGTTGGAGCGCGGCCATGACATTCGGACGGTCCAGGAGCTCCTCGGCCACCGTGACGTGTCGACGACGATGATCTACACGCACGTCCTAAGCAAAGGAGCCAGCGGCGTGCGAAGCCCCCTCGACCCGCAGTGAGGTCGATGGCTGCGTTACCCGTTCATCCCGCGCCGTCACCGCCCGCCACTACGCAGCGCGGAAATGCACGCTCCCCGCGGCTACGCAGCTCGCCCGCTTCGTTTCACCTGGACCTCAGAGATACAATCCCCCACTACACGACACCCGCCTGATGGAGCATCGGAACTAGGCGGTGCGGGTGAAGTAAGAGTTAGACCGCGAGGAACTCATGCAGGTTGAAGGCTATCCGCTCGATCAATACCAGATGTCGATCACCAAGTCTTTCCGGACCATATTGAGGTTGCATATGCTGTCTGCGGTCGTGAATGCGGTACGCGCGAGTTCATCGTTGACGGGTCAACTCAGGTCTGCCAAACCTGTGGCAAGTTGATGTTCCGAACCGAAACCCGGAAGTATTCATTGGTTCGCTAGCGATGCCAAAGTCCAAACGAACAACGGAACCTGGAAGCACGAACCGGAACGACCAAGTCGTGGTTCGACGTACGGGGCTGGAAGGAACTGACCATTCGCAAAAGGTCTACGTCGTGCGGTGTTCTCGCTGCGGACATGAGTACGGCGCCAACGGCAGCGATCTCCATCTGCGGAAATGTCCCCAGTGTCAGGGCGGTGCACCAGGGCTGGCCTTCTAGCCCGCGCGGTCTAACTTGCAGTTGCAGCCGACGCCGACCGCTGCGTTTCCATACTACAGGTTGGGCTATCATCCCGTCGCGGTCGGCGCGGCTGAACTGCGGGGCCGTTGGGCGGCTGCGCAACCCGGTGTCAATTCCAGACGAGACTCTCGCGGCCAGCGCGGGAACGTCACACGCCAAATCGCGAGCAGCTCGATTTCACGAGACACCGGCTACGCGTGAGCTCGCTCAGCGACTCCACGTTCCGGTGGCGCCGTCAACCGGCACCTCGAATCGGCGGTTTCTTGCTGCGCCATACTGCACGTCCGCTCGCGCAAAACGTGCGGCACAGGCGGGCACTCAATTTACGTCGCGGAACCTTGCCAGGTCTCTGTCCGTGGAATTGAACACGGCCGCCCAACAAGCGGTTGCACCCGACTCCGCCCGCGGCCTTGCTGCTGCGCGAGCGCTATACTTCTTCGCGTCGCGGACTGCGCGGGTGAACCGCAGGTCCGTTGGGCGTCACAATGATCGATCCCAGAGATCCTCGCTTCGTCGCAGGCGCGATAGTGGCCATTCTCGCCGTTCTCACCGTCGCAGTGTGGTCCGTTTACGACAAGATATTCGTCGAACTCTACTGGCGAGAGATCGCCGGCCCACCCGTCGAAAAAGATCTAGGATTCCGCCTCGAGTACGTGGCCACCGAGATCCCCGGGAGGGAACACATGTACGTCATCACACACGTGACGCCGGGTGGGCGGTTCGACCGAGCTGGTATCGAGCCCGGCGATACCAAGCCACGTTGGATTGGGTATGCGCCACGCTTGGACCTGTTCTACACGCAACTGGCTGACCCGACGCAATATCCTCTCAAGCTTCAGGTCGTAAATGTCCGGCACGCCGGCTTTTGGCCGAGGCACGTTCGTGAGGTGACGATTCCTTCGGCGCGAGCGACGCCCAACTCGGCGCTGCAGCCGACTTCGGCCCGTCACGGACTACTATTACGTCACGTTCCTCGCGTGGGCCGAAGCGGCTGAGCTGGGGACGTTGGGCGGCTGCTCGTTCCGGTACGACTTGGGGTCGTTCGGTCATCACGTTCTGTGCGGCGAGCTTTTCCGTCGCTCCGGCCACAATGGCGTGGCCTCATGTCGCGCGTGAGCCGCAGCGGCGCAACATGGGGCCGGCAATCGGGGCTGCGTCGGCACGTGGCACGAGAGACGGGATGGGCTCGCGCCGCCGAGGAGTGCGTGCTCCCTGCGTGGCACGGCGAACACGAGTGCGGTCGCACCATTCGCAAAACAGACGACGGCGCCGCGGCGGCAATCGCGGGTTACGCGATCAACCGCTGTCATTCATCAGGGCCGCCCAACTAGCGGTTGCACCCGACGCCGCCCGCGGCCATGCTGCTGCGCGAGCGCTATACTTCTTCGCGTCGCGGGCTGCGCGGGTGAACCGCAGGTCCGTTGGGCGGCTGCGCAATCATGCTGTCAATTGCAGACGAGATTCTCGCGGCTGCGCTTCGGCGCCACGCGGCAAATCGCAGGGCAGCGCGATTTCGCGAGACACCACTCGCGCGTGAGCTCGCTCAGCGACTCCACGTTCGGCCGGCGCGGTCAAGCGACACCTCGAATCGGCGGGTTCTCGCTGCGCCATCTGCACGTCCGCTCGCGCCAAATCTGCGGCACAGGCGGGCTCTCAATTCACATCGCAGAATCTTGCCGGGTCGCTCGTCCGTAGAATTGAACACGGCCGCCCAACAAGCGGTTGCACCCGACTCCGCCCGCGGCCCTGCTTCTGCGCAAGCGCTATACTTCTTCGCGTCGCGGGCTGCGCGGGTGAACCGCAGGTCCGTTGGGCGGCTGGGCAATCTGCTGTCAATTGCAGACGAGGTTAGCGCGGCCAGCACGAGAACCGCACGCGCCAAAATCGCGGGCAGCTCGGTTTCGCGAGACACCGCTCGCGCGTGAGCTCGCTCAGCGACTCCACGTTCGGGCGGCGCGGTCAAGCGACACCCCGAATCGGCGGGTTTTCGCTGCGCCATCTGCACGTCCACTCGCGCCAAAAGTGTGGCACAGGCGAGCAATCAATTCACATCGCGGAACGTCTCTGTCCGTGGAATTGAACACGGCCGCCCAACAAGCGGTTGCACCCGACTCCGCCCGCGGCCTTGCTGCTGGGCGAGCGCTATACTTCTTCGCGTCGCGGGCTTCGGGGTGAACCGCAGGTCCGTTAGCCGCCAGGGGGGAGTCAAGACGTGAACACGGCACCGAATCCTGAAATCCCAGACTTCCTCATCGAACTCGAGGATGCCTTCAACAAGGCGATGGTGAGCAATGATGTAGAGCAGATCTCCAGGGTTATCACTGACGACTGGATCCTAGTGACGCCGGAGGCGGGACCAGTCTCGCGCGCACGCATTCTGGGTGTGATCGAGTCCGGACTGCTCACCCACTCAAGCATGACGAAAGTTGCAACTCACTCATGTGTCGTGGGAGATGTAGCGTGGGTAACCGGACGCGGTGGCAACACGGGCACGTTCAACGGCGCACAGATCGAAGCGGATGAGTACATCACCGATATCTACCGGCGGGTAAATGGCGAGTGGCGATGCATGCTCACGCACCTTACGCCGGCACGTGACGGGCAGCGGATGGCAGCTAACTCAACGCTACAGCCGACGCCAACCCGCGCCACGTGAGTGGTAGTTTGCTACTCTGCTGCGTGCGGGTTGGCGCGGCTGAGCGTCAGGCCGTTGGGCGCCAGGAATCGAGACTGCTATGCCTAGACAACTCTATTTAATCATCGGACTTCTTCTCGTTTCGGTCAGCGGCGCCAACGCTGCGACAGAGCGCGATCGAATCGTTATTACGGAAAAGACAGACGCTTTCGAAATGACAGTGCCCGTGAGTGGCCTTGTCATGAGCATCCCGAAGGGCGGATTCCAGCAAGCGAATGACTCGCGCTCCGATGCCTCTGCGAGCAGGCGCTACTTCTACCTCCATGACAAAGAGAGCCATGTGATTCTGTCGGGCTGGTTTGAGTCGGCCAGTGAGTTTGCTGGCATCACCACGTTCTGGGACAGCGAAGTGGCCGAGTGGAAGAAAAAGGGTCTGCCAGACCCCAGTAATGTGACCTTCACTAAGGTTAGTCGCTGGGAGGCGATTACCTATCAGATCCAACTCCCAGAAGCCTCCAACTCCCATATCCGCGCCCATTGGGTGCAAGCCGGCACGTGGATCGATCTCCATTTGTCTATGACATCCCAATGGCCTTAACTTAACGCGAGATCCGGCTGTTCGGTGAAGGCGAGAGCTTTTCGTTGGAAGCGGTTGAAGATGGGATAGCTGCTTGCCTTGTGTTTGAGGCCGCGAGGGTAGTGAC